>JAFNAQ010000001.1 GCA_017860275.1 Bacteroidota bacterium
TAAGATTTATCCTAATCCAACAAGCGATAAGGCTGTTTTAGAGTTTGAGGGCTTAAATGATGATGCTAATGTTAGTGTTGTAGATTTGTTGGGTAGGGTTATAAAAGAATACAAGATTAATAAGCAAGATAGCAATATTGAGATTGATGTTAAGGGTTTTGCAAAAGGTGTCTATAATGTTATTTTACGAAATGACAAAATGAATATCACTAAGAAATTGATTGTTCGATAGTGTTTTATCCTTTTGATTTTTAAAGTTATTTTAACCACTCCTTTTGGGGTGGTTTTTTTGTTATTCTTGTGAGGATGTTTTTATTGGGTTAATAATTTTATTAACTTTGCATTTTATATATGATTTATGATTTGGAATAAGATTTCGAATAGGAAACTTTCTTGGATACTCGTGGCGGCTTTTGTGGCTATTAGTTTTTATCCTCTTTTTGCTTTTTTGGGTACTCTTCCTCTTAGGTTATGGGATGAGAGTAGATTGGCTGCCTCTGCTTATGAGATGCTACATTCTGATAATCCTCTTGTTGTTACTTTTAATTTTGATGCCGACCATTGGAGCACTAAACCTCCTTTCTTGATATGGATGCAGGCTATTAGCATAAAGATTTTTGGGGTTAATGAAGCGGCAGTTAGGCTACCCTCTGCCCTATCTATGCTTTTCTTAGGCATTTCTCTTATTCTACTTAGCGGAAAGTTACAAAAGCCTTTCTTGGGTTTTTACTCCGCTGTTATTATTATTTGTTCCAAGGGTTTATTGATTTATCATTGTGGGAGAAATGCCGACTACGATGCTATGCTTTGTATGTTTACACTCTCTTATGCTCTTTCTTATTTTGTTTTTCTTACAAAAAAAGATAATCGTTACTATTATCTCTTCTTTGTTCTGCTTATTCTTGCAACGCTTACTAAGGGTGTTCAAGCCTTGATACCAATTCCTTTTATTTTTATATATACCTTGTTTCAAAAGGATTTGATTAAGGTACTAAAGAGTAGGAATACTTATATTGGTATTGGACTTTTTGTTTTGGTTATTGGGGGTTATTATTTTGGGAGAGAACTCTTTGACAAAGGTTACCTAAGGGCTGTCTATGATAATGAGCTTGGTGGAAGATATTTAACTGCCCTTGAAGGTCATAGAGGTGGTAAGGATTTTTATTATAATGAATTGAAGGATAATCTTTTTACTTATTTCTTCTGGTTATCGCCTATTGCGTTTTTGGTTAATCTATTTACAAAAGATAAGATTATTAGAAACCTAAATATTTACTCCTTTGGCATTGCTGCATTTATTTTTGTTATTGTCACTATTGGTCAAACTAAGCTTACTTGGTATGCCTTCCCTATTGTTCCATTTATGGCTATTCCTATTGGTATTGGTTTTTATAGGTTACATCTACTTATTAGAAAGCTAAAGAATAAAACCTTGTCTACTTCTTTGATTGTTGTTTTATTTGTTAGTGTTTTCTTCTCTCCTTATAAGCAAATTGTAAATCATGTTACCCTACCTAAAGAACCTGGCTGGGCTAAGCCTTATTACTCAAGGTTTGATTTAATTAAGCAAGTTATTAAGAAGGATTTGGTTTATGATAAGGAGTTTACTTTTATTTATACTGATAATAACCAAGACCATCTTTTCTATAAATATGCTATGGACGAGGAAGGTATTAGAAATAAGACTATTTGGATTGAGCATTTAAAGATTGGGGATATTGTTCTTATCAATGAACCTAAGACCGATGAGGATTTACAAAAGAAGTTCTCTTATGAGCCACTTTACAACCATATTCAGAGCAAGATTGTAAGAATCACTAAAGCAATTAATAATAAATAATCATCTACTAGAATGGAAATTTCAGCAGTAATACCAATATATAACGAGGAAGGAAATATCCCTCAGATGTATAAGAGAATGAGTGATGTCTTGTCTCAAATAAGTTCTGAGTACGAGATTATTTTTGTAAATGATTATAGCAAGGATAGTTCTCTTTCGATGATAAAGGAGTTAGCCAAAGAGGATAATCATGTTAGATATATTAGCTTTAGTAGAAATTTTGGTCATCAGGTTGCTGTTTCGGCAGGGCTTGATTACTCTAAAGGAAAGGCTGTTGCAATTATTGATGGTGACCTTCAAGACCCACCTGAACTAATTAAAGAGATGTATGAAAAGTATATGGAGGGTTATAAGGTTGTATATGCAAAACGTTCTTCGAGAAAAGGTGTGAGTATTTTTAAGAAAATAGCCTACAAGAGCTTCTATCGTATTTTAGATAAACTTACTGAAATTAAAATACCTCTCGATACTGGAGATTTTAGATTGATTGATAGGGTTATTATTAAGCATTTGCAAGAGATGCCTGAGAGAAATAAATTCATTAGAGGGCAGATTGCTTGGATTGGTTATAAGCAAACCTTTGTGGAATATGATAGAGACCCAAGATTTAGTGGAGAGACAGGATATCCATTTAGTAAGCTTTTGAAACTTGCAATAGATGGAATCACTGGTTTCTCGTCAAAACCTCTTAAATTTGCAAGCTCGATGGGAATTATTGTGTCTATTTTTTCTTTCTTAGTGATAATATATGCATTGATTTCTCAATTTGTCTATAACTCGCCCCTAAGGGGCTGGACATCATTGATAATTTCCGTTTCCTTTATTGGTGGTGTTCAATTAATTACTATTGGAATAATTGGGGAATATATTAGCAGAATGAGTACTGATATTAAGAAAAGACCTCTATATATTGTTGAAGAGAATACAGAAACCGAAGAAGAAGAAAAATAAATTGTGATATGAATTATACAGATAAAGAAAAAAGATTTAATCGTTATACCGTTACAACGGCATTGCCTTATGCTAATGGTCCTTTGCATATTGGTCACTTAGCTGGTGTTTATGTTCCTGCTGATATTTATGTACGTTATCTTCGCTTGATGGGTGAGGATGTTGTTTTTATTGGTGGTAGCGATGAACATGGTGTGCCTATTACTATTAAGGCTAAAAAAGAAGGTATTACCCCTCAAGAGGTTGTAGATAGGTATCATGGAATTATTAAAAAATCATTCGAAGACTTTGGTACTTCTTTCGATATTTATTCTCGTACCTCATCCGATACTCACCATAAGACTGCCTCTGCTTTCTTTAAGAAACTATATGAAGAGGGTAAGTTTATTGAACAAAGCTCTGAACAATATTACGACCCTGAGGCTAATCAATTCCTTGCAGATAGATATATTACTGGCACTTGCCCTCATTGTGGAAATGAGAGAGCTTATGGCGACCAATGTGAGGCTTGTGGTACTAGCTTAAATGCAACGGATTTAATTAATCCTAAGTCTGCTCTTAGCGGCTCTGCTCCTATCCTCAAAGAAACCAAGCACTGGTTCTTACCTCTTGAAAAGTATGAAGGATTTATGAGAGGGTGGATACTTGATGGACATAAGGAATGGAAGGCTAATGTTTATGGACAATGTAAGAGTTGGATTGACCAAGGTCTTCAACCAAGAGCTGTTACAAGAGATTTAGATTGGGGAGTTAAGGTTCCTATTGAGGGTGCTGATGGAAAGGTTTTATATGTTTGGTTCGATGCTCCTATTGGTTATATCTCTAATACTATTGAGTTATTACCAAAGACTTGGGAAAAATATTGGAAAGAAAAAGATAGTAAGCTTGTTCACTTCATTGGCAAAGACAATATAGTATTTCACTGCATAATTTTCCCTGCAATGCTAAAGGCAGAGGGGTCTTTTATATTACCTGAAAATGTTCCTGCCAATGAGTTCCTAAACCTTGAGGGAGATAAGATTTCCACTTCAAGAAACTGGGCTGTATGGTTACATGAATACCTTGAAGACTTCCCTGGCAAACAAGATGTCCTTAAATATGTTCTATGTGCTAATGCTCCTGAAACTAAGGATAATGACTTTACTTGGAAGGATTTTCAGACAAGAAACAATAGCGAGCTTGTAGCAATACTAGGTAACTTTGTGAATAGGACTATGGTTCTTACTCATAAATATTTCGAGGGCAAGGTTCCCCAGCGCTACGAATTGAATGATATTGATAAGTCTGCTATTGAGGAAATCTCATTATATCCTGAGAAGATTGGAAGAAGTATTGAAAATTATCGTTTCCGTGAAGCTCTTTCTGAGATGATGAACCTTGCTCGTTTGGGAAATAAATATCTTACAGAGTGTGAGCCTTGGAAGACCTTTAAGACCGACTTAGATAGAACAAAAACCGCTTTAAATATTAGCCTTCAAATATGCGCAAACTTGGCTATACTTTCTGAGCCTTTCCTTCCTTTTACTGCAAAGAAACTTCAAAATATGCTTAACCTAGAGGCTAATTCTTGGACTACTGCTGGCAAAGATAATTTATTAGAAGTGGGACATCCAATAAACACTCCTGAACTCCTTTTCGAAAGAATTGAGGATGCAGAAATTGAGGCTCAAGTAAAGAAGTTATTAGATACTAAGAAGGCTAATGAGATGGAAAATGCTGTTGCATCGCCTCAAAAAGAGAATATTGTTTTTGATGATTTTGCAAAGGTAGATATTCGAACTGGTACTATTATTGAGGCTGAGAAGGTTGCTAAGACTAAGAAACTTTTAAAGCTTACTATTGATACTGGAATTGATAAGAGAACAATTGTTAGTGGTATTGCAGAATACTTCGAAGCAAAAGATATTATTGGACAACAAGTGTCAGTTCTAGTAAACCTAGCACCAAAAGACCTTAAAGGCATAGAATCGCAAGGAATGATTCTTATGGCTGAGGATGCCGATGGCAAATTAGTCTTTGTTTCTCCTACACAAAAGGTAGTAAACGGAGCAGAAATAAGATAATAATTCTAGTTATAACAAAAAGGAGGCTAAATCTTTTAATAAGATAGCCTCCTTTTGATTTTTATAAGGTTTAGTTATTTGAGCATTGATTCTATTTCTGCTTCTAATTCTTTTGGGGTTGTAGGTGTTTCGAAACGCTTAATGGTTTTACCATCTTTTGAAACTAAGAACTTTGTAAAATTCCATTTAATTTAATTTCCTTCGAGAAACTCTGGAGAGTATTTCTTTAGGATTGATGATAAACGTTCCCCCATTTCTTTATCCTTAAAACCTTCAAAAGGTGCGTTCATTTTAAGAAAATTATATAGTGGAGCTGCATTTTTTCCATTCACATCTATCTTCTCAAACATTTGAAAGCTGACTCCATAATTTGCTTGACAGAAGGCTTTGATTTCATCATTTGTCCCTGGCTCTTGAGCAAGGAATTGATTACATGGAAAGCCCAAAACTACTAAGCCCTTATCTGCATATTTTTTGTTTAACTCTTCTAAGCCTTTGTAATGAGAGGTAAATCCACATTTACTCGCTGTATTAACTATAAGGATTACCTTCCCCTTATATTTTGAAAAATCAATTTCATCTCCTTCGAGTGACTTCATCTTAAAACTATAAAGCTCAGATTCCTTATTCTTCTTCTTATCTTTGTTTATGGTAAAGCTTGTAAAAAGAATTAATGCAGACAAAATAATTAATGATGTTTTAAATATTTTCATTGCCTATTGGTTATAACATTGATTCTATGTCAATTTCGATTGGAGAAACAGATGATTCGTATCTCTTTATTGTTTTTCCATCTTTTGATACTAAAAACTTAGTGAAATTCCATTTAATATCATTTCCTTCAATAAATGATGGGGAGTTGTCTTTTAGTATTGAGGTTAATTTATCTCCTATCTCTTGATTTGGAAAGCCTGCGAATGGGGCTTGTGATTTCAAATAGGTGTAAAGCTCTGATTCATTTTCTCCATTTACATCTATTTTAGAAAACATTGGGAAGGATACTCCATAATTTAATGAGCAGAATTCTGATATTTCTCCATCCACACCTGGTTCTTGACCAAGAAATTGATTGCATGGAAAACCTAATACTACTAATCCTTTGTTTGCATATTTCTTATTTAATGCCTCAAGACCTTCGTATTGACCTGTAAAACCACATTTACTTGCAGTATTTACTATTAATAATGCCTTACCTTCATACTTAGAGAAATTTACCATTTCTCCATTGATAGCCTTCATTTGAAAATTGTGAATAGTTGCCATAATAATATTTTTATTTATTAATTCTATAATCTAAGAACAAGTATTTGATAGTTTTGTTCTGTTGTGCAAATATATACCCTTTCTAATTAATGAACTATTGCTTTTTTCTATTGACATATTGTTTTAAACTATTTTAGATTTTGAAACAAAAAATATATATTTGCATAATTAATTCCGAATATTAAGATAAAAACGCTAATTTTGCTTTAATCTAATAGTTCTCAGTCAAATAAAAGACAAATAAACATAATGAATAATTAATTGTTCTAATAAAATGAATGTATTAAAAAAGATATTTAATTTCTACTATCAAGGATTTCGTTCTATGACACTTGGAAAAACCTTGTGGTTAATAATTTTAATCAAGCTGTTTATTATGTTTGCAATACTAAAAATATTTTTCTTTCCTAACTTTCTAAGCTCAAAAGCCGATGGCGAGAACGAAAAAGCAAATTATATTATTAGCGAAATGGAAAAACGTACAAACAAGTAAATCATTATATACTCATTAATAAAAACATATTTATATGGAGGATTTAATTTTATGGTCTCGAGCACAATTTGCTCTCACAGCCATATATCACTGGTTGTTTGTTCCTTTGACTCTTGGTCTTGGAGTTATTATAGGAATAATGGAAACTGCTTATTATCGCTCTGGTAAAGAACAGTGGAAGCAAATCACAAAATTCTGGATGAAAATATTCGGAATAAATTTCGCAATTGGTGTTGCAACAGGTATTATTCTTGAGTTTCAGTTTGGAACTAATTGGTCTAATTACTCTTGGTTTGTTGGAGATATTTTTGGTGCTCCACTTGCAATTGAAGGAATACTCGCTTTCTTTATGGAATCAACCTTTATTGCTATTATGTTCTTCGGATGGAATAAGGTTTCAAAGGGTTTTCATCTTGCCTCCACTTGGCTAACTGTTTTTGGAGCTTCAATATCTGCTCTTTGGATTTTGGTGGCAAATGGATGGATGCAATATCCTATTGGTATGACCTTTAATCCCGACACGGTAAGAAATGAGATGACAGACTTCTGGGCTGTGGCTCTATCTCCTATTGCCATTAATAAATTCTTCCATACCGTTACTTCTTGTTGGGTTGTTGGCTCTGCTGCTTGTATTGGTATTAGCTCTTGGTTTTTATTAAAAAATCGCCATACAGAAATGGCTAAGAAAAGTATAATGATAGCAGCACCTTTTGGGATAATTGGAATATTGCTTACTATATACACTGGCGATGGTTCTGCATATCAAGTGGCACAAAAACAACCTATGAAACTTGCAGCTATGGAAGGTTTATATCAAGGTACTACAAAGGCCCCATTGGTTGCTGTTGGTATTCTTAATCCTCACGAAAAGGTAATGAATAATGAGGCAAAACCTCTATCCTTCGAAATCAAGATTCCTTATATTCTATCTTTTCTTGGATATAGAGATGTAAATGCTTTTGTACCTGGTATCAACGACCTTTTAAAAGGAGGTTACCCTACTCAAGATGGTTCAACACCTCTTTCTGCAAAGCAGAAGATGGAGAGTGGAACATTGGCAGTAAAGGCTTTGTCGGAATACAAACTTGCAAAAAGAGAAAACAATACTTATGTACAGGAAAAAAGCCTTCAAACTTTAAAAGCAAACTATAGTAACTTTGGTTATGGTTTTATTAAAGATGAGTCTCAACTTGTGCCAAATGTTGCCCTTACATTCTACGCTTTCAGGTTTATGGTTATATTTGGGTCGGCATTTTTACTTCTCTTTTCCCTGCTTACTTACTTCAACTTTAAGAAAATTTCTTACGAAAGATATCGCTGGTTATTATATAGTGGGATTATTGGTATTCCTGTTGCTTATCTTGTTTCACAAAGTGGATGGATTGTTGCTGAGGTTGGTCGTCAGCCTTGGGTTATACAAGACTTAATGCCTACTTTTTCGGCAGTTTCATCTTTGGAGGCAAGCTCGGTAATCACTACTTTTGTTATTTTCTGTGTTCTATTCACAGTTCTTCTAATTGCAGAGTTAAGTATAATGTTCAAACAAATTAAGAAAGGGTTTTAATTATGGATTATAATTTTTTTATTCAATATTGGTGGTTTATCATTTCCCTATTGGGTGCTTTACTTGTTTTTCTTCTCTTTGTTCAGGGTGGTCAAACTCTTATACCTTGGCTTGCAAAAAATGATATAGAAAGAACTATGCTCATTAACTCTATTGGGAGAAAATGGGAGTTTACTTTCACAACTCTTGTTACATTTGGGGGTGCATTCTTTGCCTCGTTTCCTCTTTTCTACTCAACGTCTTTTGGTGGTGCTTATTGGGTTTGGATGATTATCCTTTTCTGCTTTATTATTCAGGCAGTGAGCTATGAATTTAGAACAAAAGAAAATAATATTCTTGGTACGAAAACCTTCGATACATTCCTTTTGATAAATGGTTTTGGTGGTGCTTTCCTTTTGGGAACTGCTGTGGGTACATTCTTCACTGGAAGCGAATTTGTAATTAATAAAGAAAACATAGCAAATCCAATGATGCCTATTATCTCTCAATGGACAAATCCTTTACATGGGATTGAAGCTTTGTTCAATGTGCGCAATCTTCTGCTTGGGGCTGTGGTTTTATCTTTGGCTAGAACACTTGGTTTATTATATTTTATCAACAATATTCACAACCAAACAATTCAAGAAAGAGCTAAGAAACTACTTAGAATTTGTGGAACTGTGTTTGTATTATTATTTATCACATTCCTTATCGTTACATTCCTTTCTGAAGGATTTGGAGTAGATACACAAGGAAATGTAATTATGGTAAAATACAAATACTTCCTTAATTATATTGAGATGCCATTCTTGTTAGGAATACTACTTGTCGGAGTTTTATTAGTATTATACGGCTTAATAAAGACTATTTTTACAAAAACACTTTTCACAAAAGGTATATGGTACGTAGGCACAGGAGCAGTATTAGCAGTATTAAGTCTATTGCTAAATGTTGGGTATAATAACACGGCTTATTACCCATCGACTTTCGATTTGCAATCATCGCTAACAATCTACAACTCATCATCGAGCCTTTTCACCCTAAAGGCAATGTCTGTGGTATCAATAATTATTCCTTTTGTCTTGGCATACATTTTTTACGCATGGAGAAAAATGGACAAGAAGCCTATTACGAAAGAAGAAATGGAGGGTGGCGATCATAAATATTAGGCAAAACAAATTATGCTAGTAGGCAAAATAGACTATGCTTACTAGCATAATTTTTATAGGTCTATAATTCATCTAAAACTTTCTGTATTTGATTTTTCCAGGAAAGATTAGGTTCAATTGAACTACGAATCTTCTTTGGAGTAAAGTCATTATTGTAATAGAAGTCTACTATACTTTGAATATCTAATGGGCTATCGTCGGCAGGTGCCTTGATTATGTATGGCATTTGTTCGAAATCGGTATCAATTTCAGAGTATACAAAGGGAATTCCTCTTGCTGCGTATTCCCTATTCTTAAGAGTCTTGATATGTGTGATATTGCTTCTATGTCTTGCCAAAGAGCCTATTCCAAAGTCCGATTTCTCGAAGACTTCATCTAATTCTTTGCCCGAAAGTGCTCCAAAAAATGTGATATAATTCTCCATTTCTAATTTTTTGGTTTGCTCACTTAGAGCAAAACCCGAGTCTCTCTCTGGCTTACCTACAATATTCAAATGAATCTTTTGTTTCGGATTAGATTTAATATACTCACTAACTCCACTTATAGCCCTATCCACCCCATGCCAATAGTGTAATTCTGCAACAACGATTAGATAAAATATTTCGGGGCTTGGTCTATAACTTTGTTTGAGTGGTAATGAATCAAAGTCTACCCCATTAGAGATTTTAATTGTCTTTTGCCTAAATATTTCATCATAATCGGAGAATGTAATTATCCTTTCTAATGATTTGCATAGCTGCACTCGGAAGAGTTTATTGATTTTAAAACGGAGTTTGTAGAAAAGCGGGAGTTCTTTTCCTTCATCGTCGTAGGGATAGGTTGGAATTTCCATAACTACTTTTACTCCTGAATGCTTTAACTTTCTTACAAAATGAATAAGAAAGGGCTCTGCATTAAGAAAGCTCCTCATATATATAAGCGTGATTTGATTATCAATTATATATTTGTATAGCTTTCTATAATCGTATCTTTTCAGAATCTTCGCCTTGGTGCCTTTCCCATAGTTTTGCTGAACTTTTTCTGCAACCCATCTTACTTGGTTGCCATCCTTATCCCATCCCAAATAACATAAATCAGTTTCAACTCCACATTCATTGAGTGCTTTTACCTGATGCCTTATCTTCTTTGTTATCCCACTATATTCTGCTAAGGCATGGAAGACTAGAAACATTGCTTTCATAATGATTTATTTATCTTTAGGTATTCTCTTAATAGAATTGGTCTGCGTTTAAATATCTTTTTCTTTATTTCTGTCTTTGTAAGATAATATAATGCCAAAACAAATTTGCCTATTTCTTTGGTTAGCTTTCTTTTGGGGAATAGTTTCTCTGTCATATATCTATCCCAAGGCTTAGTAAAGAATGATTTATAGTATTCATCTTCAGGATTCACAATAATATCTATACTTCCCTCCCATTCGTATCTTGTTATCATAAGACTTGGTTCTGAGAACCACAATAATCTATAAATTAAAGATTGGTAAGGAAGGTAGTTCAAAAAGAGTTCACCATAATTATTTTCATAATTGCCTGGCATCTTATTTTTTTCGAATAATACAAGTTTTCCATCAATGTCTAAAACAACCCATTTATGCGATTTCTTGGGAAATAACAATTCCCCTATCATACTTGGCGTTTCAATATAACCTCGTTTTGCTACCCTTTCTTGTTCTTTGACAAATTTAACTGGGTCTTCTACATGCTCAAGAACTTGATTACAAATTACATAATCAAACTCTTTATCTTTAAATGGCATATCTTCGCCTGATGAATTAATAAATTTCTGATGTGGGTATATCTTTGCATCTTCGCTTCGATGTGTATTATCATCTATATATCTCTCTACTATAACATTTGATACGAAAGTTGGATTATGTCCCGAACCCACCTCTAAAACATTATAATTCTTCTTTATTTTTAGGTCATTTCTATCTAATGGTGTCCTTAATTTCATATCATTATTATTATAATATTATTTATCGACCTTAACCCAAGCATTCTTTTCGAAGTCATATCTTTTTATTGGCTTTGCTGGATTTCCTGCAACTATTGTATAAGGCGGAACATCCTTGGTTACAACAGCCCCTGCTCCAACTAATGAGTGAGTTCCAATTGTTATGCCTTGAATTAATACTGAGTTTCCTCCAATCCAAACATCATCCGAAATAGTTATTAGATGACCAGACACTCCTTGGCTTTTTATAGGTCGTGTTACATCTTCATAATTATGGGTTAGGGCTGTTGCCCTTGTGCCGTGCCCAATAACTACATTTGAACCTATCTTGATTGGCGCCAAAATTAAAGCAGTTGATGCAATCAAGGTATTATCCCCTATAATAATATCACCTATGCCATTGTTTAATATAACATAGTCCTCAATAATTGTCTTCTCTCCAATACGTAATAAATTGGAAGGATTTAAGTCTAATCTTGCTGTTCTTCTAATTATTGATCCTCTACCCCTTTTAATAATAAAAGGATAGATAAAAGTTCTTGCCCACCATCTAGTTCTTGCAGAATATGGATGCGTCCACAATTCTAGAACAAATTGTTTTAAACGAGGTTTATTTGCAAAATAGTTTTTTATTTTTTCTCTCATATTAAAATCTGATTTATATTATAAATAACCTTTCAATCTTCTATTTGTTTATTAATAGACATCATATTGCAAATTTAATCAATTTATTGATATACAAAAGACCTTCTATTTTTTATTATTAATGTTATTGTATTATGTTGATGATCTTAATAGGATGATATCTCAGCAACTTTTTTTTCAATTTCGAGTATAATTATGCATTCGCAACTTCTTAAATTAATAATTAGTTAATGGGATTCAAAGCAACTAGACTTTTAACAGAGATAATTATTACTTTCATTACTCTAGTATTTGCTGGAATAGGACT
This sequence comes from Bacteroidota bacterium, assembly GCA_017860275.1. GTDB lineage: Bacteria > Bacteroidota > Bacteroidia > Bacteroidales > P3 > UBA10566. The sequence continues at coordinate 12,228 of JAFNAQ010000001.1, forward strand.
ATTCTCAATTTTTTCTAGGTCAATGAGTCCGGAAAATTATAATTGGGTATATTTTATTGCACTATTGTTTCCTGTTATTTTAATAATAAATTTATTTCTTGCCCTATACTGGGCAACAAAAATTAGATTCTGGTTTTTCTTCTCCCTTATTGCAATATTAGTACAGATTCCATTCATCAGTTTAAATTTTCAATTAAATTCAAAACCTCATATAATTGACAGTAATTCAATTTCCATTATTTCGTTTAATGTGGATAAATTTAAACAAGGAAACTATTCTGAAAATGTGAAAAATTTAGGATTCTCTATTGCTCATATAAAACCAGATATTATTTGTTTACAAGAATTTTCTGAAGATAAATTATATAAAATAGATAGTGTTGCAAAATTTCTCCAAATGCCATATTATTCGGTTGGAAGAAATGGTTTGGGTGTGTCTGATTTAATAATCTTTTCAAAATACCCAATTAAGAATTCAATGTCTTTTATTTATAATAATACTCATAACGGTAGTATGTATATTGATATTATTTTAAAAAATAAGAGAATCCGTATTATTAATTGTCATCTACAAACAACTAATATTAGTCAAAACAAGGGTACTATAAATAGTACCCTTAAGTTTGACAAGCCAAAAACTCAAATAAAAGCTATTCAAGATATTTATTTAATATTAACTAAAAATAGTAGTAGAAGAGCTCTACAGGCTAGTGATCTTAGAAAATTGGTTGACAGCACAAATTCATCTATTATTTTATGTGGAGATTTAAATGATACACCTTCTTCTTTTACATATAAAGAAACAAAAGGGGAATTAATTGATGGATTTATAGAGGCTGGTTATGGAATAGGATATACCTATAAGTATATTTTTAAAATTTTAAGGTTAGACTATATATTCCATAGTAAAGATTTTAAATGTATAAATTATCATTCTGAGGGTTTGAACTATTCTGACCATCAAGTTGTTTATAGTATAATGAAGATTGAATAGATAAATTATGAGAAAATCAAGTATGAATTATCTTATTAATAATAATTTATCAATTCATTTTTGTAAATTTGCGAATTAGTTTCATTTTTATTCTATATAATTAAGTTATGAAAAAAATATTAGTAATAGACGATAAACAACCTATCGGAAAAATAATTTCTATGTATTTGGGTAAAGAAAATGAAATACAATGGTTCGACAATCCAGTAAAAGGTATAGATTGGATGAAAGAAGGAAATATGCCTGATTTAATTATCACCGATCTAAATATGCCTATGATGAGAGGTGCTGAATTTTTGGAGTATTTAAAAAATAATGAGGAATATAAAAATATAAAAGTCATCATACTTTCAAGCAATGATAGCACAAGTGAGAGAATAAGATTATTAGAAATGGGTGCTGATGATTATATTGTAAAACCATTTAACCCAATTGAATTAAATATAAGGGTAAAGAAACTTTTATTATGAAAATCGATTTTTTTTCTAAAAAAAGTAATGAGGTTAATCAATTAAAATTATTCAAACTCCCTATATGGAAAAGGATATTTGATATAGTTTGTTCTATATTTGCTCTTATCATTCTATCGCCACTTTTTTTGGTCATATCTTGTATTATTAGATGGGAGGGAAAGGGTCCTATAATATATAAATCTCAAAGAGCAGGTTCTAATTATCAAATATTTGATTTTCTAAAATTCCGTTCTATGTATTTAGATGCAGACCAAAGATTAAAAGAATTCACAATGAAAAATCAATATAAAAACAATGTTACTGCTCCAGATATTAGCGCTATTGTACTAGATGAAAATATTATAGATAACGAAAATATTCTATTTGGAGACGATTATTCTGTTATAGCAAATGATTATTCTGCTTATGCAAGGAGCAACAAAGATAATAGCTTTAAAAAAATTGAAAACGATCCTCGTATAACTAAAATTGGACGTTTTATTAGAAAATATAGTATTGACGAACTCCCTCAATTTATAAATGTTTTGAAGGGCGATATGTCAATTGTAGGCAATAGACCACTTCCTACTTATGAGGCAGAATTACTTACTGACGATAGTAGTATTGAAAGATTTTTTGCCCCCGCAGGAATAACAGGATTGTGGCAGGTTATGAAAAGAGGCAAATCCGGCAAACTTTCTGCCCAAGAAAGAAAAGCCTTAGATATTTACTATGCTAAGAATTTTTCATTCATGTTAGATATGAAAATTATATTTAAAACTTTTACCTCATTTATTCAAAAAGAGAATGTTTAAATAATATCTATGAAAATAAATAAACTACTAATTTCAATATTATTATTTACAAATCCTTTAAATATTTTATCTCAAGAAATAAAATTGGAAGTAAATAATTATCCATCAATAATTGAAGATTCTTTATTCCCAAAGTTACCTCCAATTGACACATTATTAAAGGCATTAGAAATGTCTCCAACTACAAACATTAATAAATATCGGATTTTAGAGCAAGAGTCAATAATAAAAACTGAACAAAGAAAATGGCTTAGTTATATAAAATTATCTTCAGCCTATCAATATGGTTTTATTGGTTCTGAAATGATGACTCAAAATCCATATTACCCTGTAGCATTATATCAAACATCAGAAAATGCACAGAATTATTATCATATTGGGGCATCAGTTTCGATATCTTTTGAAGATATTTACGACAGAAAAAACAAAATAAACAAAAATAAACACAGATTAGTTCAGATAAAATCAGAAAATGATATTAAACTAAATGAACTCAAATTTGAAGTAGTTGAGTTATATTCTAAAGTTGAAACTTTCTTGATATTAATGGACAATAAGTTCAAGGATCTTAAATTTATGGAAACTCAATATCAAATAGCTCAAAGTGATTTTATTAATAGAAAAATAAATACTTCCGAACTATCTAATAGCAGAGATTCTTACTCAAAGGCTCTGGGTGAATTAGAAGAAATTAAAAGAGAGTTGAAAGTTTCAATCTATAAGCTTGAAATTCTATGCAATATTAAGTTATTAAAATAATAATATAATTATGGATATCCTAAAATATATACTCAAAGTTCTCTATCAAAATAAATGGTGGATAATTATTATCCCTATTTTTGCCTTTATATGTGCTATTTTACTTACCCGTAATATATCTAAAACATACAAAGTAACATCAACTGTTTACACAGGAATTGCATCAGGATATAATATTGAGAGTGATATAGCAAGTAAAACTGACTATAATTCTATTAATAACGAGATGGATAATCTTATTAACATTGTTAAAGCTCAATCTACTTTAGAAAAAGTATCTATAAGATTATATGCTCAACATATGATTTATGGTAATAATTTTAAAGACAATAATTATATTCAAGCAACCAATTTTAATGCTATTTATAATAAAACTCCAATTGAGATTAGAAAACTTATTGACAAAACCTCTGAAGCAAATACTATTGCACGATTATTAAAACATCAAACTGCAAGTCCAGATAATTTTGTATATGGCCTTTTTAATTGGAACCATCATCATTATAGTTATAAAGCATTGAGTAAAGTAGAGGTTAGAAGGGTTTCAAATAGTGATATGCTTGAATTGAGTTATGAGGGTAGTGACCCTGGAGTTGTTTATAATACTCTTAAAATATTAACTAAAGAGTTTATAGAAAATTATCAGTCACTTAGATTTCAAGAAACAGATAGCGTAATCGAATATTTCAGAAATGAACTTGATAGAATAGCATTGATATTAAGGAGTTCTGAAGACTCTCTAACAAACTTTAATGTAAATAAAAAGGTCATTAACTATGATGAACAAACAAAGCAAGTCACATCAAAATATAATGAATATTTTTTAAAACATTCTGAGACAAAAATGGCATATAATAGCTCAAAGGCCTTATTAAATGAAATTGAAAAAAGAATGAGCGATAATATTAATATAATTAAAAATAATTCCGAGTTTATTGAGAAAATCCAAAAGATTTCTGATTTAAACTATAAGATTCAGTATCTTAAATCTAATAGTTCTGACATAGCTAATGCAAAAATAAAATCTCTAAAAAAACAACTTAATAAGGAAGAAGAAAATATCAATAACATCATAACTGAATATAAAACTCAAAAGTATACAAAAGAGGGTTTAGCAAAAGAAAGTATAACTGATCAATGGCTGATAGAATTAATGAATAATATTAAAGCTAAAGCTCAATTAGAGGTGTTAAATGAATTAAAAAAAGAAATTGACGCGGAATATTCATATTACTCTCCTATTGGATCAACTATTAAAAGAAGAGAAAGAGAAATATCTTTCCTAGAGAGTTCTTATTTGAATATTCTTAATAGTTTAAATGGAGCTATGACTAGGAAAAAAAATCTACAAATGTCTTCTGCTGCACTAAAAGTATTAAACCCTCCTATTTTTCCTTTAGATCCTTTACCATCAAAAAGAAAATTAATTGTTCTAGGGGTTTTTATTGCTTCATTTATTTTTACTGTAAGTTATTTTTTAATTATTGAAGTTATAGATCGAACTTTAAGAAATAAAATTAGAGCAGAATTATTAATCGGGAATCCTGTATTAGGAGCATTCCCAAAACCAAGTAAGATTAAGTATAGAAATTATCAAAATGAAGTTCATAATATTAGTGCAAACTATTTATTCAATAGCGTTTCTAACTACTTCGATTCATCTAAAAAAATAAATATTGTAAATATCATTAGTAATAACCCTGAAGAGGGTAAAACTTATATTGCCGAAAATTTATTACTCGCACTAAATCAAAGAGGTATCGAATCTAAATTACTCAATCATGAAAATGATTATAATCCTAATAGTAGTGAATATTTACTTGCAAATTCAATGGATGATATCTATATAATCAAAAATGAAAAAGTCATAATTATTGAACATCCTTGTTTAAAAGGAAACAATATACCAGATTATTTCATTAAAAATGCTTCATTAAATCTACATATAGTTTCTGCTAATAGGGCGTGGACAGATACAGATAATTTATTATTCAAACGATTATCTAAAAAAAGCAAAAACAATCCTCTATTTATTTATTTAAGTAAAACATCTAGGGAAACATTAGAAGTATTTACTGGCCTTTTACCTCCATACACCACTTATAGAAAAATTTTATACAAAATCTTACAGTTTGAACTAAAATCCAAATAGCAAATGTTAGATATTGATGCGAATAAATATTTTAATAAAATAATTCAGGCTTTAATATTAATACTTGCTACAATTATTATTTTATATGTAAGTATAAATTTTAATTGGATATTAGGAATCGGTGTTGGGTTATTACCCATATTACTTTTTGCTTCATTATATATAATACCAAATCCATATTGGGCTTTGATAAGCGTATTTATCCTTAATTACTATATTATGGGTAGTACACGATATCTTGATATAATTTCAGGGGGGGGGGTAATGGACATCTCTCTTATATACGTCTTAGTATCATTAATTTTTTATAATTTCAAAACAAGACTCATTGATCTAAAAAAATTAAATACTCCTATTTTTTATGGCGTATTACTATGGTTTATTTATTGTTTGTTAGAATTATTTAATCCAGAAACAGTAACAATAAAATCGTGGTTTACTGGCGCAAGAGGTGTCTCTATTTATTTCCTTCTTATTGTAATATTCACATTATTAATATGCAATAAATACAAGCAAATGAAGACTATAATTCTAATTTGGTCCATATTAACCCTAACTGCTGTTGCAAAATGCCTTATGCAGAAATACTTTGGTTTTGATAGTGCTGAAACTAGGTGGTTATACGAAGGTGGAGATAAAACGCATATTATATCTTCAGGGATAAGATATTTTTCTTTTTATACTGATGCTGCAAATTTTGGAGCTGGAATGGGATTTTCTTTCATTAGTTTTTTTATTTTTACAATTGGAGAAAAAAACAAAAAACTTAAATTCTATTATCTTTTAGTTGCTTCACTAGCCTTTTATGGGATGATGCTATCAGGAACCAGAGCGGCAATTGCTGTCCCTTTCATCGGCTTAGCATCATATGTAGTTCTCAGTAAGAATATTAAAAGTATTATTATTGGCTCAATAATACTTGTTTCAATTTTTATTTTTTTTAAATATACTGAAAAAGGAAATAGCTATTCTGAAATAAGAAGAATGAGAACTGCTTTTGACCCAAAAGGAGATGCCTCATATTTAATTAGGAAGGCAAATCAAACTAAATTAGTAAATCTAATGGATAATAAATATTTTGGTTATGGAATTGGTATGGGAGGTGGTAAAGCGAAGCAATATGATTCCAATTCTGCCATAGCTCAAATTCCTACAGATTCATGGTTTGTTATGATATGGGTTGAAACTGGATTAATTGGATTAATCATAAATATAGGTGTTTTACTTTTTATTTTTCTTTATGCAGCATATATTATCACCTTTAAAATAAGGGATAAAGAATTAAGAATATACCTAATTGGTTTTTTTGGTGGAACACTTGGAATGACCATTGCATCTTATGCCAATGAAATATTTGGACAATTCCCAAATGGGTTTATTATATATACTGGACTATCCTTTCTTTATTTAGGTATATATTTTGATAAAGAAATTGAAGAAAATAAAAATCTTATCAGTTTAAAAGCAAATGAATAAGCCAATCATTTCATTCATTACAATAAATTACAATGGAATAGATGATACTATTGAGCTAATTAATAGTATTATAACTAATATTTTTAGTGTTAGTTATGAAATTATAGTAGTTGATAATGCATCCAATAACAATGAGGCTAATTTACTTGAGATTAAATTTGATAATATCAAATGCATTAGAAGTGAAAGGAATCTTGGGTTTGCAGGAGGAAATAATCTTGGAATAAAAGCCTCTATAGGTAAATACCTCTTTTTAATAAATAACGACACATATTTTATTGATGATAATATTGACAAAGTATTAAAACGATTTGAAGAAGATAAAAATATTGGAGGCATAAGCCCTAAAATATTATTTCATCAACCATTTGGAACAATTCAATTTGCTGGCTATACAAAACTTACAAAGATTACCATGAGAAATAGTATAATTGGTTTTGGAATAAATGATGATGGTCAATTCAATAATTCCTTTGACACCCCATATCTACATGGGGCTGCAATGATAATTAAAAGAGATATAGTTGAAACTACTGGTCTAATGTGTGAGGATTACTTCTTATACTTCGAAGAACTCGATTGGAGCGAAAGAATTAAATCTAAAGGTTATAGACTCATTTATGAGCCTAGTTGTGTGGTTTATCATAAAGAAAGTCGCTCTACAGGAAAAAATAGTCCATTTAGAACATTTTATATTACTAGAAATAGATTATTGTTTGCAAAACGCAACTATAGAAAACCATATAATATTTTATCTATAATATATCAAGTTTTTATTGCAAGTCCAATTCATATATTAAAGCATTTACTAGTTTTCAGATTTAGACACATTGAATCTGAAATAAAAGGTATAATAGCTTTTCTCAAATTAAAAACAAACATGTTATGATTATCAATTTTATTCATATTATCGAACTAGTTTTTTATACAATAACTGCGATATCTGTATTATATCTATTTTTCTTTGCTATCTTATCTGTTAATGAAAAGCATATTATATATAAAGAGGCAAAAAAGAAACATAAAATATTAGTGCTTTTCCCTGCATATAAGGAAGATCTAGTAATTATTAATTCTATTGAAGAGTTTATAAAACAGGATTACCCAAAAGATAAATTTGACGTTTTAGTTATTTCTGATCAAATGACTGAAGAAACTAATAATAAACTCACTGATCTAAGTGCTGAAGTTTTAACCGCTAATTACAAAAATAGCTCAAAGGCAAAGGCTCTTCAATATGCAACAAAATCTAAAATTGATATTGAATATGATATAGTAGTAATTTTAGATGCAGATAATACTGTTGAAAAAGACTTTTTAAATCAAATCAATAACGCATATTATTCTGGTTGCAAAGCTATTCAAGCTCATAGAATTGCAAAGAATATTGATACAGAGATGGCTTTACTTGATGCAGTGAGTGAAGAAATAAACAACTCAATATATAGACGTGGACACATAAGATTAGGATTAAGCTCTGCATTGATTGGCTCTGGAATGGCTTTTGACTTTACTTGGTTTAAGAAAAACGTATTTCTCTTGCATTCTGCGGGAGAGGATAAAGAACTGGAAGTATTATTACTTAGACAAGGTGTTTATATTGATTATCTAAGCTGGGTCTTAGTATATGACGAAAAAACTAGGAAGGAAAGCACATTCTATAATCAAAGAAGGAGATGGATTGCTGCGCAGTATCATACTGTTAAAAGGACAATAAAAGAGCTTCCAAAGGCAATAATGGATGGAAATTGGGATTATACAGATAAAATATTTCAGTGGCTAATTTTCCCAAGAATAATAATTTGGGGAATAACTTTTTGTTTTGCTATTGGATTGTTATTTGTGAATTGGGTATGGGCTATTAAATGGTGGATTGCATTTATATTTATTATTTATACATTTGCTCTGGCTATTCCTGATTTCCTTGTTGATAAAAAATTAAAGAATACCCTTAAAAGGCTACCTATTATTTTTATCCTCATGATTATTAACTTATTTAGGATAAAGGGAGCAGATAAAGAATTTATTCATACAAAAAAAGGATAATATGAAGATTGCAATTGAGGCTCAGAGAATATTTAGAATTAATAAGCATGGGATGGATTTTGTAGCCCTTGAAACAATAAGACAGATACAAACTCTTGACAAAAAAAATGAATATTATATATTTGTTGCTCCTGGTGATGATAAGTGTTTAGAGGAAAGCGAAAACATGAAGATTATTGAACTCAGAGCTTTTGGAGGTTACCCAATATGGGAACAAGTTGCCCTACCATTAGCAATAAATAAAATTGATCCAGACATTGTTCACTGCACAAGTAATACAGCTCCATTATTTCTAAAACAAAAACTAATCGTTACTCTTCATGATATTATTTTTTTGGAAAAAAAGGCTCAAAAAAACAAGTCTTTATATCAAAACTTAGGAAGATTGTATCGAAGACTCATTGTCCCTAAAATAATCTCGAAGGCAAGCAAAGTAATAACAGTGTCCGAGTTTGAATGCACAAGGATTAAAGATTTTCTTAATCTCAAGGAAGACAAAATTTCATATATCCATAATGGATACAATAAGCATTTTACAAAAAAAGATAACCCTAAAGATATATACAAGAAGTACATAGATCAGGATGATTATATTTTCTTTCTAGGCAATACTGATCCAAAAAAGAATACTGACCTTACACTTTGCGCTTATGCAAAATATATTGAAAAATCTAACAATAAGAATATTTCTTGTTTGTTGATTGCAGATTTAAAAGAAAGCACTATTGATGAACTTTTAAAAATAAATAATATTGAATGGATAAAACCATTTATTTATTACCCAGGATATATTCCTAATGCTGATTTACCTTATATTTATTCTGGGGCAAAATTATTTCTATACCCATCATTAAGAGAAAGTTTTGGGATTCCAATACTTGAAGCAATGGCTTGTGGTACACCAATCATAACTTCAAACACTTCTGCAATACCTGAGATAGCAGGCCCTGGAGCCATATTAGTTGACCCAAAAAATATAGATATATTATCAGATAAAATCTTTTTATTATTAAATAATCAGGAATCTAGAGAGAAACAAATCGAATATGGATTAGGAAGAGTAAAATTATTTTCATGGGAAAAAACAGCTTCAGAGCTTATTCGTCTATATAAAAATATTTAGAAATGTTTTTTATTGAAAAACAATAATTTAGTTTGTAAATGAGTAAACTTTTTAAGTAAAATACATTTTTAGGCGAACACATGGGGTCGCCACTACCTTATTCATTATGATAGGGTTCTTTCTTTAGTATTGTGAAGGCTCGGTATATTTGCTCAACTATCATTAGGCGTATCATTTGATGAGAGAAGGTCATTTTAGACATAGCTATTTTTAAATCAGCTTTGTTATATACCTCATCGGAGAATCCAAATGCTCCTCCTACTACAAAGGCAAGGGTTTTTATGCCTGAGTTCATATTCTTTTGTAGGAAATCTGCGTATTCTAATGAGCGAAATTCTTTTCCTTTCTCATCGAATAGAACCACCTTATCTGCTTTTGCTACTTGTTTTAGGATTAACTCCCCTTCCCTATCCTTTACCATCTGTGGGCTAAGGTTCTTGGTGTCCTTTAATGAGGGAATAGTAACCATTTCGTAGGAAATATAAAATTTCAACCTCTTTTCAAAAATATCTATGCCTTCTTGAAGATATTTCTCTTCCGTTTTACCTACAACAACTAATTTTATATTCATCTCTTGATTAAGGCTCTTATTATAGAATACAGTTTTGAATATCTTTTTTCAATTGCAAAATATGGGGTTTGCACTGCTCCAAAATGACGCATAAACTTCTCTATTGGCTCAATCATCGACCCTGTAAAGTCAAATTCATTATAACCCATACTACTTGCATACTTTATTGCATGCCAGTTTAAAAGAGTGGTTGCTCCACTGCTGCGGTGCTTTGGGTCTGCTCCCGAAACTAAGCTATAGCATGCTTTTTCATCATATACTATCATAAGTACTGCGTGAATATTGCCTTTGCTATCTCTTGCTGCGTATAACTTGCATTGATTTTTCTCTATACACTTTGATGCAAGTGTGATAAACAAATCTTTTGAATATGGCACTTCTACTGCTTGACGAGAAAAGGTTAGGGAGTTTATTTTGTAGAACTCCTCGAGTGAAATATCCTCATCTACGGTTAATTCTTTCTCGGCTAAACGGATTGCTTTCTTTGTCTTAGTATGAAAATCATCATATACCTGATTAATATCTTGAAGGTTTAATATTCTATAGGTATATCTTGTTGTTTGCTTAAATCCTGACCAATAAAATATTATCCAGTTTGTAATAGAATGATGAAAATGTTGATAGAACCAATCTATTTTTAGTTTCTTAAGTTCTTCAATAAATATATTATTTACCTTGGCTTCAAAAGTATATTCAGAGGCTTTATTTACAACGTCTTGATAACTTAGCCATGTGCCTGCGATGGGAGTTAGATGAGGGGGTATTATTGTTTTGAAACAATATTTTTTGTGTAAATAATATGGCAGAGCTGCAATAATCTTATTATTTTCTTCAACAAGTATTACATCCCAACTATTCTTACATACAGAATCATACCACCAATCTCTCATAAAGATTGGAATTGATGGTTCTTTCTCGCACAATAAATGGTACTTTTCTTTATTTGTCATTAACCCTCATTTACGTTAGATTCGTTTTTAGGTTTCTTTTTAAGATTTTGTTCCAAAGAATCTAAACGAAGACGGAAGTCGCTTAGTACATTCATATAATTAATATAGGCATCGTATGGGGAATCGTAGTGATTAAAATATTTATGCACATCCCCATCGGAGAACCATTTTGTACACATATAATAAAAATGGTCGGAGGTTTGAAGCTTTCTCCAATCTCTCAATAGTGCTTCATCATCTATGCTCAAAACTCTTGACTCTAATTCATATAATTGTTCAAAAGAATCATCTTGTAGGTCATTTCCTAACCATGCGGTCAAATCTCTTTCCTCATCTGCCCAAGATATTGGATAAGGAACATGAATATTACCAACAGGAACTAGCTCTGAGGCAAGCTCTGAGGGTGTTTTGAAGCTAAAGTCGGAGTGAGATAATACTCTTGATGGTAAATTTCTCATAAATTCAAAGATACCTGTTTCCTTCCATTGATGCTCTCCAAATGTCTCATAATCCATAAATAGATTAATGCAATCTGGGTTATCAACTTTATTAAGCCAATCTACATATTTCTCAGTAGTCAAAGGAAATCCCTCCCATGAATGTTGAGAAAACCTAAAGGCAATATCATCACTTAATTGAAAGTTCTTCAATAATAGCTTTAATCCATTATTATTAGAGGTATTGTATGCAAAGTTTGGACTCCTCCACCCCAAGATATGCTTTGCCCCTTCTGTCAATTGTGCTTCAAAACCCATTTCTGCGACCATATCAGCAATATGGTCGGAATATATAAGCTCAGTATTTCGAAATACCTTTGGAGTAAGCCCAAACAAAGATTCAATCCTCTGTTTTTGCATATTCACTTGAGATATAAATTCTTTTTTTGATTTAAGTGAAGCTAATGAATGATTATATGTCTCTGCCAGAAATTCCACGCATCCTGTTTCTGCCAAGGCTTTGAATGAATCAATAACCTCTGGAGTAAATCTCTCGAACTGGTCTAAAGCAACTCCTGAGATAGAATAAGAAATTCTAAACCGTCCATTGTTACTTTTTATCAAATCGAGCATTAATTTGTTTGTAGGCAAATAGCATTTCTCTGCAACTCTTTTACAAATCCAAGAATTTTGAATATCATCAAAATACTCATGACTTCTTCCTATATCAAAAAACCTATAGTTTTTCAATCGAAATGGTTGATGGACTTGAAAATAAAAACAAATAGATTTCATAGCCTTTTATCTTAGTAAATTATTATATAAATCATTCAATCTGCGCGCTGTATCTTCCCAACGGATAGACTCAACTTCATTTCTCCCTTTGCTAATAAACATTTTTGAGAGTGCAGGATAATTTAGTAGCCCGTATATTGCATCAGCCATAGCATCGGTATCCCAAAAGTCTACCTTGATTGCATATTTCAAGACTTCCGAAACACCCGATTGCTTTGAGATAATGACAGGAACATTTGAATTCATTGCCTCAAGTGGAGAAATTCCAAAGGGTTCTGAAACGCTTGGCATAACGTAAACATCGCTAAGAGCAAACATTTTATTCACATCCTCCACTTTTAAAAATCCTGTAAAATGAAAATTCTTTGAGATTCTTTTCTTTGCAACAAGTGCAACCATTCTATTAAGCATATCACCCGAGCCAGCCATTACAAATCTAACATTTGGATATACCTTTAATACCTTCGATGCTGCCTCAATAAAATAATCAGGACCCTTTTGGAAAGTAATCCTTCCTAAAAAAGTCACAACCTTTTCCTTTACTGTTCTCTCAATAGCATAATCATTAGTTACAAAACTATCTGCCCCATTATGTATTGTTGTTACTTTTTCTGGCGATTGACCATATCTGTTAATAATAATATTCCTTGTATAATCCGAAACAGCAACTATATGATCTGCATTATCCATTCCAAAACGCTCAATATCATAAACCATTTGATTGATATTCTCTCCTGAGCGATCAAATTCTGTTGCATGAACATGAATAACCAGTTTCTTGCCTGAAATATTTTTTGAGATTACTCCTGCTTTATAGGTTAACCAATCATGTGCATGAATAATATCATAATCATTGTCCTTAGCAAGTTTTGCAGCAACCATAGCATATCTTTCCACTTCTTCTAAGAGTGTTTCACCATATTTCCCTGAAAATTCATACTTCTTGGAGTGTATATTATTTTTCTCTAGCGCAACATACTTTTCCCCTTTATTTATTACATTAAAATAATCGTCAGTACCAAGATAAGGTATAAGCTTAGAATTAATCTCAATATATGAAATATTATCCCAAAACTCTTTGTACAAATTTTGAGATAAATCGATTGACACATCACTTGCACTTACTAATTTGGTATAATTCCCATCCTCATCGCCATAAGTCTTAGGCACAACAAATATTACATGATTACCTAGTTGAGTCATTGCTTTGGTTATCCCAAAACAAGCTGTACCTAAGCCTCCTGTGATATGTGGAGGAAATTCCCAACCAAACATTAATACTTTCATTTTACCTTAAATATTTATCTTATATAGCGTACTTTATTTTGCTTACTAGCATAATTTGTTTTGCTTACTAGCATAACTTGCTCAGGTACCGACAAAATATATTTTGCTAGGAGCAAAATTAGGTTTGATACGAATCAATTAAATATTTAATTCTTATCAACTCAGCAACCGACCATGCTTGTGCAATACTACCTCCTTGTTTATATGGCGAATTCCCATCAAACACCTCTGCAACTTGCGCAATACCATAATCCATAATCTCGTTTTCAAACCCTTTATATATTTTGTTAGCTAATTCAAGTCCATCTTTCCCATAAATCTTCAAATAACCTTCAACAAAATGCCCCAAAAGCCATGTCCAAACAGTACCTTGGTGGTATGCCCTATCCCTTTGCTCTTGAGAGCCAAAATATCTATCCTTATATTCAGGATGAGTCGGACTCAAGGTTCTTAGACCATAAGGCGTAAGTAATTCTTTTTTTACCCTTTCAATAATCAGACGACGAATCTTTTCACTTACACAATTATATTTTAATGAAGTTGCAATTATCATATTTGGTCTAACACTGAAATCAAAATTATAACCATCTACAAAATCAGCAAGATAGCCAAAGACCTTACTCCAAAATGTCTTTTTGAAATTCTCTGGAATAGTCTCTGCCAAATCTTTCCACTCTTTTGTAAATCCCTTATCCTTAGCCTCTTTTGCAAGCTCTAGGGAAAACATTATTGCATTATACCACAAAGCATTTATCTCTACACACATTCCCTTTCTCTGCGTAATAGGATTTCCATCTACTATTGCATCCATCCATGTAAGCGACTTTGCATTCTCACCAGAGTAAATAAGTCCATTTTCTAACATCTTGATATTATCCATCTCGGAGTATCGATAAGAGTTAAGTATCTTTTCCATAACCCATTTATACTCTTTCCATACTTTTTTCTTATCTCCTATTTTATCAGTATATTGCTGTAAAGCCCAGAAAAACCACATAGGTGCATCGGCAGAATTATATGCACAATCTCCAGAAAAACCTAGATTTGGGAATAAACCTCCTTTCATATCGGAGATTAATGTATCTAGAGCCTTTTTGAACAAGCCCATATCGTTTAAACCTATGCAAAGACCAGGAAGAGAGATAAAGGTATCTCTTGACCAGCGTCCAAACCATGGGTATCCTGCCAAGATATTCACATTATCTCCTTTTTCAACAAAGAACATTTTTGCGGCTCTTCTTAATATTGCCTCAAATGAGTCTAATTTCTCTCTTTGTTTTTTCTCTTTCTTAAAGACTTCCTTTATTTGCTTTGGATCAATTTCATTTATTGATGCAGTAAAATATAATTCATCTCCCTTGCCTAGCTCTGCCTCGAAGTAACCAGGCATCATTAAATCTTCATGAGAATCATATCCCCTTTCAGCCTCCTTGGTATATTCAAAATTATGATACCAATCGGGAGAATGAATATACCTTACATTTTCAGAAAACTGCAAAGATAATTTATCATACTCTTTGTATAACCTTATTGAAATACCATTTTCTATTTCCTCAAATGAAGTATCAATATTAGAATTAACCTTGCTTAGGGTATGTCTTTGCCTAAAGGCTAGTAGAGGATTTAATTGAAGTTTAAATTTCTTCTCACACTCTTTAGCCTTATATTTTATAAATAGCCTTTGATTATTTTGAGAAAACACAAGTTCTTTTGTAATTATAATATCTGCAAGTCTATAAGTCCATTTAGGCAACTTAATTAATTCGAATGATTCTAAATACTTATGCCCCTTAGGGAAATATGTATCGTTTGGGTAACGATGAAGAGCAAGCCTAAACTGAAAATCATTTTGAATTATTGTTTCATCTAAAGATGATAGAAGAACATGATATTCGTTATCTAATTGAGGTTGCTGGGCAATAAAGAGTCCATGATACTTCCTTGTATTACAAAGAGCCAGAGTTGTGCAAGCATAAGCCCCAGATAAACTAGTCTCAAGTATTTCTTTCTCTAGAGAGAACTCTAAATTAATAAGTTGATCCTTTGTAAATACTATCTCATTCATATCGTATAATTTAGAAATATTTTCATCAAACAACATAACAAATATATAAACAAATATCCAATTATTGAACTCACTACTAATTATTAAAAGTTATTTAATATCAACTTAACAATAAATCTATTTCAATAACTTATTAATCTTCATTTTATGGTTATAATGCTATTTGAATTATTTTTTAATTAAGATTATATTTTTATGTATATTTGCAGCCATTAAAAAAATTAGAACCTATGAAAAAAACGCTATTATTTATTCTGTCTTTGATTATTTCTTCAACAAGTATTATATATGCTCAAAAGAGCACTGCTTATAACGATAACAAAGATAGCACTGCAATTGTTTATTTTATAAAGGAAATAACTCCTGAGAATGTATTAAAGCTCTATAAAGCCTTAGGCGTTGAATATAAAGGAAAGACTGGAGTGAAAATTCATTTTGGTGAAGACGGAAATAAGAACTTTTTAAATCCAGAACTTACAAGACCTTTGATGCAATATACAAAAGCTACTTGGGTTGAAACAAATGTACTTTATGTTGGCAAGCGTCGTTTTACCGATCAACATATTGCACTAGCTAAAGAGCATGGGTTTACTTTTGCACCAATAGATATTCTTGACTCAGATGGAGAAATAGATATTAATACAGAAAAAATGGGCTTTAAGCACTATAAGAAGATTAAGGCTGGTTCTAAGTTTGATAATTATGATAACTATATAATTTATTCTCATTTCAAGGGTCATGGCTCTGCTGGATTTGGTGGTGCAATAAAAAATCTTGCAATGGGATTTGCTTCACCTGGAGGCAAAATGGCTCAACATGCATCAGAGGTTCCAATGATTAAAGACAAGACAAAATGCACTAAATGTTCAAACTGTATAAACAACTGCCCTGCCGATGCTTTGCTTTATGGAGAAGACGGAGATATAATGATTGACCCTAAAAAATGTATAGGTTGTGCTAAATGTATTGCAGAATGTCCAAGAAAAGTTATCACTCCAAGCAATAATAGACCCGAAACTAATGTTTTCTTAGAAAGATTAGTTGAATATGCATATATCTTTCACAATAGAAAGCCTATGACTTACATTAATGTCCTTGCAAACATATCCTCTTCATGCGACTGTTCGGCAAGAGCACCAATGCCTTTCACACAAGATATTGGGATGTTGGCTTCAAATGATATTGTTGCTATTGAGCAAGCCTCTCATGACCTTGTTTCAAAAGGACATAAATGCGAAGATGCTTTCTTAAAAGAGAGCGGAGTAAGTGGACTTGGTCAAATAATATATGCAGAACAACTAAAAATGGGAACAAGAAAATATAAATTAGTAGAGATAAAATAAATCAATATCAATGAATAGTTTTTCTAAATATATTATTTCATTTATTGCATCAATAATTATTGGAGGGCTAGCCCTCGTATCATGTATTTCTGAAGAAGATTATCTTACAGACTCATCTGTAAAACTAAAATTCTCTTCCGATACTCTTCGTTTTGATACAGTTTTCACAACAATGGGCTCTGTTACCAAAAAGATAATGATATACAATAAAGAAACTAAACCAATAAAGATTGATAATATTACATTAGGTGGAGGTAGAGCTTCTTTTTATCGTTTAAATGTTGATGGAGATACAAGTATTGTTGCCAAAAACATTGAGATTGGAGCAAAGGATAGTTTATTTATTTTTGCAAGGGTAACAATAGACCCAACGAATCAAAACAATCCATTATTAGTAAGAGATTCAATAATTCTTTCCTTTAATAGCAAAAGACAATATATCCAACTTGAGGCATATGGTCAAGATGCATATTATCATGTTGGGAAAAGAGATTTAGGAACAACTGGTATTAAATATAGCCTAGCCCAAGATGGAGGACTGCAAAGTGGTTGTATTATTAATGGGAATGAATTAGAATGGAAAAACGATAAACCTCATGTTATTTTTGGAGTTCTTGCAGTTGATTCAGCATATACTTTAACTATACCCGAAGGAACAAGAATTCATTTAAATTCTAAAGCCGACTTTTGGGTATACACCGATGGCTCTCTCAAGGTCAATGGCTCTATTCAAAACCCTGTTATATTTGAAGGTATGCGTAAAGATAGTTATTATTCAACACTTCCTGGGCAATGGGGAAAACTATGGTTCTGGGCAGGGAGCAAGAATAATACTGTAAATAATGCTATTATAAAAAATGGAACAATTGGACTTGTAGCTGACTCATGTGTTACGAATAATATTCCAACAGTTGCCTTAACTAATACTAAAATAGAGAATATGTCCTTGCATGGGATTTTATCTCGTGGAGCTTATATTACTGGTGCAAATCTTTTAGTTCAAAATACTTCTTCAAATACAGTTGCATTAACAATGGGAGGAAAATACCAATTTGTAAATTGCAGCTTTGCAAATCATTGGTGGTATGACACAAAAAGAAAAGTACCTACCCTATTCCTTCAAAACTACTATAAAGATATTAATGGCAATATTATTCTTCGCCAAATAACTGAAGCAAATTTCTACAACACCATAGTATGGGGTTCTCTTGCAGAAGATGAAATAGGTATAGACAAACAAGATGGTGCGGACTTAAACTATGGATTCGAATCATGTCTTTTAAAGACAAAGTTTCTAAACTCTCAGAACCCAAATATCTCTAACTGCATATTAAATGAAGACCCTCTTTTCAATAATCCACAAGATGGAGATTTAAGATTAAAGGCTAACTCTCCTGCTATTGGGAAAGCAAACCCTACCTATAGTTCATTCTATGCCCCATTCGATATAAATGGAGTTGTTAGATCAAATACTCCTTCAATTGGAGCTTATGAGTACGTTCCAATTACAAAATCATTGATTTTACACAAATAATACCTAATTAAAATTTCATATGTTGCCAACATAATAATCATATGTTGGCAACATAGTTTTAATAAGTTGGCAACATAGTAACGATATGTTGGCAACATATGAGAATAAGATTTGATTTTATTATAGCAATACTTGATATAAATATCTTTTAAAGCTATTGTATATTAAATTTGTATTAATTAGAGTATTTATTCTCCCTAAAACACATTTTTTGACTATCTTTGCACGCTTGACTTGCTAGGAAAGCAATTGAAATGAGGATAATACCTTAAAATATATTTTTAATTTTAAACATTTTAAAGAAAATGGCAAAAAAGTACGTTTATTTCTTTGGTGGTAAGACTGCTGAAGGAAAAGCCGACATGAAGAATTTGTTGGGTGGAAAAGGAGCTAATTTAGCAGAAATGTGTCTATTAGGGCTACCTGTTCCTGCTGGTTTAACTATTACAACAGAATGTTGTACTGATTATTACGATAATAATGCACAACTTCCTGCTGGTTTAATGGATGAAGTTTGGGCTGGAATGAGCAAGGTTGAAGAAGCAATGGGCTTAAAATATGGCGATGCTGAAAACTGTTTATTATTGTCTTGTCGTTCAGGTGCTAGAGCTTCTATGCCTGGTATGATGGACACTGTTTTAAATATTGGTCTTTCATCGGTTACTATACCTGGATTAATCAAAAAAACTAATAACCCTCGTTTTGTTTATGACTCATATCGTCGTTTAATTATGATGTATGCTGACGTTGTAATGGAAAAAGCTGAAGGAAGAGAACCTGCTAAGGGTATTGGTATCCGTCGTTTACTTGATGAAATGTTAGATGAATACAAACATTCAAAAGGATGTGCTTCTGATACTGATTTAACTACAGAAGACTTAATGTTCTTAGCTGATGCTTTCAAGAAAGCTGTTAAGGAAAACATTGGAGTTGAATTCCCAGACGATGCTGCTAAACAATTAGAAGGTGGTATAATGGCTGTATTCAAATCTTGGAACGGAAAGAAAGCTATCTCATACAGAAGAATTGAAGGTATTCCAGATGATTGGGGTACTGCAGTAAACGTTCAAGCAATGGTATTTGGTAATATGGGCGATGGTTCAGCTACTGGTGTAGCTTTTACTCGTAACCCTGCTACTGGAGAAAATCAATTCTATGGTGAATGGTTAGTAAATGCACAAGGTGAAGACGTTGTTGCTGGTATCCGTACTCCAAACCCATTAAACGATGACACTAAGAATGATCAAAACTCTCACCTTCATTCAATGCAAGAAAGCATGCCTGGAACATATAAAGAGCTTTGTGATATCCGTGCTATCTTAGAAGAAGCATATAAAGATATGTTAGATATTGAGTTTACTATTCAAGATGGTAAATTATATATGTTACAATGCCGCGTTGGAAAACGTACAGGTGTTGCAGCACTTACTCTTGCTATGGAAATGCTAAAAGAAGGCTTAATTGACGAAAAAGAAGCTATCCGTAGAGTTCAACCAGCTCAACTAGACGAACTTCTTCACCCTATCTTAGATTCTAGAGACGAAGCAAAACAAACTGTTATTGCAAAAGGTCTTCCTGCAGGTCCTGGTGGTTCTGTTGGTGTAATTGCATTCACTTCAGAAGAAGCTATGCGTTTAGAGAAACTAGGCATCAAAAATATCTTAGTTCGTGAAGAAACTAACCCAGAAGATGTTGAAGGTATGCGTGCTGCTGATGGTATCTTAACTGCTCGTGGAGGTATGACATCTCACGCTGCTCTTGTTGCAAGAGGTTGGGGAAAATGTTGTATTGTAGGTTGTGAAGCTGTAAAGATTAATCTTGATGCTAAAACTGTTACTATCAACGGAAAAACATATAAAGAAGGTGATGTATTGAGTTTAAATGGAACTAAAGGTTTTGTTTATGATGTAGCTGTTGAAATGGTTGACGCTACTGAAAACCCATTATTCCAAAACTTCATGCAATTAGTTGATAAATACAGAACAATGGGTGTTAGAACAAATGCTGATACTCCAGAAGATGCTGCTAATGCTATTGCTTTTGGTGCTGAAGGTATTGGTTTATTCCGTATAGAACATATGTTCTATGGAAAGAACTCAGAAGCTCCTCTTGCTGTACTTAGAAAAATGATTCTTGCAAAGGATACAGAAGAAAGAAAACAACGTCTTGCTGAATTACACCCACATATCAAAGAAGCTGTTAAGGGTACAATGAAGGTAATGGACGGAAAACCTGTAACATTCCGTTTAATTGACCCACCACTTCACGAATTTGTTCCTCAAACTGAAGACAAACAAAGAGAACTTGCTGCTGAGCTTGGAATTTCTTTCGAAGAAATCCACACTCGTATCGAAGCTCTTCACGAAGTTAACCCAATGATGGGTCTACGTGGTGTTCGTCTAGGTATCATATACCCAGAAATCACAGCTACTCAATTCGATGCTTTGTTTGAAGCTACTGCTGAACTATCTAAAGAAGGATTTAATCCAAAATTAGAAATAATGGTTCCTCTTACAGTTGCTGTAACAGAACTTAGACATCAAAAAGCAATTGCTGACGAAAAACTTGCAGAAGTTGAAGCTCGCACAGGAATGAAGATTGATTACCTTTATGGTACTATGATCGAAATACCAAGAGCTACTCTTGTTGCTGATGAAATTGCACAGGTTGCTGATTTCTTCTCTTTCGGAACAAATGACTTAACACAAATGACATTTGGTTTCTCTCGTGATGACGTAAATGCTATTATCGGAGAATACAAAGACCAAAAGATTATCCCAGCTGACCCATTCCAAACACTAGATCAAGAAGGTGTTGGACAATTGGTTGCAACTGGAGTTCAAAAAGGTCGTTCTACTAAGGCTAACTTAAAAGTTGGTGTTTGTGGAGAACATGGTGGAGACCCTGCATCTGTAGAATTCTTCTTCCATACTGGAATGAACTATGTTTCTTGTTCTCCTTTCCGTGTGCCAGTTGCACGCCTAGCAGCAACACAAGCAGCAATCAACAAAAAATAATATCTTATAATAAGATAAAAACAAAAAAAGCTGTCTCTTAACTGAGGCAGCTTTTTTTATTCATAAATTTTGACCTAAAAACTATTCTTTCACGAACTCAGTTATTAGGGTAAACGTCTTTTGGTAATTGTCGAGATATAGATTTTCATAATTATCTTCAAGGGTATGATGAATATTAAAGGCATCTCCTGTTTCCATAATTAAGAATATTGATGGTACATGCTTTTGGGCAAAAGGGTAATGGTCGCTATTGCCTGCTAGTTCTCCCTTATCCAATTTTGTAAATAGATTTAGCTTATTATTGATTGCATTAAATCTTTCCAAACCCTTTTCTCCTTCTGTGCTTACCTCAACATAAACATCTTTTGAGTTATCGGCTATCATATCTAAATTGATTAGGTACTTTATCTTATCCAATGGTAAAAGTGGATTTTCTGCGTAGTGTGTTGAGCCTAATAAACCTACTTCTTCTCCTGCAACTGAAAGGAATACAATATTGTAGTTTGGAGTGTTTTCTTTCTTTGAATAATATTCTGCTAAGCTTAATAGCATTGCTGTGCCTGATGCATTATCGTTTGCTCCTGGATAATAGATATCTTTCCCCAAATGTCCTAAATGATCATAATGTGCAACAAATACTACGGTTGAGTCGGTGGTAGATTTCCCTTTTATTTGAGCAATTACATTCGAGCTTTTATAGTCTTTCAATAGTTGATTATCTACATCAATATTAATTGTATTTGCATTCTTTGGAAATTTGCTGTCTACCCAAACTATGGTTTGTTCCATTACTTTGGAGCTATAAGCCTTATAGAACTTCAAAGGAGTATCCCACACTTTAATAACTCCTCTCATCTTTGTTTTATATAGTCGGCTAATTTCTTTTGAATGCTGTCTTAGAAAGCTAAAGTCAATGACAATAAATGTGTTTTCAAACTCTGGCTTATTGAAATCTTCTATTATCTTTTCAATTTCAAAGTTCTTTTGGTCAATATAATAAAGCTTATACTCGCCTTTTGCTCCACTAGAGAACTCCCTCATAACAAATTCTTTCCCTGGTCTTAACTCCTTTCCATCAACAGAGAGCTTCATATTGCCATGAAACACATTTACATCAAAACTAAATTCTTGGAAATAAGAACCCCTAACAGGCTTTGCCCCTATTCTTTTATACTGTTTAGCAATATACTCTGCTGCTTTCTTATCCCCTTCTTTATAATATCCCCTACCCTCATATTTCTTAGAACTAAGCTCTTTTATATATGATTGATAGTTTTGAACATTCTGTGCTTGAGCGCCTAAACACAAAATAAATAATAACACAAAAAATAATCTTTTCATTTTTAAATTGTAATTTTTAAATTATTTGTAGTTATTTCTCCAAAATACCGTCTATTGTTTTTCTTAATGTATTTCCCATATCCTCGGAATATCCTGAAAAAACTTGTTCAACATTTCTATCCTTACCTAGGATATATAATGTTGGATAACCTCTCACTTTATATTGTTCAAAAACAATTTTTCTATCCAAAAACGCAATATCATATTTAATTCCCTTCTTTGATATAAAATCCTTAAACTCTTTAATAGGCATCGAAGAATCCATTGGATCAATGCCTACAATAACAATTCCCTTCTCCTTATATTCCTCGTATATTGAATCTAGAATAGGAAGGGCAAACATACAGGGTGGGCAAGACCTATAAAAGAAATCCAATAATATCACCTTTGTCTTAAGTTCACTCAACTTAATTTTCTTACCCTCAATAGTAGTTAAATCTAAATCGGGTGCAATTTCTCCTATTTCCAACATCTTGTTTTCTTTTTCTTCCTTTTCCTTTTCTGCCTTGAAAGAAAATTTCTCTATCTTGAAATATTTAGGAATATCATTTCCTTCGAAGATATTGGAATTAAGTTTTATATCTAATTTGTACTTTACCAAGGAAAGTTCTGTATATTGATAAATGGTATCCTTGGTCGTCTTATCATAGATAGTTACAATCGACTTAGCATTAGTAATAATACAATCCTCTTTATCTATTTCAAATATATTTTCACGTCTTAGTATATCCCAGACTTGGATATCCAACACACTGTCGGAATAGACTCTAACAACATAGTGTACCCTGTTATTAATATTTTTTTCTCCCAAAAGTTCAAGAGTATATCCCTCATTCTTCAAAGAATCCGAATTTGATAATTTTTGCTTGGTGAATTCTGGCAACTCAAGATCATCAAAATAATAATCTCTATCCTTTTTTAAATCATTATATGAAAATACCTTTGCAGTACTGTCTCTATAATATACATTTCTCATCTTTTTGCCATCATATAGGTTCTCAAATCTAAGAGTATCACGTGAATAATACTTTATCGCAAACTTAAGCGGAAATATATTATCCTTATTTATTTTTTGGAAAAATAGATTTTGAATTTCCCTATTGGTATCTAAATCAGTCATATACTTAACAGATCTACTAATCTCACAGTAACCCGTTTTAACTCCTAACGAGGTCTGAATCATTTTGTCGTATATCTCTTCAACCGTTTGTGAAAACGACAATAAGGAAGAAAATACTAAAACTACAAATAAAATACTCTTTTTCATATATATAAAATTTTTAATTTCGACTATTTACCAAATCATTAAGGATTTATTTTCCCTTACTGATAATCTATTATGATTACTTTTCACTATTAACTCCTACCTTTTCACTCCTTTTAAGGGTGAAGATTGATAGAAAGATTAGTGTTGTTACTATGCCTATTATTACAGATACCCAATATGGTAAACGTAATCCTTCTGGGGCGTAGAATATATAGGTTGTGCATACACAGGTCATAAACAATGCTGGGATAAGAGTTATAAAATAATTTTTATTCTTTTTCCTTAGATATACTGTACATGCCCATAGAGTAAAGACTGATAGGGTTTGATTTGACCAAGCTAAATAACGCCAAAGTATATCGAAATTGATTTGTAGAAGAATAAAAGTAGCAACAAAGATTGGAATAGATATTATTAAACGATTCTTTATTGGTTTTTGATCAAACTTAAGGAAATCGGCTATGGTTAGTCGAGCAGACCTAAGAGCTGTATCGCCAGAGGTTAGTGGTGCTGCAACAACTCCAAGCATTGCTATAAAACCACCAAAGACTCCAAGCCAATTATCCGATATTGCCTTAACAACTATTGCTGCCTTGTTTGCTGTGGGTGGTAGGGTTGCAACATATTCTTGAAGTCCTTGAATTGAACCATAGAAACTACTTCCTGCTCCTGCCCAAATTAAAGTAATTATCCCCTCTGCAATCATTGCACCATAGAATATTCTTCTCCCTGTTTTCTCATCTTTAACGCAACGTGCCATAAGTGGAGATTGAGTTGCATGAAAACCCGAGATAGCTCCACAAGCAATGGAGATAAACATCATTGGGAATATTGGTAGTTTGTTTGGCTCTTGATTAGCTATTCCATTCCATATTTCTGGGATAGGAGCTGAATTAGTATAGATGGAGATAAGAATACCTGCTGCCATAAAGAATAAGCAGAATCCAAAGAAAGGATAAAATCTTCCTATTAATTTATCTATTGGCAAAAGTGTTGCTAATAGATAGTAGACAAATACAATTACCGACCACCAAAGAATTGATATATTAGAGAATATGCTCTTAAGGATACCGGCAGGACCCGATACAAATACTGCTCCTACTAATATTAATAATAGAATAGAAAAAAATCTTACAAACTGTTTTACACCAATACCTAATTGTGAGCCTACAATTTCAGGAAAAGAAGCTCCATTTTGGCGAATAGAAAGCATACCTGAAATATAGTCATGAACAGCTCCACCAAATATTGAACCTAAAACAATCCAAAGAAATGCTGCTGGACCATACATAATTCCCATAATTGCTCCAAATATAGGTCCTAAACCAGCAATATTAAGAAACTGTATTAAGAAAATCCTCCACCAAGACATAGGAA
Organism: Bacteroidota bacterium; assembly: GCA_017860275.1. Classification (GTDB taxonomy): domain Bacteria; phylum Bacteroidota; class Bacteroidia; order Bacteroidales; family P3; genus UBA10566. Next base: position 38,029 of record JAFNAQ010000001.1, read on the forward strand.
CATAATCAACCCCATCAGGATTTGCAATTGCAGGAGTTTTTATTTCATTATTTGCTCCAAAAACTTTTTCTACAAAGGCTCCATAGAAAATATACCCAAGAATTAAAAGTATAATAGCCGCAGTAAAACTTATCATAATAAATTTGTTTGGAATTAGTATTGATATTAGTTTATTTGCGCAAAATTAATAATTTAATAGTATTAATTACTCATTTTTATAAAAAAACTCACAAGAAAGATTTTATTTGCATTCAAAGCGAATAGGGAGATAAGCACTTTCTCCTATCATAAGAAATTTAAACTCCCTAATTGATAAATTATTATTATTTACAACCCAACCCTTAACTTTTCACTATTAGCTTTTCCCTCTTCACTTAATAATGCTTCTTCTCTGAAACATTACCCTTATCAATTACCTAGGCTTATACCAATTATCTTTAATCTTAATCCATTTCGTTTCTTTGCTGCGTTTTTGCAATTCACTTTCATCAATAAACCTTGCAAGTGAAATAGTTTCTACGTCTTTCAGATATACAAAAACATTTCCCACATTATCAACATCTAATCTTGGTATTGTATACTTCATAAATGTTTGTGCCAATTGTTCAAGTTTTAAAGTGTCAGCTTCAACTGAGTATTCTGTCGTCCATTTTGCTTTTATTACTTGATGCTTTATTTTATCCATTGTTACAAAATAGCATGCTTCTTTTTTATTATCATTTACAATGTAAGATACAAGCATTGCAAGAATTTCTTGGTTTTTATCTCCTCCACGTTTGAAAACATTAACACCTTTAAATTGAGAAAAATCCTCAAATTCATTTTTTACAATAAACTCCTTTTCTTTAGATTGACCTAAACAACTAGTTAATAATAGTATTATTAAACAGTTAATTATTATTCGTTTTACCATATTTCTTGTTTTTATTCCTTCGTGAGATATTTACTCTCCCTTACTCATATATTATTAAGATTTGTGATCCAACCCATAATTTTTTCCCTTTTAGTTTTTCCCTCTTAACTCAATAAGTCTCCCAATCTTATACATTACCTATTCTTAATATGACAGACTGATAAAATCAACCCGTAAAGAGAATAGAAAATAAGAATTTTAGCATATAATATTAACTCTAGGAAAAAATCTTTTTTACAAATAGGTATTTGATTAGCACTACCATTAGGTAAACAATCGTCGAAATAGTATTTTATATTAACCTCTTGAGAGATATAAAATAAAACGCTATAAATCATTACTATCAATGAAAATAGAATGAATATATATAGTGACATATTTAATATCTTGTTATTCCTTAGTGAGTAATTTCCTTTCCCTGATTGATATTATTATGATTTACAACCCAGCCCATAACTTTTCTCTTATAGTTTTTCACTATTAACTCAATAAAGCTCCTAATCTAATACATTACCCCTTATAACCCACTAAATAAAATTTCCTCTTATTTATTTTCTTTCTTTCAAAGAAATAAAGTGTCTGCTTCTCTTTTTCTAGAATAATCAATTTTATGTGTCTAAAATCCCCTTTTATTGGCTCATTAAAATATATTTTATGTAGACATTTTTCTCCATTCTTCATTTTTTTCATTTTTACCATAAATGATACTCCCTTATAGTACAACGTATCGGGTGTAGGAATATATATTTTATATATTAAAGAATCGTTCTTAGTTTCATAATTAATTACTTCATTATATCCCATACTAATTTTAGGGTAAAACAAGTCTTTTGTTGTTGTTTTATTATGAAATACAAGAGTTAAGCTATCCTTTATCGTCTGAGATTGAAGATTCGATAAAGATAGAAAAACAAGTATCAATATTATTGTATGTATCTTGTTAATAATCATTTCTAGCTCCTTTCATTTCTTTCTTCGGTTGCGAGAGATTTACTTTCACTTACTGATATATTGATTTTTAATCCTTTGTTTGTTCTTGTTTAGCAATATCATCTTATTATTTCTTGGTTTAAGATTGATTTGTGCGCCAAAGATAATTATATATTTTGATATATTATTGACTTTGGAGTTTTATTTTAACTAAAACCTTTGTTTTGGGGTGTTTTTGTAACATTATGTAGGTTTTGATGTTAAATGTTCGTAATGAGATTAGGGGTTGTGGGTTGAATAATTGAAGAGGATGATTGGAGTTTGGGAAATGGTTCGTTAATTTCTTGTAATAAATTATGAGGATTTAGGAATTTTGGCGGTGGTTTTTATCAGACGCGATAAATCGCGTCTCTACTGGGAATTTTATTTCGTATTTTTCCGAAGAAACCTCATATTTTTGAATATATCTCTGATAAAAAATTACAGAAACGAGGTTTATTTTCAAGTATATAGCGATTTTATTGCTGTAGAACTTGATTCTAGAAAAATAGAATCTTATTCTATTTCGCTATAATAAGATTCCATAGCAATAAAACAAGGAAATATTGCATTTTTGGGAGAGTTCTATTTCTTAATATTAACAAGCAAAGTAACCTTTGTTGTTATTTCTTAGGTTTAAAATCTAATGAGATTGAGTTTACACAATGTCTTGTGTTCTTGTCTGTAAATCCTTCTCCTTCGAAGACATGCCCTAAGTGACCATTACATTCTGCACAAACGATTTCTGTTCTCCTTCCATCAGCATCGAGAACTCTTTTTATCTTATTGGGCAAAGCATCATCGAAACTTGGCCACCCACATCCTGCATCAAACTTATCTTCTGAGCGGAAAAGCTCTGTTCCACATTGTTTGCAAACATATACTCCCTCTTCTTCGAAATCGTAATATTTTCCAGTAAAGGCTCTTTCTGTTCCTTTATTTATTATTACGTTTCTTTCATCGTAATTTAATTCTTTCAAATTTTTCATTCAGTTGTTTTCAAAATTAATATTCTTAGATTGATCTACCCAAATTATCTTTGAGGTATCATAACCCCTCTCTTTAGCTCTTTTTATAAGAAATTCTAACACATCATCACTAAGCTTTGGACTGCGACTCAATATCCATAGATATTTATCGGAGCTAGAGCCTATAAGAGCATAGGAATAATTCTCCTTATCTAACTCCAAGATATTATACTCTCCGTAGAACCAAAGGAAAAATGAAACCTTTAGTTTTGCAGGATTATTTTTATCTGCTGGCTTTGCCTTACCAATTGCGCGTTTAAATTTCCCTTGAAAGCTATCTTTATAGCCGCTATTAACAACCTTAATTGTACCATCTTCATTGAGAGAATACATTGCAGTAGTGCCAACCATACCTCTTTCGAAAGAGTGGTCAAAACGTCCTATCTCAAACCAAAGTCCTAGATAGCGATTAATATCAAAGTCTTTAATAGTAGTCATATTGATATTGTTTTCTTTCTGAGCACAAGAATTAAATCCCATGAACGAGAATAATATTAAAAATAGAATTTTTCTCATAAATAATCAATTTAAGATAGAACAAAACAAAATGGAATAAGTTTTGCTTGATAAAATGATATTAAAGCTTTTGGTGATATTTTTTTAATTCGAATATTATTCCTCTAACAGATATTTTCTCACTCCTGACCATAGAAAGCCTTTGGCTTCTTGTTTAATATCAATTTCCGATTTATTGATTCTTCTTTTGGATAATAGCTTTAGACTAAATCCTGTTTTTATTATTTGAAACTTCCATTTTCCAGCTTCAAGTGCCCCTTGAGGACAAGAATATATACATCCTAAGCACATATCGCATTTGCTATCAAAAGATGCTTTTTGGTCTATTATTGAAATGTTTTTGGAAGGGCAGTTTTTTACACATAGACCGCAAGCAGTACAAGAGTCATGAGTGATAATATTTTGTCCAAACTTGACTGTAAATTTATTTTCCCCTTCGCCACAGTATGAAATTAACCTATCAATGAGAATTGGAGATGTTCTCTTTCTTACACCATTGATAATATCATCAACTATTTTGTTTACCTTTATAGGCAGAATGTCTAATAATAGTAGGGATAATGTTTCTGAGGTTGGTATCATCCAATTATTTGGCATAATTACCATTTGCTCATATATTACATCGAAGCCTCTTTGTGATAACTTCTTTATTGCCTTTGTTCTACAAGCAGTATTTGAAATCATTTCACCTCCTGCCGAAACAGATATTACTACTGCCATTTTATTCTCTCCAAAATTATCATCAATCCATGAATAAACTGGTGCAGGAGCATTAAATGCGTGAACAGCATATATTAAGAATAGAGTATCAAATTCTTCTTCTTTTATTGTCTTGCCTGAAATAATTCTCTCTATTGATACTTCAATATTTTTTGAAATTAGATTTTCTTTAAATGTATTAGCTACAATTTCACTTCCTCCTGTACCGGTGTAATACACTATCTTTGCTTTCATAATAATAGAGCATTTTTTAGTTTGTCGCCTATTAGTCTTGGAACGACTGGGCATGTGTCTAAGGTAAATGTATATTCAAAAACATCGTCAAGATGATGATTTCTTAGCCTATGAATATGTGAGGCTCTATCCATAAACTCCAATAAATTTGATTGGGCAAGTTTCCAAAGCTCTAATGAGCAATAAGAAGAATCATTATGAATAATGAATCTTGAATTATTTAATAATCTTTCAATCAATGCTCCTGCGAAAATACTATCCTCTAAACAAAAGTTATTCTTCCATCCAGAACATAAGATAAGAATATTCTCATCTTTCTTCGATAAATAATCAGCTAGTACACTTAAATTAGAAAAAGCACCGATAAGGATTTCATTAGCTCCGGCATCTTTTGCCATAGTAATTGCAACTGTGCCATTTGTTGTTGAATGAACAATCTCTTTCCCTATTATTTTATCATTCATAAACTCAAAAGCTCCATTTCCAAAATCAGCAAAGTCAAAATTTCTTTCTATTCTCTCGCCGGCAACTATATATCCCTTAGATTTATATTCCTTTGCCTCTTCCAAAGTCAAAACTGGAATAATTGCCTCAACACCCCAATTAAACGCAGAACAAATTGATGTAGTTGCTCTAAGTATATCTACTATTACTATTATTGTATTGTCCTTTAACTTTCTATATTTGAATAATGCTGGAGAAAAAACAACCTCTATCTGTCTATGCATAAGGACTAATGAATTAGATTTACTGAACCACCCTTTTCTATCTTCTCACCATTCGAGTTTACGTATTCCAAATAGTAGAAATATGCTCCTGAATTACAAATCTTACCCTTATATGTTCCGTCCCATCCTTCATTTATTGTTGTAGATTCGAATAATATTTGACCTGCACGAGAAAAAACTTTAAACTTATATGTTCCTGAGCGGAGAAAACTACAAACTGGGTAGAATTTACTATTTGCATTATCGGAAGGCATAAAGGAATTTGGCACAAATACTAAGCTTTCTTTTATTACCAATGCACGAGAGGACTTAGATATTGCTATCGATCCATCAGGACCAGAGGCTTCTTCATTTGCCTGAACATAATAATACGATCTATCTGAGGCAGCAACCAAGGATGATATATTATCCTCATAACCATATATTCCAGAGGTGGAATTTCCAATTAATTGAGATATTCCATCATTCACTCTAAAAACATCATAGTTTGAACAAGACCATCCAGAAAAATCATTCCAATTTAAAACATTCACTTCTGCATCTATAGCATCAACCACCAATAGAATTGTTTTCACAATATTTGATTTCTTGTAAAGTAGATTACATTCATCTGGTGCATTTAAATAGTAACTATATGTAGTCTTATTTGCAGGAGTTGGGAGTTTATCGGAATAAGAAAATTCATCCGTTGCTGAATATGGTATTCTTCCAACCTTTACAAAATCTCCCTCTCCTTTGGCTCTATATAAATCATAACCATCCACAGGCAAAGAAGAGTCAACATAGAATGATAGATTAACCGAATTATTATTATCAGAAACTATTACAGATCGAATATAATTAAATTCGACTTCCTTAGGTTGAGATTGTAGTGTACAGACATTATTAGAATTTGATATCTCACCTGTTTCAGATACGGCTTGAATATAAAAACAATTATTCTCTATATATGGATTTACTTGTATTATTGTCGATGTAGTGCTTGCACTATATGAAGCGTATTCCGTAAATGGACTTCCATTCTGAGAAGAAAATACTTTGTATGCACGAACACCTCCAGGTAAATTATCGTATTTATTCCATGTTAATGTTACTTCTGAAGAACAACTTGGTCTATTATACGACAAAACAATATTAGTATGGGAATCGGTTCTTAGAGATGTATTCCAACAAGAATCAAATGCCATTATTGCAAGTGAGTTTAGCTGAGTAACATCACAGGTATTGCAGATATAAGAATTTTGAAGAGCTCCCCAAACAGTATCCAAAGCAACACAGGGGTTTCCTGAACATATTACGTAGCCCCATGTATCGATTGATGATGAAGGAATCCAACTGAGATTTATTTTTTGTGAAGCCAAGTCAACTGAAATAGATTTTACTGTTGGTTCTATAGGATTAGTATTATCCCCTACCATTATATTACTAAGATTTGAAACACTTAAGCAACCATTAATATTAGATAATTCAATCTTATAGAAGACGGTATCATAACACATTGGTGAAAAATTATCGGTATAGGTAAGTTGGTCGGTAGAATCTATTAATCCCCAAGTTGTTTCCTTTGATAAACGTTTATGAATATAATATTTACTTGATTCACTTCCGAGTAGAGACCCTGGCGATGTCCAATTTAGGATAACAGATGTCTGACTATTTAATATAAGAGATAAGTAAATAGTTCCAGCAGTAGATTGATTTGTGACTGCACCAGTAGAAGTAACATAATCTGCCCCAACCCTCACAAATACTTGTGCATTATTAGCATTTTCTGTTGTATAGGTATAAGTATTATCAGTTTGAATAGTGCTATTACCTCTTTGTGTAAATGGACCAGATAATGAGTTAGAAGATTCATATTTATATTCTGTAAAACTTGTCAATGCATTGTCTGTAATTGGATTATATGTAATTGATATAGTCCCATCATCATTTACTTTTATACATTGAATACTTGGAGTTGTGTTTTGCGAAAATAATACATTCGCAAAAACTATTATAAACAGAAAACTTATATACCTTTTCATAAATATGGAATTTATATAAAAACAAATCTATTGTATAATTGTTTCATTTCCTACTCTAATTTCCGACATTGAGTCTTTTGAGAGATAGTTTTTTGCAAGATTAATTATTGTTTCTGAATCAATAGTCTTAATTGTATTTATGTATTTTTGATAATAGTCATAATCAAAACCATATTTTAAAAGAGGTCTAAATCTATCAGAAATTTCTAAACTACCGTCCAAACTTCTTAGAGTGGAACCTATCATAAAGTTTTTCACTGCATTCAGTTCATCTATTTGAACCAATTCTTTAGAAAAAGAGTCAATCTCTTTATATACTTCATCAATTGCATTTTGACACTTATCGGCCTTAACATCTGCTGTAACATAAAACATTCCAATATCCTTATATGAATATAAGGCAGAGCCTATACCATATGTATAACCCTTATCTTCTCGAATATTTGACATTAATCTTGAACCAAAATAACCACCAAGCAAACAATTTAATACATTTAATCCCATGAAATCATCATGCTTTGATGAAATTGTAGTCTTACCTATTCTAATAGAAGCCTGAACAGCTTGTTCTAAATTGATTAGTTTACTAGAGGGCTTTATTGAATCAAAAATAATTGGTTTTAAATCAAAGTTAGTTTGATTATCCTTGTTATCCCTTTGCCAATCATTCTTGCCAAAATATTTGTTTATTAGGGATAATAATTCTCCATTAATATCTCCAGCAACAATAATAGAACACTCATTTGAATTATAAAACTTATGATAAAAAGCAATTAAATCTTCTCGTGAGAGTTTATCATAATCATCCAAAATACCAATTACCCCAAATGGATGATTTTCCCCAAATATCATTTCATTAAACTTTATCCTAGATAGATAATCAGTTTTCATCTGATTGACTAAATATTGTTGTTTAAGTTTTTGAATATATATATTTAGCTCATATTCTGGAAAAATGGCATCCTTAATAATTTCTTCAAACCAAGGTAATAGATTGTCTTGATACTTCTTAAGGAAATAAAAATTAATCGAAGATGTTTCCTTATCTACTGTCTTTTCAATAAAGGCTCCGTGAAAATCAATAGCATTTGCTATCTCAAATGATTTATGCTTTGAACTACCTTCTGAAATTTGATTATTAGTTATTATAGATGAATAAATTTTGTTTTGGTAGATTGTTCCTGCATTACGAAAGAAAAACTCCAACTTAATAACTTCCATATCCTTATTTTCAAAGGCATATACATCTATTCCATTGTCTAATTTTGAAATTCTTGGACTGAGACTTGGCAATACAATATCTCCATTTAGTAAATCAGATTTTATTTCAAAAGTTTCTCTATTATTCATTTAGTATATTATTAAAATTCAAAAGTAAGCTTTGCATTGAGTTGACTTGGAGTTAGGTAATTAGGAACTCCATAATATTTATTATCAAAATCAGAAATCCACATATATGATATTGTATTTTGGTTTCCAAAAACATTAAACCATTCAACATTCAACCATATCTTCTTGATATGACGCATAAAATTCTTCTGAGCCCATTTTGAATCTTCGTCTTTTAATCGAAATGTAAATGCAATATCTGCTCTCATATAGTTAGGCATTCTTGAAGTCTGCTGCCAGCGCTCTGAATTTGGAGCTCCAAAAGGATAACCTGTTCCGAAGTTAAAATTAAGGTATACTCTAATATATGGCATTGAAGGGATATAGTCATTGAAGCTAACATTCATATTGAAGAGTTGGTCGGTAGGGCGAGGAATATATCCATGTCCGTCTCCTTTAATGTCTTCTTTTGTTTGCATAATTGACATAGTAACCCAAGAATCAATGCCCTCAATAAATTCTCCAAATAGTCTTAAGTCCAATCCCGTTACATAGCCCTTAGAATTATTTTGAGCGGAATACCTTATTCTAACGTTATCAACAGAATATGGTATCAAATCCCAAAGATATTTATAATAACTTGCTGCCAAGAATTTAAAGGGGCGATTAAACATTTTAAAATTATAATCGCTTGAAAGAACAAAGTGAAGCGATTTTTGAGATTTAATATCATAATTAATATCTCCTTCAAAATCCCTATATTCTCTAAAAAATGGAGATTGAGAATAAACACCTGTTGCAAAACGAAATAGCCAATCTTTTTTCCAATTAGGCTTCAAAGAGACAGAAGCTCTTGGAGAGAATAACACCTCATCATTAAATGACCAGTATTGAGAACGAGCACCCGTATTTAGATACCATGTACCTATCTCTTTTTCCCAATTCCACTGTCTTTGTATATATGCAGAAATACGTGAAGAGTTTATCTCATTATTCGATTTAAAAATATTTTGCAACATAGGCGAAGCAGGAAGGTTAGTATCTCCTGGAATATCAGGATTAGTCCCTACGGTTGTCCCCGATGAGTCGACCATCTTCCATTCATTCATCTTATCTTGAATTCTCTCTAATTGATATTTCGCACCCCAACTTAGAGTTCCATCACTATATATTTTCCTTCCCTTATGTTCAAAATTATATATATTAGCAACCAAACGATTCCTTGCATGTTCAATATAAGTTCCTATTCCTCTATCGAAACCTGGGTCTTCTTCAGTTGAACCACCTAAGCCAGTTTCATATAACCAGTATTGACCTTGAATATCGTAGCTCTCTTTCTCATCCGTTGCAAAAAATGAAGTAATAAACTTTAATTGTAAATCCTTAACTGGATTATGAGTAAGCATAAAAGCACCAAATGCAGATGAGAATCTATCTAATTCTTGTCCATCAAAATAAACCTTTAGTTTTAAAACCTCATAAACATTTCCAAAAGAAGTCTCTCTTGTTCTAGGAATAAATTGATATTTATTGTCTGATATATTACCTAAGAATGCTAGTTCTGTCTTTTCATTTAAATCATAGGTAGTATAAACTTGAAGGTCATTAAAAACTGGATAATAGCTACCCTCAGTATCCATTGACCCTAGAATATATTTGTTAGTTTTATTTCTATACCCAATTTGATAAGTCATTCTAGAGCCTATTAACCCTTCTAAATGAACACTACCTCCCAATAAACTAGCAGATGCACTTCCACTAAATTCTTGTGGTTTTTTATATTTAATATCTAACACAGAAGATAATTTATCTCCATACTTCGAATCGAATCCACCAGAGGAAAAAAGAATATCCCCTACCATGTCTGAATTAATGAAACTTAGTCCTTCTTGCTGACCACTACGAATAAGAAAAGGTCTAAAAATTTCAATGTCATTTACATATACTAAATTTTCATCATAATTCCCCCCTCTAACAGAATATTGTGAAGACAATTCATTATTTGAACTAACCCCTTCAAAGGTTTTTACTAATCCTTCAATTCCTGAGCTAGGACCTATAATATTTTTTGCCCACTCTGTTTTTATTCTTGTAATTCCTTCGCTTCTTGAATTATCTTCCTTTATTTCAATTGCTCCTAATGTAGTATTAGATACAACCAAAGAGAAATCTAAAACCCTATGTTCATTGGGTTTTAATCTCAATTTATACAGTTTTGTTGCATAGCCTATATAAGATATAGCTAGTTCAAGTTCTTGATTTGCTGGAACCTCAAAACTATAATTTCCTATACGATTTGTGGTCGTACCTATTGGGTTCTTGAGGTTGATGATACCTACATTTACAAGTTCCAAACCAATTTTCTTGTCATCAGTTATACGTCCTGAAATAGTTGCCTTACTTTGAGCAAAAATATCATTTGCTAAAAAGAAAGAAAAAAATGTGAATATAAATACTATTGTTTTTCTTGTCATCAAGTTAATTATTTTCTTAGATACCCTATTAAACTATCGTAGTTATTACCTGGTTTTCGGTAGTAAACGAAAATATTGTATGAATTATTTGCAACCGAATGATTTCCTTCTAAAATTGTTGGTGTAATAATATTAGAGTTTGAAGCTTTAAACATAATCATATAATCATAGAATCCTTGCTTAAGATATAAATCTAAATAATAGGAATTATGGTCAAAATCATATTTCATTTTATTCTGGTCATTACAATACCAATCACTTAACTCTCCCCAAATATAAAAACTTCCATCTAAACGCATATCCATAGGTAAATAGAAATGAACCCAAGCATAATCGGATTCTAATTCATTATTATATGCTCTTTCATTTCTAATATAATAATACCCATTCAAGTCACCAACTGTTGAATATGGGAGCTTAGAACGATCCTTATCTGGAATTAATCTAACATGATTTTCATTATTAGAAAAATCAATATTACTAACATTCTTAGAACGTGACCTTAGGGAAGAGAAATCAAAATTTCTAAACTCATTTCCTGCATCAAAAATATTTTGAGGATTGAAGGAGTATTCTATCTCTGTTGACTTAATCTGCCTCTGTTTAAGGAGAGAAATATTATCTCTATTCCCATTTTGTTGAACAAAAACCTTAATATATCGACTTGGGTCAGCAAAAGACATATTCGATGTAGGTTTTACAAAGACATCTATCTCCTGCTTTGTTTTTTGTTCCGAAGGATTACGTCCCATCATTAGGTCTGCTCTAATATATGCTTCATCTTCAACAACCATAAACCTACGAACCATAACAACCTTATCAGTATTATCATCCTCGTATACCTTAATCACATAATTGCCTGAAACCTTAAAACTCATCATTGAGTTAGGAAAGCTTTGGGAATAATGAACAAAACGTTGAATAGTATTAAAGGAATTTGAGAAATTCTCAATATAACCTGACTCAAAACCTTGAATATATTCCTGTGGTTGAAGCTCGCTCTGAGTCCAATTGGCATTACAATGAATTATTGTATAGTTATAGCGTTTTGTTTGCTCCTCTAATTCATCAAAGCTCAGTTTAATTTTCTGAGATGAACCCAAGCGAAGAATAGGCATTGTAAAGTCCGTACCCTCTACTTCTAATTTCACACTCTTAATCACAGGACTATAGACCTTCTCTTGCCAATAATCCTGCGAAAAAGAGTGAAAAGCTAAAAGTGAAAAGTTAATAGTGAGAATTAGTGTTATATATGAAAAAAACTTATTCATTCATTAATTCTTCTATTTCCTTAACAGTCTTTGGAATAGGAGTTCCTAAGACCCTATATCCCTTTTCTGTAACTAAAATATCATCTTCAATTCTAATACCCCCAAAATCTTTATAAGATTCCAATTCTTTATAGTTTACAAAGTCGGTAAATTTCTTTTCAGCTTTGAATTTGTCTATTAGAGCTGGAATAAAATAGCATCCTGGTTCATCTGTTAGAACATATCCTGGTTGAAGCTCTTTTCCTAAACGAAGAGAACGAAGCCCAAATTGAGTTGAACGAGTATATTTTTCGTCATAACCAACATTATCTTCCCCAAATCCTTCCATATCGTGAACATCCATTCCCATCATATGACCAAGTCCATGAGGCATAAATAATCCCATTGCACCCTCTTTAACAGCCTCATTAATATCTCCCTTCATAAGACCAATAGCCTTAAGTCCCTCTCCAAGGGTAGTAACAGCCTTCAAATGAACATCTCTATATGGTATACCTGGTGCAATCATCTTAATTGCCTGAAGGTTTGCATTTAATACAGCTTCATAAATTCCTTTTTGTCTTGGGTCGAATTTTCCTCCACAAGGTACTGTTCTAGTAATATCTGAACAATATCCACTTGGAGTCTCACATCCTGCATCAGAAACCAACATTCTGCCTTTTTTAAGTTTAAGGCTATGGTCATGTCCGTGTAGGATTTCTCCATGTGTAGTTAAGATAATTGGGAAAGAAACAGGACCACCACCCGATAGTGCTAGACCTTCCATCTTACCAGCTATCTCATATTCGTATGTACCGATATTTGCAGCCATCTTCATCATAGTTGTATGCATAATATAAGCTGTATCGATAGCTTTCTCAATCTCATCAACCTCTTCAATAGACTTCACTGAACGTTGTTTTACAATAGCCTTAATAAGAGTTTTTGAAGCAAATTTATTTACATGATCTTTCTTTATATGCAAGAGCATTGATAATAAATTAGTATTTTCTGCCCTATATGCTGGCGTGAAATGAATCTTACGTCCTTTAGCAATAGCATCTTCTAAAAGCTTAATTAAATCGGCATGTGAACCAGAGTTTTTCACTCCTATCTCATTTGCTCTTTCTCTAATTGAAGCAACAGGACCAGTCCAAATAATATCATCAATTGAAACATCCTCTCCAAAAAGATAATCATCACCTGTTTCTGCATCAATAACTCCAGCAAGTGAAGGAAGGTTAAACTCAAAGAAATAACGAAAAGTACTATCTTGACGGAAGGTATAAATATTTGCAGGGTAATTAAATGCTGAATCTCCATTACCAAGAATCAATATCAAGCCTTTTTGAACATCTTTAGCTAACTGCTTACGACGTTTTGTATATGTGCTTTTACTAAACATAATCTTTTAGTGTTAAAGGTTTTTTAAAATATCTAATGTATGAGCCCAAAACATTTCTACTGTTTTTATCTCTAATCTCTCCTCTGGCGAGTGAACACCACGAAGTGTTGGACCATAAGAAATCATATCCATCTCAGGATATTTCTCTCCAATTAATCCACATTCTAATCCAGCGTGTATCGCTCTAACTACTGGAGTCTTTCCGAATAGTCTCTCATAGCTCTCTTTTGCAATCTTAAGAATTTTTGAGTCTGGGTTTGGAGCCCAACCTGGGTAACCATCACCATGGCTTACATCTGCACCTGCCAAAAGGAAGCAAGCAGCATTCTTATCACAAGCAGCCTCTTTTGCACTCTCAAGCGATGAACGTTGCGATGTTGCAATAACAAAGCAATCGTCAACCATCTTTATTGAAGCAAGATTTGTTGATGTTTCAACAAAGTTTGGTATCTCACGGCTCATTGCAAGAACTCCATGAGGAAGTGCATAGATTAGATTTAATAAATTGTCTTGAGAAAGAAAATCTATAACAAATTCTGGGTTCTCTGTTAGGTTGATTGAAACCTCCATATTTGGTTCTGTTGAACGAAACTCAAACTTCACATCTTTTGCAAACTTATTCACAATTGCAACACAATCATCAGCCTCTTCTTTCGAAACAACAATAACAGCCTTAGCCTCTCTTGCTATAGCATTTCTTAGGTTTCCACCCTCAAAGCCAGCCAAGCACATATCCATCTCCCTATCCAATGTCCAAAGAACACGGTTAAGAACCTTGTTTGCATTTGCTAAGCCTTTGTTAATATCGTCTCCTGAGTGACCTCCCTTAAGACCTTTAACTGTAATCTTAAAGGCAGTACCTTCTGGAGTTTCTTCTTTTTCGAAAGGAAGTTTTCCTAAAGTATCTTTTCCACCTGCGCAACCAATAAAGATTTCTCCTTCATCCTCAGAGTCTAAATTCAATAATATTCTACTCTTTAGAACCTCTGAGCTCAACGCCTCAGCTCCAGAGAGACCTGTTTCTTCATCAACAGTAAACAAGCACTCAATTGCACCATGCTCAATATCATCACTATCAAGTATTGCAAGCTGTGTTGCAACACCAATACCATCATCAGCACCAAGGGTAGTTCCTTTAGCCTTTAACCAACCATCCTCAACAAAGGTTTCAATAGCATCCTTTTCAAAATCAAAGACCTTATCACTATTCTTTTCACAAACCATATCCATATGAGATTGAAGACAAACCGAAGGCTTTGCTTCCATACCCTTAGTTGCAGGCTTGCGAATAATAACATTACCTATATCATCACGTAAGGTTTCAAGTCCTCTCTTTGTACCCCAATCCATCAAATAAGCCGTCATTTTTTCCTCTTTCTTCGAAGGACGAGGAATCTCTAATATCTCTGCAAAATACTTAAATACCTTTTCAGGTTTCAATAAATTCAATTCTTCTTTCATAATATATCAATATTAAAAATTTGTTTCTAAATAAATAACAGCCAAAGGTAAGAATTATTTCACTTTTCACAAAAGAAAATAATAAATATCATAAACAGATATGGTATTTCGATTGTTAGTTATATAAAAGATAAATACAAATGGATTAAAAAATCTTCTTAAATATCTAGGTTTCACATCGATTATGTATTATATTTGCATCTGTAATTGAATGTTTAGTAAAAACAAATATCCATAGAATTATGAAAAAGTTTTATTTTTTTATTTTGTGTTTTGGATTAATCTCAATACAAAATACGTTTTCTCAAATCAATAATGAGAATAAGGAAACGAAATCATCCATAAACCAAAAGACACCTATGCAATTAATGGGCTTGGATAGTGTAACCTATTCGTCTGATCCTAGCCAAACAAATATCTTTCAATATGATAATAGAGGCAACTTAACATTAAGGCAAAGCACATTTCATAAAGATGAGAACACCTACAACCAAGATAGTTTATTAATAAGAAACCTATTCTACTTATGGGATTATGATTCTAATTATTTTAGAGCTCATGAATCAACAGAGTTTACATACGATAACAATAGAAATCTCTCACAAGATATAATGAGTATATTCCTTGATACTGCATGGTTTCTAAACGTAAAAAACACATACGAATACACCAATAATCTTCTAACAACAGAGCGTAGTTATTTCTTTGACTTAGATTCAAATAACTGGATATATTCCTCAAAAACAGTATATACCTATAATTTGAATAACGATATAACAGAACAAAGATTCTATTATATTGAAAATGGCATTGATGAACTTAGCAATAAAACAACCAATACCTACGATGCAAATAATAATTTGACATTAAGCCTTTATGAAAGTTATCAAGACTCACTAACCCTCTCTTATGGGACAAGAACAAATTACACATACAACAATAATTTGCTAACCATGATGTTAACTGAAAGTTATAGTGTGTATGACAGTTCTATCTGGAGACCTTCCTATAAACAAGAATACACCTACAATGCCAATTCACAAGTTGCAACTAGATTAAATTACATGTATAATAATAGTAGCAGTCAATTTGTTTTGCATAATCTCGATTCCTTGACTTATGATAATAACAATAACTATACACAAATAAAATCATACATCAATTATAATCAAGTATGGTCAAGCAATCAAAAAAAAACAAACACCTTCAATTACAGTTATGCAAAGCAAGACCTATTAATCCCAAAACCAGCTCCAAGAAGTCTATCCTACGTACCAATAAGTGAGTATAACAATATGATAACCGAGCAAATACAAGGCTATAATTACACCCCAGGCATGGAAACGAATTGGGTTTACGATACTAACGTATATCATTACACCTTAAAGACAGTATATCTTTCTTTATCAGACAATATAACTTTTGACGGAACAAATCTAAGGGTATATCCAAACCCAACAAGTAAAGAAGCAAAGATTACTCTTAGCGGAATTGAACAAAACACCCAAATCTCATTAATCGATATACAAGGAAGAACAATAAAGTCAATCAACAAACAACCAATTGACAACAAAATAGAGCTAACAATCGACGTATCCACCCTAAAGAAAGGAACATATATCCTAAACATAAGAAGCGGAAGATTAACCCAAAGCAAAAAAATAATTATCAATTAAAAACATCAAACCCCGTAGAGACATAATTAATAACTTCTCTTTCATTATCACGTCTCTGTCAGGAAAGATTTGGTGAAAAATAATTTTAAATAACTAAAGGGGAAGAGTTTTGCACTAATCAAACTTGTGTTAGTGCAACTCTTAACCTATTTAACATCTGTTTCCTTGTTTCCATGCACTAAGAGGGTGGAAACATGGAAACAAAGCTACAAATCAATTAGTTATAAAAAACAAGGTGGAAACAAACGTTAAAACCGATTAAGAATCATAAATAAAAGAACAATACAAACTACAACAAAAGAAAAAGATGCTGATTTTAGAAAAAAAGAGTTTGATTTTTCGAAAAAAATCGGGGAGTTTTCAGAAAAAATCGGTGATTTTTTTTAGAAAATCAGCCTCTTCTTAAGGACTTTAAAGACATTAATGACCCTAATAAGCTTGATGGTTTTAATTAAAAAGGGACGAAAATTAATTCGCCCCTTTTGTTTTTTGTGACCTCGACAGGATTCAAACCTGTAACCTTCTGAGCCGTAATCAGATGCACTATTCAATTATGCTACGAGGCCGTTTTGAGGTTGCAAAGGTATAAAAGTTTTTATTAATTGCAAAGGTTTTGTCTATATTTTTTACACGTTTGAGTGTATATTTCGTTGTTTCTTTGTTAGCTTTTCACATCCATTGCTTGGCGAAGTCCTGAGCCTAAGAGCAAAAAGGCTAAAACCAACATCATTATCGCAATACCTGGTATTATCGCCATATATGCTGCGTCGAGTATTATATATCCATAATTCTCCTTTATCATTGTTCCCCATGAGGGCATTGGTGGTTGAACACCTATTCCAAGAAAGCTTAGTCCCGCCTCTTGAAGTATTGCTGTTGCAAAGTTCGATGCTGTTATTACTGTTGTTGCTCCTATTACGTTTGGTAGTATGTGTTTGATTATTATCCTTGAGTTCTTAAAACCTAAGGCTCTTCCTGCCTCAACAAACTCCTTCTCCCTAAGAGATAGTATCTGCCCTCTTACTACTCTTGCTACATCTACCCACATTGTTAGTCCTACTGCAACAAATACCTGCCAAAACCCTTTACCTAAGGCGAAGGTTATTGCAATAACGAGTAAGATTGTGGGGATTGACCAAACAACATTTATTAGCCACATTATTAGGCTATCTACCCATTTGCCATAATATGCAGCTATTGCTCCTAGGCTTATGCCTATTACTAAGGAAATAAGTATGGATATTAAGCCCACTGAAAGGCTTACCCTTGTTCCTATCATTAGCTGTGAAAGAATATCCCTACCATAGCGGTCTGTGCCTAGGAGAAAGGTCTGAGATTTTATTTCGTATTTGGTTTTCTTGGCATCTATCGATAATATTTCTCCTTGCTCTGTTTTTTCTCCTGTGTAGAGCTCTGCAAATATTTTTCCGTCCTTTTCCCAATGCTTAGAAATTGGATATGATGAATAAGGGTTTTGAGAGCCAAAGGCAATATGCTCCAGGGCATTTGTCTTTTTCACATAGGTTTTATCATAAACCCTTAGGAAATTAACCTTAAAGCCTGGCTTTTTTGTGGCTATCTCTAGATATTGTTGATTTGAATAAGGTGTCTGGTCTGGAGTTATAGAGTAGCCTAAGAATGCAACAATTGTAAAGCAGATGATAATCGACAGACTAAACATCGCTAATTTATTTTGCTTTAGCTTTTTCCATACCTCAGAGTTTAGTGAGGAAGCCTTTATTTCTTTATGCCGAGAGCTAAAAAACATTATAATAATCCAAGTTCAAGTTTAGCCTCATCGGTTAGTTTGTCCATTGTCCAAGGAGGGTTGAAGGTAAGTTCAAGCTCTGCTTTCTTTACTCCATCGACTGAGCGCACAACGTCTAAAACCTCATTAGGTAGTGAGTCGGCAACAGGACAGTTAGGATTGGTAAGAGTCATTATTATCTTAACGTTCGATTCCTCATCTATAATTATATCATAGATTAGCCCAATATCGTAAATATTTACTGGAATCTCTGGGTCATAAACTGTCTTTAGACTTAGAATTATTCTTTCTTTTAATATATCTTTCATAAGGCACTATTTTTTAATGTAAATGCAAGCGCATAAAGCTTTATTTGCTTAACCATTGCAACCAAACCATTGCTGCGTGTTGGAGAAAGGTGGGTGGAGAGTCCTATCTCATCAATAAAATACAACTCAGAATCATACACTTCTTGTGGTGGTTGATTATTAAACACTCTTAGCAAGAGGGTAACAATACCCTTTGTAATTACTGCATCGCTATCCGCCTTAATATCCATCTTTCCATCAATAAGCTCTGCACTAACCCATACTCTTGATTGACACCCTTTTATTATATTTGTTTCTTTCTTGTCTTTTTCTTCTATTATTGGACAGTCTCTTCCTAATTCAATAAGGTAATTATACTTATCCATCCAGTCCTCGAAGCTTGAGAACTCTTCAATTATTTGGTCTTGTATTTCTTTAATTGTCATAATAATTTAATTATTTCGTCAATATATTCTCTATTATTTGCTAGTCGTGGCACCTTATGTTGCCCTCCGAGTTTTCCCTTTGTCTTTAGCCAAGATATAAATGTTCCCTTTGGAGCAATCCTTAGCTTAGGTCTTTGAAGAATAAAGTTTTTATATCTCTTTGCCTCATAGTCGGAGTTTACCTCTTGTAGCGAGGCATCCAAGATATCTATAAACTGCTCAATATCTTTAGGCTCTTTCTCAAATTCAATTACCCAATCATGATATCTTACCTCTCCCATAAAAGGAGCTGCCGTGTATTCATTAATTATTGAATCGGTCATCTTACAAGCCTTCTCCAAAGCATTGTTAGCATTATCGACTATTAGCTCTTCGCCACAAAGATTAATATAGTTCTTTGTTCTTCCTGATATTTTAAAGCGATATGGCTTAATTTCTGTAAAAACTATTGTATCTCCTATCATATAACGCCACAAACCTCCATTTGTTGATATAACTAAAGCATAGTTTTTTCCTATCTCCACTTTGGAAAGATTAATAATCTTAGGATTTGGCTTATCTATTTCAGTAATCGGAATAAACTCATAGTAGATTCCATAGTCGAGCAACAAAAGCATGCTATCAAGGTCTGACCTATCTTGAAGTCCAAAGAAACCTTCTGAGGCATTATATGTCTCCATATAATTTATACCATTAGGTATTAGGGCATTGTATTGTTCTTTATAAGGAGTAAAGCTCACTCCTCCATGAAAATAAACTTCTAAATTTGGCCATACATCTTTTATGCTCTTACCTGTATGCTCCATTACTCCTTTGAGTAGGACTAACATCCATGAGGGCACACCAGAAAGACTAACAACATTAGAGGATGATACATCTTGAATCATCATCTTTAGCTTCTCTTCCCACTCAGGCATTAGTGCTATTTCCTTTTTAGGGGTACGAAAAGCCTCTGCCCAATATGGTAGATTGTCAATTATTATTGCCGAAACATCTCCAATGAATATACCATTATTGAATTCATTATCTTGTTTTGACCCTCCAAGGGCTAAGGAAGTACCCGAAAATATATTTGTTTCAGGATAGTTATTGCAATATAGTGCAAGCATATCCTTTCCCCCCTTATAGTGACATTCTTGTAGACTTTCTTCCGAAATTGGAATAAATTTACTCTTGTTTGCTGTTGTACCAGAGGATTTTGAAAACCATTTTATTTCACTACACCATAATATATTATCTTCGCCTCTACGTATCCTCTCGAAGAAAGGTAGTAGTGTATTATAGTCGTTTATTGGCACCCTTTGGTTAAAGTCTTCCCAAGAGTTTATTGATTTATAGTCATAGAACTGACCCCAAATAGTATCTTTTGCGGATTTTATTAAATCATTAAACACATCTTGCTGAACTTCAAGTGGATTATTCATAAAATACTCAATTTGAGGTATTCTCAACTTGATGATTTTCTGCATAAGATTATTTACTATTGGCATACTATTTAGGTGCTTTTTTGATTAAGAAAATTCCAATTATTGCATAGACAACAAGGGGTAAGAGTATAGAAATAAGTGGTGGAAGATTGCCCTTTGTTGAGAAAACAGATGTAATCTTCATCATCATTATAAAACTAAAGGCAAGGGCTATTCCCAAAGCTAAATGAAGACCTGTTCCTCCTCGAGTTTTTCTTGCAGATAGAGAAACCCCAATAAGAGTTAGCACTATGAAAGCTAGAGGGTTAAATATTCTTTGATATTTCTCTATTAGGTATAAATTTACGTCTTTAGACCCTCTTTGTTTTTCTCTATTAATAAAAGTATTCAACTCCTTGAAGGTCATCGTTTCTACCTTTGCAGAATTGATATTGAAGTCGTAAGGTATCATCCCGATGTCTAATAATAGTTTTCTTCCCTGAACGAGAGTCTCTTTTTTTCCATGAATATCTCTTATGGAATAATCAATTAGATTCCACTTTTTAGTTGCTGAATCATAAGAAATTTGATTTGCACTAATCTTTTTGACAATACCTGTTGAATCAAAATACTCTTTTGTAAACCTATATCCAGTATTATTTGCTATATCGAAGCTTTGCACATATACTTGAGTAGTTGGACTTGCTTGGATATGTATATTGTACTGCTGACTTTTTGTAGGGTTCCTATAATATTGCTTCTCAAATGCAAGCCTTGGTTTATTAACTTGGGGAATAAGTACATTACTTAAATATACATTTATACCTGCAACTAATATTGCTGAGGATAAAAACGGCACTAATAGACGATTAAAACTTATACCAGAACTTAAGATTGCTACAATTTCTGTTCTTGAGGCTAGTTTTGATGTTACAAAGATAACTGCAATAAAGAAAAATAGATGCCCAAAGAGGTTTACAAAGTAAGGGAGAAAATTCACATAATATGTGAATATGATTTCCTTCATTGGTGCATTTTTCAAAAGAAAATCATCAAGCTTTTCAGATACGTCAAAGACTATAACAATGAGAATAATAAGGGCTATAGCCAGAATAAAGGTGGCTAATAGTTGTTTAATAATATAACGATCTAATTTATTAAAACCCTTCATCGATTAAAGTCTTGATGTAACCTTTTTAACCATCATTGTCTTCCATCTATTATAATCTCCTTTAATTATATGTTTTCTTGCCTCTTTCATAAGCCAAAGATAGAAGCCAAGATTATGTATTGAAGCTATTTGAAGCGCAAGTATCTCGTTGGCAGTGAATAAATGTCTTAGATAAGCTTTTGAATATATTGTATCTACAGAGCTAGTACCATTAGCATCTATTGGCGAAAAATCATTTTTCCACTTCTCATTTTTCATATTCATTATGCCTTCGGAAGTAAATAGCATACCATTTCTTCCATTTCTTGTTGGCATAACACAGTCAAACAGATCTATTCCTAATCCTATGCATTCTAGTAAATTAGCCGGTGTTCCAACTCCCATTAGGTATCTAGGTTTTTCTTTTGGAAGTATTGAGCAACATAATTCTGTTAATTCATACATATCCTCAATTGGTTCTCCTACCGACAAGCCTCCTATTGCATTCCCCTGGCAATCACAAGAGGCTATTTTTTCACAACTTTCTCTTCTTAAGTCCTTATAAACAGACCCTTGAACTATTGGGAAAAGAGTTTGACTATAACCATACTCACATTGAGTTTCATCGAAACGTTTTATACATCTATCGAGCCAAGAGTGAGTAAGTTTCATCGAATTCTTTGCATACTCATATTCACAAGGGTAAGGAGTACACTCGTCGAATGCCATTATGATATCTGCACCTATAACTCTTTGTATATCCATTACATTTTCAGGGGTGAATAAATGCTTACTGCCGTCAATATGAGAACGAAATATTGCTCCCTCATCGGTTATCTTTCTATTATGACCTAAGGAATATACTTGGTAACCACCACTATCGGTAAGCATTGGTTTGTTCCAAGAATTGAATTTCTGTATTCCTCCCGCATTTTTTATTACCTCAAGACCTGGTCTAAGATATAGATGATATGTGTTTCCTAATATAATTTGAGCATTAATTTCGTCTTTTAGTTCATTTGTATGAACAGCTTTTACAGAGCCAACAGTACCTACGGGCATAAAAATTGGAGTCTCTATGTCTCCGTGATCGGTTTGAATTACACCAGCTCTAGCGCTGCAATCCTTAGAAATTGCATTAATAGTAAACTTCATTCTATAAGTTATCAACAATAATTGTTCGGAAATATTTTGACAAAATTACTATTAAAATATGAATTTGTAATACTTTTGTTTGTTTTTATATCACAAATATATGGATTTTTTATACTACAAGTTTGACACTTTAGGACTTTCTTTAGCGATAGCTTTAGGTTGTCTTATATTTTTACAAATACTTCATTTTATAATAGTTTATGGACGTACTGCCTTCTACAAGGGCAGTAAAAAAGTAAATGATAAATTATACTCAGTATCGGTAGTATTATGTGTAAAAAACGAAGCTCATAGTCTTCAACAAAGGCTTCCAACTATACTTGAACAGCAATATCCTAACTTTGAAGTTGTAGTTGTAAATGATGCTTCGCAAGATGAAACAGAATATACCTTAAGAGTATTGCAAGAAATTTACCCTCATTTAAAGGTTGTCAATCTCCCAATAAGTGTAAATAACTTTCATGGTAAGAAATTCCCTCTTTCTATTGGGATTAAATCTGCGAAAAATGAAATTATTCTTCTTACTGAGGCTGACTCTATCCCTACAAGTTATGATTGGATTTCTGAGATTGTTAAGGGCTTTACCGAAAATAAAGAAATAGTCTTGGGATATAATGCTTACGAGAAGAAAGCAGGTCTGCTAAATGCTTTTATCCAATTTGAAAACCAGACAATTTCTATGAATTATCTTGGATATGCTATGCTTGGCAACCCATATATGGGAATTGGGAAAAACTTAGCATACAAGAGAAGTTTGTTTTTTGAGAATGGAGGATTTATCTCTCACTATAATATCCCCGTTGGAGATGATGATTTGTTTGTAAACAAGGTTGCAAAACCAAAGAATACTTCTGTTGTGCTTTCTTCCGATTCCATAATCCTATCTAGTGCAAAGACAAGATATTACGATTGGGTTATGCAAAAGAAGAAATATTACTCTTCGCTAAAACACTTTAAGTTTAAAGACCGTTTCCTCACTTCTTTATTACCTGTTTCTACCTTCTTCTTATACTTACTTTTTGCGGCAAGTATTGTTCTCGGACTGCCTTGGCAATATGTAGTTTTTGCAATGTTAATTAGATATATTTTTCAAATAATATGTTATTATCGAGCTTCTTTAGTCCTCGGTACAAAAAAAATTGCTATATTTGCCCCTTTATTTGAGTTGTTTTTCTTGTTCTATAATACTATAATAAGAATTACTACGTTGTTAACAAAAAAGAAGAGATGGAAGTAATTACATCACAATTGACAGATAAAGCATTGAGAGATTACCAGTTAGTTTGCTTGGCAAGAGAAAATGGTGACCAGAAAGCTTATGCCGATTTGATGAATACTTATCGTGAGCCTATTTATTATATGCTACTGAAGATGACAAATAATGCAATAGATGCAGATGATTTGACATTGGAAGCATTCGGAAAGGCTTTTAAATCTCTAGGGCAATATACTCCAGATTATGCTTTCTCTACTTGGTTGTTTCGTATTGCCACTAATAATTGCATAGACTTTATCCGCAAGAAAAGAACTAAAACTGTTTCGATGGATAATCTTTATACAAATATTGACGGGGAGGAAATAGGTATTAATATACCTTCGGAAACTCTTGACCCTGAGGAGAAAATAATAGAGAAACAGAAAATTTTATTAATGCGAGAAGTTGTTTCTCGTCTTAAACCCCATTATCGTTCTTTGGTTGAGCTAAGATATTTTGATGAACTTTCGTATGAAGAAATTGCTGAAAAGCTTCAAGTTCCTATCGGGACAGTGAAGGCTAAATTGTTTCGTGCTAGAGAGTTCTTATATAATATCATAAAGAACTCAGAAGACAGAATATAAAACCCCTTCTCATAAATAAGGAATATGAAATTTGAAAAATTACTTCAAAGTCATTACAAAGACTTTGCAGAGATGGTATATACCAAGTCATTTCCTGAGGATGAAAGAAGAGAATTCCCTCTTATCATTGAACTATTGTCTTCAAAAAAAGAAATCTTTGAGTTTTATACATTAGTTCAAAAGAGCTCCAACAATCCTGTGGGTATATTAAGTCTATGGAATTTCGAATCGTTTTGCTATATTGAACACTTTGCAATCGAAAAATCTCTAAGAGGCAAGTCTCTTGGCTCAAAGGCATTGAAACAATTAATGCAAAAAATAGATAAGCCTATTGTCTTAGAAGTTGAGCCTCCCACAACATTTGATGCAGCAAAGAGAATAGAATTCTACACTAAATTTGGTTTTAGAATAATAGATAAAGAGTATATCCAACCTCCATACTCTAAGGATAAATCCTCGCTTAAGATGAAGATTATGACAAATAATAACTTGATTGAAAAGGAAATATCGTTTGAAAATATCGTAAAAATACTCTACAAAGAGGTCTATAATCAAGTACTTTAAATCGTAGTTTTGATGTCTAAAGAAAAACATCGGATGTTTGTATATGAAACATCGGATGTTTAAGGTATAAACATCCGATGTTTGAAGTGTAAACATCTGATGTTCGAGGTGCAAACATCCGATGTTTTTAATAGGGTATCTTTTATCCTAGATTTATTTCACAAGCGTTAGTTCGTTGATAAGGTTTTTTGCTCCTGCAAATTTGTCGATAATGAACAATACGTAACGAATATCTACATTGATACAACGTTGCAAATCAGGGTTAAATGCTATATTTCCACTCATTGCTTCCCAGTTTCCATCGAACGCTATACCTACTAATTCTCCTTTTCCATTTACAACTGGAGAACCTGAATTACCTCCTGTAATATCATTATTAGAGATAAAGGCTACTGGTACTGTGCCATTTTCTGCATATTGACCATAGTCCTTTGTGCGATAAAGTTCTTTTAATTTCGTTGGAACGGCAAATTCATCAACCTCTGGATTATCTTTCTTCATTATACCATCTAAAGTTGTGTAATAATCGTAGATAATTCCATCCTCAGGGCGGTAGTTCTTAACTTGTCCATAGGTGTAACGAATTGTTGAGTTAGCGTTTGGAGCAAAATGTTTAGTGTTATCCATTTCCATTACTCCCTTTACAAATAGACGATTAGCCTTATTTAGGTTTGCATAAGAAGATTGAGCTGCTGCTAGACGAGTGTTTAGGTTTTCGGTAAATTGGTTTACTAATACATACATAGGGTCGTTAGATATTTTCTCCAAGCTTAGGTTATCTAATAACTTATATACTCTTTCTTTATCTGTCATATTAGATTTCTCAAAAATCTCTTTTGCAATAAGGGTATAGTTATAGTTTTTCTTAAATGCATATTCTAAGAATTCTGGACTTTGATGTTTGAAAGGAACATTGCGGAAGAATACATCAAGACCTGCTGAAAGAAGTTTCTCTTCTGTGGTATAGTTATAGTCTTTAAATACATCTTCTAATGATTTTTTGATGTTTTCAGCCATTTGTTTAGCCTTATCAGAGTTACCATTCTTCTTTAGTTCTTCTTCTAAACCTCTAAAATAGCGAGCTATTGTTACAGCAGAATTTCCTCTAAAGAATGCTTCGTTTGTATATATTCTTAGGTAATCATATTCGTTAGCTATTGCAAAATTATCTGCCAAGTCTTTAATAACTGTGCCGTATTCTGCTTTTCTTTCTGGAGTGGCTTCAACCCATTTAGCAAAACGATTTTCAAGTTCTTTCTTAGTATTTTGAACATCCAAGTCTTTAAGACATTTTGTTTGTCCAATATAGAATTTCCAATAGTTAGATAGTTGTGCAAATTTAGAAGCATATTGTATTCTTACTCTTGGGTCAGCCTTCATA
Organism: Bacteroidota bacterium; assembly: GCA_017860275.1. Lineage (GTDB taxonomy): Bacteria > Bacteroidota > Bacteroidia > Bacteroidales > P3 > UBA10566. The sequence continues at coordinate 64,755 of JAFNAQ010000001.1, forward strand.
TCTGCTTCCATTACATTTCTTAGAGCAGTACGTGCAATTACAGTCGAAGGATTAGTCACTTCTATTGCTTGCTCAACACCATAAGAGGTCAAGAAACGATCTGTAGAGCCAGGGAATCCCATAACCATTGTAAAATCATTATTCTTCACTCCTTTTATTGATATAGGTAGATGATGTTTTGGTTTTAATGGAACATTGTTTTTAGAGAATGTTGCTGGCTTACCATCTTTGTCTGTATAAACTCTAAAGATTGAGAAGTCGCCAGTATGACGTGGCCACATCCAGTTATCGGTATCTGAACCAAATTTACCTATTGATGAAGGTGGAGCACCTACCATACGAACATCGGTAAATCTTTCGTAGATAAACATAATGTATTGGTTACCATTAAACATTGTAGCTATTTCTGCCTCGTAGTTTGTGCCTGAGATAGCTTCTTCTCTAATCTTCTTTATGTTTTCTCTAATAATATTTGCTCTGTTTTCTTCAGAAGTCTCCTTTGTAACATTTTTCAAAACCTTATCAGTAACATCTTCCATTCTTTTAAGAAACTTAGCTGTAAGACCTGGACAAGGAAGTTCTTCTTCTTTTGAATAAGCCCAAAATCCATTCATCAAATAATCGTGTTCGATAGTTGAATGTTGTTGAATATTAGGGTATCCACAGTGGTGATTTGTAAATAACAAACCTTCCTTAGATACAATTTCTCCTGTACAACCACGTCCAAATTGAACGATTGCATCTTTCAATGAAGCTTGGTTTATATCATAGATTTGCTTTGGAGTAAGTTTTAATCCCTTATCCTTCATTTCTTTGTATGTCTGCTTATCTAAAAACATTAGAAGCCACATACCTTCGTCTGCCTTAACCATTGGGCTAAGTACAAAAATACTTGCAATAAGTACTAAGATTGTTTTTCTCATTTTTGTGTCTATTAATTTATATTTGTTATTTATTTAGTCTATTTATATATTCTTCAAAATTGTATGGTTTACGTTTATATTTCTCATCATCAAACAATTCAGAAGAAATTATAAAATCAGCCGTTGAACGATTTGAAGCTGTTGGCACATTATACATTACAGCTATTCTAAGTAAAGCTTTTACGTCTACATCATGTGGTTGCTGTCCCATTGCATCCCAAAAGAAGAAAAGAAAGTCAATTTTATCTTCCGATATTAATGCTCCTAGTTGTTGGTCACCTCCTAAAGGACCTGATTTTAGTCTTTGAACTCTAATATATTCTCTGGAAGTTGGAGAAAATCCTTTATTTATTTCCTCTTCAACTAATCGTCCAGTAGTACCTGTGCATATTAGGCTATGCTTGATTAATTTCTTTTTATTGAAAGCAACCCATTCTACTAGGTCATCTTTACAGCTATCGTGTGCCACTAAGGCAATTGTGTATGGTTTTTTCATTTTAGTATATTGTTTTTTCTTTTGGCTTTAAAAACATCAGCAAAACTTTCGTATTCTTTTCTATATGTTATACCTACTCCTTGTGTATATGGTGTGATATTATATTTTGTAAAGTCATTCGCATTGGATTTATTAAATACCTTGAAACGGAAATTTTCTGTAAACTTATATTCAGCATTTATATCTCCAATAAACGACGATGCACCATCTGGTTGATTTTGTACCTTCCCTCCAATTGCAACATCTCCATCAATTACCCATCTACCGATATTCTTTGAAAACTTAAATCCAATTTGATCAGTTACAATTTCATTCCCTGGAGTATAATTCACTCCTATATCCACAAATTTTATCATATTTGTTAACATTCCTGCTACTTGCCCAAAGGCTAATTCAAAAGCAGATGAAGTTAGATCAGTGTCTTTAAAATTATCCCTAGCTTCTCCACTACTTTTATAGAATTGACGCATTAAAAGTAATGATGCTGTTTGTTCTAACATAACTTTCTCGTCATTTCTATCAATACTCATAAAAAGTTTTTCTACAGTTTGTGCATCTGTATTAGGAAGTCGAATATCAAATTTTGGTTTTGGATTCATCATGTTTCCAGTAATCATAATCACACTCTGCACATCAACTGGCTTAGAATAATCCAAACCTAGAATTGGTGCAAGAGAAGCCTTGGTCTTATATATTGCTTGTGCGTCTATAATACCATCTGCTGGAGAACCATTCCATTGTATTTTCCCTCCTTTTTCTAGTATAAAGGTTTTATCCATAAGATTTACTATAGACATATTAAATACTCCATTACTTATTTCAATCCCCCCATACATATTAAATTTACCCTTATCGTCAATATCAATCTTTAACTCCCCTTCTCCTGAGGCTGTCAAATCTCCAGATAGACTCGTAAAATTCATAGGCAAAGAAATTTCTGCATTTGGATTAACTAATAAGTTTACATTTATTTTATACTCAATAGCCTTTTTGTCTGGCTTAATTTTTGCAATGATAACTGTATCAATCTTCTGAACTACATGATTGTTTACAAACTGAATAAATGAATTCTGTGATACTTTGGTCTTACTTGATATTGGTATTATTAATTTAGTCCCTTTTTCTGTCTTTGCTGCAACGTCAATATTTAAAAAATTAAGGTCACCCTTAATTGTCGCTTTAGCCGAAGCATATGCTGTACCATAATACATTTGACCTGAAGAAGCATTTGTATTTAAAATTCTTATCTTATCTGCATTTGCACTAAGATTAATATTGAAATCTTCAAAATTATGATGTTCTATATTGCCATTTATTACTAATGAATGTTTTTGCTCGTCTAGCAGTTTGAAGTTTTTCAGAATAAATTTATTATTAACCATCTTTATCGAATCTGAAAAATAATACTTCGTATTAATCATGTCTATTTTTAAAACCCCATCCTTGCAAAAAAGATTACCATTTATTTGTGGTTGTTTAAATGGTCCTGTTACTTTAATATTATTAGCACTTATCAGCCCTTTTACTTCAGAAGAAAAACTTGAAAGGTAATTTTGAATTATATTAAGATTGAAATTTTTCAAACTTACATTTAGATTTAAGTTATTTCTAATGTTTTCTGGGTATATGTACCCTTTTATAGATAAAGGCATATTTTGCGAGCCAACATTGCCCTTATATAGTATATTAAAGTCAACAAAGTACTCATCTACAGACAATGTATTACTAATATTAATATTTGCTCTACCTAGAAAATTATTATTTAACTCTAGACTATCTATTACTAGATTACTTGTAAATGAGAGATTATCTAACACATTCTTTAATATTACTTTCTCATTTAATCTCCCCTTAAAATTGAGCCCTGTATTCTTAATAAGAGGATTAAATAATTGTAAGTCAACATTATTAAAGGATATTTCCAGTTTATCTTTATCTTGATCTGAAAGAATTCCATTAATACTAATATTCTCATTTTTTTGATATAACATTAGATTGAGAATAGCAACTTTATCTCCGTTAAAACTGATTATATGATTATCATTTATATAAGTTCTATTTCCCAAAAGCTCTATTTCCGAATTTTCAAAACCTCCTTGTAGGCTTTCTCCTGTAATTATTGATTTGAATTTTAGTCTTCCCTCGGTTGCGTTATTAACCAACTTATCAGAAAATAGTAGTAAGAAATCTAGTTTTTCATAATTACTAGTAATATCTAATTCAATATTTTTTATATATAGACTATCTGAAATATTAAAGTTAGAACAATGAATATTTGTATTTAGGTCTTTAGCATTAACATGTGATTCTAGATTTATATTGTCAAACACTAGATTTCCTATGTTTATCTTTTTGGCTCCAATATTTAGCGTAAATTTTTCTCTATTATTTAACTTGCAATAAATTATAGAATTATTACTTACTGCTATCGATGGTGAGTAAAGGTCAAATATTGGCTGAGAGTTTTTTATTGTTGCTGACAATTCAAAGTCTGAATTATTTTGAGGAAATTCAAATTTTAGATTTTCTTGTGGAATTTCTCCCTCTTTCTTTAATCCTTTAAAATTAAAGTTTGGGATATATGTCTTGATTATCCATGCAAAATCTTTTCCGATATCTACAAAATTGTATTTTCCAACAAGAAGTAAATCTATTATATCAGAATTTATTTTTAAACTATTTATCGAATTATTATTACTTAATTCAGCATCGAAACGTTTTACAAAAAAGATTTTTTCAGATAAGTTGAATCTCAAATCCCTCAAACTAATATTACCAGATAAATTATTTGGATTGAGGTCTCTTATATCTGCTTTAATTTTTCCGGAGAAAGTTGTAGTTGTATCTGAGAAACTAAATAGTTTTAATTCATTAGGATTTATATTTGAAATATCAGCATCAACAAATAGTTTCATTTTTTCATCTAAAATAAAATTTGTATTCGCATTCATTGTTAATGCATCATCATCAACTGAACAATATGCAGCAATTTCTTTTCCTAACATATTTCCATTTAAGGAAATGGTATCATAGATATGATCTAATAGTTTAATATTCTTGAAGTTTGCAATTAGGTTTGCTTCTAAATTATCTAGATTATTTCCACTAACATCTGCAATTGCATTAAATCCAGAAGTAGAAAGCCAAGGCATATCCAATAATTTACCTACATCAAAATTCAACGTATTCAATTTTGCAGAATAGGATGTTTGCTCTCCACTAGGAAAAGAACTTCCAATTATATCTAATTCCCCTATCTCTGAGCTTATTTTTGCAGCGCCCTCAAACTCCTTAATTAATCCTTTAAATGTTCCAACCATTTTAACCTTACCTAGCTTTGAGACCATTTTTGGAATTGGAAGATTCTCTAACATATAGCCTAATTTCATAGACTTATAATCTTCCCATGAAGTTCTTATTTCTTGTACATCAATATTATATACTGTTTTTTCAGAGTTTGGCAGTCCTATCAATGAACCTTTACCCTTTATATAAGTATCCTTACCTGCAGATATTTCTAATCTTTCGCAATATAGTTCAGAAACTTTTCCATGAAACTTAGTATTGATATTTGCTTTCTGCTCAAAACCCTTAATTACATCAGCCCAATAGGTTGCATCTTTCATCCCTGCAATACTTCCTTTTTTAATCTCTCCTTCACAATACACTGAATCGATAAAATGAGAATAAGTTCCCCAAAATGTGGTAACCATCTTCGCATCAAAAAGTAATTTTGAGTTAGAAGTTTCTATTATTGCATCCTTTGCTATCATAGTTTTTGGACAGATGATAAATTCTCCTGCTATTTTTTTAACATCAAACCCACTACTTTCTTTAGCTGCAAAATCTAGTATCTTTACACTTATTGAATCATTTGCTACAACAATATTTCTAAAATCACAATTTACATTTTTGAATTGCATATTATTTACGGCAACACGATAACTTGGGTATATAGTTTTATTATCCTTTAGTTGAAGAGAAAAATTTAGATTTTCAAATTTGCACTGATCTGCATTAATAATGAATAGCTTTGATTTTTTCTCCTTTGGCTTATTAGATTTAAAATAATCAATAATAAAACTGAAATTAAGTTTATTATTTTCTATTACACAATTAAAATTTGTGTTTTGAAGTAAAACTGATTTTACTTTTATCCCATTAGCATTTGGAAAACCATTTAATCGAACGAGGATATTTTCTGATAACAAAATTGTGTCACCTTTTCTATCGGATAAGAAAACATTATGAATAGCTACGCGATCAAAAATATTAATATTCACTGCACCAATTCTTACTTGAGTCTTCCACTCTTTTGAGAAATAATCTGCAAGCTTTGCTGCTGCAATGGACTGAAAAGTTGAAGTATTAATTAATGCTATAAGAAAATAAATTGTAACAAAAATAATAACCAAGCAATATGAAAATGCTTTCAATATCTTTTTAATTAGCTTATTATTATTTGATGATTTATCCAAATTCATTACTTTTGCAAATATATTACTTTTTCAACAAATATCAAGGGTTAATCACACAGAGTTAATTTACAATTAACAATAGGAAATTAAGAATTAAATTTATGGCTTATATTTTAGCAATAGAATCATCATGCGACGATACTTCCGCAGCAGTAATTAATGATTTCCATATATGTTCTAACATAGTTGCATCTCAAAAGGTTCATGAAAAATATGGAGGTGTTGTGCCTGAATGGGCTTCAAGAGCTCATCAAAAAAACATTATCCCTGTTGTTGATACAGCAATTAAGGAGGCTGGCATAAAAAAATCTGATCTTTCAGCAATAGCATTCACTAGAGGTCCAGGTCTTCTAGGTTCTTTGTTAGTTGGAGTTAGTTTTGCCAAAAGCTTTGCTCGCTCGCTTGATTTACCTCTTATTGATGTGAATCATCTTGATGCTCACATACTAGCTCACTTTATTAAAGACACGCCTGAGACTAAGGTTCCTAGCTTTCCATTTATCTGTCTATTAGTTAGTGGAGGAAATACTCAACTTGTTTTAGTAAGATCCCCATATGACATGGAGATAATTGGGAAAACAATTGACGATGCTGCTGGAGAAACAATAGATAAATCTGCAAAAATACTCGGGCTTCCTTATCCTGGTGGTCCTCATATTGATAATCTGGCAAAACAAGGCAACAAAAATGCCTTAGTTTTCTCTCATTCTAATATTCCTGGCTACGACTATAGTTTCTCTGGAGTAAAGACAAGTATTTTATATACCCTTAGAGATAAGCTCAAAGAAAATCCTAATTTTTTAGAAGAAAACATTAATGACATTTGTGCTTCTGTTCAACATACTGTTGTAACTATCTTACTGAAAAATTTAGAAAAAGCCTTAAAGGATTATAAAGTAAAGGATATTGCAATTGCAGGAGGTGTAAGTGCAAACTCATATCTGAGAAGTGAACTTATAAATCTTGGGGGAAAATATAATCTAAATGTGTTTATTCCTCCATTCCAATATACAACAGATAATGCAGCAATGGTAGCTGTTGCAGGCTATTATAAATTTTTGAATAATGATTTCGCAAATCTCGAACTAACAGCATACACTCGATGAGAATATTTATTATTGGATATATGCTTTCAGGGAAAAGCACTGTAGGCAAGAAACTTGCAAATGTCCTTGGTTACGAATTTATAGATACCGATGCTTATTTTGAAGATAAATATCATGTGAATATTTCTAACTTCTTTAAGTCTTATGGTGAAGAGATGTTTAGAAAGCTCGAAAACGAGGTATTATTGGAATTACTTGAGAAGGATAATATTGTAATTTCAACAGGAGGAGGTCTCCCTTGTTTTAATAATAATATGGATACTATAAAGAAAAATGGAATTTCTTTATACTTAGAAATGTCTCCAATATCTATTCTAAACCGTCTTCAAAATTCAAAAAAAGGCCGTCCTCTACTAAAAGACAAGACTCCAGATGAGGCCTTCGATTATATTACCTCATCCCTAAAAGAAAGAGAGGTTTATTATAAACAAGCCACAATAACAATAAGAGGAGAAAGCCCTAATATTAAAGAAATTCAAAAAGAAGTTCTTTCAATAAGATAATAATTCAAATACGCTTTTCACCCTAACCTACCCTAAAAGATATTTTACCCCCTCAAGCGAGATTTGTTTTAACTAAAATCTCCATTTTGGGGCATTTCTATAACTTTTACTAGGTTTTGGTCTTAATTTTTATTAATAGTATCAAGCCCTTAGAATCGAATCCTTGAAGACAGACCTTGGCAAGAAGAAAACGGTTCGTTAATTTCCTATAATAGATTTCCCGTTGAGGCGAAAAATGTTTCTATTAGTGCGAAAAATGTTTCGCCCCTACGATCCCCCGAAAAAAATCGCCATTTTTATTTTAAAAATCTTCGTTTTTTTTTCTAAAATCAAAGGCTTTACACAAAAAATCAAAGACTTTTTCCAGAAAATCGAAGTCTTTTTTTATCTTTCTAAGACATAGTCCAATTTTTCTCAGAGAAAAACTCACCGAAACGCCATAAAATCAAGACTATAATAAGATTCCAAGAAAATAACTCCTTATTCTAGAAAAATAGAATAAGATTCTAAGAAAATAGAACCTTATTCCACAAAAGCTAAACCTTATTTCAAAGCCCAAAAACAAGCTCCCAACCCCCAAAACCCCAAATCCAATTTCTTAAAATTAACAGCCAAAAAAAAGAAGGGTATGATTTTATATTACTCGTATCTTATCGCCTCTATTGGGTCTAGGTTTGCGGCTTTCTTAGCTGGATACCATCCAAAGAAAACTCCTGTAATAGTACAAACGGCAAAGGAAAGTAAAACAGAAAATGTTGATACCGTTACTGCCCATCCTGAAACTAATCTAATAATAAACGAAACTCCTGAGCCAAAAAGAATTCCTATAAGCCCACCTGTTATACTAATAATTATTGCTTCCACTAAGAACTGAGAAAGAATATCTTTTCCTCTTGCACCTACCGACATTCTCAGACCAATCTCCTTTGTTCTCTCTGTTACCGATACATACATAATATTCATAATACCTATACCTCCAACAAGTAATGATATTCCTGCAATAGAACCTAGAAGTATTGTAATAAATGAAGTAATGGTATTTATCTGCTCAAGAATTTGTTCTTGTGATTCAACAGAAAAATCAGACTCCTTGCCTTCCTCTGTTTTATGATTCCTACTCATAACTTCTGTTATCTCAGCCATAGCCTTCGAAGAGTACTGCTCACTCAAAGAGGATGCGAATATTGCATGTAAATGATCTATCGCTGCAATACGTTTTTGAACAGTGGTATATGGAGCTAGCATTACATCGTCTTGGTCCTGACCAAATGTACTTGAACCCTTTGATTTTAATACCCCAATAACCTGAAATGGAATATTATTATACCTGATAATTTTCCCGATTGGGTCCTCTCCATTGGTAAATAATTTTTCAACAACAGTTTTTCCAATAATACAAACCTTGGCAGAACTTTTTATATCTGATTCTGTGAAGCTAATACCATCTTGGATATTATATTTTCTAATATCTAAATAGTTTTCATTCCCTCCTTCTACTCTAATTGGATGATTATTTGAGCCATATATCAGTTGTCCACTCGCATTAACATAAGGTGAGGCTCCGTTGATATATTGGCATTCAGAGGCAATATCTTGGTAATCTTTAATCTTCAAGCTCTCCATTGAAGAGGCTCCTCTGGAAACACCTTCCCTATTATAGTTAGGCTGAACCATAATCATATTGGAACCCATATTTGATATTTCTCCAGTAATACTCTGCTTTGACCCCTCTCCAATTGCAAGCATAATGATAACCGAAGACACCCCAATGATTATCCCTAGCATGGTTAGGAAACCTCTCATCTTATTATTTATCAATGCCCTTAAGGCTATTGATATTAAATTCTTTATATTCATAATTAATCTTCTTTTGGCAAAGAATTCAATACTTGCTTTGCATTCTTTATTTTTTCATTATGTATATCCTCAATTATTTTTCCATCCTTAAGGACTATCTTCCTTGAGCTAAACTCAGCAATTTCAGGGTTATGCGTTACAAATATTATTGTTCTTCCTTTTGAATGTAATTCTTGCATTAGGGTAAGTATCTCATAGGATGTCCTTGAGTCAAGGTTACCAGTCGCCTCATCTGCTAGAATCATAACTGGATCATTAACCAAGGCTCTTGCTATAGCTACTCTCTGCTGTTGACCTCCAGACATTTGTTGAGATTTATGCATTATTCTATCCTCTAGTCCAACATCAATCAATGCCTTCTTTGCTTTTTCCTTTCTCTGAGATGCCGAATATTCTGAATTATATAATAATGGTAATTCAACATTTTCCAAAGCCGTAGTCTTAGGTAATAAATTATATGACTGAAAAACAAAGCCAATCTTTCTATTCCTATATATGGCTCTTTCATTTTTGGTCATCTCGGCAACAGGTTTTCCATCCAAAAAATATTCCCCTTGGGTTGGAGTATCCAAACATCCAAGAAGATTTAGTAAGGTCGATTTACCACTACCAGATGTCCCCATTATGGTAACAAACTCTCCTTCCTGAACAGAAAAACTTATGCCTCTTAAAGCATGTACCTGCTCTTCTCCTACTTGAAAATCCCTTTTCAGATTTTTAATTTCAATAATTGTATTACTCATATTACTAATGTTTAGGTCCAAACATTGAGCCTTCTTTTTTAATTATTGAGTTATCTATTATTCCTGTAACAATCTCTTCTGAGGCTTTCAAACCACTAATAACTTCTGCCTTTGAACCATTATTAATACCTATTTGAACCTCTTTTGTCTTTAGAGTATTTCCAATGGCAACCCATACGAATTTCTTTTTCTTATCTTTTGGCTCTTGAATTATCCATTTCTTACCCAATATTGCTTGATCTGGTTTAAAACTTAAAGCCTTAGATGGGATAGACAATACATCAGTTTTTTCATTTGTAAAGATATTTACGCTTGCAGTTAGACCTGGTTTGAGTTTTAAATCTTTATTTGGTGCTTCAATAATTACTTCATAGGTAACAACATTTGTTGTTGTTGTTGCATTCAAACGTACTTGTTTAACCTTTCCTTGGAAAACCTCATCAGGATAAGCATCAACAGAAAACTCAACCTTTTGTCCATCTTTAATTTCGCCAATATCGGCTTCATCTACACTTGCAACAATTTGCATCTTAGATAAATCCTGAGCAATTGTGAATAAGGTTGGAGTATTAAAACTTGCAGCAACTGTTTGTCCTTCTTCTACTGCACGCTTTAGAACTACTCCATCGATAGGAGAATAAATGGTGGCATAAGCAAGATTAGTTTTTACCTTAGTATAATTTGATTGAGTCATTTCATAACTTGTCTTAGACTTATCGTAAGAATATTTTGCTTGTTCAAACTCTGCATCACTAATTAATTGTTTCGAATGCAGTTCTTTCTGACGGTTATAGTTTAGCTTTTGGAAATCATACTCAATCTTTGAGGCATCAAGATTTGACTTCATTGCCTTAAGCTCATTATCTAACATCTCCTTATCAATCTCTGCTAGTAACTGACCTTTCTTAACCACAGAATTAAAGTCAACATATAATTTCTTAATTATACCCGAAACCTGTGTACCAACCTCTACTTGATTAATTGGTTTAACCGTTCCTGTTGCTGTGATTAGAGTACTAATATTTTCCTTAACAACCTTTTTCTTTTCAAGAGTGATAAGGTTATCTTTCTTAGGAGAAAAAATCACAAACAATGCTATAATAACTGCAATTGTACTTAATGTGATAATTATTATTTTCTTTTTCTTTGTCATTTTATATTATTGTTTAGTATTTAATTTCCAATGGTTTTTGTTGATAAAAGTTCATAAGCTGCTTACTCATCATCGTTTGATATTTTGCTTGAAGCATTTCTTGTTTAGCAAGTAGTAGATTATTTTGTTCGCTCAAAATCTCAATAGTGTTCTTTAATCCAAGATTAAATTTTTCTTCAACCAATTGATAAGAAATCTCTTGCGAAGAAACCTTAGCTTTTGCTGCAATAAACGAATTTTGGTTATTCAAAGCATCGAGATATAAGGTTTCAATTATCTTCCAAGCATTTTTTTCTGCTTGTGCAAAATCTAATTCCGATTGTTTTATTGAAATATCTGCTCTTTGTATAGATGATTTATTCTGTCTTCGAGAGTAAATTGGGACAGATAAGTTCAAACCAATATTCTCATATAAGCCTGTCTTTAACTGCTTAACAATATTCATATCAACCTGAGAATTATGTCCGGTTGATATTCCAGCATTTAGGCTAAGACTAGGATAATAACCAGTCTTTGCAATCTCTTTAGAAAGAGATGCTAGCTCAATATTCTTCTTCCCATTCAAAATAGTTATAAAATAGTTATAACTATTATTGTAAACGTCTTCAAGGCTTTGAATAGTTGCCACAACCTCGGAATCATCAATCGAAGGTGTAAGTATCTCTATATCATCCTTTAGTTCTAATAGCTGTTTTAGATCTAATTTATATTTTTGTAATGAGTTCTTTGCTTGAATTAGTTGGTAATCATAAGCATATTTTTGACTTTCAAGCTGAGCTAAATCTGCTTTTGATATGCTTCCTGCCTTAAGTAATGTATTTGAACGTTCCAATTGTTTTTTTGAAAGATTCAGAATAGCCTCTTGATTTTTTACTGATTCGTTTGCATAAAGGATTTGAATATAGTTTTGAATAATTGAAACAGTGATACTATATTCTGCATTTGTAATATTCAATTTATTTATCTCCTGCTGCAACTTGCTTTGCTCAATACCTTTTAATAATCTTCCTCCATTATACAATGTCATCGAGGAGTTTAATCCATAATTCCCATTATATGCTCCCTTATCCATTGTTGGGCTTTGTGCTGTGGAATAATATGAAAAGTTCTGACCTGATGAAAAGCTTAGATTTGGATAAAGTGAGGCTTTGGACTCAAGAGTATTAATCTGACTTTCCTCATAATTTAGCTTTGCCTTCTTTACATTAATATTATGCTCTTTTGCATATTCAATACATTCACTTAGGTTCATAACCTTTGTCTGAGCATTTAGACTTGAATAATAAGAGGGGAAAGCAAAAATAAACCCCAGTAAAAAAATCCATTTAAAATTAGACATAGACATTTATATTATTATTTTTATTCAATAACTTAAACATTAACGCAAAAGTATAAACTATTATTTACTTTAAGCAATTATTTTTATAAAAATCATCATATACTCAAAAAAAGAGGGCTGGATTGAAAAATAATATTCAACACAGCCCCCTTAAAAATATCAATATTTCTTATTAATTAAAAGAAAGATTTGCTCCCTTTGGATGCTTAACTGTATAAGAGAAGTTAATCGTTTTACTCTCCAAAGCATTTAGATTAAGATTCCAAGTAAGCTTACCTGTTTTCTCATCATAAACCGCCTTGGCTAAATCATTAGGAGTAATTGTTATCTCATCTGTTTTTGAAACAGGAATTTGGTCATCAAGCTTTAAACTCACAATAGATTGAGTATTATTCTTTATATTAAGAGTTATTGTAACAGTTGTTTCAAAGCTACTACTCATAAAACCTGTCTTTGTAACCAGCTTTTTATCTGATTTTCTATCAATAACAACTCTCTTCTCTCTTCCTATTGGTAGATTAAGCGTATCCTCAATACTATTTGAATTAATATAAATATCCTTGATAAAATTATTATCCAAATATACTTTTGCTCCTGCACTCATTAATTGCATATCTTCCCAATCTGATAATAAAGCAGAAAGATAAACAACCTTTTCCATCTTTGGTACAGAAAAATACTTATAAGATGCCTTAGTTTTCGATGTTTCTAATGGTATAATCTTCGGTTTATCTCCACTTTTAATCGTATAATTCATCGCAACCTCATACTCCTTGCCCAACATCTTATTTCCTAAAGCAGTATTATTATCCTCAGTAGCATATTCATATTTCACCCATTCAGATGATGAGCCAAACGATGATACATTTCCTGATGGGAATCCAAAGTCATCATTAGTTATTCTTTTACCTGTCTCTGCCGATCCCATTTCAACAATTGGTACTTGGTATTCGGTAATAGTCACAGCATCAAGATTCGTAGAAGAAGCCTCCATTGCCAAACTACCTCCAGTAGAATATCCTGTTGAAGATACTCTTACATTCTTTTTTGTAGCTTTTTTATATCCTACAAAACTTGATGTAATATCATAATTTCCAGCAGACAAAGACTTAATACAATAATTCCCATCTATATCGGTTTGTGTACCGCCTTTTTGTTGTCCATTTTGTTCTGCAATTATATTTACAAAAGGAATTGGTTCTGCTGTTTTTGAATCTGTTATGGTTCCATATAAATTTCCCGGAGAATATACTAGAGTTTGTTTTGTTTGTAGATTCGATTGTGCTGATATTTTCTGTTGTTGTGGTCTTTGTTGAATTGCTTGTTGTGGTTTGGGCTGAACTGGTCTTAGTGTGTAATAGGTTGGTTCGAGTTCTGCTAATTGACCTTGATTATTTGGTTGTTCAGTAGAAAACACAAGTTTAACATCATCCCAATCCTCTCCAGTTTTTTGTTGAAGTTCTGATTTTAATACAAAACCCACATTTTCGTTATTAGAAATAAAATTGACATCATAAATTGGCGACCAATATATATCCCTTACTATATATCTATAATCAATATCTGCTTTTTTAATATCCTTTTCAGAATAAATATTCACTTTTATATAATATTCACTATTATCTTCAGCATTATCCTTCTCACTCCCTTGTAAAATAATTTTTAGATTTGAAGAATATTCATCTATTGACTTATTCAAATCAGATAACTCTTTTTCTTTCTGTTGTATTAAACTATTGACCTCTGCACTTTTCTCTCTATAAAAGCCCAAACCATCCTTCATTTTTTTAATGGTATCAATATCAGAGGAATTTGTCATAACTCTCATATCATTAATTGCAATTTTCTCTTTATTTAAAACAGAAATATAATTAATTACTTCAACTAACTTATATTCTAAAATCTCAATTGAATCTTTAATTACCTTTACTTTTTTGCGTGTTGTTTCAGAAAGCTTTTCTTCTGCAACTTGATCTGATTTAACATATTGAATATATGGAGTAAACTCCATAATTGAATATTTGGGATTATTGTTAAACTGAATACTCTTCGTATTTAATACATTTGAATTCCCCGCAAGGACAAACTCATTAAATCCCCTTTTTAATGATACAGTTATTGATTTCTCAATCTGGGCATCTTCTCTATAAACTACTACTTTTTGAATTTTTGGATAGACTTTATTGGTGTCTTGAGCTTTAATATTTAATGGTATTATCAATAATATTAATAATGATGTATATATAATTCGTTTCATATTTTTTATTTATACTTTTTTTATTGCAATGAATTAATTAAAAGAAAGATTCGCTCCCTTTGGATGCTTAACTGTATAAGAGAAGTTAATCGTTTTACTTTCCAAAGCATTTAGATTAAGATTCCAAGTAAGCTTACCAGTCTTCTCTTCATAATTAGCTTTGGATAAATCATTTGGATTTATCTTTATCTCATCAGTTTTTGAAACAGGTATTTGATCATCAATTTTTATTTCAACTTTTGATTGACTATTATTCTTTACATTTATGGTAACTGTTACTGTAGTTTCAAAATTACTACTCATAAAACCTGTCTTTGTAACCAGCTTTTTATCTGATTTCCTATCAATAACAACTCTCTTCTCTCTACCTATTGGTAAATTAAGTGTATCCTCAATACTATTTGAGTTAATATAAATATCCTTGATAAAATTATTATCCAAATATACTTTTGCTCCAGCGCTCATTAATTGCATATCTTCCCAATCTGATAATAAAGCAGAAAGATAAACAACCTTTTCCATCTTTGGTACAGAAAAATACTTATAAGATGCCTTAGTTGTCGATGTTTCTAATGGTATAATCTTCGGTTTATCTCCACTTTTAATTGTATAATTCATCGCAACCTCATACTCCTTACCCAACATCTTATTTCC
This sequence comes from Bacteroidota bacterium, assembly GCA_017860275.1. Lineage (GTDB taxonomy): Bacteria > Bacteroidota > Bacteroidia > Bacteroidales > P3 > UBA10566. The sequence goes on from JAFNAQ010000001.1 coordinate 80,264, forward strand.
TAAACCACTATTATTATCCTCTGTAGCGTATTTATATTTTTTAACTTCTTGAGTTGAACTATTAGAAACCCCATTTACATACGTCACCATACCACTTTCTCCTCTTGCTGTCCCACCTCCATCATCAACCGAGATTCCACTAACAGTACTAATAATTGCATCTACTGAATTTGCAGTCATAGTTTCTACATCTTCTGACCTAATAGGAGTAACAACGGGAATTTTATTAACCTCAATCGGTCTGAGAGTATAGTAAGTTGGTTCGAGTTCTGCAAATTGCCCCTGACTGTTTGGTTGTTCTGTTGAAAAAACTAGTTTGACATCGTCCCAATCCTCTCCTGTAACTTGCTGTAGCTCTGATTTAAGAGTAAATCTTACATTTTCGTTGTTTGATATAAAATTAACATCATATATAGGAGACCAATAGATATCTTTAACAATATACCTATAATCAATTTTAGTCCTTGCAAAATCTTTTTCTGAGTAAATATTTACTTTTATGTAGTATTCACTTTTATCTTGATTATTATCATTTTCATCCCCTTGAAGAATAATTTTTAAGTTAGAAGAGTAATCAATAATAGTCTTATTTAAGTTTTCCATCTCTTTTTGTTTCTTCTGAATTAAGCCATTAACATCTGTCATTTTATCTCTAAAGAAGGCTAAACCTTCTTTCATCTTAGGCATTGAGTCTATTGCAGATGAATATGAAACAACTTTCATGTTTTCTAGAGTCTTCTTTTCTTTTTCCAATGAATAAAGATAATTCTTTACCTCAACTAATTTATATTCTAGTATTTCAATAGAATCTTTTATTATTTTTACTCTTTTGCGTGTTGATTCTGATAGTTTTTCTTCTGCTACTTGGTCTGCTTTTACAAATTGAATATATGGAGTAAACTCCATAATAGAATAATTTGAATTGTTGTTGAATTGTATACTCTTTGTATTAAGTACGTTTGAATTTCCTGCAAGTACAAACTCATTAAAACCTTTCTTTAGTGAAACAGTTATTGATTTTTCAATCTGAGCATCCTCTTGATAGACTACTACTTTTTGAATCTTTGGGTAGACTTTGTTGGTGTCTTGGGATTTTAGGTTTAGGGATACTATTAATAATAGTAAGACCGTACTTATTAAGGTTCTTTTCATTGGGTATATTTTTTTTATTATTTCAGAAAAGCAAATTTACAATAAAAAAAATTAAATAAACAAAGAAAGCGTTCCATTTAACATGAAACGCTTTGATTCTTTTTAATATTTTAATATTCTTTTTTCTATCTCTAGTTCAAAACAATATTTGAACCCTTTGGATATCTAACAGTATAAGAGAAAACAATTGTCTTTGTTTCTAGAGAATTCAATGTTAAATCCCAAACAAGTTTTCCTGTTTTATCATCATATTTTGCCTTAGCTGTATTGTTGGCTGTTATCTTAATATTGTCCTTATTTGACAATGGTATTTGGTCTTCCAAACCTAAATCAATCTTTGTTTGGTTATTATTTTTAACTGTCAATGTTATTGTAACTATAGTTTCAACCTCATTACCAATTATACTTGTCTTTTCTGGTTTAGACTTAGTAATTTTTCTATCAACGACAACTCTTCTATCTTGTCCTATTGGAAGATTAAGTGTATCTGATGTATTTGTAGCAGAAAGATAGGTATCGTTGATATAATTATTCTCAAGATAAATCTTTCCTTGTGCATCCATTACCTCCAATTCTTCCCAATCAGGCAGAAGAGCAGAGATGTAAACAGCCTTTTCAATTTTTGGAATAGAATAGTGCTTATAATCAGCCTTTGTTTTTTTAGTTTCAAGTGGAATAATCTTAACCTTTCCATCAGCAAGCACAGTATGTTTCATACCTACCTCATACTCTTTTCCAAGCATTGTTAACTCTGTTGTTGTATATTGAGTATAGGCACTATTATTTGTTGCAACTACAGCATCGGAATATTGAGCCTCTCCCATATCTTCTTGAGAACCTAATTTTTCACTTACAGCCCTCTTCGCATGAATATTCTTAACAGGTCTTTGTATAATAGGATTTAGATAATAAGGATAAAGCACACCTAAAGCCTTGCGATTATTTGGTTGCTCTGTTGAGAAAACTAACTTAACATCGTTCCAATCCTCATCAGTACTTTGTGAAAGGTTAGCCTTAAGAATAAAACGAGCTGGATCGGTTGGCTTAGTGAACTTAACATCGTAAATAGGTTCCCATGATACATTAGAGACTAGATAATCATACTCTAATCTTGCTTGAGGCAAGGCAGTTTCGGCATAGATATTCAGCTTAATATAATATTCATTCCTTTGAATCTGTGGTTTATTCTCTCCTTGAAGGATTAGATTGATTTGATTGTTTAATTCTGAGATTAGAAGATTAATCTTAATCATCTCTTTGTTCTTCTTTTGCAAAAGAGAAGTAACCTCAAGCATTTTTTCTCTATAGTATGCTAAACCATCTTTTAATTTAGGTAATGAGTCTATGGTTTGAGGTTGAGTTATAACCTTCATTGAGCTTAGCGCATTTCTTTCTTGGTTTAATATTGCTGAAAGAGTACTAATTTCAGAGTATTTATAGTTCAAATCCTCTACCGAATCTCTTAGACTCTTGAGCCTTTTTCTAATATCTAAAGGGAGCTTATCCTCTGTTGTATAAACTGGCTGAACATATTGAATATATGGAGCGAAGTCCATAATTACAAAATCACCAGAGGTTTGAAATTGAAGGCTTTGAGTATTCATATAAGCAGAGTTGCCTATAAGTATAACCTCATTATTTCCTTGTTTTAAGGGAATAGTAATATATTTTTCAACCTGTGCTTGTGTTTGAAAAACAGTTACTTTTTGAATCTTTGCATCATACTTTAACTCGTTTTGCGAGAATACAAAACTGGAGAATGCAAAGGCAATTGCTAGGAATAAGATTGTTTTTTTCATATTTATTTATATTAATATCTTATAATAAGTTGAAATAAAGCAAATACTATGCCAAAAGAAAAATCAAACCGCATATTAACACTATTGAATCCTTATTTTCTCATTTGGTTTTTAGTTTTTCTTTAAAATAACTATCTTTGCAAGCTTAATATTTATAATAGTTTTACTTATGATTGAGATTGCACCAAAATACGACCCGAAATTAATTGAAGATAAATGGTATTCTCAGTGGATGAGAAAAGGATATTTCCACTCTGAACCAGACGAGAGAGAGCCTTATTGTATTGTTATCCCTCCACCTAACGTTACTGGTGTCCTACATATGGGACATATGCTAAACAATACTATTCAGGATGTACTTGTTCGCCGCGCAAGAATGCAGGGAAAGAACGCTTGTTGGGTTCCTGGAACAGACCACGCTTCAATTGCTACCGAGGCAAAGGTTGTTGCAAAGCTTAAGGCAGAGGGAATAGACAAGAAAGACCTAACAAGAGATGAGTTTCTTGAGCATGCTTGGCAGTGGAAGGAAAAACACGGAGGAATTATACTTGAACAATTAAAGAAGCTTGGTGCATCATGCGATTGGGAAAGAACTCGTTTCACAATGGAGGAGGCTCTTTATGAATCGGTAATTAATACATTTGTAGACTTATATAATAAGGGGCTTATATATCGTGGTATCCGCATGGTAAACTGGGACCCTAAGGCTCTTACTGCTCTTTCCGACGAGGAAGTAATTTTCAAAGAACAAAACTCTAAACTATATTATCTTAAGTATAAGATTGAAGGATCAGAAGAATTTGTATCGGTTGCAACAACAAGACCAGAGACAATTCTTGGAGACACTGCAATTTGTGTTCACCCAGAGGATGAGCGTTATGCTCACCTTAAGGGAAAGAACGTCGTTATTCCTGTTATTGGCAGGGTTATACCTGTAATCTTCGACGATTATGTTGATAGAGAATTTGGTACTGGTGCCCTAAAGATTACTCCTGCTCACGATGTTAATGACTATGCTCTTGGATTGAAGTATCGCTTAGATAGCATAGATATATTCAACGATAATGGTACTCTTAACGAGCATGGCTTGCAATATTCTGGCATGGATAGATTTGATTGTAGAAAGAAGATATCTAAAGACATCCAAGAGGCTGGTCTAATGCTAAAGGTTGAAGACTATGTTAATAAGGTTGGTCGTTCAGAGAGAACAGATGCCGTTATTGAGCCAAAACTTTCTGTTCAATGGTTCTTAAAGATGCAAGACATATCTAAGGAAGCTCTTAGAGTTGTGGAGGATGACGAGGTTAAGTTTCACCCTGCTAAATTCAAGAACACCTATCGTCACTGGATGGAGAATGTAAAGGATTGGTGTATTTCTCGTCAGCTTTGGTGGGGACAGAGAATACCGGCTTATTATCTTCCAAACAAAGAATTAGTTGTTGCAAAGACAAGAGAAGAAGCTCTTAAAATAGCACAAGAAAAATTCCCTAACGAAAACTATACAATTAACGACCTTAAACAAGATGAAGATGTATTAGACACTTGGTTCTCTTCTTGGTTATGGCCTATATCTGTTTTTGATGGCATTCGTCATCCTGATAATAAAGAAATAAACTACTACTACCCTACCAATGACCTTATCACTGCTCCAGAGATTCTTTTCTTCTGGGTTGCAAGAATGATTATTGCTGGTTTAGAATATAGAGAAGAGATTCCTTTCAAGAACGTTTACCTAACGGGTATTGTTAGAGACAAGCAAGGAAGAAAGATGAGTAAGTCTCTTGGTAATAGCCCCGACCCTATTGATTTAATTGAGCAATATGGTGCCGATGGCGTTAGAGTTGGTATGCTTATGGCTTCTCCTGCTGGCAATGACCTTCTCTTTGATGAAAGCTATTGCGAACAAGGACGCAACTTCTCTAATAAGATTTGGAATGCTCTTCGTTTAATAACAGGATGGGAAGTAGAAGATATTGCTCAACCTAAACATTCTCGCATAGCTATTGAGTGGTTTAACGAGAAACTTAACGAGACTCTTGCCGAGCTTAATGATGATTTCTCGAAATATCGTCTAAGCGAGAGCCTTATGAGAGTATATAAACTTGTTTGGGATGATTTCTGTTCTTGGTACTTAGAGATAATCAAGCCTTCATATCAAAAACCAATAGACAAGGCTACTCTTGAAGCAACAATAGAGATATTTGAAAACCTTATGAAGGTTCTTCATCCATATATGCCTTTCTTAACCGAAGAGATTTATCATATAATAAAACAAAGAGAAGATGGCGACTGCATAATGAATGCTCTTCAACCTTCTATCAAGTCTTCAAGCTCAACGATAGTTAAGGACTTTGCCTTTGCTTCGGAAAAGATTGCTGCTATTCGTCAGGTAAGAAACGAAAAGAATATCCCTCAAAAGATAGAGCTTGAGCTTTATATCAAGTCTTCTTCAAACGATAACCTTCTTTTCGATGGAATAATAACCAAGCTTTGTAACCTTTCGAATTTGGAATATATCCAAGACAAGAAAGAAGGTGCTCTTTCCTTTATGGTTCGCACTACCGAGATGTTTATTCCTCTTGGAGACACTATAAATAAGGAAGAAGAGATAAAGAAACTTAGCGCAGACCTTGATTACTATAAGGGATTTAAGCTGTCTGTTGAAAAGAAACTTTCAAACGAAAAGTTCGTCTCCGGAGCTCCTGCACAAGTAGTAGAAAACGAGAAAAAGAAACTTTCCGACGCCGAACAAAAAATCACCTCAATAACCGAACAACTTAAATCTTTGGAATAAAAAGCCAATAGAAATAAATATAAAATACACCCCAAGAGTTTAACCATAACTTTTGGGGTTTATTTTTTTATTGAATACTTCTATTCCACAATAAACTTCTTTGAAACCAAACCTTGCTCTGTGTTTAGCTTAGCAACATAAGAACCCTTTGTGTAAGAAGAAATATTAATTGTCTTAGAATAGTCCTTAACCTCTGTTTTAAGAACCCTTCGACCCATAATATCATAAATCTCAATATCCTTAATCATAAAAGAACATGAGAAACTAATATCATCCTTAGCAGGATTAGGATAAAGTGTAATTGAATCATCTTCATGTGATATATCATCCAAACCCACAAATGGATTACTGCAATTTGTTATATCATCTGCCATATATTGCAATTCTCCATTATGTTCATAACAAAGAAGTTTCCCATGACCTCCACCAGTAACAAATCTCATAGTTATATCAAATAACAAACCTAAATTATTACCTACTCCTTCTGTGAACTTGCACACCTCGTACCCTAAGTCATTCATTCCCATAGTAAACTGTCTACGTTTTATATTATTTATTTCAACAGTATCAATATCTATAACAGTTAAATAAATAGAAGAATCTGAAATCCATTGCCAAGGAGGAAAGATAAATTTATCTCCTATGTTTAATGAAAAATCAAGAATCATTCCATAATACCAAGCTTCTCCATTATTATCTAATTTACCTTTATAAAACACTTGCTTTTGTGAGTTTTCTCTTAATCCGCCAATACATTCAGCTGTTAAAGGATTAAAAACAGAATCTTGAAACCAAAAAAGTTTCTTGTACATATCCCCTTCTATTAATGTATCTTCATCAATAAGAGCAAATTTATGATATCGTAGATAATATTCCGAGGTTGAAGTTGTTGTCCAAATTTGCACTCCGGGTTTAACTATCGGGATATACTGATAATCTTGTGCATTCAGATTAAATGTAAACAGAGTAATAAATACTCCTAAAACTAAACTATAAACATTTGCTTTCATAATAAATATTTGTTATTACTTCAAAACTTGCGCCCCAAGCAACTTCAAGATACGATTGTATAAGGACATCGTATTTTGGGTTTATACAGATTCTTTTAACTATTTTTTGTCTAACAACCAAGTTAACAAAAAGTTTAATCTCAGAAATCTTTTTTAATAACAAAAGGATGACTGAAATGAATAATTAGGGATAAGGCTGGCTGTTAATTTTAAGAAATGGGATTTTGATTTTTTTGGGGGAAAGTCCTTGTTTTTGGGGAAAAATGTGAGGATTTGGTGTGCTGTATTTTGATAATAATTCTCTATTTCTTGATAATATTTTACTGTCTCTTTATTGTACTTCCACTAGAATCAAATTACATATTACTAGAATCAAATTCTATTTTGCTAGAACCTTATTCTATTTCGCTAGAATAAGATTCTATTTTTATGGAATAAGGAGATATTTTCGTAAAACGTTATTATTGTGAATTTTATTTTCATTTCTTTGGAACTTTCTCAGAGAAAAATTTAGGAAGAAGAAATATAGGTGAAAAAAATCGGCGATTTTTCTGGAAAACTCCCCGATTTCTTGCGAAAACTCCCTGATTTTCTGGAAAAAATCAGGGAGTTTTTATATAAAATCAGTGATTTTTTTTGATTATTTGTAGGGGCGAAACATTTTTCGCCCTTTTCAAAAAAAACAAATAATTATTTGGGCGAATAATTATTCGCCCCTACGAGGACAAAACCCAAAATTTCAAGAATTTATTATGAAGAATTAACCAATCTTTCCCACCAATCCACCACCTGCCTTCAATTTCTAGATTCTAAACCCCTTATTTTATTAATAACATTTAACGTCGAAACTTGCATAATGTTATAGAAATACCCCAAAACCCCTGTTTTAGTTAAAATACATCACTTAGCATAATGGCATCTATTGTTTTGAACTTTTGATTGTGGTTTGTGTTTTATTATTGTAAGTGACTTTGCTTACTTGTTTATTATTTTATTTATTTTAAAACTCTTGCCTATGAAAACAATTTCAAGATTTAGTTTTCCTATTATTTTAGCTTTTGTATTATGTGTTGGTTTTGTCTTTACTTCGTGTGATGAGGATAAGGATGAGGATAAACCTTATAGTGAATTGATTATTGGTCGCTGGGGTATTCAGTCTCAGATAATGAATCAGTACGAGAATGGTCAGGTGATTAATTCTGATACTACGATTTTTACGACTAACGAGGGTGAATATGTTATTGCTAATTTCAACACTAGTGGCATTGTTACTTTGCAGTTTACTAATGGTCAGGCTGACACCTCTGCTTATGTGGTAAGAAACGATTCATTGATTATTGACACTGATGAGTCATTTAAAATTTTGGAGCTAAATACTTCAAAATTAAAAATTCGTGGCGCTTACACAGATATGAACGTTACTTATGAAAATACAATGACATTTGGAAAACTAAATTAGTTTTTCTTTAAAACTAAAAAGAGGCTCTCAAGAAGTATTTACTTCATGAGAGCCTCTTTTATGTTATTGTAGATTTTGACTATTTGGTTACAATCATCTTCTTCATTTGTCGCTTGCCTTCAAACTCCATTGTGTAATAATACATTCCTTGTGGGAGTTTTAGATCTTTTAGTACTATTTCATGCTTTCCTTCTGAATAGAATTTGTTTTCATTATAGACTAATTGACCCATATTATTTACTACAAAGAACCTTGTGTTGCCTGCACTTGGTAGTGAGAAATTGATTGTTGTTGAGTTTGTATATGGATTTGGTACGTTTTGTTCTAGTACAAGTGTGTTTTCAGTCTCAACTTCTCCTTCTAAACCTACATAATCAAGAACCTTAACTATATTAGTTGTATCATTAGAACGGTTTTTATCATATTCATATACAATCCAACCTTCAACTACATAATTCCTATCTGCTTTCTTAGGAATACGTGTTGCAAAGGTCATGTAATTGATAAGTTTTGGATTTGGTTCATCATATAACCAATCGAAGTATTGGAATATTGGTGAAGACCAATTGTCATCTACAACTAAATAAGCTTTTACTTTCATTGCGCCTCCTAGGGAACCAATGTTTCTTGCTCTTAGTTGAACCTTACAATCTATACTAGAGTTATGCTCTACGAAAATAGTATCTGCTGTGGCATCACGTTCTCCAATATATAATGTACATGTTGTGTCGTTTAATGAATTATTATCATTTGCAATTCTTACAAATCCACATATACTATTGTACGGAGCATTCGCCCTTGGCAGCGTTGTTTTAAAGTAATGGTGTCCTTGCGTGCCTGAAGGAACAATGCTATTGAGACGATATGTTTCTTCTACAGCAGTGGCGATATCTCCATTAATATAATAACCAACTTTTACACTATCTATTCCTATTGAACTATTATTTGAAAGAGTTAATTGTACTCCAAGATAGTTGTCATCATAGTCATCAATTGTTATGTATTTTGCTTCAATATCTCTTGTTGAACTTGTTCCTTCAATTCTCTTATATAGAGTATCATTATCATGATAGAAATCTCCAGCAAGTCCTGTCCATGCTTTTATGTTTGTTGAACCATAAGATGTACGGAATTTTTGATTGAAGCGATAAACATAACTTTGACCACTTGCTAATGCAGGCTCAAATGATATTACATCGGTAAATGTCCCTTGACCAGTTACTGTGTATGAAACTGGTAAAGTAGAAATTGGTAACAATCCTTTATTTTTTACTAATACAGATACTTCTGTCATCTCATTGGATACAACTTGATTGTTTGGTGAAACAATTTGTAATAATGCAGCATCTTTTTCAAGAGGTCCAATAACGACTGATGTCCATGTGGAGTCATTATCTGTATATAAATCGGTAGGATTTAAACGAGTGTATGCAACCAAGCTAAATGGATTTGGCATATTTACATTAACATATTTACCATTTTTAAATGTGTATGTCAAAGTATCAAATTTATCCAAATTTGCTGAAACTATTTGCTCACATTCAGGGATATTCATATTTTGTGCCATATAACATACTGAGAAATATGAAAGTTTTTCTTTTCCAAAATTCTTAACTTGAACCTTAGGGTAATAATAAGAACCATAGTTTGGTAAAAGTGTAGGTGTCATTTCAACACTGATTACTCCAACATCCTGATCTCTAAGCGCTCTTCTTAGTTCGATATTATCAATTGCAAAACCATCAGATGTTCCTGAAGGACCTGATTTGAATACAAACCTAAATTGAACTTTATTACCAAGATTATAGGATAGATGATCCATTGAATAAGTCGACTTAGTCCATATCTTAGTTCCATCAAATCCATTATCGGAATTATACCACTCTTCTCCATAACCATCATTCTTTCCTCCTAATTTAACCCATTTATCACTCCAATCTTGATAGTACTGAACATACATAAATGAACCGGCAGCCAATGACCTTCGCATCATAAATGAAAGAGTATCTGGTTTAATAATTCCTATATCAAATATTGGCGAATATAATACAGACTCATTACTATCCGGATAATTACCACTTAGATTTGTTTTCCAACAATTTGGAGCTGAAAAAGCTGATTTTATTACAGTATTAGAAGCAGAAGGTTGACCAAGTTCCCAACAATTTGTAGGGATGTTTGGGTCTGGATTCTTTGCATAAAAATCATCACTATGAATATCTGGAACCTCATCAAATGTTGCTTTATAAGGTAGAGTATATTGCTTGAATATATATGAATCTCTTCTTATTGAATCATTTGTTTTATTAGTATCATTTACTGCATCGACAAATGCTCTGAATATATTTAATCCTAAGCTGACATTAATATTATTCAATAATACATATTCTCTATCTCCTGGCGCAAGATTTCCAGACCAAGCATAAGGCACGGGTGCATCAGTATTTCTTTTCCAAGTAATTGTAGCACTTGTAAGATTCTGTGTTCCTATATTTCTAAGAAGAACAATAACATCATTTGAAACATTGGTCAATAACTCATCTGGAGAAGTAAACTTCATTAGTTCTGCATCATATCCTGATGGATTTGAAACATTAACTAAATAGTCCTCAACTTCGCCTCCATTTGGATTTGTACATGCATCAAAATCTTCTCTATTCTTTAACTGCCAAAGCACAATTCTCATTCTCGAATGACCATTTAATGCGTCAAGTGGAACTTCAATCTTTTTTCTCCTAGTTTCTCCTGAAATTATAGTATCAGACATAACCAACTCTGTTGTTGTATCAAATTGACCATCTCTATTCCAATCAATAAATGCTCTAACCCAACCTCCTACTCTGTCTACTCCAGGCATAGAAGAAGGTTTCTCTGCTGTTACATAAAGGGAGTCATAAACTCCTTTATATAATTTAATTGCTTCTACTGTTTTTGTGAAATTAGTATACTTTAAGCCGTATGGGTTTGAAAAATTATCTACATTACCCATTTGAACTCTAGTAATATCAATAGTGTTTGCAGACAATGCTTGCACCGGACAATAAAGATTATCCCCATTTTTTGGCTTAACATTCCAACTTAACGATGTGTCGTTTTGTGGAACTAAATCATTTTGTGCTTTTACCCATGTTCTAAATTTATAGGTCTTGGTATGATCATAGATATTTGCTAAAGTATCAAATCTATAGATATATGATGCATCTGGTTGAATAGTGGCTGAACAAACTTCAGTAACTGTAGTTATTGGAGCGTTTACTGGTGATGTAGCTTGAACACTATAGGTAATTGGGAAGTTTGTCAATGGTTGTGTACCATAGTTTGATACTTTTACCATAACTGTGTCAAGGAATGGAGCCTGTTGATTATATGACATATAAACATATCCATTATTTGGAGGATAAACTACCCCTTGATCGAACAATCCTATAGTGGCAGCATCAACATTAGAACGAGGGAGTAGACTTACAGTCAACTTTGAAAAATAACTGTTGCAAGGATAGGTTCCTGGTAAGTTTACTCTAACGTAATATAATGAATCTACAAACAATTGTGTTGTTGAATATTGCATCGATAATCCATAATTATTAGGAGCAAAGAAAGGCGTTGCATCTGTAGAGTCTTTATACCACTTAATTGGATAACTATTTACCTGCTCAGCCCAAGGTTTAGCCCATGTTCCATAATGAATTGATGTATCATACACAATAGGTGTAGGTGGTGATACTCTTGAGGTTACAGTCATTATAGCTGTTGTATCATTTAACCTGACATTGTCTTTGTTCAAAGTTGCAATAGCTCTAACTTTCCAAGTTGTATCTACTAGTCCTGTTGGATAAAAATTAACCTTCTTTGTAAATGTGTATGTCAATTGATTATTCTTTGGTAAGGAATCAAATTTACCAGAGAAATCAGTATAAGGAAGTTTCAATAACTCTTTTGAATAAAGGTCATTTCTTCCATTAACTACATATTCTACCCACACTGAATCAGAAGGAAATAAGGTTTTTTCTCCAGTATTTTTAATAACTACTTGCAAAGGAGTTTGGTATAACTGGCATCTTTCTGTTATTTGTTCGAGCTTAACTGCTTGAAGGTTATATCCTGGTATTGATACAAAATTTGTATGTGTTGTGTCATTTCTTTTTATAGTATCTCCAAGCAAAGTTGTAAATACACAAACATGCAATGAGTCATTTAAATTAAAGTGTAAAGGTGGATAAAAATAACTATACAATGAAAACTCTATCTGATCTAAAGAGTTTAAGGTTTGGTATAAGGTTTGAGTAACCGTCTGGATAACATTAGTAGTATCGGCATTAAACTTAAGTAATGCAGTAATCTTCACACTATCCATCGCAAATAAACCAAAGTTCTTTATCTTAACTCTTATTTCTAATGGTTCGTTCTCAACATATCTTATTCTCTCTGGAGAAACGATATCAATAACACCACAATCTATATTTACAAATTGATATTCATATGCTCCGATTGTTGGTTTTGGTGATATTGGTCTATATCGTCCTAAAATATCCATTGTTACATCATCTAATGGTTCTGCTGCTCTAACAATTGGAGTAGGGTAATTTAATTCTAGAACAGAATCATTAATAAATGGAGAATGCTCCATTTGAGATAGTAGATCTTGAGAATTGGCGGTTTGTAATAATGCTAATGTTGTTCTAGCTCCATTCCAATAGATTGGCACGCTTCCATTTGAATAATAATTATTGTTATTTGATAGCGAGACTTGTGTTCCTGGATTATTTACATGATATGCATATCCTTTACCATTATTAACTAAGTTATTATTAATCACTTTAATGTCAGAGCAAATTGAAGAAATACTTAGTGATTTAGAAGATGGACTTAGATTACTTGCCTTTACATTTACTGTGTTATAGAATATATTTGCATAAGTAATTGTATCAAGATTTAATCCAATATAGTTCAACGATGCATTAGTTTTTGGTCCTGTCATCGAAATAGAGTTATTGGATACTAGTGCCGTAGAGAACTGATTTCCATAATATTTTTTAAGCTCAATTCCTGTCCTTGCTGTTGTTCCTCCTTGTTGATATATATCATTAGATGCAACATTTACGCTACCATAAATAGTGTTTAATGCAAGTGCTTTTGAAATATTTACATTCCCATATTGACGAAATTTATTTTTCTCAATATTTACATTATTAACCCTATAGGCATTTAAACCATTAAATGCAAATGAATTAAAGAATGAATTTTTAATTGTAAGTCCATTCAACGAATCGGTAGGTGAAAGATTTGCATAAATAGAATTTGCTCCTCCGAAGAAATGAGTATTTTTTATTGTCAAATTATCATTTACTCCATAAACATTCAATAAACTTGTTACTTCTGTATTCGGTGTTGCAGATGGAATAGATTTTATTACCATCTTATCAAAAACAATATTATTTGAATTATTTGATATTTCAACAACCGAAGGATAGTTATTGCCAAAGGCTTCGATAGTGAAATTCTCAAATCTTATATATGATGCACCATCAATTTTCAAAGCATACTTATCAACATTAGCTCCTGCATTATAGGTCAGTTTAACAGAATTACTATCTATTGAATTTCCTCTAAATGTAATTGTACTTATATCGCTAGTACCATATATATTTGGTATTAATACTTGTTCATTATATCCACCAATTATTGGATTTATATCGAATATTACTGATCCACATATACCAGAATTTCCTAAGGCTGTAACAGCAGAAACAATATTTGGAAAATCAGCTCCAGAACCACCTATTGTCAAAGTAGTTGTATTTGAGTTATTTCCTATACATGAAGAAAATGAGAAAGATGCGGTATCATTTGTATGAACTGTATCACATGCTAATATTGTCCATGCTTTAAGTGTATTTATTCCGGAAATAAATACTTTATTTCCTATTGTAATTATAGTATCTGAATATGGTTTTAAACTACCTGTCCATATATATGGCGTTTGATTAACATTATTTATTGACCAGCCAATATTAAGTGAGGTTAATGTGTCTGCTCCAAAATTTTTCAACTCTACTTTTATTGGAATTGATATTCCTGACATAACAGTTTGAGTATATGGTTCGACTATTCTGGTTAGCCCAGGGTCGCATCCTGGTGCAGAACCAACAGTAACAACGACTGGAGTTCTTACGCTTGAGCAACCAAATTTATCTACACCAAACTTTATATTTGGTCTAAATAGATATATATTCGATGGCGAACCAGACCATGCACATGCTGTGGTTGTATTATTTCTATATGAAATTGAGGATTGGTAAGGAGTTTGAGAATAATAAGTTTGAACATAAGATGTAGATCCTGTTGCAGTGAAACATACTTCGACCACCAAATTAGAAACTCCATCATAATAGAAAGGTTGAATAAAATTATACTTCCTCCATCCTGAATCAGCTAAATTAAGCCTTAAAGAGTCTACTGTACTATTATAAACCTGTTGTAATCCTGATTGCCATATAGTTAATGCCTGAGCTGAAGTGTTTCCTATCTTTATTGTGAAGTTTGAAAATTTTGCAACTGCTGTATTAACTTTAAAAATGCGTAATGCCAAATTATTGATATTACCTTCAACCATACCCATTGCCTGAAGCTCTGATGCTCTAAACAAGTATTGCTCTTTTACGTTTTTACCATAAGCGTTAAGTGGACTTGGAAATGTTGTAGTTTGATTGTATAAATTTGTATTATTATTAACGATAACAGAATCGGGTGTTTGTAGCATCTCGCCTACATAAAAGGTATCTGTTTTGTAAAGGTTTGGAGTAATATAGGATGTCCTTGATAACTCAATTAGTGTTGTTGGATTATCATACCATATGATTGGGTTTGTAGAAGGATTTGTTGCTGTCAGATTCGCTGTAGATCCATATGGTATAGCTACTCCACTTGCTAATGGTGCTAATGGTGTTTTTAAAGATACAATTTGCATACGTGATGTATCATTCACCCTTATTACATCTGAAGACAAATTTGCAATAGCTTCAATGGTAAAGGTTTTGTCAGAATTATTTGAAGCAAGATTAATTGTCTGAGGAACAATATATGTTATCGTATCTGCTGGTTGAACCGTCAAAAAGCATGTGTCAAAAATAGTATATATTGGCGAAGGATTTGTGGATTCATAAACTTTAATTACAAGAGGTGTGATAGTAGAAGGTTGAACACCTGTGTTTGTAATTCTAACTTGAACCTTTTCGTCTAATAATGTACACTCCTGTGGTGAATTAACACCAACTATTTTTACTTGGGCTACACCTGGATCTACCGAAGGGACACCACTAACAGTAATATTATATGCAGATTTAAAACCATAACATCCATTATCAGAAGCAAAAATTAGATTTGAATCCAATGATGTCAATGTCATTAGTTGGGTTGTAGAAGATGGTGTCCAATCATTAGAATCATTAGCATTTATAGTATTTCTTATTATACCTGCAGTATTTGTTGGTATTGAATGTCCAAATCCAGACCATATTGATGCGGGAACATGTAGAGAATCCCTAAACTTAACTTTATTAATTGCTACTGCATCAACAATAGCTCCTTGATTATTTTTAATCCAAAAACCAATTTTGTTTATAGAAGAATAATTACCTCCAGTACCAACATAAATTGTTTTACTAGAATCTGGTGTTGTCCCAGAAGAATACTGTATGGTTACACATTTATTCGATGGTAAAATATAGTTCCCAAAGGTATATGACTTACTTGAAGTCAAAGGTAAACTATCAGAAGTTCCGCCTATAAATGTCTCTATTTTATATCCATTCAGATTTATGTCCCCATTACCAAAATTAGAAATTTCTACTGCATTATTTTGAGTAATCCATACGGGTATATTTGGAGTAACTCCTAACTGATTTGGAGCTTTCGAAATCTGAACTTCAGAAATCCTTAGTTGAGGTATTTCTTGTTTCCTTGTAAAATAGAATGTGGAGTCACTAAATAATCTGCTTGTTTGATAGAAGTGAGATTTTTTTGCAGGTGTAATATCAGACATATTAAGAAACCAATATATCGAATCATTTGATGTTACAGATAAATTTACTGAATCACCATAATTTATATTTATATTTTGATTAGGTAAGGCTGATTGTTGAAATCTTGAAACTACATAACATTTTGCTGTGTCATTGTTATAAATTGAATCTGCGCTTAAAACAGAAAATGCTGTTATTTTGAATTGCTTGTCCGAAGAAACGGCTGAGAAATTATATGGTAACCTAAATTGATATGTATAGTTAACATTTGGAAGTATTGAATATGTTATCGTGTCTTTCTGAGAATTAGGAATACTTAAATTATCTATTTTAAACCATACCTTTAAGAATCCAGGATTAATAGTATTTGGACTAATATTACTAAATTTAATCTTTACATATTCATTTACTATCCCACAATCGGAATATCTGTCTAAACCATCAGGAGCAACATCAATATCACCCCTCTCAATCCAAACCTTTTGAACAAAAATATTACTTGGTGGTGGATCAAATTGAACAGCTCCTATACATGTTCCTGTTGTCGTAGGTCTAATTTTATGATTAAAATCATCAAGGATTTCTGTCAAATTCAATCCTTTGTAGCATAAAAATGTATTTGAAGTAGTTAGATTGTTCCATCCTAAAAATATTGGATTTTCTAAGTAACTATTTGAATCCCCATTCACATTTACTGATTGCCATTGGTTGAGTTTAGATAATATTTGATTATTATATCTCCATAGAATTGTATCTTGACTTGAAGTCATTGTAGATGTTTTCCAATATATATTATTAGAAAATTTAATCGATGTTGAATTAGTTGGTCTAGCATAAATAGCACAACCAACTCCATCGCTTACAATAATATTATTTTGAACAAAAATACTTGAAATATTCTGTCCAACATTACCTAAATTCATTCCGTTAGAAGAAACACCACCCAAATCTCTGGCATATATATTATTGTAAGATATAATAATATTATCTCCAGATATCAGATTTATACCATACAAATTTGTCAATGTTGGCTGTACATTTCCATTGTGAACACTAATTTTATTATTTGCGACCTTAGAAAAAATTGAAGAAGGGAGTATATTTGCTAAACTAACTGCACTAACATTATTTAGTACAAATAAATTTTTCTGGATATCAACATTATTTGAAGATTGAATTTGAATACTGAATATCGTAAGCGCATTTGTTGTTCTATTGTTAGTGAATATATTTTTCTTTATACTTAGATTTGTAGTATATTCAGCGTAAATTGAACCTTCTAAATTATTTATAAAAGAAGAATTTATTATTGTATTCGAAGTACTTAGATTAACACTTGAAGCTCCTTTGATGTAGATTTGATACAACGCATCTCCATCAAACTTACAACTATCAACTGAAATGCTGTTTGCATTTGCAATATTCAAAAATGAATTAGGTCTTGGCCCTAATGTACTTTTATTAAAATTACATTTTTTGAATTGGATATTACTTGTTGCACTTGACATTGAAATAAGATTGCCTATACCAAAAATTGAGTCAGAAGAATTAAAAGTAATATTTTCAAATTTAAAATGCTTACAATTTGATAAATCAATATTTGTATTAAATATATTTGGAGCCTTTATAGTTACTGGATTATTAGTGATAGAACTTACAAACTTAACATAATTTGTAGCAGATATGCCTGGAATATTGGAAGGGAAAACCAATGAATCTAAATAAATATTAGTAGGATCTATTTTAATTATTACTGGAGCAGATACACCACAACCAACAAGCATTTTAAATACTTCCTTAAAACTTTTAAACTTCTTATCTGCAGTAAAACCTGTAAGATTACCTAAAGCATATTCACCACTCATTGCACCATTACAAGATACTATCTCTATAAATGCTGTATCATTGTTTTTTTCCCAATCTATTAAAGGAGGTAGTATCTCCGACCACACTTTAACGTAACGATACCCCGCACTAAAAGATGGATTTGTAGGAAACTGATAGGCCACAGAATCATTTGGCAATACTGTTCCTGTCCATGTTCCTGCGTTTGTTACTAATCCTTCATCAATTCGATAATTTACCTTTATAGAATTTAAAGTGTCAGTACCATAATTCATAAGTCTGACATTAAAAGGTGTTGGAGTATTGGCAGATACAGCATTATTGGAAGGTATTACCAGTTTTTCAGATACACCTGCATCTATTGACAATTTGCAATCATTTACAAATCTAAAAATAAAATTAGGCCTATAATTATATGCACCATCGCTTGAATTGAATGGGGCACTACATGCTCCTGATGTACTTCCTCCTGTTGACTGATAAAACTGATAACTTGTAGCTGCCGGTTTTTGTCCAGCTGACCCTGGTGCTGCAACACACTCAATTTTTGTTGTACCTCCAACACTTCCTGATGGATTATCCCAGCATACCTCAATTAATAAATCACTAACACCATCCCACATATAAGATTGTGAAAATGGTATTACTTGCCAACCTAATTGAGGAGCAACTAAATTTGCATTATTATAAACTTGTGTGAAATTCCCACTATATACATAAGAAGCATCCAAAATGAAATTTGTATCTATACTTGCTATGAATACATTAAAGTCTTTCATAACAAAGTTTGAAGTAGATTGAGTAACTTTATATACTAAACTACCAATCTTCCCAGGTCTATAACCCAGAGCATATAATTCGGACGCTCGATAGCGCATTTGTGTCATATTTCTCAATTGGTTTGTTCTCATCATAATTTCTTGATTTGACAAACCTGTCGTAGAAAATTGGTGCTCACCAATATATCCTCTTATACTTTTAAATTCACTATAATTTCCATAGATAAAGGGATAAGTTGTTTTATTCCCAATGTTATCATTTATCACCAATTTCCATTTTACTAAAGTATCAAAACCACAGAAAGGTATATACGCATCGTAGGTAGAAGTTGCTGCATTATAGGCAGCCCTTGTTTTTCCTAAGGTATTTGAAGAACCTAAAAAATATTCTACGTAAATTGAGTCAGGATTAGCTGGTGCAGAACTTCCTAAAAACTGAATATTTGCACTTACTTTTACATCTTGACAATTAGGATAAGATAATATATTTGGAAATAAAGAAGATTCTTTATTAAATTGAGGAACACGAACTGTATTCGAAGAGGACTGAGCCTGAGAAACACGAATATCGTCTAAATACCATCCTGAATATTGGTCAGCTAGAGCAGTGGCTGGCAGTTTAAATCTAATTTGGAAATTAGTACTCGTTCCTAAAACAACACCTAAATAAAAAACCTCATTTCTCCAATAAGATTTATTTAAATTAGCTTCACTTACATTAATAGTATTATCTGGCCAATAATCAACCTTTCTAAAACTTCCTTGATATGGATAAATACCTGATCCATAGCTCCCATCATATCCTGTTGGAGAAGTTTGTGATCCTGAAACTGTAACTAGATTCCAATTAACTCCATCTGTTGAAACTTCTATTTTCCCTCCACCAATACCTGCAAGGTTTTTTATCATTGGGATATGAGAAAACTCCAAACGAACATTACAACCAGCAGTACGAGTAAACAAAGGTGAAGTAAGAGTTATTTCAGTAGTTGCAGGCTTCATCTTGCAAGAATTTGTGCCTGAACCAGCAATAACTGAATTCTGGGTAATATTGCCAGAACTAACATTCCATGTAGATGGAATACCACTCTCAAAATCAACATGAGTTAACAATACTGGCTGTGCTATTGCACCAAATGCGCCAAAAATGAAACACAGAATAAAGAATAAAGATAACTTTTTCATATAGTTTATTATTTATTTACTTCTCAACAATCAGAAAAATACTGATTTCTAATATACTAACCTACTCTATTAGGCATAACTATCCCAATGAAAGCAATTGACAAATTTATATAAAAAAATCCACAACAGCAAAAAAACATTGAAATAATATTTTACCTCTTTCGTACACTAACAATAAAAACATCTAAATGTAAGTAATAAAAACAAAAAACAATACGTTAGAAGAGCATCGTGAACATTTTTTTGTATTTTTGCATAAATAAAACACAACATACATTATGAAAAAGATATTTTTAGGACTTGCAATTTTATTTTCTTCCCTATTAATAAATAATAATCTTAAGGCTCAAAGCATAGAACAAAGCTGCCAGATAATTGAAACAGAAGTAAAAGGTGGGATATATAAAAACTTTGCAGTTAATAGCAATGGATATTTGACATATAACTATGTTGACGACAAAGGTTCAGAGACAGAACTAACTATTGATCTAACTAAAGTTTCTGTAATAAAAGACGTTTCTCAACAAGGCTATAAAGTATTTATTCGCTGCCTTGATGGAGTAAGTTGTATTAATGAAAAGGGACGTCTTGTTGAAGACGAAAACTTCTATGCAGACTTCTCAAAAACATATATACCTGCTAACGACGAAAAAGGAATGAATATAGTGTATCAACACTTATTATTCCTATTAAAGTTTGGAAATACAAACAGATAATTACTTATAAATATGTCGTTTGATTTTTAGGGTAGCAGTCTTTTCAAAACCTTTCTTTACCTCCACAACAACTGATAGTTTAGAAAATCTATTAAGTCTTTGATTTGCATAAACCAATAGCTCTTCTCTTAAACTATCAATAAGTTTTTGAGTATCCTTTCTCAAATGTCCAATACGTTTCTCTAATTCTTCTGGATTAAACTCAACCATTGCTATTAGCTTTCCATTTCTCTCAACAACAACCGATTCTAACACTAGATTATTTTGTTTTATAACCATCTCAATCTCCTCAGGATAAATATTCTCTCCTGATGCTCCAATGATTACATTCTTTAATCTACCTTTTATTTCGTATCGTCCATTCTTGAATATAGCTAAATCGCCAGTCCTAAAATAACCATCCTCAGTAAATGCTGACTCTGTTAACTCAGGTTCTTTATAGTAACCCCTCATAATGTTTGGTCCCTTAGCTAAGATTTCACCCTCACCTGTTTGAGGATTAATATCTCCAAGCTTAATATCAACATTAATCAAAGGATAACCTATAGTCTGCCAAGAAACTTGCTTAGGATTTGCTCCAATAATAAGCGGTGCAGTCTCTGTTAATCCATAACCAATTGCATAAGGAAAATGTCTTCCTAAGCGTAAGAATAATTCCGTTTCACCATCAAGCTTTGCCCCACCTATTCCAAAGAATCTTAGTCTACCACCGAAGGCCTCATATAATTTCTTTGCAGCCTTTCTATACATTATCCTTTTAAACAAATAACTCGTCAAAAGTATACGCCTCAATGTTGTTTTCTCTAACTCAGGTTTGATAACCGTTTTATAAGCCTTCTCAATCAATAAAGGAACAGAAAGCATAGTCGTTGGTCTAACAATCTTCACACTTTCCATAAATGTTTTTGCAATAGGCAGTTTATTATGGAAATAAATCGAAGCACCATGCATAAGCGCAGTAAGCAAACAAAGCGAGTTCTCTAAAGTATGAGAAAGAGGAAGCAAGGAAAGATAAACATCATCCTCACGTATTGTATGAATATGATGAACCTGAACAAGCTGAGAGGCAAGATTGGAATGAGAGAGCATAACACCCTTACTAAAACCAGTTGTACCCGAAGTATAGATAATAACAGCCAAATCCTCAGGCTGAGGAATTGTTATAAGACCTTGCTTAGAAGAATCTTGTCTTTGATATAATATTCCGAAATCATCAAGAGATATAATAGTATCGATGTTTTGTAACAAGCTTATATCAATCTTTTCCATCAAGCGCTCACTAATAAAAGCAGTCTTGGCATCGGAATGATTAATACAATTTGCAATCTCCTCAGAAGAAAAATCAGGCAACAAAGGAACTGCCACAGCTCCCATATCAACAACAGAAATATAAGCAATTGTCCAAGAAGGCGAGTTTTGTCCAAGAACGACAACCTTGTCTTGATAAGATACTCCTCTACTGACAAGAATATCTTGTACATCCTTTACTCTAAGCGAAAAGTCAGAGAAAGTAAGTGGCTTTTCACCAACAAAAGCCACAAAAGGATTATTTGCAAAGGCATTTGCGCTATATTGCAAAACCTCGTGCAATGTTTTTGAATTCAACATCAAAATTTCTTTTGGTTCACACTAAAGCTTTAGAGTGAAAAACCCCCTAAAACTTATGCAAAGAAACAACTTTTTTTTAACATAAAAGCCGCAAGGATGAAATTATTCGCCGCAAATATAAATTTATACGCTGATATTATAAACCCACACGCTGATATTTTAAATTCATACGCTGATATTTTAATACCAGAATGGCATTCCGTCGCTACAGAATGCCATTCTGCTCTTATGTAATGGCATTCTATCGCTGCAGAATGCCATTCTAACATTATAATATCAGCGTATAATTTTATATTTGCGGCGCGTGGTTTTATAATTGCGCCGTTTATTAGTGATAGATACTTAGTATAAATTTATTTTGAGAGGATTTGCTTATGAATTTACTAAGCTATATCCTAAGAAGGTTAGGACTAAACCTAGCAATATGCTTGCTAATATATATAGTATAGCTTGAAGGTTTTGTGAACTTTGGAATAGTCCAAGTGCTTCGGATGAAAAGGTTGAAAAGGTAGTGAAACCTCCACATAATCCTACGATAAAGAATGAACGCAGAGAATGATGTGAAGCTAATTGGTATCTTTCGGAGACTCCTAAGAGAAGTCCTATTAAGAAGCAACCAACTAGGTTGATAAAAAGAGTAGCCCAAGGAAAGTCAGAGGCGGTCTTAGCTTGGAAGATTTGACTTATGCTAAATCTTCCAAGCGAACCAACTGCTCCTCCTAGGGCTACTAATAAATATATTTTCATTATTTACTTATCTCAGCCATAACGATGGCAGTGTATTCTTTTTCAAGAGCGTCTGCCTTTGTTATTAATGCCTCTCCTTTTGATAAAATATCGTTTACAAATTCTTTATCATCAAGGCTTGAAGCGTTAATCTTCATGTTCATAAAGGCTCCGTAACATGCTGCTCTTGCACATAGGATACCTACTGCTGCATCTGTTATTGAGTTTGGATTGCCTGTTTTTACCATTGCGATGCAAAGTTCAAACACATCGAAGGCTCTGCATAAAGTTCTGTATGGAATCTCTATTGCATACTTTGTTGCATCTTGAATAGCTTGTTTTCTTGCTGTTTTATCTTCGTCTGTTTTCTTTGGAAGACCGAAGGCATCCATTATTAGATTGAATGATTTTGTGTCTTCGTCAACTAAGAATAAAAGTTCATCTTTTAGGGCTTGTCCTTTTTCTGCCCAAATAGAAAACTCTTCCCATCTTTCGTCCCAACCTGATTTATGTGAAGAAAGGTTTGCAACCATTGTTCCAAGTGCTGCGCCAAGACTTCCCATATATGCTGCGATTGATCCACCTCCGGGTGCTGGACTTTCTGATGCTGTCTCGTTAGCAAAATCTTTGCAGGTCATATCGATAAGTTTCTTTGAGGACTTATCTTCAATCATATATTCTATGATTTTTTCTTCTGGGATAAATGGTTTTAAATCATCTAAGCCCATTGACTTTATTGCTATCTTTATTAATTCTGCATCATCAACACCTAGTGAGCGTTCTTGTTTTGCAAGATAATACTTTCCTGCATCTATCAATGTACATTTTGGCACAAGTCCAACTATTTCAACACCTGTTACTCTTATTCCTCTTGCTGCTGCTTTGCTTACAACCTCATCGAAACATATATGTAGAGGGGTTTCTGCAATATTTGTGATATTCATCGAAACTTGAGCAATTCCATACTCATCGATAAACCAACCAATAGCCTTAGTTCCTTTTAGAGTTCCTGGAATCATTATTGGGTTACCCTTTTCATCTTTCAATGGTTTTCCATTAGGAGCTCCACCCTCTCTTGCAGGACGACCTTTTTCTCTAACGTCGAAGGCAATTGCATTTGCACGACGTGTAGATGTTGTATTTAGGTTATAGTTTACGGCTATCAAGAAGTTTCTTGCTGAGATAGCAGTAGCACCTGTTCCTGAAACGAAGCTATTCCACTGGCTTGGTCCAAAACAAGGTTTCCATTCTAGTGTAGACATTCTTTCTTTCAATGCTTCATATTCACCTGCACGGCATGCGGCTAGGTTCTTTCTCTTAGGTTCAAAGGCAGCATTTTCATAACAATAAACTGGTATTCCAAGTTCTGTGCCTACCCTCTTACCTAATTCTCTTGCATATTCAACAACTTCTTCCATTGTTATATTTGCAACAGGGATTAATGGACAAACATCTGTTGCTCCAAAACGAGGATGGTCGCCATGATGCTGACTCATATCTATTAGTTCAGAAGCTTTCTTTATAACTCTAAAAGCTGCCTCACATACTTGTTTAGGTTCACCAACAAAGGTAATAACTGTACGATTAGTTGTAGCACCTGGGTCTACATCTAAAAGTTTTACACCTTCTACCTTTTCAATCTCATCGGTAACCTGTTTTATAATATTCATATCACGTCCCTCTGAGATATTAGGCACGCATTCAATTAATTGTTTCATTGCTATTAATATTTTATTATCTATTTATTTAATAATATCTTATTACATCAATAAGTCTAACTCCTCCAAGCCAAACGGCAACACATCCCACAACTCCATTCTCTCCTTTTTGATTGACTGGTTGAAGAGTAGCGTCGTCAACAAGTTCAAAATATTCTAATTCAAAATCCTTCAATAGACTAAACTCATTTTTCACAAAACTCTTTATCTGAGATAGTGAGATATTCTCCTTCATTGAAACTGATTTCTTAAGAATAGAATTTATTTTCGAAGCAATTGCTCTCTTTTCCTCAGACAATCTCATATTTCTGCTGCTCATTGCAAGTCCATCGCTCTCTCTTACTATAGGGCATGGAACAATCTCCACTGGTGAGTTAAGCTGTCTTACCATATCTTTGATAATTGCCAATTGCTGAAAGTCTTTTTCTCCAAAATATGCTCTAGTTGGGTTTATCCAATTAAACAAACGACTTACAATTGTTGCAACTCCGTTGAAATGACCAGGTCTCATCTTACCTTCCATTACGGTTTCTAATGCTCCAAAATTGAATGTCTCTGTTGGCTTTTCTGCATATACTTCCTCGGCAGAGGGAGAAAATACATAGTCACAACCAGCATCCTCAAGCAAAAGGCAGTCTTTTTCAATATCTCTTGGATATTTATCTAAATCTTCTTGGTTATTAAATTGAATTGGATTGACAAAGACGCTACATATTATTATATCGTTTTCTTTCCTTGCCTTTTCAATAAGTGATAAATGACCAATATGTAATGCTCCCATTGTAGGAACCAAACCTATTGTCTTGCCTTGAGCCTTAATCTCACTAACTAAACCAACAACCTCATTAATAGAATCTATCTTCCTCATATATTTATTATCTCAAATTTCTAAATTATTCTTTATCCTTTTTGTCCTCTTTTTCCTTGTCTGTCAAATCCTCATAATCGGCAAATCCTCCATCATCAACATGTTCGTTATATTCATCGAAGGCTTGTTCTCTTTTATTAAAACCAGATGCACCACCATTCATTGCATCCTCAATTTTCTTCTTTGTTTGTCTTATCTTCTCTGGAATCTCAAGTAGAAATGCAATAATAGTTATTATGATACTAAAGAGAATAGCATCAAAGAAACCATTAACCTCAAATCTACTCCCAAGTATATAATCTGCAAATAATACGATAAAAGCATTAATAACTAGATTAAACATACCTAAAGAAATAACCATTAATGGCATGGAAAACATTACTAAGATAGGCTTAATAAAAGAATTAAGGAGGCTTATTACTATCGCTGCCAAGAGTGCAGACCAGATATTTGTAACAGAAGCAACGCTGAAAAGATAGCATGTGATAAAGATAGCCAATGTCATTAGCAGAACCTTTGTCCAAAATCTACTACTTAATATTGATGGATTATCTCCTGAAAATTGCATTTTTATCATTCCCATAATAAAAGCTATTATATATTGTAAATAAGGTGCAAAGATACATTTTTTTAACAAAGAAAGATAAATGAAAAATGAAAAATATTATAATATACTTTATTTAAGTCCAAAATATTATCTTTGCATAGACAAATCATTAATCACTAAAATTCAAAAAGGTGAATAAGGGCAAGGAAAACAAACCACATATTGGAGTCTTTGGAAGATGCAATGTTGGGAAGAGTACATTGATTAATAGTCTTGTAGGTCAAGATATTGCAATAGTAAGCAAGCAAGCAGGAACAACAACCGATTCTGTTAAGAAATCAATGGAAATTAAAGGTGTTGGAGCTGTTGTGCTAATAGATACAGCAGGAATAGATGATGAGAGTGAATTAGGTAAGAAAAGGATAGAAAAAGCCTTAGAAGTTTTTTCATTAATTGATCTTGCAATAATAGTTTTCACAGATAGTTTCTTTGAAAAAGAAGAAGAGGAGCTTATTGATAAATGTAATAAGAATAGTATTCCTTATATTCTTGTTCACAATAAGGGTGATATTAAAGGAATTAACCCGAATATCAAATCTCTTTTAGAAAATAAATATAAATGCCAAGTAGTTGAGACTAAGCATGGAGATAGGGAAAATAATGGGATAAGTTCTCTTACACAAGCAATTCAAAAAACCATGCCTCAAACTGCCTATCAATATAAAGGTATATTAGACGGTTTGATTGAAAAGAATAGTGTTGTTTTGTTAGTAACTCCAATTGATAGTTCTGCCCCAGAGGGTAGGATGATTCTCCCTCAAGTTCAGTTAATAAGAGATGTACTTGATCACGATGCTATCAATATTGTTGTAAAAGAAACTCAGCTAGAGCAGACTCTGAAACTATTCCCTAACCCTGATTTAGTAATTACTGATTCCCAAGCCTTTGAATCTGTAAGTAAGATTATTCCTGAAAGCATTCCTCTTACTAGTTTTTCAATAGTTCTTGCAAGACTAAAGGGAGAATTTCTTCAATACCTAAAGGGTACTCCTGAGATAGAGAATTTAAAAGATGGAGACAGGGTTCTTATGCTAGAAAGCTGTTCTCATCAGGCAAGTTGTGAAGATATTGGAAGGGTAAAACTCCCTAATTGGATTAAAAAGTACACAAATAAAGACATTGAATTTGAAGCTGTTGCTGGGCTAAGTAATATTAATAGACCAATCACAGACTATGCAATGATTATCCAATGTGGAGGATGTATGGTAACTCAAAAACAAATATCCTCTCGACTTCGTCCTGCAATTGAGGCAGGTATTCCCGTAAGCAATTACGGCATTTGTATAGCATACCTTAATGGCATATTCAATAGAGCGACAAATATGTTTATTTAGAATATACTTAGTTGTTTTTGTATATTTAATATTTTATCGTACTTTTGACAATTAAATAGAACCTTTTACTTTATTATGAAGAAATTACTCATAATTTGCATCATAGCTTTAGTTTCAGTAAGTTGTAATAATGACTTATATAAATATTACGACTACGACAACCTAGTTTTCTCTTACGGAAAAAGAGATATTCCAGATAAGGAGATAAAGAAACTTGTCAAACAATACGATAAGATTGTTTCGCAGCCTAAGGGAAAGAGAAAACTTCCTGCCCCAGGTGTTTGTGCTGACTATGGATATTTGCTTTTCAGGATAGGGAAAAAGGATGAGGCAAGGGATATGTTTAGAAAAGAAGTGGTTTTATATCCTGAAAGTGAAGTATTTATTAATAAATTAATTGAGGAGTTGGGTCTATGAGAAAATTATTAATATTATCTATCTTCTGCGTATTTTTATTCTCCAGCTGCGATATATACAATAGAGTTTTCAAGAAATCAGAACCAACGGAAACAGAGGTTGCAGGTGATGTTCTTGCAAATATTACAGGAGAAAATAAAGAAGCAATGCCCTTAGACTCAAATATTACAAAGGTCTCAAAAAAAGAGCTAAAAAAAATAAAGAAAGCTCAGAACAAGGCAGAAAAGTTGGCTAGAGGAGATACATTAAATATTGCAGAAAAGTTTTGGTATGCTCTTTTCCCTATAACAATTGAGAGAGTTAAATCTTTTCCAAAGATGTACTCCGAGCAACCAAAGAGCATATTAGTCCTATATCCTTGGAATCGTTCCAAGAGAGAAGATGCTTCAGAGATGTTTATTACAAATATAACCAAGGAACTTTCTCTAAAAGGATACTATGTAGTCAGTGCAATAAATACTTTTAATATTCATAAGAAAGATACTACTTTCTCTCATGAATATATCAAGCATAATCAAGCTGGTGAATTAAGAAAGAAATATGGTGTAGATGCTGTCCTTTACGTTACAATCTATTCTATGAATAAGTACTGGTGGTCTAGCTCAGTTACCTCTGGTGCCGATTATTATCTTGTAAGCACAAAGACTGGAGACACCTTATTTAATAGAAAGACTGAGTTTATCTACGACACACCTGTACCTGCCTATAAACCAAACAAGAAATCAGATATATTTAATATGGATAAGGATAGAGAGGTTCCATTCTTTGGGCTTAGTTATCAAATGAATAGGTATGTTTTTATCGATATACCTTTTGGACCTTATCATAAGAAATATATGAAGGATCAAAAAAAATTCTCTCATCCTAAAGAGATGAATTACAAGATAAATATGAGGCTAGACTACTAAGATTATGGCTAAAAGCAAGACTGTCTTTTTCTGCAAGGAATGTGGAGCTCAAAGCTCTAACTGGATTGGGAAATGTCCTCATTGTGGTGCTTGGAACTCATACGTTGAGGAAGTAATTGAGAGAACAGACGATGGTATTATTAGCAAGACAAAGTCAAAGTCGGAGTCCAAACCTAAGCTAATTAACGAGATTATTCTTTCTGAAGAAAAGAGAATAGATACCCTTAACCAAGAGCTTAACCGTGTTCTTGGAGGTGGTCTAGTTCCTGGAAGCATACTACTTATTGGAGGTGAACCTGGTATTGGGAAAAGCACCCTTTTATTACAAGTTGCACTAAACTGCAAAGGAAAAAGAATACTCTATGTCTCAGGAGAGGAAAGTCTTGCACAGATTAAGATGAGAGCCGATAGAATCAACGCCTCTAACGATAATTGTTATATTCTTACCGAGACAAATACCGCAGATATATTTAATCATGCCAAGGAATTAAATCCAGACATAATCATTATAGACTCCATTCAAACAATTCAAACAGATAGTATAGACTCTTCTGCTGGGAGTATTTCTCAGATTAGAGAATGTGCAGGAGAGCTTCAACGTTATTCCAAGACAACAGGTTCTGCCGTATTCTTAGTTGGTCATATAACTAAGGATGGCTCTATTGCTGGTCCTAAGTTACTAGAACATGTTGTTGATGCAGTACTCCAGTTTGAGGGAGATAGAAACTATGGTTATCGTATTCTTCGCTCTGTAAAGAATCGTTTTGGTTCTACCTCGGAACTTGGTATTTACGAGATGCAATCCTATGGACTTAGAGAGGTTTCTAATCCAAGTGAGATACTTCTTTCTCAAAGAGATGAGGCTCTCTCTGGAACAGCCATCGCTGCAACCATTGAAGGTTCAAGACCTATACTAATTGAGACTCAAGCATTAGTAGCCAATTCCCTTTATGGTACTGCTGGAAGAAGCTCTACAGGTTTCGACCAAAAGCGTCTTTCAATGCTCTTAGCTGTACTAGAAAAACGTGGAGGGGTTCGACTTAGCTCAAAGGATGTTTTCCTAAATATTGCTGGAGGACTAAGAGTCGATGACCCTGCAATAGACCTTGCTGTTGTTGTTTCTCTAATATCCTCGTCTGAGGATGTTGCAATAAGCTCAAGATATTGTTTTGCAGCAGAGATTGGGCTTAGTGGAGAGCTAAGACCTGTAACGAGGATTGAACAAAGAATTGCCGAGGCAGATAAACTAGGCTTCGAAAAGATATTTATCTCGAAATACAACACAAAAGGTCTAAACCTAACCCAATACAACACCCAAATCATCCCCCTAACCAACATAGAGGAAGTAATCAAAAACCTATTCTAAGAACAGTAGTACTACTATACGTCAAACAATATTTTAAATAATATGAAATTAGAAATTGAACACATTAATATTATTATTGCTTTTATTTCAGCCTTGTTAGGAATCGCTTTTCCTTTACTCATGCAAGTTATTCAACGAATAGATGAGAAATATTCTTCAATTAGATTAGTGGAGATTTTCTACAAAGAAAAAGACTATAAATTATTTAAAATATTTCTGATATTATCATTATGTAACATTGTATTATTTATTATTCTTTCTTTTACTGATTGGAAATATAAAGACTTTATTATATTCATATCTTCTTTTTCATTATCAATTTTTACAATTATATTTTTCTTTGGATTTATTAGGTTAATACGAACATACTATAATCCAATTGAATTAATTAATCACCTCGGAATGAAATTAGATTCAAAAAATTACCAAGAAATACGTGAGAATACAAATGATATTGAAAATAAAAAATTCAAGCCTATTTTTGATATAATATATTATGCGATAAGAAGTGATGACGAAAATTTAGATAAGGAGGCTTTTTCATTCCTTGCTAACTATATAGGAAAATACTTGGATGGATACGTTGATGATGATATTAAACATTCTGAGGATTTTTATAGAATGATTCGTAAGGCAAATGGCTTGATTGTATTAAATAAAAAAAAATACTCTTACTTTAGTAATAATTTTTTGCTCGAATTACTTTTACCATTTAAGGATAATTTAATTATTAGTGAAAGGAGTTACATTGAAATATGGATGTGTTTACAAGAGCAGATCATATCTAATAGATTTGATCTTGTATATGATTATTGGTGCAAAGCTCATCAATATTTGTGGTTAAATATTCCTGAAATTTTCCCAGAATATGGGGAGAATTGGGTTACCATCATAAATCAGGAAAAGATTGATAAAAGAAATGAACAAAGGAAAAGATTTAAAGAATTTCACTTTGCGTTAGGTGGTCTGTTAATGTATCAAGCTTCTCAATTTGAAAAGAAAAATGATAGTAATTCCTCCGAAATATATGAATTAATAAATAAATTATCAAAACATACTTCATCTCAACCACCACAATTTTTCCTGATTCCTGATGAAATTGATAAGTTGATAATTGAATATTCAGTATTTAATAGACAATTTCAGTATGATCTTGTTATTCAACAAAGATATCCTTTCCCATATCTATTTCATAACATTAATCATGGAGGAATTATATGTAACTGGACAAGAAAATACTTTGCATATTTATTTTTAAATCTTTATTCAATAGAAAAATATTATACTTATTCAGATCCGCTGAATCTTAGGAATACAGAAGATAAATTACTATCAATAAACACTCTTATTGATTCATTTGAATTTCTAAAAAACGATGTTGGAAATTTATTATCAGAAAATGATAAATTAAATAAACTAGGATTGCCGATAAAAGATAATATCTTCTTCACTCGTGGAGAGAAGGCTCCTTTAGAATTAATTGATCAGTATCTTGACACTTTGATTTCAAAAAAAGAGAGTAAAATCAAATTTCAAGAATTAGATATTAAGAAAATAGATAGATTCAAAGAATACTCTAAAAGTAAGATTAAAGAAGCTATTAATAATTTCAACCCAATATGGAATAAAGGAAAGCTTAAATGGATAGCACAAAAAAAGTATAATCTAAGTCTATATACCCTTGTAGATAGAATGGCATATTCAAAAGAACAAGATGTGTCTTATCTTAATCACGATGAAATCCTTGCCCAAAAAATTTCAGAACGATATTCTTCATTATGCAGAAATGTATTTAGGCAAATTTCATCTATTAGTTTTTCATTAAAAAAAGACGATATTAATAATGGCATTAATAAGGTAATTGAAGAACTTAATAAAGTTGGAAATAAAGATAAAGTAATAATTTATTTTGGAAATAATATTGAAATTTACCAACTTGATAATAAAGATAGTATAATACAAATTAATGGTATTTATGGAGACCTTTCTGAAACTTTTTATATCATCAATAAAGAACAATTACCTCTAGTAAAACCAAACAGAATTAAAGGACGCGATTATATTTATATAAAATTTATTGATTGGAATAATCAAGATATTAAGGATAAATTAAGAAGTATTGCCCTCAAAAATAAGCTCATAAAACTAGATTCTAGGGAGAATCTAGATAAAAAAGTATATGTTGAAATATTATTTCAAGTTGGTGTTAAAATTAAACCTAATATTGAATGCGTATGTATAAAATGCTACCAACAAAATTACGAAAATGGTATGCCAAATACAATTCAAGATATTATTGATACTTTCGAAGAAAACTTCAAAGAAGACAGATAAATATACCTTCTTATAATTGCTAAATTGATTTCGGTATCTATTTCTTTAATACTAAATTTATATTTCTTTTCTTTTAATTTTTCTCTGAGAAAAATTAAACCTTCTGAGAAAAAAAAATATTTTTCTCTCAGAAAACTATACCCCAAACCTGTTACATTTCCGTAGGAGCATTATAGACTATTGACTTACAACTAGTAGGCGTAATTTTCACCCCCTTAGTAGATGGAATTTACGCCCTAAGTTTTAATAGGTTCAGACTTGCACTAAATCAAGTTTGTTTAGTGCCAAGTCCAAACCTTATGCTATTAAAATTTGGGGTTGAACAGATTGATTTAACTAAAACCTTGGGTTTTGGGCGTTTTTCTAACTTTTTGTAGGTTTTGATGTTAATTGTTCGTAATGGTATTGTGGGTTGAGAGTTGAATATTTGAAGAGAGGTGTTGGGGTTTGGGAAATGGTTCGTTAATTACTTATAATAGATTTTGGGGATTTCGAAGAAATTTCTTGGGTTTTTATGTCCTTGGGGAAAAATCACTGATTTTATTTTAAAAATCAGTGATTTTTTTTCTAAAATCTTACTCTTTGTAGAAAAAATCAAACTCTTTGTGAATAAAATCAGTGATTTTTTTCTCAAATTCAGATATTGCGACACGAAAATCTAATAAAAATCAGTTAGATAGCTGTTTTATTAAAATAGAATAAGATTCTACGAAAATAGAATCAAATTCTATTTCGCTAGAACTTGATTCTAGAGCGCAAAAACAAGGATTTTTGCACCAAAATTCAAATTTTCATTTCTTAAAATTAACAGCCAAATCTGAGAGAAAAAGACTATAAAACTAATCTTCTCGTTTTTCGTTTTGGATATAGGCGTTAACTATCTTGGTAACTAAAGGGTGACGGATAATGTCGTAGTCTTGAAGGTGAACGAAGGATATTCCTTTAATATTCTCAAGATATTGTACTGCGTACTTTAGTCCTGAGGGCTCGTTCTTAGGAAGGTCTATCTGAGTTGGGTCACCAGTTATAATAAACTTGGAGTTCTTCCCCATACGAGTAAGAAACATCTTCATCTGTGAATAGGTTGAGTTTTGTGCCTCGTCTAATATTACAAAGGCATTGTCGAGGGTTCTACCTCTCATAAAGGCTAAGGGCGCAATCTCTATTATTCTTTCATCAATATAATTTTCAAGCTTTTGTTGTAGTAGCATATCCCTTAGTGCATCGTATAAGGGTTGTAGATATGGGTCTAATTTCTCCTTCATATCTCCCGGCAAGAAACCTAGGTTCTCCCCTGCCTCGACCGCTGGACGAGTAAGTATAATACGTTTTACTTGTTTTGCCTTTAGAGCTCTTACGGCTAAGGCTACGGCTGTATATGTCTTGCCAGAACCAGCAGGTCCTAAGGCGAATAACATATCATTCTCATCTATCTCCTCTACCATTTGTCTTTGGTTTGGAGTCTGAGCCTTGATTATCATTCCATTTCTGCCATGAACGAGGATTCCATCGGAGAATTTTCTTTTTGTCTCGTATGATAGAGCAGTTGGTTTAACTACACTCATAATAAGTTTTTCATCCAATAGCCCCTCATTTTGATAAAGTTCTTCCAGCTCTTTAAATACCTTTTCAAACTCCTCTATATCTTTTTCCTTACCAATTATCTTTAGCATCTGACCTCTAAGTATAAGTTGTACGGATGGGAAAAGTATTGATAGAAAACTAAGATTCTTCTCATTTACTCCAAAAAACTCCAATAAGGATATTTCACTTAGGTCTATTATCTTTTCGCTCATTATTTTCTTATTATTTTAAATTCTGTTCTACGATTCTTTGCCCTACCCTCCTCTGTTGTGTTTTCTGCAATAGGCTTTGTTTGCCCATAGCCCTTTGATATTAATCTTTCGGAGCTTATGCCCTTAGTCTCAAGATATGTCTTTACACTTACGGCTCTCTTGTTCGAAAGCTCCATATTGCTTGAAGGGTTTCCTGTATTGTCGGTATGACCTGAAATTTCAATAATTATCTGAGGGTTTTTCTTTAGTAGGTCGGTAAGTGTATTTAGCTCTGCCTCTGAGCTTGGTAATAGCTCAGAGCTATTTGATGCAAAGAATACATTGTTCAAGACCACTGTTTCCCCCTCTAATATTGGAGTAAGGTAAACATCTTTTTCGTATGAATCTTTGATATTCAAGTCCTTTAGAGCGAAGTTTTCGGAATAGAATAAATAATTCTTCGCATAGGAGTTTAGAGCATAATTTCCTCCAAGAGGCAGAATAACTAAATACTCCCCTGTTTTTTTATCCGAAGTAGTTGAGGCAATAAGTCTATTATTTTCTATATCCCTAACCTCAAAAAGAGCCGAGACTGCTTCTTTGGTCTTTGAATCTAATACCCTACCCTTCATATATACAATTGGAATAGGTTGAGCCTCTTTGTAAAGGTCAAAATAATATATATCTTTCTTTCCAAATGTACCATTAATGTCTGTTGAAAAAATCCCTTGTTTGCCCGATGGTGACACAATAAAACTTACCTCATCGGAAGATGTGTTTATTGGATATCCTAGATTAATTGGTTCTGTAAATTTACCATTTTCTATCCTTGAATAGAATATATCCTGCCCTCCCATACCAATATGATAATCGGAAGTGAAATAAAGAGTTGTATTGCTTGGATGAATAAATGGGAACTTCTCTTCGCCTTCGGTATTTATTGTTGGTCCTAAGTTTTTTGGTTTAGTCCAAGTGCCATCGTCTTTCTTATATGTATACCAAATATCGCTTTTGCCAAAACCTCCCTCTCTACTTGAAACAAAGAATAATGTTCTCCCATCGGAAGCTATTGATGGTTGAGAATCCCAACTTGAAGAATTTACATCAGCCCCTAGATTCTTTGGCTGATTCCAAGCATTTCCATTTTTCTCTGAATAGTAAATATCGCATGAGCCAAAGCCATCATCAGAGTTACAACGAGCAAAATATGCTACTCTACCATCTGGAGATATTGTCAATGCTCCTTCGTTTGAATTTGAGTTAAAGGGTGGTGGCATTTTTTGAGACTTAGACCAATCTCCTTTTGTATTATATGATACAAAGAAATCCTCAAAATAAGGCTCTCTTGTATTCTCTTTATCTTCATTTGGGGTTAAAGAGGTAAAGATAAACATCTTTTCATCGGCAGTCAATATTGGGAAATAATCATCATTTATTGTATTGATATTTATCCCCATATTTACAGGTTTAAACTCAACTGGACTGTCTAGATTTGTTTTTACAAACTCTACCTTTTTTAGCTTTCTATTTACGTCCTCTATCTTCTTATTATCTTTTGGAGCTTTTTGTTTTGAAAGATAGTATTGATAATGATAACTCGCCTTTTGAGTATTATATTCCTTAATATAATAATCCCCTAGTCGATAATGAGCATTCTTATCAAAATCTGGTGAAATATCTACTAACTTCTTATAAAATTGATATGATTTAAGCCTTAGAGAATCAATATTTGGATATTGATTATAATATATCTCGGCAATAGCAAGCAAGGCATCAGGATAGTTGGGATTATATTCTAAGGATTTGTTTAGATTGATTAAAGCCTTTTCGTAATTGGATAAATTAATATACTCCAAAGCCTTTCTAAATTCTTTCTCTGCCTTCTTAGTATCTTGTGCATTTAAGGTTATAAAAGGGGAAATAAAGAAAACTAAGATTAATAAACCTTTTAAGGTATATGTATGTATTTGTGACTTTGTAGGGATATTCTCCATTTTGGATTTGCTTTTATGTATTCTACTATCAATGGTATCATATTATTTCTAACGCTCCATTCTGGCTGAAGGTATAATTTACATTTATTATTTACCTTTTGAGCAAATCTTTCAGCAAATTCAAAATCACTATTATCGCAAATTATCATCTTTAATTCATCCGCCAAAGGAAGATTTGCCTCAAGCGGTAGAAGATTATGTTTTGCACTTAAGCATACCCAATCCCATACTCCACTCATTGGTGAAGAGCCAGAGGTTTCTAATATTGTTTCAATATTTTCATCTCGTAGTGATTTGCAAAGCTTATCTAAATTATAAAGAAGAGGCTCTCCTCCTGTTATTATTACTGATTTTGCAGGAAACGATTTAGCTCTTTGAACTACATCTTCTATCCTTGTTGGCTCGTGCATCGCAGCATCCCAAGCTTCCTTTACATCACAAAAATGGCAGCCTACATCACATCCTCCGATGCGAATAAAATAGGCTGCCTTTCCTGTATTATATCCTTCTCCCTGTAAGCTATAAAATTCTTCCATTATTGGGAGTAACTCCCCTGCTTGAATCTGCTCTTCTTGGGTTGACATAAGTATTAATCTATATAAATTTCGTTCTTGTATGCTTTTAGAGTGTTTTGAAGTAATGAAACTATAGTCATTGGACCAACTCCTCCTGGAACTGGTGTTATGTAAGAACATTTCTTTGATACATTTTCAAAATCAACGTCTCCAACAATTCTATATCCCTTCTCCTTTGTTGAGTCATCTATTCTATGGATGCCTACATCAATAACTGCTGCTCCTTCTTTTACCATGTCTTCTTTGATAAATTCTGGTTTACCTATTGCAACAATTAGAATATCTGCATTTGCACAAACTTCTTTTATATTTTTTGTCTTGCTATGACAAAGCGTTACCGTGCTGTTTGCTTGAGCATTGTTTCTTGACATCAAGATAGCCATAGGAGTACCTACTATATTGCTTCTACCTACAATAACGCAGTTCTTACCTACGGTCTCTACTCCTGAACGATTAAGCAAATTCATTATACCCATTGGTGTTGCTGGAACAAATGATGGCATATTGTACATCATTCTTCCTCCGTTTGTTGGATGAAAACCATCAACATCTTTTCTTGGGTTAATTCTCTCAATTATCTTTTGTTCGTCTATGTGTTTTGGTAATGGTAACTGAACAATAAAGCCATCTACTTCTGGATCTTCATTTAGAAAATCCACTGTTTTTAATAGTTCTGCTTCGGTAAGTGTTTCTGGAAAACGATATACTGAGGATGTAAAACCAATTTCTCTACTTTGTTTCTCTTTACTTGCAACATAAGAAAGACTTGCTCCGTCTTCTCCTACTATTACTGCTACTAAATGAGGTGGTCTTTTACCTCCGTCTAAAAGTGCGCTAACCTCTTGTGCAAGTTCTTTTTTTATTTCTTTGGCAATAATTCTGCCATCTATAAGGATTGGTTTTTTAGTTTCCATAACTATCTTCTTTTAAGATTTTTTAGTGCGTTTAATTTATTTCCTCCACCACTCATCATCTTCATTGCTTTTCTTGTCTCTTCAAATTGCTTCAATAATCTATTTACATCTTCAATCGATGTACCACTTCCTCTAGATATTCTCTTTCTTCTACTTCCATCAATCTTTAATGGGTTTTCTCTTTCAAATGGTGTCATTGAACCAATAATTGCTTCAATTCCCTTGAATGCATCTTCATTTATATCTATTCCCTTCATCATCTTGCCAACCCCTGGAATCATCCCCATCAAATCTTTGATGTTACCCATTTTCTTTATTTGGTTGATTTGATTTAGAAAGTCGTTGAAATCAAATTCATTGGTCTTTATTTTCTTAGATAATTTTCTTGCCTCTTCTTCGTCATATTGCTCTTGTGCTCTTTCCACAAGTGAAACAATGTCACCCATTCCAAGAATACGAGATGCCATACGTTCTGGATGGAATATATCTAAGGCATCCATCTTTTCTCCAATACCAACAAATTTAATTGGCTTGCGAACAATATGTTTTATTGTTAATGCTGCTCCACCTCTTGTGTCACCGTCGAGTTTTGTTAGAACAACACCATTATAGTCGAGTCTTTCATTGAAGGCTTTTGCTGTATTAACAGCGTCTTGACCTGTCATACTATCTACAACGAAGAGAGTTTCTTGAGGATTTATTGCAGCCTTAACTGCAGCTATCTCATTCATCATATCTTCATCGATAGCTAGTCGCCCTGCAGTATCGACAATTACAATATTTATTCCCTTGTCTTTTGCTCTTTGAACTGCATTTTTGGCTATTTGGACTGGATCTTTTGAATCTTCAGTATATACTTCAACACCTATTTGTTCTCCTAGTACTTGAAGTTGATTGATAGCAGCTGGACGATAAACATCTCCTGCTGTAAGAAGAACTGATTTTCCTTTCTTTGTCTTAAGGTAGTTTGCTAATTTTGCAGAGAATGTTGTTTTTCCTGATCCTTGTAAACCAGCTATTAAGATTATTGATGGAGAGCCTTTAATATTAATATCTTGTGTCTCCCCACCCATTAATTCAGCTAACTCGTCTTGGACAAGTTTTACCATTAATTGTCCTGGCTCAAGGGAGGTTAATACATTTTTTCCTAATGCTTTTTGTTTAACTGTATCGCAAAACTCCTTCGCTATTGCATAGCTTACATCGGCATCAATCAATGCTTTACGAACTTCTTTTAGAGTCTCTGCTACATTGATTTCTGTTATCTTTCCTTGACCTTTTAAAATCTTAAACGCTTTGTCAAACTTTTCGCTTAAATTCTCAAACATAGAATATTTAGTGTTATTATTATCTACAAATATTGGCTTGCAAAGTTAATTCTTTTTTAGCTAATTATAAAAGGATTTTCCCCTTTGAGGATTTTTTTAGTCTAATCTTCTGAATAAATCAAATATTTTTCTCTTGTTTTCTTAAACTTTTCCAAATCTTTTCTCCAAGAGTTTCTTATTTTCTTCTCAGAAAGATTATTTTTAATCTGATATCTTAGTTTTTTTGTCCCTGATAATTTATCAAAGAATGGTTGAAAGAACTTTTCCTTGTTCGGATAAGCCTTATACATATCAATTAAAATTGTCAAACTAATTTCCTTTTTTGACTTTGATTTATTACACTCTGCAATTAATTTGGAGTATTCTCCGTAACATTTTTCCCCTTTATAAGGAGGATTGTCAGATACTCCTTTTATTATCCTTGGTGTGAAAGCAAAACTACTATCTGGATATTCAGGAAACCCCACAATTTCAAATGGATAATCTGTTCCTCTACCTACTGAAACAGGTGTTCCTTCAAACCAACACAATGAAGGGTATAAACAAATTGCATTATCTGTTTTTAGATTGGGACTTGGGGAAATTGGAAGAGAGTAATGAGTATTATGGGTATAATTTTGAATAGGTATTATTGTTAAGTCACAATATAGTGTTCCTTTTTCTCCTATTACTCTTTTGTTTGATGTTCCTAACCAACCCTCTCCATTTATCATCTTTGCATATTCTCCTATTGTCATTCCGTAAACTATTGGAACTGGATGCATACCTACAAATGAAACTAATGAGGTGTCTTTTAATACTGGGCCATCAATATAATTTGAGTTTGGATTTGGTCTATCTAAAACAATTAATGGAATATTATTTTCGGCACAAGATTCCATAACGTAATGCAGAGTTGAAATATAGGTATAAAACCTTGTTCCAACATCCTGCAAATCAAATACTATTATTTCATTATTCTGGAATTCAGCTCTTTGAGGTTTCTTATTCTTTCCATATAAGGAAACTATCTGAAGACCAGTCTTTTCATCTATTGACGAGCTAATTTTTGCACCTGCCTCTGCTTCTCCTCGAAAACCATGTTCTGGGCAATAAATTGCTCTGATATTAATTCCTAAGGTCAAAAGTGTATCTACTAAGTGTGTTTTTGCAATTATAGATGTCTGGTTTGCAATAACTCCCACCCTTTTCCCCTTTAATTGGTTAATATATTCAGGGATTCTTTCAGCTCCTAAGATAATATTCTGAGAAACAGAGATTTTTGTGGAAAAAACACCTATAATAATTAATAAAAATACAATATTCCTTTTCATTATACATTCCATTTTTGCAAATATCGTAAAACTAATGCAAAAAGACGATGTATCTAATAAAAAAAACGAAGTTTTCAATGTATGAAAACTTCGTTTTTGATTTTAAATACGAAGACTTTTCATTCAAAATCTTCGTAATTAAACATAGAAACTTGATTATTTTGTAGCTGGTTTCATTGCTTCTGGTTTTAAAGCAACTCTAACATAATTATCATGTTTTAAGTATTTCTTTGCAACAGCTTGAACATCTGCCAAAGTTATAGCATTAACTGATGCAGTATAAGCTTCAACTGACTGCATTTGGAAACCATACCAACGAGAACCTTGTATAGCACCTGACCAATAACCATTCTTTTCAACTTGAGTTTCACGAGAACGAATTAATTGTTCTTTTACTTTAGCTAAGTCAATGTCTGAAGGTCCTTCATTCATTATCTTGTCTAATACTCCCCATGTAGCTTTTGTAAGTTTTTCTACATTTTCTGGATCACAAGAATAATAAGCAACTAATGAAGCTTCTGCTTTAGGGTATTTATCATAGCTTAATTGGAAAGAAGGAGAATATGTTCCACCTAATTCTTCACGAATAGTTTCAGTAAGTTTAATATCACAAATATCTCCTAAGATTCTTGTTGCTAATCTTTCTTTGTCATTCCATTCAAATGTAGTATTTGTTGCAAGAACCATAGCTCCTTTATTAGCTTCTCCTTTGTATACAACTTTATCAACAACACCTGTTGCAAATGGAGATTCTTTATCTAACCATTGTTCTTTTTTACCCTTTGCAGGCATAGATCCAATATATTTTTCAATCATTGGGATTGTTTTATCAATATCTAAGTTTCCTACAAATGAGAATGTAAAGTCAGAAGCATCAGAGAATCTTTCTTTGAAGATAGTATACATTTCTTCAATGTTCATTTTCTTTAATTGTTCTTCAGTAGGAAGTAAAATTGTTCTCTTATCTGTAGGCTTCATAGCCTTCATCATTTGCATTTGGAATTCAAACTCAGGCATATTTTTGTACATATTTATTTGAGTTTGTAGTTTAGAGATTTCCTTATCTAAAACATCCTTGTCTTTTCTTGGAGCCTCAAAATACATATTCAAATATTGTAATAATATTTCAAAGTCTTGAGGGTTTGAACTACCAGAAAATCCTTCTTGTAAGTCGCTAATTGATGGTGTAACTCCTACTGTTTTTCCTTTTAAAAACTTTTGAAGTTGAGAGTTATCATAGTTTCCAATACCGCAAGCATCAATAATAGAAGCTGCAAATTGTGCATTAATCAATTTATTATCTGGATATAAAGATGTTCCACCTGCTGACCAAGCATTTAATAAGATTTCATCGTTTTTGAAAGTTGTAGATTTAAGAATTACAGTAGCTCCATTACTTAAAGTAAGTTCTGTGAATCCAAATTCTTTATTATCTACTCTCTTTGTTACCTTACCTGCTTTAGGTTCTTTTACTAAGAAAGGTTCGTTCTTTACATTATCAATATATGGTTTTGGACTAGATTTCTTCACCTTAGAGATTAGACTTAATACTTCTTTCTCTGTTGGAACTTTTACTGTTTTTGCTTCTGGTAATGTCATTACTAGAACAAAATTTTCATCAGTTATCCATTTTTTTGCCAAAGCATTAACTTCTTCTATAGTAATTCCTTCAACTAATTCTTTTGCCCATTTGTTTTCAATTCTTGCTCCTGGAGTTGGTGATCCTTCTAAGAAATGATTTACATATTCTGCTGCAAAACGACCACTTTCTGTTTTAGACTCTTCTTTTGCTGCTTTATCGTATTTTGTCAATAAAGATTCTTTAGCTCTATCTAATTCTGTTTGCAAAAAACCATGTAGAACAACTCTTTGATTTTCTGTCATCATTGCTTCTAAAGATTGCATAATTTTGCCATCTTTTGCAGAAATAGAATTATAATATGCTTGAGTTGGACGTGCTAAGAAATCGGTATAACCTGCACCTGCACCAATAAAAGGACAGTCTTTTTTATCAGCTATTTCATTTAAACGTGCTTCCAACATTTCGTCATATAGACTATAAAGTAAATAACGAGTACGGTAATCTCCAATTGTTTTTACTTCTAAGGCTGGGTGTTTGTAGAAAAACTGTATAGAATTTCCTTGAGCTTCTTTGTCAGTAGCTATTGTGATAAGTGGTTCTTTGTTATTTGGAATAGTTAATGTAGGTCTAGCAGTTGGAGTAGTTGGTGCATTCATAATCCCAAAATAATCTTTGATTTTTTGTTCCATTTCATCTGCATCAAAGTCTCCTACAACTATAATTGCCATATTATCTGGTTGATACCATTTTTTATAGAATCTTCTTAAAGATTCTGGCTTGAAATTTTTCAGACTTTCAAATGTTCCAATAGGTAAACGTTCAGCATAAAGCGAACCTTTTAACATTGTTGGCCAAGTCTTTGATCTTAAACGATCTTGAGCGCCTTGTCCCATTCTCCACTCTTCTGTGATAACACCACGTTCTTTTTCAATTTCAGTTGTTGTTAATAGCATACCAGATGCCCAACCATCTAATATTTTCAATCCCATACTGAATAATTCTTTCTTATCAGTAGGAAGTGTTACTGTATAAACTGTTTGATCAAAACCTGTATAAGCATTAATTTCACGTCCAAATACGATACCTTGTTTTTCTAAGGCATCAATCATTTCGTTACCTGGGTAATGCTTTGTTCCATTAAATCCCATGTGTTCTGTGAAGTGAGCTAATCCTAATTGGTCTGCTTCTTCTAAAACTGAACCAGCATTTACTGCAATTTGAAATTCTGCTCTGTTTTCTGGTTTTTTATTCGATCTTACATAATATGTTAGACCATTTGCAAGCTTTCCATAACGAACCTTGCCATCTAATTTGATTTGCTCGTCAAGCTTAATTTCTGACTTCTTTGCAGAAGTTTTAGCTCCTTGTGCAAAACCTGTAGTAACTATTGCTAAGCACAATAAAGCTACTAATAAAATTCGATTTTTCATCTTTTGAGTTTTTGTTGATTAATTACTAAATTATTTAATTATCGTGTTTTCTTCTTTTGTATTATCATACTCCAAAATATCACCTGGTTGACATTCCAAGACTTGACATATAGCCTCAAGTGTTGAAAACCTTATAGCTTTTGCTTTGCCCGTTTTTAATATTGATAGATTTGTCGCTGTTAAGTCAACCTTTTGAGCTAACTCGCTAAGACTAATCTTCCTCTTTGCCATCATAACATCTAAATTCACTATTATTCCCATATCAAAATTCCCTTTCATGTATTCAGACTGTTAAATCATTTTCCTCTTGAATATCAATTCCTCTTCTTATTATTTCTATTAGAGAAATAAAGAATAAGCCAATAAAAATATAATCCCATGAAACCAAAGCCAATTGTGATATT
This sequence comes from Bacteroidota bacterium, assembly GCA_017860275.1. Lineage (GTDB taxonomy): Bacteria > Bacteroidota > Bacteroidia > Bacteroidales > P3 > UBA10566. Next base: position 124,225 of record JAFNAQ010000001.1, read on the forward strand.
GGTTCTATTGAATACCCTTCAATATTTATGTATTTTTGAAGAAAGAATGAATCAAAGAAATATATCATAACTTCTATTAAGGGCATAACAATAAAAGCATATGCTATATATCTAAATCGCATTATATTTTTTTTATCAAAAATATAGTGCTGTAACTTACTATCTTTTTCATTTAACCCTTTCACAAGACTGTTAAGTATGTTGCGAATATGAAAAAGAATAAATAGAAGGAAAAACATACTTAAGTTTAATGCCAATAAATAAAATATTCTATATGCAAAAGGCATCATTTGAAAATCATCACTCTTAATCATAATTGTTAGATGATAACTATCAACTATAGATTTTATGGATACATTTTCAATGCTTGAATTTACAATAAAATCATCAGTAGTAACAGCTTTTATTGGTTTTGCCTCAGCAAATATTGTTCCTAATGATGATTTTGAAGATAAGTTGGAAATATCAAAAATAGAGAAGGCAATAAAAGATATTGCTAAAATTGACATTAGTATAAATACTATATCAAATCCTATTTTGATTGACTTAATTGAAACGATTTTTGTTTTATTATTCATAACTGAAACTTTAACGCTGCAAAGTAACAAATTATTTTATTATAAAACAAATATATTTTATCGTTTTTCGATAATTTTTTTCTATTTATTGATAAATAAAGGCTATTCCTATAATAAATATAAGTCTATTAAGCCTATTGGTGCATTAATGTATATTATTTTAGACTCTCTATCAACATTAACAATAACGGAATCAATAATTGGCATAAGAATTTCTTTCCCATTAAAAATAATTGAGAAAAGTGGAGTTGCTGGGTAATCAAGAACTGTTTCGATCTTTCCAATATTCCCTCTTTCATTATCCACTACTTCAAATCCTATAACTTCATGATAATAAAATTTATTCCCTTCTAGTTCCGGTAAGAGTTCTAGTGGCAGATACATATCTTTCCCGATTAGCTTCAATGCATCTTCTGGTGTGAGATCGGAAAATCGAACAGTGGCTTTATTATTTCTTACCCTTATAGATTCGATAGGATATAATACTAAGCGTTTGTTAATATCAATGTATACGCCATCTAACTGGGAATAATCCTCTGGAGAATCAACATCGAAGAAAAGAACTAACTCTCCCTTAAATCCAAATGGCTTTGTTACCTTACCTAAATAAAAACAATTCTTTATTTCCATTTATAATCTTTTTAAAGAAAAAGACTGTCTCCTTGAGTAAGAAACAGTCTTTCTATCATTTATGAAGAAATTTTACTTTCAAAAAATTATTCTGCTGCTGGAGCTTCAGTTGTTTCAACAACAACTTCTTCTACTTCTGGAGTTTCTTCTGCTGGTACTTCTTCAACTACAGGATTAGCTGCAGCTTCTGCTTCTGCTCTTTTCTTTGAAATAGCTTCTGCACGTTTTGCATTAAATTCCATTTCAGCTGCAAGAGTTTTTTTAGCATCTGCTTTTGCATTATTTCTTTTAGCTTCTTTTGCTGAAGAAATTTTATTTTCCTTTTCTGTCAACCATGCATTGAATTTAGCATCTGCTACTTCTTGAGTAATAGCACCTTTTTCAACACCAATTTGTAGATGACGTTTTAATAATACCCCTTTATATGAAAGGATTGCTCTTGCTGTATCTGTTGGCTGAGCTCCATTCTTTAACCATTTGCAAGCACTATCTATATCTAAATCGATAGTTGCTGGTTGACTTACTGGGTTGTAAGAACCAATTCTTTCAATAAATCTTCCATCACGTGGTGCACGACCATCCGCAATAACGATATGATAAAAAGGTTGTCCTTTTTTACCATGACGTTGTAATCTAATTTTTACTGCCATAAAGCTTTACTTTGTTGCTTGTTATTAAAAATCTATATTTTTAGAGGTGCAAAGATACAATATTTTATTTTACTGCAAAAATAAACCTGCTAAAATTACAATTAATCTTATTTATATTATTAATTATTTTTAGGTTGAAGATTCCAAATTTCTTCTATATCCCAATTTTTTCGTACATTTATTGATTTTTCGAAATATATTACCCTTTCTGGTAATATTGCGTTATCATAATTACCACAATCCCATTTGCCATTATTATTTTCATCAATAACTAGCTTTAATTTATAAATCCCCTGTTCTAAATTTCTAAACAAAGTTTTTTCTCCAATAAATGAAGATAATTGTCCAATTATTTTTGATTTTTCATCTTCAAGAATTAGAATAATGTTCTTGCTATTTATTGTACTATCTTTAACTGTGATTAATAAATTACCATAACTCTCCACGCCATCAACATTTAATTTAAAAATTATTGAATCATTAGCTTGACCTAATGAATTCTTAATTAGCCCATCTTTGATAATAATTGTATATTTTGAATTCTGTTGAAAATTATCACCAACTTTTATATACAAAGGAGATTTATTATAAACCTTACAATTTATCTTAGTAGTATCTTTTTCTTTTATTGCAAATGCTTCAAAAAAATTGCTATCATTATTAATAATAGGTATTGGCATTTTAAGTAAACAATCAGAAAAATAATTAAAATCTAGTTTAGGTGCAATAAATAAAAAAGTATCCTTGATCGGAGTATTATCTCTAATATTTGAGTACAATTCGACATCTTGATTCAATCCAATATCCTTAATATTAAACTTAATAGAATCAAAATTAATTTCTAATCCCCATAAAGTTAATGTATCCTTTTTCTGACTATATTCAACATATATTCTTTTATCTATTAATCCTGATAATTTAGGATAATTAAATTTTATTTCTAAACTATCAGTAGTTGGGTTAGAAAAAATAAGTTGGAGTTGGTGATTTGAAATTAGTTTATTTGAGGCTAGATCTATTGAAGTATCTTTAGTATCATAGTAATAAAGGGGCTCAAATATTAGATGATTTTTATTTATGGTATCATTCTTATAATAATTGGCTTTTATTTTTTTATTTGAAAATGCTATTCCTTCATTTGGTAAGTCATAAAGAAGATTTTGATTTTGGTCATCTAAGACTAAAATATGATATTCTCCCTCTGAAATATTGTAAAAATGAAAATATCCTGAGCTATCCGTTTTAGTAATATAATTCGGTTTTTCTTTTCTAACAATATTCCTATCATTATCACTATAAAGCATTACATACTTCTTTATTACTGGTCTAAGGGAATATGCATCAACCACCATTCCTCTATACTCTAGACTATCAATATAATTACCTGTTGAAAAACTATAAGCAAAATTTCCTAATACATTTCCCTCATTGAAATCGACAATTGAGCTACCAAAATCAAAAATATAGGTTGTATTTGCATTGAGAGTATCATCCCAACCCACCTTAACTCTATTTGAATGCTCCTTTATTTGAGGCTTTGTTTTTAGCGGTGGCGATATCATCAATTCTTCTGATGCATTTTTCAACTCAACATACTCATCAAAAACGAGCTCAAAACTATTCCCTTTGAAATTAGTAGAATTAATATTTGGGTTGGAAGTCACCAAAATCGGAGGAGTTCTATCATAGCCACCTCCTGTGGGACTTCCTATCTTTGCACAAGAAGTTACAAATAAACTAATAAATAAAATATAAAATATCCTCTTCATCTGTCATTAATAACCCCTTTGGCGAACCACTTCATACATAATAACTCCAGCAGCAACAGAAACATTTAATGATTCAATACTACCCTTGATTGGAATTTTCAATCTCTTATCACATAATTTAATTATTTCAGGAGAAACTCCAGCATCCTCAGAGCCCATAACAATCATCAAACCTTTTGTAAGATTAGTACTTGTATATATTTCTGCACCCTTTTCTGTCGCAGCAAATATTTCTAAGCCCAATTGTTTTGCCAAATTTATTGTTGATTTAATGTTAGATTCTTTGCATATTGAGATACGTAATAATGCTCCTGCAGATGTTTTAATCGCATCCTCATTGATTTGAGCAGATCCATGTTGGGGAATAATAATAGCATGTACTCCTGCACATTCTGCACTACGAGCTATTGCACCTAAATTTCTTACATCTGTAACCCTATCTAATAATATTACAAATGGAGCCTCACCATCTTCTATTGTTTGAGTAATTACTTGTTCAAAATTAGCATATTCAATTGGAGATATTAATGCTATAACGCCTTGATGAATATTACGCGTTAAACGATTTAGCTTTTCCACTGGGACATATTGAACTGTAATGTTTTTACCTCTCAATGCATCCTTTAGTTCTTGAAGAAGACTCCCTTGTAAAGCAGATTGAATAAATATTTTATCAATTTCAACTCCACTTCTTATCGCCTCAACTACTGGACGAATACCATAAACCATTTGTGATTCTTTCATATTACCTATATTTTATTACTATATTATTTTACCATCTTTCATTACTATTTTCCTATCACTCATATTTGCAAGATCTTCATTATGAGTTACTATTACAAATGTTTGTTTATACAATTCTCTTAATTTAAAAAATAAGCTATGTAATTCTTTTGCATTATTACTATCCAAATTACCGGAGGGTTCGTCAGCTAAGATAATTGACGGACGATTAATCAGAGATCTTGCTACAGCTACTCTTTGTTGTTCTCCTCCAGAGAGTTCTGAAGGTTTATGAAACATTCTTTCGCTAATTTGAAGAATATTAAAAAGTTCTTTTGCATCTTTTTCTGCATCCTTTTTGCTTCTACCTCCAATAAATGCTGGTATACAAACATTCTCTATTGCAGTAAACTCAGCCAACAAATGATGAAACTGGTAAACAAATCCAATCTCTTTATTTCTAAAAGAGGATAAGGATTTCTCTCCCATAGAGCAAATATTTTTCGAATTAACCCACACCTCACCACTATCAGGTTTATCCAAAGTTCCCATTATTTGTAATAATGTTGTTTTTCCTGCTCCAGAAGCTCCTACAATAGATACAATTTCTGATTTATCTACATGCAAATTGATATCTTTAAGTACGTGCAAATTATTATATGATTTAGAGATATGTTTTATATCTATCATTATCTATCAATATTTTTCTTATTAAAAATAATATAACCAAAATTCACCGATATAGTATATGGATTATCCTTTACATTATCTCTTTGATGGTAACCAGCAATAATAGAAAGAGGACCAACTGGTGTTTTTAAAACAATAGCCGAACTTAATACGAAATAATACTTACTAAAAAAATCATCGGAATATACTGGGATATTATTATTTAAGGTTATAATCTTTGAAAATGGGGCAAAAACATACCCACTTAAACGAACCGAAGCATCTGATTGGAATAAATTAATTTTTAAAATATTCTCTACTCCCATTGCTGCAAACTGATTAGCTCTATATTCAGGATAATATTGTGTCAAAGTTTCTAAAGTTGGTGTATATATTCCTGCATTTAATAAGGAAGAGGTGTAATTTGAGAATAAATGCTGAAGTGAATAAAAAATATCAACATTAAACCCTATTGAATAATGTTTAGTAATACCTATGTATTGTTGGTGCTTTAATAGAAACTGAACCCAATTATGTTTTTGAATACTTCCTTTAGTTCTTGAAGATGTGTTGCCTGGTTCAAATATTTCTATCCCACCTATATATTGGAATTGTATTTTTGAATACAAACCAGATGTAGGAAATTGAGGACTATCCAGTGAAGAATAGATTCTTGTGATACCAGATGCTATATTCCTAAAAATGGTATTGTCTGTTGTATCATAAATAGAAATATTATTATAATTAAAATATTCATCTTCCGTTTTTCCATAACCAAGATTAATAAAAATTTTATCTTTTTTTGAAGAAGGATAACCTAAACTTAATTGAACATTATTCTCATTCTGAACTAAATAATTTAGAGGAGAATAATCAAAAAAATTCGTTTTTAATCTATAATAGCTCCATTTATTTGCATTAAATTCTATTTCAGAATAAAGAGGAAATTTTGTTGAATAATCAGTCCTTGTTCTGAAACTATATGAATTATAATATCTTCCTGCATACATATTTGCTTGAAATAAGTACGAATTCTTTTTTAATAAATTATAATCAAAACCCAAATATAAATGAGAAACCGGATTTGTAGAAAATATACCTCCAATCTTTGTTGTCAAGTACTGTTTTGTCTTAACATTCATATTAAGCACATATGACTTCGAAAAATTATTGTAATAAAGGTATGGCTGAATGGACTTTATATTAAAGTCGGAATATAGATTAAAATAATTATCTTTTAATATTTTTGCAGAAACCTCTTCATTTTTTGTGGAATACATTAATGACTTTACTAGGAATTCCTTTTGAGATTCAGTAACTCCATTTATAGTAATTGTATTTATTCCCAATATTGGTTTTCTTTGATTAAATATTTTTCTTCTTTGATTAAGTTCTTCTACCGAAATAGAGTCCTTAATAATATTCCTTATATCCTGAATCTTATGGATTGTAGAGTCATATCCTACCTGTAAACATTTCTCCATCTTTGAATAGTCAAATATTCCAAAAGATGATAAGTTGGGTTCGATTAACACTCCTTTTTCTGAACACAAACTAAAATCCGTCTTATTTGTAAATATATTTTGTAAATAAGACACGACATCTCCTTCCGTTGGAGGCAAATAATTCCCAGCGACCTTTACTCCAACAATAATATCTGGCTTAAAAATTTCTTGTATTTCCTTAGAAGGAAAATTATTATACATTCCGCCATCAAACATAAGTCTCCCATTTATTGAAATGGGCGAAAAATAAAATGGGAATGTCATTGATGCTCTTACTGCTTGTCCTAAATCTCCAGAGCGAAGAATAGTAGATTTATTTTCTCCAATATCAGTAGCAACGCAAAAGAATGGAATAAACAGACTGTCAAAGTTATTATTTGATACCACAGAAGCACCAGCAAATATCTCCATAAAAGCATAATCCATCTGAATTGGATTTACTATTGATGTTGGAAGTTGAAATCTAAACTTATCTTTTGTATCAAAACTAAATGATACAAAGGCAGGATTATCAGCCTTTTGTTTGTAGAAATATAAATAGTTTTCGTCTACCTTCCCTTGTAACCATAACTGAAATTCTTTTGATAGGAATAATTTTTCAATTTCAGACACGGAATAACCAGCAGAATATAAACCTCCCACAATTGCTCCTACAGATGTTCCTGCAATATAATCAATTGGAATCTGAGCTTCTTCCAAAGCCTTTAGAACTCCAACATGAGCAAGACCTCTTGCTCCTCCTCCACTTAGCACAACTCCAACCTTCTGCCTCTGCTGAGCAAAAGAAGAAATTATACTAAGTAGAAGAAGAACAAAAAGCCCTATTTTTTTCATTTATATGATATCTAAAGCTTGAGATAAATCTCTTATAATATCTTCAACATCTTCAATTCCTACAGAAAAACGAACAAGTTCATCTGTTATACCTGAGCTAATTCTAGATTCTGGAGTCATTTTTGAGTGAGTCATTGAAGCTGGATGTTGAATTAAAGTTTCTACCCCTCCTAAAGAGACTGCTAAAATGCAAAGATTGACATTATTCATAAGGGTTTTACCTGCATCTAATCCACCTTTTAATCCAAAACTAATCATTGTTCCTGGACCACGCATTTGTTTTTTTACTAAATCAGCTTGAGCAAATGATTTAAGACCTGGATATTTAACCCAAGAAACTTTAGGATGAGATTCCAAAAACTCCGCTACTTTCATTGCATTTTGCTGAGCTCTTTCTACTCTAATTCCCAGTGTTTTAAGACCTCTGATTACTAAATAAGCTTGATGAGGATCCATATTACATCCCATATTAACCATCATACCTCTTAATTTAGTGTAAACATCTTTCTCTTTAGCAATAATAACACCTCCAATAATATCAGCATGTCCATTGATAAACTTTGTTACAGAATGGAACACAACATCTGCACCTAAATCAATTGGATTCTGAAGATAAGGAGAACAAAAAGTATTATCGACTACAAGCAAAGCACCTATTGAATGAGCTAGTTCTGCACAAGCCTTAATATCTGTAACATCCATTGTTGGATTCGCAGGTGTTTCTATATAAATAACCTTTGTATTAGGCTTAATAGCTGCCTTTATTTCTGCTTGATCAGCAGTATTAACATAAGATGATTCAACACCAAAACGAGAGAAATGTTGTTCCATAACAACACGAGAAGGTCCATAAACCGCAGCAGAGCTAACCATATGATCGCCTGCATTTAGAAGTGCCATGTATATTGTAGTAACTGCTGCCATCCCTGATGAAACAGCTACTGAATCAAACCCATGTTCTAGGACTGCTATTTGTCTTTCTAAAGCTTTAATTGTTGGATTACCTATACGAGTATAGATGTAGCCATTGCTTGCACCAGAAAAACATTCAGCACCATGTTCTGCACTTTCAAATGCAAAAGTTGATGTTTGATAAATTGGGACAGTGGCACTACCATACTCATCATGATGTCCGCTATAGTGGATTAATTGAGAATTAAAACCATAATCTTTTGGATTTTCCATAATATTTTATTTTATGTTTTTGACTAATTTACAAAAGTACAACAATTTCTAATAACAGCGAAAAAACAATAAAATTGTTGGCTGTTTCATTATTATAATTTATTTTTGCACTTTATTTAGAGATAATAAATTTAAATCAAATAAAATACACATAAATGAGACCTAACTTCGCAAATATCGATTTCAAAGCCAACCAAGTAGGAAATAGCTTTGATGAATGGGCGAAACTTTCAGGAAAAGAGAAAAACTGGTTAACTCCAGAACAAATTCCTGTTAAGCCTATTTATACTCCACAAGATTTAGAAGGAATGGAACACCTAAATTACGCAGCTGGTGTTGCGCCATTTTTACGTGGACCATATTCCACAATGTATGTAATGAAACCATGGACTGTTCGCCAATATGCAGGTTTCTCTACAGCCGAAGAATCAAATGCATTTTATAGAAGAAATATAGCTGCTGGTCAAAAAGGACTTTCTGTCGCTTTTGACCTAGCTACACATAGAGGATACGACTCAGACCATGATAGAGTTGTTGGAGATGTGGGTAAGGCTGGTGTTGCAGTTGACTCAATATTGGATATGAAGATATTATTTGACCAAATTCCATTGGACAAAATGTCGGTATCTATGACAATGAATGGTGCTGTACTTCCTATTCTAGCTTTCTATATTATAGCAGCAGAAGAACAAGGAGTATCTATGGATAAACTATCAGGTACAATCCAAAACGATATCTTAAAAGAGTTTATGGTTCGTAATACTTATATTTACCCACCAAAACCTTCAATGAAGATTATTGCAGATATATTTGAGTTTACTTCAAAGAATATGCCTAAGTTTAATTCAATTTCTATCTCAGGTTACCATATGCAAGAAGCTGGTGCAACATGTGATATTGAGATGGCTTACACATTGGCTGATGGAATGGAATATCTTCGTGCTGGTATTAATGCAGGAATGAGCATTGACTCGTTTGCCCCAAGACTTTCTTTTTTCTGGGCAATTGGCATGAATCACTTTATGGAGATTGCTAAGATGAGAGCTGCAAGAATGATATGGGCAAAACTTGTAAACCAATTCAACCCAAAGAATCCAAAATCTCTTGCTCTAAGAACACACTCTCAAACATCAGGTTGGTCATTAACAGAACAAGACCCATTCAATAATGTTGGAAGAACTTGTATCGAAGCATTGGCTGCCGGCCTTGGTCACACACAATCATTACACACAAATGCACTTGATGAAGCAATTGCTTTACCAACAGATTTCTCAGCACGTATTGCTCGTAACACACAAATTTATCTACAAGAAGAAACTAATATTTGTCGTTCTGTAGACCCATGGGCAGGTTCTTATTATGTAGAAAGCCTAACACATGAAATAGCACACCGCGCATGGAAGCTTATCCAAGAAGTTGAAGAACTTGGTGGTATGGCAGCAGCTATAGAAAGTGGAGTTCCAAAGATGAGAATCGAAGAAGCATCGGCAAGAAAACAAGCAAGAATTGATGCAGGAAGAGATACAATATTAGGAGTAAATAAATATCGTCTTGAAAAAGAGGACCCTATAGAAACTCTTGAGGTAGACAATACTGCTGTTCGTGAGGCTCAGCTTAAACGTTTAGCTGATTTAAAGGCTAATCGTAATGAAGAAGAAGTTCAAGCATCACTTGAAGCACTTTCTGAAGTTGCTCGCACAGGAAAAGGAAATCTATTAGAATATGCAATTGACTGTGCAAGAAAACGTGCATCTCTTGGAGAGATTTCTTCAGCACTTGAAAAACATTACGGAAGATATAAAGCAAAAATCAATCTTATTTCAAACGTGTATTCATCAGAAACAAAAGATAACGAAAGCTTCAAAAAAGCTTGTGAGTTAGCAGATAAATTTGCAGAAATGGAAGGACGTCGTCCAAGAATCATGATAGCAAAGATGGGACAAGACGGACACGACAGAGGTGCAAAAGTTGTAGCAACAGGTTATGCAGACATTGGTTTTGACGTTGATATGGGACCATTATTCCAAACTCCAGCAGAATCGGCTAAGCAAGCTGTTGAAAACGATGTTCACGTTCTTGGAGTTTCTTCACTTGCAGCAGGACATAAGACTCTTGTTCCTCAAGTAATAGAAGAACTTAAAAAACTTGGACGAGAAGATATTATGGTAATTGTTGGTGGAGTTATTCCTCCTCAAGACTATGACTTCTTGTATAAGGCGGGTGCCGCAGCAATATTCGGACCTGGCTCAATCATATCTGAGTGTGCGATTAAGATGCTCAACATAATGATAGAAGCACAAAAATAAAAACAATATATTCAAGAGGTTACCACATAGGTAACCTCTTATCATTTTATATATAAACATTTTAATTTAATTTTTTATGGGTGGTTTTTTTGGTGTAATCAAACATTCAGAGTGTAAAACAGATTTATTCTACGGCACAGACTATCAGTCACACATGGGGACTAGACGTGCAGGTATGGCAACATTAGATGAAAATAATGATATTGCTCGTTCAATCCATAGTTTGGAGAACGCTTACTTTAGAAATAAATTTGAGGATGAATTAGATAAATTCTCTGGCAAAAGTGGGATTGGTATTATCAGCGATACAGATCCTCAACCAATGGTTATGAAAACCAAGATTGGTAAGTACGCAATTTGTACTGTTGCTAAATTCAATAATATTGAAGAAGTAGAGGAGGAATTCCTTCAAAGTGGAGGTCACCTTTCTGAATTAAGCTCTGGAAAAACATCACCAACAGAATTAATTGGTTTATTAATATCTCAAGGAAAAGATTACGTTGATGGAATTGAGATAGCATACAAGAAAGTTAAGGGTTCATTCTCTGCATTATTACTTACAAAAGAAGGAATTATTGCTGCAAGAGATTATTATGGACGTACTCCTATCGTTGTTGGAAAACACAATGATAGTGGATATGCAGTAACGAGTGAAAGCAGCGCATTCTCAAACCTAGGATACGAAGTAGAATACTTTTTAGGACCTGGTGAAATTTGTTTGATAAGTGCAGATGGAATTAAGCAACTAAGAAAACCTAATGACAAGATGCAAATATGCTCATTCCTTTGGGTCTATTATGGCTTCCCTGTTTCTGAATATGAAGGAAAGAACGTGGACAATGTTCGTCGTCGTCTTGGAAAGAATATGGCCGCTATTGATGATGTTGATGTTGAACTAGTATCCGGTATTCCTGATTCAGGAGTTGGAATGGCACTTGGCTATTCTGAAGACACAAAGATACCATATCGTAGAGCAATAACTAAATATACACCAACTTGGCCAAGAAGCTTTACTCCTGCAAACCAAGAAGTAAGAGACCTAGTTGCTAAGATGAAACTTATCCCTAACAAGAAGATGTTAAGCGGACGCAAGGTTCTATTTTGCGATGACTCAATAGTAAGAGGAACACAGCTTAAGGATAATGTAGAGGTATTATATGAATACGGAGCAAAAGAAGTCCACATGAGAATCTCTTGCCCACCTTTAATATATGCATGCCCATTTATTAATTTCTCAGCATCAAAATCAATTATGGAGCTTATCACAAGAAGAATAATAAAAGACTTTGAAGGAGATGACAACAAAAACGTAGAGCTTTATTCAACCTACGGAACAGAGCAATACAATAAAATGGTTGAAAAAATTCGTAACACCCTAAATATAACATCGCTTAAGTTTATAAGCGTAGAAGATCTTATCAGAGCAATCGGATTACCAAAAGACCAAATCTGTACACACTGCTTCGATAACTCAAGCTACGGCCACGAATAACCGGCAAACAAACTATCACAATATCATAAAAAAGGCTACTTCATCGAGGTAGCCTTTCTGTTATTCAATTAATTCTTCACAATTTTTCTCGTATTCACCTTTTTTGCCGAAAAGATTTTTAAAAAGTATATGTCTTTTGGAAGACTTGATATATTAATATCCGAATTGAAAGCATTAATATTTTCCTCCATAATCTTTCTACCCAATATATTGTATATCTCAACCTTATCAATATTCTCCGTACTTTCAATATTGACAATATCCTTGGTAGGGTTCGGGTATAATTTCAATCCGTCAATATCTTCAATAATATTATCCAAACCTACAGTTTTTTCTGAATAGTAATATTTTTTTGTAGAAGAATACCAAACAGTATCACCATCATAGCCAATATCTATTGACTCTCCCAGCATATATTTATCCATTTTCATTGATCCAATTGACCAAATACTACTATTATAATCCACTGGCAACAGCAATTGAGATAGAGAATAATTTACATCATAATCAAATGTTATTTTTCTATATAATTCCAGAGAATTTGATATATTATCCAAACTATAAAACTCTCTCCAAAGCATTTCATCATTTTCTCCAAATGATTGCAAAACCTTTGATAACAGCGTAGTTTCACTACCGGAAAGATCATAATACAAATATTGTAATAAATTATTATTTACATCATAAGAAAACTCAAGCCTTCCAACTTGAGATGAATCAGTCCCGGTAAAATAATATACCATACACAAAATTATATTATTATTCGAATCGTAAGTATTGTATTCAGTATATTGCTTAAAATATTCATAACCTGTACTTAAATTTGCACCCCAATATTCTTGTCTAGTCATTATATTGTTAATATCATAAAAATAATTTATTCTATATAACACGTCATCGGTTGTATCTGCATAAGCCTCTAAGGTTAGATTACCATTATCATCATATGCATAGCTATGTTCTCCCGATTTAATTAAGTGATGATTATCATCATAAAAAAGCTCTCTGTCTCCGATAAATTTAACATCACCATTTTGATCATATATCACTGTATCAAAACCAATATTTACATTCCTACTATATTCATCATATTTATACCTAGCAGTACTTATTCCATATTTACTTGAATCCGAAACACTATCCAAGGATAATTTTGTAGACAATTTTAATACTGATTGGCTTTTAGTCTTTGAATAATTATCCACAAACTCCTTATAGTTATAGGAATTACTACGGATAATACTATACTTATCTACTTTTCTGTTATAAGATTGAGAAAATGCAATTGATGAAATTGATAATAGAACCAATAAGATTTGAAACTTTTTCATGGTATATGTTTAATTAATAACTAAATAAAAAATAAAAATATTTATCACTAAAACAAATAGAAAATATTTTTGTTCAATCCAAAATAAACTTTTTTTCATTCTACAAACCATCCTCTGTCAAGCTGGATTTGCAATCCTGCTTAATATTATTATTAAGATTTATAATCTGACACATCACTTTTCACTCTTAGTTTTTAACTCTTCATTTAAAAGCATCCTTTTATTGTCCATTACTCTCTATTGTATCAAAAATAAATTCGTGAGTAATATTATCAATCGCCCATTTTGGCTTTTTACCATTAAGTATCTTTTGAAAGTCTGTGGTCCAGGTTCGTTTATTAATTTCTATTTCTTCTCCTTTTTTCCCATTATTGATTATTTTATTGTTTTTATAAATCAGTTCTCTAGATTTATGTATATATATCCTATTCAATTCAAAGAGCTTTGAGGAATCTAATTTAGAGTCCAACCTTACAAATTTGTACTCCAAATTATTATATAATATATTGATTACTTTAACCTTAGACTTAATTTTTAAAGGCAAAATAACTGTATCAAAATGAACTAAACCATTCCCCATTATATTATTAAGGCCTTCTATACCTTCCATTATTTTTTTTCTTTCATGAGTATAACGTATCCTTTTGATAACATGCTTACTATATATTCTTATATAAATTTCTTTTGCGTTTTCTTTTTGTATTTCATATTTGAGAATATCATACTTTAATGCATTGATATTAACGCTCCATGGTTTTATAATTGATAATCCTACTTCCGGACTATTATTTATAGTCTTTAGTACTATTGTATCACTCTGAGCAAAAATATTTTGACTTGAAATGATAAATATTAATATAATAAGATATTTAATGTTCATGATAAGTAGTGCTGGTTTCTGGTTTTTTTAAATTTCTAAGTGATGAATCATAATACGTTGTTTTACTCTAAAACGAAGAGATATAATTCTCTAATCATCGATATCCTCGAATACTAATTTATTTTCTGTCTTACTTATTGATATACTTCTAAATATAGGGGCATAACCCTCTTTTTCACTTGGTTTAAAGTACTCCCTAACATATGAATCTTCTGTCTCGTAATTATCCACAATCTTCGAATTTATAAGATCTTGTTCTTTAAGACTCATTTCTTGTATACGACAGGTTCTTGTATTGAAATTCTTTGAATTCCTAATATTCATAATCGCTTTTTGTTTGTCACTATTGGATATTCGTAATGTAAAGGAATGATAATAGTCTCCAATTCCAAACATTGATTCATTTTCAATCAAATCAAAATTATCTAATAGGATAATTCCTTGTTCATCAACCAAATCTTTTGCATCATTTTTTGTAAAAAGCCTATCCTCAAAAATAAATAATGAGGAAATTAGGATTATACATAAGCTATAGAATATAAGTATATATTTCGCTAATCTTGGGTAACCAAGTTTCTTTGGAACAATATATAGTAACAAACCTAATACTATTGGTAGAATAATAAAAACAAAGGTTAATAATCCAGTTAACAAGATTGCATCCATTCCAATTGTATATTTAGAATTTAATTAATAATTTACTCATATATAATAACAGCCCAGTCAAGCAGGATTTGCAATTCTGCTTAATACTATTATTAAGATTTATAATCTGACACATCACTTTTAGCTTTTAACTCTTCACTTAATAAGGCTATTTCCCTCCGTTGGCTTTAGGCTCTTTCATTATTTCTTCAATGTTTAATTGATGCGAATCAGAAATAATGATATTGTCCTCAATAATATCAAGAGTTTTTTGAATGTATTGTTTTGCTTCCTTGAAGCTGTATTGCGGATTCCTTCTAAAGAATTTTATCACTTCTTCAAGATCTTCCAACGAAGTTTTATTGTTGACAAATTTGAACTTGCCATTTTCTACAAGTAAAAAATGCGTTGTTGTGCTTGTTACCCATGAATCTACTGTGAAAATGCCATATTTTTGATCGGAATACCTTTCTTCTGTCAGCAAGTCAAAAACAAATATGGCTATATCGTCTTTTTTATCCAAAGATTCTGCCTTTTTGTACGATTTATATACATAATCCTTATCCTTTTTGTTTTTTGGATTAAAGAGATGCTCCTCATCCTTGTATGCAGTTTGAGAAAACAAATACACAGGCAAAACAAATATTACCGCACTAATCAATAACCTAGTTTTCATATACCTTTCCACTTAATTTTCGGCGAAGGTAGGAATATATTTTGAGATTATGTTTATTTTGGTGGAGAAAATTAACAATATTGTTTAAAAAGCATTGTTTTGCTAACATTATGCAAGTTTTGATGTTAAATGTTCTCAATTTTTTATTGAGGGTTTTAGGGGTTATAGGGACGGAATTTGCTGAGAGCTGTGGGAGTGAAGAAATCTACACGTTAATTTCTCGTAATAAAATTACTAAATTGTGGGCGATTTTCATAGGAATTTGAGTTGTTTTTGAAAAGATGCTGATTTTTCGAAAAAAGAGCTTGATTTTTTGGAAAAAATCAGGGAGTTTCTTGGAAAAGTCGGCGAGTTTTTGGGAAAAGTCGGCGTAAAATTTTGAATAATCAGCTTAAAATCAGAATAAAATCTTATTCTACAAAAATATATCCTTATTCTACGAAAATATAATAAGATTCTAGCGCACCAAAACAAGGATTCTGAGAACAAAAACGAAGATTTTTCGCACAAACACCATATTTTTATTTCTTAAATTTAACATGGGATTTATTTAATTACACGGTTATTGCATTAACTCTTACCTGACCTGATTAATAATAGTCAAAATACCTTCTTGAGAATACAACCCCCTCCTTCTTTTATTAATTATCCTTCCTAAAAATAAATTTATCTCTGAGAAAAAGTTCAAATATCTCTCGGAAAAATTCGTAGTTGTGGCGTAAATATTTATCATTATCGCTCGCAAATAAAAAAGGCTGTTTCCGGTAAGGGAAACAGCCTTTATATTGATAATATCTATTGGATTATAATCCTAATTTCGATTTGATGTTTGCTGGTATTGCTTTTTTGTTTACCATGTAGTCTATTGTTTTATAACGAACAAAGGCTTCTGATGCGTAGAAGTAACCATTGTATTTTCCTTCTGTTGACCAAGAGTTCTTAACCTTATAGAATTTGTTTCCATTTTGGTCCTTTGCTATACCTACTATAACCATTCCGTGATCGTCTGTAGTGTTATAGTTATCATAAGCTTCTTGGCGCATTGCTTGTGTTATTGTTTTTTCTTTAGCTGTGCCATCAAAGCTGTACATTGCTGCTGCTTTTTCTGCTGCTGTAAGCTTTTCCCATTTATCTCTTTCTGTTCCACCAAGGTCTGATTTATCTTCAGCTGGAACTATTGCTACTCCATTTTTCCAAGAGAATCCTTTTTCGCTTACGTCTGCTCCCCAACCTATTGTATATCCGTTATTGATTGCATTATCGATAACTTGCATCATCTCATCAATGTTTACATTGTAGATTGAGCTTAACATCCAGTTGTCTTGAACATCAAGGATAAATGGTTTGTAGAAAGGAACATGTGTAAAAGAACCTATTTCAACAAATTCATCCATGTTTAGTCCTAATGATGCTGCATAAGATTTAGGTGTATATTCTACTCCTTTGTATGTGAACTTTTCTGGCATTTTTCCAAAATAAGCATCTAAGATACCATTGAAGGCAGGCTTCCATGCTGTAGATAATGTTTTTTGTGATATAACTGCCTTGCAGAAAGCTTCCAAAACCTTATCAATTTCACCATGATTATGTTTTGTTTCACCATAGTTTAGACCAGTATAAACTTCTTCTGGAACTATACCATATTTAGAAATCATTGCAGTTACATCGTGGAATCCACCACCTGCTGCAAATGTTGTACTTCCATGTAAACGGATATAACGTTCAGCTTTTTCAAGGTATGCTGTACGTACTATCCACATTTCAGATAAATCATATTCTCCTTTACCTGCTTTTAAAAGTTCTGATTCAAGAAATCCTATTCCTGAAAAGCTCCAGCAAGTACCTGAACGTGATTGGTCTTTTGCTGATGTTGAAGCATTTTCCTTTACAATTGTAAATTCATATCCTTTTTTCTCCTCAGCCTTAGTTTCTTTCTTATCTTGAGCAAATGCTCCTCCACCTACCATAACTGCTAAAGCAAGTGTAATAATTGTTTTATTCATATTGTATTTTATTGATTTAATAATAATCGTTAACTAATTAGCTAACATAACAGGCATTACCAACATTAGAATTGATTCAGAGGTTGGTTCTGCATTTTCTTCGTAAGGGAATATAATACCAGCACGATTTGGTTGCGACATTTCTAATGTTAGATTTTCTGTTTCAACATTATTTAGCATTTCCAAAAGGTATTTTGCATTAAATCCTATTTCCAATTCTTCTCCAGTATAATTGCAAGCCAAACGTTCCTTTGCTGCATTAGAGAAATCTATATCCTCAGCAGATATAATTAACTCATTGCCTGATAATTTTAAACGCACTTGATGTGTTGATTGATTAGCAAATAAAGAAACACGTTTTACTGAGTTTAATAATGCTGAACGCTCAATGATTAATTTATTTGGATTTTCTTTTGGAATAGCAGCATCGTAATTTGGGTACTTACCTTCTATCAAACGACAAACAACTAAATAGTTTTCAAATGTAAAAGAAACATTTGTGATATTATATTCCATCATTACATCAACCTCATCCTTATAGGTCATAAGGATATTCTTCATTAGGTTTAGAGGTTTCTTTGGTAATATAAAGCTTGAAGTTTGGTCGTTTGAAAAGTCTGTTCTACGATAACGCACAAGTTTGTGAGCATCAGTAGCTACAAATGTGATGCTCTCATCATTTTGTTCACAGAAAACCCCAGTCATTTGAGGGCGAAGTTCATCAATTCCTGCTGCAAAAACTGTTTTAGAGATTGCATTGACTAATAATGAAGAAGGTAGAACAACTTGTGATGGGTCTTCTATTGTGTTTACCTTTGGATATTCATCGGCTGAAACACCAGTTAGTTTATACTTACCCTCTCCTGATGTTATTTCGATTGCATAGTTCTCCTCATCAATTACAAATGTAAGTGGAACATTTGAGAAGGTTTTTACTATTTCTAATAACATCTTAGCAGGAACAGCAATCTTTGTTAATCCATCTGCATCCGCATCATTAAGTTCTAACTTAACAGAAACTGTTGTCTCAAGGTCTGAGGCAGTAATTGTTAATGTTTTGTCTTCTAAATTAAAAAGGAAGTTCTCTAAAATAGGAACTGCATTGTTTGTTGTTACAACGCTAAAAATTGATTGTAAAGAACGAGATAATGTACCTCCGTGAACAATAAATTTCATATCTATATTATTTTATATTAATTACTTTGTGGCAAATTTACTTCGATTCTTTAGATTGTTTGCGCGTTTGGACAATTATTAATCAACAAACTTACGAACAATATCTAAATCTATCTTGAAAAGTAATAGCTTGCTGGTTTAATTATATTATCGAATGCAAAATACTGAAGCACTAATGTATCTTTACTATTATCCATAAGTCCATACATTCTGTTTATATCAAATATCTCGTAGAAATTTGTTTTATCATTCTTGCTAACCCAAGTTCCTTCGTTTAGTTTCATATATGTTCTTAGTCGTCTTTGCTCTCCTTTCTTATTTTTTACTGTGAAAATAAAGCTTGGTGACTGAGAAAATATTGTGTCGCTTTGTATCTTAGGGATATTAGTTGCTATATTTTCGAAGTTTAGATCAAAGAATGTAGATATAAAGGCTGTTACCTTTATTGTATCGAATGATGGTAGATTTTGTCCACTCTTCAACATCTTTATATGAAATGTACTGCCTTGGCTATATAATTCAAATCCTTCTTCTGGAAGCTGAGGAATCTCTACCTTTATTGATGCAATATCTTGTGGTTTATATTTGAAGATTGTATGCATCTTCCAATCGTTTGGCTCAGCAGTAAAACGAGAAGAAAGATAACCTCTGAAATTTGGGATATGAATAACACAAGGGTTTTCTGTGCCTTTAACGAGCATATATGTTCCCATATTATCCATTGTTTCATTCCCTATATAGATAGATTTTTCTAATTTTTCTCTTTTAAATAGCTTGATGAAACCTAGGTTTATGTAATAACCCTCGGTGTATATATCTACCTTTACATTTCTTGCTGAAAGTTGTTTGATGATATTATTGTGAGCTGACTTTGCAACAGGCTCTCTAACTCTCATCTCTTTTAGTGTTTCAAGCATTGTATTTATCATCATAGGTGCTGCCTGAAACTCTTTATTAACCATCCAAATACTATCTACCTTTACAATATCTGCTTTCTTTTTCTCTCTATCCTCAATTACTATTCGAGAAATAGTCTTCACATCCTCAATATGGAAGTTTTGATCTATTGTAGAGCTTTTTTGAGATAATAATACTATTATAGTTACTATGCATAGTAATGCAATAATACCTAATCCTATATAGTTTTTTTGTTTTCTATTTAATTTCATTTCAATCCTTATTTTACGTATTTTTTCTTTCTTAGAAATCCTATCACAAATCCAATTAGAATTACAATTATTACGGGTAATGCAACATTAACTATTTGCCAATTCATCTTTTCTCTGTCTACCTTTGCTTGGTCAAGTTTTCTCATTACCACTTCTCTTGAACGAAGAGGAATCATATCTTTATCTCCACAAAGATAGTTTACACAGTTGATCAGAAACTCTTTATTACCATACATTTCTTTTGTAAATCTGTCGTAACCAAGTGGAAGTGTTTGTCCTTTTGAAAAATCATTTCGAATAATGTCTCCATCTGCAACTACAATCATAGAGTTAGTAGTATCGCATTTATCTTTAAATGCAATTACTTGGTTCTCTAGCATTTCTGGAGCTAAACGATGTTGAAATGCAGAAGTAAATTTCCCTTCCAATAACATTGCTACTGGAAGATTAGACATATTGAATAGTCTTGGATCTTGCTTTTGCTTAAGCATCTCTAAAGATATGATTGCAGGAGTATTCATTATTCGGGTATTGCTTGATGTTACTAGTAATGGAGTCTTAACAATATCATTTTGAATAGTATCTATACTCGATGCAAACTCCATCTTTACTGGATTTATCTTATCTGTGATTATACTATTTGAATTTGGAGTAATTACTGGGAAGAAATTCCAAGGAAAATACGAAAATTGTGGAGTATTGTCGCCATAAACACCTGTTACTATTGGAACTTTTGCACATTGCATATCCATTACAAGATTAGTATTGAGTCTTACGCCGTAACGGAAAAGCGGGTCTTCAACTCCTGTAAAATTTGTAATAGCATATGTTTGAGGGGAAGCCTGAAGACTATCCATTGAGCAAAGAAGAGGATCTACTAACCAAAGTATTTTACCTCCATGCATTACAAATTGGTCTAATATATAGAGGTCTTTGTATGAGAAAACAGAAAGAGGTTTTGCAATTATGAGAGCTTTGTATTTATTTTTTATCTTAACATCGTTTGGATGAATGCTATCATAAACTCTATCTGTAACTGAATTTAGTTTTTCATTAAGCGAAACTGTATCTACTGCATAGAAGTCATTTATGCCACTGATAAAATCCCACATATAAGGTAGGTCCCATTCTCCATGTCCACGTATAATGGCAATCCTTTCTTTTGAAGTAGTAATTAAACTTCTAAGAGCAGTATATATATTATATTCAAGGTTTTGAACAGAACTATTTATTATTGATTCCTCTCCTGTTCCCTTTGTGCTTATTAGAGAGACAATTTTCTTTTCTCCTTTATATGTTATCTCAAGATAAGGAAATATATACTGACGCATCTGACCATCCTTTTGCTCAGATGTCTTAAGTATTGGTTGAAATCCCTTTTCAAATAAACGTTGGTATAATTCTGCCTGCTCTTTTTTGTCCTTAAAATCGTTTGGGTTCATAAACTCAAACTCGATATTGCTATTATAAGAACGAAACTGATTAATCATCTCACGAGTTTCATTTCTTAATCTCTTGTAATCAGCAGGTATTTCTCCTTCTAAATAACAACGGATAAAGACAACATCATCAACAGACTTTAATATCTTTTTTGTAGATGGTGAAAGTGTATATCTTTTTTCTGCCGTAAGGTCTAAGCGTGTAAAGACATAGTATCCAACTATGTTTAGAAATACAATCAAAACCAAACCGACTACTAATTGGAGTATATGGGTTCTTTTTACATCACCCTTTGCATCTGGCTTACTAAATATCTTTTTTAGAAAATTTATTTTCATCTTTTTCTTTTTTAATTGTCTTAGTTTATTTCTTCCAATTACGACTTTCAAGACTTATCTTTGTTAATAGCAAAAAGAACACTATTGCACTTAGATAATAGATAACATCTCTTGTGTCGATAACTCCTCTAGCCATTGAAACATAATGAGAATTAATCCCTATTGATTTAATTATTAAGTCTGCATTTCCAAACAATCCAAGCCCTGTTATTACGTCAAATCCTATGTAAGCAAATGCAGATACTATCACTGAAATTATAAATGCTATTATTTGGTTATTTGTTATTGAAGAAGAGAAAACTCCTATTGCAACAAATACTCCTCCAAGGAATAATAGTCCAAAATATGAACCAATAATTCCTCCTAGGTCTAAATTACCTTTCGGAGCTCCAAGTTGATAGACTGCAACAACATATATTATTGTTGGCAAAACAGAGAAGAGAACTAATGACAATCCAGCAAAAAATTTAGCCAAGATAATCGATAAATCTTTTATTGGTTTGGTCAACAACAATTCTATTGTTCCATTCTTTTTTTCTTCTGCAAACATCTTCATTGTAATTGCTGGAATTAAGAAAAGGAATACCCATGGTGCAAGCATAAATAAACCATCTATTCCTGCAAATCCAAAGTCCAAGATATTAAATTCCATTGGAAATACCCAAAGTAATAAACCAATCACCACCAAGAATACAATTATAGTAATATATCCAATAAGTGAAGAAAGGAAACTGTTAAGCTCTTTTAGAAAAAGTACGTACATTATTCTGTTCTTTTTTAAATAATACAATTAAAAGCAAGTTGCAAAGATAATAAAATATCTTCGTTTTTTTAGAAAAAAACGAAGAGTTTAGGGTATAATATCTTTGTATTTTTAGAAAAAAACGAAGATATTTTCGAATATCTAAAGAGTTAATCTTAAAGAAAAGCCTCCTTGTGTTGTGGAATTAGGAAAAGCATTGCTGACATAAGGGGTATTCATAGTCATTTCAAAGAATGCCCTTAACATTATCTTTTCACTTAAGGAATACTCTCCAGATAGATTCAAATTAAACACATCCGATCCAGAAGACATAAGATTAATATTTTGGTCAATCTTTCTAAGAATTGTAGTATTTTGATTCCAAGTAAGGTTAAGTTTTAAATCAATATCACTCTTTAATTTGCGAGCATTATTGCCTGCTCTAATATTCAATTCTACATCTTTAAATCTATAACCTGTTCCAAATACAAATTTCAAACGACTAATTTCAGTTAGCTGACTATTAGAAAAACTCATCGAGAGGTTTCTGTCCTTTCCCATTTCGAAATTAGCTTGGAAACTATTCTTTAAATTAACATCCAACTTAATCAATGGATTAAAGCTTTCGTTAATTGTTATTTGGTCAACAACATCCTTAGGCAAATAATTATTATTTAGCTCATTTCTTACCCATTCATAACCATAATCATAACGAGAATCTATCGGAACTCTTATATCTGAGTGCATAGAGCCCACACTATAGGTTGATTGATATGTGCTTGATATAGTTATTGAGGTTACCCATTTTTTCAGCATTTCTATTTTACTTAAACCGGTGTAAGCTATTTGCCAATTTGGTAATGGTATTGCTAAAAAAGGATTAAGTGAACGTTTGCTTGGGTCAGAGCCTGTATATGCTGCTAAAAATGCTGGTATCAAAACTTGTTGTGAGGTTGCACCATATCCATCTGGATAGTAATTTCCGTTTACTGTATCCAAAATCATATTACCTGAGTAGTTTGAATTAGATGCTGCAAGCCTTTTTGCAATAATAATTCTGTAATCCAAAAACTCTTGGAATGTCTGACTCGTATTATTCTCACCTAAAGAGCGGAACATTGTTGCTATTGTTAGAATTGAAGTACTATAGTTTCCTGTCCTCATAGGCGACAAAGGTCCTATAATAAGATTATCTTCTGAGCTATATTTATAGTATGCAACAAAATTTTCGGATTGTGACTGGCTGAACTTAAGATCAATTTTTAAGTCTTGTACTGGTTCAATCTGTATCTGTCCATTAATTGTTATGTTGCTCTTTTGTTGAAATGCATTATTCATTAATGAATCATTAGACAACCAACCACTCTTAATAGCCTTACTCATAATATTTGCTTGTGAACCCAAAATAAATCCTACTCCTGGAGCCCATCCATTATTTGGGTCAAGACCGAAATATTTTGAATTAGGCATAAAGCCAGGGATATAAGTTCCTTCATTATCGCTATATACTAATGAGGCCGACTTAACACTAGTTACAAATCTTATTGAATAGTTTGCAATCTCTTTTAATATCTTTGACATTTTACTCTCTGTGGAGTCTGTCTTTTCATCTACCTCTTTCTTTGGCTCTTTCTGAGGATTTTTGGAAGGAGGAAGTTTTATGGAGGATTTTGAATTTGGTTTCTTATTCAAATCGTCATATGCCTTCTTCACAAATGGTATTTTATTATAGATTGTAGAGAAGTTTAAACTACCATTTACTGTTATACGTGCATTATTTTCAATCGTATTTCCCAATCTCCTTAGGGCTTCTGTAGACCCTGTAAACTTATATGTAGCCACATAGGTAGCACTAAGCCTTGTCCAATCTAAGAATGGAAGTTTATGTATTGGTATAGTAAAATTTAGGTTTATATCTTGATTAAATTGTTGAGCTCTTCCAAGGTCGAATACAGATGACCAAACTGAGTCCTTTTTCTCTTTGGTATCAATTTTCCCTCTTGGTTCTTCAATAAGCGAGTTCATGGTTGATGAATAGCGAAGCTTTATATTTCCAGTAATATCGTAATCAAAATTATATGCTCTATTCCACATAAATTGCTTGAAATAATAAGGCTCCATAATGATTAAACCTTTACTCTTTGGTCTAATCATTGTTTCTTCAAAATCTCGAATAACCTCTGTTCTAAAAGTAAAACTCTTAGGGGAATAACTAAAAGTAAAATCTCGAAGTATTGCAAATGCTTTATTATTGAATAGCTTTATTTTCCCAAATGGCTTGATTGGCTTTGCTTGAAAATTATAATTATAATTCAAGCCTCCTCGATGTTGCTTCTTTGAGTTATATTGAATATCTACGTCTCTTTGGAAGATATTTGAGTATGAATACGAAGCATCAAAGTTTTCAATGTCCCAAAAATATTGTTTTGTTGATACATCTGTACCTACTCTCTCTTTCCTTATATTCATAAAGTTAAGATTGGTGCGAGATGTAAAATCTTGAACCATATTACGAATTGAATCTTTTTCTCTTTCTGTTTTATAGGTTAGAAGGTCGTTTGACAAATATACATCAGGGTCTAATGGGTTGTATCTTGGATTGCTAACAGATTGAGAATAGTCAAAATGCATTGGCAATTTTACTCCTAATTTCTCAGGTAATAATTTACCAACTTCAATATTTGTTGCAATATCAAACGCTCCTACATTTTCTAATGAAATTTCTGAAATCTTTTGTTCTAATGATCCAAATCCAGCAGAACGATAAGAACCTGACATAGACAAGTCTCCTAAATCGGCTAAATTTGTTCTTGCAAAACCTGTTGCAGCCCATCCTGCTGATTTATTAAAGTCCGTTAAACGTAGTTCATTAACCCATATTTCAACACTCTTAGCCATCATATCATCATTGTCATTGATACTTTGTTTCTTTGGATTCCTCACTCCTATCATCATCACTTTGACATCACTTACTGTAGGAGAACCTAAGACTGTAACTCTTTTACCATTTATACTTTCATAATATGGTAACAATGAAGAAACGGTATTGTCTCCTGAGCGAACCTTTGTGTTTCTATTCTCTTTTACACTTACAAGCTTTTCTAAATCTATCTCAACATTGTTTTCAGTAGGCCATATTGCATTTTGATTTGATTGTCCAGTATACCAAGGAGTAAATATTAATGGTACTTCGTATTCATAATAGTTATTGGTAAAATCGGCACCTAAACGGACAAAAAGACTTACTTCTCCTGTCTTATAATTATCTCTTTCCAAAAGTTTTTCAGCATGAACAAACATCTTTAGTTTCTTATACTGACGCATATCAAGGTCTGATGTCTTGTATATTGCACGCGCATCACCATCTGAAAGGTCAGTAATCTTTATACTCAGAGATTGTTCATTCATTTGTTGGAAGCTTGTAGTGCTATACATTTTCTGTCTATCAATTCCTGGAGGCAAAACATAAGGAACAGGGGTACGCTTCCCATTTTCTTCAATATTAACCGATGCTACTGTGAATGTTGTATTTTCTGTTTGTGTTCCTGAAGGATACATCCCTGGAGCAAGAAGATTATCTGTATATTTTCTCCAATCACCACTAACTAATTCAAATGTTGCAAAACGCAAAATTACAGGTTCCTCAAAATCTTTCATAAACATTCTTATGAAACGAATGGATTGGAAACCTTGAATTTCTCCTACAATTTTTTGAGGGTTTCTAACTGGGATTTTAAACTGATACCATTTACAGTCTGTGTAAGATCCATTAGGGAGAGAAATATTGGAAGCATTTTGAATATCTGTTATATAGTTTTGTCCTACAACAAGATTATTAGGATCAATATCTATAACATATTGGTAATAATTCTCTGACTCACTAAGTGTATTATCTTGGTTTATATCCTCAACATTCGGCAATGAAGTTGCTTGAGTACCATAGAGCTCAGTAGTGTTGTCTGATATCGCAGAATTACCCTCTCCATTATTATAATATTTATATCTCTCCGTTATCTTAACATTTTGATTGTCATAATTAGTGCTTCTAAAATATTGAAAATCATCGGCCGATGGGTCTCTTACCAATGAAGAATAAGCATCTGCATTCAATTTCCCTTGTGCTATTTGCAGAAATCTATTAAAAAAAGACTGTTCATCTGATGAATTGATACCATCATATCCAATATCTTGATATGTTCTTGAATTTGGATCATTACTGAAAGCATTAACTATTGATTGTAATTTTGGAACACGCCCCCATATTGTTGTATCGACATCCTTTACTTGAGAACTTATAGGCAAACCATTTTCAAAACTCTTCCTCCCATCTCTAAGGATATCTTCTGAAATATCTCCTAGATTAAAGTATAGCTTACCTCCTCTATGATTTGTATTCCCAATAAAAGGATCCATCATCCAAAACTCAATATATTCAATATTTGCAGCTTCAAAATCTGTAGACTCCAATTTCCTCATTATTCCACCCCATCTAGATTCTGGTTTTTTTAATGTCCCATCTTCATTCAAACCAGCAGAATATACTGTTGTTGTATCAAAGTTATAAGGTCCTCGCTCTAAAGGATAAAAAGCTATATTAAACTCTCTAATATTTGTAGGTTGACCTGCTGCAATTTCTTTATTGGGATGTACCTCTCTTTCTAATATTTGTCTTGCATAAGGTTTTGAGCGGTCTTCCTTATTTATATTTGAAGGGGCAGAAGAACTATAGAATATATCATCAATACTATACCATGCTAACTTGGCTCTATTGAAACCATATTCTAGACCTAAACTTTTATTTGTTTCTGGGAAAAGTGCACCTGAGGTCATATAATCTTGAGGAGTACTTGCTAATTGCCAAGCTCCAACTGCTCTTAAATCAATTGAACGCTTTGCTGATTCAAAATCGTCAATATATGCTGAGCCAGTGGAACCTATTGCCGAGGGATTTCCTGGAATAAATTGAGCAAACTCTCCTGTTAGAGAAAGATTTGAAGGTACATTTGTTGAATAGAAAGGGAGTAAATCAACTAGCTTAGTAATAAAGTTTACTTGCTTCTTATAATTGAAATCAAAACCCCAAAGAGTATTACTCATAGGTTCTTGTCCATAAGAAGGCTTTGTATTTCCTGCATTTGGTAACTCATGTAGGTTCAACAATGTCGCACCTACATTAAAATCTTTATTAAGTTCATAACTTGCTCTTAATCCCATCATTCTCTTGGTTGTCATTGAAAAGAGTTGATGAGATTCTGTTGATACTGTTATTGGTGTCCCTGAATTTAGATAACCTTGATTTATTATCTTAACCCTACCCATTGCATAGTCAACAGTATAGTCAACACCCTCAATTAATAATATCCCTCCTGCCATTACTTTAACGGAACCTTGAGGAATGTTCATTCCATTTAAAGATATTTCTGAGCCGGATGATGATTTGTATCTCCCTTCTAAATAATATTTATTCTTGTCAGGATACTGTTGAGCTTGAGATAATGTCAAACTATATAAGGAATCAAAACAATATTTATTTGCAATATCTGGATCATTTAAGATATTTCTTAGGTCTTTACCGAATGGTTCAACATAAGGAAATACGATAAGTCCTTTTTCTGAATGAATTGTTCCTCCTACAATTAATGCATTATCAACATAATCAAAAACTCCATCAGCAAAGGCATTTTGTTGATTATCCATTCTATCTAAACCAAAGACTTGAAGAAGCGGAACTCCCTTCTTGCTCCCTTCTGTAAAATACCCTGTAGAAATCCCTTGATCATCTCCTTGATATAGAACATTCAATCTAAAATCTTCTTTACTTACTTGATAAGTCTTTAATGAATAAATATTCTTCATCATAAGTTTCCACATTGGGTTGCGGACATTTAAAGAAGAACTCTTTAACAATTTTACAACCAATGCATTTGGGTCTATAATTCCTTCATCTGAAAACTCCCCAACTTGATAAACTGTTGTATCTCCAATCACTTGATAACGAAAGGCAACAGCCAAAACCTGATCATTATTTAATTGTTGATTTAATGATATAAAACCTAATCTTGAGTTAAAGGTATATTCACTTGGGAGTAACTTTCTCGCTGATTCTATTTTTTCATAATTATGACCTGAAACAAAGCCTCTAGACTGCAAGTATGTACTTACATTATTGATATTTCTGATTGTATTTAAATCTATAACTCCTAATAAATCATTTGATTTTAATGCATCAGGGAAATATGAACCAGAAGGGTTTTCTATACTTGGATTTTTTCCAAAGGGTCTAAATTCTCCAAGGTCAGCAAAGGCAATTAAATTACGATTTTCACTAACAGCTGCACCAATATTTGTCCTCCAAACCTCTATCTTGATAATATTAATATTGGAATTAATTAATGGAAGAGTAGCCATTGCACTATTAAAATTATCATAGAAGTATTGAGCTAAGAAGAAATGTCGATTTTCATCATACTCATCAGCCTTAAAATTAAATTCTTTAAGTTGAGCTCCTCCTTGCATTGTGATACTAGAGGACTCTGATTTTTGTTCTGAAAAAACAGCATCTAATAATAACTTTCCAAACTTAAGTTTTGTTCTCCCTCCAAATAGAGTCTGAGAACCTTGAATAAGAGTTGTTGGCAAAGGATAAGAAATATTCCCGACCTCTATCAACTGAACAATATTATCCTCCTTACCCTCATATTTTAATTTAAGCTCATTCTCAAATGAGAAGGTCGCTCCCGTGTTCCAGTTTAAACCAAAAGAAATTGCCTCTCCTATCTTTGCTGTTACATTTAATTGAATATTTTCATCAAAATCAAATCTAGTAACAGATCTTTGGTTTTCTTGAATTGATAAATCATGCCTTTTGTTATTTACAATAGCAAACTTTAGTTCTGCACTACCTGAAGGACGAATATCAATGGTCTGTCCTCCAAATATTGTCTCAAAAAGCTCTGAATTAACTCTAAGTTGTGGAATAAGATTATCTAGAGTCCCTTGACTTGAGGGTGTCATATTTGATGATTCGGAACGATCTCTCCAATAATCATTTATCATCTTATCTAAATCATATTTCTGATACTCAGCAAAGGATAAAACTCTTCTTTCAATTACTAAATCGCCAATTTTCCTTAATAGTATATATTCATTATTTTTAGAATCATATTCAATCTCTGTTGTAATATTTGTGGGGTCTGATAAATGTAATGGACTTGTGCCATCTATACCATATCTTGTACTATCAGGCTGAGAAAACTTATTTTGTACAACAAAAGCGTTACTAGTAAGAAATAACAGTAACAAAAGGTGAAAAATAAAAAATAATTTATTTGATCTATTTCGATTTTTCATCAAGTAAATTTGACTATAATACTTTTAAAGCTTGTTTTATTAAACCTTCAATAGTCTGGTTGGCATCTTTTTCAATTAATTTGTCCAATGCTTTTTCTACTATCAGTTTATTAAATCCAAGTGTTTGTAATGCTAATAACGCCTCTTCTTTATTTTTATTGCCAAAAGTTCCAACGCAAGATATTTCTATATCTATTTTTGAAAGTTTGTCTTTTAATTCTAAAATAACTCTTTGAGCTGTTTTAAGCCCAATACCCTTTACTGATTTTATTGCATTAACATCCTCTTTTACAATCGAAACCAATAATTCATCAGTATTCATTGAAGATAGTATCATCCTAGCAGTATTGACTCCAATACCATTTACAGATATTAGATGACGAAATAATTGTCTCTCTTTGGCTGTTGAAAAACCATATAATTGATGAGCATCTTCTCTAACAACGTGATGTGTGAGAATTCTAGCGTTAACCTTGTCCTTTATTTCAGTATAGGTAGTTAATGAAATTTCTATATGATATCCAATACCTAAGACATTTACCACTACAGATGATGGATTAATATATTCTAGTTTACCTTCTATGAATTCGTACATATTTATTAATTTTAAGCCACAAATATAGTCAATTTTTCATTTAAATACTCATATATTTTTCTAAATAATTCGAGTAAATGACTATTGGATTGTTTTTATTTCTAATTTTGCTATCTAATTAATCTAAAAATAAAATCATTATAGATATGTCTACAGTAAAAAACGATAATATAAGAAGAGTTACAGTTCACGTACTTCAGTCAATGAAAAACAGAGGAGAGAAAATTTCCATGCTAACCGCTTATGATTATTCTATGGCAAAACTGGTTGACTCGGCAAATATTGATATAATACTAGTTGGGGATTCTGCGGCAAATGTTATGGCTGGTTATGAAACTACACTTCCCATAACACTTGATGCAATGATATATCATGCTGCATCTGTTGTTAGAGCAACCGATCGCGCCTTAGTTGTTGTAGATCTCCCATTTGGAACATATCAGGGGAATTCAAAGGAAGCTCTTCATTCTTCAATTAGAATAATGAAAGAAACTGAGGCAAATGCTGTTAAAATTGAGGGAGGAAAAGAAATACTCGAATCAGTAAACAGAATACTTTCGGCTGGAATTCCTGTTATGGGACATCTTGGATTAACACCACAATCAATAAATAAGTTTGGAACATACGTTGTTAGAGCAACATCAGAGGAGGAAGCGAATAAGTTAATTGAAGATGCTCATGCTCTTGAGGATGCTGGATGCTTTGCTCTAATATTGGAAAAAATCCCAGCAACACTTGCTGCTAGAGTAGCTTCTGAATTATCAATACCTGTAATAGGAATTGGAGCTGGAGGTGGTGTTGATGGTCAAGTATTGGTTCTTCATGATATGCTTGGAATTACTCAAGAATTTTCTCCTCGTTTTCTTCGTCGTTATCACTCTATTGGGAATGAAATCACAAATGCAGTCAGAAAATATATAGTTGATGTAAAAAGCCAAGACTTTCCAAACGAAAAAGAGCAATATTAAAAGGAATTTATATTACTATCGCCATTTCAATTACAATAGCATGCCTTAGTGTATCGTTTTCGATTCCTTTAGGTAATATTATTTTATAACCTCCTGCTTTATTCTTAGATAACCTTGCTTTTAAAGATGTTCCCTTAATATTTATCTTTCCAATCTTTAAATGCTTATCAATATTTTTGATTATAAGCACTCTGCTAATTGGTTTATTATTTTCTAAAAGAATAACCCCAAATATTGTATTTTCTTTTTGAGTAAAACAAACATTACCTTCTTTATATGGAAATACTGGCTTGGTGGCATAAATAGCATCTTGATTAATCTTCATCCAAGCTCCTATTTCTCTCATTCTCTCTATAGCCTTTTCTGGAATATTCCCTTCTGAGTCAGGTCCAACATTTAATAGAAAATTCCCACCCTTTGAAACAATATCTACAAGCAAATGTATCAGTTTATTTGTACTTTTATAGTTATCATTAGGAATATAAGACCACGAATCTCCCATCGTCATACAGGTTTCCCATGGATAATCTAATGGTTTATCTGGAATTTGTTGTTCTGGTGTTTGATAATTTTCATATTTACCATGAACAGTTCTATCTACAATAAGTAAGTCTGGATTATTCTCCCTTGCCATCTTGGCAATCTTAGGCATATTAATATCTTGAATCCTCTGGTAGCATCCAATCCAAGTGCGATATTCTTCGTTAAGACTATACTCAGGTCTAACCCAACCTCCATCTAACCAAAGAATATCAATCTTCCCATAATTAGTTGTAAGTTCATTTATTTGATTGAAGGTAAAATCACAAAATTTCTGCCAACGCTCAGGATGTTTATTCACATCATAATTTACATTTCTATCTGGAGTTGCCCACTCAGGAGCCCAATAATCTTGATTATTCCAATCAGGTTTAGAAAAATATAGCCCAGTCCAAAAACCCTTATCCCTAAATGCTTTAACAACCTCTGCTGTAATATCTGCTTTTGGATTTAAAGAGAAAGGACATGATTTATCTGTAATAGAATAATTTGTCTGCTTAGTGTCAAACATAGAAAAACCGTCATGATGTTTTGTTGTAAAAACAACATATCTCATCCCAGCTTCTTTTGCTATTTCTGCCCATTTTTGAGGATCAAACTTTGTTGGATTAAATGTAGTGTTGAGTTTTTTATATTCTTTCATATAATCGACATAATTAACTCCCCTTCTATCTATCCATTCCTCGTTACAAATTGACCAACTTTCCACAACACCCCATTGACAATAAGGCCCCCAATGCATCATAAAACCAAATTTTAGGTCTTGCCATTGTTCCAATTTTTTTATTATTATTGAATCTGTTTCTGGTTTTGTTAAGTCTTGAGCATTATTATCAATTGCAAAAAACATTAGCAATAGGGCTAAAAAAATCTTTTTCATGCTTATTATTTTGATATAGTATATTTTATTCTTTCTTTTAATGGTAGATTATCTGAGGAACCTCCAACCATAATTTCATATTCAGATGCTTCAAAACCAAACTCTCCACTTTTATTATATTCCAAAAAGTCTTGCTCTGAAAACTCAAAATTTATTGTTTTTATCTCTTTCTTTTTAATATGTGTCCTATTAAATGCCTTTAATTGTTTTTCTACACAGGTATACTCCCCATATAATTTTTTGAAATAAACTTGGACAACCTCATCTCCATCTCTATCTCCAATATTCTCAACTTCAATATCAACACTAAGTTTATTCTCAATTTTATTTACCTTTATTGACCTATATTTAAAATCAGTATAACTTAAACCATACCCAAAACTAAACAAAGGAGTTCCTTTTTCATCTATATAATTTGACCTAATAGATTTTCCCCTATAATTATAGTAAATAGGTAACTGACCCTCCGAGCGAGGTATTGAGATTGGGAGTCTCCCTGCTGGATTATAATCTCCATATAAAACATCAACAATTGCATTTCCTCCTTCCATCCCAGGATACCAAGCATCAATTATCGCATCAACATTATCATTTGCCCAATTTAGTATTAATGGTCTACCTTTTATAAGAACCAAAACAATTGGCTTACCTAATTCTTTAACTTTTTCTAAAAGTTCATTCTGTACACCTAATAATTCCAAGCTCGCCCTGTCATATCCCTCTCCACAGTCCATATCACTATTTGCATTCTCTGATACCCTTGCTGCTCCTGTTATTTCAAACTCTGAGCTAAAATCTCTTGCACTTGAGCCTCCCATGCACATAACAATAATATCCGCATCCTTGGCTATCTCCAAAGCATGATTAAAATCTTTTCTTGAAGTATCCCTTATGGCACAACCCTTTGAATAAGTAATTAAACTCTGATTCTTGAATCTTAATTCCAATGCTTTTCTTAATGTAATTACATCTTTCTCTAACTGAGGTGCAGTATAATCTCCCAACATATTATAAACATTATCTGCGTTTGGACCAATTAATGCTATTCGTTTATTTGGTTTTAATGGAAGAATATTATCCTTATTCTTTAGTAATGTAATTGATTCTTTTGCAACTTCTCTAGCAATTTCTTTATGCTCTTTATCGAATGGTTTAATATCTTCATTGACAAATGGATTATCAAATAATCCTAGATTAAATTTTAGTTCCAATATTCTTCTAACTGCATTATCCACAATAGAAATATCTAATTCTCCACTGTTTACCAAAGCCTCAATATTATTTTCAAAATCTTTTGCACTAAGATCCATATCTACTCCTGCGCTTATTGCTCTTAAGCTAGCCTCATTCTTATCCCTAGCCACCCCATGGTTCACTAGTCCTGCTATAGAAAATAAATCTGATACCACCATACCTCTAAATCCCCATTTATTCTTTAATATATCGGTAATAAGATACTTATTTGAGCTACAAGGCACTCCATCTATTTCATTATAAGATGTCATTACCGAACTAGCTCCAATGGCAACTGCCTTATGGAAAGGTTTTAATATCTCTGAATGAAGTTGTCTTTCTCCAATATTTACACTGGCTCCATTATGTCCTCCTTCAGAAGAACCATATGCAGCAAAATGTTTTAGAGTTGAGGCAATAGTTGTTTTATCTCGAAGGTTGATGGAATCATTTTTTCCATATTGAAAACCCCTAACCATAGCCTCTCCCATTTTCGAAACTAGAAAATAATCCTCACCATAAGTCTCCTCTACTCTCGACCAACGAGGATCTTTTGCTAAATCAAGCACTGGACCATAACCAATAGTTGCACCTTGGCTTCGAGCCTCAAGGGCAATAATTCTAGCCATTTTCTCAATAAGCTGAGGATTCCAAGTTGATGCCTGACCCAGTCCTGTTGGAAAAACTGTTGTACCAATTGACATTACTCCATGTGCACACTCCTCCGAAATAAGCATTGGTATCCCGAGGCGAGTGTTTTCTATAGTATATCTTTGTAGAGAATTTATAAACTTAGGGGAAAAATTTGGGTTAAGTCCTGTGATATGATTTTTCTGAGTCCAGGGGTCTGCACGAAGTAATCCCCAAAGACCTCCCCATGGTTTTGTACTAATCATACTCTTAAAATAATCTGAAAGAAAGACTTCATCACCCTTTCTTTCATACATAAGCCAACCATAACCTGTAAGAAGCTGTCCCTCTTTTTCTATTAAACTCATCTTAGACAATAAATCCTCAACCCTATTAATAGTAGGCAGACTAACGTCCTCAAACTTATCCTTAATTCCATTCTTATTAAAATCAATATAATCCAAATGATAAGCCACAGTCTGAGCATTTAATCTAGAAAACAAAATAAACAGAAAAAATAAGAAAAATATCTTCTTCATTATAGTAAATATCAACTAAATAATGTGCAAATATAATTATTTGCAACCAAAGCAACAAATAGATGTTTTTTTCAGCGAAAAGAATAAAAAAAGAGCTACGTTTTAAGGGTAGCTCTTTTGTATAGATTGCTTAGTCTTTTCGAAGACTAGTTTTCTGTTTGATCAGATTCTGCTGGTCGCTCTGCACGAACTGGACGTTCTGGTCTTGGACGTGAAGAGTCTCTATTTCCTCCCTCAGGTCTATGTGAATGTTCTGCTCTTGGAGCACGTTCTACATATCCTTCAGGTTTTGGAGTAAGAACCTTATGTGAAAGTTTATACTTACCAGTCTTCTTATCAACTTCAATAAGTCTAACCGTAACCTTATCTCCCACCTTATATACATCTTCAACATTATCTACTCTATTCCATGAAATCTCAGATACATGTAACAAACCATCTTTTCCTGGTAAAAACTCAACGAATGCACCAAATGTTTGAAGATTTTTTACAGTTCCTTCATACTCTTCTCCAATTTCAGGAACAGCGATGATACCATTAATCTTAGCAATAACTGAATCAATAGATTCTTTATTAACTGCAACGATATCGATAATACCAAATTCTCCCTTTTCTTCAATAACAATAACTGCACCAGATTCCTTTTGCATTTCTTGAATAATCTTTCCTCCAGGTCCGATAATTGCTCCAATAAATTCCTTAGGAATACTCATTTTCACAACTCTTGGAACATGAGGCTTATAATCTTCTCTTGGTGCTGGCATTGTTTCTTCAATGATATTAAGAATATGCATTCTCCCCGCATTTGCTTGAGCCAAGGCTTTTGCAAGGATTTCATAAGAAAGTCCATCGCATTTAATATCCATTTGACAAGCTGTAATACCATCTCTAGTACCAGTAACCTTAAAGTCCATATCTCCTAAATGGTCTTCATCACCTAAAATATCAGAAAGCACTGCCCATTTATCACCCTTAGCAATAAGTCCCATTGCAATACCTGAAACAGGTTTTCTAATCTTAACTCCTGCATCCATCAATGACAAACATCCTGCACATACAGTAGCCATAGATGAAGAACCATTAGATTCTAAGATATCAGAAACAATACGTATTGTATAAGGACATTCTTCTGCTGTTGGTAAAACTTGTTTAAGGGCTCTCATAGCTAAATTACCATGACCAATCTCACGACGAGATGTTCCTCTATTTGGTTTTACTTCACCAGTTGAAAATCCAGGGAAGTTATAATGAAGAATAAAGTTATTCTTTCCTTCAATCATAGCTCCGTCGATGATTTGCTCATCTAGCTTAGTTCCTAGTGTACATGTTGTAAGAGATTGAGTTTCTCCACGAGTAAATACAGCTGAACCATGTGGAGTTGGAAGATAGTCTACCTCTGCCCAAATAGGACGGATTTCGTCTAAACGACGACCATCTAAACGAACTCTCTCGTTCAATACCATATCTCTCATAGCCTCTTTCTCAACATCGTGAAAATACTTAGATATTAAGAATGATTTTTCTTTTGCTTCTTCTGGTGATAGAGTATCGATAAATTCTTGCTTAATTGCAGCAAAACCCTCTCCTCTTATGCTCTTATTTGGAATTCCTTGTTTTGCAAAATCATATACTTTTTGGTAAACAGCATTATGAATTGCATTTTTTAGTTCTTCATCATTAGTTTCATGGCAGTATTCACGTTTTACTTTTTTACCAACCATTTCCTCTAATTCGCTTATAGCCTTACAATGAGTTTTTATAGCATCATGAGCAATCTTTAGGGCCTCTAACATAATTTCTTCAGAAACTTCTTTCATCTCACCCTCAACCATCATAATATTATCAGCAGTAGCTGCGACGATCAAATCAAGTTCTGCATTTTCTAATTCAGCTAAAGAAGGACTTACAACGAATTTTCCATCAGTGTATATTACTCTAACCTCAGATACTGGTCCATTGAAAGGAATATCTGAAACGGCTAATGCTGCAGAAGCTGCGAGAGCAGCTAATGCATCTGGTGGAGTTGATTGATCTCCAGAAATAAGGGTAATCTGAACTTGAACCTCAGCATGAAAATCTTCTGGGAACAAAGGACGCAAAGCTCTATCAACTAAACGAGCTATTAATATTTCATACTCCGATGGACGAGCTTCTCTCTTAAAGAAACCTCCTGGGAAACGTCCAACAGAAGCGTATTTTTCTTGATAATCTACTGTTAGTGGCATAAAGTCCACATTTTCACCAGCAGTTTTCTTTGCTACCGCAGTAGCTAGCAACATAGTGTCGCCCATTCTTACAACTACAGAACCATCAGCTTGTTTAGCTAATTTGCCAGTTTCAAGTTCGATAGTTCTTCCATCTCCAATGTCGAAGATTTTTTTGATTCCTTGCATCTTATTATTTTTTTATATACCTCTTTCTAACTGGAGCAACGTTAGACTATGTTTACTTTGCTTCTTTGCTCCCCAAAACAAAACGTATAAATACACGAAAAAAGGCAATTAGAAGCTAATTGCCTTTTTGGATTATAAATTGATATAAGAATTACTTTCTTATACCTAATTCTTTAATAAGTTCACGATACTTTACAATATCTTTTGATTTTAAATAATCTAGTAAACGTCTTCTTTTTCCTACTAATCTCACTAAAGAACGTTCAGTAAATTTGTCATTTCTTTGTTCACGTAAGTGGTTAGTAAGATGTTGAATTCTAAATGTGAACAATGCAATTTGTCCTTCAGTTGAACCTGTGTCGCTTACTGACTTGCCGTGTTGAGCAAAAATTTCTTGTTTCTTTTCGGTTGTTAAATACATATCTTACCTACTTATTATTATTGTTTTTTCTTCTAATATTTCTCGTCAATGAGTTTGCAAAGATATAAATTAATTTTTTATTACCAACTACTTTGAACAAAATTTTTATTCTATTATATCTTAACTGCTTTGTTTCTCTTATAGGCAATGATCAAGTACCATAAAAATAATGCCATTACAATTCCTAGTACATTGAAAGACAAATCAACCCATTCGAATAATCTATTAACAAACTTAAAAAGCAAAAGTTGCATACTTTCAGTAAAAAGTCCAAAAATAATAGAAATAAAAAATGTTTGAATTAATGTTTTCATAATCCTTCCCTTAAATATAGCCCAGAATAAAAGAAAAGCAAAACCAAAGAATAGACAAAAATGAACAAACTTATCAAAAAAGGGAATAAAGCTAAAAAATCCAACTTCTTTTGAGATCATATCAGAGGGAGCAAGTATAGCTAAGAGCAAGATAAATGTCCAAACTACTAATGCTATAACTTTATATTTCCTATTCATAAAAAATATTTAAATAAAAAATGCTCGAAAACTATTTCGAGCATTTTCTTTTGAAGTAAAATAACTTAATTATAAACCGATGAAAGCTGAATAAGCCGCAGCGTCCATTAAGTTTTCAACCTCTGAAGGATTAGTCATTTTAATCTTAACAATCCAACCTTCGTTATAAGGATCAGAGTTAATAGAAGCAGCATTAGCTTCAAGTTCAGCATTGAATTCTATAACCTCCCCAGAAACTGGCATCATTAAATCAGAAACAGTTTTAACAGCTTCAATAGAACCAAATGTTTCGTTAATGTCTAAAGTTTCACCTTCAGTATCAACATCTACGAAAACGATATCACCTAACTCATGTTGAGCAAAATCAGTAATTCCGATATAAGCTTCTTCACCTTCGATTCTTAACCATTCATGGTCATTTGAATACTTTAAATTTGTTGGAATGTTCATTTTATTTTCTTTTTTGATTTGTCATTAAAATTTCAGGGTTCAAAATTACAATTTTTTTATTAAAGTCAAACAATATGAATGAAAAATATTTTGAACACATATAGTTTTGAATAATATAAAAGAAAGATAGAAGCATTCATTTTATTGTAATTAATCATATATTTGCACCAATGAATTAATATTATGAAATATGAATTTGATTAAAAGATTCTTCAAACACGACTACAAAGCTATAGAGTCCAATTTCGAAATATTCAAATATATTGGACCAGGACTACTTGTAACTGTTGGCTTTATTGACCCTGGTAATTGGGCATCTAATATTGCAGCAGGAAGTATGTTTGGATACTCTTTACTTTGGGTTATAACCCTATCAACCATAATGCTTATTATCCTTCAACATAATGCAGCCCATCTTGGAATTGTAACAGGGAAATGTTTAAGCGAAGCAGCTACAGAATATTTACCAAAAAAAATACATAAACCAATATTAATATCTGCAATGGTAGCCTCTGCCTCAACTTCGCTTGCAGAAATATTAGGAGGTGCCATTGCCTTAAAAATGTTATTCAATATCCCAATAGTATTTGGAGCAATAATAATATTTTTCACTTCCTTAATACTATTATTCACAAATTCATACTCGAAGATAGAAAAATGGATAATTGCCTTTGTATCTATAATAGGGCTAAGTTTCTTATATGAATTGTCTCTTGTTGATGTAATATGGCCTGAAGCAATAAAAGCGTGGGTAGTTCCTTCAATCCCCAATGGTTCAATGCTTTTTGTAATGAGTATACTTGGAGCAGTGGTTATGCCACATAACTTATTTCTTCACTCAGAGGTAATACAAAGTAGACAATGGAATCTTCAAGACGAGAAGGTTATAAAACGTCAATTAAAGTTTGAATTTATTGAAACCTTATTCTCTATGGGTATAGGTTGGGCAATCAATAGTGCAATGATAATACTTGCGGCTACAGTATTCTTTAAAAATCATATATTAGTAACTGAGCTTGAGCAAGCCAAGGATATGTTACTACCTCTTCTTGGAAATTCTGCATCGAATATATTTGCAGTAGCATTATTATTTGCATCAATATCCTCAACAATTACTTCTGCAATAGCTGGGGGGTCAATTTATGCTGGTATATTTAATGAGTCTTATAATATTAAAGACCCTCATACTAAGGTAGGGGTCTTAATCTCATTCCTATCGGCCTTACTAGTAATATTTTTTATAAAAAATCCTTTTATGGGACTTATATATTCTCAAACCCTTCTTAGCATACAACTACCAATCACAATAATATTACTTATTTACCTAACATCATCAAAGAAGATAATGGGTAAGTATGCAAATACTAAGTTTCAGAAAACATTATTATGGTCGATAGCAGCAATAATTATTGCCTTAAACATAATATTAGTTAGTGGATTACAAGTTTAGCACTAAATTTCTTTTCTCCTTCAATAAAACAAATAATATAGAACCCTTTTTCTAAGGAAGATATATCTAATTCTTTTGGATTATTTCTATACTCAATTCTCAGTTTACCAAATACATCGAATATTTTGATTACAGAAGACTGCGAACTTGCAGAATTTATATACAATTTATCTTTTGCAGGATTTGGATAGAAATTAATCCCACTACTTCTTTCAAAACCATCATTTAAACCTATCAATTGAATAGATCTCTTCACTGCTGCCAAAGCATCAATCTTTCCCCATCCCCAACTATTATTTGGAATGGTTGTTCCTGTATATTCATCTACTCTTGCAGTTTGTTTCAATACCTCTTTTATCATACTTGGACTAAGATTAGGATTAGCCTCGAGCATAAGAGCAACAACTCCAGTAACTACAGGAGATGACATTGATGTTCCCGAAAAAGGATAGAAACGATAAGTTCTTTCGTTGAAAACAACAGAATTCGTTGTAGGATAGGTCTCAATATCCGTTGCAAAAGAATTCAAAGAGGAAATAACAGAGACTCCAGGTGCAGCAACCTCAGGTTTTAGAACACCATCTATTCTAGGTCCAATACTTGAAAACATAGCCCTTGCGCCCCCATTCAAACTACCCCTTTCTTTTGCTGTATAAGCAGCAACCGAAATCATTGCATCGGCAACAGTAGGCTCTCCTAAACCATAATACTTATCTCCATAAATATAATTAGGTCCAAGGCTCAAAAACCTCATCCCCCAATTTCCAACACCGGTTGTAAGGGCAGCCACATTCCAAGCGTGAACTCTCCCGCTTGGAGAAGATATAGCTAATACAACATAGTATTTATTTAACTGATAATTAGAAATACGAACCTCCCACTCTTGAATAGGTCGATGAGAAATTGGTGTAGAGGCCTGTGAAGAGACTCTAAAAATAATACTATCCCCTCCTGTTATGATAAAGTTATTATTTATTACATCATTAGTAATCGTATTTACCCACTGAGTTGAATCAATTAATTGCAATGAACTACTATAAAATTCTAAACGAGTTGAGAATCTATCGGTACTATCACCCATCATTGTAATTGTCTGTCCCCAATAATTTGGATTCATATTATCTCCAAAATTAAACTCAATAGATGACTTCTTAATCTCATTATTACTAAATCTTGCGTTTAGATGAAAATTATCTCTACCATTATTTCCCCCTGCTGAAACAAATACAACATTATTTTGAGAAGAAAGATTCCCAATAGCTTGATCCATAAGCGAAGTTCCATCTAATAATCCAAAATGATATATACCCCAACTACCATTTATCACTAGTGGCTTGCCTTGAGCTATAGCAACATCTCTCATCCAAGCATAAGCATCTAATACTGCTGCCTCATCAATCAAAAATGTAGCAAATAATAGATTAGCATCATAAGCCACTCCTCTGTAAATTGTACCTGCTCCTGCTCCTGATGCGATACCTCCAACATGGGTGCCATGAGTACCTATATTATATATATTAAGTGTATCACTTTGAGCGCCAAGTAGCTGATTTTTTCCTTGAAAAACAGTTCCATAAAGAAAATCACTTGGAGCAGGACCTTGTTTTCTATATTGATCCCATGCAGCAATTACCCTATAATTTGTCATCGAGGTATCATAGAAGACAGGATGAGTATAATCAAAACCCCAATCCGTGATACCTATAATTACGTCTTTACCGGAAAATCCTTTTGGCAATTCAAATCCTTGATTAACTAGGTCTGCATTTACATCATTTGTTGCCTTATTGATAAGAGGACTCGACACCTTTCTTGAACACTCAATATCTTCTAATCCTTTTAATGAAAGTACGTCATTAACCTTACAAAGAGGAATATAAAGCGTTAGAATATTTCCAAACCTTGCACCAATCTTACAGCTTAGTGGGTTTAGACTCTCAAGGCTAAAATTCTCATTTACCTTAATAATGGTTGCAAGATAATCAATATTATCAAAGTTACGAATAGCGTATCTATCCGAAAACAAACTGCTATTATTTTTGGAATTTTGATTCGAAATATATCCTCTTAAGCCTGCTCCAATATTTTGAGCATTTAAGGAAACAACAAAGAAAATAGAGACAATAAAGAATAATACTTTTTTCATAACTTGTGTATCTTGATTAATGAGTTCAATAAATTAGATTTGGCAAAGTTATAAAAAAAGATTTATAGAAATAAAAAAAAGCGTCTCAATTACTTGAAACGCTTATTTACAGAATTAATATTCATCTTCATGAAAAAAGAAATCATCTTTTGTGGGGTAGTCAGTCCAGATATCTTCAATACTATCATAAATCTCTCCCTCGTCTTCTATTTCTGTCAGGTTTTCAATAACCTCGGCAGGAGCACCACTTCTCAAAGCATAATCAATAAGCTCTTCTTTTGTTGCTGGCCAAGGAGCATCTTCTAACTTAGAGGCTAATTCTAATGTCCAATACATTTTAACAATATTTTAGATTAATATATCTTTTTTGCAAAAGTAGTATTATTTTCAAAACTACCAAACTTTATTATAGTTTTTTTCTAATTATTATGGTTTCCAAAAAATTTCCTCCTTGCCCTTAGCATTGAGAACGGCTCTTGAAAGCATAAAAAAATAGTCCGACAACCTATTAATAAACTTCATTACATTTTGATCAACACCTTCTTGCTCTGCACCCAGACGACATAGCAACCTCTCTGCTCTTCGACAAATGGTTCTAGCAACATGAATATGAGATACTAAAATATCACCACAAGGGAGAATA
Organism: Bacteroidota bacterium; assembly: GCA_017860275.1. Classification (GTDB taxonomy): domain Bacteria; phylum Bacteroidota; class Bacteroidia; order Bacteroidales; family P3; genus UBA10566. The sequence goes on from JAFNAQ010000001.1 coordinate 167,716, forward strand.
AAACTTCTAAACTTAGGTAATTGAGCAGAAAAACTATCAATACGTTTTTCTAGCATCAAAATATCATCATCATTGACCCTAGTAAGAGAGTCTAAAATATCTTTCTTTTCACAAGCTACTATCGCCTCTGCATTAAAGATAACATTCATAATTCTGAAGATTTCGCGGGTAACCTCTTTATCAAGTTTGTCAATTAAATCCTCCTGTTCATTAGCCATATCATAGATAATACCGATAAAAGAATTTAATTCATCTAAAGTGCCATAGCACTCCACACGAAGATCAAATTTTTCTACCCTAGTACCACCAACTAAGGATGTAGCACCCTTATCCCCTGTCTTTGTGTAAATCATTTAGCTATATCTCTCTACAGAAACGATTTCAGGAACAGCTTCTCTAACTGCTGCCTCAACTCCTCTTTTTAATGTCATAAGGCTATGAGGGCAAGAGCCACAATGTCCTTGCAACTCCACATAAACAACCTTTTCGTCTGTTAGCTCAACAAAACGTAAATCTCCACCATCAGCTTGAAGATAAGGTCTAACTTGTTCTAATACGTTTTTTACTTTTGTTTCTAATACTTGTCTTTCTTCTGTTGTCATTTTATTTATTTATTTAATTTATTATTAATTCTATCTGCAAGTTCCATAAAGGCCTCTGCTTCTAACGAAGAAAAGTCCATACTTATTGGATTTCCACTATCATTTGTTTGCGAAATATCTTCCGAAATAGGTATCTGAGCCAAAAGCTCTATTCCTAATTCCTCAGCCAAACCTTTACCTCCATCTTTACCAAATATATAATACTTCTTATCCAAAAGCTCCTTAGGAGTGAAATAAGCCATATTCTCTATTAAGCCAAGCACAGGAATATTTATCCCCTTATCTGTGAACATATTCACCGCTCTACGAACATCGGCAACTGCCAATTGTTGAGGTGTACATACAAAGACTGAACCCGAAACCTTAAACTGAGAAGCCAAGGTTAGTTGAACATCTCCTGTTCCTGGAGGCATATCCATAATCAAGAAATCAAGTTCTCCCCAAAGAGTTTCGCTAAGAATCTGAATCAAGGTATTCGAAGCCATAGGTCCTCTCCACATCAAAGCCTTAGAAGGGTCAACAAAGAACCCAACCGACATTAGCTTTATACCATATTTCTCAAAAGGCACAATAAACATCTTTCCATCTATCTCCTTACCCATCACCTCTTCATTCTCAATATTAAAAAGTGTAGGAATAGAAGGACCATGTATATCTGCATCGGCAAGACCGACCTTAAAACCTTTTTTTGCAAGACTTATAGCCAAATTAACAGCAACAGTACTCTTACCAACACCTCCCTTACCACTACCAACAGCAACAAGATGCTTAATACCGCTCATAGCCTTATCAATCATATCCTGTTTCTGTTTCTTTTCTTCAAACATATTCATAATACCTAATTTTAAAACACGCGCAAAGATACTACAAAAAAATAATAGAGCAAATAGATTAATACTATAGGCAAATAGAGAGAATATTTGAACAAAATAAAAATATTGTTAATTGATGCACCAACAGTTAAACAATATTGACTTTTAGGTGTTTTATGATATAAAACTTATAAAAAAATGAAAATGAAAAAGGTCTTATTGTTTATTTTGCTCTCTATTGGAGCTATGAGTATTTCTGCACAAAATGTGCTGTTGCAAAATGACACAATTAAAATTGTCGGTGACAGCAGCGTTTACAATTCCTCGACAATTGTAAATCTCGACAATGACGGGCATTGGGCAAACCTTAACGGGAAATTAGTAAATTACGATGATACCTTAGGCATTATCAAAACTATTAATCAGAATGATTATTCCTATAAAATGGATAATAAATTCTACAGTGTAAATTTGGAAAGCAGATATGTTCAAATTCCAATTGACAGTAATTCTTGGGTATCCGGCAATTTATTAATCGATTCTATTTATTTAAAAGTTGTAAGTGACAGCGCGAGAACATTTACATTACCTCAATTATATAATTACTCGGATACAAGTACTGATTTTCTCAGATATTTATATACGGTAACACCTAAACATAATTTTATATTAGCGAATAATTATAAGGTTTCAGATACATTGAATACTATTTTATGTCTATTCGATACTAATGGTAATGTCATTAAGACAAGTGATATACTATATTATAATCGCATAATGGATATGGATTGCAACGGTAAGGATATTTTATTAAGCTGTTATCAACCTTCAAATAAAAATATTTTGTATATCATTGATGCAGACAGTTTAAACATTAAAGACAGTATTGATCTTCCATCAAATTGCAATATTAGCAGCATTAACGACAGTTTATTATTCATGACCGGTTATTATGATTTGACTGTCTACAACCTAAAAACAAAGGAATATAAAACTACCGACATATTGAACTATAGCAATATTAGTGTATGGCTTACGATGGAAAACAGAAAGAATAAAATGGTTAATGTTGATAATCTCAACAATATGTATATTGCAATCTACACATCCTACTTGGGTCGAGGTTGGGAAGATTCCCCTAGAGGTATCGAGATTATTAACTTTGATGTAAATTGCAATATAAAAAACGTTATTACATATAACGGGTATCTACCTACTCACAATAAAATGATTAATGGTTTAGAGGTCACAAAAGACAGCAGTTTAATCATTGTTGTCAATTCTTCAGAAGATGATTATTATAGTGACACTACCCTCAACTATCTAATGAAATATTCACACAAGACAGGAGAAGTCGGTTTAACTAAAATACAAACGGAAAACTACTCAATCTACCCTAATCCGGTAAAAGACAAACTGCAAATTACTGGCAATTACGACCGAATTGAAATCTACGACAATATAGGAAGAAACGTATACAACAGCAATAAATCCTCCGATTACGATTTAAGCAAACTAAATAGTGGATTTTATCTGGTAAAGATATTCGAAGAAAACAAGACCTACACAAAAAAAATAATCAAAGAGTAAAACTGATTACTAAAGTCAATAAATTTCAACTTTAGAGTAAATAAAATAAATAGTATTTATTACAAACAGTTTAAGAGATGAAAAGAAAAGCATCGATATTATTATTATTTCTATTTTTCGGCTATGTGGCAAATTCCCAAATCAATGTGAAATTGGATTCGATAACTGAAGGATGGGGAACTGATATATATGAGTATTACAGAAAAGCCAGTATATATTCTTCTATAGATTTGGGGAATGATTCAATTCTAGAGAAGGGAATATTCATATACTCCAACGATGGGTATTCTCCTCTGTTAATGTTTATAAACCAAGGGCTTGTAGAATCATCTACCTTATTCCTCCCAATAAAAAACATGGATTTTGACACTATAGTATATTTCATTCCAAATATGCAATCAATAAAATTCCAATCCTATGCTATTAAAAATACCGACACCATATACAGTGATTCAATAATAGATTTAAATCTTCCTATTATTGACGGCTTGAAAGATATTAATAATGATAATATCCAGGTTAAGGTCTACCCTACTATTGTTAAGAATATATTAAATATCGAATCAAGCGGGTATCCGTTAAGTCTGAGTGTGGTTGACGCATTCGGAAGAGAGATATTTTCCGAAACCCTTTCGTCAAATAAAAGCATTAATTGCAATCACCTGAAGACAGGGACATATATTTGCAATATTAGAGACATTAAGACAAACAAGAGCATTTCTAAGAAATTAATTAAACAATAAATGTAGAGGCAACACAACGGTTCGCCTCTACGTTATTTCACCTTAATATACCGCAAATACTCGAACTCCGTGTTTGGGTTTTTGGAGATTATTATTTGATTGATGCCTTTTGTACCCCAGCGGAAGAACCACCATTTCTTTGGCTCTCTTGAGATGATTCTGATTAATATTTTTTCCATTTTTCTGAACAAAAATCAAAAACAAAATTAGCTTGATAATTTAAATTATTAAATCGCATTGTTAAAATTTGTGAGCGAAACGAAAATGACCGAAAAAGGGAGTGAAAATTTCGAAGTACAAAATTTCGCTTACCATTTATTTGGGGTTAAATTTAATAGGAATTAACCAAATAGAGAGCCTTTTTTAAGCAAATCTATTCATAGCTTAAAGCATTGATATAAAGAACGTTTAGTGCCTTTGGGTTAAGGTGGGTTAAGGTAAAAACATAAAAATAAAACTTTTCTATAAATCAGCGAAAGCGAATTTATTTTTTCAAAAAAAAAATTTCGCTTTCGCTAAAACTAAAGGACTTATTAAAAATCGATTTTTACCTTAACCCACCTTAACCCAAATGGGGTTTACACTCAATCAATCAGTATCTTAAGCCAAAAATTCCAAACTAGCAAAAATAGATTAAAGAGATACCAATATTAGATTAAGAATCCACGACACTAGAATCAAAAGCCCCTAACACTATCTCTTTAATCTACCCAAGCCTCTCTTTGCTTTAAAAGATTATCTCCAAAACTCCCTTAATTATCTCTTTATCATATTCAGATATTATCTTGTTTGATTAACATTAGCTAGAACTGCTGAAATATCAGCTATCAATTCAGGTAAAAAAGATTGCTCTATTTCGTAATTAATCTCTAATGCTGATTCATACATACTATGGCTAAAATTATCAACGTCTAAGTAATTCAACCTTATGGATACAGCAATACTCCCAAAGTCTAATTGCTTTAAGTAAATTTCCAGTTGTCTTTCTATTGGTCGAAACTTTGCTATTTTTATTTTATTCAAATAAAGTAAATTCAACTCTTTTAGTAAGTCTTCAAAGTAAACTTTATAGTCTTCTATATATTGAAACGCTTTATAAGGAGCATAAGAAATACTTGAAGAAAATCTAATTTTTTGTTCTTGTTCGTCATCAAAAGAAAAATTAGACAATTCCATTACAATCTTTCTATTTTTATCGTAAAAATGTATCATAAATTTATTTTGTTTAAGTGAGCAAATTGATATGTCGGCTCCAAGTTAGTACGTTATTTTCATTTCTTTTATCATCGTTTCCCCGTCGTGAGGGATATGTTATTTCTCACTAATATGTTATTAGGATTTTTAATCCGTTGCTTATTCATCTTTTTTTTCAAAAAATCAAAATATTCTTTTTTTACTCTTAGTATAATATCAATTATACGTTATTCCTTAACAATCTTTAAGTAAGATAAAAAACATATAACTTTCATTGCAGATTTAACTCACTATCTCAAATAAAAAATATCTCTTTTGGATTCAGGTAGTTCAATTCTTATTCTATTATTATCCAATTTGGTTCCAACAAAGGTGTATTTAAGATATTCATCATATAATTCAATTTTATCTCCATTTTCAGACCACTTGCCCTCTGATATACTAAAAACCTCTCCTTCAATTGCATATCTCCAATCGTCCATAATACTTATTGTCATAAGTTTCCGATTTGAATACTTCCCACATTTGATATTATCAACACTAATACTGTATATAGTGTCTTCTTTATCAGAATCTATTTTCGGCAGATAGTCGGATTCTAATCCTCCTACTTTACAGAATAATCCAAACCTTTTATTTTCAAAAAAAATCGGATATTTCCGAAAGGGGACAAGTTCATTGCTATCTTTTCTAAAAATCATTTCAAACCCCGCTTTACCATCTTTTAGAATTAATAATGAATCATCTTGTATACATGTACCCGAAGAAATTGCAGCACTCATAAAAATATCTATGGATAATTGCTTCGAGTAGCCAATTTCATATTTATTTTGCGCAATCTCTAAATAAATATGTGATACACTATCTTTAAAATCATACCTATAAGATTGAGAATATAGGGATAATGTTGAATAAAGAAACATTATTGTTACAGAAATTTTCTTCATAAATTAAAAAGGTAAAGGGTTATTACTAATAGAGCGGAATTTTCAATTTGTCTCCCCGTAGTTAGGGATATGTTATCCCTCACAAATATGTTATTAGGATTTTTAATTTGATACTTCGTCATATTTATATCAATTTATTTTTCACAAATGTTCAATTAACCTTCTCCTAATGGGAAAATTAAAAATCGGTTTTGACTTTAAACTCTTTATTCAAAATATTGAAGTAAAATTTTAGAGACTCCGATTTATATTCCTTCCATTGCTCAGTGTCTTTCGCCTTGTATCTTACATCCTTTAAAAAAGAGATTTCAATTTCTTCATTTTTCTTAAACACTTGAATATCTTTTATTGGATATTCAAAACTTTCACATGACACACAAGGCAAAGAGATTTCCAATTGCCCAATTTTTACTAATTCATCTTCTGAAACGTAGTAAGCAATTATGACTGGAAAATATTCATATTCTGTCTCCCACAAAATAACATAAGAATTATCTTTTTGAGATTTAAAGCTATGTATCCTTGATTTATAAGGACTAAATTCGACAGAATCTATTAGCTTTTTATGCTCATCTCCTGTTATATAATACATTTTCAAATACGAAAAACCACTATCGCATGTGAAATAGAAACAATTCTTTTCATTGATGCAAATTGGTTCATTCTGTTTAATAAGAAAAGAATCTTGTAGTTTAAATTCAGAATTAGTTTGCCCACAAGAAACGAAGGGCAACAAAAGCAACTCGCCTATCTTACTAGATTTAGTGTTAAATATTATTTTTCCGAGCTTGTTATCAACCTTAATTTCTATTCGCTCTACCATCCTTGCAATTGTTCTCGCCTTTAATATCCATTGTTTATTGCTCTCTACAAAAACGTAAATAGACGGGCAATATATACCTGAACATATGTCTATCATTAAAATCAAAACATCATTGTTTTTTATGACTAATTTCTCTGATTTCACCGTAGCTAAAGAACTAATGCTTTTCCCCCACTCAATTATTTGGGTAGTATCCTGAAAAATAAGATTTGTAGTTGAATCGCTTAGTTCCCATTTTAATTCTTTAGTAAAAAACTCTTGAGAATAAGAATTCATAGTTATTGAAATAAGGAATAACAATAATAAACCTTTAATTTTCATATTCTTTTTATTCATAAAATACACTTCCTAAGTTATAATTTAATATCAGTCATTGGGGATTTTTTCAGTGTATTGAAACCCAAACTAAAAAATATGCAACACGAAAGTTTTCTGAATATACCCCTCCATTGCTTTCTTATTCTTTTTTTTGGTCATATGTGTATAATTTAGAACAAGTCTATTCTCTCCTTTGTGTAAAAAATCTAATTTCTTTAAAATAATCTTATATTTTAAAGTTATTTCTTCATTAGGCATCAAATCTTTAATTACCCCATTCATGCCTCTATTTAGAATCAAAACTTCAAATCCATGTGCAAAAGGAGTTTCAAGTTCTTCCACAATAAATAGATTCGATGGAGTACATATTTGCAAATTATTATTAGAAACATTTTTAAATATAATTTGCATCACTAACGAATCTCCAAAAGAAATTGAATCTTTTATCAGCCCTATATCTAACTGTATATTGTCTTTTAATTCGTTACTATGTTTTTGACTATATGAAATAAGAGGCAAAATCATAGCGATTAAAATAATTATTCTCTTTACCATAATCCCCGTCGTGAGTGATATGTTATTTCTCACTAATAAATTATTAGGATTTTTAAACCGTTGCTTATTCATATTCCATAATCTCATATTACAACTTCAATTTTTAAAATCATTTTATTTAAACGTTAATGAGCAAAAATAAATTGTTGTTGCAAATGTAAATATTTTATTTTTAAAAAACTTAATATATTCGCTTTATTATCAGTATAAATGCTTTGTATTTATTTTCAATTGTGAAGATATTTGGGTGTAATTGTCTTGATATTTATTTTTTTGTTATCTTTGTCAATTCGTATTTATTAGTATGATATATAACAAGAAATTAAGATAGATGAAGATTAAAGAAATAGCCCAAATTATTGACGCTAAAATTGTCACTGGTGAGGATAAAATTGAACGTGAGATTAAATACGGATTTGCCTCTGACCTTATGAGTGATGTTCTTACTTTGGATGAGGAGGAAATTATCCTTATTACTGGGCTTTGTAATGTACAAACTATTCGCACGGCAGAAATGGCTAATATTGGTGTTATCCTTTTTGCAAGAAATAAGAAACCTAATGAGGAGATGCTCGAACTTGCTCAGGATAACGATATGATTATCCTTCAAACTAAAAATTCTTTGTTTCGCACAGTAGGTTTACTTTTTAAGGCGGGTCTAAACCCTGTATACTAAAGGAAGAAATTATGCATTTTGAATATAATATTATTGAAAGCGACTTTGCTAATGCTGGGAAGGCTTCGAGTGAGATAAAAAAGACCATGAAACAGCTCAATATCGATGCTCAAAAGATAAAACGAATGGTTGTGGCTGTATATGAAGCTGAGGTAAACGCTATTGCTCATGCCTTTGGTGGGACAATCTTTGTTGACATTGACTCTGAGAAAATTTGCGTATTGATTAAGGACTCTGGTCCTGGTATTGAGAATATTGAACTAGCAATGCAAAAAGGCTACTCAACTGCATCGGCAAAGGTAAGAGAAATGGGATTTGGTGCAGGTATGGGTCTTCCAAATATTAAGAATAATGTCGACGACCTTGATATAAAGTCGGAGGTTGGTGTGGGAACTGAGATTAAAATGGTTGTGAATTTTATTTAGAAACTATTATGAAAGAGAGTTTTTTCTATCATGCTCTAAAGATTGACGAAAAGCGTTGCTTTGGGTGTTCTCGATGTATGAGAAACTGCCCTACCGAGGCAATTCGTGTTCGTGGAGGTAAGGCAACAATATACGAGAATCGCTGCATTGATTGTGGTGAATGCTATAAGGTTTGTCCCTCTGGTGCTGTTTATGTTGCTCAAGACGACTTTGCAAGCATATATAATTTCAAGACACGTGTTGTTTTAGCACCTTCTATATTCTTTGGTCAATTCTCAGAAAAATATAACGCCTCTCTTATTCACTCCGTTCTTACTGATATTGGTTTCACTCATGCTATTGAGGTTGAAGCCTCAGCATATATTCATAGTCAGGTTACAAGCGATTATATCTCCTCACATGAAGAACATAAGCCTTTGATTTCTACTTTTTGCCCTGCAATTGTTAGACTAATTCAAGTGAAATTTCCTGCTCTTGTCGATAATCTTGTGCCGATCAAGGCTCCTGTTGACTTTACTGCTAACTATATACGAAAAAAACTTATAGATGAAGGTGTGCCTGAGGAGGACATTGGTATTTTCTATATCACACCTTGTGCGGCTAAGATTGCTGCGACAAAGAGTCCTGTTGGTGAGGATAAATCGTCTGTTGATGGTGTTTTGAATATGGACACTATGTACAATATGGTTTATAAACAACTAAAAAATCAAGCTAAGGAATATAAGACTAAACTTGTTGCTAATGATGTTACTTCCGATTGTGTTGTCTTTTCCTTGACTAATGGAGAAAAGCGTTTGAACAATTGCAAGAAATCATTTGCTATTGATGAGATACATAATGTTATTGACTTTCTTGACAAGGTTGAAAATGACGATATAGAAAATCTTGACTTTTTGGAGCTTAGAGCTTGTGACCAAGGTTGTCCTGGTGGTATTCTTACTTGTGGAAACCGATTTGTTATTAATGATAGGGTTATGTACAGAGCTAAGAAATTAGCCGACAGAGAAAGAAGTGGTGAAACATCAAGGAAAAAAGAAATTACAAAGATGGAGGATTATCTTGTAAAGAATTCTAGGGTAGGTAAAATTCTTCCTCGTTCTATGATGAAACTCGATGAAGATATTTCTGTTGCCTTTCAAAAGCTGACAAAGATCCGTGAAATTGAACCTAAACTTCCTCAGATAGACTGCTCTGTTTGTGGAGCCCCTTCATGCCATGCCTTGGCTGAAGATATTGCATGTGATAATGCTAGCCTATTAGATTGTGTGTTTATTCAGCGTAATCTTGAAAACAGAAACTCTATGACTGCTCAAGAGTCGGTGGATATAATAAAAAATATCTGGGGTGAGGAAAAACTTGATGATTATATATTAAATAAATAATATAATGAGTTATTTGCCTTTTATTAAATCTAGCTTCTATTCAGTAATAACTATAATGTTATTACTATGCTCTTTTTCTTCAAATGCACAGAACATAAGGATCGAAGGTGTTGGTCAGGAAATTGGCGGGAAAGATATAAGAGTTATTGGCGTTGAGGATTTCATCTCTCGCTTTGAAAAAGAAAAGGCTAGATACAAAGTTAAGGAAGGAGATTCTACTTTTAGTTTTGCTCTTACACTGCCTAGCTCAACAATGCTTACTATAAGAATAGATGCCTTTGATTATAATTTCATTGCAGAGCCAGGGAAGGTTTATCAAATGAGAATACTCCCTTTTAATTTTAATATAAGCGATACGCTTAATACTCTTTTCTACAAAATTCCTTTGCCTATTTTAATTGAAAATGAAACCGAAAATGACTTGAATAGAAAGGTATTTATTTTAGATACATTTATTGAAAATTTTATTGCAGATAACAAGAAAGAGATACTGGTTTATAAAACAAAAAAATATATCGACTCTATATGTAAAGGAGTTAATGCCTTAGTCGATTCAAATGATGAGGATTATTTCAAAAACTATGCAAAATATTCTCTTGCGAGTGTATTATATTCTTCAGACCTTGTCAATAAGAGAAAGCTAAAGATTGATTTATTCTTCAACAAGCCTATTCTTTATAGTAATATTGGGTATATGGATTGTTTTGAGTTTATCTATGGTTCTTATTTTACTTCCGGAAATAAAATATTTACTCCTTCTAAATTAGATAATTGGTTGGAAGATAATAATTATTTTGCATTGATTGATTCCTTAGGGTCTGATACTTTACTTAGAAATGAGGTATTTAGAGAGCTTGTCTTTCTGCGAGGGATGAAGGAGGCATATTTCTCTAATCGTTTTGAGCAATTCGAGATTATTAATATGCTTGATAAATTTTCTTATCAGACAAAGTTTTCTGAACATAGAACTATTGCAAATAATCTTCTTGAATTGTTTGACAATAAATCTTTTGCAGGTTCTAATGTAAAAGAATTTGAGCTTAAAGATATTAATGGTAAGAAAATTTCTTTTTCTAAATCTTCAAATAAGCCGACAATTCTTTCGTTTGTGAAACTAAATGATATTGCTTCTCTTCGTGAGTTAGAAATACTTAATGGTTTCCAAGACACACTTAAGACTGATTATAATATACTCACAATAACCTGCGATAGAAGTCTTGAGGCTCTTTATAATTTTATAATAAATTCTAAGGTCGGCTCTAAATATAAATGGGATTTTGCTCATTTTGATGGGAAGTGGGAATTATTAGAACAATTTAATATTAGGGTATTCCCTACTTTTATTATGATAGATGAAAAAGGGGTGGTTTCTCAAAATCCTATGAAAAAACCTTCTGAGGGTGGATTGATACCTTTTATCCCTAAAAAGCAAGTTAATAAATAAAAATTGATTATAAAAAATAGTGTATATTTGCACAACTAATAAATTTAATGTTTATGTCTGATAGCATTGTTATTATTCCTACATACAACGAAAAAGAAAATATCGAGAATATAATCAGAAAGGTATTTTCTTTAAAAAAAGAATTTAATATTCTTATCATAGAGGATAATTCGCCTGATGGGACTGCTGATATTGTAAAAAGGTTAATGTTAGAGTTTCCTGAAAAACTATTTATTCAAGAAAGAAAGGGTAAACTTGGTCTTGGCACTGCTTATATTCACGGCTTTAAATGGGCTTTGGTTTATAATTATGATTTTATTTTTGAGATGGATGCTGATTTTTCTCATAACCCTGATGACCTAGAACGTTTGTATGAGGCTTGTGTTAATGGTGCTGATATGGCTGTTGGTTCTAGATATGTTGATGGGAAAATCTCTGTGGTAAACTGGCCTATTGGGAGGGTAATAATGTCTTATTATGCTTCAACTTATGTTAAGTTTGTAACAGGTATGCATGTTTGCGATTCAACTGCTGGCTTTGCTTGTTATAGAAAAGAGCTACTTGAGGCTATAAAACTCGATAAGGTTAAGTTTATTGGTTACGCTTTCCAGATAGAAATGAAATATACTACTTATCGTTTAGGTTATAAGATTGCTGAGGTGCCTATTATCTTTACTGACAGGGTGCTCGGTCAATCTAAAATGAGTATGAAAATTTTCAAGGAAGCATTTTTTGGCGTATTTAATCTTAGATTTAGAAATTGGAAGAAATACTAAATGCGTTTCATCATGAAGAGAAAAATTAAAACTATACAAATATAGAAACTATGAAAAAGATTTTAAGTGTGTCAATTATATTGATATTAACTATTTTCTGTTTAAATTACTCTGTTGCTCAAAACGGGATGATTAATTTAGATGATGTACAAAATAGTAAATATTACCCTACTCGTATTTATGATTTAAAATTTATGGCTAGTAGTGATTCTTATTCTTTTACAAAGGATGGAAAGTCTCTATGGGTTGCAAAAGGGAAAGATACTCCTAAAGAAATATTGAAAATTAGTGAAATAACTCCAGCGCCAAATAATCTTATTGGTATTAAATATATTTCATCAAATATATTCTCATACACAACTAAAGATGCTCTTTATCAATTCGATATTGCAAAGAAAACTTCTACTAAAGTAAATACAATCAATCCAAAAGGAACTTTTACCGAGATTGATTATGTTTCAAATAATATTGCTTATAAAAAAGACAATAATATCTGGGTTAATATAAATAATTCTGATAAACAAATCACAAATGATGGTTCTAAAGATATTGTTTACGCAGAGGCTGCTCATAGAAATGAGTTTGGAATAGATAAGGGTTTGTTTTGGAGTCCGAATGGAAATGTTTTGGCATTTTATAGGATTGACCAATCGATGGTTACCGATTATCCTATTGTTAATACAACAACTCGTATCGCAGAGGCTTCTCCAATAAAGTACCCTATGGCAGGCATGAAGTCTCATGAAGTTTTGATTGGAGTTTATAATACTAAGACTAATTCTACAGTTTATTTAAAGACACGCAAGAATGAATCTTTAGAGGAAAGAGAAATGTACCTAACTAATATTACTTTTTCCCCCGATGAAAAAACTATTTTTTTGCAGAAATTAAATCGTCTTCAGAATCATCTTTGGTTAGAGAGCTATGATGCAAATACTGGGGAGTTATTAAAAGTTTTATTAGATGAAGTCTCTGCAAAATTTGTTGAACCTGAGGCTGGGATATACTTTATCCCTAACAATCCTTCTCAATTTATTTACTTAAGCGAAAGGGATAATTGGAATCATATGTATCTATATGATATAAATGGGAAAATGATTAAACAACTAACTAAGGGAGATTGGATGGTTAAATCTATAGAAGGTTTTAATGCTAAATCAGATGAAGTTTTCTTCTATTCAACTAAAGATTCTCCTATAGATAATAATTTCTATGGTGTTAATATAAAAACAGGTAAACTTACTCGTTATACTCCAAATGATGGAACCCATAATGTAGCATTTAATTATAATGGAACATTATTTTTAGATACTTACTCCAATTATACAAATACTCCAAACACCTCTATTCTCTTGGATAAGAAGGGAAATACAATTACTACTCTTCATAATAGTAATAATCCATGGAAAGATCTTGAAATGCCAAAGATTGAAATTGGTACAATTAAGGCTAAGGATAATACTGAGCTTTATTATAGGATGATTAAACCTCATAATTTTGATCCAAACAAAAAATATCCTGTTTTGGTTTATGTTTATGGAGGTCCTCATGCCCAACTTATTACGAATAACTGGCTTGGAGGCTCTAATAATTTCTTTTTATTTTTAGCTCAACAAGGCTATATTGTTTGGACTGTTGATTCTAGAGGTAGCGCTAATAGAGGTTATGAATTTGAATCTGCTATATGGCATAACCTTGGAACAATTGAAGTTTCTGACCAAATGGATGGAGTTAATTACCTAAAGAGTCTTCCTTATATTGATGCTAATAGAATTGGTGTTGATGGATGGAGTTATGGAGGTTTTATGACTATTTCTATGAAACTTAAGAACCCTGGAATATTTAAAACAGCTACTGCTGGGGGACCAGTTATTGACTGGAAATGGTATGAAGTAATGTATGGTGAAAGATATATGGGTACTCCTGAGAATAATCCTAATGGATATAAGGAGGCTAGCCTTATAAATCATATAAATAAACTTCAAGGTAAATTGATGCTTATTCAAGGGGATCAAGACCCTACTGTATTGCCTCAAAATTCAATTGAATTTTTACGTCAATGTATTACAAATAAAAAACAAGTTGATTTCTTCCTTTATCCTCAACATGAACATAATGTAAGAGGTGGAGACAGAATTCATCTTTATAGAAAAATTTACGAATACCACAGAGATAATTTATAATTTAGAATATGTTTACAGGGATTATAGAAAATATGTCTAAAGTTGTTAGTATTGAACAAGAGAATACTAATTATCACTTTACATTAGAAAATGAATTGGCAAAAGAACTAAAGATAGACCAAAGCTTTGCTCATGATGGATGTTGTTTAACTGTTGTAAAGGTAGATTATGACAAATGTCAATATGTTGTAACAGCAATGAAAGAAACAATGGACAAGACTAATCTATCTACATGGAAAGTTGGAACAGAGATTAACGTTGAACGTTCAATGAAGATGGATGGAAGGTTTGACGGTCATATAGTACAAGGTCATGTTGATCAAACTGCAAAATGTGTAAAAGTTGTTGACGAAAATGGTTCTTGGAGATATTTCTTTGAATATGATACTCAAAATAATAATATTACAGTACCAAAGGGTTCGATAACTGTTAATGGCGTTAGTCTTACAGTTGTTGATTCAGAGGGGGGGCTATTCTCAGTTTCTATCATTCCTTTTACTTATCAGGTTACAAATTTTCATAGCTTTAAGGAAGGTAGCATTGTAAATATTGAGTTCGACGTATTCGGAAAATATGTGCAACGTTTATTAGAACTACATTTCCAATCACAAAAATAAATGATTGAAACAAGACTAGACCCAGATAGAGCAGTAATGGTTGGAGTATCTACTCCAAATTGCTCTTTTGAAAAAACACAAGAATATTTAGAGGAATTAGCATTCCTTATAGATACTGCTGGTGGCGTTGCTGAGAAAAGTTTTATTCAGCGCCTTCAGTATAAAGATCCACGTACCTTTGTTGGTAGCGGAAAGCTACACGAAATTAAAGAATATTTGGAAGCTAGCGAGATAAAATTCGTTGTTTTCGACGATGAGCTTACACCTTCTCAAACAAGAAATATTGAGAATGAGCTAAATTGTAATGTCATGGATAGAACGGCTCTAATCCTAAATATCTTTGCTCAAAGAGCTAGAACATCTCATGCTAGAACTCAAGTCGAATTAGCCCAATATCAATATTTACTACCTAGACTAACTAGGATGTGGACTCACCTTGACCGACAAAGAGGTGGAGGAGGATTAAATATGCGTGGTCCTGGAGAAACCCAAATCGAGACAGACCGCCGTATTATTCTCACAAAGATTTCTTTATTAAAGGAAAAACTTATTGAAATTGATAAACAAAAGATTGTACAACGTAAAAACAGAGAAAGCTTAATTCGTGTTGCTCTTGTAGGATACACTAATGTTGGGAAATCTACCTTAATGAATCTTCTTGCAAAGAGCGAAGTCTTTGCAGAAAATAAACTATTTGCTACACTTGACACTACTGTGAGGAAGGTGGTTATTGATAATCTTCCTTTTCTACTGACTGATACTGTAGGGTTTATTCGTAAACTCCCTCATAATCTTGTTGAGTCATTTAAGTCAACTCTTGACGAGGTTCGTGAAGCTGATGTATTAATCCATGTTGTGGATATTTCTCATCCTGGATTTGAAGAACAAATTGAGGTTGTTCAAAAAACTCTTCAAGATCTTAAAGCCAGTGATAAACCAACCATTATGCTTTTCAATAAGATTGATGCTTATACCTATATAAAAAAAGATGAAGACGATTTAACTCCTGTGTTAAGAGAAAACTGGACATTAGAAGATTTAAAATCAACATGGATGGGCACTAACGACCAACCCTCTTTTTTTATTTCTGCTAAGGAAAAAGAAAATATTGAAGAGTTAAGAACTGCTATGTATGACACCATAAAGCGCATGCACGCTATTCGTTATCCTTATAATGATTTTTTATATTAGGTTTTAATTAAAATAAAGATTATGTTTACTTCTGAAAATATTGCAGAACATGTAGAAAATGTTGCTACAAATGTAGAAAGTGTTACATCTGTAGCTGTTAACTCTACAGTCGAATCTGTTAATGCAAGTCTTTCAATGTTTCAACAATTACAAGAAAAAGGTATTAGTCTATTGCTAGAATATGGACCCAAGATAATTGTTGCCTCTTTAATTCTTTGGATAAGTTTAAAAATAATAAACTTTATTTGTAGAAGACTTGATAAGCTACTAACAAGAAGAAATGTAGACACTTCTCTTCGTCCTTTTATTGTTTCTGTAACATCTATTGGATTAAAAATACTTGTTGCTCTCAGTGTAATAAGTATTATTGGTATACCTATGACTTCTTTTATCACCTTAATTGGGGCAATGGGTTTGGCAATAGGTATGGCTTTTTCTGGTACCTTATCAAATGTTGCTGGAGGTGTTGTCTTACTTATACTCCGCCCTTTTAAGGTTGGTGATACTATTATGGCTCAAACTTTTGAAGGGACAGTTAAGTCTATTCAAATATTCAATACTATTCTTGTAACTGGAGATAATAAAACAGTTATAATTCCAAATGGAGCATTAGCAACGGGTAATATTATAAACTATTCTACTATGGAAAATAGAAGAATAGATATTAATATTAAGCTTGCTCATGGAGAAGATATTATTCCTATACAAAAAGCATTGATTGAGATAGCTAAAGAAGATAAAAGAGTTTTCTCTGAGCCTGAACCAACTATTATTGTTACTGTCTCTGAAACTTCAGTTATTTTAGGCCTTAGATTTTGGTTAAAAAATTCTGACTATTGGGATGTTAATGGGGACTTGAATGAAAAAATATACCATTACCTTAGAGAGTATAATGTAGGAATGCCATATCAAAAGGTAAATTTTATTCAGAAATAATAGAATGACAAAAACAAATCCTTTAAGTTTATTCTCTTTCAAAAGACTTATTATTCCTCTTTTGATCGGTGTAAGCGTAGCAATATATATGATTGCTAAGGATTTTAATACTCCTCTTATTGTCCAAACTGAACCTGGAATTGGTAAATACTACTGGATAGATGCAAATAAGGATGGAGCAAAAACTATTTCAGAACTCCATTTTGCAGATTCTTCTCATCAAGGAATCTATAATATTGAAAAGCAATCTAATATCTTAGAATTAATAATTAAGAATTGGACTTGGGGTTCTACCTTATGTCTTTTGATAGCATTGTTATTCGCATTTATGAGAGACTTCATGTATATGTATAGGATAAGACTCCTTTCTGACAAACAACTTTCTTGGAAACAATCTTTCCAAATAATTATGTTATGGGAGTTTGGTTCTGCAATCACTCCTACTATTATTGGTGGATCTGCATTAGCTTTATTTATCGTCCCTCAGGAAGGAATCCCTGCTGGAAGATCTACTGCGATTGTTATGATTACTACTCTTTTAGATGAATTATTCTATATTGTATTTGCTCCATTAATTATTTTGATAGTAGGAATAAACTCAAGTTTCATTCATAATTTTGACTTCGACGTATTTGGATCAACATTTGGAGTAACAACTGTGTTCTTTCTTGGATATGGTGCTATGTGTCTTCTTACTATATTTATCCTTTTTGCAATATTTATTTACCCAAAAACATTTAGAAGATTTCTTTATAATCTTTCTTCAAAAAGACTTTTTCTTAAATGGTCAGCTAAGATGAAAAAGATGGGTGATGATATTATTACTTCCTCAATCGAATTTAGAGGGAAATCATTTTGGTTTTGGACTAAGGCGTATATGAGCACTATTTTCTCATGGACTTCAAGATTCTGGGTTGTAAACTTTCTAATTCTAGCCTTTACTCCAGTTGGAAACCATTTTTTAGTTTATGCCCGCCAAATGGTTATGTGGATAATTCTTTGCATCAGCCCTACTCCTGGTGGGAGTGGAATAGCCGAATTTGCTTTTCCATTATTCTTAAACGAGTTTCTACCTATCGGGACTTCAGCTACATTATCCGTTCTTTGGAGAATATATACCTACTATCCTTACCTTATTATTGGTTTTATTGTCTTGCCAATATGGTCAAAAAGAGTATTCAAAAAAAGAGATAGCAATATCAATTAATTAGATTAATTGATCGGCTAGTTGCCTAAAATCAATCCCATCAAAATTTCCTGAACTCATCATTAATAAATTAGCATTTTCCCACTTGATATTTTTTATCTTTTGAATAACTTCTTCTGATTCTGTACATACTAAAATATCATTTCTATCGAAGGCTTCAAAAACCTGATTCTTTGTTATTTCTGGTAATCTTTTGTGTGCAAGAGTATGTGGATTAAAGTATACTATGGCAATATCTGCCTTATCCATTGCACCTTTATACTGAAGCAAGAACTCTGCTGTCAATGAACTAAAGGTATGTAATTCCATTGCTGCTATCAATAATCTTTCTGGATATTGTTCTTTTAGAGCTGAAGTCGTAGCCCTAAGCTTTGAAGGAGAATGAGCAAAATCCTTGTAAATTGATACTGTATCATTCTTTTTTACTAGTTCTAAACGTTTAGATGCTCCTGAAAAGGTTTTTATTGAATTAAGAAAATCATCATTCTTTACTCCCATCTGTTCACAGACTAACATTGCGCCATAAAGATTCATTAGATTGTGTTTTCCAAAAACCTCCAATGCATACTCATTATTTTCCCACTCAACTATTGTAATTCCTTGTTCAATCCTATGTGGTATTACGCCATAAGGTAATTTATTAATATGATTTGTAGAATTCTCTGCAACTTCCCTGACATTATTATCCTCTTTACAATAAATAAGAGAACCATTTTCTACAATTTTATCACAAAATATTCTAAACTGATTAACATATATATCAAATGTTGGGAATACATTAATATGATCCCATGCAATGCCACTTATCAATGCAATATTTGGTCGGTAAAGATGAAATTTAGGTCTTAAGTCTATTGGAGAAGTAAGGTATTCGTCGCCTTCTAAAACCATGTACTTGGCATCAGTGGTTAACTTCACCATTACTTCAAAGCCTGCAAGTTGTGCACCAACCATATAATCAGTGTCAATATTCAAACTATTCAAAACATGGAGTATCATTGCAGTAATAGTTGTTTTACCATGACTACCTCCAATTACTATCCTCGTCTTGTCTTTTGACATCTCATATAAAAACTCTGGATAAGAAAATATCTTTAGACCTAGGGCTTGAGCCTTTAAAAGTTCGGGATTATCACCCTTTGCATGCATACCAAGAATTACAGCATCTAATTCTTCTGTAATAATATTATCATCCCAACCTATTGATTTAGGTAAAAGATTATACTTTTCAAGTCTTGATTTAGCTGGATCGAATATTTCATCATCAGATCCAGAGACCTTATATCCCTTTTGTTTTAGTGCAATTGCAAGGTTGTGCATAGCACTACCACCTATTGCTATAAAATGTACTCTCATAAATTTAAGTCTAATTTCCAACAAAAGTAAATAAATTTATTGGCACATTAATGAAAATATGACAAAAAAAGTTGGAATTAAAACTATTTCGTAGTATATTTGCAGCTTATAAAAATGTAAGTAATAAATTACAATAGGTTTAACAAAAACAAATTAATCATGAAAAGAACACTTTTATTAGTTATGGCTCTTGTTGTAGGTGCAACAAGTGCTAACGCACAAAAATTCATTTCTATTGGTCAAAATGCCGATAGAGCTGTGAAGCAAAGTGTTAATTTAGATCAAACTAAGGTTCTAAATAACACATCAAAGTCAAATACTAAATCAGCAGCAGTAACTGTTGATTTCAACGTTCCTACAGAATATGCTTGTAAAGCCTTGACTGGTCATACTGCAGGTCCAAAAGGAACTTTTGCTCGTTTTGATACAATTACAAATCCTGTGTCTTATTTCCAAACTAACTATCCAAAATTATATCAATGGTTATATCTAGGAACTAGAGGATTCTATTATTTCAATAGACTAGTTGGTGATGGTATTGGAAATGGATTTGCAATGGTTGCACCAAGAGATCAGTTTGCATTAGACGGAAATATTAATAACAAAATATTTAATACCGCTGTTGAATTAACAGTTCCCGCAACTACTACAGGATGGAATGTAGTTGATGTTGAGTTTAATCAATATACACAAAGATTCAACTCTGATAAATATTTTGTTGACTGGAGTACATCTCCTACTTTTGCTACGTATGATTCAATTGAGTTCAACGTAAAAGGTATTGAAATGAATTCTAATGAAGATGCTACTGGAAGTAAAAGAGTTACTTTACCAACAACTACATCTATTGGACAAACAGCATTATATGTTCGTTTACGTTATTCTCATTATGGTGGAACAACAGCTCAACCTGCAGGATACTTCTGGATTGTTGATAGTATAACTATTTCTAATGGACCTGCAGTACGTTTGGATGTTAAAGCTGCTAACCATGGTTATAATGCTTACCATGTAGTTCCTCTAAACTTACCTCTTGATACATTATTGTTCTTCACTACTGTTGATAACACAGGTGGTGATACATTAACTAATGTTTATGCTCAAGAAAGAATGCATTCAATAGATGATATTACCGTAACTCCATATACTTATACTTATATTAAGGAAAATAGAAATAATGCATTATGGTCTCCATTCTTCGGAGATAGAGATACTATTTACCCTATGGGAGAAAAAACTTTACCAACAAACGCTAAAAACGTATTATTATCAGCTGGTTCTTCTCCATTATACAATAATGGAAATACAGGATATCATATGATTTCTAGTGGAGTTCAATACTCCCATAATTCTGTACCTGGTATATCTGCAATTGACACAATGTTCTACGAAGTATCAGCAGTTGAACCATTACACGCACCTTATAATTCATACCGTTGGGCTGCTGACTACAATATGTTATTCGAAGGAGTATCTGCTTCTTATGGATTAATTCAAGAAAACGGAACTAATTATATAACTGACGATTGTCCATCAAAATTCTCCGCTGGTTTCGAAGTTTGTACACGTTTTATGCCTGCTTATGATACTGCATCTTTTGGATGGTATTTCAAAGGTATCGAAGTTGTTCCTGCAGTAGACTCTTGTCAAGCTGGAGTTAGAATCCAAGGTTCATTAAAGAAAATTGACTGGGTTAATTTCCCAGGTTGGGATAATGCACTTACAACAGTTGCTACTTCTAATGTTTACACAGTATCAAACTCAGATTTAAATAATGGTTTATTTACTGATGCAACTACTAGTTCTGAAAGAACAAGAACTTTCAATACAATATTTTTACCTTTAACTGATGATAGTTTAACTATTGCACCAAATAATTGGTACTATGCTTGTTATAAATTATTAGATGATGGTATGTTTATTGTTGGTTCTGATTCTAGAGATAGGGCTTATACTTTTGCTCCTGATGATGATTATTCTTGTGTTGTAAATACTCCTGGTTTATCTAATTATAGCTATGGCGATTTCTTTGGAAGCTGGTTAAGCAATAATTCAACTCCAATGGTTCGTGCATTTGTTTCTCAAAGAGCATCTTCTATTAATGATATCCCTACTTCAGTATTTAACGTAAGAGCATATCCAAATCCTGCTCAAAACGAAACAAACATTGAATATACATTAAACAATAATGGAAATGTTGTAATCACTGTTGCTGACATCATGGGTAGAGAAGTTATTAGAATGAACCAAGGAAATCAATCTGCTAACTCAACTAAAAATGTAACTATCAACACTTCTAACCTTTCTAATGGTACATACTTCTATACAATCAATGTAAACGGAGTAAAACAAACTAATAAACTTGTTATCAACAAGTAATTAGATTGATAATACTTATCATACTAAAGAGCCTGCGTAATTGCAGGCTCTTTTTTTTATTCAAAATATTCATAAAGTTTTAGTCCAAACCTTCTCATTAATAATTATTTGCAATAAATAATATATAATTACGTATTAAATACGTAATTTTGCGGCTCTTTTGTTGTCAAAAGATCAATTAACCAAACACAAAAAGTAAAGAATGAAAAAAAGATTTCCTAAATTATTAGCGATAGTAATGTTATTATTATTTTTCTCTGCTAATACATTTGCAATCCCTGCAAATTCGAAACCTCAAACAATTAAGCAACCAAATGGAAAAAGTCTAACTTTTACATTAAAAGGAGATGAAAGTGTCAATTGGGCAAGTACAATTGATAAATACACATTAATAAATAATTCTGAAGGTAATTTTGTTTACGCTCAACTTAATGAGGATGGGGATTTAGTCCCATCAAATTATCTTGCATCAAATCCAGACGAAAGGTCAGAAGAGGAAAGAGTCTTTCTATCTACTCTCCCTTTCAATCTATTCTTTAGTCAAAAACAAATCGATGAAAGAAAAAACAACTTGAAGCTATCTTCAACTTCTAGTGAAAAATTCCCAACAGTTGGACAAATAAGAATGCTTGTCATTCTTGTAAACTTCAGCGATAAAACCTTCTCATTTTCACAAAGCAATTTCAATAACATGTGTAACCAAATTGGTTATAATTATAATGGAGGAACAGGGTCTGCTGCCGAATACTTCAAAGCCAACTCTGGTGGTTTATCGAATATGGTTTTCGACGTAGTAGGACCAGTGACACTTCCTCAATCCTCAAATTATTATGCATCAAACGGTATGTATAATATGTCTTCCTTTACAAATTCAGCAATTACTCTTGCTGATCCTAATGTAGATTACTCATTATATGACAATGACGGAGATGGAAGGGTTGATAATGTTCATTTTATTTTCGCTGGCACACCTCAATCATCAACAGGTAATACTTCAGAAATATGGCCACATGCTTCTTCCTTCTACAATGTTGGTTCAAAAGACGGAGTAGGATTTAGAAAATACTCATGTTCAGCAGAAAAAAGAAACCTTACAAGTATGGATGGTATAGGTACTCTTTGCCATGAAACATCACACATACTTGGACTACCTGATTTCTATGATACAGATTATGCTAGCAGTGGAGGTGAGGGTGTGCATTTAGAATCATGGGATATAATGGCTTCGGGAGGTTACAACAATAATATGAACACACCCCCTTTATATCATAGTTATGAACGTCAATTAGTAAATTGGGGAACTCCAATAATTTTAACAAACCCTACAAATGTAATTCTGCCTGCATTATCAGATAGCCTTATATCATACAAAATTGAACTTAACTCTTCAGAATTCTTAATCTTAGAAAACAGACATAAAAAGGGATGGGACTCATATGTTCCAAGCGAAGGTCTATTAATAATGCAAGGAGACTATGATAGATTAAATCGTTGGCCTTCTGGCAATGATATTAATGTAATTCCTTCAGATATGGGATTATTTATTCGCACAGCGACAGGCAGCACATCAGATAATACAACAGCAAACGCTGTTTTCCCTGGCTTGGTTCAAAAAACATATTTCACAAATAAGGGTAATCCTAAGATGAGATTAAAGGATGGTACAGTTATGAATAAACCAATAACACATATATCATTTATTAATGACTCAACCATAAGTTTTAGATACTTTTCTCAAACGCCACAAGTTGTGAACAAAGGAGTTGATGCATCAACAATAAAAGGAACTACTGCATTAGTTAAAGGAGAGATAGTATATCCTTCTACAAATGTAATAACAGAAAGAGGTTTTTATTATCATACTAACCAAGATAGTGTAAACACTACAAATGGACATAAGGTAATATCCTCAAATACCGATTCTCTAACAAATGTTACACTTATAGGATTAACACCAAGCACATTATATTATTTCAGACCTTATGCTTCAACATCTTTTGGCACAGAATTAGGTTCGGTAATGAACTTTACCACTACAGATGGAATGGGTATAGTAACTACTGGAACTACTTCAAATATCAATAATAATGATGCTCAATTAAGTGGAACTCTTATTGACCTTGGAGAAGGCACATTTATTGAGAAAGGATTTGTAATTACAACAAATTCTGTAAATCTTCCTACAATAAGCGACACAAAAATCACATCAAACGGTTCTACAACTGGAGCATTTACTGCAACTGCTACAAACCTAACAGAACAAACAACATATTATTACAGAGCCTTTGTAACAAATAGCTTTGGAACAAAATATGGTGTAAAGAAAAGCTTTACAACAACTTATCCATTAATACTAAATGATTCAATCTTTGGCAATCAATCATTCTGTGAACAAGGTTCCCCTACTCTTATCTCTGGACAAGCTCCAACAGGTGGAAGAGGAAACTTTACATATATTTGGGAAGAAAAGAAATTAAACACTCCTTGGACTTTAGCCTCTCAAACACATAATCAACAAAACTACCAACCACAAACATTATCCGACTCTACTTTCTATCGTAGAATAGTAATCTCTAATGGAACACTAAAAGATACTTCAAATGTTGTATTGATTAATATCAAAAGAACATGGGGAGGAAATATTGTTTCTTCAAAAGATACAATTGTTCTAGGAACTGGAACAGGAACAATGAGACTGATGAATAGCAGAGGAACAATACTTAATTGGGAAAGAATAAAAGGTAATGATACTCTTCAAATTCAAAGCACTTCTGTTACTTATTCTGAAGTTCCAAGCGATACTGGTCTTTATGCATATAGAGCAAAGGTTCAATATGAAACTTGTCCAGCAAAATATTCTGAGTTTAGATTAATCAGAGTTAATGATTCAAGTTCTTCTCTTAGCGATATTAACTTCGATATAAATTTAAAACTATATCCTAATCCTAATAAGGGAGTATTCACAATCACCTCATCGTTTAATGATATTGTTGATTTAAAAATAATAAACTCTCTTGGACAAATTGTATTATCACAAAAAGCACTAATATCTAATAAAGAGATAAATCTTCAAGATGCAGAAAATGGAACATATATTATTTCAATAACTGCAAATGGAAAGCAAACAACTAAAACATTTATAATAAACAAATAATAATTTAGATTAAGATGAACAAGGTAATTAATTCAGACAAAGCTCCTAAAGCTATCGGTCCTTACAGCCAAGCAATCAAAGCTGGTAATGGTATGTTATTTATTTCTGGACAAATCCCAGTAAACCCTGCAACAGGTAAAGTTGTTGAAGGTGGTATTGTTGAACAAACAGAACAAGTATTTCAAAACATTAAAGCAATTCTTGAAGAAGCTGGTTATTCTTTCACAGATGTAGTTAAAACAACTTGTTTATTAAACTCTATGGACGATTTTGCAACAATGAACGAAATCTATGGAAAATACTATAGTGAGTTCTTACCTGCAAGAGCTGCCTATGCTGTTGAGAAACTTCCTCTAGGAGTTTTAGTAGAAATAGAAACAATTGCATATAAAGCAGAATAATCTTTTTTATAAGCAATAAAAAAAGGCTAATCAATTGATTAGCCTTTTTTTGTATCATAATTCGTCTAGTCAATTAGTTGTAATAACTCGCTAACCTTTGGAGTAAGTATTATTTCTGTTCTTCTATTCTTAGCCCTTCCTTCTTGGCTTTCGTTGGAGTCGAGTGGGCTAAACTCCCCTCTTCCTGAAGGAATAATCCTATCTGGAGTTATTGAAGAATTGGAAAGGAGAATCTTTGTAATAGATGTTGCTCTCATAACGCTTAAGTCCCAATTGTCTTTAACCTGTTGTTTCCCTGAAAGTGGGATATTGTCTGTGTGTCCTTCTACCATTACATTAATATCTGGATTTAGTTCCAAGACCTTAGCAATCTCTTTCAAGGCATCTACTCCTTCCTTACCCACTTCCCAACTTGCTGATTTAAACAATAGTTTTTCATCCATAGAAACGTACACCCTACCATCTTTCAGAGATATATTCAATCCCTTATCTTTAAACCCAAGTAGGGCATCTGATATCTTCTTATGTATTGCCTTTACTTCATTATCCTTAGCCTCAAGTGCATCTTGAAGCTCTTGGAGTTTCTTTTCTTTGAGAGCAAATTCTGCTCTAAGGGCTTCGAAATTTGCTTCTTTATCCGAAAGTTCAGAGGCTCTTTTGTTTAGACTTGTTCTTGCATTAAGTAAGTCTTGAGATAGTTTATCTAAGTCCTCACTCTTTGTCGCCAAAGATTGTTTATAGCGAAGATTGCAATCCTCAATATCCTTATTAAGCTCCTTTATCTGTTGTCTTATCCTCTCATTTTCATCTTCAATTGTTTTCTTATCTGCAATATTATCAGCAAGTTGTTTTTTACTTGCCAATAATTCGCTCTTAAGTGTCTCAACCTCCGACCTAAGTCCAAGGTTCTCCTTTACCTGAGTTTGAAGTTTAGAAATATTATCACTATTCTCCGCATCAAGCGATTGATACATCTTCTTAGAAACACAAGAGCTAAGCCCCAAAGCCAAAGCCAGCCCTAAAAACAAAACTTTCTTTCTCATAAAATTCTAATAAATAAAAGTAAATATACTACCAATAATCTCAGCAAAAATAAGAATTTTTTCCGTATCTTTGTAAAACAAATTAATCCTACGAACACACGTGTTCGTCCAACAAATAAAAATATAAAATTCCTTAAATAAAAATGATGCACATCTTTCATAGTAAATGATGCACATCATTTGTATCAAATGATGTGCATCATTCGCACATTAAATCGCCGATTTAATAGTACAAATCAGCTATTTCCCAGAACAAAATAAGGATTAAGGAGATTAAAATCAAATAAAAATTCCCAACCATAGTGACATGACATGTCTATACTTTTTTTTTCTGGGTTTTTATAACCTTTTTTGGGTTGATTTCGTATAATGGGGCTATTAAATAATTTTTGATGAGGGAAGGTATTTATTCTAAAAGGGTTGGTTTATTTTTTGGGAGTTTTAACCCTATTCATAATGGTCATTTGATTTTGGCTAATTGTTTTGTGGAAAACACAAATTTAGATGAAGTTTGGTTCGTTGTCTCTCCTCATAACCCTCTGAAAGATAAGGATTCTCTTATTGATGATGAAATTCGCCTAAATCTCGTTAAACTTGCTATTGAGGGTAACAATAAGTTCATAGCCTCTGACGTTGAGTTTTTCTTGAATAAACCTTCATATACTTTTAACACGTTAAATCATCTTAATAGAAAACATTCTGATATAGAATTTGTTTTAATCATTGGAGAGGATAATTTGGAGTGCTTTGATAAATGGAAGAATTATAATGAAATCCTAGATAATTATCAAATCTATGTTTACCCTCGCCCAAATATTCAAGCGTATAAATTTTTAGAATATAATAATGTTTATTTGATTGATGCCCCTCAGATAGACATTTCTTCTTCTTATATAAGGCAGTGCATCAAAAACAAAAAATCAATCAAATACCTCGTGCCTGAGAATGTTAGATTGGAAATAGAAAAAAGAAATTATTACTGTAACATTTAGTTAAACTATGCGTTTAGAGTAGAGTTTTTAAAACTAAAAAAATTGGAATAAAAAATAATGAGACAGCTTAAAATTACTAAACAGCTTACAAATCGTGAAATTACTTCGCTTGACAAATATCTGCAAGAGATAGGTCGTTTGGAGATGATTTCTCCGGAAGAGGAAGTTCAATTAGCACAACGTATTAAACAAGGCGACCAGGCTGCACTTGAACGTTTGACTAAGGCCAATCTTAGATTTGTTGTATCTGTTTCAAAACAATATCAAAATCAAGGAATGAGCTTACCCGATTTAATCAATGAGGGTAATCTTGGTTTAATAAAAGCAGCTCAACGTTTTGATGAGACTCGTGGGTTTAAATTTATATCCTACGCTGTGTGGTGGATTCGTCAATCTATCCTTCAAGCTCTTGCCGAACAATCTCGTATTGTCCGCTTGCCTTTGAATAAGATTGGTTCTTTAAACAAAATCAATAAGGCTTTTGCTCGTTTGGAACAAGAATTTGAACGCACACCAAATGCAGAAGAGGTTGCTATCGAACTAGATATTCCTGACAACGAGGTTAGAGAAAGTCTTCGCCATAGCGGAAAGCACCTTTCTATGGATGCACCTCTTGCTTCAGATGAAGAAAACAATATGTATGACTTTATGAGAAGTGACGATGACACTACTCCTGAGGCTGAACTAATGTATGAAAGTTTGAAGATGGAGATAAATCGTGCAATCTCAACACTTACTCCTAAGGAATCAGATATTTTGAAAATGTTTTTTGGCTTAGAGGGTTATCCTCCTATGACACTTGACGAAATTGGGGAACAGTTTGACCTAACAAGAGAAAGAGTGCGTCAGATAAAAGAAAAAGCCATCAGAAGACTTAAGCATACTTCTCGCAGCCATATCCTTCAATCTTACCTAGGATAGTTAAGAGTGAAAAGTTATAAGTGAAAAGCCGGTAAGTATTTGTACTTATCGGCTTTTTTATTTCTACAAAAAGAAGAGGTAATAAAAAAAAACGTGATAAAAAAAGAGACGTGATAAATCACGTCTCTACGATTATTTATTATTTAATTCTTTCTGCGTATTCGAATGTTCTTGTGTCTACCTTTATCTTTTCGCCTTGTTCGATAAATAATGGAACACGAATATTTGCTCCTGTTTCAACTTTTGCATCTTTCATTGCATTTGTTGCAGTATTTCCTTTTACTCCTGGCTCTGTATATACGATTTCCATATCTACAAATGCAGGTAACTCACAAGAAAGAGGAGTTTCTGTGTCAGCATGAACTATCATTTCAACATATTGACCTTCTTTTAAAAGAGTTGGTGCATTGATGATTGATTCCTCAACTGAGATTTGATCGTAGGTTTCTGCGTGCATGAAATTATATCCACTATCATCTTTGTATAAGAATGTATAAGGACGACGCTCTATTCTTGCTACGTCAAACTTAGCTCCTGAAGGGAATGTATGTTCTAGTGTTCTTCCTGTCTTAAAACTCTTTAGTTTTGTACGCACAAATGCAGCCCCTTTACCTGGTTTAACGTGTAAAAATTCCACTACCGAAAGTAAATCTCCATTCATTACGATGCATAATCCATTTTTAATATCCTGTGTAGATGCCATAAATAAAATTTGTTTATTGTTTTTTTCTTATTATTCTATTATACTATTTTGATTGTTCTTTCAATAAAGAGTCTATCCTGCGTTGCAAAAACTCATTATCTTCCTTTAATTTGTGATAACCTTTTTCATAGAAATTAGCCTTCAATACGCTAGCAATCATCCTAATAATTGCTACTGCTAAAAGCATAATTAATGATACTTCTAAGGTTGGTTTATTAAAAATATAGAAACCAATTATTATTAATATTCCTATATAAGATAGAAAGTCTAATAGTTTTGAAATCTTGACCATATTCATCTTGTAATTTTTCAATGAGTTGCAAAAATACTATCTTTTTTCTTTTTAGCAAAATATTTGAATAATGGAGATATTTTATATATATTTGCAGATTGAGAAATAGTGATATAAGATTTAATACAATATTGAACATATGAAAAAAATATTTTTAAGTATTTTAGTTACTTTGATTTTTTCGATAAATGGTTTTTCACAAAACCTAGCATATCTTGATGATCAAAAACTTACAGAATTTACTAACAAACTAGCTAAACTTCCTTTTTCTGAAAGAGATGTGATATTAAAGGCTTGCGATATTTTCAATGCAGATTTTGCTAATAATCCAGACCTTGCTGATTGGGCTTTTCAAATCCTATATTATTATCACGAAATTAGCTGTGAAGACAAGACTGCTACACTTCATAAAACCTTCGCCGATGAAGAAATTAGAGGTTATTACTTAAAAGACATTGAAATCTCTCCAAAATTAAGAAATGATATTTCTGATTTTAGTAAAGAGTATGCTAAATGGGGTTATAGGATAGCTTCTTTTGAAGATACATCATACTGCATGGAAGTTGACTCTAACTTTCTATATACTAAGTTCGAAAAATTGCTTTCAAGAGATTACTCTTACTATTTTGGTAATTTTGTAAGCGACCTTGGAGTTCCTCCTTATTGGCATGCTACCTTAAATATGTCTATTGGAGAAATAATGAGAAGAATTGAATGGAGAGATAATTTCCTTGACAAGAACCCTGAATTTATACGAAATGATTTAGTAATAAGAGAGATTGAATATTTAATGTTCTCTATAGCTAAAGGGTTAGAAAACACTCCTATCTATGATGATAAAGACGTGATATTACCTCATTACAAAGATGCTATACAGTCGTATTATAGAACCTATCCTAATACAAAGTGGGGACTTTTCCTTACTGAGTTCATGCATAGATTATCTCTAAACAAATATCGTAATAGTAACCCTATTGACCAATTTGTGTTAGAAAATCTATTCCCTAAGAATAGAAAAAACATCGATCCTCTGTTAAAATACAAGGATATCCTTATTGATAATTTAATGGATTAATTTTTATATGAAAAAGTTTATTATTTCAATCTTGTGCATAATATGCACGTTAAATACTATTGCTCAAAAATCAATAACTCTTGAAGATATTTGGGCTAAAGGAACATTTAGAGCTAAAGGTATTAATGAGATTCGTTCGATGAATAATGGGGAAAACTATTGTGTGCTTACTCCGAATGGCATTGACAAATATGAATACAAGACTGGCACAAAGGTTGGTCAAATTGTTGATTTCACAAAACTTATTTTTGATAATGGTGAGAAAAATATGGTTTCCGATTATAATTTTTCCTCCGATGAGAAACAAGTACTTCTTGCTGTTAATCCCGAATTAATTTATCGAAGTTCTTTTTTGGCCGATTACTATATATATGAAATAGAAACAGCAAAATTCTACCCACTTTCCAAAAATGGGAAACAACGTCTAGCTGAATTCTCTCCTAATGGAAAGAAAATTTCTTTTGTTAGAGACAATAATATCTTCATCTATGACATTGCATCAAATACAGAATCACAGATTACAAAGGATGGTAAATTCAATGAGATTATTTATGGTACAACTGATTGGGTATATGAAGAAGAGCTTGGCATAACAAAGGGATTGTATTGGAATAAAGAAAGTAATAAACTTGCTTACTATCGTTTCGATGAATCGAAGGTTAAGGAATTCTCTTTTACGCTTTGGGGCGAATTATATACGAAAGAATATAAATATAAGTATCCAAAGGCTGGAGAGGATAATTCTATTGTTGATATATTTGTGTATGACTTAAGTACTAATTCTCATAAACAAGTTGATTTAGGACAAGATAAAGATTATTACATCCCAAGAATTCAATGGACAAAGAATGAGAATCAACTTATTGTACATAAACTTAATCGTCTTCAAAATCAGTATGATATTTTCGCAGTTAATACTTTGGATTATAGTTTGAGCAATATTTATAGCGAGACAAATAAATACTATATCAGTGAACCTCAAGAAATAACTTTTTTGAGCGATAATTCAAGTTTTATTCTCAAGTCTGAAAGAGATGGATTCTCAAATTTGTATATGGTTAGCATGAAAGATAAATCAATCAAGCCAATTACTAATGCTAAATTTGATATTGAAAACATTTGCCATATAGACGAAAAAGAAAAGAAAGTATATTATACTGCTGCTAAATCTGCTCCATATAATAGAGAACTTATGGTTATCAATTTCAATGGCAAAAATGAGAAGCAACTATCAAAGGAAGTTGGAACTTATGAGGCAGCCTTTAGTAAGAGTGGAAAA
Source organism: Bacteroidota bacterium (assembly GCA_017860275.1). Classification (GTDB taxonomy): domain Bacteria; phylum Bacteroidota; class Bacteroidia; order Bacteroidales; family P3; genus UBA10566. Next base: position 199,732 of record JAFNAQ010000001.1, read on the forward strand.
TATTATATCTCAACATTCTCAGATGCAAATACTCCTGCTATTTACACAGTAAACAACCAAAAAGGAGATACATTAATCACGCTTGAAAATAATTCTAGACTAAAAGAGGTTATAAAAAAATATGGCGATGAAAAGAAAGAGTTTGGCTCTCTATCTACTTCTACTGGAGTTAAACTAAACTATTGGATTATTAAACCATCGAAGATGGAAGCAGGAAAAAAATATCCTGTCTTATTCTTTGTATATGGCGGACCTGCTTCACAAGAGGTTTTAAATTCCCAACGCCGTGCTTCTGATACATATTGGTATAAAATGTTAGCACAACAAGGATATATAACTGTTTGTATTGACCCAAGAGGCACAGGAATGAATGGAGAAGAATTTAGAAAATGTACATATCTTCAACTAGGGAAATATGAAACAGAGGATGTTATTGAGGCTGCTAAGTATTTTGGAACTCTAGACTTTGTTGACAAAGATAGAATAGGAATATTCGGATGGAGCTTTGGTGGATATATGTCTAGCCTTTGTATTACTAAGGGTGCTGATGTTTTTAAATCGGCTATCGCTGTTGCTCCTGTTACAAACTGGCGTTATTATGATAATATATATACTGAACGTTTTATGAGAACTCCTAAGGAGAATGGTACTAACTACGATATAAATTCTCCTATTAATTTTGTGGATAAACTAAAGGGTAATTTCTTATTAGTTCATGGAACAGCAGATGATAACGTACATATTCAAAACTCTATGGATATGACAACTGCTTTAATTAAGGCAAATAAACAATTTGAACAATTCTTCTATCCAAATAAGAATCATGGAATATATGGAGGAAATACAAGATTACACCTTTATAATCTAATGACCGACTTCATTAAACGCAAACTATAATGGTTAACGAATTTAGAAAATTTGTTGAGGAAAACAATTTGTTCACCAAAGATGATACTATCCTATTAGCAGTAAGTGGAGGGATAGATTCAATTGTTTTGTGTGAAATGTTTCGCCTAAACAATTATTCTTTTGCAATGGCTCATTGCAATTTTCATCTTCGTGGTGAAGAATCGAATAGAGATGAGGCTTTTGTAACAGACTATGCTAATAGAAATAATATAACCCTTCATAAGATAGAATTTGACACTCATGCCTATATGAAAGAAACGGGTAAGAGTCTACAGATGTCTGCAAGGGAACTAAGATATGATTGGTTCTATCAACTTTTGAAAGAACATAATTATTCCTTCGTTGCTACTGGTCATCATGCCGATGATTCAATTGAAACTTTCTTTGTTAACCTTATTCGTGGCACAGGTATTGCTGGCCTTCATGGTATATTACAAAAGGTAAATAATGTAATCCACCCTCTCCTATTTACTAATCGCCAGCGTATTGTTGAATTTGCTAATCAAAATAATATTCAGCATGTTGAAGACTCTACAAATGCTTTAACAAAGTATACACGCAATAAGATACGTCACGAGATAATTCCTTTAATAAAAGAGATATCTCCAAACTTTGACCGCACAATACTTAAAGAAATTGAGCGTTTTAAAGAAACAGAGGAAGTGTTTAGAACGGTGGTAAACAAGGTTAAGGAAGATATTATTGAGAAAAATGGTAAATACTTAAAGATATCTATTGAAAAACTAAAGTCACTTAATCCTCAAAAGATATTTATTTACGAAATATTGAGCGAATTTAATTTTAACGAGGCTACAATTTATTCCATTCAGGATTGCTTAAACGAGGCTTCATCGGGTAAGAAATTCTACTCAGAGACTCACCGTGCTATTAAGGATAGAGAATATCTATTTATTGCAGAGAATTGTAAGGAATGTGCTATTGAGCATTTCATTGAAGAGGATCAAAATAATATATCCTGCCCAATTAATCTACAATTTGAGTTTTTGCGAGATTTATCTTTTGTAAACATTCCAAAGTCTAAAGATATTGCTATGTTTGACGCCGATAAACTAAAATTCCCTCTTAAACTCAGAAAATGGCAAAATGGAGATTACTTCATTCCTTATGGATTTAAGGGCGAAAAGAAAATCTCTGATTTCTACACAAACTTAAAATACTCTCTTCTTGACAAAGAAAATCAGTGGCTCTTATGCTCTGGAGATGATATTATTTGGGTTATTGGTCAAAGAACCGATGACAGATATAAGATAACAAATAAAACAAAAACAATTTATAGAATTGAGTTTAATGAATAAAATAAAATTATTGATTATTTTTATTGCAGTTTCATCATTTAATATTGCAATATCTTCGGCATATGCGCAGTTGAATCAAAACTTATTACAGTATAAAGAGAGTGTTAATAAAGATACATTAATAAATAACATAAACTACCTTCAAGCATTCGGTTCTCGTTATGCTTTTAATCCAAACAATAGAAATATTGCAGTATCACTAAGAGATAAACTAATTTCTTATGGATGGGATGCTAAACTAGATTCTTTTTATATTGAGAATTTCACCCACCCTTTTACTTCTGGTATTGTCCGTAATTCTTGGCAATATAATGTTGTGGCAGATAAAATAGGGATATACTCCCCAGACACAGTAATTGTTGTTGGAGCTCATTATGATTCTTATGCAAGTAAAGATACTACTTATTTCAATGATTCTCCAGGTGCTGATGATAACGCTACTGGGGTTGCTGCTATACTCGAAATTGCTCGTCTTTATCAATTACATAATCTTCAACCAATAAAAACCCTTCGTTTGGAGCTTTACGCTAGCGAAGAGCTTGGGCTAATTGGTAGCGATTTTGCAATGAGACAAGCACAAAATAGTAATAAGCATTTTGCAAGTATGATTTGCTTAGATATGATTGGATGCAACCTGACTCAAACCGATGGTAATATTAGATTTGTAAACTACGATAATTCAGATTCACTAACTGCTTTCTGCGAAAGAACTGCACAAAACTACTCTACCCTAACTCACGAAAGAAATTCCATTTACACAAGATCATCCGACAGCTACTCTTATTATTCTTGGGGTAATAAAGCAATATTTATACACGAAGGTTCCGATTATCCTTTCTATCATACCTCAAATGATATTGCCTCTGCAATCGACTTTGATTATTTCACTCGAATGACTAAATTATGTTTTGCTATAACTTACCTAACATCAAATACAAACGATTATTATGCCGTAAGTATTCCTGAGGTAAATATCGCTAAGCAAAATAATAATATAAATCTAAAACAAAACCCTTCGAAGGAAAAGATTGAGTTTACATATAACTCATTTAATCAAAACAAAGAGAATGTAGTTATTACCGACCATATTGGAAGAATAATAATAAACCAACCCCTTTCTTGTTTCGAAAAGGCAAGAAATAGCTTTGAAATATCTTCTGAAAAACTAAACACAGGTCTATATATCCTTAGCATAGGTAATAATTCAAGGGCTCAAAAGATTAGTTTTATTAGATAAAGTATAAATATTATTAGAATTAGTTATCTAGTAAGAATTTCTTAAAGCCTAAAAATCAACCCCTATTACAATATCAATTTTATTGTCATAGGGGTTGAGTCATTTTTACAAAGAAAAATTTAATTTTTGTTTTGGTAGTTATTAAAATATGACTATCTTTGCAATCCGAAATCAAGACAAAATCTTGAGGGTCCCATAGCTCAGCTGGTTAGAGCATCTGACTCATAATCAGAGGGTCCTTGGTTCGAGCCCAAGTGGGACCACCCAAAACAAAAGACTTCTCAAACGAGAGGTCTTTTTTTATATCCTTTCCTAAGACAATAACCTTCCCAAAGCAAGAAAAGAAGAAATATCAGTAGTATAGAATTAGATTATATTCTAACAAAACAAGATTTAATTTTCATATGTTGGCAACATATGTATTGTATGTTGCCAAGATAGTTATCGTATGTTGGCAACATATCACAACTATGTTGCCAACATATGAAATTAAAATAAGGATTTATTATCATTAATCCCCATTCCACAACAACAAAACAAGGTATCCTGCAATTAAAGTTTTGATATACTAATGCTAAATAAAATATAACACAAAATAAAGCTTGAAATTTAAGAATATATATTCCCTCAATTAATATTTTTTCATTTACTTTGCATATTATATCATTTAAAATTTAACTTCTATGAAAAAGATTTTTATTACATTATTTATTTTAGCGATTTCTGTAAATTCTTTTGCTCAAAGTTTTGAATTACCAAAAAACTTCAAGATGGAGACACCTCAACAAAGTGAGAAATATGATGATCTAATCCTCCCAGCAATAGAGTGGATAATGATGACTCCTCCAAACATACAAGAGAGGAAACAATTAGAAACAAAAAAATTCTTACTCGAATGGTCTGCTCAAACCGAAAAAGTTTCTGTCTCTATAGGAACGAATGTAGCCAAACTTTACGAAAAAAACGAAGACCTAATATTAATATATGTACTAGGATGCGTTAAATATGTATTGGAAACAAACGACAATTTAGACAAGGAAAAAATAAATTTATCTGGTTTTGAACTAGCTATAGACTATTACACAAAGAATAAGAAACTACTCAAAAAAGACAAAAACCTAGAAGACCTAATAAAGAAAAGAGATAACGGAACCCTAAAAGAATACATCAAAGAAAAAATATAATCATTAGAAATAACCGCCAAAAAAAAATGAAAGCTTACCTTACAAAAACATTTCTTTTAATTACAATTATTATTTCATTATTTAGCTGCGCAACTCAACAAACCAGTACAATAGTTGGCGGTGATTATAATGAATTGAAAAATGAAACAGAATATTTTGTTTTACCATTTGGCTCCGTAACCATACCTGGGAAATGGGAAAAAAACAAATATAATAATATTAGCAGACAGCAATTTTTTACAAATCAAGATTCTGTTATTATAGCTATTGCCTTCTCCCAATATAATAAATATGAATTTAATATGGATGGTTCATTGACTGGATATAATTTCATAAAAAATTATTATGAATGGGACTCTAAATATCTAACAGATTCTTATGGTCTGAAGAGAGAGATATTAGTTAATGATAGTATTAATAATTACATGATATATAGAATCTATGGAGATAATTACAACATGTACTTCCTAATAAATGAAAAAAAAGGAAATATGAGTAATTATTTTATCACAACAGATAAATGGGATGAAAGTAAAAAAGTAGCATTTTTGAGAGAACTGCTTTTGTCTTCAAAATAGTTGTACTCTTTAAAAACAATTAACCCCGTTTTCTTGGTAAAACGGGGTTAATTCGAGTTTCTTAATGTTGTAAATGGATAAGTTTTGTTTAGTCGTTGAGTTTATTTGATTATCTTTGTTTCTTGTTTATATTTGTGATATGAAAAAGGTTTTTGTTTCTGTTAGTAATGATTTGGTGACTGATAATAGGGTTGACAAGACTTGTCGCAGCCTTATTAAGGAGGGTTATGAGATTATGCTTATTGGAAGAGTGAAGAAGGATAGTCCGAATATGAATGAGAGACCTTATAAATATAAGAGGATGAGACTTATCTTCGAAAAGGGATTTCTTTTCTATGCTGAGCTTAATCTTCGTTTATTTTTTAGGCTGCTTTTCTCAAAAGCTGATGTGCTTTGGGCTAATGACCTTGACACCCTTTGGGCAAATTTTCTTGTTAGTAAGATAAGAAACAAGGCTTTGATTTTTGATTCACATGAACATTTTACTGAGGTTCCTGAACTTAAATACAATAAGTTTGCAAAATGGTTTTGGAAACGTTCAGAAGGATTTATGCTTCCAAGGATAAAAAACATTATCACTGTTTGCACTCCAATTGCAGAATATTTTAAACAAAACTATAATGTAGATTCCCTTATTGTTAGAAATGCTCCTGAGAAAGATTTTGCTAAAAAGACTAAGTCTAAGGAGGATTTATCAATGCCAAACGATAAGCCAATACTTATTTGGCAAGGAGGTGGATGCAATATTGAAAGAGGGATGGAAGAACTTACAGAGGCTATGCAATGGGTAGATGCTTATCTTTATATTATTGGAGGAGGAGATGTTTTCGAAAGATTAAAAGAAATGGCTAAGGAATTTAAGGTAGAGAAGAAGATTTTCTTTATCTCTCGTCTTCCCTTTAATGAGATGATGCAGTATACTTTTAATGCAGATTTAGGACTTTCTTTAGACAAAGATACCAATATGAATTATTCAATAAGTCTTCCAAATAAGCTTTTTGAATATATTCATGCAGAGATTCCTATACTTATTACTCCACTTAGCGAAATAAAACCTATTGTTGAGACGTTTAATATAGGTGATTTTATAACAAGCCACTTGCCTAGCAATATTGCTTTGCAGATAAACAATCTTCTTGAGAATAGCCAAAGGAGAGAACTCTACAAGGCAAATTGCCACAAGGCAAAAGAATTGCTTTGTTGGCAGGAGGAAGAAAAAAAGATTTTTGATTTAATTAGAGATATTAAATAATGCTATCAATACTAATACCTACATATAACTTTGATTGCTCAAAGCTTGTAAAAGAGCTGCATTCTCAAGCCTCAGAATTAAGTATTGAGTTTGAGATACTAGTTTATGATGATTGCTCAAAGAAGAAACATGAGAAAAATCGTCAATTATCAGATTTATCTAACGTAATCTATAAGGAGTTACCAAACAATTATGGTCGTTCAGCAATAAGAAACCTTATGGCTGAGGATGCTAAATTCAAGTATCTAATCTTTTTGGACTGTGATGGAGAAATACCCTCCAAGAACTTTCTTTCTCTTTATTATAAGTTCAAGGACGAAGCCGATGTTGTTTGTGGAGGAAGAATTTACCCCAATAGGGATGAGATTAAAAAGAAATATCTACTGCATTGGATATATGGCTGCAAGAGAGAATCTCAATGCAATAGATGTGATGCAAAGAGCTTTATGACTAATAACTTCCTTATCAATAAAGAAGTCTTTGAAACAACTAAGTTTGATGAATCAATGATTGGCTATGGTCATGAAGACACAATATTTGGGATTGAGTTAAAGAATAAAGGATATAGTTTTAAGATAATAAAGAACCCAATCATTCATATTGGGCTTTATGATGCCGACGATTTCCTTAAAAATACTCGTAACGCAATAAAGAATCTATCTAATATTTTCGGTAAGAAATATAATATTGAAGAATTCTTCGACATAAAGCTTGTTAGGGTATTCCATCTTGCAAATAAGCTAGGGCTTAGCTTTGCACTTAGTTTGTTTTATAGATTATTCCACAAGGCGATAGAACATAACCTAAAAGGGAAATATCCTAATCTATTGCTTTTAGATGCATATAAATTAGGATATTTCGCTTATATAAAAAAGAAGCACTAAGAAATTACCTTACCATTTTCGCAGCATATCACTCTTTGACGGAACTTCTCAATTACTATATAATCATGAGTTGCCATAATTACTGTTGTCTTACGCTCTTGATTTATCTTCAATAATAGTTTTACTATTTCTTCAGATGTTATTGGGTCAAGGTTACCTGTAGGTTCATCGGCAATAATAACCTCTGGATTATTTACAATAGCTCTTGCAACAACAACCCTCTGCATCTCTCCTTCCGAAAGATTATATGTCTTTTCATTTCCTTTGTCGGCAAGCCCAACATCACTCAGAGTTTGCACAACCCTCTGCTCAATTTCATTCTTATCCTTAACTCCAACTGCTTTAAGTACAAAGGCAATATTATCAAAAACATTCCTATCCTGCATTAGTTGGAAATCTTGGAAGATTATACCTAATTTCCTTCTAAGTAATGGGATATTCTTTTTCTTTATATCGTTCAACTTAAAACCACAAACCTCTGCCGTACCTATTTTCAAAGGGATTTCTGCATAGATAGTCTTCAGTAAGGAGCTTTTTCCTGTACCTGTCTTACCAATGATATATAAGAACTCCCCTTCTTCAATCTTTAGGTTTACATCCGTTAGTATATCCTTGCCTTGAGATATAGTAGCTCCCTCGAAATTAATTACATATTGTTTTTCTAATTCTGACATAATCTTATTTTTTTCATTTTATTCATCCTGAACTTTACAACTTTGCACAAAGAAACTACAAAGAATGGAAAAGCTAACACCATAAACATTATAAAATATAAATCCGTTAGGAATAAAGATAAAATAATCCCTATACTAGAATATAATACTGAATAAATAAGTGTTGTAAAAACGCATCTTTGATGCGTACCCCCTGTTCTTAGAATAAAATGGTGTATATGTGATCTATCTGGAGAAAAGGGAGATTTCTTTTTCATTGCTCTACAAACAAATACCCTTAGAGTATCTACTAGTGGCATGTAAAACATCATTACAACAATCCCAATTTTTGATTTAATCTCGTGTCCAAATATCTTAGCATTAGAACCCAATTCACCATTATACTTAATTGCTACAATCATGATACATGCTAACATTAGACCAATAAATATTGATCCAGTGTCACCCATAAAGACTTTAGAGGGGTACCAGTTATAATATAAATATGCTATTATTGCTCCAATCAAACTAATTGATATTACGCTCCAAAACTGAGCATTTCCAAATCCTACTTTATAACCATGATCAGGAACAATAAATAAGAAAAAAAGCAATAATGGGATTATAGTTATGAGGGCTTGAACTCCCGATTGTCCATCAACTCCGTCGATTAGATTATAGGCATTAGTAACAACAATAAAGAAAAATATAGAGAATGAATAACTTACCCAAGTTGGTAATTCGTTCACTCCAAATAATCCATAAAGGTTATCTATCCTTATTCCAATCTTACAAATAAACATTCCAATAATTATTTCAACTACAAGCTTAACCTTTGGAGTGAGAGAATTCATATCATCTCTTACTCCAATAACTATAATTATACAGAGCATTAGTGCAAAAGAAAGCACTAAATCTAGTTCTTCATAAGCTATTAAAGATGGAATTGCTATAATATAGGAAGCTATAAATCCTAAAAAAATGACTATTCCTCCCATATTAACCTTAGTACCTTTATGAATTTTTCTTCCTCCTGAACGATCTAAAACATTATATTTCAACATAAATTTGATGAATATTGGCATAAGAAGGAAGACAATCATAATAGCTATTAGGAAGCAATAAAACTTGATCATAAACAGACACCTTTTGTTAATAAAACCAATGCAAAGATAACAAAGTGTTTTATAACAAGCAAATAATTGTTATTTTGATAAAAATTCAATGTTAACTCCTTGATTAAACAACAAGTCAAGACATGAAAGGTTCTTCACATAACCATATTTATCACAAAAACATTGATAATAAGGCTTTGAATTGTATTCTTTCATCTTACTAATTTCGAATCTTACTCTAAAATCAAGATTTTCATCAACAAGCTTAATATACTGACTATTGGAATTGATAGTTGTTTCTATTTTCCATCTCTTAAGGAAATAAGATAAAACCTCTGTATTAAAATCAATAAGTTTCTCATATTCATTGAAGAAGAACGTGCGGATTTCTTGTTCAAAATATTCAAAATAAGGGCTTTTCCCATAAGCTGACTCTATAGCTCTCCAAGCCTTTAAGTTCCACTTGTCATGGTAGGATATTCTTACTTGATTTGTCAAAGCTCTAAAATCTTTTTCTTTGACAATAGGCACACTTATCCCCAATTCTCCATTAGCAGATAATATGTAGAACCTATTTCGATATGTTTGTTTTGGAAATGTTTCAAATCCCTCTATTGAGACTGATTCGAATTTAGTTAAGCTATTAAAATATTCCAAATTAGGGAAAGCAAAGGAAGGGAAAATAGGTGTTATACTATTATTTTCCGAAGGTAATTGAGACCAACTTTTCATCAATAAAATAAAAATCTATACTATAATCTTCAAAAGAAATTCTTTTTTCACCCCAATCCTCTTCTTCCATTGTTTCATTATATATCTCATTCTTGACCATAATATCAACAATTTCCTTAGGGTTTTTCCCTATTAGTTTGTTATCAAACAATGTAACTTCAGGGTCATCCACATCTATACAAACTAATTTTGTTTCATAATTGCTATCAAAAAACAATGATAGCCCCATCTGGTCATAATGTAGAATAGTTGTAGGGCATTCAATATCCTCACCTATTTCTTCTATTTCAGAGGGATTTCCGAGTTGTTTTACAACATCATCAACAGAAGTTCCAAACATCACACCATTGATTCCTTTTTTTAGGACAATAATTAAACCATCATTTTTCATAACTCAAATTTTTTATTTGTAAAGTTGGTGCAATAATATAGATTATTTTCAATACCCACAAATTTTTATTCAAATTATTATATTAGCTAAAATATTTTGAATTTTATTTTCCTGATTATAGGTGTATTAACATTGCAACATTCAAAAAATCTTAAAAAGAATTTGGTAGTTAATAAAAAAGCAGTAATTTTGCACCGTCAAACAAGAGACATACAGTCCTTTAAAAGACAATGACTAAGTAGCTCAGTCGGTAGAGCACATCCCTTTTAAGGATGGGGTCCTGGGTTCGAATCCCAGCTTAGTCACTCAAAGCGCAGATATTAAAAAATGTCTGCGCTTTTTTTATTCCCAAAAAATTAGTAATTTTGACCCTTATGAAAATAAAAAAACACCTAAGCATTATCATTCTTCTATTATCTATAAGCACAAATCTTTTTGCTTATGAATTTATTAAAGAGAATGACATTCTTCTACATGGATTTCAAAAAAAAATAAGTGGAAACGACTTCTCATACCACTACCCTATGCCAAATATTTCAAATTCTTTATTGATAAGAGGAAATAAAATTCTTGGTAAAATGGAATTTGAAACTCAAAGTGTTCCATTAGACTACAATAATGAAACAGCCATATTTGTAATGCCTTGCGCAATAGGTTCCAATGGATTTATTATAGATATGTACGTTAGTATAAATGGTAAGAAAGAATTTACTTTTTCCACTCAAGCCAAAGAACAATGGAGCATAAAGAATGAAAGCAATAAAGAACTTAGCTTCGAAAACATTGCCTTTGATGCTAACCATGATATGAAGGGATTAATGTATTTACGTATCCCAATTAGTCAAATTGAGAAAGGAAAACCACTTAAAATAAGTGTAGAAGCAAAAGATGAGAATGTAAGCACTTGGTTTATATTGTATACAGACCAAATAATACCTAAGATAAAAGCAAAACTATATCCTGCCATAGTAAATGATAAGGGCATCGAAAAACAAAAAGTATTTATTGATGTTGTACATTTTGCACCTAAAGAAATGGCAAAAATAATTGTCGATGGCAATTTAGTTTCGGAACAAATGCTAAAACTTGGATATAACTCTATTCAGATTGAAGTTCCAAAGGTAAATAAACCTAAGAATATTACTATCGATGTTATTTCTTCCATAAATAATAAAAGAGAGGTTATCGAATTAATACCTTCAAGGCTTTGGAAACTAAACTTTGTGCAACATTCCCATACAGATATTGGTTATACACGCCCTCAAACAGAGATTTTAGCAGAACATATACGTTATATTGACTATGCCTTAGATTATTGTGATTTGACTGATAATTATCCAGAAGAATCTAAATTTAGATGGACATGTGAGAGTGCATGGGCTGTTGAAGAATACTTGCAAACAAGACCGGCCTCACAAATTGAAAGATTAAAGAAAAGGATAAAAGAAGGTAGGATTGAGCTAACGGGAATGCTATATAATTTCGAAGAAATTCCTGATGAGACTTCTCTTGCTAGCTCATTAAAACCCATAAAAGAACTTAGAAAGTATGGTCTTGATGTTAAAGTTGCCATGCAAAACGATGTAAATGGTATTGGCTGGTGTTTTGCTGACTATTTTCCCGAATTAGGAGTTAAGTATTTGAATATGGGAACCCATGGTCATAGAGCCTTAATATGCTTTGATTACCCAACTCTATTTAGATGGCAGTCTCCCTCTGGAAATGAAATGATTGCATATCGTGCAGAGCATTATAATATTGGGAACTATTTATTAGGTGTAGAGAATGAGGATTATAATAATTTTGAAATAAAGACATTAGAATATTTAGCAGAATTAGAATCAAAGGGTTATCCTTACAATATTGCTCAAGTTCAGTTCTCTGGTTACACCACAGATAATTCCCCTCCTTCAATTCAGGCATGTGAAAATATCCGTAAGTTTAATGAGAAATTTGAATACCCAAAACTAAGAATTGCAATATGTAAAGATTTTTTTGAAGAGGCTGAAAAGAGATATAAAGAAGAGCTACCTATAATAAAAGGAGCTTGGCCTGACTGGTGGACAGATGGGTTTGGAGCAAGTGCAAGAGAGACATCTGCATCGAGATTGACTCATAATGAAGTTATTTCTGGGATAAATGGTTATGCTATGGCTAAAATACTTGGAGCAAAGATTCCTCAAAACACAACTCAAAAATACGATAATCTAATTAGATCTTTACTATTTTTTGATGAACATACAACAGGCTATTCTGAAAGTGTTAGAGAGCCATTTTGTGAACAAACCATGCTTCAAAGAGAAATTAAAGAGTCCTATGTATGGGAGGCTTATAGAGGTTCGAAAATACTTAATGAAGGCCTTCAAGGTATATTACAAGAATTTGTAAACAAGAAAGATAAACCAACAATTGTTGTTTATAATCCAAGTTCTTTTTCCCGTAGTGGAATTATGAATGTATATATTGACCATGAAATATTACCTATGAATAAGGGGTTCGAAATAAAAGACAATAATGGCATTATTCTTAAGGCTCAACCAAAGATGAGTCGAAGTGATGGCACTTATTGGGATATTTGGGTTGAAGATATTCCTGGACTTGGTTCGAAGCAATATATTATAGAATTAAAAGGAGAAACTTTATTACCTAACTCAATTATTAAGCCAGAGAAAAATACAAATATTATTACTACAGATAACCAATGGTACAGTATAAATATTGACAAAAAAAGAGGAGTTATCAATAGACTATTTGACAAAGAATTAAATAAAGAATTATTAGACAAGAATTCAGAATATTCTTTGGGAGAGTTTATCTTAGAAGAACTTTCAGAAAGGTCTTCAATGGAATCATTTAGAATGGGGGCATATAAGAGATTTTCTCTTGACACCATTTGGTATATTGGGCTCAAAAGGGGCGAAATATACGACTCATACAAATTCTGTGGAAATACCAAAACGGGAATAGATATGGAATCTCAACCAAATTATTATTTTGAGATACATGTATTCAATACAGAAAAAAGAATTGAATTAGCCTATAGTCTTATCAAAAAATCAATTATTGAGCCAGAATCTTTCTATATTGCAATGCCTTTTGCGTTAGATTCTTCAAACATATATTTTGAGGTTCAAGGTGGGTTGGTTAAGGCTGGAGTTGACCAAATCGAGGGTTCTTCCAATGATTGGAATACTGTTCAAAACTTTGCATCAGTAAGAAACAATAATGAACAAATCATCCTTGTATCAAATGAAATACCACTTATGCAATTTGGTAATATAAATACAGGTCGTTACAAAAAAGGCGCCCTTCCAGAGAGCTCTCATATTTATTCTTGGCCAATGAATAACTATTGGACAACTAACTTCAACGCAGAACAAAGAGGAGAATTCCGATGGACTTATCAGATTAGCTCAAGAAATAATACTTCAAATTCTGAAGCAACTAAATTTGCTATAAATACAAGAATACCACTCTTAGCAAGAGTATTAACAAAGGATAATTCAATTTCAAAATCAAATAAGCAACCAAATTCGAACAAAGAACCTTTTGGCTCTTTACTCAATATTGAAGGGGAAAATATACTATTGGTTAATATGAAGGCTGAGGATAATAAAAATGAAATCCTCTTACAATTAAGAGAACTCGATGGTAAGGAAACCCCAATAAAAATAAGTTCAAACTATATTAAGAATCTTAAAATAAGACCTTCAAACGCAATAGGTGAAGACCTAAAAGGAGAATTAAAAAACATCAAACCAAAAGAAACCAAATTTATTAAGATATATTTTTGACCTAGATACTTTAAAAGAAACTTTCAATTGATGTAATTTTTGTACTTTTGTCCTCTGTATATAAAATGTATCTATTTATGAGAACAAAATTATCATTTCTAAATCTTTATCTTGGATTATTTATTACCTTTAGCTTCTTTGGCTTAAATTCTAATGCTCAATCAATTGACTCAATCAATGTGATCAATTATAATATAACGTTAGATGTAAATAATACCGTAGCTAACCGCCATAGTGGTTATTGCATAGTTAAAGCAAGAGTAATAAATCCCGTAAATAACTGGGCTAAGCTTAGTTTATTAAACCATAATGTTGATTCAGTATGGGTTAATTCGGTTGCGATGAACTTTTTTTACACCTCACCTACCCTACTTGTAGAACTACCTTTAGGAATTCAAGACTCCGACACCTTAGATATTAAGGTAAAGTACAATGGAGGTCAAGTAGTTGAAGCATATGGCTGGGGGGGTATTCACTATGATAATAACATAATATATACTTTAAATGTATCCTTGATGGACACTCCACATTCTTATGGAAGGAGTTGGTTCCCTTGCCAAGACATGTTTAACGATAAGGCTAGCTTTAACTATAATATTACTATTAGAAACAATAGAGGAGTATATTGTGGAGGAAATCTCGATAGCATATCAATAGTAAATGACTCCGTTTCAACATATCATTATTATTTACCACAAGACATTGCTCCATACCTTGCATCAATGACTATTGCAAACTATTGTTTGGTTGGAGATACAGTTATAGGGAAAAACAAGACCTATCCAGTAGAAGTTTGGTGCTTTCCTGCCGACTCTTCTGCAATAAGAACAAAGATTCAGTTGATTAAGGATGCATTCCACGGAATGGAAACACATTTTGGAGCATTTGCATTTAATAAGGTTAGATTCTGCGCAACACCAATAGGCTCAATGGAGCACGTTGATAATATTGCACTAGCAAGATCAGCCGCAATTGGAACTGGAGATGCAAACAATAGTAATATTATTCATGAGCTTGCACACCAATGGTTTGGCTGTTATATGGGTGGAGAAACCGAAGGTAATATGTGGATAAAAGAAGGGTGGACATCAATGACAGAAAACCTAAGCTTTGAGGCACATACTGGAAGAGAATACGCAAAGAAATTTTTCAGAAACGAGCAAGAATGGGTAATGAATACACTCCCAAGAAATGAAGGATATAGAGCTCTTTATCCAGTTGAAGGGACAAAGGTGTATGCAAGAACAACCTATAGAAAGGGCGCTGCCGTAGTTCATACATTAAAGGGTTATCTTGGAGATAGCTTATTCTATACTGCATCAACAGATATGCTTTCAGAATATGGTTATAAGTATATTAATACCATGCAGATGAGAGATTATTTATCCACAAGAACAGGAATAAACCTTAACGACTTTTGGTCATTTCATATCTTAGATAGTGGTTATAATCATTATAGTATCACAACAAAACAATTCTCAAATAATAAAGCAATAATTGGAATAAGACAAAGAATGGTAGCAAACTCAGTTGGTCTTTTATCAAGTAGAGTTCCTATTACATTTATGGACGCAAATTGGAATCAATTCACTAAGACTATTAGCTTTAATGGATATAACACTATTGATACCATTTCTCTACCATTTACTCCAGTTGAATGTTATCTCGACCTTGAAGAACAGATTGCAGATGCAACCCTTGATAATTATCAAGTAGTGAAACTAACAGGGGAAAAACAATTTCCAAACACTTATTTTTATGCCAATGTGAAAACCATAATGGATTCAATCTTTCTTCGTTCAACACTTCATTGGGTTGGAGAAGATACAAACCTAGCTCTACCCTCTGGCATAAAAAGAATATCAAACAAACATTATTGGACAATAGAAGGCATAGGTTTAGAGAAATGTGAGCTTGAAGGCAATTTTTACTTTAATACAGCATCTGGCGTAGGTAATTTCGACAATACACTAATAAGTAAATACGGTACATTAGACTCTCTTATGTTAATGTATAGACCTAATCAATCCTCGCCATGGATTGCAGTAAAGACAATACTCCCAAATAACACTCAAGGCTATTTAACTCTTAACTCTCTTTGGAAAGGCGATTATATAATGGCCGTAGGAGATAAGTCGATAGTTGGACTAAAGGACGAACCTCTTAAGAGTGATATAAAATTCAATATATATCCAAACCCTACAAAGGAGAGAATAAATATTGATTTTGACAAGCTTGAAGATGATTATTATCTATATATATACGGAGTAAATGGTCAGATTGCATATAAAACATTAATAAAAAAGAATACAACTAACTTAAATATTAATCTAGACCTAATAGATGGAATATATCCAACTATCTTAATTTCAAAGGATGGAAAAAAGAGATTAGATAGAAAGATTATTATTACAAAATAGAAAAAAACATTTATGACACTTACTTTCTTCACTCACTGTTTGTTCTAATACATAGCTAATACTTATGGATAATAAAGATAATTTAATCGAGATAATTAAACTATGTAAAGGGAAAGACTCTAATGCTCAGCACAAACTCTTTAATCTATATAAAGATAAGATGTATGCAGTATGTCTTAGATATTCAAAATCTAACACAGAGGCGGAGGATATGATGATGGAGGGATGGATGAGGATATTCCAATATATTGCAGGATATGAGTTTGTTGGATCATTTGAGGCATGGATGAAGAGGATTATGATTAATAACGCAATTAATAGTTATAAAGCAAATATCAAACATAATTCCTTAGCACATCAAGTAATTGAGAGAAATACAGAGGGAGTATTTGAGAACGATTATCTTTACACTGAAGAAGAGTTAATAAAATGTGTTCAACGACTGCCAAATTCACTAAGAGTGTTATTTAACCTCTCGGCAATTGATGAGTATAGCAATAAAGAAATAGCAGAATTATTAAATCAGACACCAGATAGCATAAAGTCTAACCTTTATAAGGCTAGAAAAGTATTGAGGGATGAATTAACAAGAATAAAAGAAGATGGAAATAGATAAATTATTTAATGAGAAACTAAAAGATTACCAAGCTAAAGCCCCAGATGGACTTTGGGAAAGGTTAGACAATAATATGAGATCTAGCCCAAACAAAGTCATTAAATCAGGTCATAGCTCTGTGATTATTAAGACTGCAACAGCAATTATTGGGGCTGGTGCCATTGGCACTGGAGCATATCTATACATAAGCAATATTAATGAAGAAAATAGCACTCAGCCTATTGCTCAAACAAGAGTCTTGAGTACTAATACAACAACAGCAGAAATTCCAAAAAACACAATAAACATTAAGGATATTGAAAGTCCTAAAAACACCAAGGAAGATATTGCTGAGCAAAAAAATAATAGCATCACTAAAAACATTCCAACTCCAATTATTGCTGATAACATAATCGATGAAATCAATAACAAGGAGCTAAGGGATGTCCCAACAAATACTAGAGCAAAATCAATATCTACCTATGAAAAACCTCAAGAGATAGTATCTAGCAACACAAAGTATACAGAAACCATTTCTGAGGTTAAATCGTCTCCAATTATCGAGAAATCAAAACCAAAGATACCAAATGTAATAACTCCAAACGGAGATGGAATTAATGACTTCTTTATAATAAAAAATATTGAACAATATCCCGAAAACACATTGATTATTCTTTCAAGAAATGCTCAAGTGCTATATACCTTTAAAGGATATAACAATGACTGGAATGGTGGTTCTTTACCTGCGGGAGCTTATTTTTATAAACTTTTATACTCTAATGATGGTAAACAAGTAGTTTTACCAGGAAATTTGACAATTATCAGATAAATTTATTTAAGAAATCATACTTGATTTACAGATAGATGAGATTTAATTGAAGTTTTTTAGTAATTTTTTTCATACTAAATTGTATTTCATATTTCCAAAGTTATTAATATTGCAAAAAATATAGACTAACAGTAATATGAAATCATCAGTAAAGAAACGTTCAATTATTTCCTACCAAAATCTCCCACAAGAGATTCATGATCTGTTTAATGAGAGATATGCAAGTGGTTACTCAAGTGCAATCCAAAAAATTACTAAGCCATCAGGTGAAACTATTTTTGTAGTTCCTTTGGAAACAGAAGATTCTATTTACATGGTAAAAGTTGAAGTGAAGATTGATGCTAAGCTATCAGATGAAGAATTTGACAAAGAAATCTTAGCAGCAACAAAGAGCAGTAAGGAACCAGATTTTGAGGAAGAGGAAGAGGAAGAAGAAGCAAAACCAAGTAAAGACAAATTCACATTAGTCCACGGAGATTATTCAGATAAAGAATTGGATGAAGATGAGGAGGAGGATGAAGAAGAGGAAGAAGAAGAAACAGTCTAATTCTATACTTTACAACTAAAGAGAGAGAGCAAAAAGCCCTCTCTTTTTTTTTGCCCCTACCTAATAAATAAATTCAAATTCTTTATTTGTACTATTCCCCACCGCATCAACTAACTTAATTAGCAACTTATTCTTGCCCCGTTTTAGGCGCATAGAGTCCAAATCACAAACAATAGAAGCTCGTTTTCCATCATACTCAAATAATATCCACTGCCCATTCAAAAACCCATTATAGGATTTTATACCCGAAAGATTGTCGGATATTCTAAAAATTAGATGTTTTTGATTATTGGCAATCCTCTTATTCTTCTTAATATTTCTTGAAATAATCGTTGGAGCTATTGTATCTAAGGCAAGGGTAAACCGCCCAAATAATTTTGTCTTTGCTACAATAACACCTTTCTCTATCCTACCTCCTATATGTTCAAGTTTTTTATTGCTTAGTTCTGCAATAACTAATTTTGAAATAAACTGCTTATTATCAACAATATTCTCTGGAATATCAATTTTGATAGTCATGTCCTTATGCAGAAAGGCAGGAGAATAAACATTATGGCAGACTCTTTTGCCAATAGTATCTAAACTATAATAGAGTTTATTATCCTCATAAAGAGCTCCTTTTGGAATAATTACTTGAATACCACTTGTATCAAATACATTATTCTTAGACCAAGATATCAATTTCCTATAATTATCAATCTCCCCTAAGCTATCCCCCACTTGATTGCATCGTGCAATAACATAGAAAGTAAAATTCTTTGTATTTCCTGCAAAATCCTTTAGTTCAAATCTTAGAGTCTTGAAATCTTCTTCTTGTATACTAATTACACCTTGATTATCAAAGGTCTTAAAATCCCTAAAACTATTATTTGGAAGTTTTCGAGTAACGAGTACTCTTTGCCTATCCTTCTCCAAAGAGTAATAGTCTATACAAGCATTTACATATCTTGAATCATTGAAAGAAAATTCATCTACTCTAAAATTCCAAAACAAGGCATCATCAACATATAGATTATACTCATAGACTCCATTATTTCCAGAACAATCATTCGACCTATCCAAAGCAGTTATTCCTAAGCTAAAATCCCAATCAACAAATAATGTATCAAACTCCTTTATGCCTAACTCACCCTCCTTAGGGTTTAGTTTATAACTAATATTTTGCTGCAAAAGCTTAATCATTAATAATTCTGGAGGAATTGTATCCATTAGTTCTAGACCAAAGAAGAGAGGATTGATAATATTTTCTGTGCGAGTATCCCTAATCTCATAATGAAGATGAGGACCTGCAGACGAACCTGAATTGCCACTAAGAGCAATAGTATCGCCTTGTTTTAGCATTAGCCTACCCTTGGGAACTTGCACATCGAACTCATAGGTCTTATGTGCATATTGATAATCCCTAACAAACTCTCCTATTGCTCCATAATAGGAGTCGAGATGCATATAGACGGTAGTGAAACCATTGGTATGTGAGACATATAAATTTTTACCTCCTCCAAAGGCTTGAACCTTAATTCTCGAGACTTCTCCCTCGAATGGGCAAAATACAAGCTCTCCTATCTTTCCACCTGTTCGAATATCAAATCCAGAGTGAAAATGATTAGAGCGCATCTCTGCAAAGGTTCCAGATGTAGTTATTGGTATCTTAACTGGAGCAATAAAATCCTTCTTGGGGTAATCCTGAGAAAAAGTATAAATAGGAGAAAATAAGATGAGTAGGGTAATAAATCCATATAAGATATTGTATCCATATGAGCATAGCCTTCTCATAAAAGAAAACATTATATACTATAACACATTTGGCAGAAGGAAGACAGTCTATCCTTTACCAACATATCCGCTTCTATATGTGCCATATGACCTACGTTATCCAAAATCATAATCTCAGAATGATGAGGAAGCATGGCTTGAGCACAAAGGCTCTCAATAACTATCCTTGAATCTTTCTTGCCTGCAATAAAAAGTATTGGAAATTTAGAATCTATCAAAACCTTTAGTCTTGTAGGTCTTGCAAGCATACCCTTTTGTGCAGCAACAATACTCTCTACACTCATACATATTGCTCTATCTTGAATATCTTTAATCTCAAAAGAGAGTGCCTCAAGATTTTCTTTAGCAAACAAATCAGGAATAAAGTTTATAATAAAACTAGCCCTATTAGCTCTTACAACATCACAAACCCTTAGTCTATTCTCCTTTGCATCCTTGCCGTCTTCCAAAGCGTGAGAGTTAACGAGTCCCATTCCTTTCACAAAGTCAGGATATTCATCTGCAAAACAAAGAGCAACATAACCACCCATAGAATGACCTATAATGACACAATTCTCAACTTTTAGATGATCCAAAAGAGCCTTAACCATCTCTGCTTGCATCTCCATAGTATGACAATCTGCAATACTACCACTCTCTCCATGCCCAAGCAAATCAACAGCAACAACCCTCATACTCTTCATATACTTGAAAGCATAGGTAGCCCAAACATCAAGTGTATTCATAAAACCATGAAGCAAGACAATGGTCTTATCTCCTTGTCCTTCATCTTGGTAATTAATTATAGCGTTATTGAAAAGAAATGATTTATGTCTCATAAGTAATAAGTTTTATCTAAATAGTAATGTACAAAAATAATACAAAATAAACAAAAAAGAGAATTAATACCAATTATTAATTAACCGTCGATTGTTTATTTTCGACGCAATTATAAGATTGTTTATTATTCTTTGTAACTTTGAACTCTGAAATCATGCAAAAAAAGAGAATGATATATTATAATTTTGATATTAAAAACCTAAATTCCTTCAATCTTCCTTGCAAGGCTAAAACCTTTATAGAGATTGATAATGAATATGATATACAGCTCCTTGAGAATATTGATTTCACTAAAAGAACAATAATCCTTGCTGGTGGTAGCAATAGTGTTTTCACCAATTCAATATTTGATGGGAACATAATTCATATAAAGAATAAGGGTATAAAAATTATTGACCAGACGGAGGATGACATAATAATTGAGGCATCTTCTGGTGAGGATTGGGGTGAATTTGTAAGATATTGCGTTAAACAAAACTACTCTGGGATAGAAAACCTTGCAGCAATCCCTGGAAGTGTGGGTGCATCTCCTGTTCAAAACATAGGAGCCTATGGCATGGAGGTAAAGGATGTTTTCTATAATTGTCTTTGCTTTAACCCAATAAAAAAAGAGTGGAAGACCTATTCCAGAGAAGAATGTAATTTTGACTACCGTTACTCAATATTCAAGTATCAAGAGACTCCTGAGATAATTTGGAAGGTGAGATATAAATTATCTAAACACTTCAAACCCAACCTATCCTACTCAGCCTTAGCATCCGAAATACAAAGACTAAACTTAGAGGTAAACTCTCCTTTGCAGGTATGTGATTTGGTAACAGATATTAGAAACTCCAAGCTTCCCAACCCAAAGGAGCTAGGCAATGCAGGCTCATTCTTCAAGAACCCTGTAATTAGTCCAGAACACTTCCAAAAACTTAAAGAAGCCTATCCAAACATCCCAAACTACCCATCGGATAAAGGTATTAAGATAGCAGCAGGATGGCTAATTGAGCAAACTGGCTACAAGGGAAAGCAGATAGGTAATGTAGGCATGCACTCAAAGCAAGCCCTTGTAATGGTAAACTATGGCAATGCACAAGGAAGCGAGATAATAACTCTTGCAAATAAAGTAATAGAATCAATAAGGGAGAAATTCCAAATAGAATTAGAAATAGAGGCACATTTAATTTATTAGATATGGAAAAGATAACAGCACAAGAATTTTGGCAATGGTTTCAAGACCACAGTGAGCACCTAATGGATATAGACAATATTGATCCATTCGAGGCAGATGAACTAATGAAAGAGTTTGAGAAAACATTAGCCCTATACTCAGAAGGTATGAGCTTTGAGATGAGTGACCTTACAGAAAAAGGACGTGAGATTGTATTCTCTGCCGAGGGTGATGAGGATTATTTCGATGATGTAATTGCTCTAGTTGAAAACACTCCTGTCTTAGACTTTTGGGAGATAAACGCATTCAAGCAACCTAAGGGACCAAACGTAAAAATAAAATTCGAGAACTATGTTTATGCAAGTAAGAACCTATGGTTTCTACCTCTTGAGAACGAAGAATTCGAAGAAACAATAGGCCTAATGGTTGGAGTACCAGACTTCAAAGAAAACGATGAAGACCAAGAAATAGCGGTGTACACTCTTATAGAAACAATGATAGGAGAATACGACTGCACAACACTACTAGAATACTTCGAGATATGCCAACTCCCTGAAGACCCAGAGGCAGAAGGCTTCACAAATCTAACAAACCTACCAGAATACATAGACTGGCATCTAAACAACATACAAGGAAAAGACTAAAGAAGAATAGATTTTTAAAAAAAAATCTTCTAGTTAAAAATATTTAATTAACATATCATACTATGTTTTGTATAATTATTATATATATTTTTGTTAGTGTTTATAATAATCAAAACATATATAATGTTTATTAGTTATTATAACAATAATTTACAAACTTAAATTTATTTTTATGAAAAAAACATTTTTTTTACTTATTACCCTTTTGGGTACAATTGCATTTACTTCATGTGGTGATGACGATGAAGTTACACTAAATACAAATACAAATCAAACTACTACAACCTCTTTTGTTCCTAGTTCATTATCAGGTAAAAAGATTGTATTTAGCACGGATACTTGGGAACATTTTTATTTCAACACAACTAGTTTCACTTATAAAGACGATTCAGAAAGCGAAACATTAGATGGAACACCAACATACTCATTTACAAAAACAGGAGCAACAACCGCTGACCTTACTATGATTTATTCTCTAAAAGATTTTATAGGCACTTCAAATTATTCAAAGTCCTATAAATTTATCTTCACATCTGCACATGGTGGATCTTTCACAGGTTATACAACCGTAGCTACAGCAGAATCCCCATCAGATACAACTGGATGGGCAAATGAAGGAACATTTAGTCTTTATTAAACAAACAAGGCTTGTCATATTCCTAAAACAAATAGAAATAATCAAACATTTTCTTGCGCACTTTTGATTCTATTAATTATATAGTGAGAGCTCAAATTTTACACAATAAATGTCCAGTTAATTAGTAAATTAACTGGACATTTTTACAACAAAGATAAAAAACAACCAAAAAAATCTTCGTTGTTATTATTAAAATATATTATCCGATAAATCAAACATCATACAACCATAGAGACGTGATGAATCACGCCTAAAATTGTATAACGTCTAAAAAAAGGTATCGCAAAATACGATAGCTTAAACTATATTTATCTAATTAACCTTATTCGGTTTCTGATACCTATCTCCCCTTTCAAAAGCCTTATTATCAATCCAAGAAATCATATTCTCTATTGCTCCCTTTGGTAGATTCTTTAGAAGAACCCAATCCTCAACTAGCTTTTTAAACTTCTCTTTACCATTTCCTAAAGCACAATTTAAAAACAATAAAAGTAATTGGTCATTTGATAGTTGAGCTCTAACAAAAGAAGTATACTGATACTTCTCATAATCTTTTAAATCACTCTCATCAACAAATTTAATTAACCTATATAACATCCGAAAATATAAACCAATATTTTCATTGCTATTACTCTTATCTTTATAATAAAGTTTAAATTCTTCAAGTAAATTATTATTACTACTATTAAATCCTTTTATTCCTTTTAAATCCCTAATAATAATATAAAAACCCGTTGTGCCTTTGTAACCTTTAAATTCAAAAGATTCAACAAATGATGATAAATTTTGAAGTAAATTAAAGAATGTATTTTCAAAACGTTGTCTCTCTAATAACTCATTTTGTTTTTCTGCTGCTTCTCTTTGCAACTTTAACTCTTGTCGTGTTAGTTCTAACTCCTGTCTTTGCAGTTTTAATTCCCTACTTTGAAGAATAATAGTACATATAACACCAGCAAAAGCAAAACCAGAAAACAATGCACTTATTGCTGTAAATTTATCTTGGTAATTAATTAAGTTATTACTTGGGTAAGTATAGTCAAATAAATACCAAGCTACAAAAAACAATCCTATTGTTAAAGGGAAAATCAAATAAATATACCATCCTCTAATCTTAAATTTTTTCTTGTCTTCCATATCTACTTCTCCTAATATAATTTATTGTTACTTTTTGATATTTATTGATTAACCACAATTTTCCTTGATATATTTACCCTTTTTCACGAGAGATTAATAATATGAAGTCATTTTAGGCAACAATTCTGAATTTACTTCTTTTTGATTTTCTTTTGTAAATGTGAAAATTATATCATTATCAATCATCACATCTATCTTATGAATATTTGTATTTAATATATATGTTAGAAAAATTTCTTCTCGGGGTGAACTTATTGTAGCTTTTTCATAATATTTTTCTTTCTCTATAATGAAGTCAGAAAGAGTAAAAAATACTTTATATCTAAATTTTTCTCTTTTTTGCGCTAAATCTGCCGTACATTTAAAAGAATAAATATTAAGCAATTTATTTGATTTAGCATCTTTAAAAAATCTATTTTTAACCCTAAAAATATAATTTAAATGATACTTTTCTATTACCGTAACGTCTGTCCCGAATGCATTAGAGCCCTGATAAGTTTCACCATCGCCAGATTCACTATGCACTTCCAAACCGTAATAACCTAATTTGGGTAAAAAGAAGATAAAATTTGTTTCTGCATCATAACCCGTTTCAATAGATAAATTTTTAAAGACAATAGCAAAAGTATCTGTTTGCATTTTCTTATAATTAATTGAGTTTGTAATGCTATCAATTTTTTTCTCGTACTCTGCTTTAGTTTCATATTCTGATTTTTCTGGTATCTGATAACTCTCCTCTAGATAAGGGACTAATTTAGTTATATCATTATTCCATTTGAGTTCATTTTCACTAATTTTTTTTAGATCTGCATCTGTTAATTTATTTTCGTTTTTCCCACAAGAAAATAAAACCAATATAATAACTAATACTAATAAAACTTTTTTCATAAAACCTCCTTTGTTTAGGGTTTGTAAATAAATATTGTCTTAAAAATAAAGATTGTATCGTACTATTTATGTCTTGGTAGGATATTTTCAGTGATATGAAAATAAAAAACGTGGGACATATACATTATAGGATTAAGAGGGACGACCAAGCCCCTACAACTCAAATAAGTAAAGCCCACGCTATGCGCAGGCGTTTACCTATTGTTAAAGAGTTGTATAATAAATTGGTCGTTTTCTTAATACCTCAACAATAGCAAAACGCTATATTTCTTTGTCAATTAACTTATAATCTGTTCTGTTAATCACTGCAAATATAATAAATATATTCTATTATGAATATGTTTTTCGCAATTTAACATTATATATTTCCTAGAGTAATGTTATCCTTATGCTTTCTTCGACGACAAGACAAGAGGTGTGATAATGTTTCCAAAAGATTTATCACCTTATGCCTAAACAAAAAAACCACACTATCCGAAGATAGAGTGGCTTTGCCTTTATAAGAGACTGTTAATACTATTGTTTTATTTTATTGCTTTTCAGCGACTTAACACCCTAACACTACATCTCTTACTTTTGTATTATTTTATATACTCTAATATATAGATATTACTGTATATAATGTTAAGTATTGAAATATAAGCTAGTTAGAGTGTTAAGAATAGTGTTACAAGAGTGTAATAATTACATTAATAAGGAAGATCTTTGTCGATAGTTCTTGTAAATATATAAGGCCTCCCGTTTTGGGTGAAATTACGTAAATCCTGGTATTGTCTATTTTTATTATCCATTTTCAATTCATGCTTTAGTGTATTTGATATTTGATATATTTTATATTTATTATTTAGAAAATCACAAATCTCTGTCGCCGTTGCACCTATTGTATCTCTATTTTGTTTATCTAATTGCTCCTCAAAGTATATTTCAATGTCTTTAGCGCAATCAGACTTTGAATTATTTACAACATCAGCTAAGGCATCAGTTTGAAGCATCTCGTTTGGGAACCATAATCTTCCGAGCGGCTTTGGAACTGAAAGTTCTCTATTTAATAAGAAATATAGAAAATGAGGAATCTCATTAACTAATTTTTTTGCGAAATCAGGATCAAAATTATTAATTTTCCCTGGTTTTCTAATCCAAAACCTTTGGTCATTTTCCTCGATTTTAGCAAAATCTAATTCATTATTTGTGCACATTGTAAACTTGCCATAAAATGGGATCACTGAGAAATCTTTATGCATAAGTCTTAGATTGATTGTTCCCGAAGTGGTGTTTTGCTTAAGTCTTTCTTTTAAAAAATCTTCTGATATTATGGTTTCGTCTATATTGATACATAGTTTAGTTGCATAGCTGGAATTGAATTTATCCTTATAAACACTAATATTCATTGTTATAGAATTACCTTTAAAGAAAGCATCTATGTAATTAAGAAAAGTAGTTTTACCAGTAGCCTGTATATTCGAAGCAAGAACAAGAATTGGCTGTATATGTTTTGGGTGTTTTAAGATTATAGAAAACCTATCATATCCTAATTCAATTTGCTCTCCAAAAATGTGTTCAAAAAGCATCTTAGTATTAGGGAACTCACCTTCCTCTGGCTCATAAACCAACCCTTCTGAGAGATTAACCAAATTATTAATTACACTTTCATGATTAATGAAATTCGGTTCTACCGTAAATCCGTGATACTTACTTTCTTTTGAAAAGTCAAAATTATCTTGCTTTAAAGCTGGTATTTCTCTAAGTACCCATTTTTTAGAAAAGTCAAAAGCCTCAAGATATTGATAATGTTTATCTCCGATCCTAGCTATTGTACCTAATTCGAATGATTCATTTGAAATAATAATTTCATTTTGTTGTGCTTTGTTTTCTTCCATATACGCAATTTTTAGTTAAATATTTTGGGAAATATGAAATTATTTTGGGAAATATTAATAAAACAATTGTGAAAAAAATGATAAGTTTTCAACAATGGTTGTTATTATACGTGGTAAAGCATTATATTTTAAATGTTTAGCATAAAATTAGAATTGTTGCGTTAGAAAAAAAATGCTAGCAATTAATAATAAGCGGCTTTAAAATAGATTAATACACGCTCTTTCCAAAAAAAATCGGCGTGTATTTTTGGAAAATCGAAATCTTTTTTGAAAAAATCGAACTCTTTTATTGGAAAATCGACGTTTTTTGAATGGGATATTATAAAATAAAAGTGATGTTTTTTGATAAAATAATTGTATTAATTTTTGTTTATTTCGATTATTTTTCGTATCTTTGCAAAAGAAGATTGGGGTAACACTCGATTCGACAATTCGTTTAGTTTTAACAAAAAACCTCGCAAGGATATAGGGTTAATTGCATTGAGTATGATAAATTACACAAAGGTATCTCGCTCTATTACAGTGGGTTACAATCCTGGCATGAAGTATCTTGCAAGTTTGGTTAGGAATGGTGTGTTGACGCAGGAGAGACTTTGCGACCGCATCTCAGCAGCATCATCATTGGCTTACAACGATGTATTAAGCTGTATTGCAGCTTTGCAGGCGGAAATCGTAGAGGCTACGATGGACGGCATCACGGTTGAGTTAGACCAGCTTGGTCGCTTCACTCCTTATTTGCTTGCAAAAGCAATGGAGACAGCAGAAGAGGTTGATGTAACAACAATCAAACGTACAAGAGTCAATTTCAAACCAAATTCACGTTTTTTGAACCGTTTGAAGACAACGGGCTACACCTACAAGGAAGTTATCCCTAAGGGTTATGTCGATCCAAATGCAACACCACCGGTTATTCCGTAAGGAGTGAAAAGGTAAGAGTGAAAAGTGAAAAGGTAGGGGCGAATTAATTTTCGTCCCTTTTTTTATTCTATCTATTTTTTTGTTAGATAGAGAAATTAGTATATTTTTGCATATTATTATCAAAAATATAGATTATGAAAAAGTTATTGTTTTTTTGCTCTGCTTTGCTGCTTTTAAATATTGCAAATGCTCAAGATAAGAAATATGAGATTTCTAAGGCTGATGCTTTTACTATGCAAAGGGGCGAAAATATTAGGATTAACTCTCACTTTCTTAATAATTTAAAGGGTAAGGGTTTTAATGAGTTTGAGGCTGAGGTTAGGCAGATAAATAGCTCTAAGGAGACTAAATATTTTCTGCAACTCATAAGATTGGGTGACTTTCCTTTTACTTGTACTATTGAATATGCTGACCTGATTAAGCTAAATACTGCATTGAATTCATTTATTGATAATGCAAAAAAGGATAAGGCGCTAAATAGAGATTATATTGAGAATAAAATTATTAGCTCAGAAGGTCTTGAACTTGGATATTCGATTGATGATAAAGGTGTCGCTTGGTTTATCACTTTCCCTATTGATATGAAAAACAATTATGTTGGCTTTGAGCTTACAGAAATTTCTAATTGTTTTTCTTCTGCAATAAAGAAAATTCAAGAATTACAAAATTAGGGCAAATTGTAGGGGCGCTGCTCGCCTGTGCCCATAAAAAAAGGGCGCAGATAAACGGCGCCCCTACATTGTTATTGTGGTTGTTCTTCGTTTGGTGTTAGTATTTGTTCTGAGTCTGCTACTACTTCAATTAGTTGTACTTCGAAGCATAGTAGTGAGCCTGCTGGCATTTCTTTTGAGTCTGAATCTCCATAGCCTAGGTCTGGGTGTATCCAAAACTGACATATTGAGCCTTCTTGCATTAGCGTTAGGGCTTCTTTCATTCCTGGTATTACATTTTGTATTCCCATTAAGACTGGAGAGTTTCTCTCGAATGTGCTTTCTACTACTGAGTCGTTTAATAGTTTTAGTCGGTAATTTATCCTAACTCTATCATATATTTGTGGTTTCTTACCCTTTGCATCGTTGATAATCTTGTATTGAAGTCCCGATGGGGTTGTGATAACTCCTGCTTTTGTTTTGTTTTCTGCTAGGAATTTATCTGCAATTTCTCTATTTACTTTGCCTTTTGCCTTAGCTTCTGCGGCTTGTTTTTCTTGCATTTGTGTTTGAAACCTCGCCATCAATTCTTGAATTTGTTGTTCCGAAATCAAATTTGCTTCCGTTTTATATGCCTCTGCAAGTGCTCTATTTATTATGTCAATATTCAATTCCATCTTCTCTTGCTTCATGCTTTTTCCAATATTCATACCAAATACATATGATATTGAGTCCATCATTGTCTTAAGCTCTTTTGGCTTAACTGGCTTTACTTTTTGTGAATATCCACTTGCTGCTGTGGCAATTATTAATGCTATTACTATTATTATCTTCTTCATAAATTATCGTATATAACAAAGGGCAGACACATGGGTCTGCCCCTACAAATTAATATATAAAAATATTATTTTCCTTCTGGAAGAACTTCCATTACTTCAATTTCTACTATTAGTAGTTTTCCGTCGCTCATTTCTTTTGCCATGATAAGGTCTGGTGAGATATAGAAGATATATCTACTTCCTGCGCTCATCATCTTAAATCCTTCTACTAGGAATGGCATATTCATCGATACTCCTTGTATTGTTGTAAGTACTGGTTCTTGTCCTTTTTCAAATGTGTTTTGTAGAACTTGTCCATCAAGGTAAGAAACCTTTAGGTGAAATCTTACTCTGTCGCTATCTTTTACTGGTTTTACACCCTTTCCTTCTGCTACAACTTTGTATTGAAGTCCTGATGCTGTTGTTACAACTCCTGGAGCTGTTTTGTTTTCAGCTAAAAACTTATCGGTCTTAGGTCTGTTAACCTTAGCTTCTTTTTGTTGTTTAGCTTGCATTTCCGATTGTTTCTTCTTTTCGTTAAGCTCTTGGTACTTCATCATGATGTTTTGTAGTTGCTCTTGTTTCATTGCTCCTACTGTGTCACCCTTGTATCCTTGTTGGATAGCCTTAAGCATAATTTCTGTGTTTAGTTCAAATCCTTCTGCTTTCATTGATTGACCAATGTTTAGACCTAAGGCGTAAGATACAGAGTCTTTCATGTCTTTTAGTTCATTTGTTTCAACTCTGTCTTTAGAACATGCTGTGAACATCATTGCAAATGCTACGAATGCTACAGCTCCTAATAATACTTTTTTCATTTGATTTTATTTATTAATGTTGTTTTCTAATTCCTTTTTCTTAAAAGAAAGAGCAAAATTAGTATTTTTTTTCATATTGATACTAAATAATATCACTTTTTCAAATATTTATTTCCACTATATTTATATTTATTATACTTTTGCAAACCAATCCATTTGGATTGATGATTTTTTAGTAATCTAACTCATTTAGTTTTATAGTTATGAAGAATAGGTATCTTGATTTAATAGACCAAACTTTTGAATTCCCACAGGAGGAGTTCTCGGTTGAAGATAATGAACTTAATTTCCACGACATACCTTTGATGGATATAATAAAGCAGTATGGAACTCCTTTAAAAATCACTTACTTGCCAAAGATTAGCACTCAGATTCAAAGAGCTAAGAGATTGTTCAATGTTGCTATTGCTAAGGTAGACTACAAGGGTACTTATAATTATTGCTACTGCACCAAGAGCTCTCACTTCTCTTTTGTTTTGGAGGAAGTTCTTGCAAATGAGGTTAATCTTGAGACATCTTCTGCCTTTGATATTAACTTAATCAATGAGTTATATGCTCAAGAAAAGTTATCAAAAGACCAATATATTATATGTAATGGTTTTAAGAGACCTCAGTATATTGAGAATATCGGAGAGCTTATTAAGGAAGGATTTACTAATGTTATTCCTATTATTGATAATAAGGAGGAGTTTGATTTAATTAATGAACATATTGAGGATGAGTGCCAAGTGGGTATTAGAATTGCATCGGAAGAAGAGCCAATGTTCGACTTCTATACCTCAAGACTTGGTATTAGATATAATGATATTGTTGAGTTTTACAAGACTAAGATTGCAACAAATCCAAAGTTTAAGCTAAAAATGCTTCACTTCTTTATCAATACTGGTATCAAAGACTCTGCTTACTACTGGAATGAACTTCGTAAGTGTGCTAATATATATTGTGAGCTTAAGAAGGTATGTCCTGAACTTGATTCATTGAATATTGGAGGAGGTTTTCCTATAAAGAATTCTCTTGCCTTTAGTTATGATTATGAGTATATGGCTGAGGAAATCCTTGCTCAGATAAAAGATATGTGTAACAAGCAGGATATTCAGGAGCCTAATATCTTCACTGAGTTTGGTTCTTTCACAGTCGGTGAGGCTGGTTGCATTCTTTATTCTATTATTGACCAAAAGCAACAGAATGATAGGGAGCTATGGTATATGATTGACTCAAGTTTTATTACAACTCTTCCCGACACTTGGGGAATTGGACAGAGATTTATCCTTTTACCTATTAATAAATGGGAGAATGAGTATCAAAGAGTATTCCTTGGAGGTCTTACTTGTGATAGTCAAGACTATTATTCTGCTGAGGCTCATTCAAATGCTGTATTCTTACCTAAGTATGACAATGATGATGATGAACCTCTGTATATTGGCTTCTTCCATACTGGTGCTTACCAAGAATCTCTTGGAGGTTATGGTGGTATTCAACACTGTCTAATTCCTCAACCTAAGCATATTATTATTGGTAGAGATGAAGAGGGCGAATGGTTTACCAAATTATTTGCCAAAGAACAAAGCCATAAATCTATGTTGAAAATTTTAGGGTACTAATAAACTTTGTTAAAAGAATATTTTCTTACTTTATATTCACTAATTTTGCTACTTATTTTTCTTGTGAAAAATCTAACAAAAAAACTATAATTTATAATGGAAAAAATTAAATATTCTGGCAAAACCAGACAAGAAACTGACCTTTTAGGAACATTAGAGGTTCCTGTTGAGGCTCTTTATGGTGTTCAAACACTTAGAGGTATTCAAAACTTTCAAATCTCAGGACATACACAAAGTGAATTTCCAAATTTCATTAAGGGATTTGCAATCACTAAAAAAGGTGCTGCAATTGCTAATCACAAACAAGGTCTTCTAAATGATGACCAATTTAAGGCTATATGCCAAGCTTGTGATGAGCTGCTTGCTGGTCAGCTACATGAACATTTCTTATCAGATATGATTCAAGGTGGTGCAGGTACTACAATGAATATGAATGCTAACGAGGTTATTGCTAACAGAGCTTTAGAAATTTTAGGTAAGGCTAGAGGTCAATATGAGTTCTGCTCTCCTAATGACCATGTTAACTGCTCGCAATCAACCAACGATGCTTTCCCAACAGCTTTCCATTTTGGTCTTTATCTTGAAAGTAGAAAACTTGCTAAGAGTTTAGACCTTATTATTGATTCTTTGAATAAGAAATCTGAAGAGTTTGCTTCTGTTATAAAGATGGGTAGAACTCAACTTCAAGATGCTGTGCCTATGACTCTTGGTCAAACATTTAAGGCTTTTGCTGATTCTCTTAAGATGGAAAGAAGAAGACTTGCACATGTTGAACAAGAATTACTTACTGTAAATATGGGCGCTACTGCTATTGGTACTGGTATTTGCTCTCAACCTGGATATAGCAAACTTTGTATTGATGCCCTAAGAGATATTACTGGATGGGATGTTAAACTAGCTGAAAATCTTATTGAGGCTACTTCCGATACATCTGTTTTGGTTGGATTCTCTTCTCAATTAAGAAGAATTGCTCTTAAGACTACAAAGATTTGTAATGACTTAAGACTTATGGGTTCTGGTCCAAGGTCAGGTATTCATGAGATTCATCTTCCAGAGATGCAACCAGGTAGCTCTATTATGCCAGGTAAGGTCAACCCTGTTATTCCAGAGGTTATGAACCAAATTTGTTTTATGGTTATTGGTAACGATACTGCAATCATGCTTGGTGCTGAGAATGGTCAATTAGAACTTAATGTTATGGAGCCTGTAATGGTTTACGCATTATTTAGATCAATTAATCTTCTTTGTAATGGTCTTGATACTCTTAGAACAAAATGTATTGACAATATTGTTGCTGATGTAGAATGTTGTACTTCTCAAGTGAAGAACTCTATTGGTATTGTAACTGCTTTAAATCCATATATTGGTTATAAAAACTCTACTAAGATTGCTAAGGAAGCACTTGCAACGGGTAAGGGTGTTTATGAGTTAGTTCTAGAACATAATATCCTTTCTAAGGAGGACTTAGACAATATTCTTGCTCCTGAGCATATGATTGAACCAGTTAAACTGGACATCAAGCCAATTGAATAATCTTTTTAGATAAATATATTGAAGGTCTTTCTTAACAAGAGAGGCCTTTTTTTTTGCAAATATTTATTATCTTTGCAGATTATGGCGAATATTGATAAACATATTATAGACATTAAGAATAAAAGGGCTGCCTTTGAATACTTTTTTGTTCAGACTTTTACTGCTGGAATGGTACTAATGGGTACTGAGATTAAGGCTATTAGAGAGGGTAAGGCTAATTTGACTGATGCTTATTGTAGTTTTTCTAATGGTGAGCTATGGGTGAATAATCTACATATTTCCGAGTATAGATTTGGTTCTTATTATAATCATGAGGTTAAGAGAGCAAGAAAACTACTTCTCAATTCCAATGAGCTTAAGAAACTTGAGTCAAAGACTAAGGAGAAGGGATTTACTATTATCCCTACTCTGCTTTTTATTGACTCAAGAGGTTTTGCTAAGATAGAGATTGCTCTGGCTAAGGGTAAGCAATCCTTCGACAAGAGGGAGACTATTAAGCAAAAGGATAATAAGAGGGAATTGGATAGATTGTTGAAAAGATAATTTATAAATAATAAAAATATATGATGAAGAAAATTATTACTTCAGTATTTGCAATACTTTTTTCGGTTATTGCTTTTTCTCAAACCGTTCCTTTTGGACAAGGTTATATTATTAATGGAGAAATTGCTGGTGAAAACAATGGTTTTGTCACTCTTAGGTCTTTCTTTAGAGATGGAAATGAGAAGGTAGACACTTGCTTTATTGAAAATGGTACATTTACCTTTAGGTCGCCTGTTGAAAATATTATACCTGCTCAGCTATCTGTCAATGGGTTAAGAGGTTTTAGAATTTATCTTGAACCATCAACTTATATTATTAAGATTAATCCTTTGAAGGCTTCTGAAACTTCTATCAAGGGCTCTAAGTCTACTGATGATTGGTATAATGTTACTAATGCTCTAAAGGATGAGGACTATGATGTTCATATGAGACGATTAGAAAACTGGGTTCTAAATAATCCTACAAATATTTTCTGCTCCGATGTTATTTCATCTTTCCTTTCTTATAATTGGGGTTATGATGAATTGAATAAAACCTTAAATACTCTTCTAAAGCCTGCTTCTCAAACCTATCATTATCTTAAACTTAGAGAAAGAGAAGAGGGTTTATCTACAGTTGCAATTGGAAAGAAGGCTCCTGATTTTACTCTAGCTTCTGTTGAAGGAGGTAATATTAATTTAAGAAATCATCTAAGAGGTAAGAAGCTTCTACTTATCGACTTTTGGGCTTCTTGGTGTAAGCCTTGCAGAGAGGAAAACCCTAATGTTGTTGTTGCTTTCGAGAAGTATCAGGATAAAGGTTTTTCTGTATTGGGTGTTTCTTTGGATAAGGACAAGACTGCTTGGAAGAATGCCATTGCTAATGATAAACTTTCTTGGGCTCATGTTTCTGATTTAAAGATGTGGAATAATGAGGTTGCTAAGAAATACTTTATTAATTCAATTCCTGCAAATGTATTAGTTGATGAGAATGGAGTTATTATTGCTAGAAACCTTAAAGGAACTGACCTAATTGATAAGCTTGAAGAGCTTACTAATAGTTATGGATTTGAAATAAATGGTAATATTACTGGAATTGATGATGGTAAGGTTAAGCTAAATCTATTATTAGAGGGTGGGCAAAAAAAGACTCTTACTACTGATATTATTGATGGTAAATTCAAATTCTCTGGTGTTGTAGACTTTGTGTGCATGGGACAGATTTCTCTTCCTACTAAGAATGGAGATATTTCTTTCTTTATGGAAAATAGTAAGATAAGTATTACTGGTACCAAGGATAATCTTGAAAATGTTTCAATCAAAGGTTCCCCACAAAACGATAATTTCTCAAGTATTGTTGAATATTGCAATAGCTCTAAAAATCCTTTACAAACATTAACTAGCGAGGTTGTTAAGAGACCTAATTCTTTCTATGCACCACTTATTATTAGTAATTATCTTGCTCCTTATATTAGCAATATTGAACTTAAGAAAGCTGTTAATGCCTTGGATGGAGATGCAAAGAAGATGTTCCAGTATAAATTACTTGTTGATTATGTTGCCGAGATGGAGGCAAAGGAAAAGGTTGGTGAGAAGGCTATTGACTTTGTACTTCCTGATGTTAATGGTGTAGATGTAAGTATGCTTGAATTTATTAAGACTAAGAAATATGTACTTATTGATTTCTGGGCTTCTTGGTGTGTTCCTTGCAGAAACGAGAGCAAATATCTAACTCAGGCTTATCAAAAATTCAATAAGCATGGTTTCGATATACTTGGAGTTTCTTTAGATAAATACAGAGATAATTGGCTTAAGGGTATTAGTGAAGATGGACTTATTTGGACAAATGTATCTGACCTAAAACAATGGAATAGTGTTGTTGTAAAACTTTATAAGTTAGAGTCCATTCCTCAAAATATTTTAGTAGACAGCCAAGGAAATATCATTGCTCGTAACCTTAGAGGAGATAATTTAATATCAACTCTTAATGAACTTTTTGCTAAATAATGAAACAGAGCTTAAATCCATTAGAAGAAATTAAAAAACATTCCGTTGGGAGAGTAATACTACAGTATTCTATGATTACCTTTGGTATATTAATATATACCTTCGGCTGGTCGGTCTTTCTTATCCCTCAAAAAATTGTTGGTGGTGGAGTTGTCGGAATTTCTTCCATTATTTATCTTGCTACCGATATTCCTGTTGGGGTAATTAACTTTGCCATTAATCTTGTGCTTTTTGCTATTGGTGTTAAGATTCTTGGTGCAAAGTTTGGGATAAGTACAATATTTGGTATTGTTGTATCTTCATTTGCCTTTATTTTTTACCAACAGATAATTCATATTGATCAATTTATCGATGCCACCCAATTTGAACCTTTTATGTGTGCAATTATTGGGGCTGGTCTTGCAGGTGTTGGGATTGGTATAGCTTTTATTAATGGAGGGAATTCTGGTGGAACAGATATTATTGCTCTAATCTATACTAAATATCATAATGTTAGCCCTGGAACTGTAATTCTCTTTATTGATATATTCATCATTGCTTCTTCAATTATCGTTCCTGGCTCTAAGATTGAGAATATTGTTTATGGTTATGTTGTTATGGGAGTATTCTCCTATACCCTAGACCTAATGATTGAGGGAAATAAGCAAGCATATCAGATTATGGTTTTTTCTAAGATGAATGATAAGATTGCTGATGCCATAGGTAACGAGGTTGGAAGAGGTGTAACACTTCTTAATGGATGGGGTTGGTACTCTAAAGCAGACCAAAAGGTTCTTATGGTTATTGCAAGAAAGACAGATAAGGTTAAGATTATGAGTGTTATTAAGGATACTGACCCTAATGCCTTTATCTCTATTGCTAAGACCCAAGGTGTGTTTGGAAAGAATTTTGATACACTTAGAATCTAATTAATAGAATCAAAAGGTATTATGCACAATAAACTTTCAATCTTTTGGAATTATCTATTTCTTATATTTCTTTTTTCTTTAGGCCTAACCTCTTGTAAGGAAGAAGATAAGATTAATAAGGATAAGATTTTTCGTTATAATGAGAGTGCAAATATATCCTCACTTGACCCTGCTTTTGCTAAAGACCAAGCAATGATATGGGCAAACGCTCAATTATTCAATGGGCTTGTACAGCTCGACTCTAATTTAAATATTCAACCCTCAATTGCCAAGAGTTGGACAATTACAAATGAGGGAAAGACCTATACTTTTATTATTAGAGATGATGTTTTCTTCCACACCCACCCTTTGTTTAAGGGAAAGAGAAGGGTTGTGGCTAAAGATTTCGTTTATAGTTTCAATAGGATAGTCGATGAAAAGACTGCCTCTCCCGGGGCTTGGATTTTTAATATAGTTAGTAAGGAAAATAATAAATATTCTTTTCTTTCTCCAAATGATTCAACCCTAATAATTAACCTTAAGACAGCCTTCTCCCCTTTTCTTGGGCTCTTATCAATGCCTTATGCCTCTGTTGTACCTAGGGAGATTGTTGAACATTATGGACAGGACTTTAGAAAGAACCCAATCGGTACTGGTCCCTTCTATTTCAAAATGTGGAAAGAAGGTGTAAAGCTTGTACTTAGGAAGAATACTAACTATTTTGAGAAAGACTCCAAGGGCAATAGGCTCCCTTATCTTGAGGCTGTATCTATTAGCTTTATTGTGGATAAGCAATCTGTATTCCTAGAGTTTATCAAGGGTAATATTGATTTTATTTCTGGTATTGACCCTAACTATAAGGATGAAGTTCTTACAAGAAGTGGTGCTCTTCAAGAAAAATATAGGGATAGGATTAGGTTAATTACTCAACCATATCTAAACACTGAATATCTTGGTTTCTTGGTAGACAAGGATGTATCACCAAAGGACAACCCTCTTCTAAATAAGAATATACGCCGAGCAATAAACTATGGTTTCGATAGGAAAAAGATGATTAAGTACCTTAGAAACAATATTGGACTTGCTGGTGAATATGGTATTATTCCAAAGGGACTTGCTGGTTTTGACACTAATGTAGAAAATAAATTCTCCTATAATCCAATTAAAGCAAAGCAATTACTCTCTGAGGCAGGTTACCCAAATGGTAAGGGACTACCTCCCATTACCCTTCAAACAACCTCGACCTATCTTGACCTTTGCAAGTATATTCAAGGACAATTAAATCTATTAGGTCTGGATATTAGAGTAGATGTAAATCCACCAGGAGCTTTAAGGGAGCAGATTGCACAGAGTAAGTCTAAATGGTTTAGAGGCTCTTGGATTGCAGACTACCCAGATGCAGAAAACTATCTTTCCCTTTTCTATTCTCCAAACTTCTGCCCAAAGGGTCCCAACTATACACATTTCTCTAATAAGGATTATGATAATCTCTACGAACTTTCTCAGAAAGAGACATCTGTCGAAAAGAGGACAGAATACTACAAGAGGATGAACCAAATAATAATTGAAGAAGCCCCAATAGTAGTTCTATACTACGACCAAGTCCTACGCTTCACCCAAAAGAACATTAAAGGACTATCCTCCAACCCAATGAACCTCCTAATCCTTAAAACCGTAAGGAAGGATTAAATTTAAAAATATGTATTTACTGCAAATTCATATTGTTCCATAAAAATCTTTTTAAATGGATACAAATTATTTTGCTCATAAAAGACAAGCATAGCCTTCTTATAGTCTATTGAGTCAACACTCCTAAAAGATAATGGGCAATAACCTTTTGATATTAACTCTGCATTAGATACTATTCTTGCTGTTCTCTTATTTCCATCAAAAAAAGGTTGAATATATGATATTAATAGTAGGATTATCAAGGCTCTTTCAAAAACATTCTCCTTTGAGTTTACCAATTCACACATACTTATCATTACTTCCTTGATTTGAAACTCATTATCCAAAGGCTTATAGTTTGTGCCTGTTATACCAACTCTTTTATTTCTA
This sequence comes from Bacteroidota bacterium, assembly GCA_017860275.1. Classification (GTDB taxonomy): domain Bacteria; phylum Bacteroidota; class Bacteroidia; order Bacteroidales; family P3; genus UBA10566. The sequence continues at coordinate 238,907 of JAFNAQ010000001.1, forward strand.
ATATTTCTATCAACATTGAGTTCCTTAACAAGCAAGCTATGCACATCCTCAATCTTACTTAATGACATTGGGGATAAATAATCCTTATTCTCAAGAATAAAGTCCAAGGCCGATTTGTGATTCAAAAGCATAACAGCTTCATCTTTTGTTTTTCCTGAGGCTGTTTCCTTTTCCTTTAGCAATCTTTCTGTTTCTAATAAAGAATAAGTATTTCCTTCAATTTGAGATGATTTCCAGCTTAAGTCAATACCCAATCTCTCCATTTCTTTTTGGTATTGAACCTCATTCAAGTCACTTATATTCTTTATAAATTTTAAATGTAAATTATCTAAACTTCTTAATTCATCTTTACTGAAAATATTTATTTCTCTTAGATGCTGAAATATTTCAAAATTAAAAGACTCATTTATTTCTCTTTCATCAACTTCTTTAGAAAAGTATTCATCCAAATTGATTGGAAAAAGAAGTTTATATGAATCTGAAATAATATATTTTGAGCCTTTACCCTTACCAAATATTGAAATAAACCCTAGAGCAACCAAATCAGAAATATCCCTTTTTAATGTTGCCGAAGATATAGTAAACCCAATATTATTATTAATCTCACTTGAAGATAGCATTGGATTCATTCTAATAAATTCCAATATTTCTTGTTGTCTTTTACTTATCATAATCAATAATATTTGTTTTCAGCTCACAAATATACAAAATACGGCTCAAATTGCAAGCAAAATGAGCCGTATTTCAATAATTAATGAGCTACAAATCTAATTCCCTATTGTTTGAGCAACGATAAATTGGTAGTTATTATCTAGTTTTAGACATTCAAGCAATTCTTTTTCCTTTGCCCCTGCCCTTTCAACAGTCTTTAATCCTTCTTGTGCACAATAAAGATATATATTTTGGCAAGAGTGACCTGCATCCAAAGAAGCTAGGTAGAGTCTTTTCTCTTGAGGAACCTTTCTCGGAGCATCATATTTATTATAGTTTGCAATAAAAACCACATTAACTGGCGCCTCTTCTGCAAAGCCCTGCTTTGTTGTCAATTCTCGAAAATCTCCCTTAACAATTGGGATAAGAATATGTCTTTCTGGAGAATATAAATATGCTCCATTTGCTAAGAAAACGTATGTTTCAAGAGGATAGAGTGCCATTGCAGAAGGCACGGTTCTTTTACCATTATCCCTATTAACACCATTAGCAACCCAAAGAATCTCCGACAATTGCTTTAATGAGATATTCTCCGTTGAAAAAGTCCTATCTGACTTACGCCTTTGCATAGTTTTCAAAAGCAACTCTCCCTTATCCATCTCTGGACTAACCAACCTAATAGTATCAAAAGTTCCCAAATCCAAAGGCTTATTCTGACATTCCACAATAAACCCACTAAAAATAAAAATCAATCCAACCAATAAATACTTCATAACAATATTTTAAGCATTAAATTAAACAATAAAATCCCCTGCAAAGATAATAAATCTAAAGAAAAATTCAGAATCTAAAAAAATCTCGTATTGTGACTTCTTAATGATTCAATCGAAGGATAAAAAAGTTCATTCTGAGGTAGAATAATATTTACATTTTCGAACTGTTTGATGCTATAGCTACTATTACCTATTTCTTCAAAATTCTTATTGATTATAACTCTATAGTCAGTTGATATTGAAATTAATCCTCTATCAAAAGCTCTATGTAACAATGGACATAATGCTAAACCATTTGTTAGTTTATCATTTTTACTTTCAGAAAAAGGTACAATGTGACAAGCGTCAATAATTGAAATATTTTCGCTTGAATCAACACGTAGTCCTGATATACAACAAGTATATGAATATAGTTTAGGAATCTCTCTTTTAAATATGCTACCTCTAACAAATATTTCTTCTTGGAATTCATCCTTGCTTAACTCCGTCTCTATTACTTCAATTCTTTTTTTATAATCATATTCGGGTTCTAAAACAATCTGATTCTCTATATCCTCCAAATAATAATTCGTTGATTTATAATTAGATTTAGTTTCAGAGAAATATGTTACTAATAGATGATTTAATAATTCATTAGATGTTTCTCCATTCAGCATCAGTAGTAATAAATCTTCAGCTATTATAGCACCTTCTAAAAGTTGTTTTATTTCATTAAACGATCTGATTGTTTTAATAGATGTAACAATTTCTTCATATCCATATTTAGGAACTAACGACCAAAATGGTTCTGAACGTAAATGAAAAAATGGTAATGTAAAGATACAGCTATGTTTTGATGTGACTAATGATGCCCAATTTGACTTAAATAGGCTAACAATATCTACATTAATATCAATAAATTTACTTGTATAAATCTCTTTTTGATACGCTTGAATTAAACTTATTAATAAGATTGGCTTATGTGGTGCTCCTCCATTACTTTTATCCCTTCTTAATTTAGAAAAAAGAACTTTGTATTTTTCTAAAAGTTGAATTTGTATTTCTGTCATATATTTATCCTTTCACCTCATATTTTTTAAGAATATCAAAAATATATGAACCATACTTCTTCGAATTGTATTCTCCTACTCCGTATATTTTCATTAATTCATTCATGTTTTTTGGTTTGATATTTGATATTTCAATCAAAGCTTTTTGAGAAAAGATTACGTAAGGAGGTATTCCTTCTTCTTTACTTGTTTTTAGTCTCCATAATCTAAGAATTTCAAATAAAACATTATCATTTATTTGTGGTAAAATTTTCTTAGATGGCTTTGTTTTTGAACTTTTGATTTTTATTGGAATCTTTGAATATATTTCATTTTCAAGCAAAGATTCTAAATTTCCTCCTTTAGTAATATCTCCAATATGTATTTCCTTAGATATTTTTATTATAAGTTTATTTCTAATTTCTGATGTTTCTTTTGAAAGAGAAAGAACAGATTCTTCAAATGGGGTAATTACTAATATTTTATTATTATCAATCGCATTCTTAATCGAATCATTAATATTATTTTTGAATCCATTTGCTAAAACGAGAATAAATCTATGATTTGCTGTAAGAAAAACATTAACTATCTCCTTCTCTATTTTTGTAATATTTCCACAGACAACCGTTTGATTATTTTTTACTTTATCATTTGCCCATTCATTACAAGATTTTTCAATTTCTTTAGAAATATTCCTAGAACAAAGAAAACCAATTGTATGGTTTCCTAATATTGTTTTATCTCCAATATATCTAATCTTATATGTTTTCATAACCTAGATTTATCTCACAAACTTACAAATAATTTGGTTACTAGCATACTTATTAACATTAAAGAATTTAATAATTGATAGTATTGGTTTTATTTGTAGAGAAGTTTTGTTGGATTATTATTTTATATAAATGTATCTTCGCTTATAATTAACAAGATAAAATATATTCCTAATATTGAACAGAAGCACAAAATACAATTCTATTTTTCTAAAAAACTTCTTACATATCATCCATAGATAAGGCTAGGTATTGAATCTTGTAGGTGCTTAGGTTTTGGGGTAGGTTTTGGGATTTGTTCTTAAGTTCAAAGAGATTTATTTTTTCTTTATTGCGCTTAACCTCTGCTATTATTATCTCTTTGTCGAATTATCGCAATGCACATTACAGTAATGACCATTGCGATAATGCAAATGTACAAAAGATATTCAATACAGAAACAATTAAAGAAGTTTCTTTGGATTTTTATTAGATAAAAAAGTATTTAATCCTTGATTTGTTGGGAGAAATCAAGGAGTTTAACTATTTAAACGGCGATTTAGTCTTGCTAGGGTACCTACCAGAGGGCAGCTAGGGTACCTACCGTAACTTTGCTTTAGTGTACACTATAATTTTTGGGGTGATTTTACCCTTTGTTTTTAAAGGGATTGAGAAGAGTCTTTTCCTTATGCAAATATAAGGAAAATTTATGAATAAATGAGCTGAAAATTGAGAAATCTTCGTCCACAGACGAAACTTTTGATGAAAAAGACAAAATCTTCGTCTGTGGACGAAAGTTTTTACTTAGAATTTTATGTTGGAATATGGCAAAGAGTCTATCCATGTTATTACCTTTTGCATGGCTAGAAGTTCATAGTTTAGTAGGGTTTCTGTAACGGTACCAATTAGTGGAACATCCCCAATAATTAGAAATAAAATAATATTTACAAGGACTATTGAAAGAAATGGTACTATTATTATATTTGCCAAAATGGTATAGGTTGGGAAATATCTAAACCTTGAAATAATTAATGGCATTACAAATAATTGAGCAGAAATGGTCATTCCTGCTGCCGAAGCGAAAGGCTTTACGCTCCAGTGTAGCATTGATTTTATTTGGGCAAGATATTTTCCAAAGATAAGAATTCCTAATACTGCAAGAAAGGAAAATTGAAAACTCCAATTGAAGAGAATTAATGGGTCGAGGCATAGGAAGATAAAGGCAGTAACTAATAATGAATTAATAGAATCATATCCCCTACCAATATATTTAGTAAGTAAGATAACACTCATCATTATAGCAACTCTTAGAACCGAAGGGTTAAGCCCAACAATAAAACATATTGCAAAGCTAATGATTACTGCAATAATCTTCCTCCAAATTATCAATCTGTAATTTCCCATAGATAGGAGTTTTAGCAAAAAGTCTATTACAATAATTATTAATGCAACATTCATCCCTGATACGCAGAGAATATGCGTTAGTCCTGCGGAGGTAAATTGACGAATTACCTCTTGGTCGAAATAAGCCTTATCTCCGAGTAGCATTCCTATTGCAAGAGCCGATTCATTTTTTCCAAGATTTGAATTTAGTAGTTTATTTTCGAGATTTAGCTTTACCTTTCTTGATGATGCAATTAACCAATTACCCTTATTTCTATCTACCCTTTTCCAATTACCACTTTTTACAAAAACATTATCATAAATCCTCTGCCTTTGCATAAATTTCTTATAGTCAAATGAGGAACCATATCTATTTTCAATTTCAAGCAATGGTGAGTTTGTGGTTATTATGTCTCCATAATTAAGACTATGGGCTGAATCTGTTTTTGAGAAATATATCATTATATCTCCTGTGGTACTATGCCAAATATTACCAGAAAGATAATATGTTATTTCTCCCTTATACTTTATTGTTTTCTTGCTTTCAATTGGCTGAGACTTAATCAATACCTTATAATACATATCTTTATCAATATGTTTTGAGTAATGATTCCTAATAAAGAAAACAGAGCTATAGGCTTCAACTAAGATAATAATTAGGCAAAGTGGAATTAGGATAAAGAGTATTGGTCTCTTAAACATTATTGACCAAGACTTTGGATAAACCCAATCTCAATCCTATTCTTTCCTTCCCAACCAATCAAAGGGCTTTGTTTTCCATAGCCAGCTACTACTATCCTATCGGAATTAATCCCAAAGGCTATTAGCCTATCTTTTATTAGATTGGCTTGGAGTGAGGACAACTCATCTTCGCTTAATTTCTTATATCCTTTTTGAGTATGAACAGATATTGTAACAACATATGGAACGTCTTGTAGCGATTTAGCAAGATATGATATAAACCTATCTGATGTCTTTGAGAGTTTATCAGGACTAGATTCTGAAAATATTGTTTCAATGGTTAGGAGTTTATGCTTGGAAATCAAATCCTCTACTGAGTTTTGAACTAGCTTTAATTCTCCACTTGGATTATAATATGTTGAGATATACTTATCCAAATTACTTATTAGCAAATAAGGTTTAGATGGTTTTTCGAATGCAAAGGCTCCAGATACAGAATTAGAAAATGTCTGAGTAAGTCTTTGTGCACTCATAGAATCTTCAATAAATACGGTTGTTGAAATAGGTTTCTTATCTTGATCATTTACATAACCAATAACATATTGTTTCTCAATAGAAGATACCTTTAATGGAATAGTCCAATCCATCCAACTTTCTTTATTTACCCTAAAAGAAACATATAAATCATAGTCAGAGAAATTCATCCCATCATTAGAGTAGAAATATAATATATCTCCTTGCTCATTAATTCTTGGGCAAATCTCATCATATCTCGAATTTATCTCTTTTGGAAGAATTATTGGATATGTCCAAGTATCATTCTCTTTAAAGGATACAAAAATATCGTTTTCTCCATAAGAGTTAGGTACTTTTTGAGAAAATACTCTAATTGTACTATCGTTTGCAAAGGACTCATTTATATTATTTTGCTTTTGAGCAATTGGCTCACTAATATTTTCAAAGTATTGATAAACTCTAAAATCGTTATTTAAAGCCTCCAAAACCTTATAAACATTAGCCATCTTATTAAGCTTGACTAAAGGAGTAATATATTTTTTGATTAATTCAAGACTTCTATCATTCTTTATGGATGTAAAATAAGCATTATACTTCTTAAATATTTTATCGTCTATTTTCGGCAAACTAAGAAGATAATCTATTTCCTTAGCCTCATGAAGTTTCTTTATTATTAGCTTATTATTAGCTAGAGCAGGAAAAGATTTTATTATTCTATGAAATGAATTAAGTTTGCCATCTTTTGTAAATTCTTTTGCAAAATCTAATAGATATTTATCGAAATCAATATCATAAACATTATGTTCTGATATATACTCAATACCCTTTAATGAAAGGTATTCATTGTTTATTGACAATAATGTATCAAAGATTTCTCTATGTCTTGGATGGTTTGGATAATTATTCAGAAACAGAATAAGTTCATCTATATCATATTGAATAATACCTTGCGAGAACTGCAATTCTTCCAATCTCTCTTTCACTAACTTTGAATATACACCATTAGGATATTTTGAAAGGTAATCAGTCAATGATTCTATTGTGTTTTCTTTTTTTGCATTCTCAAAAACAATATTCTCTATCCCCTTCTCTGCTTTTTTAATAATATTGGGGTCATTAGTAGAACCCAACAACTCCTTTAGCTTATCCTTATCACCTGTATTTATTGTTTGATTTAATATATAATTCGATATCCACCTCTTAACCTCACTTATCTGCAAGGACTCTGGATATAGTTTTTCAAATTCTTGGTAGGCTTCAATGCTATTCTTATTCTTGGTCTGCTCAAAAGCAAATTGATTTCTAATTCTGATAGCTTCATCAACATATACAGTATCGGAAGAATATTTTGAGATAAAACTATTTAAACTATCTATGCTCTTTGATTGATATGCCTCTAATAACGCCTTCTTTACATCCTCTTGAGCATAAGCATTCCCTCCTATTAATAAGAAAGACCAAATTATTATCTTGAAAGTAAATAAAACAATACACTTTTTCATATTCCAATTTATAGAAAGTCCTATAAAAATTATTTTACCCTAACTACAAATCCTTCTATCCATCTTCCTCCTATTTCAAGGTCTACAGAATATAAGCCTGGCTCAAAATCATATTCTAGAGGAGTAACTCCCTTATTATATTTTTGTTCTAAAACAAGAAGGTTTGATTTATCATAAACCCTTATTGAAGTTAGTTGGTGATAATTATCTCCAAAGGCATATATCTTATTATTGTGTGACCATAAATATATACCTGAATACTCCGATTTTATTTCTGGGATATTTAATCCTTTTATTAAATGTATTCTATATCTATCATCAATTGAACCAACTGGCGATTCAAACTTAATAGACTTCTCGCTACATAGACTAAAGAACTTATTTTCTTGCTTGTCCTCAAGAAATACTTGAACATTTTCTGGTAATACAGATAGGTTTCCAAGAGATATTTCTAATTTCGACTCCTGACCAACATAATAACCCAAATCGTAAATTGCAGGATAATCTGGGAATACATTTACTGCCAATTCTTGAGTATCTTTTAAAAAGTAAAGCTCTGGGGTTTCCTTGCTTGAACCAAATAATTTATGAGCATCATATTTATCGAAACCATAATCTGCACTTGGAACCATTCCCATTAAAACATATTGACTTCTACTACCATTAGAAATATTTAATGTCAAGTAATTATGGTTATTCCAACTAAAATTGGCAGAGCGAGGGATATATTGTTGTGAACGTTTAAATATCATCTCTGAATTGGTTTTTAATGCCTCAACAAAGAAACCCTGTAAAGAAGGAATTACTACATCCTCTTTCCCATCAATAATAATTGGGTTATAAACATCATTTTCTGAATCCAGCATAAAAAGAACATTTCCTTGTATCTTTCCATCAATATCCTCAAATAATTTCTTAGAACTAAGTGGAGCAGTATATGGATTGCCTACAAGATTCCATGAATCTTGTTCTGTATAGACCAATGGAAAAGAAACCTGACTCTTACAAAGCATACCCTCATAAATAACATCAAGCGGCTGGTTGGAGAATACAGCATAACCCTTACCTGGAATCAATTTATAATTTGGATCTACAATATACTCACTCCAAAAGTCATTTAATTTACTCTTAACCCCAGTCTTGTATTCCATTAACCAAGTTTCATTATCGTTCTTTCTCATGGAATAAATAAGTGCCTTAGTATCATTTACTGGAGAAGATGTGTAAGACCATTTCTTTGGCAAAAGATCTTGATGAACAATAAACCAAGAACCCTTCCCATAAATAATATCTCCAGAAATATAGAACATCTTGCCTGAAGCAATATCCACATTTGAACTATCACCCAAGACAAGCATTGAACAATAAACATCATCAATAACCTCTACATTTAGATTTGGGGAAATATATACAAAGTCTTCAATATTCGGAGTACCTCTTGGTAGCCAAATATTAGGGTCTGACCACTTGCCAGACTCCACTAAACTTTTTAGTCGAGGAGTTCCAAAGTATAAATCAGAAATATCCAATTCATCTCCATTAGTATTTATTGATATCTGTAAATAGTTGGCTCTTTTAGGAGATGTAAGAGGAACACAATATTTTTGAGCCTCTAATTCAGGCTCTAATTCCTTCTTAAGAGTTGTATCTTCTTCTAATCCACTTACCCTATCGGTCATATCGTAAAGCAATTGAGTATTCTTATACCACTCATACGTTATTGATATATTCTTATCTTGTAACTCACTCTTATTATAATCGAATTTGAATTGATATTCCGAATTAGAAAATACAGGTATTCTATATATCGTCTTATCTCTAAGATAGGTAATATTCTCATCTAAGAAATTAGTATTCATTTCATGCAGCTTAGAGCAAGAACCATTCAAATCAATAATTATATTATCGCTAGAATTCTTTGTAGTTACAATTAATTTTGCATTATGACGACCTACCTTATTTGGATTATAGGAAATTGAAATAATCTTTGAATCCAATGAATCTATGTAGAAATTTCTTTCATCAATACTAAATAGGCTTGTATCTCTTCCTATAAGTTTTAGAATAATATCTCCTCTTAGGTATTTGGCTTGAAATTTAAGTTTCTTTACCTGAGCATAGGTATATGGTAAGGGAATATGGTCAAACTCTATTTGATTATTAATAAGGGGAAGGAACTCATTTTCATTTTTAAATAAATAGCTAATCTCCGTCTTTTTACCATTAAACCTATCGAAGAATCCACTAATCTTATTGTTTGTGATAGAGAATTGAGGATATTTACCCTTTGTTTTTATTTTAATAACATACCAGCTAAGCTCTATATTATCCTTGTTTAATAATTCCTCTGTGATATGAATCTTATAAGTCTTTGAATACCTCTTTTTAAGATTAACATGCTCAACTCTTCTTCCTTTTGAATCAATATAATCCTTCCACTTTTCATCTTTTCCTGTTCTATATTGTAGTCTTAAAGCATACTTAGCCTTTGAACCAATCGAAGAAACTGAGCAAGTATATGTAGCATTCTCAAATCCAAGAGTAGAAAATGATAAAATCTCCCTACCCCCATTATCTATCCTACCATCTTCTGATGTTTCAAAAACAATATCCTTTTCTTGAGAAAAAGAGTTAGTTGAAAATAAGATTAGAGATAAAAAGAGAAATAGAACAGTCTTTGCAAATTTATTCTTTTGAGATATTATTGATATTATATTATTCATTATTGGTTTTTAGTTTTATCTTCCTACGGATATGATTTTGTAATCATTTAGCTTATAAATCACTGTCCTTTTGTTTTGATATCCTGTGCTATCATTCCTTCTCTCAAAATAATAAGAGTTTACCATAGTCTTAGTATTATCATGATTAGGCTCATTAATAAAGTCATCACCCTTTTGAGTCATCCCAGGTACAAAATACATCATTATATCATAGCCTAAGGCAGCATAAATTTTATCCGGCTCAGCCTTGAAATGAGTTCTAAAGTCCTTGACAAAGTTCACAAAGTTTACATTAGTATAATCATTCAAATAACTTAGAGTAAAATGATAATTAAACTTTTGCATTAGAGTTAAATCGATATTAGGGAAATCAAGCCAGCTATACTGACCTATAAGGTTTATATTAGGAAGCTTTTTGTTTGAATTAAGTTTAGATAAGAGCTGTGTCACATAAGCTTCATTTAATTTGGGATTACCCTTATCAACAATAGAAATATAGATATTATCCTTAGAATTATCAATCTTTTCAAATATCCTACCGGCATATTTATTATAGTCAACAATGCACCAAGAGAATCCTCCCTTTTCGAATATTTGTTTATAATATTCCATAATCGGTTTCTCCGAAGCCGAAGGAGTATAGAGAAGAATTATATTAGGATTAGAAAAGTTATTTCTAATATATCTAATTATTGTCTCTACTTCAGCGGCGGGAGAAGGCTGAATCTTAAATAAATAAGGATTATTGTTCAAGATAGTAAGGTTAGAACTCATTGGATTAATAATAGGAATCATATTCGCATTAGCATACTCCAAAGCAATATTGAAATTCTTTTGGAATACTAAAGGGATAATCAAATCCATATCCTTCATCGACTCTGAGTTTAAAACATCTTGCATGCCCTTAGTATCTTCTTCTGCAACATCAAATACTCTTAATGAAACAGAATAGCCCTCTTGTTCAAGTTTATCCAAGGCTATTCTAGCACCTTCGAAGAAAGTAATATATTCGAAAGATTGATATTTAGCCTTCTTCTTCTCTTCAATATTGAATTTTGTAAAGTTTAGCTGATCAATCTTATCGTAAGCCAAGGGAAGCATCATAGCAATATTCAAATGCTTTTTTGAATTATACTTTTTTGGCTTGGTATAGGTAACTGGCTTCGTATTATTATTGTTAGAATTAGTTTGTTGGCTAAAATCGGTTAATATTGTTGAAGAGTTGACCTGATTAAGTAGAGATTTATTCCTAACAGTATAAGGAATCTTGATAACCTGACCTGCTTTTAGAGTCTCTGCACTAAGCCCAGGGTTGACATCAATAATATCCTGCTCCTTCAAGAAATAAGTTCTTGAAATCCTATATAAATTCTCTCCTGCTTGAACATTATGGATTCCATAGTTTTGTTCTTCCTTTTGCGAATAAGCATCAAAAGAAACAAGAAAGAAACTAAATACAAAGAATATTACCAATAATCTTTTCATAAATATTATTTTTAGACCAAAAAAACTATTCCCACTCAATAGTTGCTGGTGGTTTAGAAGAAATATCATAGACAACTCTATTTACTCCCTTAACCCTATTGATAATTGCATTTGAAGTATCTGCCAAGAAAGTATAAGGAAGATGAGACCAGTCGGCTGTCATACCATCATTACTCTCAACAGCTCTTAAGGCAACAACATTTTCATAGGTTCTCTCATCACCCATTACACCAACAGATTGAACAGGAAGTAGCATAGCACCTGCTTGCCAAACCTTGTCATAAAGACCAGAGTCTTTTAATCCTTGGATAAATATATAATCAACCTCTTGAAGTATTCTAACTTTTTCTTCAGTAATATCTGAAAGTATTCTAATTGCAAGTCCTGGTCCAGGGAAAGGATGACGAGCAAGCAACTCTTTTCTCATATCAAGCGATGCACCAACTCTACGAACCTCATCTTTGAAAAGGCTTCTAAGTGGTTCAACAATCTTTAGCTTCATATAATCAGGTAATCCTCCAACATTATGGTGAGACTTAATTGTTGCAGAAGGTCCTTTTACAGAAATTGATTCAATAACATCAGGATATATTGTACCTTGAGCAAGCCATTTTACATCCTGTATCTTATGAGCCTCTGCATCGAAAACATCTATAAATGTCTTTCCAATAGCCTTTCTCTTAGCCTCTGGTTCAGACAAGCCCTTTAATGCAGAATAAAATTCATTTTTAGCATCAACACCAATAACATTTAGACCCATTCCCTTATATGATTCAAGAACTTCCTCAAATTCATTCTTTCTCAATAGTCCATTATCTACAAATATACAGTTTAGGTTTTTACCTATTGCTCTATGTAATAAAACAGCAGCAACAGAGCTATCAACTCCACCAGAAAGACCAAGAACAACCTTGTCGTCTCCTAATTGAGCTCTAAGTTCAGCTATTGTTGTCTCAACAAAACTATTTGGAGTCCAATCTTGCTTTGCTCCACAAATATCTACAACAAAATTCTTTAGAAGTGTTAGTCCATCAAGAGAATGAGTAACCTCTGGGTGGAATTGTATCGCATAAGTTTCTTCTCCTTCAATCTTGTAACCAGCATTCTTAACGCTATCTGTAGAACAAATAATCTTGAAATTCTCTGGCATATTTAGGATGGTATCTCCATGAGACATCCAAACCTGAGAGTTTGAAGGAATATCTTTCATTAGTTTCGAAGATGAATCAACCTCGTTTAACATTGCACGACCATATTCCCTAATCTCAGAAGGAAGTATTGTTCCTCCTGCAATATGAGCCATATATTGAGCACCATAACAAACTCCAAGAAGTGGTAATTTGCCTTTAAATGCAGAAAGGTCTGGTTTTGGAGAATCCTCATCTCTGCAACTACAAGGGCTTCCAGAAAGGATAACTCCAACTATATCTGAACTAATAGATGGTATTTTATTATAGGGATGTATTTCGCAATAAACATTAAGTTCTCTAACTTTTCTAGCAATTAACTGCGTGTACTGAGAACCAAAATCCAAGATCAATATTGTTTGCATAAACTAATGTTATAATATAATTAATCTTCAAAATTACAAAAAAACTCAATTACTACAAAAAAACCTTTTTATCTTTGCACAAAATAACTATCAATGCTACTAAATAAAAACTATTATAAGTCTAATTTTAACCTTGCCCTACCAATAATCTTATCCTCAATTGGTCAATCTTTTGTTCAAATGGTAGACACAATAATGGTAGGACAATTGGGAGCAACAGAACTTGCTGCAGTAGCTTTTGCAGGAACAATTTCGATGAATGCTCTTGTATTCGGCATGGGTATAGCAATGGCATTAACTCCTCTAACTGGTCAATGTTTTTCAAAGGGAGAGCATAGGAAAATATCTGTATTATTTCAAAATTCTCTTGTCTTAAACCTTATCACCTCACTAATTATTATTGGTGTTCTTTTAGGTATAATGCCTTTTCTTCAATACTTTGGTCAGCCTCAGGAAATAATAGCAATTGGTAAACCATATTACTTAATAATCACACTTTCATTTATCCCAGGCATACTCTTTTTGACCTTTAAACAATTCTTCGAAGGTATTGGAACAACAAAGGCTGCAATGGTAATTACAATATCTGCTAATATCTTAAACATAATACTCAACTATCTTCTAATCTACGGTAAATTTGGATTCCCTGCCATGGGCGTAACGGGAGCGGCAATTGCAACATTTATCTCAAAATTCTTAATGCCAATAGCCTTTTTCTTTTATATTTTCTTCCATAAAAGATATAGGAGATATTTGCTATTCTTCAAGGCAAGCAATCTTTCAAAATTTATTCAAGTTAAGATACTTCGTCTTGGAATGCCAATATCAGGGCAAATGGTCTTAGAATTTGCGTCTCTTATGTTCATTACCATTATGATGGGTTGGGTAAGCAAATATGCCCTTGCGGGTTACCAAATAGTTATCTCTGTTGTTGGTACAACCTTCCTTATTGCCTCTGGTATTTCGAGCGCAACGACAATACTTGTAAGCCACGAATTTGGGGTTAAAAATTATTCAGAAATAAAAAAACATTTTAAGGTAGGCTATGTTCTAACCTTGATAATAATGGGATTTTTCTCTCTTATGATAATCCTATTTGGGAAATATATTGCACAAATATTCTCATCGGATATTCAGGTTATCTCTATTGCCTCTGAGCTTTTTATTGTTGCTGGCATATTCCAATTAATCGATGGCTCTCAGGTCTTATTCCTTGGCGCTCTAAGAGGGATAAACGATGTTGTAAAACCAATGAAATATGCCTTTATTTCTTATATCCTAATTGCAGTGCCATTTGCATATATATGTGGATTTATTCTCGATTTAGGCTCTTGGAGCATATTCGCAGGGTTCTCTGCTGGACTTTTCTTTGCAGCAATTTTATATTATCGTAGATTCTCCCTAAGTATTAAAAAACATATTGAAAATTAAATTATCATGATAAATCAATTAACTGAAAAAGTAATAAGTGGTCAAAATATTAGTGTAGATGAAGCTATTTGGCTGGCAAAGAATGCTAAAAAAGAAGAATTATATGAGGCATCTCATATAATCACTGAGAAATTTGCTTCCAAGACCTTCGATATGTGTTCTATAATTAATGCCAAGAGTGGACTATGCCCCGAAAACTGTGCATGGTGTTCTCAAAGCTCACATTACAAGACTAATGCCGATGTATATGATTTAGTGGATAAAGATACTTGCCTAAAGCTTGCAAAATATAATGAGGCTCAGGGAGTGAAGCGTTTCTCTTTAGTTACAAGTGGTAAGAAACCTAATTCAAAACAATTAGACTCTCTTTGCTCGACTTCAAACCACCTAAGAGAAAATACTAATCTAAGGCTTTGTGCATCTCTTGGTTTATTAGAAGAAAGCGAGCTCAAGGCTCTTTTTGACCAAGGCATTGTTCGTTATCATTGCAATCTTGAAACTGCTCCTTCATATTTCCCAAAGCTTTGTTCGACTCATACAATTGAGCAAAAGATTAATACTCTAAATTCTGCAAGAAAGGTAGGTATGGATATTTGTAGTGGTGGTATTATTGGAATGGGAGAAACAATGGAGCAAAGAATTGAATTTGCCTTTACTCTAAAAGACTTAGGGGTAGGTTCAATTCCTATCAACCTTCTTCAACCAATAAAGGGTACTCCACTAGAAAGCCAAAGCCCACTTACCGAAGAAGAGGTCTTAACAACAATAGCCTTATTTCGTTTTATCAACCCCTCAGCCTATCTACGTTTTGCTGGAGGTAGAGCACAGCTAAGCAAAGAGGCTATGCAGAAATGTCTTTATATTGGGATAAACTCTGCAATTGTTGGCGATATGCTAACAACCCTAGGCTGCGACGTATCGGAAGATAAAGAAATGATAAAACATTCAGGATATAATCTATAATAGAACTATTTTAATATTTTTCTTGCTTTTCAGAAAACAAGTTGTATCTTTGCATCATCTTATCAACCATGTGTTGAAAAAGTTACGAGGTCGTCTATTTAGGCGATCTTTGCTCTTTTATAATAGAATCCCTAATCTTTGCTACAAGTTCATTCGGAGAATATCTTTTATTATTATTCTCTTTCAACCATTGGTTGTATTCTTTTTCTTTTTTTCTTGTATCATGATTATACTCACTAACAAATGCAGTCCATAATAGTATATAATTACTTCTCACATCTAAAATCACAAAGTAATCAATATCATCACAATTATCCAACCAGATACATATTCTGTGCTTACCTCCCCGTTCCTGTTCCCATATTTTAAGTTCCCATTCTTCAGTTTTCTCAATAGCTGGTCTTGCCCAAGGAATACATTCGCATCTCCTAAGATCTGGTTCTCTTTCATTTTCAATTTCCCCTTTATGAGTCATATGATAGAAAGTATAAGCTCTGTCTTTAAAAATAGGATTAAATTTTAAATTTAATTGACAAGAACCAAATGTTGTTTTATGAATAATAAAATCATTTTTAAACACCTCATATATAGCATCAATATATCTATGATAATCCCCTCCATAATCTTCTAAACTTATTTTTTGAGGTAAATCTCTATTATTTTCCATAACCACCTTTCCAGATAAAAACATTAAATTTATCTTCGTGAATCAGCGTACTACTTAAAAGATTATAACCACTTCTTTCTCTAATTTTTTTTATTAGTTTTAATTTTGCATCACTCGTATTCAAATTCCTATGCAAATAGGATATTGCTCCTGTAAAAAAATCAGATAATGAAACTAGTTCTACTTCGTGAGAACGAACTTGCTGTATTTTTTTTATTATCTCCTTATTATAATCATAATTATTATTACAAAGAATCTCATGTAGTTTTTCAACTTTTTTTTGACCAAGAGTATCTTTGATATCAAGATATATATTATAAGACATAGAGGGATTAAGTATTGACTTCAACAAATCAAAATACATCTTATAATAGAAAGTATCATGTGTTTGATTAAAACGATCGTGATCTAAGAGTTTCTTATCTGGAACAACTAATACACGAAAATGTAAATCACTGTTATCAAAGAAATAATTAAGCACATCTAAGTAATATGAATATTTAGCATTAGAAACTTTATTCCACTTCAATTCAAAATCCGATTTTAATCCATGTTCAACTTTTATCTCTCTAAGTCTTTTAAAAATCAAGTCTTTTTTCTCTTCCCTACACCAAATTGCTCCAAGAGTCATTACCGAAATATTATCATTCTCTAAATGACAACTTTCATCACAATAGATATTATATATATCACCCATAACTATTATTATCTATTTTACTAGTTTTATTAATTAAAGCACAATCAATTCAATCCCCAAAACTACTAATAATAATTTTAGTCAAGAAATAAATTTATATTTTTTATTTCGTTTTATCAACCCCTCAGCCTATCTACGTTTTGCAGGAGGAAGAGCACAGCTAAGCAAAGAGGCAATGCAGAAATGTCTTTATATTGGGATAAACTCTGCAATAGTAGGCGATATGCTAACAACCCTAGGCTGCGACGTATCGGAAGATAAAGAAATGATAATGAGTTCAGGATACACGCTTTAATATCTTAGCGAGCATCTCCATTTGAGCTTCATGTATCTCAATAATTTCTTTTTGTTCATTAATGATTAGATGATCAATCTTCTCGTTTAGAATTCCTATTTCTATTTCTGCCTTAAGGTTTACCATATAATCTTTTTTAGCTCTTTCTCTATCTTTTTCTTCCTGACGGTTTTGACTCATCATAATAACAGGTGCTTGAAGTGCAGCAACAGACGATAAGATTAGATTCAAGAGAATAAATGGAAATGGATCAAATTGTTTATTGGTAAGCCAAAAAACATTTATGCAAATCCAAATAAGCAGAAAAATCAAAAATGAGATAATAAAAGTCCAACTTCCTCCAAACTCTGCCATCTTATCTGCTACCCTTTGACCAAAACTTAGTTTAGGTGTTTCCTCATTTTCAATTACATCGGATATAGTTTTTTTATCCTTTAGTGATGTCAATACTTTATCTTCCAATTTTGTAATTGTTCTAACATTTGTTTGCATTAAATGCTCTATATGTTTTTCTCTATAATAATCAAGCTCACTAATAGAGAGATAATCATTATCATCAAAATCAGGATGATCTTTTTTTATTAATTGTTTAATAGTTTGTCGTACCAATTTTCCTGAAATCCTATCTCCGATAGGGAATTCCTTTTTTGACAAATCACTAATAAAGGTTTTCATATTTTTGAATGTATTTGATATAAAAAAACAAGCATAATTCTATGCACATAGAGTATAACTAAAAAAAAAACAAATAGTTTGAATCTTACCTCTGCATCACAAGAAAATTCTTTGCAAACAAAGCGACAATTTGACTATCATATTTATGTTCAAAATTGTTCAAAATTGAACATAAATGAACAAATTGAATATGGAAATTACGAAGATTTTAGAAAAAATTACGATGAAATTCATGTTCAATTTGTTCATTTTTGAATAAAAATACATCGTTTTTTTTAGTGTTTTTGAGCAGGGGGAAGAGAAAATGCAATTTTTCGAGCCTATCTTCCCCCTCTAGAACTAATTGATTTTCTATATCTTGATTGAGTCAGGGGGAAGAGGGGGAAGAGAAATCCTATTGTGCGTATACTATTTTTTGAATATTGAATATATTATTTCTAAATAAAATATTCAATATTCAATTATTCACTAACTCACTATGAAATCCTCATCCCCCTCTTCCCCCTAGAGCGACAATAAACTGATTATTAAACAATTCCAGAGGGGGAAGAGAAATCCAAACTCTCTTCCCCCTCATCATTATTTATCATTCAAATTTCTCCCTTATCATATCCAGAAATAAGGATGTATTAGATTTTTTCTAAAAGAAATCTATACTTTTCTCAGAGAAAACCATAACTTTCTCAGAGAGAAATCCACTTAGATTTGATATAAATTCACCGCTTTGTAACCTACTTTTTTATAACTAACTTATAATCAATCAATGTTCCATTGTAACCCCTCCTTAGTACAGGAAACAAGGTTTCAAAGTTTAATAGGTTCAGACTTGCACTAAATCAAGAATATTTAGTACCAAGTCCAAACCTTTATTATTAAAATCTTTTCAAAAAAATTCCATATTAATTCAAAAAAAACTACCTTTGCGTAAATAAAAATTCAACACATTATAATATAGATATGAGAAAAAAACTACTAATAGTATTAGTCTTTGTATTAATATGCATTACATCAAAAGTCCAAGCCTATAGCTTCAGCGCAGTAGCGCCCTCAGGGCAAACATTATACTATAATATCACATCTTCAACTGCACCATATAAAGTTGAGATTACAAGAGAACTATTATCTTACCCATATTATTCTACAAAACCGACAGGTGCTTTAGTTATTCCTGATTCCGTTTCATATAATGGGATAACATATTCTGTTACTTCATTAGGGGATTTTATATTTTATGATTGCTACGGTTTGGTCTCTTTAACAATTCCAACCTCTATTACGTCTATTGGACAGTATGCATTTTATGGTTGCAGCTATTTAACTTCTGTTGCAATTCCAAACTCTGTTACTTCGATTGCAAATAATTTATTTGAGGGATGCGTAGGCTTAACCTCTGTTTTAATCCCAAACTCTGTTACTTCGATTGGAAATGCTGCATTTTATCATTGCTGTTCCATAACCTCAATAACAATTCCAAACTCTGTTACTTCAATTGGCGCTGGTGCATTTTCTGCTTGTGGCAGTTTAATCTCTGTAACAATTCCTAACTCAGTTACTTCAATTGGGGGAAGTGCATTTTATTGTTGCAGAGGGTTAACCTCAATAATAATTCCAAATTCAGTTATTTCAATCGGAAATTATGCATTTCATAGTTGCAGCGGGTTAACTTCAATTGCAATTCCAAACTCTATTACTTCAATTGGTGATTATGCATTTTTTGGTTGCAGCACTTTAACTTCTGCAACAATTCCAAACTCAATTACTTCAATCGGGGAATATGCATTTTGTGGTTGCATCGGTTTAACTTCAATTACAATTCCAAACTCTATTACTTCAATTGGAGATGGTGCATTTTCTGGTTGCAGCGGATTAAATTCTATTACTTGTTTAGACACAGTTCCTCCTCAATTATTTTATGGGTCTTTTTATAATATAAATAAAGCTATCCCTATATATGTGCCTTGCTCATCAAAATTAAATTACCAAACAGCTCCAAATTGGAATACTTTTACTAATTTCATTGGAGTAAAAAACACACAAAATGTTTCTGCTTCAATCTGTCAAGGAGATATATACAAAAATTATGGAGCAAGTATTGATTCATCAGGTGTTTATACCTTCGTAAATGGATGTGATAGCGTTATATTAAATCTTACTGTTACCCCAATTTATAGTGATACTATTACAGCATATATTTGTCAAGGACAAGTATATAACCAATATGGATTTAATGCAGATAGTACAGAAATTTACACTCAAAACTTGCAAACTATTAATGGTTGCGATAGTATTATTACTTTAAATCTTACTGTTAATCCTAGTCCGATAACTCCTAGTGGATTATTTGTTGAAAGGAAACATTCTTATTTAGAGATTACTTGGGATAGTGTTGGTGAAAGCTATGAAGTTTATAGAGATGATTCTTTAATTGCAACAACTTCGCAAGCAATTTATCAAGATACTAATGTCTTGAATGATTCTTCTTATTGCTATAAGGTAAAAGCATTTATAGGAAACTGCGAGAGTGATTTCTCTGTTGAAGAATGTATGCAGTTTGTTGGATTAAATGATATAAATATTAATAACCAAGATATAACTCTTTATCCAAACCCTACAAATGGAAAGGCTAAACTTTCTATTCAAAGGTTGAACGATAAGGCTCAAGTTAATATTTTTGATTTAACAGGAAGAGTGCTTAAGACATATACTATTGACACTAATCAAAAAGAATTAGAGATTGATTTATCTGGTTATGCAAAAGGTGTTTATAATATCTCAATAAATAACAACAACACTAATATTTCAAAGAAACTGATAATTCAATAAAATACTTCAAAGAATGAAACAAAAACTACTAATAGTATTAGCCTTTGTATTAATATGCACAATCTCAAAAGTCCAAGCATACAGCTTCAGCGCAGTAGCCCCAACGGGACAAACATTGTATTATAATGTTACATCCTCAAACACTGTTGAGATTACAAATCAAAACGCAAGTTTTCCATTTAATACAACAAAACCTATAGGATCAATAATAATTCCGGATACAGTATTATATAACGGAACAACATACTCAGTAACTTCAATTGGATTTAATGCGTTTTCTGCTTGCTACAATTTAACCTCCGTAACAATTCCTAACTCAGTTACTTCAATTGGAAATGAAGCATTTTATAATTGCAACGGTTTAAACTCCGTTACAATTCCAAACTCCGTTACATCGATTGGAAATAGAGCATTTTCTAATTGCAGTGTGTTAATCTCTGTTGCTATTCCAAACGCTGTTACTATTATTGGAAATAATGCATTTTCTTATTGTAGTGGTTTAACCTCAATATCAATACCAAACGCCGTTACTTCGATTGGATTTAATGCTTTTTACGGTTGCACAAGCTTGACTTCTATAACAATTCCAACTTCTGTTACTTCGATTGGGAATAATGCTTTTCAGAATACACCATATTACAACAATATGCCTGATGGAGTCATATATATTAACAATATACTTTACAAATATAAAGGGACAATGCCAGCTGGAACAACAATAAATATTCCAGCTGGAACAATAAATATTTCCGAATCCGCTTTTTATGGTTGTACGAATTTAAACTCAATCACAATACCAAACTCTGTTACTTCGATTGGCAGTGGTGCATTTTATAATTGCAGCGGTTTAACATCTGCTACAATCCCAAACTCTGTAGCATCTATTGGTACTGATGCATTGAATGGAACACCTTATTACAATAATATGCCTAGTGGAGTTGTATATATCAATAATGTGCTTTACAAATATAAAGGGGCAATGCCAGCAGGTACAATAATAAATATACCGTATGGAACAATAAGTATTTCAGGTAGAGCTTTTCAAAACTGTACCGGTTTAACCTCGATTTCAATTCCAAACTCAATCATTTCAATTGGCGATTATGCTTTTTCAGATTGTAGTAATTTAAATCCAATTACTATTCCAAGCTCTGTCTCTTTAATTGGGAATTACGCATTTTTTGGTTGTAGTAGCTTAACCTCTCTCACAATACCAAACTCAATTCACTCGATTGGAAATAGTGTTTTTTCAAATTGCAGCGGATTAACATCTGTTACAATCCCAAACTCAGTCTCTTCAATAGGAGATGGTGCATTTGGAAGTTGTAGCAGTTTATCCTCTTTTACAATTCCAACCTCGGTTACTTCAATTGGCAATTATGCCTTCCTCAATAACTCATCATTAAATACCTTATATTTTAATGCAAAGAATTGTATTGCAATGTCATATTTTCCTGTTTTTTCTGGATGCAGTCAACTAAAAAAGTTAGTAATAGGGGATAGTGTACAAAATATTCCTTCATTTGCCTTTTATAATTGTAGTTCATTGAACTCAATCAGAAGTTATTCAATCACCCCCCCTGTTGTTTCCAGTAATAGTTTTTTTGGTGTAAACAAATCAATACCATTTCAGGTTCCATGTATTTCTGTCTCTAGATATCAGTCTACTTTATATTTGCAAGATTTCACAAACATATATGGGTATATCGACACAACCAACATTGATACAATTTGCAAGTGGCAAATATATAATAAGTTTGGATTTAACTTTTTAGCAGATACATCTGGTTTATACATTCAAACACTACAAACAAGTAATGGTTGTGATAGTATTGTGAAATTAAATCTAAAAGTATATCCAAGTTATAACTACACAATCAATGCAAGCATATGCAAAGGTCAGAGGTACACTTTGAATGGATTTGATAATGATACGGCAGGTTTATTTACACAAAATTTACTTACAATAAACGGCTGCGACAGTATAGTAAAATTAAACTTAACTATTAATCCAAACTATTTAACGACACATTCTGACACTATCTGTAAAGGACATAATTATAATAATTATGGTTTTAATTTTATAGCAGATACAACTGGTATTTATACTCAAAACTTACAAACTATTAGTGGTTGTGACAGTTTAATCAAATTATATATTATTGTAAATCCTATCTATTCTACATTAAATACCGATACTATTTGTCAAGGACAAACTTATAATAATTATGGTTTTAATTTTATAGCAGATACAACTGGTATTTATACTCAAAACTCACAAACTATTAGTGGTTGTGACAGTATAATCAAATTAAATCTTACTGTAAATCCAAGCTATCTAAACTATTATACCGATACTATATGTCTAGGACAAATATATACCCAATTTGGATTTAATGCTGATAGTACAGGAACTTATACTCAAAACTTGCAAACTATTAATGGTTGTGATAGTGTAATTACTTTAAATCTTACTATTAATCCTAGTCCTAATACTCCTAGTGGATTATTGGTTGAAAGGAAACATTCTTATTTAGAGATTACTTGGGATAGTGTTGGAGAAAGCTATGAAGTTTATAGAGATGATTCTTTAATTGCAACAACTTCGCAGGCAATTTATCAAGATAGTAATGTAGTAAATGATTCATCTTATTGTTATAAGATAAAGGCATTTATTGGAGACTGCGAGAGTGATTTCTCTGTTGAAGAATGTATGCAGTTTGTTGGATTAAATGATATAAATATTAATAACCATGATATAACTCTTTATCCTAACCCTACAAATGGCAAAGCTAAACTTACTATTCAAAGTTTGAATGATAAGGCTCATGTTATTATTTTTGATTTAACGGGAAGAGCGCTTAAGACATATATTATTGACACTAATCAAAAAGAACTAGAGATTGATCTATCTGGTTATGCAAAAGGTGTTTATAATATCTCAATAAATAACAACAACACAAATATTTCAAAGAAACTGATAATTCAATAAAATACTTCAAAGAATGAAACAAAAACTACTAATAGTATTAGCCTTTATATTGATAGGCATTACATCAAAAGTCCAAGCCTACAGCTTCAGCGCAGTATGTTCATCAGGACAAACATTGTACTATAATATAAAAACCTCAAACACTGTTGAGGTTACAAGTCAATATTTATCTTATCCTTATTATAATTCAAAACCTACCGGAGCATTAATAATCCCGGATTCGGTAAGCTATAATGGAACAATATACTCTGTTACTTCAATCGGAAATGAAGTATTTAGTACTTGTAGCGGTTTAACCTCAATAACAATTCCAAACTCTGTTACTTCGATAGGGAATAAAGTATTTAATGAATGTGGTAATTTAACCAGTGTAATAATGCCAAACTCAGTTACATCGATTGGAAATGATGTATTTTATAATTGTAAAAATTTAACCTCAATAACTATTCCAAACTCCGTTACTTCGATAGGCGGTTCTGCATTTTCTGGTTGCAGCGGTTTAACCTCAATAATTATTCCAAACTCCGTTACTTCGATAGGCGGTTCTGCATTTTCTGGTTGCAGCGGTTTAACCTCAATAATTATTCCAAACTCCGTTACTTCAATTGGAGGTTATGCATTTCAGAACTGCAGCAGTTTAGCATCTATTACAATTCCAAACTCAGTTGTATTAATTGGACCTGATGCGTTTTATAACACACCTTATTACAATAATATACCTAATGGGGTTATATATATTAATAATATGCTTTACAAATACAAAGGCACAATGCCCTATGGTACAACAATAAATATTCCAATAGGAATAATAAATATTTGTAGGTCTGCTTTTCAATCTTGCACCAATTTAACCTCAATAATAATTCCAAACTCCGTTACTTCAATTGGAGAATATGCTTTTAGCTACTGCAGTAATTTAAACTCTATTACAATACCAAACTCAATTACTTCAATTGGAGAATATGCATTTTATAACTGCACAAGCTTAGCCTCTATTACAATTCCAAACGCCATTACTTCTATTGAAAATTCTACATTTTGGGCTTGCTGCAGTTTAACCTCTATTACAATACCAAACTCCGTTACTTCGATTGGAAGATATGCATTTTCTGAATGCAAATTTACCTCTGTTACAATTCCTAGCTCCATTACTACGATAGGTAGTGCAGCATTTTCTAATTGCAGCAGTTTAAACTCTATTACAATTCCAAACTCAGTAACTTCGATTGGTGGTGGTGCATTTTCCGGTACACCTTATTACAATAATATGCCTGATGGAATTGTATATATCAATAGTGTACTTTACAAATATAAAGGCACAATGCCAGTCGGTACATCAATAAATATTCCGACTGGAATAGTAAGTATATCTGATTATGCATTTTCTATGTGCAGCGGTTTAACCTCAATAACAATCCCAAACTCCGTCACTTCCATTAAAGATTATGTATTTTCACAGTGCAGCGGCTTAACCTCTGTTCCAATTCCAAACTCCGTTACTTCAATTGGCGATCATGCATTTTATCACTGCAGCAGTTTAGCCTCTATAACAATTCCAGACTCCGTTACTTCGATTGGCAATAATGCATTTTCTTATTGCACAGGTTTAACCTCAATAGCCTGCAAAGCAATAAATCCTCCGTCATTAAAAGGGAATCAAACATTTTTTTTTGCAAACAATACCATCCCGGTATACGTGCCTTGTGCATCAAAATCAAATTACCAAACAGCTCCAAATTGGAGTGATTTCAATAACTTCATTGGAATAAAAAACACACAAAATATTTCAGCTTCCATCTGTCAAGGAAATATATACACGAATTATGGAGCAAATATTGATTCATCAGGTGTTTATACCTTTGTAAATGGATGTGATAGCGTTATATTAAATCTTACTGTTACCCCTATTCATAATGACACTATTACCTCAAACATTTGTCAAGGTCTAGTATATAATCAATATGGATTTAATGCCGACAGTACTGGGATTTATACTCAAAACTTGCAAACTATTAATGGTTGTGATAGTATTATTACCTTAAATCTTACTGTTAATCCAATCTCTCAAACCTCTTATATCGATTCAATTTGTCAAGGACAAAATTATAATAATTATGGTTTTAATTTTATAGCTGATACAACTGGCTTATATACACAAAACTTACATACTATAAACGGTTGCGATAGTATTATTACTTTAAATCTTACTGTTAATCCTAGTCCTATTACTCCAAATGGATTATTGATCAAAAAGAAACCTACATATCTTGAAATTTCTTGGGATGGCAATGGAGATAGGTATGAAGTATATAGAAATGACTCTTTGATTGCATCAACTTCGCAGGCAATTTATCAAGATAGTAATGTCTTGTATGATTCTTCCTATTGTTATAAGGTAAAAGCATTTCTTGAGGCTTGCGAAAGTGATATGTCTAAATCAGCTTGCATGAGGATCGCTGGATTAAAAGACATAAATATTAATAACCAAGATATAACTCTTTATCCTAACCCTACAAGTAGTGATATTTATTTGAAAATAGATCAAAGTATTATTGGTTCTGGATATACAATTACAAATACATTAGGAAAGATTGTATTACAGGGAAAACTACTAGATGTTAGTATGAATATTAATCTAAATGATTTCCCTCAAGGTATTTACTTTCTAAATATTGAAAAAACAAAACAAACCCTCAAGGTGATAAAACAATAAACAAATATGGACAATGTATTAATCTGCGTTTACGCATTA
Organism: Bacteroidota bacterium; assembly: GCA_017860275.1. Classification (GTDB taxonomy): domain Bacteria; phylum Bacteroidota; class Bacteroidia; order Bacteroidales; family P3; genus UBA10566. The sequence continues at coordinate 265,245 of JAFNAQ010000001.1, forward strand.
ATTGGTGCTATTATTATTTCAGCTATTATTGCATTTATACAATATAATAAGTACCGTAAAAACGAAATATCAATTGAGAAGGCAAAAAGAGTAAAAAAGGTAAGTTATTATTTTATGACTACTGAAATTATTTTAATGGTGGCATCTCAAATTATATTGCAAGCATTACAAATATACGAGCTAATTTATATTGTATTTATTATAATTGCATTATCCTTCCTACCTACATTTATGTTTATTGCAATGAATATGTATATACAAATAAAAGAGGCAAAAGAATAAGAAAATTATCTTATTGTAATTTATTCTTACCTTTGCAGGGAAATTTTGATTTATGAAGAAACTGTGTTTTAATAGGAGTATTGTTCGTTTTCGTCGTTGGGCGAGAAAGGGTTATTCTATTTTTTCTAGTTTGGGTAAGCAGGTTTCTATTGGGGTATTGGATTTTAGGATTACAAATACTTCTTTAAAGAAACTCTCTGTTGGGATTGCATCTTCAATTTCAGATTTGTTTTCACTTGAAGAGGATAAAGATAAGGAGTTGGAGAGTGAGGAATTATTGGAGAATGAGTTGGCTCTAATGCCAGCATTTTGTATGAATTTTAATATGGAGGATAAGGCCAAAAGGCTTTATCTTTTAGATATATTACCAAAGTCGTGTAGTTTCAGAATAAATAATGAAACTACACGACTTTTTTATTGTAAATAGATACGTTTTAAGATAGATGAGAGATTTAGAATTTGATAGAGAGCATATTTGGCATCCTTATACATCGGCGACTAACCCCTTGCCTACCTATTTGGTAAAGAGAGCAAGCGGTGTAAGGATTGAGCTTGAAGATGGAAGAGAGTTAATTGAGGGTATGAGCTCTTGGTGGGCTTGCGTTCATGGATATAACCACCCAAGGCTTAACGAGGCTATTGAGAACCAGATAAAGGATATGTCTCATATTATGTTTGGAGGACTAACACATAAGCCGGCCATAGAGCTTGGAAAACTATTATTGACTCTTCTCCCAACGGACTTCCAGAAGATATTCTATGCCGATTCAGGTTCCGTTTCCGTTGAGGTCTCTATGAAGATGGCTATTCAGTACTGGTATTCAAAACAAAGACCTGATAAGAATAATTTTGTGACAGTACGCTCTGGCTACCACGGAGACACTTGGAATGCTATGAGTGTTTGCGACCCTCAGACTGGTATGCACTCAATATTCGGAAGCGCTCTTCCTATACGTTACTTTGCAAAAAAGCCTAACACAAAGGAGGATATATCTTCACTAAGAGAGATAATAGAGAAGGAGAATGATAATATTGCCGCATTTATTATTGAGCCAATTGTTCAAGGAGCAGGAGGAATGAATTTCTACGATAAGGAATATCTTGAGGAAGCAGTTAAACTATGTAGAGAAAATGAAGTGCTCGTTATATTCGACGAGATAGCAACAGGCTTTGGAAGAACTGGAAGACTATTCGCATTTGAACATATTAATCTTTTGCCGGATATTCTTTGCATAGGTAAGGCTCTAACAGGAGGATATATGACAATGAGCGCAGTTATTACCACAAATAATATTGCAGAACAAATATCCAATAACTATCCCTACGCCTTTATGCATGGTCCAACCTTTATGGCTAACCCCTTAGCTTGCACTGTAGCAAAGGCATCTATTGAGTTATTACTTTCATACAATTGGAAGACAAGGGTAGAGGAAATTGAGAAGCAGTTGAATGATGAGCTATCCATTGCAAGAGAATTTGAGCCAGTACAAGAGGTTAGGGTTATGGGAGCAATAGGCGTTATTGAGATGAAGAAGGATGTGGATATGGCTTGGATACAAAGAAGATTTGTTGAGGAAGGAGTTTGGGTTAGACCATTTGGAAGGCTAGTATATATTATGCCTGCATTTATTATTACAAAAGAGGAGCTTAGAATACTAACTTCTGCATTAATCAGAGTAGTATCTGAGATAAAATAGGGTTTATGGATTATTTTGAAAGAGAGATTGAGAAGATAAAGAAGGAGGGTAATTATAGAGAGTTACCCAAGGGCAAGAGTTTAGGAGGATTAATCTATAAGGATAATAAGAAGATGATTAATCTTGCCTCAAATGATTATCTTGGTATAGCCTCCGATATTGATTTGAGGAATAATTTTATTTCTAAGATAAATAAAGAGAATTTTATTCCATCCTACTCCTCATCAAGACTTCTAAGTGGAGGTTTCGATGCCTACGAAGAACTGGAAGAATCTCTTTCTAGGCTTTTTGGCTCAGAAGCTGCAATGGTCTTTAACTCCGGCTATCATGCCAATATTGGAATTATCCCTGCCATAAGCGACTCAAAGACATTAATCCTTGCCGATAAACTTATTCACGCTAGCCTTATTGATGGGATACTCTTATCAAAGTCAAAGTTCTTGCGCTATCATCATAATGATTACGAACATCTAGAAGAACTAATAGAAAAGAATAAGAGAGATTATGAGAGAATAATTATTGCCTCGGAGAGTATATTTAGTATGGATGGAGATGAGGCAGACCTCTTGAGAATGGTTGATATTAAAGAAAAACACAATAATATATTATTATATATAGATGAGGCTCACGCAATAGGAGTTAGAGGAGAGAGTGGTTTAGGTCTTGCACAGGAAAAAGGCTGCATGAATAAGATTGACTTTCTTGTAGGAACATTCGGAAAGGCAATAGGCTCTGTGGGAGCTTATATAATTTGTAAGAGTGTTATTAAAGAATTTCTAATAAATAAGATGAGGAGTTTTATCTTCTCCACTGCCCTACCCCCAATAAATATTGCTTGGACTAATTTTGTGATTAATAATCTAAATGGCTCTATCAACTATAAACAAAGGAAGAATAACCTTGACAATATTTCAAAAAAACTTAGAGAGGCAATAATCAGCAAGGGTATTCCTTGTACCTCAACCTCACATATTATTCCATATATTATTGGAGATAGTGCCATAGCTATGCAAAAATCAAATCTCCTTCAGGAGAATGGTTTCTACGCTCTTGCGGTAAGACCACCTACTGTTGCTAAGGGTACTTCAAGGATTAGATTTTCTCTAAATTCAAATATTAAGGAAGAAGAAATCCTTAGTCTAATAAAATTATTATAATAGATGAAAGCAGAATTTATTTACTGTTCAGGTAGCAAAAACCTAATACTATTCTTTGCAGGATGGGCAATGGATGCTAGTCCCTTTAAGGAATTAAGACCAAGAAATGCCGACCTAATGATCGTGTATGATTATTCAGATATGACTTTCGACAAAAGCATAATTGAACATTACGATTACATTAAGCTTATTGGTTGGTCAATGGGTGTATATGCTGCTAGCTTTGTTTTCAGAAACAATGATGAAAGAATTACTCATAGCATAGCAATCAATGGCACTAAATATCCTATAGATAATGAAAGAGGAATTGCTGAAAATATATTCAATGGAACACTAGAGGGGTTAAATGAAAAGAGTCTCGGAAAGTTCCAGCTTAGGATGTGTGGTTCAAAGGCTGCTTTTGAAAACTATATAAAGATTCAACCTCAAAGGGATATTGAGGATATAAGAAATGAGCTTAGGGAAATTCAAAATCATTATAATATTTACGGAGTACCTCGATTTACTTGGGATATGGCTATTATTGGATCAGGGGATAAAATCTTCTTACCAGAGAATCAAACTAAGGCTTATGGTAATGCAACAATTGTAATAAATAACTTAGAGCCTCATTACTCACACCAACTTTTAAATGTAGTTATTAATGGATAAAGACTTAATTAAAAATAGATTTTTAAGAGCGTCTAAAACGTATAATAAAGAGGCTGTTGTTCAGAAGAAGATTATTGATAAGCTTATTGAAGAAGTGCTAAGTCTAGAAAGCAATAACTATGATTCAATACTTGAGATAGGTTGTGGAACTGGACTTTTGACAAAGGAAATTATTTACAATTTCAATTTTAAACATCTAAACGTAAATGATATTTGCCCTAACCATCTATTTGGTGGACTGGATAATATTATAACAAACTATATTGAGGGAGATGCTGAGAATATTCATTTGCCAGAGAATCAAGACCTAGTTATTTCTTGTTCTGCAATTCAGTGGTTTACAAGTATAGATAATTTCTTCTCTAAGATAAATAATACACTGAATAAGGATGGTATATTTGCTTTTACCAGCTTTGGAAAAACTAATCTTAAGGAGATAAAAACCATCACCTCTAAGGGACTAGAGTATAAAAGCCTTGAAGGAAATAAGGAATTAATCTCAAAACACTTTGAGATAATTTACTGCTTTGAACAGGAGATTAAACTGTATTTCTCATCTGCAAAAGAAATACTAAAGCATCTAAAGCTAACTGGTGTTACTGCAACATCTCAGAAACCTTGGACAAAGACAGACCTTAATCTATTTACCCAGGAGTATGATAAATTATTCAAGAGTGAAAAAGGATTTGAGCTAACCTATAACCCAATTTATTTTATTTGTAAGAAAGATGAGAGATAATATATATTTTGTTTCTGGCATAGATACTAATATTGGAAAGTCCTATGCCACAGGATACCTTGCAAGGCTTTGGCAAGAAAAAGGAGAAAGAGTAATTACCCAAAAGCTTGTGCAGACTGGTAATATTGGTTTTAGTGAAGATATTGAACTTCATCGCAAGATTATGGGCATAGAAAAGACAATAGAAGACAAAGAATTTCTTACCATGCCAGAGATTTTTTCTTACCCTTGTTCACCTCATCTTGCTGCAAAGATTGATAATAGAGATATTGACTTTGATAAGATTAAGAATGCAACTCAAGTCCTCTCTCAAAGATATGATAAGGTAATAATTGAGGGTGCAGGTGGGCTAATGGTTCCTCTTAGGGAAGACTACCTAACAATAGATTATATATCTGAAAATCAATATCCCTTAATCTTCGTAACTGGTGGTAAGCTTGGGAGTATTAATCATACAATTCTTAGCCTTGAGGCAATTGCTTCAAGAAATATTAAACTCCATACACTAATCTATAATTCATCTTTTGGGGGTGATGAAATCATTTCAAAAGACAGTTTTGAGTTTATAAAAAACTACACCAAAAGATACTTCCCTTATACTGAGCTTATTATTTTGCCTCAAATTGAAATATAATAGTAAATTCTTTTCTATATTTGCAAAAGAGAAATTTACTAATCTATGGACAATACTATCACTAAAGAAGAATTGAAGTTTCTTCAACTTCTTGCAAAACAATTCCCAAATATTCAATCTGCAAGTACAGAGATAATAAATCTTGAGGCAATTCTTCTTTTGCCTAAGGGGACTGAACACTTTGTAACAGATATTCACGGAGAATACGAAACCTTCTATCATATACTTTCTAACGCCTCAGGTTCTGTGAAGAGAAAGATAGAAGAGGTCTTTGGATCATCGATAAAAAAATCGGAGAAGAACCAATTAGCAACTCTTATCTACTACCCTTTAGAGAAGATAAATATTCTTACAAATCAAGGTGAGATAGATAGGGAATGGTATATCATCACTCTTAACCGTTTGGTAGAAGTAGCCAGAGAGGTTGCAATGAAATATACTCGTTCCAAGGTTAGAAAGGCAATGCCTAAGGATTATGCATATATTATTGATGAGCTTTTGAATGAGAGCTCAATCGATAAGGCTAGCTATTTCGATAGTATTATTAAATCTATTATTGAGCTTAATCGGGCTGATTATTTTATTGAATCTATTTCTGAATTTATCAAACGCCTACTTATCGATAGGCTACATATTATTGGAGATATTTTCGATAGAGGAACAAAGGCAGAAAAGGTTATGGAGACAATCGTTAACCATCACTCTGTAGATATTCAATGGGGAAACCACGATATAATTTGGATGGGTGCTGCTTGCGGCATCGAGATTAATATTGCTGAGGTTATCCGACTTACTGCAAGATATGCAAACTTCGATACCTTGGAGGATGATTATGGAATAAACCTAATGCCACTTATAAGCTTTGCTCTTTCTCAGTACGAAGCCGATCCTGCCACTGCATTTATTCCTAAAAGCATTCAAAAGGAATATCTTGAAGCTGATATTAGGTTATTAACCCTTATTCATAAGGCTATCTCTGTAATATGCTTTAAGCTCGAAGGACAATTGATTCAAAGAAACCCTTCATTTAATATGGAACATCGTTTGATGTTAGATAAGATAGACTATGAGAAGGGAACGATAACTCTTGAGGGTAAGACCTATCCTTTGATTGATTCCTTCTTCCCTACCATTGACCCTAACGACCCATACAAGCTTACTAAGGAAGAAGAGATGGTTATGAGTAAGCTAAAGCTTTCTTTCCTAAATGCAGAAAAGCTACAAGAGCATATCTCATTCCTATTCTCAAAAGGAAGCATGTATCTTATCTACAATGATAATCTAATGTATCATGGTTGTATGCCTATGCTTTCAGAAAAAGAATTCAAGAGCTTTAATTTCCAAGGAGCACAAGTTAAGGGAAGAGAGCTTTGTGAGTGTTTCGAAAACACAATAAGGGCGGTTTGGCTTAACAAGGATAAATGCAATGTTGAGTGTTTCGATAGAGATTATTTCTGGTATCTATGGTGTGGAGAATGTTCTCCTATCTATGGTAAAGACAAGATGGCGACCTTTGAAAGATATTTTATTGAAGACAAATCAACTCACAAAGAGAACCAAAACCTATACTATAAACTTAGAAACGATGAGAATGTTTGTAGTTTGATTCTAAATGATTTTGGATTAGATATTAAAACATCGAGAATAATCAATGGTCATGTTCCAGTAAAGGTTATTAAGGGAGAAAACCCTGTAATGGCTAATGGAAGGCTATTGGTTATTGATGGAGGTATGTCGAGACCTTACCAAAAGGAAACAGGTATTGGAGGTTACACACTTGTATATAGCTCAACACGCCTAGTTATTGCCTCTCATGAACCTTTCTCTTCAAGGCAAGAATCCATAGAGAAAGAAACAGATATTATATCCTCACTTCACCTTATAGAAACTCAGCAAAGTCCAATCCTAGTAGGAAATACAGATATTGGAAAAGACTTAAAGAACCAAATCCAAGACCTAAAACGCCTAATCCTATCCTTCAACAAAGGTTTAATAATAGAAAAATAAAACAGGAGCGAAGACTTTCTGGGACTTACAGAGACAATCTAAGAAGTCCCAAAAAGTCCTAGTCTGTCCTAATTCTTCGTCAAGCAGGATTTATACTTCTGCTTTCTATTATTACTAATCTGACACACTACTATCTTTTAGAATTAATGTATATAAACTTTTCTTTATATGTCATTTTATTACTATTCTTTGGCAATTTATTTAAGTCATCTATTGCTGGCTCATAACCAGTTTTTGCTGATTTTTCTAAATAATCAATAGACATCCTTGCCGATGCTTCATCAATACTGTCAATTTTATTTCCTTGATAGATACAAGAATATGACCAAAAAACAGAATAAGGAGCCAAGGCATAATCCTTTTTATTGGACATAATAATTGCATATGGTAATAGTTCAATCCCTGCCCAGACATCACTATCATGAAAACAATCAATAAAAAGAGCTTGAAAGGAATTTGTATCACCTTTATAAATAACTTCACTTCTCAAATTATTAAGATATTCCAATCTTGTAATTACTTTGGGTTCTTTTTTACATGAAATAAAAACCAAAATACAAATAATAACAATGTATAGTTTTTTCATATTTTATTCTCCACTTTCCATAAATATAATAGTTTATATTTATTGTTTCCTTTTCCCAAATAGCAAATTAGATTCTAGCCTCTTTCGAATTTTACGAATTGGAGGTTTTTTTGTAGTTTTTGGGAGGCTTTGAAACAGACTTTTTTGGCTTTTACTCTGTGTGGCGTTACATCTTTTGGGTTTTTGTAGCCCTCGTCACTGCTTACCGATAAATAGAATATGCCTAAGCCGTTTAGGTTTACCTTATAGCCTAAATGCATCATTTCTTCTATTAGCTGTGTTGTCCCAACTACTGCCCCCAAAAGGTCTGGTTGCTTAATTGTTGAACGCTCTGCAAGCTTATCTGCTATGCCTTCTATGTCTATGGTGCCTCTATAAACACCTACTGCATAATTACTCTCTTCCCAAGTATTATTTCTTCGGAACTTCTTTTTCTTTACTTTGTATGGATGAAACATATCTTTTTTATTTTATTTGGTTACTTATTTTCTTCTCTTTTTTATTTGATTTATTTTCGCCCTTATCTGATTAATTTTCAGCAACTCCTGATTTAATTTCAAAAAGTCCTTATTTATTTTTACTAAGATGTGCATCTTAGCGTCTTAAGATGTACATCTTAGCTCCTTAAGATGCACATCTCAGCAAGCTAAGATGTGCATCTGAGCAAAATTAATCCCCTTTTAATTTACTTTTAATCTTATCCTCTTGCATTTATTCCTTATATTGCAGAAGTTTTATCTTATATAATTTAAATTTTATTTCGGTTAATGCAAAGATAACATTAATTTTGCAGAAAATTAAAGAATTCACAAAGAATTTTTTTACCCTAATCGTTTGACTTTATATTGTTTGGAATGATATTTGATAATGATTGGAAAAAACTAAACTTAAACAGTAATATGACTAAGAGTAAAATATATCAATTAGCACTTTTATTCTCTTTTATTTCTTTCACCTCATGCCTTTTTGGACAATCAAGAACCATAACTGGGCAAATTATTGATGGTGCAAGCAAGGAAGGGGTTTTTGCTGCCACTATAAGCTATTCCATTGATGGATATTCAAAGGGGACTACTACCGATTTTGACGGAAACTTCTCTCTAAATGTTCCTGAGGGCATAGATAGTATAAAGATTTCTCATATCTCATATAAGCCAATTATCAAAATGGCTAAGACTTTTAAGGCAAGTGGAGTAAAGATTAGCCTTCAACCCTATGCTTCCCAAATCAAGGAGGTAGTAATTACAGCTAAGAAAGAAAAATATACCAACAAGGATAATCCTGCTGTTATTTTTATTCGAAATGTTATTGATAATAAGAAGGATAATAATATTATCAATCACTCTCCTATGCATTATAAGGCTCATAATAAGTCTCTTTTGGCATTGGATAAGATTGATGAAAAGGATTTGGTGCGCCTAAGACTTAAACCAGTGAAAAACCTTATGAATAATATTGAGGAATCGTATTTTGGCAATAAGGATTACCTCCCTATGTACTTCTATGAGGAGCTTTCGGAGTTATATGCAAGAGAGGGTGGCTTGCTTGAGCAACAAAGATTAGGAATACAAGACATTAAATTATCTACACTACTCGATGAAGAAAAAGCCAACCAAATTAAGGGCTCTGTGTTCTCAAACATCAATCTTTACAACGATTATATAAATATTCTTGGCAACCAACTTATGAGTCCATTGAATATTGCTGCACCAACCTTCTATAAATTCTTTATTAAAGATACTGTTGTTATTGATGGTAGAGAATGTATATGGCTTGATTTCATCCCTCGAAACATCTACGATTTAGGTTTTCTGGGTGATTTATATATTTCGAACGATGGCAAGTATGAACTTATAAGCGCTAAGCTTTCTCTGCCTGAGAAATCTAATATTAATTTTGTTGACAAGATTGTTTTCACACAAAACTATAAGACAGATACCTTAGATATTAAGGGGAAGAGCCAAAAGCTAACCTATATTGTAGATGATGGTGTATATGCAAAGGTAAATATGTATGGAGTTAAGATGTATGGATATAGTATTAACACATACTCTCAGCCAATTTTCGAAGAATATACAATTAAGAAGAGCTCTGAGCTAAAGAACTTCACAATAAATGAGACTAATCGTCTTTCTGCCCTGAACTCTATTGAGAAAAAGACCTATCTTTTGCCCGATAGTCTTAATAAAATAACTTGGTTTAGGGTAACAAAATATCTTTCGGAAGTATTCTATGGAGGATATATTCTAAGTGGACCATTCTATATTGGACCAATAGATAATCTTGTATCATTTAATAATATTGAAGGAACACGTCTACGCTTTAGTGGAAAAACAAATTACAAGTTAAGCAGAAAGATATTTGCCGATTGGATGGTTGCCTATGGAACAAAGGACGAGAAGTTTAAATATGATTTAGGTATAAAATATAGCTTTAACTCAGCGGCAAAGACTCCTTATTCATATCCTGCTAATTTTATTGGTATCCAATATACAAATAATACCTTTGTGCCTGGCAGAACAATTGGGCCAAGTAATTATGATAGAATAGCTCTTTCTCTTACTGAAATTATAGATTATAAACTTGCTTGGGATAAATCCTATGCCTTCCAATGGTATTACCAAACAAGAAAGGGCTTGACTCTTAATCCTTATATCAAATTTCAGAAAGTAGATGCCTATGGTAATTGGAACTTTGGGGATATGTATGGAAAAGAAATATCGGGATTTGAATATAATAGAGTTGGGCTAAACCTTAGTATATCTCTAAATGGTCAAATCATTCCTAATTTTAGGTCAAAGTATAAGAGTGGTGCTAATTATACCTCTCTAAATGTAAACTATGAGTATGGATTTGAAAACACTCACCTACTAAAGCTTAATGCCTTTAGAAAACTAAACTTCATGCCTTTAGGTTATATGAAGATATGGGCTGAGGGTGGTTATATTTGGGGACAAATGCTTTCTCCTTACCTCTTTGTAAATTCTACCTCAAATAATATAGTTTATAGTCAGACTAGCTTTAATCTAATGAGACCAATGGAGTTTTATTCCGATAAATATGCTCAATTAATCGCTATCTATAATCTAAATGGATTCATATTTAATCGAATTCCTTTTATCAGAGAGCTAAAACTTAGAGAAGAATTTAATATTAAGATGGCTTATGGCGGCTTAAGGGATGATAATAAGTTTATGATTAATGGAAATACAGTTCAAACCTTTGGCAAAGAGCCATATATTGAGGCTGGCTTTGGATTCCAAAACCTTTTTGGTGTGCTTGGTGTTGATTATACAAGAAGAATAACCTATGCTAAAGACTTGCCTGAGCATAGGAAATGGGGTATTAGATTAAATCTAGTCTTTCAATTCTAAGCTTTCTTTCTTTTGTTATAATACCAATCATAGAAGAGTAGTCCTATTATTGAGCTAAAACCTATTGCTGAGAATGTAAGCCATAGTAGAGTTGGATTGTGAAGTTGATCTACAAAGTAAACATATAGATAAGCTCCAAGTATTCCTCCTACACCCGAACCAATTACTCCAAAAAGGAAAGAGTATCCCATATATAAAGCCTTCTTATCCTCTGGAGAAGTTTGCCCAATATAGGATATAAACTTTGGATGAGCTACCATCTCTCCTATTGTGAATACGAATGTTCCTATAATAAATACCCAAATTGATGAAGATACTGAAATAACCAACATTCCAAGTGTTCCGAAACCTATTCCCAGACACATTGTTGGAAGCGCTTTCCATTTCTTTACAATGGCAGAGATAAGAATCTGTAAACTTATTATTGCTCCTGCATTTATTACAGTAACATGTTCAATATCGAATTGCCAATTAGGACTTGAAACAAATAGTGAGAGAAACTTATTTACGTATATATTAAGACTAGAGGCATCGACATAGTCCCTAACATACCAAAGAACTGTATCGAACATCTGAAAATAAAGTATCCAAAAGCCTGAATAGATTACAATCATGATTACAAAACGAAAGTCCTTTAGGACTAAAACCATCTCCTTAATAACTTCGGAAAAGGTCTTTTGATTCTCCTTACGCTTTGGTTCTTTATACACAAAGAGATTTACCCATAAGAGCATAAATGTACAAAAGGAGGCTAAAAAGAAAATATATGAGAAGGAGAAATGTTTTAGATAAGGAACAAGTATTAAAGGAAAAAGGAAGGAGCCAAGATTTATGCTCCAGTAGAATATTCCAAAGCCTAGTGATGAGTTTTCTTCTGTTGTTTCTCTTGATATTGTTGCTGATACTATAGGTTTAAATAAACCACAACCAAAAGCCATTATTAGAAGTGATGCGAATATTGTATGGTAGGATGCAGAGAAGCCAGCAAAGAAATAACCAATGCTCATAAGCGAGAAGGCAAAGAATAGTATCTTCCTATATCCAAATCTATCGGCTATTGCTCCAGAGAATATTGGTATTAGATATAATAAGGGTACTATTGTACTCTTTATTGCTCCTACACTTTGCCTTGAAAAGCCTAAGCCTCCTTCATCTAAAGACATTACTAAATAAACAGAAAGCACACTCATTACTCCATAGTATGAGCCTCTTTCTATAAACTCCATAAAAATTGCTGTCCAGAAATTCTTATTAAAACCCTTATTATTATTCACCTTCTTCATCTAATCTATTCTCCCAAAGATATTTTCTTGTTTCCTTAACTATTACTCCCGATAGGAATATCAATGATATTAGATTTGGAATAGCCATTAGTGCATTCATTGTGTCGGAGATATTCCAAATCAAAGTTAGGTTTATTATTGAACCAATAAACACAACAATTACCCAAGCTATTCGATAATAAAAGACAGATTTCTTACCACCTAAATATTCTATTGCCTTTTCGCCGTAATAAGACCATCCAAGTATTGTGGAGAAGGCAAAGGTTAGAATGCCGACGTTAAGGATAAGGGTGCCTACATAAGGGAGCTTGGAGAAGGCGGCATGGGTGAGGATGGCGGCAGAATCTTGGCTGATGTCGGGATGTGCAATTATTGAACTTACGATTACCAGCCCTGTCATTGCACAGATAACAACTGTATCCCAAAAAGTACCTGTTGAAGAAACTAAGGCTTGACGAACAGGATTACGTGTTTGAGCAGCGGCAGCAACAATTGGAGCCGAGCCAAGCCCACTCTCATTGGAGAATAATCCTCGTGCAATACCGTAGCGTGCTGCCATCATAATCGTGGAACCAAGAAATCCGGCTCCTGCGGCTTGAGGACTGAACGCAGCCTTGAAGATAAGAACTATTGAATCATCAAGATAAGAGAAATTCATAATAAGTATTGCGCTACATCCCAATATATAAAAAATTGCCATAAAAGGAACTAAACTTTCGCATACTTTAGAGATACCCTTTACTCCAAAAAATATTACCATGCTTACAATAACTACTAATATTGTCCCAGTAATATATGGAGATAGTCCGTAGGATTGACTAAGACTATCTGATATTGCCTTTGCTTGAACTCCATTACCAATCCCAAATGATGCAATAACTGTAAATACACAGAACAGTACAGCGAGCCATTTCATCTTCATTCCCTTTTCCAAAGCGTACATTGGACCTCCAAGCATTGTTCCATCAGAAGTCTTTTGACGAAACTTTACTGCAAGCAAACCTTCCGAATACTTTGTTGCTATTCCTAATATACCTGTTATCCAAACCCAAAGCACTGCGCCAGGTCCTCCAAGAGCAACAGCCGTGGAAACACCAACAATGTTTCCTGTTCCTATCGTAGCAGCAAGAGCAGTTGATAGCGCTGCAAATTGAGAAACATCACCTGGGGCATTCTTATCCTTTGTAAAGGATAGTTTGATTGCCTTAAATATTTTCAATTGAGGGAAACGAAGAATGATTGTTAGGTAAAGGTGAGTGCCAATCAAAAGAATAATCATCGGCCATCCCCAAATTAACCCACTAAGATCAGAGAAGAATAATTCAATTTGTTCCATAAATTCTTGTATTAGGCTACAAATATAATAGAAAAAATTGAATAATTGAAATTTAACAAAAAGGGGCAAGAATTCTTCCTGCCCCAAAAATAGATTATTTATCTTTTTTAATTCTTTTTTCCTTTATTAAGGCTTGTTCAAGAATATATAATATCTGCCCATTAAGACTTCGGAATTCATCTTGTGCCCATTTTTCCAAAGCCTCCATTCTTTGCGCATCTATTCTTAATACAAATGCCTTGTTTTCTTTTTTCTTCTCTGCCATTATTGATGTAAGGTCCCTGTGTTTAATACTGGTTGAGCTTGTTCATCGGAGCAGAGAACAACTAATAGATTGCTTACCATTGCTGCCTTTTTATCTTCATCAAGCTCAACGATATTTTCATTTGATAGTTTATCCAAAGCCATCTTAACCATCGATACTGCTCCTTCTACAATCTTTTCTCTTGCCGAAATGATTGCTGAGGCTTGCTGACGACGAAGCATTACTGCCGCTATCTCTGGCGCATAAGCAAGGTAATTGATTCTTGCCTCAACAATTTCAATTCCTGCTATATCTAACCTCTTATTTAATTCTAGCTCTAATTGATCGTTGATTTCTTCGCCACCAGAACGGAGAGTGATGTCGCTAGGGTTCTCGTTGTTGTCATAAGAGTATTGTCCTGCGATTATTCGTAACGAAGCATCTGATTGCACCATCACAAACTGTTGATAAGAATTCATCCTATCGTTGGTCTTTGTATTGATATCTGAACGATTATCAATGTCAAACATGACTTTAAAGGTGTCCTTAATCTTCCAAACAAGCACAAGCCCTATCATAATAGGGTTGCCCTCTTTGTCATTGACCTTGATTGGCTCAACATCGAGGTTTCTTGCTCTGATTACAAGCTTCTTTTTACTGTAAAAAGGATTCGCCCAGAAGAAGCCATTGACCTTCATGGTGCCATTATACTTCCCAAAGAATAGCATTACCATTGCTTCGTTTGGCTCTATCAGAAGGTAACCAGGCGTTAAAAAGACTATGGAAAGGAAGAAAACAACCAGAGTGGTGACGAAAACTGACTCCATTAAGCTCGTCGACGAAGTCTGTTTAGCAAATAAAATTGTCACGATAATGAAGGCAGCTAATATCAATAACTGCACGCTTAGCATTAGAAAACCTGATGTCCTAAAGCCCTTAAACTCTTGTTCTTGTGTGTTCATCTTGTTAATTGTTTTTGTTTACTTGATGATATTAAATTAATATCGCAAAGATATAAACTTTTTTTCTGATAAACACAGTTTTATAACTAAATAATTAATACCTCCACGCCAAGATACGGGTCTTCTTGTTGCCGTGCTCCATCGGGATTATCTTATGTTCACGAACCGATACCGTCTTTAGCAGGCGCACTAACTTCCTTAGCGTGTCCTCGCTTGAGACTATCGTGGTGAACCAATGAACATTCTGGCGGTAGATTTGGCTTTCTTCTATCATGTTCTTGAGGAAATTTGCCTCTCCTCCTGAGCACCACAGCTCGTTATCTTGCCCTGAAAAGTTCGGCGTAGGCTTATTAACAGGCTTGTTCTTGAGGTTACTCTCCTTCCTTTTCGAAGCCATCAAAGCCTCGGCACTTGAATCGTGGAACGGGGGATTGCATAAACTGACCTCGAAGAACTCGCCATTACGGATTACTCCTCTGAAAATCGAGAACGGATCATCTTGTTTTCGGATTTCAATCTTGCCTTTAAGGCTCGCATTTTTCTCGATAATAGACCTTGAGCTTGAGATGGAGACGTCGTGAATATCGCTTCCCACGAAGTCCCAACCATATTCCGCAACTCCAATAATCGGGAAAATACAGCTGGCGCCGACGCCAATATCGAGCATTCTTGCCTTCCTCTCCTTAGAATTACAGCCTGTTAAGTCCGAGATAACGTGGATATAATCAGCTCTTGAAGGGATGGGCGGGCACAGGTATCCGCTCGGCAGTTCCCAATAATCAAGTCCGTAGAACTCGATAATCAAGGCTTTGTTCAGTGATTTTACCGCCATTGGGTCAAAGAAATCAATTGTCAGGCCGCCGTATTCTGATTCTCGGACGTAGTTTTTCAGCTCCGCGTTAGCCTTAATCAGCTTAGGAAAGTCGTATTTTCCCTTGTGTTTGTTACGTTCATGAAATCCTTCTTTCGCTGTGGTCTTGCCCTTAATCTCTTTCATCTGGTTACTTTATTTTGGTAATTTCGTCAGCAAAGGTACTCATTTTATTAATAGCCATGACGATAAGGAAAACAGAATTAACAATAAAGTGAGTAAATGGCGATTTTGATAACATTGTGTAAGGTTTCGAGTTAATTATTCCCAAAGGATTTCGTCTCTGAGAGTCGATTATTTGAAGACGAAGCATGGCGAAGAGAAAACGGCGCGTTAATATCTCATAAATAAATCCTGTTTTTCTCTTAATTATTATCAATTTTAAGATAACTAGTCGTAGAAATCAAGAAAACGGAGTATGATAATCAGATAATCATACACCGATAATCAGATTTCCAGCGCTAGAAACGAGATTTCCAGCGCTGGAAATGGCGTTTTTGTAAAATAAAAATCTCATCCCCAGTTCTGGCAATCAAATTACCAGTCGTAAAGATGAGATTTTTAGTTATATTAACGAGATTATCGTACTTTGTTTTTCTTAAAATTAATACTGCTTACTTGGTAAACAATTTATATTCATCAAGAAAACAAGCCCTGTTATCAAGATAACAATATTGTTAATCAAAAGAACAAACTTTGTTAACCTATTCTTCAGAGCAGGTCTTGGCGCAAAGGAACTCTCGATTCATCCTCGCTATGTTTGAGCGTTTGATTTCTTTAGGGCATTCAGCTTCGCAAGCGTATGTGTTTGTGCAGTTACCAAAGCCCAGGGCGTCCATCTTAGCCACCATGGCTTGAACTCTAAGGGCTGCTTCTGGCTTGCCTTGAGGCAAAAGAGCAAGTTGCGAGACCTTAGCACCAACGAATAACATCGCCGAGGCGTTCTTACAGCTCGCAACGCAGGCTCCACAACCGATGCATGATGCGGAGTCCATAGCCTGGTCAGCTTGTTTCTTTGGGATAGGGATGGCGTTACCGTCGGGTACTCCTCCCGTTGTCACCGACACATAACCTCCTTCTTGGATGATTTTATCAAATGCCGAGCGGTCTACGACGAGGTCTCTGATGATAGGGAAGGGACGAGCTCTCCATGGTTCTATCGTTATCACGTCCCCGTCCTTGAACTTTCGCATGTGGAGTTGGCATGTTGTGACGCCGTCATCGCATCCGTGAGGACGACCATTTATATACAAGCCGCACATACCGCATATTCCTTCTCTACAGTCGTTGTCAAAGCACACAGGGTGCTCAACCTTGTCGACAAGCCCTTCGTTAAGGATGTCGAGCATCTCTAAAAAAGAAGTCTCTGGTGAGATTTCCGTAACCTTATAAGTTTGAAAGCGTCCCTTGCTCTTGGCATTATCTTGACGCCATATCTTTAATGTTAGATTCATTTACTTGTAATTTCTTTGTTGAACATGAATAAACTCGTAGTTTAACACCTCTTTATGAAGAGCTGGTTCCGCCATTTCTCCCTTGTATTCCCATGCTCCTACGAACATGAAGTTCTCATCATCACGCTTAGCCTCGCCTTCTTCGGTCTGGTGTTCCAGCCTGAAATGACCTCCGCAGCTTTCTTCTCGTTGCAGGCCATCTCGTGCCATAAGCTCCGCGAGCTCAATATGGTCGGCCAGTCTCAAAGCCTTCTCAAGCTCAGGATTCATTGAACAAAGGTCGCCAGTTACTCTAACATTGCTCCAGAACTCATTCTTAAGCTTTGCTAATAAAGGAATCGCCTCCAAAAGACCTTCTCTTTGACGTCCCATTCCTACTTTCTCCCACATGATATGCCCAAGATCACGTTGTAAAGTGTCCACCGTCTTGGTTCCTTTAATAGATAAAATCTTCTCCATTCTCTCTTTAACAGATTTCTCTGCCTCCATAAACTCAGGCGAATCAACAGATAAACGAGGAGTGTGGATTTGATCCGAGAGGTAGTTCTGCACAGTATAAGGCAGAACGAAGTAACCATCGGCAAGTCCTTGCATAAGCGCTGAAGCTCCAAGACGGTTTGCTCCATGGTCGGAGAAGTTAGCCTCACCCGCAGCGAAGAGACCAGGGATAGTGGTCTGCAACTCATAGTCCACCCATAATCCACCCATCGTGTAGTGAACAGCAGGGTAAATCATCATAGGGGTCTCATAAGGGTTCTCGTCGACAATCTTTTCATACATCTGGAAGAGGTTACCATATCTTGCTTCCACCTTCTCTGCGCCCAATCTTTCTATTGCCGTCTTGAAATCAAGATATACCGCTTGCCCAGTACCTACTCCATAGCCTGCGTCGCAGCGTTCTTTAGCAGCACGGGAGGCAATATCTCTTGGTACTAAGTTGCCAAAGGCAGGGTAACGTCTTTCTAAATAGTAGTCCCTGTCTTCTTCTTTAATATCTGTTGGCTTCATCCTTCCTTCACGAATAGCTACTGAATCGTCTATGTTCTTTGGAACCCAGATTCTGCCGTCGTTACGAAGAGACTCCGACATTAAGGTTAACTTAGATTGTTTATCTCCATGCACAGGTATGCAGGTCGGATGAATCTGAACGTAACATGGGTTTGCAAAGAACGCTCCCTTTCGGTAACATTGCACAGCGGCTGAGCCATTACAGTTCATTGCGTTGGTCGATAGGAAGTAAACATTTCCATATCCGCCTGTTGCGATGACAACTGCGTGTGCAGAGTGGCGTTCAAGCTCTCCTGTTGATAGGTTGCGTGTGATTATACCTCTTGCTCTATCATCTTTCATAACAAGCTCAACCATCTCTCTTCTCTCATA
This sequence comes from Bacteroidota bacterium, assembly GCA_017860275.1. Classification (GTDB taxonomy): domain Bacteria; phylum Bacteroidota; class Bacteroidia; order Bacteroidales; family P3; genus UBA10566. The sequence goes on from JAFNAQ010000001.1 coordinate 283,902, forward strand.
CATCTTAACTGTTCCTGCCTTTATCTCCTTCGATAATGCAGAGTATGCTCCAAGAAGAAGCTGTTGTCCTGTTTGACCCTTGGCGTAGAAGGTTCTGCTAACTTGGGCACCACCGAATGAACGGTTGTCCAGTAGCCCACCGTAATCTCTTGCGAATGGTACTCCTTGTGCTACGCATTGGTCGATTATGCTATTAGCGACCTCTGCTAATCGGTGTACATTAGCCTCACGAGCTCTATAATCGCCCCCTTTTATGGTGTCATAGAACAAGCGCCCTACGCTATCACCGTCGTTTTGGTAGTTCTTTGCAGCATTGACACCTCCTTGTGCGGCAATGGAATGTGCTCTTCGAGGTGAGTCGGAGATGCAAAATATCTTTACATTGAAGCCTAGCGCTCCTAGGGATGCCGCAGCAGAGGCTCCTGCAAGCCCTGTTCCAACTACGATAACGTCAAGTTTGCGTTTGTTGGCTGGGTTAACAAGCTTTTGTTCTGCCTTGTATCTTGTCCACTTTTCCGATAATGGTCCTTGAGGAATCTTGGAATTAAGTGTGCTCATATGTTTATTTATTTAAATTAATCGTGAATTAAAACCCCAAAAACAAGATTGCTATAGGTATAAGTGCAAATCCTAAGGGTACAATTATGGCAAAACCAATGGCAAAGTTCTCAATAACCTTGTTGTACTTGCTGTGATTAAGCCCAAATGTCTGCGCTAGTGAGTTTATTGCGTGCATTAGATGGAAGGCTAATGCCACAAAACATAGTAAATAAATTAGTGAATAGTACTTGTTCTTGAAGAACTCCTTACACATTGTGTAGAAATCAGGCTCAGCCTCGAAATCCTCACCGCAGTATTTCTTCACCTCTTCCTTAGAAAGATTTACTAAACTCTTACCACTCTTGTCAAGTTTACCCTCAGGCAGTTGACTAAGAGCTTGGTATTGTGCCACAAGTACGGCTTGTTCTTTCTCGCCTAGCTCTCCCGATTGCATCTTCTTAGCCTTTTGTTGAAAGAAAGAGTCTACCTCTTCAATCTCCGCAGTGTATTTTCCTTCAACAATATCAAGCTTTACAAAGTAGAAATTGATGAAATGAAGAATTAAAAAGCATCCGATTATGCCTCCAGTCCAAATCATATATCTTGACATGAAATGTGTTTTACTCTTTGAAACAACCTTATAACGCACTGGGCGTGCCATCCAGTTCTCAATAGTAAGCACGATAGCCACACCAATATGTAGTAATATTGTAGCCATGAGCACCATTTCAAATATCTTTACAATGTAGTTTGTTCCCATGAAATGACAAGCATTTCGATACCACTCTCCGCCATCTTCTCTGAGTATACATAAGTTGATACCCATATGAACTGGTAGAAAGACCAATAGGAATAGGCCAACCGCCGCTAGTGCCATCTTCTTAGTGATGGATGCAAATTGTACTAATTTCATACCCTTTTTCTTTTGTTTTTAATTATTTATGATCTAGTAATTTCGAAAAAATTAGTTGCAAAGTTAAGCCAAAAATTCAATTTAACCATAATATTTAATACATTTGCAGACTTAAAACATAGTTTCCATTATGAGAATAACGAAATTAAGCCGAGAGCTTTTCATCAGAAACAGGCAAAAACTCCAAGAAAGACTTGACGAAAAAACGATAGCAATATTCTATTCTTCAGATGAATATCCACGAAATGGAGATCAGATATTCCCTTTTCGCCAAGATTCCAACCTATTTTACCTATCAGGCATAGAGCAGCCTAACACAACGCTAGTCATTGGTAAGAATTTTTGTAACATTTTTACTAATAAAACCGACCCTCACACAGAGACATGGACTGGGCATATCTTAAGCAAAGAAGAGGTTAAGGCAATATCTGGGATAAAGACAGTGAGATATGATAGTGCCTTAGACAAGACCTTGGACAATCTTCATACAAATTACAAGCTTATAGGTCAAGAAGATAAAAGACTTATGAATATAATGGCTTCTCTTAGAGCCATTAAAGAGCCTCAGGAATTAGAAGCCTTAAAGAGGGCGATAGAGATAACGAAGAATACTTATCTTAAAATCAAGGATAGTATCAAGGTGGGCATGATGGAGTATGAAATTGAGGCGATGATGATTTACGAGTTCGTGCGACAAGGTACAAAGGGACATAGCTTCTCTCCTATCGTTGCCTCTGGCGAGAACGCACTATGCCTTCACTACTGTGATAATGATTCTGAGTTAAAGGACAACGAATTAGTTCTTCTTGACTTTGGCTGCGAATATGAGAATTATGCTGCTGACCTTTCTATGACCCTACCAATAAACGGAGTATTCACCTCAAGACAGCAAGAAGTCTATAATAAGGTATTGGAAATACATAATAAGGTAAAGCAGGAGATGGTCAAAGGAGCAACAATTAATAAGCTAAACTATATCTGCATTGGGCTTATCAAGGATGCCTGCATAACCTTAGGACTCTTTACAAAAGAAGACCTTGAGGGCGATGAACAAATCTATAAACAATACTATCCTCATGGAGTTAGTCACTTCTTAGGTTTAGATGCCCATGATGTTGGAGCAAAAGACCTAGAATTTCTTCCCAATATGGTCTTAACCTGCGAACCTGGTCTATATATTAAAGAAGAAAACATAGGAATAAGGATAGAAACGGATGTTCTAATAACGGAAACTCAGCCAATAGACCTCTTTGCCTTGGTCTACTCCCAACTTACTCCACAACCAATTTCTTAGAAATACCTATTTCTTTGTTTTGAACTAAGACATTATAAACTCCCTTGGCAAAACTCCTAACATCAATATCAAGCTTATTCTCTCCCTTATCAATCATATAATTTCCAATAACCCTACCAGACAAATCCATAACCATAACCTCAGCCTTAGACCTTAAACCCTCAATCTCCAACACAGCCTTATCTCTCGCAGGATTAGGATAAATCTTTGTCGAAACACTATTCTCCACTTCATCATCCAAACCAGCAAAACATCTATAATTATAAAGAAATTTCCAATACTGAGCAGCTTTATATAGATTTAATGAGCTACACGGAACAATTACTTTTACTGTAGAAGGGACATTTCTAAAAGTACTTTCTGATATGCTTGGTGGATTTATTGCTTTGCAAATTATTGAGTCTAAAATACTGCAATCCATAAATGCATAGCTCCCTATTGAACTAACCGAACTACCAATTATTATAGAAGTTAGACTAGTACATCTTGTAAACGCTGACGACCCAATTGATTTTACAGAATCACCTATCATCAGAGAAGTTAAACTTGTACAAAAGGAAAATGCTGACTTCCCGATTGATGTAACAGAACTCCCTAATGTTATAGATACCAAGCTATCGCAAAGAGCGAATGCAGCATTACCAATCAAAATTAATGAGTCCGGCATTATTATTGATTTCAAACCTTTACAGCTATTAAATCCATATTCCAAAATTGACGTCACAGAGGTTGGAATTGCAACGGAGGTTAAATTTGTACAATATGCAAATGCCATTTTCCCAATCGAAGTAATGAAGTTTGGAATTGAATACCCTCCATTTCTCCCACATGGGTAACAGACTAAGGTATCAGCATTTTTATTTAATAAAACTCCTCCAAAAGAAGAATATTTTGTATTTCCCAAATCAACATTTATTGAGTCTAAACTAGTACATCCCACAAATACATCAGACTCAATCGAAGTTAACGATGATGAAATCAATATATTAGTTAAACCTTGACAACTAATGAATGCCGATTTTCCGATTGATACAACCGAGTTTGAAATTGCATAACTCCCATTTCTTCCACAAGGATAACATAATAATGTATCTGCATTTTTATTGAACAAGACCCCATCTACCGATGAGAATTTTGTATTATTTGGATTTACATTTATTGATATTAAACTACTACACGAAGAAAATGCTCTAAGTCCTATTTTTGTAACTGAGCTTGGTATCAAAACAGAAGTCAATCCATTACAAGAATTAAATGCATATATCCCAATTGACTCAACGTTGCTACCAATTACTAATGAAGTTAATCCATTGCATCCAACAAATGCACCATCTCCAATTGAAATGACTGAATTTGGTAATATTACAGAGTCCAAAACAGAACAATTCTGAAATGCATAAACCCCAATCGATCTTAAAGAGTTGGAAAACATTACGGATTTCAAATTTTTACAATTCTGAAATGCCCTATCATCAATATAGATTATCGAATCACCTAATACAATAGACGTCAAACCTGTACAGACCTCAAATGCGAAACTTCCAATCCCCGAAACTGTATAAGTTATTCCGTTATTGTTTACAAAATTTGGAATTGTTATTACCCCTGAATATGCTATATAATTTGGATCAATTTGAGATAAACTTGTCACTTCAACTCTATTTGAATCAATAATATTATAATATAAACCTCCTGAAGTGAAGTCGTACGCCATTGCCCCTACTGTGCAAAGCGTTGATAGAACAAAAATAAATAATAATTTTTTCATACCAAGTTTGTGTAATATTAAAATAACGATTTAGTGTTCAAAATTAATATAAAATTCAATATAAAACAAAAAAATATTTCATAATTCCATTCCATACATAAAATCCTCCACGGAATAGCAGAATAACATTATATAGTCAAACTCAAAAATTTACTCCACAACCAATTTCTTAGAAATACTTATTTCTTTGTTTTGAACTAAGACATTATAAATCCCTTTTGCAAAGTTTCTAACATCAATATTAAACTTATTCTCTCCCTTATCAATCATATAATTTCCAATAACCCTACCGGACAAATCCATAACCAGAACCTCAGCCATAGACCTCAAACCCTCAATCTCCAACACAGCCTTATCACTTGAAAGGTTAGGATAAAACTTTGTATTTGCAAAAAAAACTTCGTAAGAGAGTAATGCCTCATGCAAAAAGTAAGTGTAAACCCAATTCAGAAAAAGTCAGTTTTTTTCTTTATATTTTTGTTCAATTTCTTCGTATTTTGAACAAAAATCATCGTTTTGAACATAAAAAACAAGGATTTTTTACTTAATTCTTCTTTTTTTTCTGTTCAATTTGTTCAATTTTGCCCCATTTTTACCCCTATTTTGGCTAGGGGTGGAGATAAATCGCTATCTTTTTACTCAATCTCCACCACTTTATAAATACTGAATATCTGTAACTTATGTTTTTGTGGTGGAGATGGTGATGAGAAATGCCTATGCGTGTTAGTGATTTTTTGAATATTGAATATTTTATTTTATAGAAAATGTAATTTATGTTCAATTTATAACAAGAGCACAATGAAATTCTCTCCACCATCTCCACCACACATACACATCTACCTAATAAACATATCATTACAGGTGGTGGAGATGAAATTAAATTATCTCCACCACGATTTTTTTCAGACTAAATCCTCAATTGTATAAAAAAAAGGCGAATATTATTCGCCCATACAATTATAAATATCAAATTTATCTATACATCTCGTCTAACTGTTCTTTGATTTTATCGTTTGAAAGGTATTCGTCAAGTGGAATTTGTTTATCTACTATTCCTTTTGGAGTTAGCTCAATTATACGGTTACATGTTGATTGGATAAACTCTTGGTCATGTGAGTTTATTAATATTACTCCCTTGAAGTTTACAAGCGTATTATTGAAAGCTTGGATTGACTCTAGGTCTAAGTGATTGACAGGTGAGTCTAAGATTAATACGTTTGAGGTAGACATCATCATTCTAGCTATCATACAACGCATCTTTTCTCCTCCCGAAAGAACCTTTACTCTCTTGTAAACATCCTCTCCTGAGAAAAGCATCTTTCCTAAGAAGCCTCTTAGGAAGGTTTCTGTTGTTTCTTCCGAATATTGTGCTAACCAATCGATAAGTGTCATATCTGTATCGAAGAATGCGCTATTATCAAGAGGTAGGTATGATGTGGATGTGGTTACTCCCCATGTGAAGTCTCCTTCATGAGGTCGTTCGTTATGAGTTAGTATCTCGAAAAATGAAGTCATAGCACGAGGGTCTCTTGAAAGAAAAGCTACCTTATCTTCTTTGTTTAGATAGAAGTTCACGTCTGAGAATAGTGTTTTTCCTTCTACCTTTTGTGATAGGTTTCTTACCTCAAGAACTTGGTTTCCTATCTCTCTCTCCATATTGAAGATGATTCCTGGATAACGACGTGTTGACGGAAGTATTTCCTCTATATCTAATTTCTCAATCATCTTCTTTCTCGATGTTGTTTGTTTAGATTTTGAAGCATTTGCAGAGAAACGTGCTATAAATTCTTGTAATTCTTTTTTCTTTTCCTCTGCCTTCTTGTTCTTGTTTTGTGCTTGACGAAGTGCTAACTGGCTAGATTCATACCAGAAACTATAGTTACCAGCAAATTGTTTTGCTTTACCAAAGTCAATATCCACAGTATGCGTACAAACAGTGTCTAAGAAGTGCCTATCATGCGAAACCACAAGGACTGTATTATCTACATTCGAAAGATAGTTCTCAAGCCAAACTATTGTCTCAAGGTCAAGGTTGTTTGTAGGCTCATCTAATAATAGGTTGTCTGGTTTGCCAAAAAGTGCTTGAGCTAATAATATCTTAACCTTTTGCTTTCCCGACATATTACTCATCAAGGTATTATGATACTCCTCTGCGATACCTAGGCCTGAAAGAAGCGATGCCGCATCACTCTCAGCATTCCATCCATTCATATTTGCAAAGCTTTCCTCAAGCTCTGCTGCTCTTATACCGTCTTCTTCTGTAAATTCTGCCTTTGAATATATTGCATCCTTTTCGTGCATTACCTTCCAAAGCTCTTCATGACCTTGCATGACGGTATTTATTACACTAAACTCATCGAATGCAAAATGGTCTTGTCTTAGAACAGATATCCTCTCTCCCGATCCAAAAATTACATTACCTCTTGTTGCGTCTAAGTCCCCACTCAATATTCTTAAGAAAGTTGATTTTCCAGCACCATTTGCTCCAATAATACCATAGCAATTACCTGGCATAAACTTTAAATTCATGTCTTGAAAAAGACTTTTCTTCCCAAATTGAATCTCTAAATCAGAAACAATAATCATATTTTTTTTATTTTAATTAGCCCATTAATTGATAAAACAAAGTTATTGGATACATATATATTCCAATGCTTTATTTCATTATTTTGAAAATTCTATAAGGAAACTTGAAAAGAGAAAATCATAACCTAAACTAGCACCTATACCCTAAAATTAAGGTTTGCAAAATTACATCTTATTTATTTTATATGCAAATAAACTAATTATCAATATTTATTAGCTTATTTCCATCATACAATTCTTGCAATCAAAACTAAGTTTATATCTTCTTCTATTGTCTTGTAAAAATAAATCTCCTTGATATTCTGGAGACACATTATCTCTTTTTAGACATTGTCCTAATTGGTAACGAAGACAATGACGTGAACTCATTAGTATAATCTCATCATTTGCCAAAGTCTTTTCTAATCCATACTCTAGTTTCTTCACCCCATGACGAAGATAAAAAACCTTTGCCTTTTCGTTAGTAATATTTGCTCTATAGTCCAATTCCTCCTCTGGATAAGGGTAGTTATTCTTCTCTAAATAAACCTCATCGGCTTCATATTCTTCTTCTCTTTTTGCTAAGAGTTTTTCACAAACCTCTCGTCGAAGAGATTTTATTAATGAGGATTGAAAAAAGTATTTCTCCTTTACTTCGTTCTTAAAGCTATCCAGATGAAATAGTGTATTACCTAATGAGTCTATTAGTTTGAGGAGCTTTTGATCGTAGTCCTCAATATTATTAGCTAATTGTTTTTCTGCCAGAATTGTTTTTTCACACTCTATACCTGTTTCATCAATTGCCTTAAGAGAAAAACCAGTCTCAGTCTCGGATAGAATCATATTTATTCCTATACTTCTTCTGGAAACATTGGTAATCATTATCTTATTAAAGGCAAAGTCAAGGTTACGATAAACCTCTGTACCTATCTCTATATTAAGTCTCTTATTAGGAATAATATTAGGGTAATTTACTCCATTGACTAAGAAACCATCTATATCTCCTTCTTTATTGATATAACATAACCCATCACCATTCGAAAGCTCGACCTTTGTGTCAAATATAAAACTTGAACTATCAATCTTCTTCACCCTTCCCAAATATTCTCCAAGACTCTTGGCTGAATTAATATTTCCTATTACTCCTTCTCTACCTTTGAGATAGAACTGAGTAAATCCCCTATTAAAACTCTTCTCTGGCTTAGGAGTGAAATTATAATCTATTTTTCCTATTGAGCTTTTTGCGTATTCTCCATTATGTTCAGAAATATAATTGTCTATTTCAAGACGATAGAATGAAGTAATATTCTTTACATAGTCAATATCTTTTAACCTTCCTTCTATCTTAAAGGATCTAACTCCTGCCTCAATCATTGCAGGTATTAACTCTGATGCATTTAGGTCTTTTGGAGAAAGGAGGTGTTTATTTCTTATTAGAAACTCTCCCTTGGAATTTAGTAGGTCGTATTTTGAACGACAAGGCTGAGCACAAACCCCTCTATTCCCTGAACGTCCTGTTATTGAATGAGAAAGATAACACTGACCACTTAATCCTGCACATATTGCACCATGTACGAAACACTCTAGTTCAATATTTGGTACAGAATTATGTATTTCACTTATTTGATCAAGCGATAATTCTCTTGCTAGCACTACTCTTCTAAGTCCTATATTCTTTAAGAAGTCTACCTTTTGCTTTGAAAAATTATGCATCTGAGTACTTGCATGAAGAGCAATTGGCGGAATGTCCATCTCTAGTATTCCAAGGTCTTGGATAATTATTGCATCAACTCCTATATTATATAACTGATGAAATAAATCTTCTACCTCCATTAACTCTTCATCGAAAAGAAGTGTATTTATTGTAACATATACCTTTGCATTGAATATGTGTGCATAAGATGTCAGTTCTTCAATATCTTCCAAACTATTTCCTGCGGCTGTTCTTGCTCCGAATACTGATGCTCCAATATAGACTGCATCGGCTCCAGAGTCAATTGCAGCTTTTCCTATTTCAAGATTCTTTGCAGGAGATAGTAGTTCAAGATATTTCATCTATTTGTTTTTTATTTTAAACAACGTTTATATAACTGAATGGTATTTTCTAGCCCGTAGTAAAGGGCATCGCAGATTAATGCATGACCTATCGACACCTCTAATAGGTTAGAGATTTGTTTGTGGAAGTATTCAAGGTTTTCGAGGCTTAGGTCGTGTCCTGCATTTAGACCTAAATCTTGACGCTCAGCCTCTTTTGCTGCTATTACGAATGGCTTTATAGCTTTTTCTCTGTCAAGAGGATAATCTTTTGCATAGCTTTCTGTATATAGCTCTACTCTATCGGCTCCACACTTCTTTGCTCCTATTATCATCTCTGGCACTGGGTCAACGAATACTGATACCCTACATACTTTTTTAAGTCTTGTAATTAGAGTTGTTAGATATTCTTCGTGTTTGATTGTATCCCAACCAGCATTAGAGGTTATTGCATCTGGTGCATCTGGCACTAGAGTTACCTGTGTGGGTTTTATCTCTTCTACTAAACGGATAAAGTCTTCGGTTGGATTTCCCTCAATATTAAACTCTGTGCTTAAAATTGGTTTAAGATCTCTTGCGTCTTGATAACGTATATGCCTCTCGTCTGGTCGTGGATGAACTGTTATACCCTCTGCTCCAAAACGTTCAGCATCTATGGCAACTTGTAAGATATTTGGCATATTACCTCCTCTTGCATTACGAATTGTTGCAACCTTATTTATGTTTACGCTTAATTTTGTCATAGTCCTAATAAAAATTATTCTTATTTCTAAGTATATTTATTCTCCTTGAATGGAGTTTGCAAAAATACGAATTAATTTATCATTCTATCAATCATTCTATACCTCAAGATTCAAATTATAAGCTATCAATAAAGTTAATGTGCTTGTTTTCCTTTTTTATTATACTTATATATTGTATCTTTGACGATTGATTTTTTGGTATTATGGTATACCTTTTCTGTGGAAATTATTTAAAGATTTATATATATTATGGATAAAAGATGGGTGATAAAAAAGCGTGGGGAGAAGAGTTTGGTGGAGCAACTTGCGAAAGATTTAAAGGTTGATGAAACTTGTTCAAGACCTGAGGATATTAAGGCATATGAAATTATTGCAAACCTCCTTGTTCAGAGGGGAATTACAAACTACGACGATGCAAAAAAGTTCTTTAGGCCTAATCTAAAAGACCTTCACGACCCCTTCCTTCTCAACGATATGGAAGAGGCAATTGAGAGAATTATTATCGCCATTAAGGGCGGAGAGAAAATATTAGTTTATGGAGATTATGACGTTGATGGCACTTCGGCTGTTGCTTTAGTTTACTCCTATTTAGAGTTATTCTACTCTGAGGTTGATTTTTATATCCCTGATAGATATTCCGAAGGTTATGGTATTTCTTACCAAGGTATTGACTGGGCTTACGAAAATGGTTTCAAGCTTATAATTGCATTAGATTGTGGAATTAAAGCCATTAACCAAGTAAACTATGCACAAGAAAAGGGTATTGATTTTATTATTGGAGACCATCACCTTCCTGGTGAAGAATTACCAAAGGCATGTGCTATCCTTAATCCAAAAAGAGAAGATTCTACCTACCCCTACAAAGAATTATCTGGTTGCGGTATAGGCTTTAAGCTTATTCATGCACTTAATATAAGAAAGGGATTACCTTTCGAAAAACTTATCCCTTATCTTGATTTGGTAGCTATTTCCATTGCTGCCGATATTGTTCCAATAACTGGAGAGAATAGGGTTTTAGCTTTCTATGGTCTAAGGGTTATCAATAAACAGCCTCGTCCAGGCTTAGAGGCTATTTTGAAATATAGCAAGGTTCTTCATGTTGAAGAAACCGATACACATAAACTTTATTTTAACCGTCAGCTTACTATAAGCGACCTTGTATTCTTGGTTGGACCAAGAATAAATGCTGCGGGAAGAATTGAATCAGGAAAAAATTCTGTTGAACTTTTAATATGTAAAAAATTAGAAGATGCTGAAAAGATTGCTGAACAAATCAATGTAAATAATGAACAAAGACGAAAGCTAGATAATGAGGCAACGGAACAGGCCTTGAATATGGTTGCAACTCTTCAAGAATATAAAAATAGTAAGTCGACAGTCGTTTTCCAAGAGGATTGGAATAAGGGCGTTATTGGTATTGTGGCATCTCGTTTGATTGAGAAATGTTATAAACCAACTATTGTTTTTACTAAATCTAATGATCTTATTACTGGTTCTGCACGGTCTGTAAAGGACTTTGATATTTATGCTGCGATTGAGTCTTGCTCTCATCTTTTAGAGCATTTCGGTGGGCATAAATTTGCTGCAGGACTTTCTATGAAAGAAGAAAACCTTAATGAATTTAAGAGCCTATTTGAGAAAATGGTAGAAGAAAATATAAGAGACGAGCAATCTATTCCAGAAATAGAGATAGATGAAACCGTTTCTCTGAGTGATATTAGTCCAAAACTATTTAGAATATTAAAACAATTTGCTCCTTTTGGTCCTGAAAATCATATTCCAATATTTCAATCTCAGGGAGTTGTAGATACAGGAAATGCTAGACCTGTTGGGACAAACCACCTTAAGATGTCTGCCATTCATTTAGATGTAAGACACCTCCCCTTTCCTTGTATTGGGTTTGGGCTTAGCGACTATTATAGAGATATTTGCAAAGGAGAACCTTTTGATATTTGTTTTCAAATTGACGAAAACGAATGGAATGGGAGGACTTCACTACAATTGAATCTTAAAGACATTAAAATATACAAATAAAATTATAGATTAATCATGGCATTAGACGACAAAAAGATTATTTTTTCAATGGTAGGTGTTGGAAAGGTTTTCCCACCTAGTAAACAGGTTTTGAAGGATATTTATCTTTCATTTTATTATGGAGCTAAAATTGGTATTATTGGTCTTAACGGTTCTGGTAAATCAACTTTATTAAAGATTATCGCTGGGCTTGATCAATCTCATCAAGGAGAAGTACATTTCTCTCCTGGTTATAGCATTGGATATTTAGAACAAGAACCTAATCTTGACGATACAAAGACCGTTAAGGAAGTTGTAATGGAAGGAGTTAAGGAAGTTGCAGATATAATAGCAGAATATGAAGCCATAAATAATAAATTTGCTGAACCTATGTCTGACGATGAAATGAGTGCGCTTATTGAACGTCAAGGCGAGGTTATGGAGCTAATGGAACATCATGATGCTTGGAATTTAGACACTAAGCTCGAAAGAGCAATGGACGCTTTGCGTTGCCCTGAGGAAGATGCTATTGTAAAAAATCTTTCTGGAGGTGAACGCCGCAGGGTTGCTCTTTGTAGGTTACTACTCCAAGAACCTGATATTTTATTATTAGATGAGCCTACCAACCATTTAGATGCTGAGTCTATTGATTGGTTAGAACAACATTTGAAACAATATAAAGGAACGGTAATTGCCGTAACCCATGATAGATATTTCTTAGATAATGTTGCTGGTTGGATTCTTGAACTTGATCGTGGCGAGGGTATTCCTTGGGAAGGAAACTACACTTCTTGGCTTGAACAAAAGACCAAGAGAATGGAAATGGAAGAAAAGACAGAAAGCAAGAGAAGAAAGACACTTGAGAGAGAATTGGAATGGGTTAGAATGAGTCCTAAGGCTCGTCATGCTAAAGGTAAGGCTCGTCTTAATGCCTATGACCAAATGATGTCTCAAGATACTAAGGAGACGGAAGATAAACTTGAAATATTTATCCCAAATGGTCCTCGTTTGGGTAATAAGGTTATTGAGGTTAATGAAGTTAGCAAGGGTTTTGGAAATAAAATCCTATTCGAAAATCTTAGTTTTTCTCTTCCACCAGCAGGTATTGTTGGGGTAATTGGACCTAATGGTGCTGGTAAGACTACTCTATTCAGAATGATTATGGGACTTCAACAACCCGATTCAGGAACCTTCGATGTTGGAGAGACTGTAAAGGTAGGTTATGTTGACCAACAACATGAAGAAATAGATTCTGAAAAGTCTGTTTGGGAAGTTATATCTGGAGGAAATGAACAAATACAAATGGGAGGAAGAATGATTAATTCTCGTGCCTATGTTTCTCGTTTCAATTTTGCAGGCGTAGATCAAAACAAAAAAACTGGTGTACTTTCTGGAGGTGAAAGAAATCGTTTACATTTAGCTATGACCTTAAAATCTGAGGCAAATGTTCTTCTTCTTGATGAGCCTACAAATGATATTGACGTAAATACTCTTAGAGCCCTTGAGGAGGGTTTAGAAAACTTCGCTGGTTGTGCAGTAGTAATTTCTCACGACCGTTGGTTCTTAGATCGTATCGCTACTCATATAATTGCATTCGAAGGAAACTCCGAAGTCTACTTCTTCGAGGGTTCATACTCTGAATATGAAGACAGCCGCAAGAAACGTCTTGGAGATATTACACCTAAACGTCCAAGATACAGAAAGCTTATTGCCGACTAAAATAGTAAAAAATATAAATTCAGGATTTAAGTCCTTAAGGTCTTCCAAGACTTTAGGGACTTATTTTTTGAATGTACAAATCCTATTATTTCCCAATTTCTTGATTTATAATTTGATTCTCTATTGTTCTTGTGATTATATTTATATGGATTTGTGGATATTACAAATATTTGCTGTATCTTTGCAGATTATTCAAACAAATTATATTTAAATGACATTTAAAGAATTGGGCATACGTCCAGAAATCCTAAGAGCCATAGAAGAACTTGGCTTCGAAAATGCAATGCCCGTTCAAGCAGAAACTTTACCAGTTTTATTGAACAACGACGTAAACTTAGTAGCTCTTGCACAGACTGGAACAGGCAAGACAGCAGCATTCGGTTTACCATTAATACAAAAAATAGATTACTCAAGCAGAGAAACAGAAGTTCTAATCCTTTGTCCTACTCGTGAACTTTGTATTCAAATTGCTAACGACTGCAAAAACTTCGCTAAATATGTTGATGGTTGCACTATACTACCTGTTTATGGTGGTGCTAGCATTGACGTTCAAATTCGTGCCTTAAAAAAAGGAGTAAAGATAGTAGTTGCTACTCCTGGTAGAATGAATGACTTGATTAACAGAGGAAAGGTTAACTTTTCAAATATTAGATATGTTGTTTTAGATGAGGCTGATGAAATGTTGAACATGGGCTTCAAAGAAGATTTAGATAAAATATTAAGCGAAACTCCTAGAGAAAAGAATACCTTATTATTCTCGGCTACTATGCCTAAGGAGGTTGAGGAAATTGCTCGAAATTATATGAGCGATCCTGTTCGTATACAAATTGGTTCTAGAAATCAAGGTTCGGACAATGTTAAGCATTTCTATTATTTAGTTCATGCTAAAGATCGTTATCTTGCATTAAAACGTATCGCAGACTATTATCCAGAAATATATGGTATTGTATTCTGTCGTACAAAACTTGAAACTCAAGAAGTTGCAGATATGTTGATTAGAGATGGTTATAGTGCAGATTCATTGCATGGTGACCTTTCTCAAGCACAAAGAGACCATGTTATGAATCGTTTCCGTACAAGAAATATACAAATGTTGGTTGCTACTGACGTTGCAGCTAGAGGTCTTGACGTAAATGATTTAACTCATGTTATTAATTATAATCTTCCTGATGAATTAGAACAATATGTTCACCGCTCTGGAAGAACAGGTAGAGCCGATAAATTAGGCATTTCTATCGCTATCCTTAACCTTAAGGAAAAGTATAAGATTAGAGATATTGAACGTCAAATTAAGAAAGAATTTTCTAAGGCTCAAATCCCTACTGGTGGTGAGGTATGTGAAAAGCAATTACTTAACATGATTGACAAAGTTGAGAATGTTGATGTAAACTACGTAGAGATTGAAAAATATCTTCCTGAAATTTCAAAAAAACTTGAGTTATTGGATAAGGAAGAGTTAATAAGACGCTTCGTTTCTTTAGAATTTAATCGTTTTCTAGAATATTATCGTGGTGCTAGAGATCTTAATGTTATTGATGAAAGAAGAGAAAGAGAAGACAGAGGTGAAAGAGGTGAAAGAAGAAGCGATAGAGGCGATTCAAGAAGAGCTCCTAAGAGTGGAAACTTTGTTCGTCTTTTCGTAGGAATGGGACATAGAGATAGAGTTGTTCCTCAACGTATTATTGGAATGATCAACGACTATACTCAAGATAGAGATATTGAAATTGGAAAGATCGATATTTTAGATAACTTCTCATACATTGAAGTTAACGCAGATAAGGCTCAAGTAATTATTGACGCTTTTGCAGACAAAATGGTTAAAGGAAGACCTATTACTGTTGAGGTTGCTAATGCAAGAGCTGATGGTGATAGAGGTGGAGAAAGAAGTGATAGAGGCGGTAGAAGTAGTAGCCCAAGAAGAAGTGAAGGTGGACGTAGCTCTGGTGGATCTGATCGTAGAGGTGGCTCTGGTGGACGCAGCTCTGACAGAAGAAGCGAAGGTTCTAGAGGCTCTAGCGTTGGCGATAGAAGAAGAAGCGATAGCAGACCTTCATCTTCAGGTGGAGATAGAAGAAGAAGCAGTGGATCTTCAGATAGACGTAGAGATTAATCAAGAAAACAAGTTTTAAACAATTATGATTTTAGCACCATCATTATTATCTGCTAACTTTGGCAATTTGGAAAAAGACATCAATATGATTAATGAAAGCCAAGCAGATTGGTTTCATATAGATGTAATGGACGGAGTGTTTGTACCTAATATTAGTTTCGGACAACCAGTCATTAAATTCATTAAAAAACTTGCTAAGAAACCCTTAGATGTTCATTTAATGATTGTTGATCCAGATAGATATTTTGAGGATTTCAAAAATGCAGGTGCCGATTTAATAACTGTTCATTATGAAGCGTGTACTCATCTACATCGCTCAATTTCTTCAATAAAACAATATGGAATGAAGGCTGGAGTGGTTCTAAACCCCCATACCCCCATTTCTGTTTTAGAGGATATAATAGTAGAATGTGATTTAGTCCTTTTAATGAGTGTAAACCCAGGATTTGGAGGACAATCATTTATCGAAAACACATACAACAAAATCAAACAACTTAAGGAATTAATCATTAGAAAGAATCCAAGTTGTTTGATTGAAGTTGATGGTGGAGTTAGCATAAACAATTACAAAAAACTTATTCAAGCAGGTGCTGATGCACTAGTTGCTGGAAATGCAGTTTTCGCAAGTGAAAACCCAATTGATACTATTGCCAAATTTAAAGAATAATCGTAATGGGCTTATTCGATTTTTTATCATCAAAGACTAAACCCTTAAAAGAGGATATTGATTTAAGTATTTTAGGCACAGATATTCATTCCCATTTGATTCCTTGTGTTGACGATGGATCTCAATCTATGCAAGAGAGTATCTCCTTACTTAGACAATTAGCCGACCTTGGTTACAAAAAAGTAATCACTACACCCCATCTATTTGAAAATAGCTTTCCTGAGGGTATTGAAATTTTAGACGAAAAAGTTCTAGACCTTAGAAACGAGGCGAAGAATAATGGGATAAACATTGAGATTGAAGTAGGATGCGAACTCCTATTAGACGATGATATCAAAGGTAGAATCAAGAACAAACAAATAAAATCCTTTGGGGATAATAATATACTTTTTGAGATTCCAATGAGTACCCAAGTTAATGGGTTAGAGAATTGGCTTTTCGATCTCCAATTAGAAAAATACAACCTAATTATTGCTCATCCTGAGAGATACCTATACTACTCCGAAAAAAAATTTACTGAACTAAAAGATAGAGGAATCTTATTTCAACTGAATATGATTTCCCTTTCTGGCTATTATGGTAAAGAAGTTCAAACAAGGGCTGAGTGGATGGTTGAGAGTAATCTTATTGACTTAGTCGGCTCTGACTGTCATGGTCAAAGACATATTGATGCTCTTAAACGCACTCTTAGAAATCCTTATCTTAAAAAACTTATTGACTCAGGTCTTTTACAGAATAATAAATTATAGACTATGAATGAATTAAATGCAATTTCGCCTATTGACGGCAGATATAGAAAACAAGTTGAAGTACTAGCTGATTATTTTTCTGAATCGGCTTTAATTAAATATAGAACACAAGTTGAGATTGAATATTTTATTGCTCTATGTGAGCTTGGTATTCCTCAACTAAAGAATTTCGACAAAAAAAACTTTGAAACAATTAGAGATATTTACCGCAATTTCTCCGAAAAAGAAGCTCTTGAGGTAAAGGAAATTGAGAAAACAACTAACCATGATGTTAAGGCTGTAGAATATCTTATCAAACGTCGTTTTGACTCTCTTGGGTTACAAGAATGGAAGGAGTTTATCCATTTTGGGTTAACTTCACAAGATATAAATAATACTTCAGTCCCTTTAAGTATAAAGGATTGTCACGAAAACACTTACCTTACTCTTTTAAATGACGTTTTAGAATTATTAGACCAAAAGGCTAATGATTGGAAGAATATTCCTATGCTTGCTCATACTCACGGACAACCTGCCTCTCCTACCTTATTAGGAAAAGAACTAAAAGTTTTCGTTTATCGTCTTGAGCAACAATTGTCTTATTTTGCTTTTATTCCATTTGGTGCTAAATTTGGTGGAGCAACAGGAAACTTCAACGCTCATAAAATAGCCTTCCCTGAATATAATTGGGTTCGTTTTGCAAATAACTTCTGTGATACTCTTGGTCTAGAAAGACAATTATATACTACTCAAATTGAGAATTATGATAATATGTCGGCTTACTTCGATGCAATAAAGAGAATAAATATTATCCTAATAGATTTTTGCCGTGATATGTGGGCATATGTTTCTATGGAATATTTCAAACAAAGAATTAAAGAAGGAGAAGTTGGTTCTTCAGCAATGCCACACAAGGTAAACCCTATTGACTTTGAAAATGCAGAGGGAAACCTTGGAATGGCTAACGCAATTTTCGAACACCTTTCAATGAAATTACCAATCTCTCGTCTTCAAAGAGACCTTACTGACTCAACTGTTACTCGAAATATTGGAGTTCCGATGGCTCATACAATTATTGCACTTAATTCTATTCTTAAGGGAATGAATAAATTATTGCTTAACCAAGAAGCCCTAGAAAGAGATCTTGAAAATAATTGGGCTGTTGTTGCTGAGGCACTTCAAACAATATTGAGAAGTATCGATTATCCTAATCCTTACGAAACCTTAAAGGCTCTAACAAGAACAAACACAAAAGTAAATGCTCAAACAATTTCTGAATTTGTTGATGGATTAGATGTTTCCGAAGAAATAAAACAAAGAATGAAAGCCGTTACTCCTCAAAACTATGTTGGAGTTTATGGAGAGTAAAAGTTTTACATTTCATTTTATAAAACCATATATAGGCAACCTAATATTATTTCTGATATTAGGTTGCCTTAGTGCTATATTATCTATTTCTTCTATTCTGTCTGCATCAAATTTTCTTCAAATTCTTTTCGGAGAAAGCATGAGTTCAGTTCCAATTTCTAACCCATCATTTATCGACAATATATTATCAAAAGTATATTCTTCGGTAATTGTTTATGGGAAACAAAATGCCTTATATATATTTGGAGGATTAATTTTCTGCATCTACTTATTTAAGGACATTTTCACCTATCTAAGCTCTTATGTTATTGCCTCAACAAGAACAAGAATAATTCGCAATATTCGCAACACCCTTTTTCAAAAATACCTTTCTCTACCTCTGTCTTATATGAATTCTCACCGTAAGGGTGATTTAATCTCTCGTATAAGTAATGATATTATTGAATATGATGAGAATGTTCTTAAATCACTTCAAAGCATAATAATTGGAGTAATAACTGTTATTCTTTACCTTATTATACTTTTTTATATAGATGCTAAACTAACCTCAACTGTTTTGATAATGTTTCCTATTGTTGGAGGATTGGTTTCATTTATTAGTCGTAGACTTAGGTCTAGCTCTAAACATCTTCAACAAAAGAGTTCAAATATCATTTCAATGATTGAAGAAACAATATCTGGACTAAGAATAATAAAATCTCATACAGCAATTGAGCTTGTAAATAATCGTTTTAGAAACTATAATAGTTCCTTTACTCGGCTTAGGAATTCAATATATAGAAGGGTTGACCTTGCCTCTCCTGTAAGTGAATTCTTCGGAAATGTAATGATAATCTCATTACTCTTAATTGGAAGTAGCAGTGTAATATCATCATCCCCTACCCTTAGCCCTGAACTATTTATTGCTTACCTAATTCTATTTGCCCTAATCATTAAGCCAGCAAAAGACATTCCTACTTCTTTATTCAATTTCAAGAAAGGAAGAGCATCTGTTGATAGATTAGTAGAGATATTAAATGTAGAGAATAATATTAATGAGCCTTATGAAGGGTCAAAACATGATATTAATCTAAAAAAGGGTATCCTTTACAAGGATGTTTGTTTTTCATATAAGGAGGGTATTGATGTTCTTAAGAATATTAATCTATTCTTTGAAAAAGGAAAGACAACTGCCATTGTTGGTTCTTCAGGTAGTGGGAAGAGTACAATTATAGACCTTATTCCAAAGTTCTATCAGCCAAAAAGTGGAGATATATTCTTTGATGATACAAATATTAAAGATTTAAATTCAACGGATATTAGAGAAAAGATTGCTATTGTTACCCAAGACACAATATTATTCAATGATACTATATTCAATAATATAACCTTTGGTAATAGCAAATACACAATGGAGCAAGTAATTGAAGCTGCAAAGATTGCATCTGCCGATGAATTTATTTCTGTGCTGCCTGATGGTTACAATACTATTATTGGAGATAGAGGTTCTACCCTTTCGGGAGGACAACGTCAAAGACTTAGTATTGCAAGAGCCGTTCTGAGAAATGCAGAAATACTTATCCTTGACGAGGCAACATCTGCCTTAGACACAACAAACGAGAAACTTGTTCAAGACGCAATATCGAATATTACCCTTGGAAGAACCTCAATAATTATTGCACATCGCCTTTCTACAATAGTGAATGCCGATAAAATAATAGTTATGGATAATGGAGAGATAAAAGAAGAAGGTACCCATCAAGAACTTCTATCCCAAGGAGGAATCTACACCAAGCTATGTTCAATGCAATCCCTTGCATAAAAATTAAAAACAAGCAATAAACCCAAATTTTTATTCCATATACATAAAACTTTCTCAGAGAAAAATAAAATTATCTCTGAGAAAGTTTTAAAGATATGGAGTATAATGTTCAAACAAAAAAAAGAATCTATTTAATTGTGTAAATGATTGCAGGATTTGAAACTTGCTTTTCACCATCAGGTCCATTTACTCTTATTGCTTCGATAACAAACTTCTCTCCTTTCTTTAGGGATTTTATTTTTTCAATCATCTCCTTTGTGAATCTCTCATCTTTTGAAATCAGTGGAGCCTGATCTTTATCGGAAAGGGAAGCCATCATAAAATAAATGACTTTATATTTCACAGGAAAGTCAAAATCTTCAACTTCTACGTTGACAAATGGCTTTTTCAATAATGTTTCTTTATCTATTAATCCTCCATCATTATTATTAATATCTGCACTAACCTTAGGAATATCTTTTACCCTAAATGAAGTTTGATTTAAATAAACATTTTTACCATTTATTTTTGCATAGACATAGATATCAATAATATTATTTTCGTCTTGTACAACAGTATCCTTTTGAATAATTGTTCCATCTTTAAGCGTAACATCCATTGTCAAAGGTAGCTCATAAGAACCATATTCAACATTAAGGATATAGTCTGCCTCTCCAATTTTTGTCAATTTAGCCTTTCCTCTAGTAACTTCTGCATAGATTTTATCATCCGAAATACCTGGGCAGGCAATCGAGATAGGATTATCCATTCCTCTGTAGAGAATATTCATATTTGTAGACGCAACAACGATTTTTGTTTCTTTTTTTGTTTGCGCAATAAGACCTAAGCTAACAAAGCATAGCGTAAATGCTATAAAACTGAATCTTTTCATATTAGAAACTATTTATTGGTTTAATCCTTCAAAAGTAGGAAATATTTTTGAATAGGGGCATATTAATTTAATATATTTTATTTTGCTTAATGCATTTGCTATTTCAGTTTTATAGAAAAAATGTATCTTTGTCTTATGAAAAAGGTGATATTTATTTGTATGGGGAATATTTGCAGGAGTCCTGCTGCTGAGGGGGTGATGCAAAAGATTGTTGATGAAAGGGGTTTGAGTAAAGATTTCTTTCTTGACTCGGCAGGAACAATTGGTTATCACGAAGGCGAAAGGGCTGATGCAAGGATGAGGAAGGCAGCAAAAGGTAGAGGTTATGAGCTTACTTCTATCTCAAGACCTCTTAAGGCAAAGGATTACGAACAGTTTGATTTGCTTATTGTGATGGACGATGATAACTACGAAACAGTTATCTCTCGTTCTCCTAACAAAGAATTAAACCATAAGGTAAAATATATGTGCGAGTTCTGCACAAAACATAAAGACAAAATAGTTCCTGACCCTTATTTTGGAGGAGAACAAGGATTTGAATATGTCCTAGACTTGTTGGAGGATTCTTGCGAAGGTTTACTAAACAAAATAATTGAAGATAATATATGAAGATATTATTAACAGGAGCAAATGGTTTCCTTGGTTCTCATATTGCTGATTCATTGTCAGAGTATAAGAACATTGAACTTTTGCTTACAAAGAGAAAAAACTCTAACCTAGATAATTGTTCTCTTTTTAAGGACAAGGCTAAATGGATAAATTTGGAAGAGGATAATTGGATTGAAGAATCAATAAAGTTTAAGCCAGATATTATTATTCATTCAGCATGGATTGGGGTTACTGCAAAGGAAAGAAACGACAAGCAGGAACAAGAAAAGAATATTCCTCTTGCAAATCAACTCCTAGAGATTGCAAGCAAATCAAATATTAAGAAATTTATTGGTCTTGGCTCTCAGGCCGAGTATGGTATTTTGGATTCTATCGTCAGCGAAGAGGAAGAGGCTAATCCTGCTTGCGAATATGGTAAGAATAAGATAAAGGTATTAGATCTAATAAAGGAAAGTGCTAAGAGAAATGGATTTGACTGGGCTTGGATAAGGATATTTTCTATTAGAGGAGAGAGAGAAAGCCTAAGCTGGCTATTACCATCGGTTGAGAATGCCTTAAATAATAAGGAGATTAACTCAATGGACTTTACAGAAGGATTACAGAAATATGCATATTTAGATGTTAAGGTTTTTGCTGAGTATATTTCAAGGATAGTTCTTAAGAAAAAGAGTGAATCTGGCATATATAATATTTCTGGCAAGGGTGCAAGAGCTATTAGGGATATAATTACTGATATTAGGGATAGGCTTAGACCTGATTTTATTTTAAATTTCGGAGCAATTCCTACAAGAGCCATTCAATCCACATTAATAGAAGGAGATATGACTAAATTCAATAATGAGTTTATGGGAAGCCTTGAACTTGCAAAAAGAATAAGAATTCATGCAATAGAGATGACTAACCGTGGTAATAGTTCTCATATTGCTTCTGTACTATCTATTGCAGATATACTTGCTGTGCTATATAACGATGCGGTTAATATTGACCCAAACAACCCTAATGACCCACTAAGAGATAGGGTAATATTAAGTAAGGGACATGCTGGAGCTGGAATTTATGCTGTTCTTGCAGAAAAAGGATTTATTCCAAAGGAAGAACTACTTACCCATAGCCAGAATGGAAGTAGACTTTCTGCTCATGTATCTCATAAGAATGTTCCCGGTGTTGAGCTTTCGACAGGTTCTTTGGGGCATGGACTTTCTGTAGGCGTAGGAATGGCATTGGCAGCAAAGCTAGATAATAAACCTTATATGGTATATGTAATTGTTGGAGATGGGGAATGTGATGAAGGTTCTGTTTGGGAGGCAATAATGTTTGCTAATCATTTCAAGCTTGACAACCTTTGCCTTATAGTTGACCATAACAAGATGCAGAGTCTTACTTGGTGCGAAGATACAATAGCCATAGATCCACTTGCACAAAAGATATCTGCCTTTGGTTGGGACGTATTTGATATTGACGGTCATAACCACAGAGAACTTCACGAGTCTATTTGTTTAGAGAGAAATAATAAACCAAAATGTGTAATAGCAAATACAATTAAAGGAAAAGGTGTTTCCTTTATGGAGAATAATATTGTATGGCATTACCGTTCTCCACAAGGCGAAGATTATACTAATGCATTAAATGAATTGAGAAATGAGAGATAGGTTTGTAAGAGAATTAATAGAGATTGCACGCAAGGACAAGGATGTTGTTTTGCTTACTGGTGATTTAGGATTTGGTGTTCTTCAGCCCTATTGGGAGGAGTTTCCAAACCAATTCGTAAACGTAGGAATTGCAGAGCAGAATATGTTAGGAATTGCCGCAGGTCTAGCAATGAATGGAAAGAAGGTCTTTGTATATTCAATTGGTAACTTCCCTACCCTAAGGGCTATTGAATTTATCCGTAACGATATTGCATATCATAATGCTAATGTAAATATTGTCTGCGTTGGAGGTGGCTTTGCCTATGGTAGCGCAGGGATGTCTCATCACGCAACGGAGGATATAGCAATAATGAGAGCCTTGCCAAATATGGTTGTTATGACTCCTGGCGACTTACTAGAAGTTCAGGAAGCCACAAAGGCAATATACAATCATAATGGTCCTTGTTATCTTCGTCTTGGAAAGGGAGGAGAGAAACAATTTCACTCTCAGATTAATAACTTTGAGATAGGAAAGGCTATTGAGTTTAAGAATGGTAAGGATATTGCTATTCTTTCTTGTGGAGTAATGATGGAGGAAGCGATAGAACTTGCAGAACTTCTAGAAAAGGAGAATATAAATCCTTCCTTATTTACCTTCCCAAGCGTTAAGCCAATAGATAAGTGTTTAATTGAGAAACTAGCACAAGATAATAATATTATTCTAAGCCTTGAGGAACATAATATTGTCGGAGGCTTCGGTTCAGCAATAGCCGAGATTATGGCAGAAATGCCAAACCATAAGGCAAGACTAATAAGAATAGGACTAAACGACGAATTCACCTCAATAGTAGGAACGCAGAAATACCTAAGACAACACTACAATATCTCCGCCGACAAAATCCTAAAAAGACTAAAAGAAGAAAAAGTAATATAAAACCTTAGAGAGCTGGCATGTGATGTGCACCCCAAAAGTTTATTGTCTAACTTTTGGGGTGTATTTTTTTATTGAATACTTCTATTCCACAATAAACTTCTTAGAAACCAAACCTTGTTCTGTATTTAGCTTTGCAATATAAGAACCCTTTGTGTAAGAAGAAATATTAATAGTTTTTGAATAATCCTTAACCTCTGTTTTAAGAACCCTTCTACCCATAATATCATAAATCTCAATATCCTTAATCATAAAAGAACAAGAAAAATTAATATCATCCTTAGCTGGGATTGGATAAACTAATATCTCAGCCTTGTCTTTTTCAATATCATTAAGTCCAACTGTATTCGAACAACCCTCCTTTCCATAATGATATTGCAATTCTCCGTTATATTCGTAACAACGCAAGAAACCTCCAGAACTATGAATAAGAAGATGGTATATACTGTATAATATGCCTTGCATATCTCCAATACCTTCTATCCAATTACCAACTCCCTCCATATAATTTGTGTCAGCTCTGAAAATCTCTATAATATTGAATTTTCTTCTTTGAATATTATTAATTTCAACTGTATCTATTGATAAAACTCTAAGATAAGTATTTATATTCCCCAAAAATGTATCTCCAATGGAAAGAGAAAAATCATATAACATACGGTTTGGCCAATACTCATGGTCATATTCAGCCTTTCCCTTATAAAACACCTGTCTGTTATCATTTTCCCTTATTCCCCCTATACATTCTGCCGTAGAGGAATTAAAAACAGAGTCCTGAAACCAGTATAGTTTCTTGTATGTCTCACTTTCAATTACAGTATCCTCTTCGGTAAGTGCAAATCTATTATAATGACTAACTGGGGTTTCAGTAATGCCAAAATAAGTTGTCCAAATCTGAAGACCGGGTTTGACCATTGGGATATATTGATAGTCCTGTGCATAGGTTGTTAAGCCACTTATTATTATTAATATAAATACTAATTTCTTCATACTTTGTGATTGTTAAATAAATCCTTAGGAGGAAATTTATACTATTATATAGCAGTTTAACAGCAAAATTAAATAAAAGTTTGATAAGAATTATCATTCAATAAGCCTTTTCGAATTTTTATTTGATTTTATTCTACTTAATCCTTATTTTATTCTCGTAAATGCTTGATTTAAACTTTTTTTATAAGGATTTATTCTTGCTATGGTAGCTACCCTAGGTGTGTTATGGTAGCTACCGTAGCACTGCTAGGGTACCTACCATAATTCTATTATGATGCGCATCTAAAATTATGGGGACTTTTTTTGGGGCGCAGGCAAGCGGCGCCCGTACTTTTACAAAGATAGTGATTTTATTGGAATTATCTGAGGATTTATTGTAAAAAAAAGAGGCTGAATTGATATTTTTTTCAATTCAGCCTCTAAAGGTTTTATCTATTGTTTTAGATTATTTCCATTACTTCTTTTGTTATAGAGCATAGCTTTTCTTGTGTAGGAATAAAGTTATTATTGAATGTCTTTACCACTTCAATATCGCTTTCTTGCATATAACGCTCCATAACCTTCATATTTTGTTGAGCCCATCCGTAACTTCCGAATAATATTGCCTTTCTCCCTTTTGGCGCTAGACCTTGAAGATAGGTTAAGAAGGATGCAACTGTTGGAAGAATACCCTTGTTGAGGGTTGGTGAACCTACGCAAATATATTCAGCCTCAACAACTTCTGTGATTATATCTGAGATATGATTTGATTTTAGGTCGAAGAGCTCATATTTATATCCCTTGTCCTCAAAGGCATTGGCAATATAATTTGCCATCTTCTCTGTTGAGCCCCACATTGAATCATAGACAATGACAGCTTTTTTGTCTGTCTGATTTGAAGCCCATTTATTGTAGCCTTCTAAGATACTTGAAACATTCTTTCTCCAGATTATACCATGACTTGGACAAATCATCTCAATATCCAATCCCTTTGCAACTTCTAACACTCCAAGAACTTGGTTTGAGTATGGAAGAACAATGTTTGCATAGTATTTCTTTGCCTCTTCTAGGATAATTTCCAAAGAATATTCATCGTCGAACCTTTCAGATGTGGCAATATGTTGTCCAAATGCATCATTAGAGAATAATATCTTCTCCTCAGGGCAATAGGTAACCATATTGTCTGGCCAGTGAACCATTGGAGTCATAACGAAGCTGATATTTCTTTTTCCAATATTTACACTATCTCCCGATTTAACAACTTGAAACTTCCAGTTCTCTGTGTTATAATGTAATTTATGTTCCTTTTCTCCAGCGGCAGATGTGATAACAGTTGCATTTGGAAGCATTGCCATAATCTCAGGCATTGCTCCAGAGTGATCCATCTCAACATGGTTAGAAACAACATAGTCAATCTTCGAAGGATCAATAATGCTAGATATTCTTTCGATTAATTCCTTTGTTAGGTATCCTTTTACTGTATCTATTAATGTTATCTTCTCATCTATGATTAGATAAGCATTATATGTCGACCCCCTTTGTGTAAGGTATCCGTGGAAATTTCTTAAGCTCCAATCAATACCTCCTACCCAGTAGATGTCTTTTTTTACTTCTATAGCTTTCATATATATATATTATTTATTAATTCATTCCCCCTTGCATAATTTGACGAACAGCATTATCATACTGTTCAAACATTTTTTGGTTTCCTTGCTTTTTGAAATGTTCCGCCATGGTTGAATATAGCTTTATATAACAATTTCTTTCGTCTAAGCCTGATGCTTGATAAACCATAAGTAGTTGTTGCATTGTCTGGTCATCAAGACGATCTATCTCAATTAATCCATTCAAATATCCTTCAGCGCCATAAAGGTCTCTTTGCTTCATCTTGATATTTGCAGCAAGTGAGTAGGCTGATTGAAATTTAAAATTAATCTTTATTGATTTGTCGCAAAGTGCCAATGCTTCTTGGTCTTTATTCATGATAAATAAGCCATAAGCCTTGAAATAATTACCAACTTCTGAGTTAGGATTCATCTTCAATAATTTATCCATAAGCATCACAACACTATCTCCCTTGCCAATGCGAAGATAAATCTCTGCAAGATTGGTTAGGACTGATTCATTTTGTTCATCTATTCTTATTGCCTTTTGAAGCAGAGGAATTGCCGCAGCAATAGAGTCTTTCTTCTTTAGTTCAATTGCTTGAAAATCTGTTTTGTCTTGTCTTTTCAATACGGCACAAATTGTTTTTCCATCGACCTTAACCTCATAGACAGTATTCTTTGGTGG
Source organism: Bacteroidota bacterium (assembly GCA_017860275.1). Classification (GTDB taxonomy): domain Bacteria; phylum Bacteroidota; class Bacteroidia; order Bacteroidales; family P3; genus UBA10566. The sequence continues at coordinate 311,465 of JAFNAQ010000001.1, forward strand.
GAAGGTTCCGTTTTGTAATTGCTCTGGAGCTATACCAGTATTACAAACTATTGCGTAATCCCAGTCTGCTTCTCCTCTTTCGTAATAACGAATAAAGGATACTTTGAAACGATTAGTATCATTACGGAAATAATAATTCAATGGACTTACGTGCCAACAAGCAACTACAATCTTATCTCCAGTTGTCAAATTATCCTTCTTTGCATTCTTAATAACCCACTCCGATGCCTCTCTTAGGGAATGATAATAATAGTCAAGCTCATATTTTCCGTATGCATTCTTTATTCCTCCTTCAAATTCGTTGAAATAAACATATTCGTAAGGATGATTTCTAATGGAATGAGCAATTGGGTTTATTGTCAAGATTCCAAAAGCCGAAAGAATTGCTATCTTAAAGTATTTTTTGTTTACTGATTGAACAAGGGCTTCAATTCCTAAGCCTGCCAAGGCTGCAAGAGAAGGATAAACAAATATTGCGTGACGCCATCCTCCATATACATTTGATTTATTTATTACAATCCAAAAGATTGGAAATGCAAATGTAAATAATAATATAAAGTAATGAAACCAATCTTTTTTGTTTTTAAACATCATTACTACTCCAACTAATGCTCCTGCAATTACTGCTAGTGGCACAGTCATAAAAATAAATTTAGGAGTATAATACCAAGGTAATGCATCTGACCATTGTGATTGTCCTTCAAAAATTTGACGAATTGCAATTGCGAATTTCGTCATATTACTAAGGGTTTCCTTTGGGTTATCGATAGGTGCTTGTAGGGCATAAGGCCATGTAAACACTGCAAGAATGTATCCTGCAATTGATATTCCAAGTCCCCAAATCAGTACTCTTGCTAATTCTTTTTTAAACTGTTTGTACTTTAATATATAATACATTAGGGCAAATAAGGCGAAATATGAAATAACTATCAAACCTCCTATCCTGACAGATATTGCAAAGGCTATAGAAAGTGCTAACATTATTGAAGTATACCACTTTATCTTAGGCAATTCATCTAAGAATTTTGTCATATAATATATTGACATTATAGTAGCCGTAGCAAGGGGCAAGTCCTTAAGGTTATTGAATGAATGCCCAACAAATCTTGGTGACACATACATCAGTATCATTGTTATTACTGCTCCTCTCCATCCTGCAACTCTTTTTACAAATAAGGATGCAAACAAAATTGCTATCCATCCCATTATTGAATTAAGTCCATGACGAAACTCCATGTAATTATCTATGCCAAAAGTCTTTGTTACAAAGAATGCAAAATTATCAACCGATTGACCATAATAAGGAAGGTTATACTTTTCAGTCACTACTGCTGCTGTAGAATCCTCTCCAGAGGTTTTGTAATAGTTATAAACATTGCTTGCGTGGTCGTAATGGAAAAACTCATCACCAGATATTCCTGCATCTTGGCTAAGATAAACCATTGTTATCAATCCTAATGATGCAATAATATAAAATACATATTGCCAAATTGTAATACTCTTAAAGTCTATTTTTATCATACTATTAAAAATTTATGCGTTCTTTTTCAACCACTAATGGGCGATTCATTATATGTGTATGTATATTTCCTATATACTCTCCTATTATTCCTATGAAGATTAATTGTATTGATGAGAAAAAGAAAAATCCAATAAGTAATGGGGCTTGCCCCATTGGCATAGAATACCAATAAATAATCTTTATAACTAGATATACCAAGGCTGCAATAAGACTAAGTATTGCAGTTAAGAATCCAAACATTGTTGCTAGACGCAGTGGAAGCTTTGAATGAGATGTTATCCCAAGCATTGCTATATCATAAAGTGTAAAGAAATTGTTTTTGGTTATCCCTCTTTTTCTTGCAGGCTGAACATATTCTATACAAGCTTTCTCAAATCCAACCTCGCAAATCAATCCTCTAAAATAAGGATAGTTATCTTGTATCTTTCTTAGCTCTTGTATAACAAGCTGATCATATAGCCCAAAGCCAGTATAATTTTTCACAAGCTCTACTTCCGAGAGCTTAGTTACTAAATTATAATATGCCTTACGTAGCTTAAAGAATAATTTGTTTTCCTCTGATTGCTTTTTTATTCCAACTACAATTTTATATCCTTCTTCCCATTTCTTTATAAGCTCAGGTATCAACTGAGGAGGGTCTTGCAAGTCAGAAACTAGGCTAATAACTGCATCTCCTTTTGCTTGAAGCATTGCGTAATATGGAGAACGAATATGTCCAAAATTACGTGCATTGATGATTAACTTTACATTTTTATCCTTTGAAGCAATATCCTTTAATACCTTAATAGTATTATCGGTTGAAGCATTATCAATAAAAATATGTTCATATTCATATTCTGGAAGGGCTTCAAATTGCTTCTTAACCTCTTCGTAAAGAATACCAACATTCTCTTGCTCATTATAGCATGGAGTTACTACACTTATCTTTTTCATATATTATCCTCTATTTATAAAACAAAGAATGTGATTTATCATAAAATCTAGCTTTTCCTTTGTCATCCCAGGATAAACTCCTATCCAAAAAGTATTGTTTGTTATTAAATCGGAGTTCTTTAGCTCTCCAACAACCCTAAAACCCTCTTTTGTTTTTCTCATCTGGTCGAAACAAGGGTGCTTGATTAGGTTACCTGCAAATAACATTCTTGTCTGAATCTTATTATTTTCAAGGTATTGTACCAAATCATTTCTTGTAAATCCTGCATCCTCTCTAACTGTTATCAGAAAACCAAACCAAGATGGATTAGAATTTTCTTCTTTGATCGGAAGAATTAATTTATTCTCTGCTCCAGCTTGCTTCAATGCAGAAAGGAGATAATCAAAATTCTCTCTTCTCCTATTTGTGAAGGTATCTAGTTTTTTTAATTGAGCAAGACCAATAGAAGCCTGCATCTCTGTAACTTTTAGGTTATATCCAAAATGAGAATAAACATATTTATGATCATAGCCCATTGGTAATTCTCCAAACTGTTGGGTAAACCTATGTTTGCATGTGTCGTCTTTTCCCGAAGGACAATAACAATCCCTTCCCCAATCTCTAAAGCTCATAGCTATTCTTCCTAGAGTTGAGTCATTGGTATATACGGCTCCACCCTCTCCCATTGTCATATGATGTGGAGGATAGAAGCTTGATGTTCCAATATCTCCAATAGTTCCTGTCTTCTTCCACTGCCCATCGATAAAGTATTCACTTCCTAAGGCATCACAGTTATCCTCAACTAGCCAAAGATTATGTTTCTTGCAGAAGTCTCTGACTTTTTCAAGATTAAATGGATTACCCAAGGTATGAGCAACCATAACTGCCTTTGTTTTTTCGGAAAGTGCATCTTCTAGTTTACTGCAATCGATATTATATTCAGGTATTGTTACATCTACAAATACTGGTATTGCTCCATATTGAATCATTGGAGTAATTGTAGTTGGAAAACCTGCGGCAACAGTAATAACCTCATCACCACGATTTATCTTTCTATCTCCAAGACGGTCAGAGGTAAGTGTCATAAAGGCCAAAAGATTTGCAGAAGAGCCTGAATTTACAAGATAGAGATGTTTTACTCCAATCATCTTTGCCATTTGGCTTTCAAACTCATTACAATAACGACCAGAGGTTAACCAAAAATCTAAAGAAGAATCCACAAGGTTAACCATCTCAGTCTCATCAAATATTCTACCTCCGTAAGATATGGTATCTCCCTCTTCAAATTCCTTAGTATTTGAGAATGTCTCTTTATAATATTCCTTTACTAAATTTAAAATCTCTTCTCTTTTAGTCATTTAAATATTCCTTTATTTGATTTATTGTTAAGTCAATTAGCTCCTTATTTGATGAGGATTTATAGTAAAGACTATACCACTGCAAACTTCTCATAAGTGCTTTTTGTGCATTCCATTTAGGTTTCCAACCCAAGGATAATGCTCTTTCTATATTTAGTTTTAATAAGCCAGCCTCATGTGGTTGATTCTCTAGTTTAGGACAATTATATTCTCCACTGCCCCAAATACTAAGTGCTAGCCTTACCATCTCATCCACGCTAAGAGTATCGTTTGGCATTGGTCCAAAATTAATTGAATCAACAAAAGACTCTTCACTTAATAGATAACCTGCATATAAATAACCCATTAATGGCTCAATAACGTGTTGCCAAGGTCTGATTGAATTAGGATTACGAACAATTATTGGCTGATTTTGGTTTAAAGCTCTTGCAATATCGGGAACAAGTCTATCTGATGCCCAGTCTCCTCCTCCAATAACATTCCCTGCCCTAACAGATAATACTTTATTTCTATGCTTTTCAAAGTTTTTTGGGTTAAAGAAAGAATATCTAAATGATGAAACAACAATTTCTGCTGCTGCCTTAGATGCAGAATAAGGATCATAACCACCAAGTCTATCGTCTTCTTGATAGGCATAATCCTTTTCAAGATTCTCATATACCTTGTCGGTTGTAATGATAATTGTGTTAGTATCTGGCTTATTCATCTTTTTAACCGCCTCCAATACATTGGCTGTTCCAACAACGTTTACATCGAAGGTTTCAGATGGTATTTCATAAGAAGTTAGAACAATTGGTTGTGCTGCTAAATGAAAAATAAAATCTGGTTGAAAATCAAATATCTCCTTGGTTAATCTCTCTCTATCCCTAATATCTGCAATAATAGACTTCTTACATAGGCTCTCTATTTCTAAAACTGAATATAGATTAGGATTTGTTATTGGATCTAAGGAATAACCTACTATCTCTGCACCTGCCATTGAGAGTATTTTTACAAACCAAGAACCCTTAAAGCCTGTATGTCCAGTAACGAATACCCTTTTGCCCCTATAGGTATTGAGAAAAGATTTTACTTCCATAGTTTCCAAGGTGCGTTATGAGTATTCCAAGCATTCTCAAGATCGTTCTTATCTCTAAGAGCATCCATACAACGCCAATAACCTATATGTTTATATGCAGAAAGTTCATTATCCTTTGCCAAACGCTCAAGTGGAGAATCCTCCCACATAACATCATCCATATCTCCATCAAGATACTTGAATACTGAAGGTTCTAAAACAAAGAAGCCTCCATTTATCCAAGTTCCATCTCCCTTTGGTTTTTCTTTAAACACTGTTACCTCATCACTTTCGTTCATCTCCATTCCTCCAAACTTCCCCTCTGGTTGAACTGCTGTAACTGTAGCTATCTTCCCTGAATTATTATGATATTCTAAGAGTTTCCCAAGGTTTATATCCGAAACTCCATCTCCATAGGTTAGCATAAATGGCTCATTGCCTATGTATTTTTCAACCTGTTTTAAACGTCCTGCTGTCTTTGTATTTAGACCTGTCTCAACTAAGGTAACCTTAAAGTCATCAGCAAAAGACTTATGTATTTCAACATCATTTGTAGCAAGGTCGATGGTAACATCGGAGTTATATAGAAAATAGTTTAGGAAATACTCTTTAATCTTATAACCCTTATATCCTAAGCAAATTATAAAGTCATTGAATCCATAATGAGAATACATCTTCATTATATGCCATAGTATTGGTTTTTCGCCTATTTCTATCATAGGCTTTGGCTTTAAGTGCGACTCTTCTGAAATACGAGTACCCATTCCTCCTGCAAATATTACTACTTTCATATCTTAGTTCTATTTAGTATCTTCTTTAAATTTCAATCTACAAATATACATATAATATTCAAAACTTGTATATTTGCATAAAATTCAAATAAAATTAGCACTTATATTTCCTAATAATGAAATTAGTCTCTCGAAAATTTTCTGATAGTTTTTTATTCTTTTCCTTGATATTCTTAGGTTTAAATATTTGCATGCCCGCATTTTTCAAAACTTTATCTATAATTCTATTTACTTTATCTATAATCTATACATACTCTTCAAGAACTTATTCTTTTGATATAAAATCTTTATTAGATATAAAAAAACTGCTACTTATTTCTTTATTTATTGTCTATGCTATTGGTTGTATTTACTCGTCAGATTCAATTGAAGCTAGAAAAGATATTATGGTGAAACTTCCATTTATTCTTTTACCCATTCTATTTATTTTATCACCTAAAGAACATCTTACAAAGAAGAAATTATGGTATTATGGACTTTCGTTTATCGCAGGATTATTAATATTAGAAATTATACTGATTACTCATGCAATACTAAACGGATTGAATTCCTCACTCCCTTTTATTTATTCTATTACTTATACAAAACTGAGCGCAAATAATCATCCTTCCTATATGTCAATGTATTCAATGGTTGCTTTTATCTTGATTTACAAGACTCCCCTAATTGAATTATTTAAATTGGATAAAAAAAGAAGTTTTATTATCAAACTATCTTCTTCGATATTTCTTACCCTATTCACTATTCTCCTAAACTCAAGATCTGGATTTATTTGTCTTACTGCTACATATATTTGGATATTCTTCGATTTAATTATTATTGAAAAGAAGTTCAAAACAGCATTTTTATTGATAAGTATAATTGCCTCATTCTACTTCTTAATATTTCAAATCAGCGGATTAAACAAAAGATACATTAATGCTTCGAAGAATATTACTACAGAAAAACTAGAAAAATCTACCTCTGGAAGCATGAACCAAAGAAGATTTATATATCTAAACGTTCATAAAACAATATTCGAAAATCCAATATTCGGAGTAGGAACTGGTGATGTAAAAATTGCCTTAGAAGAACTATATAAAGATAATGGGGTAAGGTTTGAACATTATTTAAACGCTCATAATCAATTCCTTCAAACTACTTTAGCAATAGGTGCAATAGGTCTAATCGTTTTGCTAGCCATATTTATTGTCCCATTCTTTCAATCCTTTCAAACAAAAGACTTCTTTGTTGGAGCAGTACTTGTAATAATTGGGATAAGCTTCCTCTTCGAATCAATCCTAGAAAGACAGATGGGAGTCCACTTCTTCTCATTCACCTATCTATGGTTTTCCTCCTACCTAATGGCAAAAGAATAGAGATTTATCAAACCGCAGATTAAAGCTACTCTTTTTTCTTTTTTCCCTACTATATTTTTATTTTTCTCAGAGAAAAGTTCGACGAAACCTCCTTAAAATTCATAGAGATGGCCTATTTACCAAAAAGGCTGTCTCATTATTTGAAACAGCCTAGTATCTTGATATTTATACTTAGTTTTTAGAATGGTAAATCATCATCCTCTGGTGTTGAGGCTGTGTTGAATGAACCATATTCTGCTGCTGGTGCATTTACTTGTTGTACAGGTTGTGCCATTTGTGGTTGGCTAACTTGTGGTTGAGCCATAGGTTGAGCTCCTACTGCAACAGGGTTAAAGGAATCTATTCTGAAACATCTTAAATCTGTATACCAACGCTCGTTGAACTCTCTTGATTCAACATCGAAGTAAACCTTGATTTGATCGTTAGGATTGATAACTTTAATTGATGCTACTCTTTCTTCACCCCAAAGTGTGAAATGAACTTTCTTTGGATACTGTCCTTCTGTTTCAATAACAAAGGCACCCTTTACCCATTGTCCATTCTTGCCGTTACCAGTTTCTTCTGGTAATACTTTTACTAATTTTCCGATAATTTCCATTTGCGTATATGTTTTAATATTTATTTTGTATTCTAATTACTTCTTTAACCACTTGTCTAACCAGTCGAAGAAGTTTCTTTGCCATAGGATACCATTTTGTGGTTTTAATACCCAATGTGTTTCATCTGGGAAATATAGGTAACGTGCAGGAATATCACGAATAAGTGCTGCGTTATATGCTGCCATACCTTGTGATGCCACAATTCTATAGTCGAACTCTGAATGAATAACCATAAGAGGAGTGTCCCATTTATCCACAAATTTATGAGGAGAGTTTGCATAAGAACGTTGAGCTGTCTTATTGTTTTTATCCCAATAAGCTCCACCTAAGTCCCAGTTTACAAACCACATTTCTTCTGTTTCTAAGTACTGTTGTTCTAGGTTAAACATTCCATTATGTGCAATAAAGCATTTGAAACGTTTGTTATGATTGCCTGCAAGCCAGTAAACAGAGAAGCCTCCAAAGCTTGCACCAACTGAACCTAAACGATCCTTATCTACATAAGGCATCTTACACATTTCATCGATAGATGTTAGGTAATCTCTCATACATTGACCACCATAATCTCCTGATATTGCTTCGTTCCACTCCCCTCCAAATCCAGGTAATCCTCTACGATTAGGAGCGACAATAATATAACCATTTGCAGCCATAATCTGGAAGTTCCAACGATAAGACCAGAATTGAGAAACTGTAGATTGAGGACCTCCCTCACAATATAGAATTGTTGGATATTTCTTTGTTGAATCAAAATCTGGTGGATAGATTATCCAAGAGTGAAGATTCTTACCATCTGATGCCTTAAACCAACGTTGTTCAACCTTACCCATCTTAACCTTAGCAAGCAATTCTTTGTTTTCATTAGATATATTCTTTTCTGCTCCTGAATTTGGATCAACAGAGTAAATTTCTACTGGCATAGACATACTCATCTTTGTTCCAATAAGCCCTTTTGAAGATAACATTACTGCTGTGAAGTCGTGAACTCCCTTAGTTATTTGTCTAATACTAGTATCAGCAAGAGTTAATTGATAGATATTATCAACTGCAAAATGATCTGAGATAAAATATATTGACTTATCATCTTTAGCAAACACAAGCTTATTTGAATTTTGGTCAAAGTTCTTCGAGAAGTCTGTTACCTTCTTTGTTGCAAGGTCACAAACCATTAGTCTTTGCTTGTCTGCCTCATAACCATCTCTTTCCATACTTTCCCATGCTAGTAACTTTCCATTATGAGAAAAGACTGGGTTCTGATCATATCCCATCATTCCTTCTGAGATATTTACAAGAGTTTTTGAAGCTACATCATATAGATAAATGTCTGAATTTGTCGAAAAAGCATAAGCCTTACCAACCTTCTTTCTACAAGTATATGCAATTTTCTTTGAGTCTGGTGACCAAGTAATCTGTTCCATGCCTCCCCAAGGACGCATTGGAGATTCATATTCTGTTCCAACTAATAAGTTGATTGGATTTGACAATTTCTTTCCGTCGAAATCTGCAACGAATGGCTGTGGGATATTATCAACCCAATTATCCCAATGTCTATATGCTAAATCATCGTTTATTCGTCCACTTGTCTTGTCTAGACCTTCCTTTAAATATGCAAACTTATCCTTCTTAGCAATTGCTCTTACATATAATATCTTCTTTGAATCTGGAGAATATGAGAAAGACTCTATATCTCCCTCATTAACTTCTGAAATTTGTTTTCTATTATCTCCATCTAAATCCATTTCATATATTTGAACTCCCTTATCATCGGCATAACAAAATCCAATCTTCTTGCCATCAGGACGCCAAACTGCATTCCATTCACTTGCAGCAGTTGTGGTTAATCTTTCTTTCTCACTTCCGTCAATATTCATAGAGTAAATCTCTGCATTACCCTTATTTGACTTGATATCGAAATACTTTACAGTATACAAAACCTTCTTCCCGTCTGGGGAGACCGAAACATCTCCAATTCTCCCGAAGCTCCAAAGAACCTCTGGGGTAAGTTTTCCATCCTTAACCTCAACCTCTGGCTTTCCAATAATGTCTTTATCTGCCGACTCTCTTGGCTTACATGAAACAATACTAACTGCAATTATTACAGCTAAAAGAAAATACTTTTTCATTACTATATTTTTTATACGTTAATTTCCTCAAATAAAACTTTCCAAAATTACAACTATTATATGAATAGTGAATTATGGATATATAAAATTATTTTACTCCTCTAAGCCAATTGATATAGATAATACTTCTTTATCTCTTTACTTAGAAAGCTTTTATCCAATTGGTCTGAGGCATCACAAATTTCCTTTATCTCTCCATTCTTAAACAAAATATTTATCTTATCATCCTTAAAACTATATGCCTTGTTCTTTACCTCATCGCTTATAATAAAATATCTCCTAATCTCCTGCTCAGTCAATGAGTTTTTATTATCATACTTTTCAATATATCCTGTAATATCTTCTTCTGTGAATGGCTTATCTTGAATTATCATCTTACCTACATGTCGAGATATTAGCGATTTGGATAAGTATGAAAGTATCTTATCATTATGTAGCGACCAAGTCTTTATCGCACTCCAAATATCTGAATCATCGAGTAGGGTAAACATCTCCACAGCGCACTCGTTATTTATTGAGCATCTTCCATTCTCAATAAAATATCTTAAGGCTGGCGAAATGGATTCCGAAATATTTACTCCTTTTTCAGAAATATCTCTAGCTCTTTTGAGAATTGTTAATAGCAAACAATCTGATGCAATCACAGCCTTATGAAGATAAACCTGCCAATACATCAATCGCCTTGAGATAATAAACTTTTCTATTGAATAAATCCCTTTTTGGTCTATAACTAACTCATCATTTGCAACAGATAGCATCTTAATAATTCTCTCTGTGCCTATCACCCCTTCAGATACTCCAGTAAAAAAACTATCCCTTGTAAGATAGTCAAGCCTATCAGTATCTACCTGAGATGATACAAGCTGATGAAGGAATTTCTTTTCGTAATTATTTGAAAATATATCTATTGTTATTTGGCTAACCCCTATCATCTTCATAAGCTTCAGCGAGAGTTCCTCATGAGACTCTTCGAAAAAGAAATGTTCTAGACAATGAGAGAAAGGACCATGACCAATATCGTGTAAAAGAATTGCAGAAAGAGAGGAATCATACTCCTGGTCTGTTATTATCTGAGACTTTTGACGCAATACATCTAAGGCTTGATTCATAAGAAACATAGCTCCCAAAGCATGAGCAAAACGAGTATGTTCTGCCCCAGGATATACCAAATTACTGAGTCCAAGTTGCTTAATTCTACGAAGACGTTGAACAAACCTATGCTCAATTAAATCAAAGATTCTTTCATTAGGAATATTAATAAACCCATAAACTGGATCATTAACAATCTTCTTCTTATTCAGTATATTAATCATAGTTGCAAAGATACATTTTTTCTGCACTTTTTTTAAAAAAACATGGCTATTTGTTGAGTTTTTTTGAGCCAATTCATAAATACGAGATGGCATTTCGTAATGTCGAAATGCCATCTCGTAGCTATCAAATGCCATTTCGACATCACGAAATGCCATCTCGATATTATAAAGTGAGACTCAGGATTTTATATATCACCATGTTTATTTATCAATATGGCTAAATATGTATATAAAAGAAGAGACCATCTCATTTATTATGAGATGGTCTCTTATATTCTTTGTAGCGGGAACGAGAGTTGAACTCGTGACCTCCGGGTTATGAATCCGACGCTCTAACCAACTGAGCTATCCCGCCATTTTGAGGTTGCAAAATTACAAAAAAATCTATTATAACCAAATTTCTATATGCTTTTTTGTTTTAACTCCTTTAATAAATACTGACCTGTTACACTAAATGTGTTGTTAACTATCTCTTCAGGTGTTCCCTCTGCTAGAATTTGTCCTCCCTCTTTTCCTCCTTCGGGACCTAAGTCAATAATATAATCTGCAACCTTTATAACATCAAGGTTATGCTCAATTATTATCATTGAATTTCCTTTATCAACAAGCTTTTGTAATACATCCATCAATATTCTTATATCTTCAAAATGCAAACCCGTTGTTGGTTCATCTAGTATATACAATGTTTTGCCCGTATCCTTCTTGCCTAACTCGGCAGCGAGTTTTATTCTTTGACTTTCTCCTCCAGAGAGAGTTGTAGAAGGCTGACCAAGCGTTATATACCCAAGACCTACTTCTTTTACTATTGATAATTGGCGATTGATCTTTGGATAGTTCTCAAAGAATACTACAGCTTCTTCAAAACTCATGTTTAGCACTTCGCTAATTGTTTTCCCTTTGTATCTAACTTCTAATGTCTCGCGGTTATATCTCTTTCCATTGCAATCTTCACAAACTACATACACATCTGGCAAAAAGTTCATTTCAATTGTTTTTACTCCTGCACCTTGGCAAGTCTCGCAACGTCCTCCTTTTACGTTAAATGAAAAGCGTCCTGACTCATATCCTCTAATCTTTGCTGTAGGCAAGGATGCAAAAAGTTTTCTTATCTCGTCAAAAACGCCAATATAGGTTGCTGGATTACTCCTTGGTGTTTTTCCTATAGGAAATTGATTTATCTCAATTACTTTATCTATATTATCGATTCCTCTTATCTCTTTATATTGCAAGGGCTTTTTATCGCTTCGAAAGAAGTACTGACTGAGAATTGGATGTAAAGTATTATTTATCAGAGATGACTTTCCGCTACCAGAGACTCCTGTGACACAAACCAACATTCCTAAAGGAAGTTTAAGATCTACATTCTTTAAATTATTACCTCTAGCACCTATTAATTCTATATATTGACCATTACCTTGGCGTCTAATTTTTGGAACTGCAATTTCCTTTCTCCCATTCAAATAATCGCATGTAATCGAATTAATATTACTATTTAATATTTCTTTTGGTGTGCCATTGAAAATTACTTTTCCTCCATTTATCCCTGCTCCAGGACCTATATCTACCACCCAATCTGACTCTAATATCATATCTTTATCGTGCTCAACAACTATTACTGAGTTGCCTGCATCTCTTAGTTTCTTTAAGGCTCCGATTAGTCTCACATTATCTCTTTGATGTAAGCCAATACTTGGCTCATCTAATATATAAAGTACATTTACAAGTTGTGAACCTATCTGTGTCGCTAAACGTATTCTTTGAGATTCACCCCCTGAAAGAGTTCTTGTGCTTCTATTTAGACTTAAATATCCCAATCCTACATCCAATAAAAAACTTATCCTCGTATTAATCTCTCTAAGTATCTCCTTAGCTATTTCTTGTTTACGCTTACTAAGTTTGTTAATTACATTCTCACACCAAATGGATAAATCTGATATATCCATTTCTGCAAGCTCTGAGATATTCTTATCATCAATCCTGAACTGCAAGCTCTCTTTCCTAAGTCTTGTCCCATTACAATGAGGGCAAACTGCATTATTCATGAAGGCAGAAGCCCATTTCTGAATTGAAGGTGGAATATTATCTCCAAATTGAGATTTAATAAATGTGATTATCCCTTGAAATTTATCAGCACTCAAAGACTTAATACCCATATTAGAGTCATAGGTTTCAAGCTCTAACTCACTTCCATATAATATCGCAGAAAGAGCTCTCTCACTTAATTCTTTTATTGGGGTATCAAGATCAAAATCCAATTTATTTCCTAATGCAATAAGTTGTTTTACAAACCAAGAATTCTTGTTTGGCTTACCCAGAGGAATTAATCCTCCTTCAGCCAAGGATTTGTTGTTGTCAGGTATAATTTTGTCTATATCAACTTGAATTATTTCTCCCAGACCATTACAATGCTCACATGCTCCATATGGTGAGTTAAATGAAAAAGTGTTTGGTTCAGGCTCTGGATAAGAAATCCCTGTAGTTGGACACATTAACATCTTACTCAGGTGCCTAACTTCATTATCAGATTCATTAAGAACCATGATTGAGCCTTTTCCTGCCTTAAATGCAGTCTCAATTGATTTTTTAAGTCGTGTAAGATTTTCCTCTACAATTTTTATCTTATCAATTACAATTTCTATATCATGAACCTTATAACGATCAAGTTGCAATCCTCCAACAATGTTTGTAATGACTCCGTCTATTCTTACCTTTAAATATCCTTTCTTTGCAATAGATTCAAATAATTCTCTATAGTGTCCCTTTCTTCCTTTTACTACTGGAGATAATATTATGATGTTATTGTTTGAAAATTCTTTTTCAATAATTTCAATAATTTGCTTCTCCGAATACTTTATCATTTTCTCTCCTGTATTCAATGAATAAGCATCAGCTACTCTTGCAAATAATAGACGTATTAGGTCATATATTTCAGTTGTAGTTCCTACTGTTGAACGAGGATTTTTATTTGTTGTCTTTTGTTCAATTGATATAACTGGCTGAAGACCTGTGATTTTTTCAACATCTGGTCTTTCTATTCCACCAATAAAATTTCTTATATATGCAGAAAAAGTTTCAAGATAACGCCTTTGACCCTCAGCATAAATAGTATCAAATGCTAGAGAAGACTTCCCACTTCCACTAAGACCTGTTATCGTAACAAGTGAGTTTCTTGGAATAGAAAGTGAAATATTTTGTAGATTATGAGCCTTAGCTCCAAAAACTTCAAGTTGATCAGTATTCATTATCAAATAAAATTAGCTTGCAATATTACTACTTTTTGTCTTAGGTTGGTTCTTAAAGAATTCTAAAATGGAAAACTATATGCACTTCAATTTATTGAAACGCTTAGTTATATAGTTTTCATATGTTATGTATTAATAAAATAATATGTATATTTGCAAACGAAGAGATTATCATTCAATAAATTTTATAACCTTAATTATTATATCTATGAAAAAGAGTTTATTAATCTTAGGAATGTTTGCTATTGCTACATTAATAGGTTGCCAAAACAAAGAAGAACAAAAAGCTAGAGAACAAAAAGTTCAAGATTCATTTGCAGCATTAATGTCTGCTAAAGATGGAGAAATGGAGAAAATGTTCAAAGAACTAAATGAAGTTGATGTTGCATTAGCAGAAGTAACAAACACTTATGCTGGAGTTTCCAAAGTAGCGAACACTTCTGGAGAAATATCTAAAGATGCAAAAGCAAATATTTTCAGCAAGATAGAAACAATAAAGAGTGCATTGGCTGCAAACAAACAAAAAGTAGCGAATGTGAATGCAAAACTTAAAAAAGCGAACAAACAAAATACTCAATTACAAAGTTTTGTTTCTAACCTAGAATCAAGAATAAAAGAACAAGAAGAACAAATACAAGCTCTTAATACAGAACTTGCAAAGAAAAATATTCAAATTGATGCGCTAACAAAAAATGTTAATGACCTTTCAAACAAGAATAAACAAAAAGATGCTCAAATTCTGAAAATAGAAGATGAGAAAAATGCAGCATACTTCGCTGTCGGAACAAAGAAAGAGTTAATAGCTAAAAATTTAATCGATCAAAAAGGTGGATTTATCGGAATAGGTAAAACGTCATCATTCGCACACAATGCAAATTACGAAAACCTTACGAAAATAGATATCCGTAATACTCAAGAAATACCTTTGACTGGAAGAAAAACTAAATTAATCTCTTCTCACCCATCTTCATCTTACTCACTAGAAGGAGATGTAAAAAAACCAACATCTATTCGCATCACAAATCCAGAACAATTTTGGAAAGGAAGCAAATGCTTAGTAATAATGGTTGACTAAGAATCATCTATAAATATTTGAAAGCACCTAATTAATAATTAGGTGCTTTTTTTTGTTTTATTTAAAAAATATTATACCTTTGCCAATCAATAAACGTAATGTATATTTTCCAAAAAACATCTTTATGAAAAAGATTAAATTAATTTCTTTGCTAGCAATCTTATTAGTATTTATAACTAATAATGCATTTTCTCAATGGTCAGGTAGTGGGACTCAATCAAGCCCTTATTTAATAAGTGACTCCGCTGACTTGATAAGTTTATCAAATTACGTAAAGAGCGGGAATACCTCTGCAGGGAAATATTTTAAGCTAACAAACGATATTAATCTAGCCAACGTTTCTAATTTCGTTCCAATTGGAGGATGGAATACATCGGGGACTAGCACAAGTGACTACAATCAGTTTAAAGGTAATTTTGATGGAAATGGCAAATTAATTAAAAATCTCTATATACATAGAGATACAACTGCAAATTCATTACAAGAAAGAATTGGGTTATTTGGTTACATCGGAAATGGGGCTGTTATAAAAAATTTAGGAGTTGTAAATGCGTCAATAAGAGGCAGCCTATGCATTGGGATTATTTGTGGTTATTCAAATAATGCTACCGTTAGTAACTGTTACACTTCTGGGAAAGTAAGCGGATGGGATGCATGTGGTGGAATTTGTGGATTAGCTGATTATTCAACAATTGAATCATCATATTCTAAAGCTGATATGAATGGGTATAATAAAATTGGTGGTATTGCTGGAATTATAGGAGTTACTACAATTAAGAATAGTTTCTTTATTGGCAGTACAAAAGGGACAACTCTTGTA
>JAFNAQ010000024.1 GCA_017860275.1 Bacteroidota bacterium
TGTACCTGTTGGGTACAATCCAGGGCAAAAATTTCTTTGCGCTATTGTTCGTTCTGCTCCTATCTCTCAAGAGCAATTGTGTGACCGTGTTGCTGCTGCATCGTCCTTGGCTTACAACGACGTACTTTCGGCAATTGCTGCGCTTCAGATGGAGATTGTAGAGGCTTGTCTTAGTGGTCAGAGTGTACAGCTTGACCAGCTTGGATTGTTTACTCCTTACTTGAATGTTAAGGCAGTGGAGACAGCAGAAGAGGCTGACGTTACAACAATACGCCGTACGAAGATTAACTTCGTGCCTAACCAAAGGTTCAAGAATCGTCTTAAGACAGTAGGTTATACCTACAAGGAAGTTATCCCTAAGGGATACGTCGATCCAAACGCTGCACCACCGGTTGTACCGTAAGGAGTGAAAAGGTAAGAGTGAAAAGTGAAAAGGTAGGGGCGAACATTTTTCGCCCCATTTTTTTTAAATAAACGTCCACGAATTGCCCGAATTAAACGAATTATAAATTAGAGTAATTGGTGTAATTGGTGGACAAAAAAGAAAAGAACGTCCACGAATTGCCCGAATTAAACGAATTATAAATTAGAGTAATTTGTGTAATTAGTGGATAAAAAAAGAAAAGAAAGAAAAATGGAAAAAATATTAATCAGAATAATCACAATATTGATAATTATTATCGCCTTTCTCATTATACGCACAGGTAGGGATAGGGCAATTAATAAATTATTGGAGGAGTCCAATGAGACGCTATTGTCTTCGTTTGAAACCTATAAGACAAAGAAGAGTCTTAACGCCATTAAAACGCAGAGACTTGTTATGGATAGGGATGATTTAAAGGAAAACTACCCAAACCTTATTGAAATGGCGAAGGATGCAGGAATAAAACCAAAAAGGATAAAATCAATCTCCGACTTTGCCACAACAACAAGATATGAGATAGTGACCAAGATAAGGGATAGCGTGGTATATATAGACACAATAAAGTGTTTTAATTATCAAGACCCTTGGCTAAAAGCAAGTGGTTGCATAAGAAAAGACACCATACTCCTCTCTTACAAAAGCCAAGACACCCTAGTTCAAATTATCTCAAGAGTCCCCAAAAAGTTCTGGTTTATCCGCTACGGAACCAAAGGCTTCAACCAAACAATAATCTCCAAGAACCCTAATACAGAATTTGAATATTCTAGGTATATTGAGGTAAAATAATAGAAATAAGAAAGAGGTAGCCACTTTGTTACCTCTTTTTCATAATTATTTTATTAAGAAATAAGATTAATATCAGTTTCATCTACTACCTCAACTGTATTTGTTGCCCTAATAATTATCCCACAATTATCATAAAATTCATCTAATTCGTCTTGAAGAATTGCTATTTCATGATATGGCTCATTAACATTAGGAAAAGAAATTACTGCATTTACAATCCTATCTTTTTCAAGAATGCTTTTATCCCTAAAATACTGAACAGTAGCTTTAATTTGTTCTTTCATATTATATGGATATTTATATTTTTCATCGAAAGCACTAATAATATCCTCAGCATATTTGGTTTCTATAAACAATATCCATGAAGCATCATTATAATCTGAAGGGAAACAAACACATTCACATTGCCTACTTGATAAACCTTTTTTAATTGGTAAAGCATTATCTCCAAATAAATCAAAAGTAATTTTTATCTCACTCTTATTATTTATTATAACAGAATTAACTTCTTCTCCTGAAATTGGATGTTCTGGCTTATTACTTTCATGAATCTTTACCTTAAACTCCCCACATTTAAAATTAGTCCAATCCACAACATAAATATAATTTGCAGATGCATTTGTAAATTCATGATTATTTATTGTATATTTAGGTATTTTAGCTTCAATCTCTCTTTGCATAAGAAACTTTATTTAAGTATTTGATAAGAATATAATACTCATCCATAACATCATTCAAAACATCATTAAAGAAGTGTTTTCCAAGAGTATCTCTTTCGTTTTTGAGCGAAATTATTGTATTTTCTTTTGTTATCTGCCAAATAGAAACTAATTTCGTATCTATCCATGAATTAGATGACGCAATTTCTTTGTCTTTTTCATTTACTATATCCTTTACCAAGCCTCCCATTAAACAATTATTTATTGCGTATAGGATATAAGGGCTATGTGTAGTTAGAGTTAAACATATATCTTTTTCATTATTAACAACATTACCTATCAATGAATATAATAAATCCCTCTGGGTTTGAGGAAATAAATTTTGCTCTGGTTCTTCAATAATTAGATGAGTAGAATTTGTTTTAATAAAATTAGCTGTTACAAAATTATCCAATTCATCTAATCTATTAGTAATAAATGACACCATTTCTTTAGCTCTAGATTCATCTTTTGGGAGACTTACTAATCTCATTTCCTCTAATATGTTTTTCATCTCCAAATCTTTACTAACAACCTTAGATGAAATTTTTTTATGTTTTGAAAGATTAACTACACTATCATTTTCTTCGTTTCTATAAATCCATTTAGTAACATATTCAACCACAACTAACAATGGGACTATTGCTTGAAAACCACTTGCAACGTTAGTTAGTGCAAATTGTTCTCCATTATTATAAGTTATAATATCACCCTTAATACTTTCATCATAATGATAATTAAATCCAAAATTTAGTACCTCCAATGGATTTTCTTTTGTATGGGTTTTCCTTGCATTTTCCCAATCAGACATAAAACTGCGAATATTATTATCAGGTAGTTTTACCTCAAACCAGTTTGGAATACTTGCAACAATATTTCTTTCCGATGGAATATAGGATATTTTTTTTCTCTTATATAAATTAAGGTCTTTAATTTTTATTTCAGGTTTTCCAATATTATGATAGTATTCAAATTCCAAAATTTCCGATTCAAACCTAAAAAAGGAATTTTCATTAAAGTAGCCATCCAATTTATGGAATGTTGTTAAACTATCAATAAAAGTATTCTCAGTCTCAAAATACTCTGTACCATAATCCAATGCTATTTTTTTCTCAACCCATGTGCAATAACTTATTAGTTTTGCTATTGTACTCTTACCACTACCTTGCTCACCTATAAAAACATTTACTTTATTTAGTTCTATTTCAATAGATGAAATAGGACCAACATTTTTAATTATTAATCTTCTATTTTCCATTTTTCTCTAGTTCCTAATTGAATGACCAAATAATTCTATACTGCAAAGATAAAAAACTTATCCAAATAAACGTAAAGGGGCGAATATAAATTCGCCCCTACGTTTTCCGATATTTTTATTTTAATGCTGTTTCGGAGATGCCTTCTCTGGTGAGTTTTAGCTTGTCGAAGTATTCTGGTACTGGGCGTCCTTGAAGTTTGTCTACGTAAAGTTTTGCTAGGTATTGGCTTAACATAAATCCATGTCCTCTTAGTCCTGTGAATAGTCCTAGTTCTGGGTCTACTATATAGCGTGGCTCTGTGTAGTAGCCTGACCATACGGCTTGGAAACTGATATTCTTTAGTTCTGGTATCCAGTCGGAGAAGACTTCGGATACTATGCCCATAAACTCAACGCTGTTTATCTTTCGATTGCTATTGGATTCTTGTGCGTCGAAGGCTGGTGAGGCACATCCTATTATCTGTCCTGTTTCTCTTAGCTGTTGTCCATAGACTGCTGAGAATCCTTTGTAGTGACGGCGGTCGATAACCATATCTAATCCATCTCCATTCTTTCCTAATAGCGGCATACGCTTAGTGATAAAGGCTTGGTGTTTTACTGGGAAAAGACCTGTCTCTATGCCTAGCTTTGAGGCAAAGGCTGAGGAATTGAAACCTAGGGCATTTATAAATGTCTCGGTAACATAGTCTATGTATTGGTTGTCTTTTGTGAGCACTAAGGCGTGGTATTCGCTTCCTGTCTTATATAGCTCTACGAGTTTTGCCGACTCAAGTATCTCGCCTCCTGCACGTGTACCAATATTTCTTAAGAGGTCTATTGCCTTGCCTGGTGTTGCCTGCCAACAGTCGTTGGTTATCTGTGCTGCAATATAGTTCTTATTGTTTGGGTTAAAGTATGGAGAAATCTCTTTTTGGAAATCCTTTGGCGATACCATATAGGCATCTGACCAACCCATTGCTGCTTCTAAACCCTTGTATGATGCTTCGTCGTGTGCAAGGTTTACATAACGAGTTGGGAAGTAGTCTATCTTGGAAACCTTATTTAGCTCTATAAACATTTCGTGGTTATGCTTTGCTATATCGGCAAGCTCTGGATTGGAGAAGGCTGGACGTCCTCCTGCAATATTCCTCCACGATGCTCCTCTTTCGGAGTTTATCAAGAGTGGTTTCATTCCTGCCTCAGCCATATAACGATAGAGCGCAGAACCTGCTATACCTCCTCCTGCAATAAGACTTTTTACCTTTATTACTGTATGATTATATGCTATAAATGTTCTCGAAAGTATATTCTCATGTGCCTCTTTTCTTAGCTCTCCCATTGTTAGCTGAGTGGAAAGTGGTCCTCTTGGAGTTGCCTCTTCGGTTACCTCAACACCATAGGAACGAAGGATTTGTTTTGCTCTTGGAACGCAACGTTTTCCTCTACAGTCTCCCATTGCTATACGTGTAGTATGTTTTAGTTCGTCAACTGTTATGGTCTTTCTATCTCCTATTACCTTTAATAGATCTTCCACTGTTATATCTTCGCAATGACATACAAAGCTCTTTGCAACATCCTCTTCTGCCTTATGAGTATGAATCTCTTCTGGAACATTCTCTGGTACAAGGAATCCCCTAATTTTTAGCATATCTATATCCTCTGAGATTAGGGAAGTGATATTTATTCTTGCAAAATTGGTCTTATTGGTATTCTTCTTTATTGCCTCAATATTTCCCATTCCAAGCTTTTTGCCATTATTATCCACAAGGACAACATCTATTCCTTCCTTTACTTCATATTCAAATGGGAGAAAGACCTGCTTCTTCTTGGTGTTATAACCAAATATCGCTAGACCTGGGCAACGTGTCACGCAGTCCATGCAACCTATACATTTATCGAAATCTATCTTTGGTACTGTTGAGGTTGAGCTCTTGGTTATTGCTCCATATTTGCAAGCAAACTGACATGGGTTACATGCAAATCCATATAGGCAATCTATTTGCACAAAGCTACGTTTCTCCATTCTCTCTTTATCTGGAGCAAATGGTTCTTCTAATACTCTAAAGGGGTGTTGTTGAGAATCGATATATTCCTTGCTTACTCTTAGGTACTCATCGTAGTCTACCCTTACATTGTTTGCCATTGCTATCTCGTAGGCACATTGTTTTCCACGCAAAACGGCAGAGGTTCCCTCTCCTATTCTCACAGCATCGCCTACTCCATGACAGTTCTTGCCAAAGAGTTCGTTACCCTTCATAAGGAGGTTGTTGTCTGGAATTAAGCCTGTGCAGACATTAATTATATCTATATCTTCTATTAGTCTTTCAGTGCCCGGAATTGGTTTGAAGTTTTCGCAGTCTGCAATTATTGCTCCTTTTATTCCTGTATTATCGTCATTTGGGATTGCTTCGAGTAGTATTGTCGAGGTCATTATAGGTATGCTTAGACGTCGAATTCTATTGGCTTGAACAGGGAATCCTCCTTCTTTTGGCATTGCCTCGAGTATTGCCACAACCTTTGCTCCTGCCTGCATGGCTTGGTAGGATGTTAGATAGCCTATATTTCCTGCTCCCACTGTCAAGACCTTCTTGCCTAAGAGGGTTAGCTCTGAGTTCATCATCTTTTGGAATACGGCAGCGGTATATACTCCTGGCATATCGTCGTTCTTGAATACTGGCATAAATGGCACTGCACCTGTTGCCACAACGAAGCTTTCTGCATCGATATAGAAGATCTCTCCTGTCTCGATATTTTTCATTCCCACACGCTTGCCCTCGAGAATATCCCAAACAGAACAGTTTAGGAATATTCCATCATGATTATCTCCTGCAAGTGTCTTTGCTATATCGAATCCTCTCATTCCTCCAAAACGTTGCTCTGTTTCGAAGAAGAAGAATTGGTGAGTCTGCATTAGGAATTGTCCTCCTATCTTATCGTTGGAGTCAACAACAAGATTATTTATCCCTAACTTGTTTAACTGTTCTCTTACTGCAAGTCCTGCTGGTCCTGCTCCTACTATTAGAACTTGCGTCTTATATATTTTTGTATCTGTTTGGTTGGATATTTTCTTTTCGGCTAAGAAGTTCTTAGGTATCTCGCTTACCTGTTTTACGTCATTGACCTTAGTAATACATATTCTTCTTACTACTCCGTCGACAAGCATCTCACATGCTCCACATTTCCCTATTCCACAGGCAAGAGAACGATTTCTTCCTTCTATGGAATGTGAATGTACTGGGTAGCCCGATTGATGAAGGGCAGCAGCTATTGTAAAGTCTTTTTGTCCCTTAATTTTTTTACCGTTAAATTCAAAGATTACTTCATCTTCCTTTGGTATTTCAAGGATTGGATGCGATATTATTTTATACATATTTTAATTAGTTTGTTTGATTACTAAAAATATAGTTTGCAAATCTAATAAAATAAAATATAAAAACTAAAATTTTAACATTTCAATTAAACAACTAGTCTATTTACTACCTTTTCTATGAGCTCGTTCATATTATTATGGTAGTCTTCCAAGAACTCTCCTTTTTTGCGATTGGCTATAATTAAACATATTGTCAATACATTATGTCCAAGGTTTTTCCCTAGTGCGTAGAGTGCCGAGCTTTCCATCTCGTAGTTTGCAATTCTTAGATTATTGTACTGAAATTTTGAGAGATTATCATTTATATCTTCAAAGGCAAGTGGCAAACGGATACTTCTTCCTTGTGGTCCATAGAAGCCTGGAGAGGTTGCTGTTATTCCTTGTATCATATCGAATCCTATCTTTTCTAATAGTTCTTGGCTACACTCAACCCCGTAAGGCATAGGAAGATTCCCTGACCAATTCATATCCTCTACAAATTTACCTGTTAGCTCATTGTCTATTACACCAAGATTATTTTTATAGAAATACATTATACCATCTAATCCTATTGCATATTTTGAGGCAACATATCCTCCACAAGGTATATCTTCTTGGAGTGAGCCTGAAGTGCCTATTCTTATTATGTTTAGATTCCTTTTTTTCTGTTTTATCTCTCTTGTATTTAGGTCGATATTTACACATGCATCGAGTTCTGTTACTACAATATCTATATTGTCGGTACCCATACCTGTGGACATTACTGTTATTTCTACTCCATTTTTCAATCCTGTATGTGTGATTATTTCCCTATTGGACTCTTTATAAATCACCTCATCGAAAAACTTCGACACCTCCTCTACCCTATTTGGATCTCCTACCAAAATTATATTATTGGCTAATTGATGAGGCTTAAGATGAATATGATACAAGCTGCCATTGGGCGCTAATACAAGTTCTGAAGATGTTAAATGATTATTCATAAATGTGTAATATTGTTAATATTCTTCCTATCTTTGCACAAAACTAAGAAAAAAACGTTTAATATTCGAATAATACATAATTTTCATTCTTATGGTAAGCAAAGATAATATTCTTATAACTACAGATTTTAATGAAAAATCTCTTGATACAAACCTAAAGTACACAAAGTTCTTGGTAAAGAAATTTGGTTCTAATGTATCACTAATTCATGTTGTTGAAGAGGCTGGATTCTTCTCTAAAATATTTGGTGACTCCTCGGAGGATGCTGTTGATAAAATGAAGCATAAGTTTAAAAAACTTGCCTTGGCCATCGAAAAAGACTATGGTTTAAATGTTACTCCTGTCATTAAATATGGTAGGGTTACTAAAGAGATTAATAAGTATGCAGAGAAAATTGACTGCGATTTGATTGTTATCGGCACATCTAATTCAGATGAAGGAGATAATGCTATTGGAGCAAATGCTCATAGGATGATTCGTATTGCAGAATGCCCTGTGCTTACTCTTAGAAACGATATTGAACCTAGAGATATAAAGAATATTCTTTTGCCTATTGAGCAATTACTTTCTTCTCGTCAAAAGGTAAAAAATGCTATTGAATGGGCTAAGAGCTATGATGCAAAAATCACACTTATTGCTGGGAAATACTCAAAAGATGAAGACGAAGTTCGCCATCTAAATTCAATTTGTAAAAATACAAAGAACTTCATTGCTGATCATGGTATTGAATGCGATATTGTATTCCTAGAGAATGTTGAAACTAGAAATGATTTCGCCATAAAGATTACAGAGTATGCAAATAACCCTGACAATAATGTTGATTTAATTATTGTTATGGGTAGAGATGAAAGTACTGAGTTTTATATTAGCTCTACTTCTCAAAAGGTTATTGGATTTGCTAATGTTCCTGTGCTTTGTGTTCCTATTCGTGATATTGGAATGAATGTTGTTCCTTCTTTTTAGATAAAACGTATTAGCATAGCAAGGGCTTCGTTTGAAGTTCTATCAATAAAATTGGTGCGGTTGGATGCAAAATTACTCTTCTTTGCAATGACCTCACCTTTTTTATTTGCTACCGCTACCCATACCGTGCCTACTGGTTTTTCCTGACTGCCTCCATCTGGTCCTGCTATGCCTGTTGTTGCCATAGCATAATCCACTCCTAGTCTTTGTACTGCTCCAAGTGCCATCTGCTGAGCAACCTCTTGGCTAACGGCTCCATATTCTTCTATGCTTTTAGGATCTACTCCAAGTATGTTTATCTTTACTTCATTGGAATAGGCTATGATTGAACCTTTATAGTATTCTGATGCTCCTGCATTAGAGGTTATTATATGTGCTATATTTCCTCCTGTGCAGCTTTCTGCTGAGGCTATGGTTAGTTTATTCTCTTTTAGTTTTTTTGCTAAGATTTGACTTAAATCTGTTTCATCAAAACCAATAAAGTATTTATCAATAAGAGGGAGTAGTTTCTCTACTTCTTTTTTTAGTTCGTCTTTTGTCTTTTTATCGTCCTCTCCTCTTGCCGAAAGGCGAAGTCTTAGCATATTTGCGGAAGGTAAATAGGCTAGTCTTATATGCTTTGGAAGAGAATCTTCGAAATCTTCTATTAGGTCGGAGAGGAAACTTTCTCCTATTCCTTGAGTGATTATAGTCTTATGGTATATTGCCATAGGCTTATAATGTTTTAATAATAATGGGATAACGTGTAGGCACATCATCTGTTTCATCTCGAAGGGAACTCCAGGCATAGAGATAATTAGTTTATTGTCCTTTTCGAAACACATCCCTGCTGCTGTGCCTACTAGGTTTTCTATATATAGGCTTTTCTCTGGCATCAATGCCTGCTTACGATTGGTTTCACTTAGCACATATCCTCTTTGTGAAAATATCCTCTTGATATTCTCTAGTGCTTTTTCATTTTCCACTAAAGTGCTTTCAAACATATTTGCCAAGGTTATCTTTGTGATATCGTCTTTTGTTGGTCCTAGACCTCCTGTTATTAAGACGCAGTCTGAGTACTTTAGTGCCAAGTTTATGCTATCCTCTATTTCCCTTGCATTATCTGAAATTATTGTTACCTTATTGACGTTGAGCCCTACCTTGTTTAACTCAAGAGCCATCCATGAGGCATTGGTATTTACTACCTGACCTATTAGTAACTCGTCTCCTATATTTATTATTTCGATATTCATGATTTCTATTAGTTGTTTTGCAAAAGTAATATTTTAATCCAAAAACTTGTATCTTTGTATTGTTTTTTGAATTCAAATAAAATTGAGCAAAATGAAAAAGATAATATTTATAATCGCTATCCTACTTATCCAATCGGGTTTTCTTTTCTCTCAATCAAATAATGTAAAGTTTGCTAATTCTATTATAAGTGCTTTTAATAGCTCTAATACCGAGACTATTGTAAACAATGCTCAGGATAGGTTTGTCCTAAAAATATTTAGTGAAGGAGCTAGGGTAAATAAGGCTCAGGCAAGAGTTATATTAAAGGATTTCTTCAAAGAAAACAAGGTAAGGAACTACAAACCAGAAATAAATGAACTCTCTGGGGGTATTACTATTATTGATGGAAAGGTTCACTCTGGAAATAAGAATATGAGGATTCAAATAACTCAAGAGAAAGATAATAAAAGGATAATAATTACAGAAATAATAATATCAAATGAATAGTTTAATTCCAAATGAATATTTAGAACGTCATATTGCTCTGGCTCTTGAGGAAGATGTTAGAGAGGGCGACCACTCTTCTCTTTCATGTATTGATGAGGATAAGATTGATAGGGCTAAGCTAGTGGCTAAGCAAGAGGGTATTATCTGTGGTATTGATATTGCCAAAAAGGTATATGAAATGGTGGATAAAAGAATCATCTTCACTCCAATTTTGGAAGATGGTGATAGGATAGAAAAGGGTGATATTATCTTTAGGGTTGAAGGTCCCGCTATTGGAATATTGACTGCCGAAAGAACTGCTCTTAACTACCTACAAAGACTCTCTGGAATTGCTACTATTACTAATGAATATGTAAATTTAATCTCTCAGACAAGGACAAGGTTATTAGATACTCGCAAGACTACTCCTTCGCTTCGTTTGTTCGAAAAATATGCTGTTAAAGTAGGTGGTGGTTATAATCATAGAATTGGTTTATATGATATGATTATGCTTAAGGATAATCATGTAGACTTTGCTGGAGGAATTAAACAAGCTATATTGAGAGCTAATAACTATTTAAAGTCAAAAAACTTGAGCCTAAAGATTGAGATTGAGGTTAGAAATATGGATGAGCTTGATGAGGTTTTGGAAAATGGTGGTATTGATAGAATAATGTTAGATAATTTCACTCCTGAGCTTCTTAGCCAAGCTATTAAAAAGATTAATCATCGCTTTGAGACTGAAAGTTCTGGAGGAATTACAAAACAAACTATACTTAGTTTTGCAAGAACTGGAGTGGATTATATTTCTGTTGGCGCTCTTACTCATCAAATACAATCCTTAGACCTAAGTTTAATTGCAGATAAATAGTGAAGAAATCAGAAAAGTATATTAGGAAATTTATTTATTGGAGACCTGTAAGAAGTTTCTTACATTATTCTCGACTTGTGGTATTACCTGGTTTCCAAGGAGTGCCTTTATTCGATGTAATGGTTTTCTTCTTTAGTGGTTTGAGCAAAGGCTTCCTAAACCAAAGGGCTGCTGCTCTTTCTTTTAATTTCTTCTTGTCTTTATTCCCTCTTTTAATATTCTTCGTGACTCTTATACCTTATATTCCTATCGATGATTTATATCTTCAGGTCTATATCTTCCTTCAAGAATTTATTCCTGCCTCTGCTTATGGAGCTGTGGAAAGAACTATAGATGGAATTTTTCGTCAGAAGCATCAAGGCTTAATGTCCATAGGGTTTGTTACCTCTGTATTTGTAGCATCTAATGGTATAAATGCAATGCTTGAGTCTTTTAGTAGTACACTTCACGTTATAAAGAAGAGACATTGGCTAAAACAAAGAATATTTAGTATTTCTACTGTTTTTGGTATAGGAATAGTTGTTATTGGGTCTTTTGCATTGGTTATAGGCTATCAATACGTTATTGATTATCTTATCCATGCCACAGGTTTTATCTCTGCAATCTTTGGCCTTATTCGATGGAGCATACTTATTTCTTTGGTTTATTTTATGTTTGCTTCTTTGTATTATTATGCACCTATGGATAGAACTAATTTCAAGTTCCTTTCTGCTGGAGCAACCTTAGCAACAATTTTATTTATACTTACTACTTTTGGATTCAACTTCTATATTGAACGCTTCTCTTCCTATAATGCTTTATATGGTTCTATTGGTGCATTAATTATTTTTCTTTTATGGATTTATTTGAATTCCTATATACTCTTGATTGGTTTCGAACTCAACGCTTCTATTGCTCATGCATTAACCCAGGGGCATAGGAAGAAACAATTTGATCAATACGGAGAGGAAAAATTATACATAAGCAGAACTGCCTCAAATCGCTCTATCTATCGTCGTTGGAACAAAATACTTAAAAGTTTTCGTATCTTTGCACGCAATAACAAATAGATTATGGGAAATATAGTAGCAATAGTTGGTCGTCCGAACGTAGGGAAATCAACATTTTTCAATCGTCTTACGGAGTCTAGAGACGCAATTATTCATGAAACGGCAGGTGTTACAAGAGACAGGCATTATGGTAAAAGTAATTGGAATGGTAAGGAGTTTTCATTAGTTGATACAGGGGGTTATATTCTTGGAAGCGAAGATGAATTTGAAGGAGAAATACGTAAACAAGTAGCTCTTGCAATTGAAGAGGCTGATGTTATCATATTTATGGTTGACGTAAAGGAAGGTCTTACATCTATGGATGAGGATGTTGCTGATATGTTAAGAAGAACTGAGAAAAAGGTATTATTAGTTGCTAACAAGGCAGATAATACTCAGAGAGCTAACGACCATTTAGAGTTTTATTCACTTGGTCTTGGTGAGATTTACTCAATTTCTTCAATCAATGGTGCTGGAACAGGAGATTTACTCGATGAACTAGTTAAAGATTTCGAAATAGAAGTTGAACAAGAGGCAGATATTGACGGCCTACCTAAGATTGCTGTGGTTGGAAGACCTAATGTTGGCAAAAGTTCAATGATTAATGCACTTATTGGAAGAGATAGAAATATTGTTACTGATGTTTCTGGAACAACAAGAGATAGTTTAGACACAAGATATAATCTTTTTGGTTTCGACTTTAAGATTGTTGATACTGCTGGGATTAGAAAGAAAAGCAAGGTTTCGGAAGATATAGAGTTTTATTCTGTAATGCGTTCTATACGCTCAATCGAAAGTGCAGATGTATGTATTCTTATGCTTGATGCCTCTCAAGGTATAGAATCTCAAGACTTAAATCTATTCTCATTGATTCAACGTAATAATAAAGGTGTTGTTATTGTTGTAAACAAATGGGACTTAGTTGAGAAAGATACCAATACCTCAAAAGAATTTGAACAAAGAATAAAGGAACGTATTGCTCCTTTTACCGATGTGCCTATTATCTTTACATCTGTTATCAATAAACAAAGAATTTTCAGAGTATTAGAATCTGCTAAAAAGGTTTACGAATCTCGTTCAATCCGTATTACTACTTCTCAACTTAACGAGACTGTATTACCGATTGTTAAGGACGAGAATCCACCTCCTGCTTATAAAGGAAAATACATTAAGATTAAATACGTTATGCAATTAAAGACCGCTTACCCTCAGTTTGTGTTCTATTGCAACCTCCCTCAATATATTCGTGATCCATACAAGAGATATGTAGAAAATCGAATGAGAGAGATATATGACTTTAATGGTGTTCCAATAACAATTTATTTCCGAGCAAAATAGTTCATGGAAGTTAGACTAGATAAATGGCTTTGGGCTGTTAGACTTTATAAGACTAGAGCCATTGCTACCGATGCTTGTCGTCTTGGCAAAATTACCTGCAATGGTATTATTGCCAAGGCCTCAAAAGAGGTAAAGGTTGGAGATAAATACGATGTAAATATCGATCAACTACATAAAACAATTGAAGTAGTTGGACTACTAAACAATCGTATACCTGCAAAGCTAGTCGAAAACTATATGAAAGACCTTACTCCTAAGGAAGAATATGAGAGAATAGAGTTTGCACGCAAGTTCGCATTTGAGAAAAGAGATAGAGGAACAGGTAGGCCAACAAAGAGAGAAAGAAGAGATATTGAAGACTTCAAAGACTAGTGTTATTAGTTAATAAATCACATTTTCGCTAATAATATTTGGTGGTTAAATAAAAAGTAGTACCTTTGCACTACCAAAAACATACCGCGGAGTGGAGCAGTGGTAGCTCGTCGGGCTCATAACCCGAAGGTCATAGGTTCGAGTCCTGTCTCCGCAACTACAAGAGATTAATTCAAAAGAGTTAATCTCTTTTTTTATTCCCTCTCTTTATATTTTTCTCCCACAAAAATTAATCTTTCTCAGAGATATTTCAAGTTTTACGAAATATAAATTCATCTTTGTTGTTTTAAAACTCATTGTATTTGTTAGATTTGAAATTATATAGTAATTTTGCATACTTATTTTGCCTTGTAAAATGATATGCTTTTTTATTGGGAAATAAATTGTTGGGTTGGAGCTGAGGGATTAGATATTGAATAAGAAAATTAATTTATATATAGAACGATGAGTTTAGAACTTAGTGAACAAGAATTATTTCGCCGTCAGTCGGCTGAACAAATGAGAGCCTTAGGAATTAATCCTTATCCTGCTCCACTCTATGAAGTTAATGTACAAACAACTGAAATCTTAGAGAATTACCCAAAGGATAATACTCTTTACCAAGAGGTAAGTATTGCAGGACGTATTATGTCTCGCCGTATTATGGGTGCTGCTGCCTTTGCAGTTATTCAAGATAGTGTTGGTAAGATTCAATTATATATAAAGCGTGACGAAATATGCCCAGAAGAAGATAAGACAATGTATAATACAGTGTTTAAGAAGCTTTTGGATATAGGAGATATTATTGGTGTTAAGGGATATGTTTTCGTTACTCAAATGGGTGAAACATCTATTCACGTTAAGGAATTGACTGTTCTTTCTAAGAGTCTTCGTCCTCTTCCTGTTGTAAAAGAAAAAGATGGAGTTATATACGATGCCTTCACCAATCCTGAGGCTCGTTACCGTCAACGATATTTAGACCTTATAGTTAATCCAGAGATTAAGGACGTATTTACTAAGAGGACTAAGATAATAAATACAATTCGTAATTTCTTCGATGAAAAAGGATACTTAGAAGTTGAGACTCCAGTTCTTCAAAACATTCCTGGAGGAGCAGCAGCAAGACCGTTTATTACTCATCATAACGCTCTTGATATTCCATTATATCTTAGAATTGCAAATGAATTATTCCTAAAACGTCTTATTGTTGGAGGTTTCGATGGAGTTTATGAGTTTTCTCGTAATTTCCGTAACGAAGGTATGGACAGAACACATAATCCTGAATTTACTGCAATGGAAGTTTATGTTGCATACAAGGATTATTTCTGGATGATGGACTTTACCGAGGAAATGATAGAAAGAGTAGCAATAGCTATTAATGGAGATACAAAGGTTACACTTGGAGATAAGGAAATTGACTTCAAACGTCCATACAAGAGAGTTACTATGGGTGAGGCTATCCTTGAACATACTGGTTACGACATAAACATTATGAGCGAAGAAGAGCTCTTTGCTGCTTGTAAGAAGATGAATATAGAGGTAGATAGCACAATGGGTAAGGGGAAACTTATCGATGAGATATTTGGAGAGAAATGTGAGCATCACTATGTTCAACCTACATTTATCTACGACTATCCAAAGGAAATGTCTCCACTAACAAAGGAACATCGTTCTAACCCTGAACTTACAGAACGATTCGAATTATTTATTAATGGAAAAGAATTAGCTAATGCTTACTCTGAGCTTAACGACCCAATTGACCAACTTGACCGTTTCCAACAACAATTGAAACTACAAGAAAGAGGAGATACTGAGGCAATGTTTATTGACTATGACTTCGTAAGAGCCTTAGAATATGGTATGCCTCCAACATCTGGAATGGGAATAGGTATCGACCGTCTAACAATGTTTATGACCAATAGCCCTTCTATTCAAGATGTATTATTCTTCCCTCAAATGAAACCTGAAAAGAACGATTAATGAACAATAAATCAAGATTACCATTAGTAATATCCATTTCGATTGTTTTCGGAATACTAATCGGATACTATCTTTTGCCAAAAGGAAATAGTAGCTCTATTTCCTCTAACGCACAAAAGAATATTGTAGATAAGTTTGCTTACCTACTTGGTTACATAAACGATGACTATGTAGATAAGGTAGATATTGATTCTTTGGCCGACAAGGCAATTGCTAGTTTTATGGAGGAGTTAGACCCTCACTCTGTATATCTTACTGCTGCAGATAACAAGAAAGAGCAAGAGAGTCTAAATGGTAGTTTTGATGGAATAGGTGTTCAGTTTAGAATTATTGAAGATACAGTTGTAGTTATCCAACCCGTACCCTCAGGTCCTTCACAAAAGGCGGGAGTTATGGCTGGAGATAGAATTGTTACAATAGATTCAAAAGTCTGGGCAGGAAAAAAGATAAAGAATGAAGATGTTATGCGTCTTCTTAAAGGAGAGAAAGGTACAAAGGTAAATCTGGGAATAAAAAGAACAGGAGTCTCGAAGCTAATAAGCTTTAATATAACTCGAGATGCTATACCTACCTTTAGTGTAGACTATTTTGGTATGATTGATTCCAAGGCTGGATACATTAAACTTTCTCAATTCTCGCAAACAACAGCCGATGAGGTAAGCAGGGCAATAAAGATGCTAAAAAGCAAGGGTATGCAAGAATTAGTATTTGACCTTCGTGGAAATGGGGGAGGATATCTTGAACAAGCATATCAAGTTGCCGATGAGTTTATTGGAGAAGGAGATTTGATTGTTTATACTCAAGGCAGAAAAAGAGGCAGAGATAATCTATTTGCTACAAAAGGAGGTCTTTTCGAAAAAGGAAAGGTAATAATCTTGATAGATGAACTTTCTGCCTCTGCTGCTGAAATCCTTTCAGGTGCAATACAGGATAATGATAGAGGTATGATTATTGGCCGCAGAACCTTTGGTAAGGGCTTGGTTCAAGAACAAAGACAATTGCCCGATGGCTCTGCTGTTAGATTAACTATCTCTCGTTACCATACTCCTTCTGGTCGTTGCATTCAACGTCCATATATTACAGGAGATCCAGAAAAGTATTTCGAAGACTTTATACTTCGCTATGCAAGCATGAACAAGGGAGATAAGGACACAATTTCTCACTCTAATAGTCAAAAATACAAGACAAAGAAAGGAAGAATTGTTTATGGTGGAGGTGGTATTGAACCAGATGTGGATTTGCCTTACTATAATTACAAGAAGGGTAACTACTATTCTGAGCTTATCAAGAAAGGACTATTATATAAGTTCTGTTTTGACTACGTAGACAAGCATCGTTCCGACTTTAAGATATATTTCTCTGGAGAGAGCTTTGTGAAAGACTATAGTGTTTCTCAAAAAACTCTAAACGACTTGTTTGCCTATGCCGAAAAGAATGGTGTAAAGAAAGATAATTCTCTTAAGGAAGACCTTTCGGAGATTAAACTATTAATGAAAGCATATTTTGCTCAGAGTCTTTACGAGGATAAATACTTCTACGAGATTTATCTAAAGATTGACGAAGACCTACAAAAAGCTATTCCTTATTTCTCAAAAATAAAATAATGAGAACAATCTTACCTTTATTGATTCTTGCCTTATTATCTTCTCTTTTTCTTTCTTGTAATAAAACCAAGAAAGCAGAAGAGATAACTCAGATAAGTATTGATGGAATGATTCAAGGTTCATATTATCATATATCTTATTTTGGAAAGAATGAGCAGAAGAATAATATAAAGAATGGTATCGACAGTGTCTTTGGTGCTATTGATAAGAGTATTTCTCTTTGGGATACCAATAGCATTATCAATAAGGTAAACGACAATATTGTTACTGAGCTTGATAATATATTCTTAGATAACTTCAACCACTCACAGAGAATAAGCACTCTAACCGACGGAGCCTTTGATATTACAGTTGGAGGACTGGTTGAGGCATATGGATTTGCAAGAAAGAATAAGATTGAAATTACCGACAAGAAGATTGACAGCCTTTTGAAATACGTGGGATATAAGAATATTAGCGTAAAGAATAGTAGGCTTATTAAGAAAATCCCTCAAACAAAGATAGACTTTAATGCAATTGCTCAAGGCTATACTACCGATAAAATCTCCGAATACTTAATTTCGAAGGGAGTATCTTCCTTTATTGTAGATGTTGGTGGCGAGGTTAGGGCAATGGGTGAGAAACCCGATAATAAGAAATGGACTTGTGCTATTGAGACTCCAAGTAAGGATAAGGATAGCCAGAGGGAGTATGATTCTTATATTGAGCTAAAGGATGAGTCTATTGTTACCTCTGGCAATTACAGAAAGTTCTATATTGAAAACGGAGTGAAATACTCGCATACCATTGACCCAAAGACTGGTCGTAGCGTTAAGCATTCTCTTCTTTCTGCCTCCGTTCTAGCAAAGGATGCAACAACTGCCGACGGTCTTGCAACGGCTTTTATGGTTATGGGATTAGATAAGGCAATAGTTTGGCTTAGCTCACATCCTGAATTTGAGGCTCACTTTATTTATAATGACCAAAAGGGTAATTACCAAACCTATACTACAAAGAAACTCAAGGGAAGATTATTGAAATAATGAATAATAGGATTCAATGAGTTTCAAACAAGATTTTCTTAGCAAACTATCCTTTCCCCCCACTGCAAATCAAGACGAACTTGTTTTGCATTTAGAATATTTCTTCTTCCAACAAAACCTTATTAACTGCTTTATCCTTCGAGGTTATGCAGGAACTGGTAAGACAACAATGATTGCAACTCTAGTAAAAACCTTGCCTGAGTATAGAATTAGGACAATACTTCTTGCTCCCACTGGACGTGCATCTAAGGTCTTAAGCTCCTATTCAAAGAAAATGGCTTCGACCTGTCATAGGTTTATATATATTAGCGTTAGAGATGCCGATGGCAACCAGCGTTTTATCCTTAAGGAGAATAAGTTTCGTAACACTGTATTTATTGTCGATGAAGCTTCTATGGTTTCTGATATTTCAAGCGAAGGCGTCTTGTTTTCTAATCGAAATCTATTAGAAGACCTATTACTCTTTGCCTCCTCTGGAGATAATTGCAAACTAATATTCGTTGGAGATACTGCACAATTACCTCCTGTTGGCTCCGATGTATCCCCTGCCCTTGATAGGGATTATCTTCTTTCTCATTTTTCACAAGATTCTATGGTTTATGAGCTTTCGGAGGTTGTTCGTCAAGCATTAGATTCAGGAATATTGAAGAATGCTTCTAATGTCCGATACTCTATTTCTAATAAAAGGGTTCGTTTTCCTTACCTAAAGTCAGAAGATTTAGACGATTTCATAAGGTTAGACCCTTCTCTTTTGGAGGAAACACTAAGAGATGAGTATTATAAGAACTCAGTTGATGAGGTGGTGATGATTTGCCGAAGCAATAAGAGTGCAAACCAATTCAATAATCATATACGATATAGGATTCTCGACAAGGAGAATGAGATAGATGTTGGCGACCATATAATGTGCGTAAAAAATAATTATTATTGGCTAGACGAAGACTCCGAGGCAGGATTTATTGCCAACGGGGATATAATGGTTATTAAAAGAATATTGCGTTATAACGATATTCACAATAGACGTTACGCCGATATAATAGTAAGTCTTTTAGATTACGATGACCATCCTGAGGTTGAATTAACCGTTATGTTAGATACTCTTTCCCTCAACTCTCCCTCACTAACAAACGCCGAGAGTTCTGAGCTTTATCATAAGATAGCAGAAGACTATATGGATATAAAGACGAAGAAGGAAAGGAATAAGGCAATCAAGGCAGACCCATATTATAATGCCTTACAGATTAAGTTTGCCTATTGTTTGACCTGCCACAAGGCGCAGGGTGGACAATGGAATACTGTCTTTGTTGATCAAGGTTACTTCACAGACGATATGCACAACATAGAATTCCTGCGCTGGCTCTACACTGCAATAACCAGAGCAAAAACAAAGATATACCTAACCAACTTCAAAGACGAATTCTTCGCCGAAAGGAACGACTAGAGGATTGCCCTGAAAAAAAGTTTTATATCATTATCCTTGACAAAAGGTCTAAAATATATTATCTTTGCAGTCAAACACGTAGGGGCAAACCCATGTGTTTGCCCAAAACAAAATCCGAATTTAAAA
>JAFNAQ010000025.1 GCA_017860275.1 Bacteroidota bacterium
TAGGTAATTGAGCTGTCGTTTGTAAATGTATACGTGGTACCATTAGATTGAGTGTCCGGGTTATAATCTGTAACCCAAATGTGCCAGCTCCATAGAATGTCTCCGGTTTGACTGGGGCCGCTGTAGGCAGCAATGAGAGCATTTCCTTTACCCGAAGCAGCAGAAACCCTTACCGTCTGGCTGGAAGCATTAAAATCATCAAGAGAGACCGATGTTCCCGGGGTTTGCCAGAGGATACCCATTGATGCTGTAATATGGTTTATATCTATCCCTTCCTCAATTGTTAATGGATTGCCATTCCCTTTAATTCCTACAGGAATGATAATTGAGCTCTCAGGCGTAACTATGTAACAATTAGCCAATTTATTTACACCTACGTCTGTTGGTAACTCTGAGTCACTCGAAACCCATGGCGTAACCGTAACACCTGTCACAGACATTGCAGTAACATCAAGTTTTAACTTATATATGTATTGATTGCCTTGCTGCCAGTTTTGCGATCCTGATCCAATAGATGCTGAATAATCTTTGCCATCTATTGTAAAAATAAATTCCAATTTTGTTTTATCGGTAATTGAAACTGGTGCCATTAAAAAATAGCCGTTTTTCAACCCGTTAAGAACTGATGGTTCGACTCCGGGGTCGCTTGTCAAGTTAATTGTATTATTTATTCCTGTAACTGTTATTGCAGATGTCATCTCTCCTCCGGATATTGTACCATCTGCAAGTTTCATTTTTAAGTCATTGCCGCTACTTTTACTGATCTTTAAAACCGGCGCTGCTGAATTATCTTTTATCTTTATCTGAGTTAGAGTTCCTTCCTCCAAAT
Source organism: Bacteroidota bacterium (assembly GCA_017860275.1). Taxonomy (GTDB): domain Bacteria; phylum Bacteroidota; class Bacteroidia; order Bacteroidales; family P3; genus UBA10566. Next base: position 830 of record JAFNAQ010000025.1, read on the forward strand.
AATTTTCTTTATAAATAACAAAAGCTATCTGAGCCAACGAGTGATTCATTTTTAAAATAACATTGGCGTTTGAGTTATTAATATTTGTTAACCCATCGAATGTTGTACTTTCTTGTGCTGCCCAAAGATAATCTACTTGGCTTGACATCGGCTGAATTGCAGGGATATTGATTAACCGTGCTACAGGTGTTCCGGAAATTCCCACACCTGTTACATCTCCAGCATTTGATGAAAATGGGCTGTATGCGAATATTTTCGCCGAAGAATTAGACAGGTATACAGTATTGTCCAGACTCCACGAACCTGTATTTGATAATAAAATATTATTATAACTCGCCTGATTATCATAAAATTCACTACCTGCCGAATTTGTAACCTGAATTCCTATTTGCTGAGAAGCAATATTGCTTTCATCTACAATGGATTTAGTCACTTTAACAGATGCCGTAGGAATAACATTCATGGGTACAAGTTTTCCACTTACATCATGCTCTTTATTACAGGAGAAAAAAAGTAATATAAATAATAAGTATATAACTCTATGCATTTTTATTGTTTATTATTCTCGTACACAACGAACACTAAAGCCGTAAGCACGATTACTTGGAAATTTTAGATAAACATTGTCACTTGAGAAGCCAAGATGTAAACCATTATGATCATATCCTAAGTCTGAACATATTGATGCCGACCAAATGTAACTGTATAATCCAACATTGAAAAATATCCCATTTGAGCGATCCCGACCGCCAGCCGCTGGGTAGAAGCCGGTGCTGTATGGAGTTGTCCAAGTTCTACCGTAATCTGCAAAAGAACCATTTGTGTTTGTAAGTACGCTCCATGGAGAGATGTTGATTTTAAATGCAGGTACTCTCCATCCTGCAGGACAAGGATCAAATATAGTCTTTGCGGTTGGTGTGCCATAGGGATTTGAGCTCCCCCATAGCGCATCATTTTGATTGGCACGATTGTTAATGCTTGTGTACCAGTCATATCCAGTATTGCTGTTATCTACTCCACAATAAAAGGTTATCGGATTCAATATAGAATTTGCTAAGTTGTTTGCTACCGCCACTGGTGTTTTGGCAACCGAAGTTTTTGCTCCATAAAGAGTAGGTTCTGTTGTACCGTCAATGGTTGTTGACCCGGGGAAAGGGTCTTTTCTTCCCCATTGGTATAATAATCCTTTTGTTCCCACTTGCCCTGGAGTATTGTCTATCGCCCCTAGATTGCGATCCATAAATGCGAGCGGATTGTCTGGGTTGAAATAGTATATTGTGCCATTATTCGGGTTATAATTAGTAATCCATATGTGCCAACTCCAAAGAATGTTGCCGGTACCGTTCTCTCCATCGAAAGCAGCTATTACTGCATTGCCTGAAGTATTTTCAAGGGGTGTATTAACTTTAATCGTTTGATTGACTGCATCAAAATCTGTACAGGTTACAAGTCCATCAGTGGTTTGCCATAGAACAGCAACCGATGCCGCAGTATGAGTTATGGAAAGACCCGTAGCAGCTGTTGCATCTGCATTTCCATTACCTTTTATTCCAACATTTATGATTAATGAACTATTTGGAGTAACAATATAGGAATTGGCAGAAGGAACTTCTCCAATCGTTCCGGTTTCTTCGGTTATCTCATCCCAGTTTGCAATTACAATTCCAATCTTTGAAATATTTATAAGAACATTAATTGCGGCTCCTTTGTTAAGATTTAATGCAGGGTTTACTATCGAGAATTCTCTATCAAAAAATTCGCCCGAAATACGAACATATGCTTTTATTGAAGTAATTATTGTATTTGGTATAAAAAGAAATTTACCGTTTTCCAATACTAAGGGTGCTTCTGCACTACCTTGTAAAGGAATTGTGAAGGATAAATCGGAAAGAGAGAAGTCAGTGTTTCCTCCCAATAGATTTGTTGTTGTCATCTCACCGGTGGCTATATTCATGGTAGCTTTCTGCTTTTGAGCAGTTGTTATTACTATTTTTTTTAGAGTCAGTTCTTCTACACATGTTTTATGAATTTTTATTCTAACAAGGCTTAATGCGTGATTATATACGAAATTTATATCCGGAGCAAGGTATGTTCCTGTTACCGGGGTGGCCCACAAATAATCTTTTTGGGCCGATGGTGAAGATGAAATATTCACATCAATTGTAGGAGGATTACCTGAATTGAAAACTGGCGTGGTTTCTCTTGGGTAATATGAATAGAATGCAATTTTCTGTCCGTTGTTCATAAAATAACAGGCGGTTGTCGTTTTGATGGTTTGAGGCGTTCCTTCTTGGATTTCCCCCTCTAAATTAAATAATTGATAGCTATCTTGATCGGACGGCCATTCAACAGACGACTCATTATCTCCGGAGTATGAAAGTGCAAAGATGCCCACAGTACCACCATTTGGGATGCTTTCTCCAATATCTATCGGGGTTTTTGTCGGGATTCCACGTACAGAAGCAAAGAAAGAAGCCTTTTCTCCGGAGTTGTCGTTTGGAATATTATTTTCTTTTGTACAACTAAGTAGAAAAAAAAATAATACCAAAAATAAATTGGCTTTTTCTCTGAAAACGAGCATTTATATTTAATATGTTATTTAATAATAATGGGACCTCCATAATTTCTAGTCCACTCGGTAACGGTTACTCCTGTTATACTCAGAGCCGTGCCGGACAGTTTTACGCTATATATGTATTGATTACCTTGAGCAAACGAAATTGGTGTAGCACCTGTCAATGAAACAATATAGTCTTTCGAATCAATTTTAAATGTAAACTGGATTTTTGATTTGTCGGCAATGGTTACTGGAACTAACAAAACATATGCATTCACTAAATTTTTAAGTATCTCCGTATCCGTCGTCTCTGGATCTGAATTTAAACTTATTGTGCTGCCTATACCAGTTACAGCAAGTGTTTGAGAGGTCTGTCCGCCAGTAATTGAACCATCAGCAAGTTTCATTTTAAGGTCATTAGAATCTTCTTTGTTTATTTTTAAATTTGAAGGTATAGTATTGTCGGTAATAGTTATTTGGGAAATAACTCCTTCTCCAAAAAAATTCTCTTTCCAAACCACAAAGGCTACCTGAGCGAGTGAATGGCTTAGTTTTAATTCAACACTTGCATTTTCATTACTAATATCTGTGCTTCCCGTCGGAGTTGTTTTATCTTGCGCTGCCCATAGATAATCTGTCTGATTATCCATTATCTGAGATGCAGGAATATCTAGCAACCTCTCTGTGGCAGCTCCTGTGCCGGTCAAATCTCCTGCAGTTGCAGAATATGGGCTATATGCAAATATTTTTGCCTTTGAAGCGGACAGATAAACTGTATTGCCAAGATTCCATGATGTTCCATACGATAATGAAATATTGTTATTACCTGCCTGATTGTCATAGAGGGCATCTCCGGCAGCGTTAGACACGTGAATACCTATTTGTTGCGACTCTATATTTGTACCGTCAATAAGAGCTTTGGTCGCTTCTATCGAAATAGAAGGTGTTAGAGAAAGTGGAACTTTTTCTTCAGGATTAACATTTGTATCTTTCATACAACCTGCAACGGAAACCAACAGCGTTGCTATGAATAATATTCTCTTCATATAGTATCAGAACGGGTAAAAATTGCTGAATAAATTAATTAATTACAATATCATCTCCAGCACTAGGTGTCCAATCTGTAACTGTTACAGAAGATATTGACAAACCTGTACCGGATAATTTAACTTTATATATATACTGTTTTCCGCGTTCCCATGTTACTGAAGAAGTGTTCGATGCAGTTGAAGACTTACCATCAACGGTAAATGTAAATTTTATCTCACCGGCTCCTATAGCGGATGTTGGGGCTACCAAAGCTGTTGCATTTACCTGAGTTCTTAGAACATTCACATCTGCTGAAGGAGGTGTGGTTGATAAAATACATGGTATAGAAAGATTTCTGGTCAATATCCCTTTTGCACCTCCAGTAATAGCTCCCGAAGTTATATTCATTATTAAATCGTCGTCAACTGCCTTGCTCAATATAATCCAGTTCGTCGCGGCTGCATCTTCAATTTTAAACTGTGTAAAACTGCCTGATCCGGGATAGTTTTCTTTATATACAACAAAGGAAATCTGTGCCAAAGCATGGTTCATTGTAAGACTGGCAGAATTTTTACCTGTCGCATTACTGACAAGTTTATCTGCTTCAATGATTGGTGTTGCATACATATAATCAGTGTCGTTTCCGTTTTCTTCTTCAGAGGGTAATGTTGCCGGAATTGTATTAAACAGTGCATAATTTGTTCCTTGTGATGCATAAGGATGATATGCATAAACTTTACCGGTAGTATTCGATAGGTTAAATCCGGATGAAGAAGACCAGCTTGTATTAGCTGAAGCATAAGTGAATTCGATGTTTGTTAAAGCACCTGTTTCATATGTGTTCCCATCGGAATTTTTGAGAACCTGCACACCAATTTTAGTCCCATCCGGGAAGGTCGTGCCGGAAACAATCGCTTTTGTTGTAGGCTCAATTGAAATCCCGGCTTTAACTGAAAGAGGAACCCTCTTATGCACATTTTCCATGTTGTCCTGTTTTTCGCAAGAAAGGAAAACGAATGTTGATATCATTGCTAATTTAACTATGTCTTTCATTGTGATATATGATAACAATATTTAATATTATATTTATATATGAACCACCACTTCTCCATCTACCTGTACCCACTGCGAGAGTGTTGAGGTTAATTTCAATGTATGGGTAGTAGTAGGAATGGTTACGGTATATTTATATGATTCCCCTGCAACAAAAACTCTGGAAATTGACCCATTGTATGTGATTCCTTTTATTGTAACCTTTATTGGAATATCCATGTATTCCGATTTTTTTATAAAAAAGCAAAACGGTTGTATAGCTAGAACGCCTTCACTCCCATTTGTTTTTATTGATGGAGCACTTCCTTTAGGAGAAAGTGTAGTGTTTGTGAGATTAAGTACTGCCGAACTGTAAAATCCAATCACCTCTATAGATGATGTCTGGTCAATTACAACTGTAGTATCCTCACATTCCACATTGAATGAAATCTGAGAGACAATGTGTTCAAATGGCAGAACTGCGCTATTGTTTGTTTCGCTCACATTAATAATTGATGCGTTTGTTGCAATCATTACATCATCTCCGTTTTTAAACCCGGCGATAGAATCGGGTGTTGTTACACCTCCTTGATATGGTGAATAACCATAGATATCATAGTCTTTTCCAATGTTAAGAAATATCGGGCCGCCTGATAGCGAACCTGATGTTTCTGAAATATATAATCTGTTGGAAAACATGGTTTTTGAAAACGAAACAGAAGAGTCTTTGGGTTGGACATATATTCCAATAGAAAGTCCTTCCGGTATAATATTATCTGCTTTTGAGATAATTTTAGCACTTCCAGAAAGGCCAAGTTCTATTTGGTTATTAGTTTTTTGTTTTTCGATACTAATCTTGGTGCAGCAAGAAAACAACAAAATCAATAATACAGGAATATATGTCGTTTTTATCATCATTATTTTACCATTGGACTAAACGACTCCGTCACAACAACGTCCTCAGGATCAACTGGAACCCAATCAGTAACAAAACCTGTAATCTCAAGCCTTGTTGTTGATACCTTAATGTTATAGGAATAAGAGTTGCCCGCGAGAAATGTATTTGATATTTCTCCGGAGAAAGACTGTTTTCCGGATATTGCACCAGGAATAGTTACATTAAGAGATAGTGTCATAAGTGAAGTTAATGGAGCAAAACATACCGGTGTATCCTGTTTTGTAATTTTGATACTGTTATCCACAGCTCCTCTGGTTATTTTGCCGGTTTCTAAATTAAGAGTAATATCCTTGTAAAATCCCATAACTTCAAAAGTTGCTTCAGAAAAAGGATATGCATCTTTGGTTGCCTGATCTCTGTCATCCAACAGAAAGAACTTTATCTGTGACATTTTATGTGTAAAAATCATGCTTACTGTATTCCTTCCTTTAGAGACACCTCTCAATGTTTTATTCACATCTGTATATAGCACATCTGTTCCATGAGTAAAAGGAATGGCAGTGGGATCGGATACATCGGCTACTCTTGGTGAATAGGCATACACATCATAGTCCTTCCCTTCTTCAAGATAAATTGCATCTCCGGATATTGCACCTCCTGATGAAACAGAAAGAGGTTTGTTGCTTATTGTCGTATTCTCCAGCGAATCCGTTGATCCAGAGGTCACATTAACGACATATACCCCCAGTTTAACTCCTGTTTCCAAAGGGATATCCGCCTTCGTCGGAACGATATTCATGGATTTCCCTTCCATAGCTAGGTATGGTTTGTCATTAACAACCGGAGTTATTTTTGAACAACTTACAGCAAATATTGCAGTAATCAATAATGTGAAAATCAGTTTTTTCATTTTATTCCTATTTTAAAATTATATTTTCATTTGTTACTATCCACGACTTGATTTTTGCATTAAAACTTCCTTCTGTTTCCTTAAACACATCTATATATATTGAAACCTTTACAGCTAAGACTACATTTTTAAAAGCATCTGAAGCATCAACGTATAACGTTTTTTTATACCCATCAGAAAAGATAAGGTTTAAGGCAAGTTTGCTTTCACTATAATCTGGTGCCACACCAAAGAAAGATGTTGACAATTCTAATTCAGATGTATTTACATTGTCAATTATAAGTTTATTAGGATACTCTTCATACTTAATCAATTCTTTGTTATGTAACCTGATTCCGTTAGAAAGGCCTGATATTTCTGTCTGGCAAGTTTGAATAGAATTTACATCTCCTGAAAGAAATAGTCTAATGGTTGCTTTTTTTGAATATTCCTCAGGTGTGAGAAATAGATGCTGTTCTTGTTCATTTGTAATTGTTACATTGCCTAAAGAGACTGCGTAAACTCGCTCTGGAGGACATAAACTTTTCTCTGATTGCGGAATCAATGATGATAAGGACTTTAATACTACTTTGGCTATATTATAATTGTCCAGATCCTTATATTCGACTCCTTTTGAATCCGTATTTACTGCTAAAATATTATATGTTTGCGGAGGAATTGTTCCGGAGAAGCCTTCGGAAGTAGCTTCTTTAATATAAATATTTCCGTCCTCTCCATAGAAATATAGTTTCATTGAATCAGAAGGTGTATCCCAGGAAGGAAGTTTATCCCATTGGAACGATACTGATATTTTTGCATCTTGCTTTGATAGGTCCAAGGGTCTTTTTGTACATCCAAAAGAGAGTAAGGAAAATAAAAACATTATATGAAATTTTGTCATTTTATAATATTCACAACTTACCTCCGAAGCGATACATAATACTTAATCTTAAACCTTGCAGTTGAAATCCTCTTTGGGAGCCTGAATCTATATAATAATACGACCCGTCTTCCGCTTCGTATGATTCCCAATTATCAATTCTAAAGCCTCCTCTTGATCCTATTTCAAGCGCAAAGTCTTTAACCAAAGGGAAAACAATACCTATAGAAATCCCTGCTCCATAATAGCTTCCTGTATAACCATAGAAACCTAATGAAGGGTGCATAAAATCAAATTCTCCGGTAATAGCATAAATGCCAGTATAAATACCCCGAAAATTATTTTTTAAGTTTCGTGCATTAATTAGCCAAATTCTTGGTTCTATTGCTAATCCATCAATATATCTCCAGTCATTACCTGTTTTGTTCCTTATTAATGGTGTGTAAATGGCATCCATTGATAATGAAAATCTTCTGTTGATGTAATATTCAAGTTCAATATTTGGAATAGTGCTTACTCTTCCTCGTTCTAAAGATGGTGTAAATCCGGACCAGTAAATTAAATTTGTCTTAATAGCAAAACCGGGATGATTTATGGTGGCCCTAATAAATTTATTATTTAAATTATCCGCTGTGTTGGCTACGTCTTTCGGCCTGTTGATTGATACAATATATCGCTTATCTATCATTGAAATTACAGAAGCATCTTTTAAATTATGTTTAAGAGCATTTAAAGTATATGCAACTTCCCGCGATTTTTTACAAGGTAATATCTCTATATTTTCTACAAGCTGAGTGCTATTATTTTGTTTATAAGGAATAGAGCCATACTGGGATAGAATTAAATTTAAAGAGGCTATCATTGGATTAAATGTGTAATAGATATTTCTATTAGCCCCTTCCGGAACAGGTAAATATTTGACAGCAATTCCTATTGTATTTTCTGTATTAAACGAATTGTCAATGTTAAACGTAAAGCAATCATTATTTAGACCATATTTAATTTTTAAATATGCTCTTACCACACTCGCCTGTATTGATACATTGTTTATTGCTTCAGAATTTTGCTTAGTAATATAACCTGAAAGTTCTAAATGTGCGAGACCATTCTTTAAATCAGAAAGGGTAGGCTCAATGGCTAATGACAATCTGTTCAGAATCAATAAATTTTCTTTATAATTTGCTTCCAGAACTTTGCTTTCTTGTACAAAACGAAGCAGAAACATATCAGATTTCGATCTTATATTCTGTCCATGGACAAATATTGATGATACAATAAAAAACATAATAACGACTCCTATCCTTTTGATAAGAATCGAATCCTTTTTTAGGCATAAGAAATTAAAAACACTTAGTACAATCATATCCAACTCACATTTATCAATCACTCGTAAAAATCATTTTTTTTGATATATTCTTAAATATTATATTTTTAAATTCATCTTTATCTAAAGGCGTTTTAATAAAATATAAATTGTCTGCATTAGAATTTCGTGTTGCAAAATCATATATATTTAAAGCCGGTATAATAAATACAGAATATGGGTAGTTTCTGGATAAATTTTGTATGTTGCAAATACTGCCGTATAACATTGTATTGGTAAATATTACTATATAATCTAAATCCGAAATGGCAGTTAACAGGCCGTTAATATATTTTAAATCCGGAGTTCTGAATATATTAAAGAGATCTTGATCCAGGCATTCTTTTATTTGAAAATAGTTTTTGTCATTTTCTTCAACAATAAGAATGTTCATCTTTTTTAACAACGTATTTTTTGTTGAGAATAATTCATTTACCGGTAATTCCAAATAAAAAACAACTCCTTTGTCAAGTTTTGATTCAACCCATATTTTCCCATCAAGAATTTTTGATAGTTTATCACATATTGCAAGTCCAATCCCTAATCCGTCAAGATTTGCACAATAGGATTCATCTACCTGCCGGAATGGCTTGAAGATTATATTCTGTTTATCCAATGGAATTCCAATACCAGTATCTGAAACATATATTAATAGTTTTCCCGGCGTATTATTCTCTTTTGAAATTTTATATCCTATTTCGATTCTCCCTTCCTTTGTAAATTTTAGAGCATTAGATAATAGATTCGTTAATATCTTTTTTATTTTAATTTTATCTGAATAGATAATGAAATTCTTATCATTCTCAGGGATGCCTATTTCGATTTGAACAGAATTGGTAGTTTTTGCTTCCTTAATAAATTCTTCATAAACATTAAAAATTAATTCTTTAAAATTAATTCCTTCAAGACAAACGTCTCTATAATAATCAAGCACACTAAAATCAATAATTGAATGGATTTTATTTAACAATAGCGACCCATTCAATTGAATTATCTGTGCAAAGTTTTTTATCTCATTTAACGAATCTTCTTCCTGAATTAACTCAGAAAAACCTATAATTGCATTCAAGGGAGTCCTTAATTCATGAGAAATTGTAGATGTCACAGCTTTTACTTCTCTATCTCGTGATTCTGCTCCATCTAAAGTCCCATCCATTCTTATCATTCATCAAGGTTTTTAAAAATATTATTCAAAAAAGATATCATTGCATTTTTTTCGACAATACTTAAATCATTTACTACCGAATTAAGCAGAGAAGAAAGCGTTTCAATGTTAAGCATATAACAATCGACTAAAACATTTACTAATTCATTATCTATTTTTTCAAAAGAGGTATTTGAAAACGTGGGAACTATCGGCTGAATATCATTATATTTCAAAACTTGACTTTCTACTTTTTCCATAGCTAAATATTATCAAATACCCGACTAAAGTAGATTTTTGAAATTATTCAAAAAATTTAAATGTGTCGAAGGCGTTTATTTGAAAGCTAAAAGTGCATTATTATTGCCCCAAAGCAAGATTTTTAAATTGTGTTTTCACAATATAAAACGATAATTCGCCTGAGCCTCTGGACAATTATTTTATCCAATCTATTACTGCATTTTTATAATTATTTGTATATCCATAATGGCTGGAAAATATATACTCACATTTTGGAAAATTTGTTATTTTCTCAATTGAATTAATCGCTGTTTGTGTGTCCATATTAAAAAACTCATTGAATTTTTCAACCTCATCGTTCTTTATGCTTATCAAATCTCCTGTAAACAGATATTTATCATTTAAAAGATAGCACATGGACCCAGGAGTATGTCCGGGTGTTAAGATTCCTTTAATAACAATATTTTCGATGGTTAATATTTGCTGATCAACTATTGCAGAATATTTTTTAGTATCAATTTTATTGCCCGTGAATAGAAATCTGGATTTTTTTCCGTCTATTAACTTCTCTTCTTGTGCACCTAAATATAACGTTGCATTTTTAAATAATTTAATTGCAGCAACATGATCCATATCTGTATGAGTCAAAAAGATGGCTATTATTTTTTCAGGATTTATTTTAAGTCTTTTAAGTTCTTTCGAAACAAAATTCAAATTATTACCGCAATCAATTGCAATATAATGTCCCCCAGTTTTAATTAAATATAAATTCACGAAAGAATCCCTTATAGAATAAATATTCTCAACAATCTCTTTTGTTTCAATTGGAGTCATTTTATCTTTCTCCAATTTAAACTTCAACACGAATCCAAAAAATAGAAATACAGTTATCACTATTACTATTACTAAACAGAACAAACCTTTTTTATATAATTTTTTCATTTTTAATATTTTATTAAAAGAGGCTGATATCTTGCGATTCAGCCTCTTACAGGCGATTAACATGTTGAACTTTAACCTATCTGTTCCCGCTTGTCCACCAAAGTTTTCTGAATAAACATAAGTTCCATCTCCATAAGCTTCTTTAATTTTCAGTTTTAAGTTTGAAATTCAGAAGCTTTTAAAGAAAAAAGGTATAGCAAATTTGTTGTGACAATTTTTAAAAGAAGAGTGCTCAAAAATGAGCACTCTTCGTGCACCTAAATACTAAAAACTGATTTTATTGGGGTAAACTACTCCCCAGTAAAAGGCAATAGCGTTAATTTTTTTATTTATGGCAATACATTTTGCCTTAATAATTATTGCTGTAGCAAATATAAAATAAAAAAAATTAATTATCCAAATTTTAATAGAAAAAATATCTTCAGCTCAATAATAATTAGCAATATAAAGAATTTGATTTCTGACCAAAAACATGCTCATCACCTATTTTCATGCGTTCAATCTCTCAATAAACAGATTCGTAACTTTATTATTTTTGCTTAAATATATTAGCCTTAATCTTGTTGGTTATATTATTATAATAATTAATTATGGATATAGAGAATTCATGGGGCAATGCGACACGTGCTGAATCTTACGCTAAGCTTGAGTTTCCTAATACGTACTATCTTGCATATCGAGATTTGCCAAGAATTATTTCCGAACATGTAATTGGTTTTAGGGCTATTGATTTTGGTTGTGGTACAGGTCGGTCAACACGATTTCTTAAACAACTTGGTTATAATGTTACAGGAATTGATATTTCCCAGGATATGTTGGATATAGCACGCAAATTTGATAGTGTCGGTGATTATCAACTTGTTTCAAACGGAAAATATAGTCATCTCGGCATTAATAATTTCGATTTAATTCAGGCAATTTTTACTTTCGACAATATTCCGGGCTGGAATAATCGGATAAACATTCTAAAATCTTTAAGTGACTTATTGAAAGACGATGGATGTATGATTCTTCTTGATTCTACTCCTGAACTATATACTAATGAGTGGGCTTCATTCACAACAAAAGATTTTCCCGAAAATCGCAGTGCCAAAACAGGAGACATAGTCAGAGATATCATGTTAGATGTAGAAGATCGCAGACCTGTGGAGGATGTCTTTTGGAGAGTATCTGATTATCATAAATTATTCAACCTTTCCGGCCTCACTCTGGAAGCTACATACAAACCACTCGGTAATAAGAGCGAACCATACAATTGGATTTCAGAAACAACAATAGCACCTTGGATTATCTTCGTTCTTAAAAAAATAATTCAGTAACTTATATATGGCAAGTGAAATAATCATAAGGAAAGCAGAATTATTTGATATAGAAAATATAACTGTTTTAAAACAACAAGTATGGGTATCGACATATGCAGAAAAAGGTATAACAAAGGAATTTTCTGATTACGTATTATCAGAATTCTCAATGTATAATACTCGGAAATCTATACTTGATATCGATAGAAATTTATTGATTGCCGAAATCGAAAATCATTTGATTGGATGTATTGAAATATCATTTGCCTCAAATTACCCAATTCCTTCGTTGGTAAATATCCCAGAAATATCTGTACTATATGTTCTTGAAAAATTTTGTGGTATGGGAGTCGGACAAAAATTATTGGAAGAGGCACTTCTTATTTTAAAGAAAAAACATTTTACTGCCGCTTGGTTAACTGCATATCACAAAAATCACAAAGCTTTAAGTTTCTACAAAAAAAACCACTTCGAAATGATTGGAATTACTCATTTTGAAATGAGTGAAAACAAATACGAAAATACTATATTGATTCGCGAGATAAGGTCTGAAAATTATATTCATCTTTGAAATCGTTATATTTTAGTTGGTTAAAGATTTAGAAGCAATATAAATTAAATTGTTTAAGCGAATTGAAGTCAATAAAGATATCCCAATTTGACTCAAAATTGATTTATGCATGTCTTTTCTCAGGGTTATAAAGGGTTTTTCCTGAAAATATTTAGCAATTACAAAATAGCGGTTTCAAAGATTTTTATTTAATTAATTTAATATTAAGAGTATTATGCAACTTTCTGCACAAAATGTGCGTCTATTATGTTAATCATCAAAAAAATAATATGAAAAAATTTATTATATATTTTGTTGTTGCGATAATATTAGCAACACCGGCAAATTTATCTGCAAAAAGAACTTATGAATCACCTGTAGCAATTACAAGAGTTAATAACAATATTGTTGTTGGCGTTTTACCTCAGGTAGAATTGATGTCAATAATTCAGACAATAAGTCAGTATCCAAATATCCTGAGTTTCTTAATGGCAAAGGATTCTTCAAATTATAAAACAGACGTAATAAATCATTTCACTCCGTTTAGGAATCATCCGGCAGTTAAAATGTTTGACAGGCTAAGTTCGCAACCAAGAATGTTGAATTTTAGTGCACCTACAAACATTATGCTCTATACTGATGTAAATCTAAAATTAAGAGAAGACATTAAATTTGATGATTTTGTAATTAACCGGGCTGCAGGAATGGATTCGCTGAATCTATTATTAGATTTAATTAGGGACTTTGCAGTTAAATCTTCATTCAATGAATTTTACAAAAAACATGAAGCTTTCTATATTAATATAGTTGAAAGAACTATTAATAATCTTGGATCAATTAATTATGTAAACGAATTCGAGACGTTCTACGGAAAGAAGCAAAAATCTTACAACATAGTTCTCGTTTCATTATACAGCTCTTGTGGGTATGGAAATTCTCTTAAATGCGAAAATGATATGCTAGAGCTCTTTTGCACAATAGGGCCAAGGAAGGTTATTAATAAATCGCCCTTATTTGGAGATCCGGGATATTTAAAAACTATGGTGAGGCATGAATTCAGTCATCCTTTTATTAACCCGTTAACAGAAAAAAACTGGGATTATATTAAAGATTATTCTTCTAATTACAATTCAATTCCGGAAATGGCAAAGAAACAAGTATGCGGTGACTGGCAAGAGTGCATTAATGAATTTATTATCCGGTCCATCACAACTCAACTTGCATACAATGAGGGAGATGATTTAGGATTAAAAACATATATCAGTGAAAAATCTAATGGTGTAATATACATAGACAGTTTGTTAAATAAAATCGGTTATTATCAATTAAACCGAGATAAGTTCCCGACATTCGAATCTTACTATCTTACTATCTTAGACACATTTAAATTTAAATCTAAATAAACTATTTTTAAAAATAGACATAGAATAAATGAATATTTGTAATAAATTTGTTACGGGTTTGTTTCTACTCTTTATTTCCTGTAGCGTTTTTGCAAGAACAAGAATAAGTGGTGGAATGATTGTTGGGAAAGTAGTTGAAAAAAATAATTACTCTCCTATGCCATTTGCAACCGTATCCATTGAGAATGATTGTAAAAAAATAATTGGAGGAACTACTACCGGAGAAGATGGTTGCTTTGAAATATCAAATGTAATATATGGGAAATTAAATGTTAAAATTTCTTTTATAGGATTTAAAGACACCACATTTATTGTTGAAATTCAAGAGAATGCCAATAAAATTGACCTTGGTGTAATAGAACTTACATCAGATGCCATTGCTCTTAAATCTGCAATTGTTACGGCAAAAATCCCAGTGATAGAACAGAAGCTCGACAAAATTGTGATGAATGTTTCAGCGGCTGTTACTACTCAAGGTAGCAATGCATTGGATATTATTAAAAAGGCCCCAGGAGTTTCGGTAGATCCTTCCGGAAATATTCTTTTGAATGGGAATCTTGTTTCGGTTTGGCTTGATGGACATCCATCTAATTTGACGGGAGATGATCTTGTGTCAATGCTTAACTCAACCGATGGATCAGCAATTGATAAAATCGAAATTATTGCTCAGCCATCATCAAAATATGATGCTTCCGGAACAGGTGGAATAATTAATATTAAAACTAGAAAGAACTTTATTAAAGGCATTAGTGGGTCTATACGTGGCTCTTATTCCGCAGCTTATTACAATAAGTATTATCCAGGATCAGACGGAACATTTGTACTTAACTATAAAAATAACAAATCTAACTCGACGCTAACCTACAGTCCAAGAATAAATAGCGACTTCCGGACATTTGACACTGAGACCATTTTTTATAATGATAATTTTATCTCCAGTGATACAAGGCTTGAAAGAACAAGCTGTTCACATAATATTAAACTTGCAACAGATTTTTACGTTCATAAAAAAAATATTTTCGGCTACAGTGTAAGTGGAACGACCAATGGTCTAAATGATTACACAACTGATAATTCCGGAAGCACGCTATACAACAATAACCATTTTGTTGAAAAGACAAAAACCAGTTCGAAAAACGACTATAGCATTAACAATTTCTCCTTGAATTTTAACTACACTCGAATTATTAGTGATTCAAAAGAACTTAACATTAGCGGAGATTATTATTATTACGACCTGGCTCACGGCCTAAATCAAGAAAACACTTTTTTGGGAGAGAATAATGAAGAAACCCACGCTCCCAATATTTTTATAAGCAATTCTAATCAATTTATTAACATAATGTCTTTTAAAACAGACTATGAACAGAGTTTGGGAAAAGTTGGAAAACTAGAAACAGGTATAAAATGGGCAAAAAGTTATACTGATAATATCCTTATTAGAGAAGAGATGATAAACTCCACGTGGATAATTAATAACAACCTTAGCAGTAAATTTAACTATAATGAAGACATAACCGCTGCATACTTCGCATTATCTGGCCAAATCAATAAGAAAATAATTTATAAAGCTGGGTTAAGAGGAGAATACACCACATCAAAAGGAGAGTGGATCAGTATTGATTCCCTTACAAGTAAAAAATATATCGATATTTTCCCTACTATATTTACAGGATATAACCCTAATGAAAATATAAAATTCAGCTTCTCTTATTCAATTAGAACAAGAAGACCCAGTTATGGAGAACTTAATCCCAGCAGATTCTATCTAGATGCAAAAACCATATCTATTGGCAACCCGGAACTGAATCCTGAATATAGCCATAACATTAACTTAACTCTTGGGGTCAAAAAAGCATACACCTTAGGAATTAGAGGCACATTTGTCCGAAAGGCAATAATCGAAAACCCTGATTATGATTCTGAATCTGAAGAAAAAACAATGACATGGCAAAATTTTGGGAAACAAAATATTGTTGGAGGATTTTTTTCCATTACAGAATTAGCGATAAGTAAATGGTTCGTAATCAATGGTAATATATTTGCATCATACCTATCGACAAGCGATGCACAAACTATTTTCAAAAGAAGTAATTTCTTTGCTCATGCAAATATTAGTGGAACCATTATACTGCCTAAGAATTATAAAATTGAACTTTCCGGTAGGTATCAGTCAAGAATGCCATATGGCTACTTTGTAATCGATCCTAGATCAGATATTACTATTGGATTACGAAAAGAAATTTTGAAAAGCAATTTTATTCTCACTATTACTGCAAACGATTTATTATCAACAAATTCATCAAAGGTAACGATGAACGATAACATATATAAATATTACTTATTATCG
Source organism: Bacteroidota bacterium (assembly GCA_017860275.1). Taxonomy (GTDB): domain Bacteria; phylum Bacteroidota; class Bacteroidia; order Bacteroidales; family P3; genus UBA10566. The sequence continues at coordinate 17,408 of JAFNAQ010000025.1, forward strand.
TCAGAATCGAGAAGCAGACGCATCGTTCTATCATTGAGTTATAGATTTGGACAAGGGAAAAAAATTAATAACCGAAAATATGAATCCTCTGAAGAAGTTTCTCGCGTTGGCAACATTAATTTGTAATAAATCTAATAACATTATCTCTAACAAATTATTATAAAATGAAAAAAATTTGTCTAATTATTTTTTTAAGTATGTTTTGTATCGTAGACAATCTTATGGGCATTGAACCCACTTCCGGAAAAGAACTTATCGAAATGATGAGGGAAAAATATCAAGATAAATTCTATAAAACGCTTTGCTTTTCTCAGCAAATATCAAGATTCAAAGAAGACACAGTTTATTCTACAGAAGTTATGCATGAAGCATATAAGTCTCCTGGTAATCTTATTTTAAAATTCAGAAGCTGGGATTGTGGTGATGGGCTGGTTTTTGCCAACGATAGCCTTTACACCATAAATGATGGTGTTGTGGATAAAGTTGAATATCGCCTTCATGATATTTTAGTATTAGGTATTGATGTATACAACGTTGACCCGGAAGTAACAATTGCAAACATAAAAAAACTGAATTACAATCTTGACCTAATTACTACAGATAAATGCATGGGTAAAGACGCCTGGTTGGTAGGAGATCCTTCTTCAAATTGTTTTTGGGTTGACAAAGATAATTTGCTCTTCCTAAAAGTGCAAACACGGCGAAATGACATTTCTAGAAGTGTAGAATTTATTAATTATGAGTACATTGAAGGCGCGCCAGTTGCTACTACAATAAATTTTTACGATAATAACGGGAAGCTTACTATGGTAGAAAAATACTTTGACGTTAGACCTTTTGCAAAAGTGGATTCAGAAATTTTTGATCCGAAAAATTTTGTCTCTGCGAAATGGTAACTATACATTTTAAAAACATAAAGCCGGTTTATCGCCGGCTTTATTGTTATAATTACACTTATATTAAATTCTAAATGAGAAGAATATCAGAACTATTTTTCTAAGTTCATAAAAATCTTGTTAAGAACCGTTTTTACTATCGCTAATTCTTCTTTATTTGCATTTTGTAACGCTTTATCAAGGACTGATGCTGCCGCTTTCTTAAGATCAGGTATCATGTTTTTGCCTTTAATTGTAATGAAGACATTATATTCTCGTTTGTCTGAAGGACTTCTCCTTCTTTCTATAAGCTCCATCCTTTCCATAATATCGAGAATCCTGGTAATATTCGACCTGACTTTATATAGCTTAATGGCTAAGTCTGTTTGTGAGGGGCCGTCGTTTTCCGAAAGAGCCATTAAAACACTCCATTGATCGCTGCTTATATCAATTCCAGAATGCGTAAGCATTCGGCCTAATTCAAGTTTGAATTTTTGAGATGTCTTACTGACAAGAACGTTGATTGATTCGTCCGGACTATTAATGGGCATAATGATATAGTATCAATATTTGACAACCCAAATATAAAATTTAAATTTTAAACCAACAAAATAACCAATTTGGCACAGGACTATTTAGAATCTTTTAATAATACTAATTTGCACTAAAAGGAGATTAAGGTTCAGGTTAGATGAAATATCTTCAATAACAGTTTTTTTTATAATTGAATTGAGTTTAATACCAAAATTTAGATTCCAGTCCGAGCTTAATCCAACTCCAATTCCAGTTGCAAATTGGAATCCAAATCCGCGGCCAAAATCATATAATAAGATTCCAGATTCTCCATCAACCTCAATATGATTATAAACAGCTCCAGCTCTTACAAATAAAGATACAGGCTCCATAACGGGATGTACAAACTGAAATCCTAAAACATAGCCGTTATCTTTAAATACTGCATTGTTACCGGCAAATATACTCCCATTACCAAAATAATTCCATCCCCACCCTAAATAAACATCAGTGTATTGTATTATACGGTACTGAAGTGTCCCTTCAAATCCGTATCCTGGATTTAATGTGGCACCCGTTAATTTGCCGGAGAAAACTGAAGGGCCACTGCTAAGTTCTATGCCAAATCTTTTTTCTTTTTCCTGAGCACCACTATTAAGCGATAAAATTGAAAATACAACAAAAGCGATAAATGCTTTTCTACTCATTATCTTAAGTTATCTAATTAAAAAATAGTGGGCAAATTTTATTTATTGCACTATAAGCTAATTGTTTTAATGAGCAAATATAGAGATGAAAAAAACTAACAAAACGTAAATCATGCCGAAAGCGGGAAATTTCAAGCTCAAGGCGTGCTGTTATTGTTTAAATGGAGGAAAATTATTACTTATTATTGCGAAATCGCTGAATCAGGACTAACTCCGGATCTTCTTCTCCCACTCCCAGGCAGATTTAAACACAACGTCAAGCGGAGTATCTGCACTCCAGCCCAGAATCTTGTTGGCTTTTGACGGGTCCGCCCAAACCTGCTCAATATCGCCGGCTCTTCTGCCAACAATTTTATATGGGACATTAACTCCTGTCGCT
>JAFNAQ010000042.1 GCA_017860275.1 Bacteroidota bacterium
TTTTCATAATTTCAGCTGGATAAACGATAATGCATCAATGTTTGTAGTAGGTATAAGTTATAATTTAGTAAAAGGCAAAAGCTACTCCGAAAAGGCACGTAAACTGCAAAACGCAGACAGAGACTCCGGAATGTTCGAATAAATGTGAAATTTATTTATTGAGCCATTTCTTAAAATCGCTTGCGCGGTCAATGCTTACAATGATGTCTGAATTATCGGCAGGAGGAAGGTGAAATATAATCTTTATTCTGTTTCTTGACCAGCTTATCATACTTGAAATGGCTTTATCACAAACAATATATTTTCGATTAATCCTAAAGAAAAAAGAAGGGTCCAATACTTTCTCCAAACTATCCAGAGATAAATCAATTGGATAAGAATTTCCTTCGATAGTTTTTAAAAAAACGCCCTTGTCTGAAACGTAGAAATAAGCAATTTCGCCTATTTCTATTTTCCGGAACTTATCTGCAATTTGAATTAAGAATCTTTTACGGTAAGCTGGTTTATTGTTTTGAATTGAAGATAATAAACTATCAAAATCTATACTGAATGCCGATTTAAACGATTTAAACTTCTTGAGACTTTCTGTTAATTCCGCCTTACGGATGGGTTTGAGAAGGTAAGCAATGCTATTAAGCTGGAAAGCCTGAATTGCATATTGGTCGTAGGCAGTAGTAAAAATAACCGGGGTATGGATGTTGATTTGCTCAAAAATGCTGAAACTAAGTCCATCCGAAAGCTGGATGTCAAGGAATATTAAATCTATTTGATTCACGGTGAGCCATTCCACTGACTCTTTTATTGAACCAAATTTTGCTTTAACAATAATGTCCGGAGCTATCTCTTTCAGCGTTTTTTCGAGATGGTCTGCAGCCAGTGCTTCATCTTCGATAATTAATACATTTTTCATGATTGAGGGTTATTAAATGTAATTATATTATATATTATTTGATTCGTTATTAAAATTAAGTTTATTTAAAAAAATAAAAAAGGATGATTCTTCAACTTCGGGATCGAAAATTGGCAGAATGGCGGTATAATGGTTGTTCTCAACTAAAAAACGAGGCTTCAAATCGCTGCCTATCAGTTCATATCTTTGTTTCAGATTCTTTAACCCTAAACCTGTTGACTTTAAAGAAGAAATTTTAGGTTGTAGATTGTTTCTCACATATATACGCGACTCTTTGCTATAAACTTCTATTAAAAGAGGATTTGATTCGTTAACTATATTATGTTTGATGGCATTTTCAATTAGTACCTGCAACGACAATGGAGGAAGTAAGAAATCACTTACATTTGAATTAATCTTTATTGAATATGATAAACTATCGCCATAACGGATTTGTTGAAGAAACAGATATGACTTTATAAATTCAATTTCTTTATGAAGGCTTGTTACAGGTTTTTCAATAGTTTCCAGAACATACCGATATATCTGTGAAAATTCATCTATAAACAAATGGGCTTTTTCGGCATCTGTATTAATAAGTCCGGAAAGGACATTAAGACTGTTGAACATAAAATGAGGATCTATCTGGCCTTTAAGTGTCTCAAAATTTGTTTTAATTAATTTATTTTTAAGTTTTTCTGTCTCTTGTTTTGCCTGACGGCTTTCAACAAAAAATATCCATGCCTCAAGGATAATTACTAAAATTACATTTGCAACAGAATATATCATAGCATTATTAATAAATGACATGAAATCAATACTATAATGCTGAGACCCCCATTTTACAAAAAGTGTAATCAACGTAGAAATAATTATGGAAATCACTATTATAAAAAAGAGTTGTATTAATATCCTTTTTATAATTTGCCGACCCCATGGTGCGATTTTATTCAAAAAAAGAATTATATAAAGAAAAGGATATGCTACAATAAAACTCGCAATTAAACCAAGTAAAATCCGGATAAGAAGTAAAGAAATGAAATCATGGAAATCACTAAGTATATATATTCCTTTAAAGTGATTGTAAAGAATTAATATACACTGAATTAGTGTAGTCAATCCTAAGAGAAGCTTCAAAAGATTGCCAAAAGAAAAAAAACTATGGATTCGTTTAAAGAACATAAATATAACTCCCATATAATACTTGTATTATCATGCTAAATTAGTATTTTTTAGCAAATTATACAAGCGCTTTTAATCAGTTTTTTTGTCTATTAGCATTATTTAATAATTGGAATTACATTACCAATCCTCCAACTTTTATTACATTTGCAAAATAATGATAAAAAACTTATATGCAGATCATTATACAAATAAATGAATAAATATATGGCCGGATATAAAATTCAAAAATTTCCCAAAACAAGAATTGCCACTATTGATGTGTGTGAAATAGGACAACATAAGCATCACATTACTGCAATGATTGAAATTGATGTAACAGAGAGTCGTAAAAAAATAAAAAAATACAAAAATGCGGTGAATAAGATTTCTTTTACAGCTTGGCTGATAAAAGTCATTAGCATCACTATTAAAGATTATGAAAGAGTAGCGTCTTATCTGCACGGGAATAATAAAGTTATTATTTTCAGCGACATAAATATCTCTTTAGTAGTTGAAAAAGAAATAAGTGGCCAGAAAGTTCCAATTCCTCTGATAATAGAAAAAGCAAATGAAAGAAGTATCGAATCCATTTCAAAGCAGATAAGAGATTCAAAAGACGATGTGCTTACAGATAATGATATCATTTTTGAGAGAGAATCCAGCCGTCTTGAACGATACTACTATCTGCTACCCGGATTTATTAGAAGATTTTTCTGGAAATATCTTCTGAAACACCCTCATATTGCATATAATAAAATGGGGAATGTCGCAATTACATCTTTGGGAATGATGGGGAGCGTAAGCGGCTGGTTCATACCTATTTCGGTGCATCCAATATGTTTTGGGATAAGCAATATAAATAAAAAACCTGTTGTAGTGGATGACAAGATTGTTATAAGAGATATTCTGAATATGACCATCCTTATTGACCACGATGTTATTGATGGTGCGCCAATGGTTAGATTTATTAGCGATTTATCTGATAATATTGAAAAAGGAATTGAGATATAAAAGGAAATGATGGATAGTAAAGAAGAAGTTATTATTAAAATTGATACTTTTTATAGAATAATCTCCGGCGAAAAAACTACTTCTCGGGATTGGATTAAATTCAAAGAACTTTTTTATGAGGATGCGACATTATGCTCTCTGAAGAAAAATGAGAATAATCAATCGAATTCAAAACTGATGAAAGTTGATTATTACATTGAAAGGCTAAAAGATTTTTTAGCAAATAATGATTTTTATGAATTTGGTACAGTATATAAGATAATGAAATATGAAAATATTTGTTTCGTATATAATGAATATCAGGCATTTGAGGATAAAAATAAAACTCATTTCAAGAAAAAAGGAATAAATTTAATAACTCTTTTGTTTGATGGCTTGGAGTGGAAAATTGTTAGTATGTTATGGGAAGATAAATTAGATTGACCTATAAGTAAAATTTTAACACATTATTAAATCTCTGAAGATTAAAATAGGCATTCGATGCCCGTTTTGACAGATTCGATGTCTAAATATACGGATTAAGCAACTTTAATTTTCTATTTGACAAGAAAAACGGCAATCTTATTTTTTTAAAATTGATACTGTTTAAATCGACCAATATCATAAATATTTGCTTTCTTGTAAATATTGTTGTGAGATAATTAACATTATTATATGATGAAGACTATATTCACATTAATTATTGCTTTTAGCATTCTTCCGTTGTACTCACAAAGTGTACAAAAAGAAAATTCGGTTTTTTCTGTTTTAAGTGGACCATATATGGGACAAAAACCTCCTGGGATTGTACCTGAACTTTTTGCTCCGGGAATAGTCTCAGATGAAATGTCGAATAGAGATATTGCAATATCTCCCACTGGAGATGAAATTTATTTCAGTGTATCTACTCCATACTTTGGATTTACAACTATAATTTTTACAAAGCAAATCAATGGTATCTGGACAGAACCGGAGGTTGCGGCATTTGCATCCGACCCAAGGTATAAATATGTTGAACCGGCGTTTAGCAGAGATGGTAAAAAACTGTTTTTTGCTTCAAATATGCCTAAAGATGGCACAGTAAGTCCAGGCGATCATGATATATGGGTTGTTGACCGGATTAATAACGGATGGGGAAAACCATATAATTTAGGTACGCCCGTTAATACTCCCGGAGGAGAATATTTTCCCTCTTTAACGAAAAACGGAACACTGTATTTTACCAGAAACGAACCGGGAGAATCAATTTCTAACATATATCGTTCAAGACTAGTAAATGAAAATTATTCACTTCCGGAAAAATTACCAGAACAAATAAATTGTGGAGAAGACAGATATAACGCCTACATTTCATCTGATGAAAGCTTTATGGTTGTACCTGCACAAGGAGTAGAGAAAGGAGTAGATGGCGCATTCTATTACATTGTATTTAAAAAAGAAGACGGTACCTGGCATAGTCCTTTAAATATGGGACCTTTAATTAATTCGAAACCAGGTAAGGGATGGTCGTTAAGTATATCTCCGGACGGGAAATATATCTTCTTTATGGCATCCAAAAAATCTACAAATATGATTTTGCCCGAAACTCTGTCTATGGATTTTTTAAGAGAAACTTATCTTAAACCTGAGAATGGAAATTCAGACATTTACTGGGTAGATGCAAAAATTCTAGAAACCATTGTACCTAAACAAAAATAATTAAATGCTATAATAAATTTGGGACAGAAATGATACCCAATCAAAATCTTTAAAACAAAATGAACTCAAAAAACATTCCTTACCAGACTATAGACTGGACATCAGTCCCTAGAACAGAACATAAAGGCGAAACCGGCGTTGCATATTGGCAAACAATACAGTTCGAGGGGCTGCGGATACGGCTGGTTGAGTATTCAAAAGGCTATGTGGCCGACCACTGGTGCAGGAAAGGGCACATTGTCCATTGTCTCGAAGGCGAGTTTGTGAGCGAAATGGAAAGCGGCGAAAAATCTGTACTCACAAAGGGTATGACCTATGTTGTTACAGACGAACTGAGCTCCCACCGGTCCGTTACAAAGGATGGCGTAAAGCTGATGATCATTGACGGCGATTTTCTGAAATTTGTAGCTGAATAAATATTTACTTTAAATTATGCGTATGAAAAAGTTTTTTTTATTTATTGTACTAAACATTCTATCATTAGGAGTATTTAGCCAAGTTCAAACCGATTCTCTTTTTTCTTCATCTGAAATAGTTTTAAAAACATCAAACGGAGATATTTTTGGAACATTAACGATGCCTGATAATTCAAAGTCAGCTCCAATAATTCTTATTGTTCCCGGTTCTGGTCCAACAGACAGAGATTGTAATTCGCCATTAGGAATTCAGACAAATGCTTTTAAAATGCTTTCAGGGGATCTGGCTAAAAAAGGCATTTCAACATTAAGGTTTGATAAACGAGGAATAGGCAAAAGCAAACCTGCAATGGCAAGTGAAAGTGAACTAAGATTCGAAACATATATAAACGATGTTACAGCTTGGGTTTCGTTACTGAAATCTGATAAACGTTTTTCATCAGTTATAATACTAGGACATAGTGAGGGTTCTTTAATTGGAATGATAGCTGCTGAGCGAAATAATGTAGCAGGGTTCATTTCCATTTCAGGCGTTGGAAAATCAGCTGACAAGGTTTTGCAAGAGCAATTAAAAACTAAATTACCGCCACAGTTACTTGAGGAATCAAATAAAATACTTGACAGTTTGAAAATTGGGAAAACTGTTTCAACTGTAAATCCGAATTTAATAGCATTATATCGTCCTAGTGTTCAGCCATACATGATATCGTGGATAAAATATAACCCCTCAACCGAAATCAGTAAATTGAGAATTCCAGTCTTAATTATCCAGGGGACAACAGATTTACAAGTAACGGTAGATAATTCTAAATTACTTTTGGAAGCAAAACCAGATGCAAAACTTTTGATAATTGAGAATATGAATCACGTATTAAAAGATGCAGATTCTGATATTCAGAAAAATTTAGCAACATATAGAAATCCGGCTTTGCCATTAAAAGCTGGTTTGGTTGATGGTATAGTTGATTATGTAAAGAATAGAAAATAATATAACCGGCATAACTACGCATAATAAATTATGAAATTTAATGGCATTCAAGCATCAAGGATATATAAACAAATTAATAATGCGAAACCAGAGGACGTTTTCCCATTATTGTGTCCTGTGAGAGAGAAAGATTGGGTTGATGGCTGGGATTACAAAATGATTTTCTCAAAATCGGGGTTGATTGAAAAGGACTGTGTATTTTCAACATCTCATCATGGAAATGAGGAGACCATTTGGTATGTTACGGATTATGATAAAGATAAATTCAAGTTGGAATTTGTCAGAGTGACCCCACACGAAGAAGTTGTCAAAATAAATATTTATTTAGTAGACAATGGAAATGGAACCACCACTTCAATTATCTCTTATCAATATACCGGACTTAATGAAAGTAAAAATGAATGGATTGAGGACAAGTTAGATATAGAATTTAAAAATAATATGATTGAATGGGAGAAAGCCATTAACTATTATCTTGAAAAAGGGGAGAAACTAATGAAATGAAAAGCCATTAACCAATATTATTTGCCTGACAAAATTCATGAATATATTGTCAAAATATTTTTGTTTATGAAGAATTGTATTCTTGTCCTTTTGATTCTCTATTCTACATCAGCGATTTCTCAATCGCCATGCAAGATTACCTATATTGCTAATGAAGGGTTTTTAATTAAAATTGATGATAAAAAAATACTTATTGATGCTTTATTTGGTGGATTTGATGGCAATTGGTGCGATAAACCAAATGATGATACGAAATCAAAATTAGAAAGAGCAGTATCTCCATTCGACAATGTTGATATAATTGCAATTTCTCATAAACATCAAGACCATTTTAATGCTGAAATGGTAATTAAGCACATTATCAATAATCCTAAATGTATAATTGTTTGTCCAAAACAAACAGATTCATTATTAAAATCATATTCAAATTATGAAATGATTAAAAATATTATTATTGCAATTACACCTGCAATAAATAGAGATACATCGTTAAAAATTAAAAATATAAATATTAGAATTTTAAGACTCGAACATAGTCATTATTATATCCAAGATGAAGTAACAGGCTTGAAAGTAAACAAGCATGAAAATATTGAAAATATAGGATTCGTTATTAATGTAGGTGGTATTAACTTATTTCATTGTGGAGATGCAAATCCATGGAAAGAAGAAGAATATAGAATTTTCAATCTTAATAAAGAACGAATTGATATAGCGTTATTAGAAAATCTTTTCATGAATGATAGTCAAACGAAAGAGATATTAAATAATTACATAAACCCAAAGAATATTATATTGATGCACTTTGAACCAAGTAATGCACAAAAACTCAAAGAAGCAGTAAGGCGTCTAAAGCGAACATATTCAAATGTTTATGTGTTTAAAAAATCTATGAAATATAAAAATATTGAAATAATAAAGAGTCTCGAAACAGAATAATTATCAAATTAATATAAAATATCATGGATAAACTCGCAACTACAGAAGAAATCATTGCTTTGGAGACAAAGGCTCTGGAAGCATGGCACAATGGCAATCCCTCTCCATATCTCGAACTTTATTCAAAGGATTTTACTTATTTCGACCCTGCCCATGAAAGGCGGATTGATGGCTGGGACAAGATAAAAGAGCTGTATGAAAGCATGCGTGGAAAGGTAAAGATGGAT
>JAFNAQ010000026.1 GCA_017860275.1 Bacteroidota bacterium
TCAATATGGAAATAGTATCCAACATTATTATCTCTAGCGAATACTAAACGATAGTTTCCTACTAGTCCTGTTAATGGGAATTCGTATTCTTTCCATGTGAATTGGTTTGTATCATTAATAAATCCAATATTTGTCATTAGTGTTGTATCTGAAACAGCATCTAATGCTCCATTTGTGGTTTCATCAAAAGCTTTTACCCATAGATTTTCTGGATATGTTCCATAAGAAGTAGAATATCCTTTAGCCCAGAAAACAATCTTTTGATTTCCATTTAATGTAAATGTTGGTGTTATCAAATAATCACCCATTGCATTATTATACGCATATAATTGTGCAGAACCTGTTCCTGTACGTTGATATGCTGGAATTCCTGTTGAGTTTGCTTTTCTCCATAAATAAGATGTACTTGCTCCTCCATTGATATTGATCCAACAATTTGTTGGTTGAGGGCTATTACTAACTCCCATCATTGGAAGCCAAGTTGATTCAAAGCCTTCTATCCATGGAAATGAAGATATAGGTGCACATGCTGTATAAAAACTATATACTGATGTTGGTTCTGAAACATCTGTTGTACAATTAGTCTTCATATAATAGTTATAACCACTAGATGGTAATAAATTTTGAATTTGATATGGCGATGCCATATTAATCAAAACTGAATCATAATTTGTTGCAGATATTAGTTTTGTATATAACCACCATGATGAATTAGTTGGATTTCCATTCGTCCATGATAATTCTGCTGCTGTTGTTGTAATATTTGATATAGTTAAATTAGTTGGCTTTGCACATGTTGGAATTACAGAAATTTCTACATTATCAATATTGAAACTATTGCTTGATGTTGCTGTTCCTTCACATTTGAATGCTATATAGGTTCCTGTTCCTGTATATGAAGCAAATGAGACTTCTTTATCTTCCCATGTACTTGAAGCTGTCAAACCAATTATGGATCCTATTTGTACAAATGTTGATGTATCGTTTGGATTACTCATTACTCCTACTTTAACACCAGGAATTGAAGTCGAATAATTATACATTTTAAACTTAACTCTTAATGTATTAATTGGAATTGTAGGATCTATAGATGGCGCACAAACTAAATTATAATAATTAACACCAGATGATACATAGAAATACACTGAGCCAGGAGAAGAAAAATTAGTCCCTGCGATATATGGATATGAACCTGGTGAATATGTTGAAGTTCTATACCAACAATTATTCCAACTTGAATATGAGTATGTTCCATAGTTATCAAATGTTTCTAAATATGGAAGTGTTGTTATTGCTAAGCAAGGAGTAAGAACATTCATTGTTGCAAATAATGAAGTGTCAACTGCTCCATTACATAATGCAGCAACTCTAACTTGGTAGTTGGTGTTTGGTGTTAATCCTGAAATGTTTAAAGAATCAGCACTTACCATTTGTTTTGTCCATGTAGTAGCTGTATCAATTTTATATTCAATTTGCCAACTTGTTGCTGTGCCGGCATCCCATACTGCATCGAATGATGTAGGTGTTGGATTATTTGCAGTAAGATTTGTAGGCATACTACAATTCAAAATTTCTAATCTAAAATCATCAACTGTCAAATACCATGGGTTACTTGTTGATTGGCAATTTACTCCAAAATAATATACACCATTTGTTGTTGGAGTAAATGTTCCTACATATTGTTGATATGTAGTATTTACTGCATTAGATACAGGATTACCAACATTTTGAATAAAAGAAGTTGTATTTTGCGCTGAATAAGCACCTGCTTTTAATGTTGTCCATCCTGATTCTCCATCTGTAATATACCAATAAGAGAAAGTATATGTTGTGCCTGCTACTAAATCAAAGCCTGGAGTATAGAAATAATCATTACAACCCCAATCAAAATATGCAGACTTAGTCCCACTATGAGCAATTCTATTATATGAGCCATAATCTGAAGTTTGAGTGTATGTATTAGTTCCCAAATTTGTAGCCAACCAACAATTTGGTAATTCATTTGTTGCTGTAATTCCTTCAAAACCTTCTGTCCAAGGCAAAGCTGTTAAAGCGTTTATTGGAACACAAGGCGTAATAAAAGTTTTTATTATTGTTGCTTCTGACTCTATTGCTCCACATAATGTTTTAATATATACTTGATAGGTTGTTGAAGGGTCTATTGGAGTTAATGTATATGGAGATGATGTTACTTGAACCATAGTGAAGGCAGCATCAGTTGATTTCTTATAGTATAAATTCCATAATGTATTCGCAGTATTGTTATCATACCAACTAATATCTGCTGAATTGGTAAGAACATTAGAAACTACTAAGCTATCTGGTTTTGTACATGTAGGCATATTACTAACCTCAACATCGTCAAGTCTTAAGTTCCATCCATCATTAGGAGTATATTTTCTAACAAAGGCAATATGTGAATTACCTATAAATTGAGATAGATTAACTTCATATTGAGCCCAAGGACCATCAGGAATAATTGTTTGAAAAACTTTCACAAATCCAGGAATTGAATCATATGTTCCCATGCCTGTTGTGTCTAAAGTTGTTGTATTATTAACCCAAATGGATATTTCATCAAGTTCACCATAAGTATTAGAACTATTATTCATTGCCCAAAATCTTAAGCGTTGATTTCCTGTTAATGCAATTATTGGTGTAATTAACCAATCATTATTTTGAAATGAATTGTCTGTATACATCGCTGCAGAACCGGACCCAGAATGAACAGTAGAAGTATTTCTTTGCCAATAATTACTTGAACCACTACCTTTATTTACGTTTGTCCAACAATATGGAGAACTTGAATTACCCATATTTCCTGCTGGTGTCCAATCAACTTCGAAACCTTCATTCCATGGAAATGAAGTGATTGTTCCACATGTGGTATAAAAAATACTCTCACTAGATGCATAACTTGTATCAGATCCACAATTTGATTGAACCTTTACTTGATAAGGTGTACTAGAATTCAAATTTGTTAATGTAAATGGATTAGATGTAGCTGAAGTCATTGACCATATTGATGATGATACATCTTTGTAAAAAATATTCCAAGCAGTAGCTGTTCCTGTTTCAGTCCATGATAAATCAACTGAATTTATTGTTGCGTTGGATGAAACTAATGCAGTTGGAGCTGAACATGTGATAACATTCATTGTCATATTATCAACTGCTGCGGGTGGTTGCATTGTCCCAGATGTACTTTCATTCCTCCAATGAATTAATAATCTCCATGTATTATTTCCAAGATTAGGGAACTGAGTTGATGTTATTCTAAATTTAGCATGTTGCCAATTAGTTTTCTTACTTAACCAATGTTCTCCAACACCTCCAGCATAATTACCTATTTGAGCTGAAATATCTAAACCTGATGGAGGGATTGCTCCTGCTGTAATTGTTGCTGTGGTTGGTACTAGATATACTCTAAGAAAATCATATGTTGCAGCATTTCCATTTGCTCTCCAATCAAATTCTAGATTTACTTCTGTTGCCCCTGATGGAATAAAGAAATCTCTAAAGGCGTAAACCTTTGATGAATTTGATGTTGAACCTCCTGAATAAATATTTGTATCTCCATTTGCATTTCGAGAGATATATAATGAGCCTGAAGTTCCTAATGTATCAACAGCTAAACCTGTAATTGGGTCTATTGCATTTCCAACAAACCATTTATTTACTTGAGTTCCATTGATAAATTGCCAATTAGAATTATCCGCGGTATTCTCAAAATTTGAAGTAAAAGGTAATTGAGTAGCTATTGCCGGTGTTGTGAATACAAGAGTATCAGACCAATTACTTACAACACTTGAACCACAATTTGATTGAACTTGAATCTGATAGGTAGAATTAGGTGTCAATCCTGTAATCTGATATGGTTTTGTTGATATAGAATTAATTGGAGTCCAAACTGCATCTGAAGTTAGTTTATATTGAATATTCCACTGCGTTTCAAATGCTCCATTTATCCAATTAACTGTAACGTCATTTGAATTTAGAGTTGCAATATTTAAATTTTCTGGAGTTGCACATGCTTCCTGAAAATACAATTTAACTTGAGAAACACTACTCGTTTTTGTCCCTGAAGGGGGTGTTGATGGATTGGGATTAGTATAATCTTCAAAATAATACAAACCGCAATCTGTACTTGAATAGCTCAAGAAAGAGGCATCATTATTACTATAACTTGGCGTATTTTCATCAACAGCTAAAATCAAATTATCGGTTCCGTTATATACAAATGGAGTTTGTAAAATAATGGTAAACCATCCTGCTGACGTTGGTGGAGTAATTAACGAATCAAAAACAGTTGTAAGGTTCGTATCTGCAACCCAATCTGTTGAACTTAAAAATGAAGTCTTAGTTGTATGACCTAGATAGACTTTCCATTGAGTTGAATTACTAAAATCACCTGAGCCATCCCAATAATAACGAATTTTTGAGATTGTCCCTCCTGTTGTAACAGTCCCTGAGGCTGAAATCTCTGAACTTTTTATTATCTGCTGTGAATAGGTGTACCCGTAATATGCCCTAATGGGAATAAAATATTGGGTTGAAGTTCCTGATCCAATTTGCACATTTTGTGCATAGACCTGAAAGGCGAGAACTATCGCCAAGAGAAAAAATAATAATTTTTTCATTGTTAATTGAAATTAAATTAGACGTAGTCCTTTTCACGGGACATTAATTAAATTACTTTGTTAAAATATTTGCTTAAAAGGCATAAGCCTTTCCCTATATTTATATAAATATCAAAATTAGAGAATTGCAAATTTATATAATAATCCATATAAATCAAATTTTAAAATATAATTTACATTAAATTGATGGATTAACTATTCTATTTCAGATAGATACTAAAATGTTAATTAACATTTGAAGAAAAATAAAAAAAGTATTATTTTGAATTTAGTAAGTCAATTCGTTCTTTAGACTTACTCTGGGTAACGATATAAACACCTGAAAATACTAAAATTGCAGATATTATTTTATCATAACCAAAAATATCTTGAGAGGCAAAAACTGCAACTAAAGATGCAATAATTGGTTGAAGATAATTATACATTGAAAGTGTTGTTGGTCTAAGATTTTTTTGTCCAAATGGAATAAGCAAATAAGTTACAAATGTTGCCATAACTACAACATATAAAATCCTAATCCATGATTCAATTTCTATTATTCCATAGTTAGTTGAAATTACTTCTTGATAGGTAAATGGTGTAGTAAAAATAGCTGCAAACAGAAACATCCACTTCATTAATAAAATTGGATGATATCTTTTTATAAAATCTCTAAAAAAAACTAAGTATGAAGCATAAGCCAAACAACTTGTTAGAACTAATATATTCCCATACCATGTTCTTCCACTAAGTCCAAAGTCTGCTCCTGAAACGATTAAATACAATGCTCCTATGCATCCCAAGAAAACTCCAATTATTTTTTTCAAGGTAATTGGTTCCTTAAGATATGCTGCCGAAATAAGCATAGTTAATATTGGAGTGAGAGTTACTATTAGAGATGCGTCGATGGGAGATGTAGTAGTTAAACCTATTATAAAAGATAGTTGGTTGATTGATATTCCAAATAAAGAAGCTAAAACTAGGATAATATAATCTTTCCTTTTTATTTTTTCTGATTTTACAAAAAGCGAAGCAATCCAAAAAACAATTGTTGCTCCAATAATTCGAAAAGAAGTTAGGGCTAGCGGATTTATTGCAAACTCTCCAAGAACAGATTTCGCAATTGGTATATTCAATCCAAAGATAATATTAACAATTAGTATTGCAATGTGCCCACGAGCTACTCCTTTCATAGATTTCTCCCAATCTTTCTAAACTAAGTAATGGGTATTATTTGATCCTAAAAACAAATTTACTATTTATTGGATTCTTGAATATATAAAGAATACAATAATAACTTCCCAAAGATAATAAACCAATTAATGCAGATATTATTTCACTATTTTGGAAAAATACTTTATTTGAGATAAAAACAAATAAAAATAATATTAGAAATGGCAACAGAAAACCCAATAATACGGCTTTAAATCCCATTTTTCGGTCCATAACAACAATTACCTCTTGTCCTATTTCAAAGTTACATGCTTCGACTCTCTTAACATAAATATCTTTCTCCTTTTTATCACTACTTCCACAAGCTCCCCTTGCGTGGCATGACGCACACATTGATTCTGAAATAATTCTTACAACTACTAAATTATTTTTTATTTCAACTATCTTACCCTTTTGTTCTATATTGTTATCATTCATATTTAGTCACAATTCCATACACAATTTCCTTTAGTATTAATGATAAACATTTTATCATTATGCCTAACATAAGCAAATTTATTCTTAAATGGTTGAGCAAAATCGTATATAAAATCAATTATCACCCTTCCTTTCTTATCAATATACCCATATTTCCCATCCTTTTCTGCACAAATCAATCCATCTGAATATCTTTTTATAATAAAGTAATCAAATGGGACAACTTCTTCCCCTTTTTTATTAATAACCCCATATTTAAATCCCTTTTTTATTATTGCATAGTCATTAATAAAAGTATATGTTTCATAACTATTTTCAATTTTTTCATATATTGGCTGTGTGATACCTTTTCCTTTTTTATTAATAAATCTTGTTTTCCCATTCTTTTCTACTGCAGCGAAACCACCTTTAAACTGGTTTACTCTATCATACTCAAATTTAACAACTAATTTCCCTTTATTATTTACAAATCCCCATTTCCCATCTTTTCTTACTGCCATCATTCCTTCAGTTGGAGTAAATACTGTATCAAAAGCAAGTTCAATCAATCTATTCCCATTTTTATCAATTATTTCCCAGTATTGATCATGATAATGTACATGAAAACAATGATTAGCGACATGGCAACAAGGCTCGTCTGGTCTTACTGGCACTATCTCTTTATTAGCTGACATCACTCCAGCCATCGAATTATCAAAAGGTGTTGCAAGAATATACTTATGAGGTATAAATTCTTGACCTTTTTCATTATAAAATCCACTTAATCTTTCCTCATCTTGAAAAATAATTGAAAATATCATACCATCATTATAATCATAAATATTTTCCAATTTACATGGAATCAACTCTTTTAGATCATTACTAACTATTCCAAAAAGACCTTCCAACGATACAACAATAAATCCTCTATCCTTTGGTCTAATATCAGAAAAATTACCATTATAAATTTCGAGTTTACCTTTATTTATCCTACAAAGTTTAAATATCCTATCTTGTTTAAGAGAAAATAGTTTGTTACCAAGATTTTGAATCTCATCATATTCAAAAGGCACAATTACCTTGTTATTAACATCGATAACACCCCATTTATTATTCTTTTTCACAACACAATATCCTCCTAAAAAAGCCTTTCCATAATCATATTGAGGCTTGATAATTGTATTAAATTTCATATCCGAATATCCGTATTGGCCATTATCACAAATACGAATAATATTTTCTCCAACTAAAAACTCAGATGAGCATTTATTTTGAGCCTTTAAATTTACTATTGAAACAATTGTAATCAATAATAATGTTAACAATTTTACTATTTTCATGACTATTACTTACTATATTACTACTAAATTTTCTTTTAAAATCCAAGCCTCTTTACCATCCTCTATCCTTATCTTTACCCAATTATCTTCGTGGCTTAATATCTTAATTTTTTGACCATTAAACAAATGAATCTTATCCATGGATTTAGTATCTGGACTATCTTTCCCAAAAACATCATTCCTCATTACAATTGCATAACTATTGTCGTGCAAATATTTATCTCTTGTGTAACCTGCAAAAAAACTTGTCAAAGATAATATAAAAAAGAATAATAGAGTAAAAAACATAAAAACTTTAGTCTCAACAGAAAAATAATATATTACAAAAACTACACAGGTGATAAATAGGAAAATCAATGTAATATAGGCCCAAATCGAGGGCAAAAATAAATTAGAAATATTATGCCAAAACCTTACCAAGAAAAAATCGGGAAGAACGTATATATCCCCTTTTAGTCTCGACTTGGCAACCAATAAATTGGTATTTAATTCCTCATTATTTGGATCTATGCGTAAGCCCCTCTCGTAATATAATATACTGTTTGAATAATCTTTTAAACGAAAATATGTGTTACCAATATTAAGATATAGATCTTTTGAAATTTCTCCCTTTTTCTCAATTTGCTTATAATTATTTAGGGCAAGTTCGTAATCATTATTCTTATAATTAAGATTAGCCTTATTAAATATCTCTATACTGTTTTGAGCGTTTATGTTAGCAACCTGAACTAATGAAATTATTATCAACAAAAAAAACTTTTTCATAACAATATTATTTTATATAAGCTTCCAAATCTGAAATTATTTTTACTGCATTATTATATAGTAAATCCATCTTGGTCTTATTTTCAGAAGGCGAAAAACGAACATATTCACAATCATTTAAGAGAGAAATCAATTCTTCGATAGTGGAAGTTTCAATATTTATTTTAGAAAATTTATCTTCAATATTTTCAATACTTAGTTCTATCTTTTTAAATTTAAATCTATCTGACAAATAATCCCAAATGGCCTGAGCCACCTCTGTATAAAACTCATCGCTCTGGTTATTAACTAAATAATTATGAGCTTTTTTCATTCTTTTTATTGCAGTCTTTGATGCCTTCTTGTATTTTATATAAGTCACATCTTTATTTATAGTCAGAATTTTATTCCTATAGTATATAAAAATTAGAGTAAGAATAGGAAATAATAGAATAAGTAAATAAAAGTATGATTTATTGAATGTAAAATCACCAAAAGTTATTGGTTCAAATTTATCTGTAGAAATATATCCAATATCCCTATTTCTATATTTTTCTCTTAAACTAATTTGTTTTGCCGCTGAACTCATTTCTGACTTTCCTTTCTCAATATCAAAAATAAACTCCTGAGTTGATATTGTCTTATACTGTTTTGAATTAATATCATAATAAGAAAAATCTACACTCGGAATCTTATACTCTCCTTGTATTCTTGGAATTATTAGATATTCAAAGGTTCTAGAGCCACTCACACCAGTTTGTGTCCTATTTAATTTATCCTCAATTTTTGGGTCATATGTTTCAAATTCATTTGGTAATTTAAGGTTTACTTTATCAATTAGGCTCAAATTACCACTTCCTGAAATTGTATATTTCAAACTAATTACTTCATTAGTTTTACATTTAAGTGAACTTGCACTTGCAGTGATTTTAAAATCACCTACAGCTCCTGAAAATTCCAAATTTGTTTTTGGAAGTGGAGATACATTAATAATAATTGAATTTGATTTTAGATTTTTCTTGACCCTTTCGTAACTACTTTGCATAGACTGGAAAAATGGATCATTGAAAAAAGAGTCAAAAAATGGATCCCCTGTACTCATCTTTCTTTGATTTCTCAACAGCATCATTGCTACAATATCAATATCCAATGGAGCTATTTCTAATCTCCCCGATTGTTGTGGATAGGCAATAACTTTTCTAAGAGTGGCAACTTGATAACGCTTTCCATCAACTACTTCCTCAGAAATCAACGGATCTTTTGACATATCCAATTCCTCAACCCAGAAACCTTTATTTATAGGCATTTTATTCACTTGATACTCAGAAATAGGAACAAGAGTATATAACTTATATGTAATAATAACCTCTTGTCCACAAACAGCAACCGACCTATTTGAGCTTGCCTTAATAAATAGAGAGTGATTATCCAACACAGTAACTGTAGCCTGCTTTTGCTGAATTTGATTCTGCTTTCCTCCCTGATATTGCGCTCTTTGACTCTGGATGGGGTTCTTAGAAACTTTAATAGTCAAAGAATTTGAAGTCAATACTTTGCCTTCTGCATTAATTTTAGCCTTTGGTATATTAAAAACGCCTTCCTTAGTAGCTTGAAGAACATATGTTATTGAGATAGAAGAAGTCTGAGATACAACCCCATTTATATTGGAAGTTGAAGAACTTCTAGACTGACTTGGACCACTCAATACTTCGAACCCTGTCATAGGAGGAGCAACAAAGTTAGATGCCTTTTGAGTACTTACTGTATAAGTTATTCTAAATTGTTCCCCTATGCCTATTGCCGATGGACCAACAGCTCTAAAACTCACATCTTGTGCATTAGTATTAACACCAATAAACACAAAAAAATAAACTAGGAATATTAAATATCTTTTCATTTTACCAATCTTTATCTGTTCTGACTTGTCTAATATTTTTATCCTTTTCTTTCTTTATTTTTTCCAAAGTATTCCTCTCATTATTCTTCAAAGCCTCTAGCATTCTATCTCCCTCCTCTTTATTTTGTATTTTTACCTGTACTGAAGAATTATTTTGTTTTTCCTTATTATCTTTTTTATTATCACTTTGTGATTGATTCTGTTGATTTTGCTTATCCTGATTCTTTGTTTTATTCTTGTTTGAATTTTGTTTTAATAAATGCATTGCAAGAGCGAGATTATACTTAGCTGAGCTATCTTTTGGGCTTAATTTTAAACTTAATTTATAATCATTTATAGCATTCTTAAGACATTGACTATAATCATTAGATTTTGTTGAAGAATCTAATAATGCTAATTTAAAGTTTGAATTTGCCCTATTGTACAATACAGAGGCCTGAAAGTTGTTATCTTTAATTGAGTCTAAACTTAATGCTTTATCATAGTACATTATTGCATTTTTATATGAATCTTTCTTATTCTGCATATAACTAGTGTTTGCTAAATTATACCTTGCTTTGTCGTAAGATGTGTCAATAGCTAAAGCTTTTCTATATAAATTTTCTGCTTCAGAATATCTTTTTGCTTCAAAGGCTTTATTTCCATCTCTTAAATTATTTTTTGCCTTATCGCATGAAACAAATAGAATTGAAAACATTATAAAATAAATTATCTTTTTCATATTATCTCCCAAAGAAAAATTTCCTATTTATATACTTATTTCTTTTTTCAAATATAAAATATTCAGCCAGTAGAATAATAAATGAAATAAATGCAAATATATAATATCTGCTATCATAGTCTTTATATGCTATTGCCTCATATTCATTTTTATCCATTTTATTGATTCTAGCAAGAATATTATCGAGTCCAATTGATGAATTATTTGCTCTAATATCAACTCCATTACCCTTTGAGGCTATACTTTTCAATAATTCTTCATTGAGTTTTGTCATCACATAAGAACCTTCTGCAGTCTTCTTATATTCAACCTGTCCTCCCTTCTTGCCAATTGGTATCAAGGCTCCCTCTGTCAATCCAAGACCAATCGTATGTATTGACACATTTTCTTTCGATATTTGTTCAGCCACCTCAAATGCATTATCCTCATTATTTTCTCCATCAGATATAAGAATTATACTCCTGGATTTATTTCTCACTTTTTCTCCAAAACCATTATATGCCATATTCAAGGCCTCACCAATTGCAGTTCCTTGATTTGAAATCATTGACGGATCAACCATATCAACAAAAGTTTTTGCTGTCCCATAATCGTTTGTTATTGGAAGCTGAATATATGCACTACCAGCGAAAACAACTATTCCTATTCTATCATTTTCTAACTCATCTATTAATTTATTAATAGACTGTTTGGCTCTTGAGATACGATTTGGTTTAATATCCTCTGCATACATGCTATTAGAAATATCCAAACAAATCATAATATCAGATCCTTTTCTTTGATTTTTTTCAATTGAGGTCCCAATTTGAGGATTAGCCAATGCAAGAACCAAGAAAAAAAATGCAAGATTTAAAAGAATAAACTTTGTCCATTTTTTCCCATAAGAAATATCTGGAATTACATATTCTAAAAGATTATTATCAATAAACTTACTCAGTTTCTCTTTTTTCCTCCTAATAATATAATATTCTAGTAAAAAGAACAAAGGAATTAGTAGCCATAAATATAATAATTCAGGTGTTTGTATTCTAATCATAACTAAACAACACTTTTAAATATGGTTTTCTTTAATAATATCTCTACAAAAAATAATATGATTGCAAACAATAAGAAAGGTAAATATAAATCCTTCTTTTGTTTATAATAGGAAACATCGATAATTGTTTTCTCCATTGAGTCAATTTCCTTAAAAATAGTTTCAAGTGAGCCCTTATCCTTAGACCTAAAATACTTTCCTCCAGTTATTCTAGCCACATCACCAAGCAATGTCTCATCAATTTTCACTTCAATGCTTTGATATTGTTTTCCCATAGGAGTAGATATTGGGTAAGGCGCCATTCCCATTCTGCCTACTCCAATAGTATATACCCTTATTTTATTATTTTTTGCAAGTTCAGCAGCGGTTAACGGATCAATAGCTCCCATATTATTAACACCATCAGTCAATAGTATTATTACCTTACTCTGGGTTTTTGTATCCTTAATTCTATTGATTGCAGTTGCAATCCCATCACCTATAGCAGTACCATCATTTATTATCCCACTTTTAACATTTTCAAGAAGATTTAATAACATATTTTGATCAGTTGTTGGAGGACATTGGGTAAAGGCCTCCCCTGAAAAAACTACCACTCCAATATTATCAGTCTTTCTTCCTTGAATAAATTCTTTTGCCACGTCCTTTGCAGCCTCCAATCTATTTGGTTTAAAGTCTTCCGCCAACATCGAACTAGAAATATCTAATGCAAGAACAATATCTACTCCTTCAATATTTTTTTCATTTTTCGACAAAAAACTTTGAGGCCTCGCAATAACAATAATCAAGAGAACTAAAATAATATATCTAACATAGTTAGGTAACTCAATCAACCTTATTTTCCAAGTTTTTTTTACTCCTTCAAAAGGGAAAACCTGTGAATAATTAATTGAGGTATGCGTTTTTCTCCCATATATCCTTTTCCAAAGAATAATTAATGGTATTATTATAAGGAGCAAAAGAACATAAGGATATTTAAATTCTAATCCATTAAACATTATCAACCTCCTTTCCATTTTCAGTATTCTCAATTGGCTTTGTATTGTTTACAAAACTAATCGCATTTTTCAAGCATTTATCATCAATAAAATTATCCGGAATATATTTTGCAAATTTAACAAGATCTGAATTTTTCAAAACATAATCTAACAAACCTATGCTATTATAATCAATTTCCTCAAAAGAATTGATACTTGAAAGAATCTCATCGGTTGTCATTTCAATAGCTGTAAGATTAAATCTATTAAACAAATACTCTCTCAAAATATCGGATAACTCCGAATAATACTCTTTATTTCTACCGTTTTGACATAATCTTTTTAGCCTAAGTTCTTCAAATCTATTCAATGCTAATATATGTGCAGGCAAAACAATTTCTGGTTTTGAGAAAATATCCTTGATATTTAACCCTCTATTTTTTTTCCATAATTTATAGAAGTATATAGAAGCAAAGATTACTGCGACAACTAGTAATATGGCAATAATAATTGGCATAATTTCCTTGATTGTGATTGGTTCCTTTGCATTTGCTTTAATATCCTTAATCAATATCTTATTAGTATCAATTGGATAACTCAATACTTCAAAATTTTGTTCCTTGGCATTATTCATTTTTATCGAGTGATTACCAGGAACAAAAGAAGTAAGAAAGTATTTAATCTCAATTATCTTTTTGCCGTCTTTGACTATTGTATCATATTTTTGACTAACTAATTCCAAGGTATCCTCAGATACAAAACTTGGTTTTGAGAATTCTCCGCTTATCTTATCAATTGGAATATTATAGGAAAAAGTCATTACATCACCTATATTTATCCTCTTAGCATCCAACCGTGTTTCAATTATCTGAGCCTCACAAGTAAAAGAAAAGAAAAACAAAAAAGAAAATGATACAAGAATTTTGAATAAATGTTTAGTCATTAATTTCACTTCCTACCTCCTTTATCGAATAATTTCATTAATGTCCGAATATAATCCTCCCCAGTATTGATTGTTACATTATCAATTCCTAATCGATTAAACTTATTCTTAATATTATCCTCTTGTTTAAGTCGAAAAATTTTAAACTCTCTCATGGCTTCCTTATCAGAAGTATCAACCCATATATCAGAACCTCTTTCATTGTCATGAAAACAAACTAAGCCAAGATCAGATATATTATCCTCTGCCCTATCCTTAACAATAATTGCAGAAAAATCATGTTTGCGAGACACTATTTGAAGTGAATCATCAAAATCAGCCAATCCATCAGAAATTAAGAAGCAAGTTGAACGTTTTTTGATAACATTATTCATAAATTTCAACGCCTCAGAGAAAGAAGTTTTGCTCTGACTATGCTTATAAGTAATAAGCTCTCTTATTATTCTTAAGATATGAGCAGAACCCTTCTTCGGAGGGATATATTTCTCAACCTTATCTGAGAAGAAAATAACTCCTACTTTATCATTATTCTGAATAGCTGAAAAAGACAAAACAGCAGCAATTTCAATAATAGTATCTGATTTCAAACACTTATCTGTCCCAAAAAAAGTAGAACCACTTACGTCAATAAGAAGCATAACAGTCAATTCTCGTTCCTCTTCGAAAACTTTCACATAGGGACGGTTAAAACGAGCTGTCACATTCCAATCAATAGATCTAATTTCATCTCCAAATTGATATTCTCTCACCTCACTAAATTCCATACCCCTCCCCTTGAAGGCACTATGGTACTGCCCAGAAAAAATATTTTTTGACAGACGTTTTGTCTTTATCTCAATCTTCCTAACTTTTTTTAGTAAATCTTCAGTCATATATTAAGGAACATCAACACTATTGATTATTTCGTTAATTATTTCTTCAGTTTTAATATTATCAGCCTCTGCCTCATATGTCAATCCTATTCTATGGCGCATAACATCAAGACAAATTGCCCTTACATCTTCCGGTATAACATACCCCCTACGTTTAATAAAGGCATAAGCACGCGCAGCTAAAGCAAGATTTATAGTGGCACGAGGAGAAGCTCCGTAGTTTATATATTGTTTGAGTTTATCTAGCTTATATTGATCTGGAAAGCGAGTTGCAAAAACAATATCTGTAATATAATTTTCAATTTTTTCATCCAAATAAACCTGTTTAACAACTTCTCTAGCATGCAATATTTGGTCAACTTTTACAACAGGTTCTATCTTTTGCGAAAAAGCACTTATTTGTTGGCGAAGAATTATTTTTTCCTCTTCTTTTTTGGGATAAGTAATTACTACTTTCATCATAAAACGATCAAGTTGAGCCTCAGGAAGAGTATATGTTCCTTCTTGCTCAATTGGGTTTTGAGTCGCCAAAACTAAAAAAGGCTCATCAAGCATATAAGTCTTATCTCCTATAGTAATTTGACGTTCTTGCATGGCCTCTAATAAAGCAGATTGAACTTTTGCTGGAGCACGATTTATTTCATCTGCTAGGACAAAGTTAGAAAATATTGGTCCTTTTTTTACTAAGAATTTTTCCTCTTGAGGGCTATAAATCATTGTCCCAATTAAATCTGCAGGTAAAAGATCAGGGGTAAACTGAATCCGACTAAATTTTGCATCAATAGCTTTTGCTAAGGAATTTATAGCCTGAGTTTTTGCAAGACCAGGTACTCCTTCAAGTAAAATATGTCCATTAGCTAATAAACCTATCACCAGTCGTTCAATCATATTTTTCTGACCGATAATAGACTTATGCATCTCGGTGTTAATTAATTCAACAAATGAACTTTCTATTTGAATTTTTTCATTTAATTCAATAATGTCAACCATAGTTACTACTTTTAATATCTAATAAAATACTGTATTTAAATCTATTTTTTGATTTATGACCAATCAATGATTAAACCACAACAATCTCTAACGACAAATTGTCATGAATATTATTTCATAACCTAATAAAACAACCGAATGTAGAGCTTTCGTAGCTCATTAATTCTTAATTAACTAAAAAAAATGAACTACACAGTTTTAGCTTGGATAAGACTATAGTTTATAACTATATTTCAGTTTGTTATAACATATTTAATATAAGTGTGTATTATACTCATATTTTCGTAGTAACAAAAAAATTAAGATTTTTAGTGGGATAATATTTTTATTTGTATCTTTGCTCACTTGTAAAAGAATTTTTTAATGAAAAACAAATATACAAATTTATGAAAAACAAAAAGTTACTATTTGGATTAGTAGTTTTCATTCTTGGTTGCGTTGCTAGTTTTTCAGCAATGTCTCAAGATTGGATTTCACTTGGACCAGACAATGTTAGTGGTCGTTCAAGGACAATTATTTTCGATCGTTTCAATGACAAAGTTATGTACACTGGCGGTGTTGCTGGAGGTCTATTTGTTAGTGTTAACAACGGTAAGAACTGGCAAGAAATTAATCTTGGTACTAATGGAAACCTAGCTGTAACAGCTATTGCTCAAGATAATAATGGAGTAATATACGTTGGGACAGGGGAAAGAACATACTACGATAATGGCTTCGGAATAAACAATGACAAAGTAGGTATGCTTGGAGGTGGGGTTTTTAAATCAAACCTTCCTTCCAATAAAAACTGGGCAAATGGATTAACCACAGACGAAGCAAAATACAATTGGATTGCTCAAAATATAACTTTTGCAAGCCTAAGTTTTACTAAACCTGAACCTCATAACTATGGTGATGGAAAAGCGTTTATAAATAGTATTGCTGTAAACAAATTAACTAATGACATCTATGTTGCAACAGCTGGTGCTGGTCTATTCAAATTACAAAGCGACACAAACTGGGCTAATGTAGCAATTATTCCTAGTACTTCTTTAGTTGATGAGATTAAAGTATCTGAAAATGGAGATATCGCAACAACATATAATGATGGAGAGATAAAAGTTACTTTGACAAAAGATAATTTCACAACAAATCCAATAATATTTTCATCAACAGAATTAAAGACATTTGATTCAAGATACATGATGTTATTCCGCAACAGATTAGCTTTTGGAACTAATAACCCAAACAAGTTATACATATACACTTCATATGCTGACTCAACAAATTATAAAGATGTACTATTCAGAACAGAAGACTACAATACTATCGTTTGGAAGAAAACAACTCCTGACTCTTATTCTAATGGTGGAGATCCTAAAGCAATGTCAATCGCAGTTGACGATAGAGGCTCAAAAGAATACGTTTATTTAGGCGGAAGCGTAATTAAACGTGGATATAATGCTAATAACTCAGACATTTACTATTGGGAAACAATAAGTAAGTATTATAATTCGGAAAACGATGTTGACGGAGTAAGAACATCACCTAGCTTTGTAAGTAAAAACATAAATGAAATTATTTTTAAAGCAAATCCAACAACATTCTCAGATTCTATATACATTGCAGTTGCTACTGACGGAGGTGTTCACACATATACATTCGATTCTACATTGTTTACTAAAGGATGGAACATGGCAAACAAAAACATGATCACATCTCAATTTTATAGTGTAGCTGTAACACCAGAGGCGTCTGTTGTAGGAGGTACTGAAGCAAATGGTACAGTATTTATAAATAGAGCGAATGAACTTGGTAGTGTTAAACTTGGTGATGTAATTTGGACTGTAAACTCTCCAGGGTATAACCCAAATGGATTTCAATACACAACATCTGGAGGTGGAGTTGCTGCTTCTCAATTCGAAAGACAACTTCCTACATCAAGAAAATCAATAATACTTTCTAGACCATATTCTCAAATTGCACGTACCTACGGAGACAATGGAGATTTCACAACAATAAATGACCAAACATGGAACTATGGTTCAACATTATTCTATAATGGTATCAATGACAATCAAACATGGGCAAGATTTGAACCAGTAGTAACACCAATGTTATTATGGGAATCAACAGAAGCAACAGATGCAGCTGACTCAATCTATTTAACAATAGACTCAAAAACATCTGTAAATGGAATACATGATACAACATTTAGAGCAGGTTCATGGATTGTTCCTGGTGACTCAGTTCTAGCAAAAAGTTATTCATTAGGATATCCTTTCTGGCATAAATTTACCGATTCATTACAATACAATCAAGATACTGCATTCTTAGTTCAAAATCCAGTTCAATCACGTTTATTCTTTGCAACATCTCAAGCTGCATATATAAGCTATAACATGAATGATTATTCTGCATCTCCACTAACAAGTGCATCAAATAAAATTAGCTTCCTAAAATTATTAAACATCACATCATTACCAATCCCTGGTTCTAACCCTGTTGTTTACGCACCAACAGAAAATATACTTTCATTTGGAATAACAAAAGATGGGAACACTCTATTTGTTGCAACACAAATATCAGGTAAAGACTCATCGAACCTATACAGAATCAATCTTGCTGGAGTAGACTTCAGCAAACAAACACATAACAACGGAAGTCTAACCCTACCAACAGAAGTAGTAAAATTCCCACGTGTTATCACATCAATAACAGTTGACAGAAACAATGGAAACAATGTAATGTTAACATTCGGAAAATACATTAGCGCAAACTCAAACATACAAGTTGCAACAAACGCATTAGCAACACCAATGACAAGCGTAGTATTTAAAGAAGCAATCAATAAAGATGCAGAAGAAGAAATTGAAATTTCAAAATTCATCCCAAACAACAAACCAGTATTCTCTAGTTTGATAGAAAGTGTAAAAAACACAAGCACAAAAGCATATATTGGAGCTGAAGACGGAATTTACTACACACAAAACTTTGCAGGAACACCAAGCACATCACAACCAGGAAAAGTAGAAATCTCTTGGAAGAAAGTAGAAAACTTCCCTAACGTACCAGTATTCCAACTAACACAACAAACAATGCGTTTACCAAGATACGAGTTCTATAACTTCTTTGGTCAAAACATGCAATTCACAACATTCACAAGAACAGAACTACCAGGAGCAATCTACGCAGCAACGTACGGAAAAGGATTATATGCAACAATAGCAGACACAATCCAACCAGATACAAGAATAGTTAGCATAAGAGACATAGTACCAACTAACCTTAAATCAACACTAAGAATATATCCTAACCCAGCATCATCACACGCAGTAATCGATTACACATTATCAAATGCATCAAACGTAACATTACTAGTATATGATATGAACGGACGCATGCTAAGCTCATTAAACAAAGGACGCCAATCAGAAGGCAACCACACAATACAAATGAACTGCGAAGGAATGAACAAAGGAATTTACATGGTTAAAATAATCACTGGAAAAACCTCAAGCACTGCAAAGCTTATCGTTCAATAACCCAAAGCAAACAAAATATCAAATAGGCTGTCGTTCTGACAGCCTATTTTTTTATGCCAAAATTTCAGGAAAAAGAGAAAAAAACAACCCAAAACTCATCATTAATACAACAAAATTCGTATATTTGTAAAACAAATTATCCTTTGGGCGAACACATAGTTTCGCCCCTACGAAAATCCCAAAAAACTTTAGATGCACATCTTAAGAAATTATGGTAGGTACCCTAGCACCCGTAGGGTAGCTACCATAACACACCTAGGGTAGCTACCCTAGCAAGAATAAATCCTTATAAAAAAAGTTTAAAT
>JAFNAQ010000089.1 GCA_017860275.1 Bacteroidota bacterium
ATGTTCTCCTGGCTTTTCATCCAAAAGCGGAATATGAGAGAAAGCTTCTTTCAGATGTATTTCTTCTTCAAAAGATAAAGTATACCCTTCATCAGATGAGATTTTTTCTAATATGTTTATAAGTTCCACTTCTTTCATAGCCCTAAAATTCGCCTTAAAATAAGTAACAGAAATAATATAAAAGAAGCATCTTTCTTCATTTGTCGGATAGCTTCCGAGAGAAGATTGGCAACAGATTGTTTATTTATACCAAGTGTTAAAGCAATTTCTTCATTGGAAAGTCCTTTGAAATACTTCAGATAAACCACTTCACGCTGCCTGCTTGTTAACTTATTCAGTAAATTCTGTATTTTCTTATATTGTTTTTCTTCTTCATCAGCACTTTCATCATCAATATATAATATAAACGAGTAATCACTCTCTTCCAAAGACACCGCCTGCTCTTTTTTGAATTCATTTATTAATCTGTTTCTAAGCGACATACAAAGATAAGCTCTCATAGAAACAGGCTCACTCAAAGAATTCCGTTTTTCATAAATCGTAATAAAGAGTTCTTGTATAATATCTTTTACCAAATCTTCATTATGAGCAAACTTCATTCCATAAGCATAAAGGAACTCAGCATGCTGTCGGAACAGATTTTTCCATTCCTGCTCATCATTATTTCTTAATTTATCCCAAGATATCTGCATAAAATGCTATTAATTAATTATTTACTAGTGTAATAAACGGCTCATAACAGTTTTACTGTTGCTACGTAAATCTTTAGGAGTCTGATTATATCGTTGCTTACAAAATTTAGTAAAATGCGCCTGAGACGAAAACTGGTATCTATCCGCTAATTCCTGAAAAGGAATAGAAGTAGAGATTATATCTTGTAATACAAACTGAGATTTACGTTCAAGCATCCACTGATAAGCCGATTCTCCAAAATTCTTTTTAAATTCCCTACAAAAAACACTTAAACTACATTTAGCCAAATCTGCAAATTCCTGTAAGTTCTTTACTGATTTATAGTTTGCATATACAAATTCTTTAAAATCCATATTCTTTCCCAAAATGGGAGAGAAAAATGCTGCTAGTTCATTCATTGAATAAGAATTTTTTAAAACTAAAAATAATCCGTTTTGTTTCCATTCATTCAACTCAGAGAAATTAAAGCCAGATAAAGAATACGATTGATGAAAAAATTCAAGAAAACATTTTAAACTATACTTAATAGGTAATGTTAAACATTTCTTTTCATATTCAGCATTATTATCCAATGGTAGTTTTATCCATTGATTAATTTGACTAATAGAATTCTTTGTCATCTCGCATTTTATAACAATAGAAGTTTCTATTGCTAATAAATTGAATTTAGTTCCCGGAGGTAAAAATAGCATGCCACTAGAAAGAAGCATCTTATGATTGCATTCAACACATGAAACTAAAACTTTTCCTGATAAAACAAATAAAATAGTACTACTATCACCAGTTTTTATCTCTTTATGATTATCCTTACGTACATCAATCTGTGAAAAACAAGCTGAATTTAAAGCTGAATCCATATTATTTATTTTTAATATTAATCTTTTCCTTTTACCTCTATGACAATACGAACCATTATTTATACTGGTTCTGAGAAGAAAAAAATTATATTTTTAATAAATAATTAGTAAATAGCTTTATACTAGCACTTAAAAACATCCATAGACTATTGATTTTCTGATCAATAATTAAAATACATAAACTAAATTAATTGCAGCTTTTGTAAGGCCAAAATAGTTATAATCTAACCTTTTTTTGCTATTCCATGAATTATTCCACGTTATTTTATCATAAGCAAGGTGTACATAACCAACTCCGGCAGTAGCTTCAATATGCCAATGTTTATTTAATACCCATTGATATCCACCAGCAATTCCCATTCCATATAAATATCCAGCATACCACTCACTATTTGAAAGTCCTTTTCGCTGAAATGGAAAAATCATATTTTCAGCACCAAAGTGAGAATAATAAAGATGATATCCCAGATAACCGCCATTAAAGCTTCGTGAAAACCAATAACGAATCTCTGGTTGTATCAGATAAGATACCGATTTACCATCGTGTTCTGAATCTCCAGTTTTTACTCCTATTGAAAGTTCAATAGAAACATTTTTATTAACCCTTTTTTCAATAGCCAGATTTGGGCTTGCTAACCCCCACAAAATTAAATTAGTTTTCAATGCATAATTATTAGCATTCGTTGGTAAAGAAAGCATCGGCATAAGATTTTTTCCATAAAAATCTGGTAAAGTATCTAATATTGGGCGACGCTGAACCAATAATGAATCTGATAGAGATTTGTTTATTGAAGGACTATTGATATTGGAATTCTTATGAATGGCCTGAAGCACAACTTTCTTCTCTTTTTTCTTTTTCTGCTTTAATTCAATTATAACATTTCTGGTAGAATTCATTAATATGTTAACTGTCATAGGATAATAAGTTTTTTCTTTAACTGCAACTATGTGATTACCTTTACATAAAGAAAAACTAAAATTCCCATCAATATCAGTACGTGTAAAAGCCTTTCCATCAACAGAAACTGTAAAATTATAGAGTGGAGACCTCGATTCTTTATCTTTTAAACGCCCACTTAAAATATATTTTTGGAGAGGTCTCACATATAAATAATCAGAAGCAGCTTTCTTTATTTCCAAATCATAATTAACAAGTAATTGGTTAAGCAATTCTATTGCATTCTTATCAGCTGAGACATCGCTTATATATAAACGGTTAGTTAGCTCC
>JAFNAQ010000090.1 GCA_017860275.1 Bacteroidota bacterium
GCTTATGCAAATATCCAAAATCTCAAAGAACGCTTGTCACAGATATTAACGAATGTAGGACAACCAAAATATAGCATTAATTTCTTTTGATTACTTATTACCGTTATTACATCATCTACAATTAAGCTTTTGCTGAGATTAACATCCCACCTTGAGGATATGGGTTGCTGGTTTAACCCACATCACAATCGTTTGAAAAGAACTGAATATGTCTGGAAATCAGAATTGTTTTTTTGAGATAAAAACAGCTGACAGCTATGTATTGTACTGTCCATGAATAAAATTCAATGCTTTGATATTTTGAGCATTTGCACGAAATGAAACTAAGATAAAAAAACTAAGATTAAAAGGAATGTAAATGTTTTACTTTCAGAAGATTTAAAATTAAAATTAACAATATGTTTATTTGACTGATTTGATATCTAGTTCTCCAGATATAAGCCCTTTGGCATAAGCCCTTATTCTAATATTTCCAACTTTGTCACCACAACGTAATAAAATTGTAGAAATTCCTGCTTCTGCTTTTTGCGGATTAGTACCAATTAGTTCCGCATCCCCTTTAATTTTGAAATTGATTTCTCTATCTTCAAGACAAACTATTGTGTTATTTTTATCAATTATATAAGCATATACAAAGATTATATCATTTTTATTTACCTGTAATTCTTTGTTACTTAAATCAACTTTTATCATAATCCTAGTTGGTTTTTCCGGCGTTTTTACAGTAGTACTAACCGTTTCTTTACCAGATAAAAAACCTTTTGCATGAAGCTCGCCACTTATATACTTATGAATATGAAAAGTAAAAGGAGGATGTTTCAGGTTTTTAGTGTTCAAATTGTTGTCTGGATGTTGTCGATTTATAGTTTTACCATTCAACGACAATTCAACCTCATCACAATTACTAAAAACTGTTACATCTCTACATGTGGAATCATTCCAATAATTAGCAATATATATTTTTGGTTCTGTATTTGAAGCCTGACTTGCGTAAAAATAAAAAGCAAATTTTGGTATCCTAAAAATGTCCATTATCCCGGAACTCTCAATATCTGGCGCATAACCCCTCTTATAATCAAACATTAACCAATTGGCATCTCCCAAAAAACTGCCATTCAAATTGTCGTTATGAGACTCTTGAAAATTAAGAGCTTGTTGAAGCAACCTGTTTTGCCCAAATTCCCTTAATTGACGTGAAGTCCTTTCTTCCTGCTTTAAGTTTGCAAAAGCAGTTTGGTTTAACCCAGCATTCTGAGCATAATACTCCCAATCACCATATTCAGCTATTAGCATAGGTTTTTTATTTTTATAATGATTCCAGTAATAGGGGTATTCTGCATGTTGGCGAGCAGGGATAAATACATCATACACATCGTCCAACCAACCACATGTATATGTTTCTTTAACAGGAAATTCTTCATGAACTGCTTTGTGGGCTCTTTCCATAAATGATCTACTCATTTGAGTCTCATTTAATGAAGCTTCCCATAATATAATTGAAGGGTGATTTCTGTCTCTACGTACCATCTGTCTTACATCGTTAATACTATTTTCTTGAAACTCCAATCCTCCAAAAAATTGCCAACCTGGTATCGAATTTATCACACAAATTCCTAACTCATCACAAGCTGATAGAAATGAAGGTGATTGTGGGTAATGAGAGCAACGTACTAAGTTAAATCCAGCCTGCTTAATTTTATACGCATCTCTATATTGAGCATTATCCGAAAGTGCGTTTCCAATATATGGATATTCTTGATGTCTATTTGTACCACGTAGTTTAGTTGGTTTACCATTCAAAATAAAATTGTCAGTTACCGTCATAGAAAAAGACCTGATGCCAATCATTGTGTTAATCGAATCAATCACATCGTGCTTATTACAAATGCTTACTCGAAGATTATATAAATTCGGATTATCCGGTGACCATAATTTAGGACTCTTTACAGTTAATTCTTTATTATATCTATAATATCCATTAGCAGGAATAATAACTGAATCAGTAATATCTGTAGCCACAGTCACTCCTTTATTGTCAATTAAATCTATTTTCATACTAATATTAGCTTTAGTATGCTGTTCATTTTCGACATCTAATTGAATTTTAATGTTGGCAGATTTTTCTGATACATTATCAAATGTACACATCAAACCACCTCCAGCAACTCGATTTACCTCTATCGGATCAGATATATGAACTTTCTCTTTTACAATCAGTTTTACGTTTCGATATATTCCACTATAATAATTGAAATCAAGTTCTAAATTTGGTTTACCTGGAGGTACTAATGAATTATCTCTGTTATCAGCTTCGACTAATATGCAATTTTCTTTATCAGTATATATTTTGTCATCTATTTTTATCATAAAAGGTAAATATCCTCCATAATGGGTTGTAATATATTCTCCATTTATATAAACTTTAGCAATCTGCATAACTCCTTCAAAATAGAGATATAGTGATTTGTTAGCAAATTCGCGGGGAATACTGAAAAATTTACGATACCACGAAATCCCTTGCCATTCTTTTTTATCAGAACGGACATCTTCAGTATTTACAGAATGAGGAAGACTTATTTTTTGCCATTGAAATTTATTCTTTGAATTATCGTGTTTAAATAAATTCAAAGAAATATTTACTTCAGGATTCTTGTGAAACTCCCAAGATTTGTTAAAATATATTTCTTCAGGTACAATTGATTCTCCTTTAAGATTAGTGTTTAATCCACAAACTAAAAGGATCAATAAGAAAAAAGGATCAATAAGAAAAACAGATTAGCTTTTATACTCATATTGAGCTTTGTTAATAATTTATTAGTTTCATTGTCAATGGTTCATTATTAACAATGGTATATATTTGATATTCAACATATTAAGCGTTAAAACATTTTGTAATTCGCTGAAATTCAATATATGTATTGATTATATTGTAATTATAGAGACATGGCAATCAACAAACTCCAAAATATTAAATCAT
>JAFNAQ010000091.1 GCA_017860275.1 Bacteroidota bacterium
ACCTGCGACGCAGGAGCACCTATTTGCCCATTAAATAGAGGGAAACCAAAAAATCTAACTGCTGGAACACAGTAATATTAAGATAGTTACTAATAATGAAGAGATATCAGCTCTCTTCATTATTAGTAAGTTTCTGTAAATAAGACACATACATAAAAAGAGTGCGAAGCCGGTTCATGAGTTGTCTCCGGCAGCAAGTTGAATATCTATGTGTACTCTCTTATCATTGCCAACTAATTGAAAAGGGCGATTCGGCCGGACGAAGCATAGCGAAGGAGGACGCACAAGCCCGAAGTAATTAGTTGGCAGTGATTAAATTACAGAGATAAAACACAACTTGTTGCCGGAGATTCGGCCGGAACGGGCAAAACAAAACAGGGGCAAACCGTTTGGTTTGTCCCTGTTGTAGCCCCACCGCGACTCGAACGCGAATCTGAAGTTTAGGAAACTTTTTCATATTTAATGCTTACTCAACAGATGTAAGAATAAATTCTTTGCCTACTAAATCTTTTAATATTATATTTTCCTCCATATTGGAAATATATATAATTAGATAAATACTTATATATTAATCAAAATTATCATTGATGTATAAACAATAGAGATTATGGTACTTTTTTACTTATAGCTTGAATTATATATATATATTTTTATACCTTTATCTTTAAGTTCATTTCAGCAAATTAATCATCGTAACCTATACATCATCAAACAATAGTAAGGAGAGGATTCCAAAAGTATTTTTTGCAATCTGATTAATAGAATCCAATAGTTAAACTTATGAAACTTAAAAATCAAGAGGAGATTAATAATTGTGACAACAATGACTTATCATCTTTTTGTGAAAAAGAACGATTATCATATCGTTGGGTATTTGAAGATATTAATGATATCAGGAATTTCCAACCAAAATATTTACTAGATACCTCTATTAAACGAAATGACGCATGTGGCTGGGCATTATCTTTTTATGAAACTGAACAGCATGCTAAAAAGAAGATTGATCGTCTATTATCAATTCGACAAAATTTATATAAAAAATTAGGTACGCATATTGCGGAGGGTATTCTTAAAATAACAGATGGAATTTCAAATAATTCAAATTCAGAGAGGCATTTTGATTTGTTTGAATATGAAAACATAACGTTAAATTTGAATTTTAAAATAGTTACAGAAATTATTAAATCGGATGATTAATCTTTTTGGAATAGAAACAAGCAGTCTAAATTTATCAATTAATAAATTGGTAGGTACATTGTTGTTTGCTGAATTTCCAACAACAATAGTATATTCTGATAATGATAATAATCCAATTATTAAAGAATGGGTAGATTGTTCAACTGATGGCAAAATTGACAGATTTTTTTATTATAGAACTTCAAAGGTGTACTTGAAGAAATTCATTCTTGGATTAATTAATCATCAAGCTTTTATTGAGCATTCTATCGATGGTCTTTTATACTTTCAGGATGTTGATAATAATAATCCTATTAGACACTTTATCATATCAAGTGGACAATTAAATAATCAATATAAGCCCAATAGTAGCTATTATTTTATTTACGAAGATGGCGTTGACACAAATGAGATAACTGCTTTTTTCAATTTAAATTCCGTACTCCTTACTAGTTCGGCACTATCCACAACTAGGGAAGTATCATTTTCTAAAAAAAGTGAAATTTTTAACCTACACATTATTCAAGGAAATGGAATTGGTTATGGAACTATTAGTACTGATATTCTCGGAAAAACACTTTTAAAATTTGACCGTCTGTATAAAAATTTTGGTTTTGATGTATTATATGGTAAAAGTAGGGGAGATACTTTTTTAAGTCAATCTAAAAAAAATAGATTTAGTCCGGAGGTTTCAACTGAAGTAGTAATCGCTGAAGCTGCTTCTTATAGTGTATTCTTAAAACCAATTAGTTGTCAATACAATGTTTATAATTCTATTTCTGATTCTGAAAGCATTGCAAAAAAGTTATTCTCTTTATTTATTAATAGCGATCAATTAGATTTGTTAGGAAAGGAATATTTACTGCATAGCGATTATACAATTAATGCTTTTAGAGAATTCTTGAAAAACATTTATGAAATTCAGCAAAATATTGAATTCGTTTGGTTCGACCCTTTATCTAGAAGAAATTTACATCAAGTATTAAATTATCATCAAGCTGATGATATCTTAAAAAATATTGACAATTTAAATATTAGTTCTATTGAATGTTTTCATAAGAAAGGGAAATTTAGAGCTCTTAATTGTGATACGGGACACTTCGTTTTTGCAACAAATGAAGACGAACAATATTATGGATATATTGATAAAGCTATTCGAGAAGGTAGTGAAACAATAAGTTTTAGAACTATTTACGAAATTCAAATTTCAAGACAAATACTTAAAGAAGCTGGAAGGGCAGCTGCAAAATTTTCTGATGTCATTACGGCTTTTTATGAAGATAGCAGTGAATAATAAATTCTCCATTTATCTTATCAATCTGTAATCTGTACAAGATTCAATTCGCACTAAATCACTATTTGGGTACACTTTTCCTTAAGAAGTACGTTACCCAAACTAAGTTGTTCAATACTCAAAATTGATTTCGAATGGATAATTTAGATAGAACGGAAGTTATGTTCACTTTAGATTCAAAATCTTTTCATTACGCTTATTTATTCTCTCAAACACATCAAAATCTGGTCTTTGCAAATATTTTTGTTAAATTTTTATAATTTTCTTTTCGTAAAACATGTAAAACATTCGTAAAACATACCCTACCTTCTCAGCGAGTTACGAGGTTTCAGAGGTAAAAAACCCTGTTATATTTAGCGTTTTAATCTAATCTTCAATGAGAAATAATAAGCAAAATTTTTAAAACAAAGCATTATACTTCAATATATTACAAAAAGAGAGCAGGATGATATCCTGCTCTCTTTTTGTAGCCCCACCGCGACTCGAACGCGAATCTGAAGTTTAGGAAACTTCCGTTCTATCCCTTGAACTATGAGGCCCTGTTATGGG
>JAFNAQ010000043.1 GCA_017860275.1 Bacteroidota bacterium
GCTGAAACTAAAGAATGGTGTAAGATCGAGAAATGAAAAAAATATATTCACATTAGGAAATTATCATTTTGATGCAGAACGGTTAGTATTACAGTTCGACTCAAAACTGTGGAACCTGACCGCCCGCGAAGCGCAGATTCTTCAATTGCTTTGCGAAAATAGGGGAGAGATAGTGAAACGAGATGATATTCTTGAAAACATTTGGGGAACAAGTGATTTTTATACATCACGTAGCCTTGATGTGTTTATCAAAAAACTGCGTACTTATCTGTCGGCTGACCCTTCAATCTCTATACGCACGGTGAAATGTGTAGGACTTATTTTGAGCTGACCAAAGATAAAACTCAGTAGAAACAAAAGTTTTTCAAAAAATAGTCGAGTAGGCTTGAGCTGAAATGCACAGGCCTACTCGACTTAATTTATGATACAAGTTATTTGCTACTGAATTAATTGTTTTTTGCTTATTAAAATTTCGTAGTTTGACTTTTCGCCCGGTCTCTATCAATAATATTTCTCAGACCCTCGTGCTATAATTAACTTATTACACTTTGTCTTTTTTATAAAGTGGTTCAATCGTTTATTAAATTCCTCCGGCCTATTACGGGCAGCTTCGATGTATGCAAGGCGAATTCTCTTATATGAATCAGAAAATAGACAATAGTTCTCCCACAATATCTGTCGGAAAAGTATATTCCTGATTGATGATGTTTTTTATAGAATCCACTACCAGAGGATGAATCAGATTATTCTTGTATAACCATGCTATCCGCTCCTTATTCAATTGAGAATAGGTACTTGAAGGATTCCTGACCGAATAGCGTTGTATTGTGCTGGTTTCTGTATAAGACCTTACAGTACTATCAATCCATCCAAAACATAAAGCTTCCTCAACAGCATCATTATATGACACGAAAGATAAGCCATACCTCTCTTTGTGTTTGAAAATTGCTTTCCAGCCACTTTCTCCAGATAGATCTGTCCTCAGCTTGAAATGTCTTTATCATATTAAACCTTTTTATGTTTGCAAAAATACGGATAATTCTCTGATTGCCTTCGGGCAAATTTTAATTATCAGTCCAGAGTTTAGCAAAACTCCGGTTTGCTTTCTAAAAAACAACTAGGCAAGTTTGTGCATCCTTGTACAAAAGATTGCATTCTTCTGTACAAAATAATTAATTCTTTTGTACAGAAGAAAGATTTGTTTTGTACAAGATAACACAAACATCCCGCCTGAAAAATAAAATCTCCCGAGCAGAAAATAAAACTTCCGGTTGCATACTTGTAAACAGTAAAGGTGGAAAATCTAGTGGCAGATGTCGCCGACTTGTAGCAGATAAAATGTATCGAAAATTTATCTCCCACCAGCTGTACATCCCATGAATAGGAATATTTGTTCAATTTTAGTGGCAGGTGGCAGTAACTTTCTATTTTTTTTGTTTGGTGTCAAGTAGAATGCGTGATATAGTTAAATAGCAAACGTTCATTTATTGATATTTTTACTATTCAAACAGAATAAAAAGAATACCTTTGTTTTTCAGAGTTTAAAGTAAAAAGTTTATGGCAGATAATTATCTAGAAAATCAGTACGAGCAATACCAGGCCAGAAAGGCTGCATGGGAGAAAGCTAACAAATACGGTAAAAAGAAAACAACTACAGCTAATCAGGCGAAACCAGAACAACCGTTTGCCGCTTCAGAAACTGATACAAAGAATAAATTCGTTTACAGAAAACTGGATGCTTTTACAA
This sequence comes from Bacteroidota bacterium, assembly GCA_017860275.1. Classification (GTDB taxonomy): domain Bacteria; phylum Bacteroidota; class Bacteroidia; order Bacteroidales; family P3; genus UBA10566. The sequence goes on from JAFNAQ010000043.1 coordinate 1,748, forward strand.
GCGGAAAGTCGAAAGGGAATCCTGCCGCCTGTCTGTTCCTCGATAAAGATCAGCAATTAACAGAAGAAGAAATGCTGAGTATAGCAAAAGATCACAAAGGATTTGTGTCCGAAGTTGTTTATTGCAGTCCGCTAGCCGATAATGCATACAGATTGCGTTATTACTCTTCCGAATGCGAGGTAGAATTCTGTGGACATGGAACTATTGTCTGCATGTATAATCTGGTAAAAAGTAATAAAGAGCTGGAACAGGTTAAAGAAATTACAATTAAAACCAATAAAGGAGATTTGGCGGTATATAACGAACTTCAGTCACTAGATGCTGTATTTATCACAGCTCCCAATCCTGAGTATCTTGAAGTAAAACCTTCGTTGGCAGATATAGCCGCACATCTTCAAACTGCTGTTGAAAGCCTTGATCAACAACACCCCATTATGTTAATTGATGCAGGCTTAAGAACGCTGATTGTTCCGATTGTGAATTTAGATAATATCCTTGGTCTGCATCCGGATGAACCAAAACTGAAAGAATTCTGTCTCAATAATGGTATTGATATAATACTTGTTTTCACCAATGATGTAGCTGATAAATCAAATAAAATCAGAACCCGTGTCTTCGCTCCGAAGTTTGGATATCTTGAAGATCCCGCAACCGGTTCAGGAAATTCGGCAATGGGCTATTATATGCTGAAGAATGAGATGTGGAACGGAGAGCCAGTTTCAATAGAACAGAATGACGAAAAAGATCTCTTTAATATTGTGAAGCTTAATACCAAAGATGGCAAAGTTCTTTTTGGTGGCGGTGCTGTTGTTAAGATTGATGGAGAATACCATTTATGATTTAGAAATAAATATGAATATTTACATAGCATTGCTTAGAGGAATTAATGTAGGCGGAAAGAATATCATAAAGATGTCTGAGCTGAAGAGAACCTTTGATTCAATTGGGCTTTGTGAAGTGCAAACATATATTCAAAGCGGTAATGTTATTTTCAAATCAGATGAAGAAGAAGCTGTTCTTCAATCTAAAATAGAGCATCAAATTGAGCTGGCTTTTGGTTTTCCGGTAAAGGTGGTGCTGAGAACTTTGGCTGAGTTAGAAGAAATAATCCTTAATTGTCCTTTCTCAAAGGATGAAATTTCGGAAGCTGAATCTTCGTCAGACAAGGAATGTTTGTATGTAGCGCTATTGTCTTCAGCTCCCCCAAAAGAGAAAACAGAATATCTTAACGCATATAGAAGTGATAGCGATGATTATCGGATTATTGGCAGAAACGTGTATCTTTTATTTCGCAATAGCATTAGTAAATCTAAGCTTGCCAATAATGTTCAGAAACTTGATGTCGCAGTAACCGTTCGCAACTGGAAAACTTTAAACAAACTTGTTTTATTGGCAAAAGAGACTAAGAATTGAATATTAACAATATACAAACACACGACTTATGAAACAAATAATATATCAGGTAGATGCATTTACCAGCGAAGTTTTTTCAGGTAATCCTGCAGCAGTCTGCCCTTCGGAAAAGTGGTTGAGCGATGATGTTATGCAAAAAATAGCAATGGAGAATAATCTTGCCGAAACAGCTTTTTATGTGAAACTAGATGATAAATATGAGATTAGATGGTTTACTCCGGCGGTAGAAGTCGATCTATGCGGACATGCCACTCTTGCTACTGCTTTTGTTTTGTTCAATTATGAAGATCATAAGGAAGATGCTATTCATTTCTATTCACCCAGAAGCGGAGAATTGTCTGTCAGCAAGAGTGGAGAACTGTTAACTTTGAATTTTCCTTCAGATGAATTTAAAGAGATAAAACTCACGGATGAAATAACAAATGGATTTGATCTACAACCAATAGCCGCCTATAAGGGTAAAACAGATTATTTCTTAGTCTTTGAAAAGGAAGAACAGATTGTGAATATAAAGCCAAATCTGAAAGAGATTTCAAAGTTAAAGGGTAGGGGAGTAATCATTTCCGCAAAAGGAAACAACGTAGATTTTGTTTCAAGATTCTTCGCTCCACAATCCGGCATCGATGAAGATCCGGTTACCGGTTCAGCTCATACAACGTTAACTCCTTACTGGTCGGCAAAACTAAATAAGAAAGAACTTTCTGCAATTCAGTTGTCAGCTCGTAAAGGTTATCTTTCTTGCAAATATTTAGGTGAACGAGTTGAAATTAGTGGAGAGTGTAAATTGTATATGGCTGGGGAGATTTATTTATAGCTTATTTAAAATATAGAAAACAGGAAAGTGTAATATGCAGAATATTGCACTTTTTTGTTTTATATCTAATATAATACACTATATTTGCTTCAAATAGGCAAAATAATGCACTTATGGATTTCTACGATATTATAAAAGACAGAAGAGTCTTGCTCAATATTACTCAGCAAGACCTGGCAGATATTTCCAGCGTTAGTCTTCGGACCATTAAAGCTATAGAAAAAGGCAACGGTAATCCCTCTATCGATACTCTTAGAAAAGTAGCCGATGCACTAGGACTCGAATTAATAATGAAAGTTAGAGAAATACATAAATTATGAGACAGGCAGAAGTATATTACAATAAGATTCTGGCAGGACTTTAAGCTGAGAGTGATAATGGAGAATACACATTTCGTTATGACGATAAATACTTTCAGGATTCCTCTTTACCGGCTATCAGCTTAACGCTTCCAAAGACAAAGCAAGAATACAGATCGGCGACCCTTTTCTCCTTCTTTTTCAATATGTTGTCTGAAGGAGTAAACAAAGCCATTCAGTGCCAGACACTTCGTATTGATGAAGAAGGTATGAAAGAAATAAAATATTGTCCGGGTACTTTAGCAGAAGGATTTGATAAATATAGTCCTTTGCGCCTGGAGTATGTTTTTTTATATTTATTATTTCACAAAAAGATTAGAGGAATGAGAAAATTGTGTTTACTTTGTTGGAATACAATGATATTACTAAAATTGGATCAAAAGAAGATTATTTTATTAGTATTAATAAATATGGATGATAATTCTTAAATTCGAATAAAACATATAATAATATAATTACAGTATGATATTATGACAAAAACACTAAAAGAAATAGGAGCTAATATAAATTTAAAAGGCTTTGTTATTCATCAAATTATTAAAGAGGCAGGCGATAGACATACGATCTTAAAAGAAGCAAATGAATTAATTTCAATAACTAAAAAAGAAAAACAATTTGTAGGTAAAGTAAACAAGGCATACAATCAAAAGTCGGGTCCTGTTTATGGTATTTTTGGAGATGAAGATCATACATTTAAAAGCCTCTTAGAAACATATTGTTTAGATAATGATTTTTTGAGTTTTTCTTCAAATGCAATTAAGCACTACAAAGTTGTTGTGTCAACTTCTGCTCCAGCTACAGGGGGATTTGTTATTTTTGCTCATTTTTTAAATACCGATAATAATAATGATTATATCCTTGTATTGACGATTAATAATAAAGATGGATATGTAGTTAGTGAAGTGGATTTGACAATAAAAGATGTTAAAAATCTTGATTTGTCTAAAGTTGATGTTGCTTGTATCATCAATCTTACAAAATGGAAAAATATAAAATTAGGTGCTGATCTAGAAAGCAAAACGTACTTGTCTTTTGTAAAAGGGAATAAGGATGTGAGCTATTATTTTATGTCTTTTATTGATTGCGCAGATAAAACTACTAGCACAGAGTCAACAAAAAGATTAATAACAGCAGTGCAAAAATTCCTCCATGAAAAAGGATATGAAAGGACGGAAATAATCAAAAAGAGGAATGACGTTTCTGACTATTGTAATGATTGTTTAAATAGAAAGAAAGAAATATCTTTATCCTCAATCTCAGCACTTTTAAATAATGAGCAACCAGATGAATTTAAAGAATTTGCAGCTGTTGAAGAATATGGCGTTAGTGAAATTATAAGTGGGGATAAAGCGCAATTGAGGAGGATTAAATATGTATATTATAAAGATAATGATATTACTGTCGGATTTGATAATAGCTTATTGGGTAAAGATGTAATTTTTGACAAAAGTAAAAAGCAATTAATATTCAAACATTTACCTCTTGAATTGATTAAAGAATTAGAAAAGTAATGTTATCAAGAATCACCAATATCATTAGTAGTTCTGAAAAACACTATATTGAATCTGGAACTTTATTTTGTAACAATTGTATTGTTGCAGATAAAGAATGTTTAGGATATTTAGCTGAGCACGAATGTTTTGAGCAACTTATCTATATTGAAGATCTTATTGATGGGGAACCTGTAAATTTAGAACTATCCTTGCACAAACTAACTCTATTAGAGTTTTATGATTCTTTTGAATCATTTTTTTCAAAAAATAAATATTGCATTGAACCTCAGAAAGAATATTATATTTATGATATTAAATGTTCAAATACAACTCCGAACGAACTTATTTGTAAACATATAACTGTAATAACTTTAATTAATGCAATTAAAAATATAGCAAAGCATTCATATGTAGATGCTGATATTGAGAATTCAATCATCTTTAGAGAAGATAAAACTGTGTTTCTTCCATTTGAATTTGATTCACAAGACATACTATTGATGGATAGTGAAATTGATAAATTAAATGCGACTTCAAATATACTCAAAGGGGCTGATAGTGAAAAAAAATTCCTATTCATTAATGAACTAATAAATTTCTTGGAAAAAATAGATGAGTATGATAGATTTAAGTTCCTTTTATCTAATTTTCAAGAGTTCTATGATAAATGTAACAATGCATACCAATTCTATTTAAGAGATTTTTCTTACAATAAGTTTAAAATAGAATTAGATTCAAAAGCTTTAGAATATACACAGAAAATACAATCAGTAATAAATGAAGCACAAACAAAATTAATAGCAATTCCTACTGTATTTGTACTGGCTTTTACAACATTTGATTATTCTGAACTATTAATAATTAAAAATATTGCAACAATATTGAGTTTGTTTATATTTGCAGTTATAATTCAGCTTTTTTTAAATAATCAAAAAAGTACATTGAATTTTATTCAAGATAATATAAATTCATACAAAAGTACATTTAGATATGACAATATAGCAAAGATTACAAGTCGGTTTTCTTTAGTGGAAATTGAGCTTACTAAACAAAGGAATCGTTTATTAATGGTAGAAGTTATTCTTTGGTTAATACCGATCGTTTTGCTTTGTTTATGGTTGTTCTTATTCGGGTTTAGTCTTAAATCGTACTTTATAAGTTTTTTATTCATATTTGTTACTGTATTTAAAATGTTTATATAATGATAGAATTTCGCTATTCGCAACTTCTTAATATTGTGATTCATAATGTCGGGAATAAAGCTAATGATGAAGGCTGTCAATTCTCATCAGCAATAATAGAGCCTAATAACGAGTTAAGAAATTTGTTGTTACATTATTTTGTTACTCCATTTAAGTCAGAAGAATACAATTGTTTTTATCATGAATCTGATTTAAACTTTAATGAAGTATATTCTTATGTGTCTAAAATATTTGATTGTCAAAGCAGTATTTATGAACAGTCTATAAATTTAGCAAAGCATCTATATGAAAAAAGTACTCATGCAAAAATAAAAGGAGGAGAGTTTTATGTGGTTTATTTTAAGAGTTGCATGATTGATGGCAAAATAATTGACGCAGTAGGTTTATTTAAATCAGAAAACAAGGATACTTTTCTAAGAGTATATCCTTTAGCTGGCTGTTTTGAGATTGAAAGTGAAAAAGGCATCAATATAAATAAACTGGATAAAGGATGCTTGATTTTTAATACAGAAAAAGAAACTGGTTATTTGGTCGCAGTTGTTGATAATACAAATAAAGGAGTTGATGCAAAATATTGGATTGAGGATTTTCTGCATATTTCTCCACACAAGGATGATTTTCATAATACTCAAAATGTTTTATCTCTTTGTAGGAATTTTGTTGAAAAAGAACTTCCACAAGAATTTGATGTATCCAAAGCTGATCAGGCTATCTTCTTGAGTAAAACTGTGAGTGCTTTTAAAAATAATAGTTCTATTGATATGAAGCAATTTGCAAAAGAGGTATTTATTCAACCAGATGTTATAGAACGTTTTAGTAAATATAAAACTGCTTATCAACAAGAACGAGATATACAAATTGATGAAATTTTCGACGTTTCAGAACAAGCTTTAAAGAAAAAAGCTAAAGGAAAAATGAGCACTATTAGATTAGATAAAAATTTCGACATTTCTATCCATGGAGGGGATGAGTTTATTCAAAGAGGATATGATGAAAATAAAGAAATGTACTATTATCAGCTATTTTTTAAAGAGGAAAAATAGATGGTTGAAGAACTTTTTGTAATTATAAATTAGATTTTATATGATAAATTTAGCACTCATATTGTTGTCTTTCTTTTAATTTTACCTAGATGACTTGATTAAAGACTCTTTCCTCTCATTACAAAACCGTCCTTTCTTCGTCCTTATAGTTAACACATTATATTAACGAAAAAAGAAATGATAAAGAAAGGACTTCTTACACTTGGTTTATTATCGGCTTTTATGGCTT
>JAFNAQ010000092.1 GCA_017860275.1 Bacteroidota bacterium
TTGCCTCTTCCTTGATTAGCTACTTTATTAACTATAGAGAAACATTACTAGGAGCCGATCAGAAAAACTATGTTATAGTAGGGTACCTTCAAACATCTCAAGTGATAAAATCATTAGTCCAAATGTGCCTTGCCTATTATACTAAAAATTATTATTACTGGGTAATAATAGAATTAACATTTGGATTTTTATTTAGTATAGTACTTAACAAAAAGATAGATCAAACATATCCTTGGTTATCAACAAATATAAAAAAAGGAAAACAATTATTTAAAAAGTATCCTGACATAATAAAATATACAAAACAACTTTTTGTACATAAGATTGCAGAGTTTGTACTAACACAAACTTCACCTTTTTTAGTCTTTACATTTTCTTCATTGAGATCAGTTGCGTTTTTTTCAAATTATACCTTAATTACAGATAAAATAAGCGGATTAATTAATAATATTCTTGGGAGTACAGGAGCAGGTGTTGGTAATCTTGTAGCAGAAGGCGATGAAAAAAAAATAAAAAAAGTTTTTTGGGAGCTAACATCCATTCGATATTTTGTAGCCGGAATATTTCTTTTTTCTTTATATAATTTAATTGAACCTTTTATTTCTATATGGTTAGGCAGTAATTATATTATGAACAAGCCAATACTGATATTAATTCTTGCAAACTCGTTTATAATGCAAACCCGAGGCACTATTGACCAATATCTTTATGGATATGGATTATTTAGCGATGTATGGGCACCTTTTGCTGAAGCTGCGCTAAATTTAGGAATAGCTATATTATGCGGAAGTTTCTGGGGGATAGAAGGTGTTTTAATGGGGCCTTTGGTTAGTATGACACTTATTGTATGTATATGGAAACCTTACTTTTTATATAACAAAGGATTTAAAACATCAATATGGAGCTATTGGCTCACACTTTTTAAATACTTTCTAATATTAACATCTGCATGGATTTTATCAAACATCATCCTTAAATCAATAATAACTATTAATCCGGCTAACTCTTATAAATCATGGATATTGTATGCACTGATAACAACATCTATATATTCTATTATTAGCTTCATATTAATGTATATGTTTACTCAGGGAATTAGAGACTTTATTTATCGCATTATTAATAAAATAAGAAGATGAATCCAATATTAAGCATAATAGTACCCGTATATAAAGTAGAAGAATATATACACAAATGCATTTCAAGCATTTTAAATCAGACATTTACCGATTTTGAACTAATCCTAATTAACGATGGTTCGCCGGATAATTGTGGAGTTATTTGCGATGATTATGCAAAAAAAGATGAGAGAATTATTGTCATTCATCAAAAAAATCAAGGTTTAAGTGCTGCAAGGAATGCCGGGCTTGATATTGCTAAAGGAGATTATATCACATTTGTTGACTCTGATGATAGTATATCCCCAAATACATATTCAGATAATATGGAGATTTTATTAAAAGATAAAAGTATTGATGTTTTAGAATATCCATATGTAAAAGTACGAAAAAACTCAACTGAAACAATTACAGATCCTATTGATAATATATACGGAAGTTTTGAAATTTTCAAATATTGGGCTCTTATATCAAATAAAGGACCCAATGTGTGGAGTAAAATTTTTAAAAAGTATATTTTTCAAAACATAAGATTTCCATATGGAAAAATTTACGAAGATTTATTTATACTACCAGAAATATCTATTATAACATCACATGTATACTCGTCACATAAAGGAGAATATTCTTATTTAATTAGAGAAGAATCAATAAGTAATGGTGATTACCCTTTAAAAAGAGGACAACCACTAAAAAAACAATTAGATCATTACGACGCATGGTTAAAAGTAAATGAAATTATAAATCAACGGGAAATCTGTTGTTTTAAACTAATAAATAATTATTATCGTATCATTTCAGCTTTTATATTTACTGAAATAGATTACCCAAACTACGATTACACAGAATACGAGTATCGACTTAGGCATTTCAAGTTTAAATTTAGACAAATATTGAGTTCCAAATTAAACCTAAAACAAAAGATAAAGTTATTATTAATAAAAATAATTGGATTAAAAGGTATTATTATCATTACTAAAATAAAAATAAAGTATTTTACTTCATAAGTATATATATTATTAGTAAGATATCAACATTGTATTCTATTTAAATCTAAAAATGAGCAATAAAAACAAACAAATAAGCATAATCATCCCTGTATTTAATGTGGAAAAATATTTAGAAAGATGCATAGATAGTATTCTATCACAGACTTTCTCCGATTTTGAAATTATATTAATCAACGATGGGAGTAAAGACAAATCGGGTGATATTTGTGACAAATATGCAAAAATAGACTATAGAATACGTGTATATCATAAAAAAAACGAAGGAGTAAGCTCTGCAAGAAATCTCGGATTATCCAAAGCAAACGGCGAATGGATTACTTTTGTTGATTCGGATGATTGGATAGAACAAAAATGCTTAGAAGTCATTATTAAGTACGCCAAAGAAAATGCATTAGATTGTATTCAATTCTCATATAAAAGAATTAATGATAAAGGAGAAATATTTGAAACTAATACAGCTCAAACGACTATTTTAAGATTTGATGAATATATAAAAAGTAATTCATTCACAATATGTGCTGGAGGAACAATGTTTAAGAAAAAAATAGCTATTGAAAA
>JAFNAQ010000093.1 GCA_017860275.1 Bacteroidota bacterium
AAAGACAATTTACCTGGACTTGAGATTGATTGCAGGCTACGACCCGAAGGAAAAAGCAGTCAGCTTGTTTGGGATATAGAAGATTACAAAAAATATTTTTCTAATCGTGCAAGAGTTTGGGAACTACAGGCTTTTACAAAATGCAGATTTGTTTTTGGAGATTTAGAGTTGTTTAATTCTTTCTTCACTTATTATATTCAAACCGTAAAACAAAATGATAAAGAGTTGATTAAGAAAGAAATGTTTGAGATGCGAAAAAAACTTTATCCAGGTTTAGACACATCATATAATATTAAAAAAAGTTCTGGCGGATTGGCTGATATTGATTTTATAGCTTCATTCTTATTCTTAACGAATCCAGATTTATTGGTTGAAAGAAAAGAAAAAGTAACTTCGAACTCTTTTGAGCTTATTAAAAAAGTTTCTATCAAAGAAATTAATATTGAGAAGCTTGAAATAAATTATTATTCACTCAAACAAATTGAATTGACTAATCAATTATTATTCAATAGCCGGATTTCAAAAATTCCAACCGAGGAACTAAAACTTAAAAAACTTTCTAAAGAGTGCGGGTTTTCAAACCCTAAATTATTTATTAGTAGACTTAACGAAATAACTGAGCAGACAAGAATACAATATCAAAACATTTTTAATTAATTTTTCAAACAGAATATGAAATACTTACAAAAATATTATTACATCTTAACAGGCTTTATTTCATTTGTTTTTTATTTGCTCACAATTGCACCATCGGTAATACAGATAGATACGGGAGAACTTGCGGCGGTTCAATGCACACTTGGCATTGCACATCCAACGGGTTATCCGCTTTTTACAATTCTTGGATATTTTTTTTCACTCATTCCACTCCCTGTAACAAAAATATTTCAAATTAATTTACTTGCAGCCCTATACTGTTCGGCTGCAGTATCAGTATTTACTTTTACTGCAAAAATAGTTTTAGATAATTGGAATTCATTTCAATTCATTAAAGACTCCAAAGAAAAAAATAAAAGGAAGAAAAAAGAATCTGGGAAAGTTGTTAAACCAGCTTCATCATCAACAGTTGAGCTTTCTGAACCATTTAAAATTATATCAGCAATTTTTGGTGGACTGTTTCTTGCACTCAGCAAAACATTTTGGTTTCAGAGCACTTCAGTAGAGGTTTATAGCCTGCATCTTTTGCTGATTACACTTATAATCTTAGCACTGGTCAAAGCATTTCTTCTTTCTGATAAAGAAAGTTCTATTTCAAAATATTGGATAGTCTTCGCAATTACTTTAGCTCTTGGATTTACAAATCATATGACAACACTGTTAATAATTCCGGGTGTTGCATACTTATACTTTACTAAAAATGGTTTTAGCACAAAGAGTATTAAACAAATCATTTTCATGCTTTTAATTTTCTTCCCGATTTTAATTTTAGTTTATTTATATTTACCAATTCGTGCTTCTCAAAGTCCGGTTATGAATTGGGGTAATCCAATTGAGTGGGAGCGCATAATCAGACATATATCCGGACAGCAATATCAGGTATGGCTTTTTTCATCTACAGAAGCGGCTGCAAAGCAGTTTAACTATTTTGTAAAAAATTTACCAATCGAGTTTTCATTTTCATTATTGTTCGCACTTGCCGGATTAGTTGTATCATTTATTTATGCAAGAAAATTTTTCATTTTTAATATTATAGTTTTTCTATCAACAGTTTTATATTCTATTAATTATGATATCAATGATATCGATTCATATTTTTTGCTTGCTTACATCTCACTTGCATTCTTTGGAGTTTTTGGTATTGTACAGTTAATTTTATTTGCAACTAAGAAAAAAATGCAATTAATAATTCCGGTTTCCCTACTCGTGTTATTCGTTGGATTACAATTTTATTCAAACTATGATGAGGTAAATCAAAGAGGCAATTTCATCTACGAAGATTATACAAAATCAATATTAAATACTGTTCCAAATAATTCAATCATCTTCAGTTATCAGTGGGATTATTTTATTTCAGCTTCATATTATTTTCAATTAGTAGAAGATTATAGAAAAGATGTTGTTGTTATTGATAAAGAACTATTGCGCCGTTCGTGGTATTACAATCAATTAAATACTAATCATCCGAAATTATTGAGTAGGCTTAAACCAGAAGTTTATCAATTTATTGAAGCATTAAAACCATTTGAGCGCCAAGAGCAGTACAATGCTATTCTTCTTGAAAATCTTTTTCGTAAAATTATGACAGGATTAGTATCCACCAATATTGAAAAACATGATTATTTTATAGCTCCGGAGATTGTTGATGGAGAAATGAAGCGCGGTGAGTTTCAACTTCCTGCGGGTTATACTTTAGTGCCGCATCTTTTACTTTTTAAAGTTGTTAACACAACCGATTATGTTGAAGCACCATTGCCTGATTTTAAAATCAGATATGATAATAAGGATGATAAGTATATTACTTCACTAAAAGGATTTATTTCTTCGATGCTGATTAGAAGAGGAATGTATGAGATGCAATTTAATAAACCAGAACGCGCTAAAATTTATGCTATGAAAGCAGCGGCAGATTTTCCAAATATTACTCTGCCGCCGGTTTTATCAAACTTAATACTTAATTGATTCATCTATTTCATCAATAAGATCTTCAATCCTGTCTTTGGATAATTCATCTTTAGTTAAGAA
>JAFNAQ010000094.1 GCA_017860275.1 Bacteroidota bacterium
CCCTAAAATTCTCCGTAAAATAAGTAACAGAAATAATATAAAAGAAGCATCCTTCTTCATTTGTCGGATAGCTTCCGAGAGAAGATTGGCAACAGATTGTTTATTTATCCCTAGTGTTAAAGCTATTTCTTCATTGGAAAGTCCTTTAAAGTACTTCAGATAAACCACTTCACGCTGCCTGCTTGTTAACTTATTCAGTAAATTCTGTATTTTCTTATATTGTTTTTCTTCTTCATCTGCATTATCATCATCAATATATAATGTAAACGAGTAATCACTCTCTTCCAAAGATACCGCCTGCTCTTTTTTGAATTCATTTATTAATCTGTTTCTAAGCGACATGCAAAGATAAGCTCTCATAGAAGCTGGCTCACTCAAAGAATTTCTTTTTTCATAAATCGTTATAAAGAGTTCCTGAATAATATCTTTTACCAAATCTTCATTATGAGCAAACTTCATTCCATAAGCATAAAGGAACTCAGCATGCTTTCGGAATAGATTTTTCCATTCCTGTTCATCACTATTTTTTAATTTATCCCAAGATATCTGCATAAAATGCTATTACTATAATTACTTACTAGTGTAATAAAGAACTCGTAAAGGTTTTACTATTGCTACGTAAATCTTTAGGGGTCTGATTATATCGTTGCTTACAAAATTTAGTAAAATGTGCCTGAGACGAAAACTGATATCTATCTGCTAACTCCTGAAAAGGAATAGATGTAGAAATAATATCTTGTAATACAAACTGAGATTTACGCTCAAGCATCCACTGATAAGCCGATTCTCCAAAATTCTTTTTAAATTCCCTACAAAAAACACTTAAACTACATTTAGCCAAATCTGCAAATTCCTGCAAATTCTTTACTGATTTATAGTTTGCATATACAAACTCTTTAAAATCCATATTCTTCCCCAAAATAGGAGAAAAAAATGCTGCAAGTTCATTCATGGAATAAGAATTCTTTAAAACTAAAATTAATCCGTTTTGTTTCCATTCATTCAACTCAGAAAAATTAAAGCCAGATAAAGAATACGATTGATGAAAAAATTCAAGAAAACATTTTAAACTATACTTTATAGGTAACGTTAAACATTTCTTTTCATACTCATCATTATTCTCTGATGACAGAGCTAACCATTGATTAATTTGGCTAATAGAATTCTTTGTCATCTCACATTTTACAGCAACAGAAGTTTCTATTGCTAATAAATTGAATTTAGTTCCCGGAGGTAAAAATAGCATGCCATCCGAAAGAAACATCTTATGATTGCATTCAACACACGAAACTAAAACTTTTCCTGATAAAACAAATAAAATAGTACTACTATCACCTGTTTTAATCTCTTTATGATTATCCTTACGCACATCAATCTGTGAAAAACAAGCAGAATTTAAAGCTGAATCCATATTATTTATTTTTAATATTAATCTTCTTTTTACCTCTATGACAATACGAACCATCATTTATACTGGTTCTGAGAAGAAAAAAATTATATTTTTAATAAATAATTAGTAAGCAGCTTCATTCCTTCACTTTTAAAAACCCTTAAATCATTGATTTTCTGATTAGTAATTAAAATATATAAACTAAATTAATTGCAGCTTTTGTAAGGCCAAAATAGTTATAATCTAAACTTTTATTGTTATTCCATGAATTATTCCACGTAATTTTATCATAAGCAAGGTGTACATAACCAACCCCGGCAGTAGCTTCAAGATGCAAATGTTTATTTAATGCCCATTGATATCCACAAGCAACTCCCATTCCATATAAATATCCAGCATACCACTCACTGTTTGAAAGTCCTTTTCGCTGAAATGGAAAAATCATATTTTCAGCACCAAAGTGAGAATAATAAAGATGATATCCCAGATAACCGCCATTAAAACTTCGTGAAAACCAATACCGAATTTCTGGTTGTATCAGATAAGATACCGATTTTCCATCATGTTCTGAATCTCCAGGTTTTACCCCTATTAAAAGTTCTACAGTAACATTCTTATTAACCTTTTTTTCTATTGCAAGGTTTGGAGTTGCCAATCCCCACAAAATTAAATTAGTTTTCAATGCATAATTATTAGCATACGTTGGTAAAGAAAGCATCGGCATAAGATTTATTCTGGATGAATCTGGTAAAACATCTATTATTGGGCACTGCTTAGCCAATAGTGAATCTGATAAAGATTTGTTTATTGAAGGATTATTTATATTAGAATTCTTATGAATTGCCTGAACCACTACCTTCTTCTCTTTTTTCTCTTTCTTCTTTAATTCAATTATTACACTTCTGGCAGAATTCATTAATATGTTAACTGTCTGTGGATAATAAGTTTTTTCTTTTACAGCAACGATGTGATTACCTTTAGATAAAGAAAAACTAAAATTTCCATCAATATCGGTACGTGTAAAAGCCTTTCCATCAAAATAAACTGTAAAATTATAGAGTGGAGACTTCGATTCTTTATCTCTTAAACGTCCATTTAAAAGATATTTCTGGAGAGGTCTCACATATAAGTAGTCAGAAGCAGCTTTTTTTATTTCCAAATCATAATTAACAAGTAATTGGTTAAGCAATTCTATTGCATTCTTATCAGCTGAGACATCGCTTATATATAAACGGTTAGTTAGCTCC
>JAFNAQ010000044.1 GCA_017860275.1 Bacteroidota bacterium
CTTACCGGCATTTTATAAGTGTCGAAGTAAGCCATTACAAACATATCGGCACTAGTCTTTGAAGCACTGTATGGGCTATGAGGACAAAGAGGAGTTGTTTCATGGAAATATCCTTCAGCTCCAAGGCTACCATAAACTTCATCAGTAGAAACCTGATGAAAACGTATTCCTTCGCGCCAGGTAGGATAACCTTGTTCGTCTTTACCGATAACCCAACAACGACGAGCCGCATCCAATAGGTTCTGTGTTCCAAGGATATTAGTCATCAGGAACAACTGCGGATTTTCAATACTTCTGTCCACGTGACTTTCTGCAGCGAAGTTTACCACATAGTCAAACTGATATTGAGCAAATAACTTATCAGCAAGTTCGCGGTCACAGATATCACCCTTTACAAATTCGCAACGTTCGTTATCTATATCTCCGGCAATAGTACCCAAGTTACCTGCATAAGTCAGCAAGTCTAGTACTACAACTTTAATATCATTATGTTTTGCAAGAATATATTTCAGATAGTTAGCTCCGATAAATCCGGCAGCTCCTGTCACTAAATAGGTTTTCATATATAATTATTTTGTTTTTGCTAATTCAATGAGGTATTTACCATACTCAGTTTTTGATAATTGCTGTCCAAGCTTGTTCAACTGCTCAGTTGAAATCCAGCCATTACGCCATGCAATTTCTTCAATGCAGCTAACATAAAATCCCTGACGGTTCTGAATGGTTGCCACAAAGTTAGACGCTTCGAGCAAACTGTCACAGTTTCCTGTATCAAGCCATGCAAATCCACGACCAAAAAGTTCTACTTTTAAAGTACCCTCTTCCAGATATAATTTATTCAGATCAGTAATTTCATATTCACCACGGGCAGAAGGTTGCAGACCTGCAGCTTTCTCTGTTACTGTTGAGTCGTAAAAATAAAGACCTGGCACTGCATAATTGCTCTTTGGAGTTTCCGGTTTCTCTTCCAGAGAGATAACTTTTCCAGATTCATCAAACTCGGCCACTCCATAAGCGCGGGGATCTTTTACATAATAGCCAAAGATACATGCACCTTTATTAATGCTTGCCGCACGATTAAGCATAGATGAAAAACCTTGTCCGTAGAACATATTATCACCCAGAATCAAACATCCCGGTTCTCCATTCAGGAATTCTGCTCCCAAAACAAAAGCTTGTGCCAGTCCATTTGGTTTTTCCTGAATTTTATATTCAAATCTCATACCAAGCTCTTCACCTGTTCCCAGCAATTCTCTAAACATAGGAAGATCGCGAGGAGTAGAAATAACCAAAACTTCACTAATTCCAGCCAGCATCAATGTAGACAACGGGTAATAAATCATTGGCTTATCATACACTGGCATGATTTGTTTTGATATGGCTTTGGAAAGCGGATAAAGACGAGTTGCACTTCCTCCGGCAAGAATTATTCCTTTCATAGATTGTTCTTTTTGTTATTACGTGCAAATTACGAAAAGATATTTGATATTGCAAAATAATTTAACGATAGATAAAGCAGTTTCTGCTAAAATCTGACGTTTTTAGAAATAAAAGAATATATTTGTACATTGCAAAGTCTTAAACTATGAAATATTTATTACGGACAATACTTGTCTTAGCTGTCTTCCTTGGCATGGGATGTGATTGCGAAGGTTATTGGGATGAAGAGCCCGAATACAAAAGTTGCAAGCTGACTGATTTCCAGCTTCATCATTTGAATAATGAGGGCATAGAACCCATTGAGGCCACATCGGCTGGAATAAAGAAAGAGGCTTATATATTGCGAATAGATCTGATCACAGATTCATTACTAAGCAATAATAATTATTCCTTTTACAAATTAGAGGATGGTATTATCAAACTAGACATTAACACTATAAATACTTTTAATCAAGATTATCCTGTCGGAGCAGATATAAGACCTTGCTTCACAAATTACCCAGGAACGGTAGAACAAGATATTGGGGACTATACTCAAAAAGGAGACACCATAGATATAATGACAGGTTCTAAAATATATCTGGCTTTACGAACCATTCCTCAAGCCGGTTTACACTCCTTTAAGGTAACACTGACCTTGGCTAGCGGAAAAAAGATAGAAAAAGAAACAACTCCAATTGTTTTATACTAATTTAATCATCATGAGAAAAATAATTATATTGATTCTTTTCTTTTTGCCGTCTATACTGCAAGCACAAACAGAAAGTCCCAAAAGCATAATAATAGATATGACAACCGGTATCAATGTGAATTTGTTTGAGCCAAAGTTTGGCAATGCTTCAGATTGTCTGTTAAGCGCCAAAACAATATCTCCTTTCATTAAAGGTAGGTTTAGTTATTTCTTTAGTTCCCGATGGGGAGCATTCGTCAATTTAAAAATAGCTTCTGCAACCTATTCGGGAAAAGATTATTCAAACATGATACCAAACCTTTATTATAATCTGGGAGATGATTTCAAAGAAAATAATACAACAATTCTTCATGATGGAAGTATCGGAGGGACATATCGCATTGAAAATAAAAATTGGTCTATCCGTACCAGATTGGGGATTGGTATAGGAGAAATGCTCGCCAAAAGTCCGTACTTCACTATAAAAGAAAAAGGGAACAACAATCTTTATTATATAAAATATACCACAGGCGACACATATATGGAAGTCGATGAACTTCCTTTCTTAAATCCAGGTATTAGCCTGAGTTATAAGTATGATGATGATATTCTTTTCAATGTGGATATTAATTACACCCAATTCATACAAAAAACCGGTTATACATATTATCTTACTGACGCTTACACACAAAAAATTATAGAGAAAAGAAAGTTTGCTCCCAAAAACCTTTCCGGTAATCTTGAGATTGGTTTAGGAGTCAGTTTTAGCTTTTAATTATCCAGCCAGTTCAATTACTTCCAGATCTTTAAACTCCCCATTATCTATGACAAAACGAACCATGGTACGTACTTTGTGAAAACCATATATTCCTGCTGCGCCCGGATTAATATGAAGCATGCCAAGAGTTTTGTCATACTTTACTTTCAATATATGTGAATGCCCGCTGATAAATAACTTTGGAGGACGAACCAGAATACTTCCACGAATAGAAGGATCATAATTGCCCGGATAACCACCAATGTGCTTCATTAAAACTTCGGCTCCTTCAATAGTAAAACGGTTTATCTGCGGATAAGTCTTGCGAATATCCTGTCCGTCAATGTTCCCATACACAGCCCTTAAGGGGCGAAAAGCCGCCAGTTTCTCTGCAACTTCCATAGATCCTATATCTCCAACATGCCAAATCTCATCACATTTCTCAAAATATTTCAGGTATTTTTCATCCCAGTAACCGTGAGTGTCTGACAATAAACCAATTCTTACCATCTTTTTTGCAATTTATGTTTGCAAATATACTATATTTACCTTTAAAGTCGTTCTTTAGTGCTATGTTCAGTACAAATATAAGCCTTTTATTAGTCTATTCAATATATGTTTAATTGATTTTTATGGCGTAATCTCTTATATATAATTTATTACGAATACACCCCTATGGGGTGAAATTTTATAGAAAATAGTGTTTAAACCACAGCCTCCCCTCTTTCACGCATAAGGATTTTTTTTGATTTTTGGTCAGCCTTATTCCAACGTATCGGCAAAGAATAATTTGAAAAAATGCACCTGTTCACCCTCTGGTATTTGTGGTTGTAATTCTACTTTATAGCCTTTAAAATAAGAAAGAAACGTTTCAATATTCACAATATAAGCAGCATCACCACTAATTCCAGAAGCAGAATAATAAGTATTATCATATTTGCGTATTTTATTAGGCTGTTCAGTTAATATGCTTTTTATTGCTTTAATATATTGTTTCCTTTTGCCGATAATAAAGTAGTATTTATTTTCTTCTTTATTAAAGTATGTATGTGAATATAAGGTGTCCAGATCATCGTTATTAATTCCTGTTTTTCTGTTATAAGTATAATTTCAATATTCAAAATAAAAGTTCCCTGTAATATGGGCAACATTATCTAATTTACTTTCTAAATAGTATTCTTTTCCTGCTCTATTTAATATAATATCATAATTCGGGTTTCAGTCATCTTTCACGATAGAATTATATCCCCATAAAGATAATGTACCTGCAATAAATAATTCGTTTATTGTTCCTTTAATATTCTTATTTGTTATCCTGTCAAAAAGTCATTGTGTCATATCTTATAGTATTATTTGAAAATTGGGTTGTTTAATTTCGGTTTTCTTAATGCTTAAAACCTTTAAGAAATATTCAAAGGAAACATTCTCTGGTAAAGTCTTGCATTTATTTTCTAATATATTTTTTAAAGGTTCAGGGTTATTTAATAACATTATCCTCATAATTGCATCTTTATTTCGTTCTGGTGGCACACATCCTTTGTCAAGGCAAAAATCATAAATAGTATTATATATTTCATTTTCTTTATTCTCTGAAACACTTAAAAGGAAACATTTATTTGTTATCAATAAGCCATTATCTATATATCTTATTTGTTTGAGTGCTAAACAATCATTCAAGTAATTGTTTAATGTATCTTTATCAATATTTAATTTCCTTGCAAGATCAGCTTTATTTATTCCTCCTTTATAGGGTTTATCAGATATATATTTATTTGTATCATTCTTACATACACTTTTCAATTTAAGAAGAAAGCCTTTTATCTTTATTGGAATATCCAGATAAAAGAAACTATTATCCAAAATGAAATAATTTTCTGGTTTCAAATTAAACGAATAAAAGTTCTTTAAAAAATAATATTCACCTTTTTCAATATGTTCTTTTATGGGTTTTTGTTCTATTCTTATAAGATCAGGATATTTTTTTAGCCTTCCAATAATGCTTTTAATTGTCCGTTCAGGCACTTTTATTTTATCAGCTAATATCTTTTCTGTTATGATGGAAACGCCCGTCTTAAAGTCTGAATTTAGTTTTATGAATGAATAAATATATATATCTTCAAACTGATTTTTGCTTTTATAGTCTTTTATTTGTTTGGTTATTATCGTGTAATTCATTTGTAGCTAATGAAGTTTCGTTTATAAATATTATATCTGTTTTTTCTTTTTCTATCTTATAATATTTTGAAGTTCCAAAGTGTTTCTTTGCTTCTTTTCGGTTTTTAAATATTTCTCCTGTTGGTTTATATAAAATCATTTTTTAATGTATTCAAAATTTCTTTCAAATAATAATTTTCCCTGTTTCAAATATTCCGTTTAGGAATGTTTGGAACTATTATAGGTATTGATATAGGTATTGTATATATGGGCAACTTTTCCCCTACTTACGGGTGCAACTTTTCCCCTTGTACAACTACCTATAAAATTTTCAATTTATAGTGTTTTAATTCTTGTTTTGCGTGATCTTTACGGCTTATAATAAAAGACGCTTCTTTTCCCATCTATCATTAACCTATGTTTAATATATCCGTTCATCTTTATCCATTTTCCAATATCTACTTTATTATCAAATGTTTTATTTATATTTCCTATAAATTTTGGTGTAGCATTAAGAAGTTTATCCCGCATTTCTTTAAGTGCAATCGGTCGTAATTCCTCAAACGTAAAGTATTCAATTCCTTTGTGTATCATAGTTTTATATTATTGGTTTATTTATAAATTTCTATCTACTAAGTTTTATTTATCTGGTTTTTATTGGGGTACTTTTTTCAATGGGGTTAGTTTTTCTAATGATCGGGTACATTTATCTGGTATTATATTAGTGCCATTTAAAATTAAAAATATAGGGTGCAAACACACCCCATATAAATTAACAAATTAACTACTGAACATTATTAATGAAGTTATTTCCATTAATTTTCCATTTATCATTGACTTTATAAAGTCCATAAGCATTAAAGAATTTATTAGGCGAAACACCTAGTTTTTCAAGTTCACAAAATTCATTGCACATATTAATTAAAATTTCATTTGCTTTATTCTGCTTTTCTGATTGGGTATATATTGTAAAATAATCCTTTAAATTTTCGTCTGCCGCATCCGCTTTTACTGCTTCATTATTTACTATCTTAATATAGTTTTCATTAAGCAAATAATAGTTTAAATAATTAAAACTCATAATCTTTGAAGCTTCCCATAAATACTGCACTGAACAATTAGCCATTCTTCTTATTACTTCATCTTTTGTAAAATCATAATAGGAAATATTTATCCCGAACATATTGCATATATTATTCAGCTTTTCATTATATATTTTATTAATATATTCTTTCCTATTAATTGCTAGGCTTCTTATTAATTCAATATTTATTTCAGTCGTACCGTTTGCAATTAAAATAATAATAGCATTATTTATATTCTTAATTGCTTCATCTAGTCAGTTTATTGCCTGTTTGTATTCATTCTCTTTAAATTCAATAACTTGTTTTTTCATAGTGTTCTTAATAGTTAGGTTTGTTATTATTCTGCTTTTAAATAGTATATCTTTACTTTATTATCTTTCTGGATTCGCTTCTTATAGTAGCCATTATTTTGCGCTCATATTCCTATATTTACTTTGTTATCAGGAATATTCTCTTTAAGTGCTATTTCTCTTAATTCGTTATAGGTTAGTTTCGTGATTTCATTATGTTCCATTGTTTTAAGTTAGGTTGATTGTTTGTACTTACAAAATTGGTAATCAGTTAGTCTATTATTATATCTATTTCAAGTGGAAAAAAATTCAATATTCTTATATATATTATTTCTTGTGCCCTCTATATATAAAGCAATTTTATGTCTGCCAAAAAAGAAAAATAGGGGTGTTTTATGACGTGTTATTCAACCAAATAATGAAGCTTATTCGGTAATAAAATAGTAAATTTTTGTTTTACTTATAAAAAGGTGAGGCAATTGAAAATAAATGCCTCATATCTTTTAATTAGTAAGATATGGGGCTTTATAATGTGGTCAGGAAGTTTTAAGATTGGTCGGCTTATATCTGTTCCTTTTGTTTATTTCAGCACAAATATAATAAATTATTTTCGATGTATTTAGTTAATTACACTTTTTCTTAATTCTGCCTATATAAGCTATTATAAAGTGATGTTTTGTCTTTCAAAGAAAGACTTTTTGTAAATTTAGCTTATAGGATAAAGCTACTGGGGGGTATTTCTGGAAACACGTCCTAAACGGTTGATATATATATAAGGAATTTCGTTTGTGTAATTTTTAATAGATGCAATACGCCTTATCATTCGAACTGCTTCCCTTTAAATAATAGGCTGTTCACTGCGGATAGAATTATCCAATTAGCAATTTTTTCATTATAAGTTTTTTGGAATTAAAGCATCACTAAAATATTTTTTTTCACCATACATAGACTCATATTCTATTATAACACTAACTTCTTTAAATATTGCTTCAATTGCTTTTGTCATTTCTAATGAAGTACAATTTATTATAAACACATCTTCTCTTTTGTTGGACGGGATTGGACTATTTTTATCAAAAAGTTTATATATATGTCTTTCAGTTTCTGAAATAGAGCAATCCTTCATTAATTTATTAAAATCAGCAAACATTTTATCATTATAACAAATTTTTAAAGTATTTAGTTTAGCAGTACCCAAACCACCGTTTATTAATTCTACTTTTATATCATTATCTATTATTGATACATCAATAAATAATAAAGGTTCTACTGATAACTTATTATGTTTGATTGTTGCATTTAATGTTTTTCGGTAATATATCAATGATATTACTATTCCAAATAAGCTTATTAAGATTGCGCATATAGCAATAATAGTATTTGGATTTGATAAACATTCTGATATAGCTTCAGGCTTATTCTGAACAATTACATTTAAAGGTTCATTAAGAGAAACGGTTTTTAATAGTACCATTGTGTGTTTTTTAGTGATGTAAAGATAGTAATTATTTCCCCTTAATAACAAATTAATACAATAAAAAAAGGATATTCCAAACTTTAGAACATCCTACTTTATATCTGTTTCATAATTATTCTTTTTTTTCTTTTTTCTTAAAAGCAGAATTAACTACTTCAATTGCTTCTTCTTGTGTTAATTGGGAAGTACGCAAATACTCTATCAATTTTTCTTTTTTTTCTTCATTTGCTTTATTTTCTATTTCTTTTATTTTTTCCTTACAAGCTTTTATCCACTTTTCATATCGCTCTATTTGGTCTTTAATAGGTTTGGTTAAAGCAAAATTCGGATCTGCATATTTCATACTTCTAATTAAACTAGATTTCGGTCTATTATTCTTCATAATTTCCTCTAAATCACACCCGTACTTTTCAATTTGTTTTGCCTTTTCTTTAGCTACTGTTTTTTCAATTTTTGGTCTACCCATTATATATAATATTAAAGGTTCTGTCCAGAAAATATTTCAGGACAATATATTAAATACAAATATCAAGCCAAAGTAAATTTCTACTTATTACGTATTTAATTATTAGAAACCAGGAACATTCAATTTAGCAAATAAAGGACAATTTGACATATCAATTCACCCTTTTTACTGCCATATTTACATAATCAAAACAGGTACATTCTCATTTATTATTTCATTATCTACTAATAAATTTTCAGGGGTATAATAATTTATTTCAAATCTAGCATCAATTTACTTTTCACTTAAAGTACTACTTTTCAGTAAGCTTATTCAATACATCATATTTTTGCTCAATTTCATTTTTCTTTTTTTCAATGCTTGAAATAGTAGTATGAATACATAATTTTTCTAATCTTTTAAAATAATTCGCCTCTATTTCTGTCTTAATTTTAAAGACTGAACTTCTATTTGCAAACTCTACAAATTCAATATAGCCTTCATTTAAAATGTCTTTTGGTGCAAATTGAATTAAAAAATTAAGCCTTCTAAATGCTTCTTCTTTTGTTTTTGCATCATCAAACATACCTTTTATATTAGCTTTCCTTTCTGCAATATCAATAAGTTTTTTATCCTCTTCACTTATGCTTATATTTTGAGTCTCTTCCTTCTCTTTGTTATCACAATTATTCTTACTTTTCAAATTTAAAAAAGTATTGACTGCATCATCATTACTTGCTTTTATATATTTCTGAAAAGCAGATGTAGTTTTATGACCTGTCAGCTTCATTAAAAGTGTCATATCCATACCATTTAAAAGAGCATTAGTAGCAAATGATCTTCTTGCAGTATGTGAAGTTATTAATGAATATTTAGGTACGATTTCTAGTTTTCCATCCTTATTTGTTATAGCTACATCATCATTTATATTTGCTAACTTACCTATAATTTTCAAATGCTTATTATATGTAGCGTTATCGTATGGGACTATTTTATAATTAAATTTTGCCAATATTTCTTTTGCCCTTTCTGATAATGGGAAAGTAACTTTTGTCCCAGTTTTAGTCTGTATTATTGTAGCACTATTTTCTTCTATCTTTGCTGTACTCAATAAACAAAGGTCACTATATCTTTGCCCTATTTCACATTGTAAAATGAATAAGTCTTTTGAGTATTCAACCTTTTTATCATTAATAACAGTATTATATATTTTGCTTATTTCTTCAGCCTTTAAATAGATTGTATCTTTTTCCTCTCTTTCTTTAATTGGCTTCCACCTATTCAAATGGTTTGTTCTAAGATCTAGATATTCATTTTCTTCTGCTAATTTAAAGAACTTAAATAGCATTTTTATTCTAAGATTAGATTTTTGTCCTTTACATTGCAAATAATCTTCATACTTCTTTATTAGATCATAATCTATTTGTTTAAAGGATATTATTTTTTCTTTTAATGTATTACAGAACTCTTCAAATAGTCTTATATCACCATCATATATTTTTTTAGTAGACTCTTTTGTATTTCTATCCTCTCTATTTATTTTCTTAAACCAAACAAAAGGGTTAATATTATCTTCATTCGTGTTATTTTGCTTATTCATATATTTTAAAATTAGTTGGTTCACATTATCAAAAGTTACTTCTGAGCTATTAGCAATATATTCTTTGCATTGCTTAAATAACAAAACATATTCCTCGATTGCATTATTTACTATCTCATTATTGTATCTATCAAGTTTGGATGAACATTTATTTATTATGGCTCTTTTCTTATTACTATCCCAATATATTGGGTAGACTTTAACACCCGTCGAAACTTTATATTGCTTATTGTTACATCTAAATACAAAGTAAATATTAGTTGGTTTGTTTACTTTTCTTTCTCTTAAATTAAATGTTCCTGCCAACTCGTTAATGAATAATTGTTTTTCCATACAAATATAATTTTTATTTGGTTATTCTATATAGATGTAGAATGCCGTTATTCAATTCGGTTATTCAACATCGTTCTTAAATACCACAAAAAGAACATATTAGCGAAAAACACATTTTTGACAAGTAATTGATAATCAAGAATGAAGCACTTTATTTTTGAATTAAAATTTTAAATACTATATTTACGGCAAAATCGCTGTTATGGAACATTCTTATCAATACTTTAAACGCGATATTAGTTGGCTATCGTTTAATTATCGTGTGCTGCTGGAAAATACGTGTGGCAGACCATAAGGCGAATGTTTCAGGAGCCCGGACCGATGAAGAATCCATACAGGTTTCTCAGCAAGTATTAGAAGATATAAACATAGAAGTGAATAAACAGCTGGAAGAAAGAGTACGTATTTATGAACAAAAAATACTTCCTGAGCTACGAAGGAACAATGTTATATTCTATCAAAGTAAAGATGTAGAGCCTTTCCACAAGGAGTTTGTTCATAATTTCTTTAACGAAGAAGTCTTTCCATTTTTGCAACCGGTTTTAATATCCAAAGGCGAAATAATATCTTTTCTGAGAGATAACAGATTGTACCTTGCTGTACGTTTATATAAAAAGAACTGCGCAATTGATGATCCTTCACGCGAACAATACTTTGTTCTTAAAATGCCTTATAGTAAAGTCTCCCGTTTTATTGAATTGCCTCAGCATGATGGGAATTATTACATAATGTATATTGAAGACATTATTAAAGCAAATATTGGAAGTATTTTCCCGGGATATGACGTAGACAACTGCTACTGTATAAAGATATCACGAGACGCTGATATTCTGATTGACGACGCTGCAAGCGGTGATATCGTGGAGCAAGTAAAGAAGAAGGTAAAGAAGCGCAAAATTGGAGCAGTATGCCGTTTTGTTTACGATCGTTCTATGCCTGATGATTTTATCAATTTTCTGATTGATGCTTTTCATATTAACAGAAATGAGTTGGTTTTAGGGGACAGTCATTTAAATCTTGAAGATTTAATTAAACTACCCAACCTAAACAAGCTCTTACAAATAAATGAGAAGCCTCAGCCAATGAGACTTAATTGCCTGAACAAGCATTCTTCTATCTTCCAGTACGTGAAGAAGAAAGATCTGCTGGTTCATTTCCCATATCACTCTTTTGAACATTTCATCCATTTTCTGTATGAGGCTACACATGATCCGCTGACTAAAGAGATTATGGTTACTCAATATAGAGTAGCCGAGAACTCTGCTGTTATAAACACATTAGTCAGTGCTGCCCAGAACGGTAAAAAAGTAACTGTATTTGTGGAACTGAAAGCTCGTTTTGACGAAGAAAACAATCTTGAAACAGCTGAAATGATGCAAAATGCAGGTATTAATATTATCTATAGCATACCGGGACTAAAGGTACATGCCAAGGTGGCACTTGTGCTAAGACATAGCGACAAACAAGAGAATGCACCTAGTTATGCCTATGTAAGCACCGGTAATTTTAATGAAAAAACAGCAAAAGTTTATTCTGATATCGGCATATTTACATCTAATAGTGAGATTGTGGAAGACTTGCATACTTTATTTCTTATACTTAAAAGAAAAGTAGAACATCCACAATTTAAAAAGCTTTTAGTTGCGCGGTTTAATCTTATACCGGAACTTACCGAACTAATAAACCATGAAATAGAATTGGCCGAGCAAGGTAGAGGAGGAAAAATAATTCTTAAGATGAACGCCTTACAAGACCAGATTATGATTGATGAGCTTTACCGTGCATCGGAACATGGTGTGGAAATAGAACTCATCATACGTGGTATTTGCTGTCTTATTCCCGGTCAACCATACAGCAAGAATATTCGTATCACCCGAATCGTAGACAGTTTCCTTGAACATGCCCGTATATGGTACTTCCATAACGGAGGAGATCCGAAAGTGTTTATTGGTTCTCCCGATTGGATGAAGCGAAACCTCTACCACAGAATAGAAGCTGTAACTCCGGTTCTGGATAAAAACATAAAAAGAGATATCATTGATATACTGAATATTCAGTTAAAAGATAACCAGAAAGCCTGTTTCGTTGATGCAGATCTACAAAACAGATTCAAATATAATCCGTTAGAACCACCAATTAGGTCACAATATGCTATTTACAATTTTCTGAAAGACAAAAATTCACTACCTTTGCGCCCTAAATAGCAAAAATAAGAATGATTTCAGTAGACGGATTAACAGTAGAGTTCGGGGGAACTACCCTTTTCAGTGATGTTTCTTTTGTGATTAATGAAAAAGACCGTATTGCCTTAATGGGTAAGAATGGTGCAGGAAAGAGTACCTTATTAAAGATTCTAGCCGGAGCACGTCAACCCAGCAGAGGAAAGATTTCAGCGCCGAAAGATAGCGTGATTGCTTATCTGCCTCAGCACTTGATGACGGAAGACGGACGAACTGTTTTTGAAGAAACAGCGCAGGCCTTCTCTCACCTTCATGAAATGGAAGCTGAAATTGAAAGACTGAACAAGGAACTTGAAACTAGGACCGACTACGAAAGTGACAGTTACATGGAGCTTATTGAAAACGTTTCTGCTTTAAGCGAGAAGTTCTATGCCATTGACGCCACTAACTACGAAGCGGATGTGGAAAAAGCACTTTTAGGACTAGGTTTCATGCGCGAAGACTTCAACCGACAGACAAGCGATTTCAGCGGTGGATGGAGAATGCGTATTGAGCTTGCCAAACTCTTATTGCAAAATCCCGATGTTCTTTTACTGGATGAGCCTACTAATCACCTCGATCACGTACCATTGAAGTAACCATGGGACGCATCTACGACTATAAAGTTAATTACTCCAAATATCTGCAGCTTCGCATGGAAAGACGCGAGCAACAGCAAAAAGCCTTTGAAGATCAGCAGAAAATGATTGCTGAAAATCAGGAATTCATAGAACGTTTCAAAGGTACTTATTCAAAAACCAACCAGGTACAAAGTAGGGTTAAAATGCTGGAAAAGCTTGAAATACTTGAAGTAGATGAGGAAGATTCTTCCGCTCTACGTTTAAAGTTTCCTCCTTCTCCACGCTCTGGTAATTATCCTGTAACCATGGACGGTGTGGGCAAGACTTATGGCGATAAACTTATATTCAGCAATACCAATCTAACTATAGAACGTGGTGATAAAGTAGCTTTTGTAGGTAAGAATGGCGAAGGTAAATCTACTTTGGTGAAGTGTATCATGAAAGAGATTGAGCATACTGGAACGCTGACTTTAGGACACAATGTTCAGATTGGTTATTTCGCACAAAATCAAGCTTCGCTGTTAGATGAGAATCTAACCGTTTTCCAAACCATTGACGATGTTGCTGTTGGAGAT
>JAFNAQ010000095.1 GCA_017860275.1 Bacteroidota bacterium
AACCTTGGCCGTGGGAAGGAAGGTGCTAGGGTATGTGGAGTTATGAGAAGAGATTACAACATCCGGTTAACATTACAGAGAGAAACCCGAGATTAGCACAGGTCATCATGAGCCAATTTGGTGGTCCCGATGGCGAGCTTGCAGCATCCATGCGCTACCTGTCGCAACGTTATTCTATGCCAAACAGAAAGGTAGCAGGTCTCTTAACGGATATCGGAACCGAAGAACTTGCTCATATGGAAATGGTAAGTGCAATTGTTCATCAGTTAACGAGAGATCTTACTCCGGCAGAGATCTTAGAGGGTGGATTTGAGAAATATTATGTAGATCATACCCTTGGATTGTGGCCGCAATCTGCAGGTGGAATACCGAATAGCGCTACCTTCTTCCAGAGCAAAGGCGACCCGATCACCGATTTAGTGGAGGATATGGCAGCAGAGCAGAAGGCAAGAACGACCTATGACAATATTCTTCGCCTCGTGCATGATCAGGAAGTATGCGACCCGATTAAGTTCTTAAGAGAGAGAGAAATCGTTCATTTCCAGAGATTTGGAGAAGCACTTCGTATGATCCAGGATGAACTTGACTCCAGGAACTTCTATGCAATCAATCCGGCATTCCCGGCTGACTTTACGAAATAAATCATAGTAATCATAAGGTCAGATAGAAAGATGCAGTGATAACGAAATTTAACCCCGATCAATTTGATCGGGGTATTTTAAACCCATCGAGTTTAAGCTTTTAAGTTGCAATCTCTGAAATGAATAAAATTTTCTATATACGACATGTTCTATAATAGTAAAAATGTGTATAATAAAGGTGGTAATTACCAATAAAATAATATGGAGGTTTTAAATGAGAAAGAAAATTTTAAGTCTATTAATTTTGTTTTTATTTGTATCTAGTATAATTCCAAACAGTACAGTGTATGCAAATTCAAATCAAAATGATGAAAATGTAATTGAAATCGGACAAACTCCTGCAAAAGTAATTGTTACTCCAAATATTAATTCTTTGTGTTATAAAGGGAATATGACTAAAAATCTGCAGGATTCTAAGACACAATCAATAGCAGCAGACTATTACTCATATGAAATAACCAATATTAACCATATTACATATAATGGGTTTACTCAAATCACTAATTATGGTGCGGGTCCAGCAACAATTACCTATGAAGGGTCTAGAAGCTTCGGCATCACATGCGGTATGAGTGTAGAGGTAGGATTTGAATATTATGTAACTGTTTCAGTTGGTTTTAATGCAAGTGCATCGTATACGATTACAGCATTAGAGTCATATTCTACTAATATACCGGCTGGATACAAAGGTGCAATTATTATGAGATATAGCCAACCTCTTAAAACCTTTAACCAAGTTAAAAGATATCTAAATACCGTTGTATCTACAACACCAGGCTATGTATATGGAGCTCCATATAATACATATTACGCTCTTTCATTAATATCATTATAATAATAAAAACTACAAATAACTTTTAAATTTTACATAAAAGTTATTTGTAGTTTTCAAATATTTTTGTGAGTGAGCTATATACTTAATAACTTATTGATGGAGAAAATTTATGAAAGAGAAAACTTTAATTATTTTAGTTATCATATGCTTATTATTTACGGCATGTTCTAATGCTGATAATATAAAGGATGATATCAAAGTCAGTCAAAATACAATTCCTGACAATGATAATCAAAGTAAGCTAAGTGATCTGGAGCAGCCAATTTCTAAGATTAGTTTTAATGACCTAAAAAAGGAGGAATATGTTAATTATATAAGTATTGATAATTATATTGTATCCACTTTATATAATACAAATGCAAATTCAGAAATAAATAAAACTATAAGTATTTATGGGAAAGTTCAGACTTCTGATGATCCACAAAGTTTACATGACGCATTATCTAACAGATTTTCAAAAATCACATTGAAATCAGGTAATGATATAGTTCTTGAATCGGATGAATATTATGTTAATATATGTAAAGTATATGGTGAAAATGCATTTGAGCTTGTACTAAATGTTAATGATTTGTTTTTCTATAATGAAGATGAGAATATTGCTATTACTTCTGTATTATTTAAGCAATTAGATGATTATTCATTTAGCCTAGATACAAACAACTTTTTTTTGGGAATTTATAATGAATTAGAGAATCATGTTAAGATAATTGAGAGTCCTACATCTTATATAGAAATGATTGAAAAAGATAAAAACTTTACAACGTCTTATACTTTTTTAACTGTGAATGAAAACTATAATAAAAATTATGATGTTTATATAGAGTTACCTAAAGATTTAAAAAAAGATGTAGAAATCATATCCTTGGATTTCAAAGAGGATGATAAAATGAAAAAAGAAGTTGAAAAAATTTTGAATTTTGAAATGACCTTACAACAAAAACAAAATTTAAAGGTAATTACAATAAATGTAATATATAAAAAATTATCTGATAAAATTATTTTTTTAAAACCTAATATAAAATTAAATATAGCAGGAGACAATCAAATAATTGCTCCTTATGTACCGTTAGTATTTTAATGCCGAACAGAAAAGTAGC
>JAFNAQ010000045.1 GCA_017860275.1 Bacteroidota bacterium
AGAGCCATTGGACCACCCAAAATCAGAGTTGCAAGTCCGGTAAAAGAACCACCACCAACTATCAAAGAATACACAAAAAAAGTTCCAACAGCCAATCCCCATTTATCTCTCAGAGATTCTTTAGCCATTCTCATTAAAGCAACATTTTCCATATCAATTTATTATTAGGTTATTTGTAACGCAAGTTGCACTTTGCATTTATTATCAAAAATATAACATGCTATGTATATATACAAATATTACTGCATTTATATATAACTATTTTTTATATATCAGGAAATAGATAGCTGAATTATGAATTTTGCTTGGGAAATAGTGAGGGATGACAGGGTTTGTGAGGGATGATTTTGTATCTCTCACTATGGGGATTTTATTGGTTTTCAGGAGGTTGTTGGGTGATTGGTGAGGGAGTGATGGATGATTTTCATAGATACATTTCAACAATTTCTTCTAAAAGAAATATTAACTAATTCTTATTCAAAATATTTTTGAGGACAAAGTTTCAATACATCTTTATATGGAGAAGATAATAATATTTGGTTAAAAATTAAATCACTATATTCTATTGCTTTCAATTTTAATATCGAAAGTAAATTATTCCAATAAATAGAATCAAGTGAGATATCAATATTCGATGTATTACGGATTATAGACTCTTTTTCAACAAACTCTTTCAAAGTAACTATATCAGACATTTCAGGCATTTCAAATTCAAAAAAAACAGGATCTGAATTAATCGCTTCCATTAAGTTAAAGTGCTTTTCATAAATATGTAACGAAGCCACTTGGTGATAGTAATCTCCTTTATCTATTCCCAACTCTAATGCTAATATTTCTTGCAGCATTGTAAAAAAGAAAATATCATTGGGTAATCCCCAAACGAGATCATTACTTCTCATTGTGGTAATAAGATCTAGCTTATTATTTCTTATTAAGAATTGTAAACTAACAGTACATGCTACATCTAATTTTTTCAGTCCAAGAGATTCTGAGTCATAAAGATTAATAACAGCTCTCCGAGAATATCTATCTAAACGAAGTTCATTTATCAAACTAGTCCAATTAGATGATTGATGAAATAATTTAGAGCCATAACAACTTTCAGATATAAGTAAACCGTCATCAGAAATTTTTCTCCAATTCGACGAATAATAATTAATAAAATCTAAACATTCTGATCCGGCCATATGCCAAGCAAACTCTCCAATAGCAAAAACAAGGTTCCAATTTCGATTCTTTATAGTAGTACACCTGTTGTTTATATTGGTCAATCTAATCATCAAAGGATAAAGTTCTAAGGTTTTTTGGTTCCTTACAGTAATTAATGAACCCTTCTTTGATAATATTCTATAGATTTCAGTTTGAATCTCATTAATATTATTTCCTTGTATTTGATACATGTTTTTTTTCTTTTTGAATTGAATCAATTTCAGTTACGAAGCTATGCAATGCTTTTTCATATTTCTCTTGAAGCTCGAGCAGTGAATTTTGATTTGAATTAAAAACATTTACTTGCTTTTGCAAATTCTCAACATTTTCTTTAAGAATATCATTTTCACTTTTATAAGATTGATATGCAGAAAGGGCTGTTGAAATCCCCGCAAAAACCAACGAAAGCACTAATACTATCTTGCCCCCAAGTTTTATTAAATCAGTTTTTAGTTTACTAAAAATACGATCTATATTTATAAAGGAATTACCTAAATAAGACATTGCTTCAATTCTTCGATCTTTTTCATAAGCCTGTCTCTCAAATGTACCATATTCTAATTGACAATTTGCGGTAGGAGTATTAAAGGTCGTGAATGTAATTCTTAAAAAAGCAACATTTTGATCTATTTGAAAAGGCTCTTTTCCAAAATTAATTAGAACAGTTGATAATGGTCCTACATATCCAGGATCAACAATCCCTATATTATTTGCCATAATCCCTTTTTGAGACAGTCTTGTCTTTACATATGCATGCCCAATTATATTATAAGGTAATTCTATTTTCTCTTTAGATATAATCACAACCATGGTATTGGGCTGGATTTGAAAAGATTCAAGGATTTTTCCATCCACAGAAATAATTTTATCAACTCTTAAATCATAAGATGCATTTTTAAAATTATTGCTATCAAAATTACTCAGTAACCTTTTTGCTTTTATTTCTTCATGATTTAGTATCATTTTAGTATCTTAATTAATTTAACAGAATGTGAAAAGATAAACAAATATATAATTATTTATTCAAATCATAGCATTATTTAAGCTGTTTAAACTATTTTTTCAAGAAGATAAAAATAGTGCTGCTATACTCACAAGCTTGCTCATGCAGGCTAAATGGAATAAACACCTTCGAATACTTTACAGATATATTAAACCAGACGGCTTATATCACTCCCAATGCAGAAGATAAAGTATATCAGAAACTACTTCCGAATTCTTGGACAAAAGAATAAACCAACCATAAGTTTAGAAAGCATTTTATAGGGCATTACGGAGATGCTTACGGAAATTGTGAGAAATGACAGGGTTTGTGAGGGATGATTTTGCATCCATCACTATGAGGATTTTATTGATATTCAAGTATTTATATCGCATTTAGTGAGGGATAAAGAATAATATTTTATGCAAATTATTGCACCAATAATATATTTACGTTATATTTGCATCACAAGATTAGACTTGAAGTTTTTTACTTAAAGATAATAAGCCTTCCAGGCTTGCCATTACGGCAGCATACTTGGAAGGCGTTTTTTATTTTAAATAAATCGAACTTGAATATTTAATTTAAGATAAAAGGCTCCACCTTCTTTATATATTTTACCATATTTATGACGATCTGTATCTGGCGTTTCAAATGCAGTATTGTAAAATAAATAATCTTCAAGTTCATTTCTATCATAGAAATGAAAACAAAGAACATCTCCATCTTCTTTAACCACAAGATAACCACCATTAGCTTCATATATTCCATTCCAAGCTTTAGCCGAAGTCATACCTAAAGCATATGCTAATAAAAACTGTTTAAATTTACGAGCATAAAAATCCATAATATTGGGAGCATTCTTACCTGTACTATAATTAAAGTTTAAAGGATTTTTGTGTGTCAAGAAATCAATGATATCAGATACTTTTCTATCTGATGAACTATAATATCTCAAAAGAGACTCTGAAATAATAACTGGCAAGCTAGTATCTATATAAACTAAATTATTTTCAAAAACCTGCGTCAAAAGCCCACAGAATTTAACATTACATTTTAATTCATCCAAAAATCCAAATTTATCTTTAAAATATTTCATTGAATTGAATTTAGCAGCCTGCTGATCATCTATACCTTCAATTAAATAAAGAAAATTCGTCACATCTTGACTTGTATTAACTAATGTAGATTTACCACCCAACTTTGACTTAATACTAAATCCTAGCTCAGGTTGCATTCCTGTTCTCATATCGTGGATAACCATCCTAATATCTGTTTTATTAACAGATTTAGCCTTTACCGTATCACAATAAATATCATGCATAAAAGATTCTATATCAGGAAAAGACAGAGCTTTCTTACTTCCATTAGATTTAGATTCTTTTATGTAATGATAAAGAGTTTGAGCCATTCCTCTAAACTGATTCTGAGAAATGACCAATTCTTGTTTACCTCCTAATATTGCAATATTTCCTTTTATCGAATTTATTTTATATTGATATTTGATTTCATTTTCTAAACGCAAAATCTTCAATATCGGAAAAAATAAATCTTCATATTTATTTAAATTACCATCCCCACTATAAACTTTACCATCTGCTAAAAGCTTAAATAGAGTATATATTTCACTCCAATCACCTTTATTCCCTTTTAACGCCATACTTTTCAACTTTATTAAAATCAATTCTTTTAATTATCTCATTTGCAGTTGCTTGAATAGCAGGAACAGCAACTGAGTTACCAAACTGTTTATATGCAGACGCATCCGCAACAGCGATATCAAAAGTATCAGGAAAGCCCTGTAAGCGAGCCCATTCACGAGGTGTCATTTTTCGCAAACCATCACGATTAACTTCCCCTTTAATCTTAGTTACAGGTGTAAAATCTGTAAGACGATGATCAATAACAAGATTTCTCTCACGTCCCATACCTCCTACAACAATGGCGTTAGCAATACCATCTTCCGGAATTATTTCATATCCAAACCCATTTCCCTTTTTCTCATGACGTTTTTTGTGTTCAATCAGAGTTTTCTGATATTGAGTTGAAAGATAATATTTTGCAGAGACAACCTTTTCTTCCATTATATCAGCAAATGTTTTTGACTTATCAGTAGGTTTCGGATAAGTAAATTCCTCAATACCTAAATCTTTGCGGAATCCAACAATATAAATTCGCTCACGATGCTGTGGGACTCCAAAATTCATGGCATTTACTATTTCAGGATCGGGTACAAAATAGCCTAAATCCTCTCTTAATACTTTTAATATAGTCTGCAGTGTTCTTCCTTTATCATGAATCTTTAATCCTTTAACATTCTCAAGAAAAAAGGCTTTTGGGCGTTTTCTTCTTATTATCTCAGCCACATCAAAGAATAAAGTACCTCGGGTTTCTTCAAACCCCAACCTTTTGCCGGCTAAAGAAAAAGCTTGGCAAGGGAAACCAGCACAAAGAATATCGAAACCGTCAGGTATATACTGTTTAGTCGTTTCTTTAGTTATATCCCCAAAAGGAACTTCTCCATAATTAGCAAGATATGTTTTTTGTGCTTGTTCATCCCACTCTGACGAAAAAACACATTTCCCTCCAAGATTCTGCATAGCAATTCTGAATCCACCAATTCCTGCAAATAAATCAATAAAAGTAAATTTAGGGTGTTGCGGCACAGGAAAAGGAATAGAAAAAACATCTTTAAAAAAATTATATTGAAATGGATTTTCAGCAACATTAGAAGCTTCCTCTCCATCCTCGAATTTCATTTTATATATATCTTCAATCAAGCCTTTCGCTCTACCTTCAAATGTCTTTGCTTTTTCTGTTTGCATGTTATGAAGATAATGAGTTACTATTGCCATTTGATCATTAAAAGACAAGACTGATCCATCTTCATTCAGTGAATGAGGACCGTATATTTGAAGTTTATATTTTTTTCCGTTACAGATTTCACTTATTTTTATTTCATTTTCTATGCTCTTCGATCTTTTATCAGTCATAATTTCTTTTATTATTCTTATGCAATTATCCGGACATTTTTCAATTTCACTTTCCCAAAAGCGAAGTACTGTCCACCCCTGTTTTTGTAATATCTCATTAACTTCTTTATCGCGTTCTATATTTCTTTCTATTTTAGAGATCCAGAAACTCTGATTAGATTTATGATCATATCGTCTCGCAGACCAATCTTTGCCATGCCAAAACTCCCCATCGCAAAATATAGCAACCTTCTCTTTTCGAAATACGAAATCAGGTTTTCCAAAAATAGTTTTATCATTCTTTCGATATCTAAAACCATAATTCCAAAGCAATCGTGCAAGGATTTTCTCAATTTTTGTACCTTCACTCTTGACTGCTTGCATATTCTTTCGTCGTTGCACAGGAGAAAGCTTATCCATCTTATACTATTAACAGAATTCTGCAAAAGTACAAAATAGAATGCGCATGATAACAAAAAAAATGCTTTTTATTCTGAGTTTTTTTTGTAAAAATATACGTTCTATCTAACAAAGAAATATTCGTAGGCAATATCAAAGGTCACATCAATATCAACTTCTTTCATTGCATTATTTTCATTTACACGAAGTAACTCTTCAATGGGGTAATTTATCCAATCTGCATCAAAATCTTGTAATATACCAATTTCTATTTCTTTTGAAGCTGTATTTATTGCAAAATATGCATTATCAGGATAGGAAGAAGAGTCTTGCAAATATTCATTTACAAGATCGTAGATATTCTGATCAAAAGCATCTCTTTCTTTAGAGCTACTGTAGTCTGTCATAGTATTATTATTCAAGTTTCGCAAGTTTAACTTGCAAGTTTTAATTTGTAAATGTCACAGATATGAGACATATCTTCAGACTTGCTGATATTCACATCCATAATATCCTCATCGGTCAAATCGAAGAGCTTTGCAATCGCTATGACTATTTCCTGAGAACAGCTTTACGTTGGTATTGGCAAATCTTACTTCGGCGGTAATGTAGAAACAATGGAGTTTCCGACTGTAATTTCTCTGTTTTCGTGCGGAAAGCAGCTTAATCAATGCTGGAGCGGTATAGTCCTTTTGTTCAAAATATCTGGAACACTTGCAGCAGTGGATACACATTGTTGCATTTGCTCTTGGTTCCAAAAAGAATCATTTCAGACATTTTAATACCTTTCATTACATTCATAATGGTAAACATTGCTGTATTATCATTATCTTTTTTAAAGAATGAACTGATTTTTGACAGGAATGTTGTAACTTTGTGTATTGGCATAGGGATGAGTATTTTTTTGATTTACTACTCTAAATTACTAATTTTCTGCGACATGCAGAAACACCTATGCCTTTTTTTATGCATATATTTTACTTTTTATCTAATGCCACATCTTCCAAAAAAAAATGCACAAAAAGCCTTTCAGTAAGTACTTTTAGCTAGTGGCAGAAAAAAAGTTTAACCGTTTATTTGCTACAAAATCGTGCTCATCTGCTACAAAACAGCTTTATCCACCAAATCAAATCATCTGCTATCAAAATAGCTTCCGAAAGCAACATAGAAGTATTGCTTACCCTCATTCAGAGTTGGTTCTTTATCATTAAAACTGAGACTTCTAATAAACCACTCCAGAGTTATGCAAAACTCCGGTCTGCTTTTTATAAAACTACTAGACTAGTTTGTACATCCTTGTACAAAAAAATGCATTCTTCTGTACAAAACAATTAATTCTTTTGTACAGAAGAAAGATTTGTTTTGTACAAGATTACATCAACTTCTCGCCTGATATATAAAAAGTCACTCGGGAGATTGAGCAACCTCACGCCGCATCTTTCCGAAGAGCCGAAGTGACATTTGATTACCTGCAAAAACACTACCTAAATTTTAATTTTCAGAAATTGATCTAGCGATCTAGCAGTAGACCTTAAGTTATTGTATATAAGTGTTGTATAGGTGCTAGATCAAATTAATTTGATCTAGCGTTGATCTAGC
>JAFNAQ010000046.1 GCA_017860275.1 Bacteroidota bacterium
TTGGTTTAGAGCATCTGCCTTACAAGCAGAGGGTCGGGGGTTCGACTCCCTCTACTCCCACAGAAAGGATTTCAGAAATGAAATCCTTTTCTTTTTTATATAGTATGCCCAAATAGTTCCAAATCTTCGCGTACTTTTTCTTAACGCCATTTTATCGATTTTTTCAGGGAGCTGCGGGACTCGTCGCTTTGCTCCTCAAACAGTCCTCGCTCTTTTTCCTGAAAAATTCTCAAAAATTTGGCTAAAAAAGTAATGCTTCAATTTGAAACTATTTGGGCATATAAATTAAAATGTAAAGAGTCTTCAAATTGTTGAAACTATTTTTCTGTGGGAGTATTCGGGTTTGCTACGGAATTCGAAAAGGCTATTGCGTCCTTGCTTGTTGTTGAAAAATGCTAACTCGGTATCTGACCTCAGACAGACGCATTTTTCTACCAACCGCTACGGTTGCAATTTTTCGCCTTTTCTCGGGCCTTCGAAACTGCTTATGACGCAGGGAGGCAAATCCAGGAGTGAAATAAAATAAAAATATATTTCAATTTTTGATCTGGGTTTTCTGTGGGGGTTTTCGGGTTTGCTACGGAGTTGGTTTGCTGCGCAAACCTGAGACTCCTTCGACGAGAGAGGATGCTATTCGAAATAGGCATATCACACTTTTGCGGCAGAAACTTTTGATTCAAGGAGTAAATCTAGGAGTATAATAAATTAGAAATTTATTGTCAATTTATGCCTGAATCTTCTTTTTGGGGCGGTCTCTGTCATTATAATACGAAAAAATTGATACTGAAATATTTGCATACAGAAAATAATTCGCATAAATTTATAGCGTCTTATCAGGCACCAAATTACAGAAACTTGTTGATTAGTGAGGATGAATATTATTGTAATAGAGATATTGTGCAATAAACATGTATATATCCCCCACTTAAGGTATGATAGATTCATTAAATGTAATTATATAAAATAGTTAGGCGTAAGGCAGAGGAGCGAAATTAAAAACATCATATAATAATGGTTGACATTAATTTTTTCAAAAAGATATACAATGATGACATAATATATCATTATACAAAAGCTTCAACAGCGATTGATTTTATTCTTTGTAACAA
This sequence comes from Bacteroidota bacterium, assembly GCA_017860275.1. GTDB lineage: Bacteria > Bacteroidota > Bacteroidia > Bacteroidales > P3 > UBA10566. The sequence goes on from JAFNAQ010000046.1 coordinate 1,110, forward strand.
TCAGCTTCGCTTTAATGAAGCAAGAAAATCAATAGACCCAATTGAAAGTAAAAAAGCAAGGAGAGGAATTGTTTACTATGGTGAATTAGCCGACAAAACACCCACTCGAAGCCATTCCCAAGATGCAAATGAATTAAGTGTTTTTGTGTCAAATTTGGAAAAGCGATTTAATCAAATTTGCTTTTGTCAAAACCAAATGGGAGAAGATTTTGCAAATGAAAATTATTTCTCAAACTTTAAAGGTCATGAGGAAATATTTGGATTTACTAAACCAAGAATGTGGAACCAATATGCTGATAATTTTGAAGGTGTATGTATAGCATTTTCTAAAAAGAAGATTTTATCACTAAATAAGAAAAAAATTGAATTAATAGAGGACAATGTGAAATATCTAAAATTCCAAGAACTTTCTGCTAGAAAAATAGGAGATATTCAAGGAAATCATCTGGTAAAGGCAGGGAAAGAGCAATATAAATTACAGCTTGAACAATTGTTGAAAGAATCATTTTTTCTTAAACACATTGATTACTTAGGCGAAAATGAATATCGAATAGGAACGATCTTCGATGAAAAAAAATGTAGCATTGACGTTATTAGAGATGAAATAATTTTCAATAGAACATTAATGCTTGATATTTCTGGATGTGTTGAAGCTATTTTCATTTCAAGCTTTGCAAATTACAAACAAAAAAGTGATTTGCTGAAATATGCCAATAACCTTAATGTTGAAATCATTGAAATGAAATGGGAACACAATTCATTTGAACCCAGAGATTATAGAGCGTGGATTGAATTGGTAGAAACTATATTGAAAGGGAAAAAGACGAAAAAGAATAAGCCCAACGCCTAACACGTGGTATAAAAAATTGCCGGGACAGTAGGTTATTCAAGGGGAGTAGCCCGTTTTACTTTTTGTAACTTACAGGAAATCGCCCGCAATCGGCAACTTTTCATACCGCCACCGTTACCTAAAAGCGTAGCAGACCGACACCGAACGACAAAACGAAACAAAAATGAACTTAAAGCAACAACTAAAAGAAAAAAATCTGTTTTTACGAAAAGCATATGAAGCGGCTTATGAATATGCCCCCTCAAGTCCTTTGTCGGTTAGTTTAGACCCAAGAGAATTTGGAAATTCAATTGGCTTTGACGAAACACAAACCGAGAGAATTATGATGGAATTAGTTGAAGACGGTTATGTTCAATCGTCATTGGGTATGGGAATGCTTTTGGTAACAAGACTTGGACTTGATTATTTAAGAGAAATTGAAGATGAACCAATGACTGCTTCTTCTGACAATGAAAATACTACTTTATCCTCTAACTCAAAATTTATGAAACAATCCGAAAAACTTGACTTAATACTTAGAGAATTATACAAGTATAAAAATGACGACAAGTATTATTCAATTGGTTGGATTTGCCAGTCATTAAGTATCCCGCTCGACTCTCCTTTAGAACTTAACAAACTTGCTCATAGACTAAAAGACGACGGGTATATTAATCCCTTATTCAGTCATAACGACTGTTCAGCAGAGTTGACAAGTTATGGAATAGAATATTGTGAAGATAACTCCTATACATATTCTGGACATTCAATCATTACAAATAATTACAGCATTTCAATTGTAAATAGTCCAAACTCCAATATTGTAAATCAATCTAGCAATGTGACAATTACACAAGATATTACTGAAGCAAGTCAAGCGGTTGAAAAAATTAGAGAAACTGTTGCTTTGGACACAACGATTGACAAAGAAAAGGCAGCAGAAATCTTGGAATGCTTGAATGAAATTCAGGACAACTTAAAGAGCAACCAAAAACCAAAATTTGCAATTAAGTCACTAATTGACTTAGCAAGTGGTATTTCTTCAATTTCAAGTTGGGTGACAACGTTAGGACAGTTTGCAGGAATTATTCCATTACCATAATAAATAACTGATGACAAAAACAGATAAATACAAGAGTGGAGTTATAGGTGTAACTTCTCTTGCACGAACAGTAAATCCTGAAATAGGTTCCTATCAGGAACATTTTATCACTGACAATTTTGGCTTTGCAGTTAAGCTATATAATGGAGCAATAAATATGTCTATGGAAGTTGCTCAAGACTATGAAGCACAACCGAGTAGTGCAACTACAGACAGAATTGAAAATGTGGCAAAGACATTCCGAAAAATATAACCCGAACGACAAAACGCCAGCAGGTAACAGCACCTACAAGAAATTGGCGGTTCAGTACTCCGCAGAAACATTTGTGGTTAATCAAACATTGATTCTCCGCATCAACATTTGTGGTAAAAATCGCCAACTTCTTGTAGCTGCCAACCGTTGGCATTCATTGTAAAAAGCCGACACACATTCAAGCATATTTGGTTTTTGCTGACACACAAACCCTAACAAAAAACCAAAAGAGCTTGAATTTTTGCAAACGCACTAAAAGAAAAATATGGAAACTACAAATACAGAATTGAGCATAAATAGGGAGCTATCAAGACAAAGAGCAGAAGATGAAGCTAAACGTGCTGATATGAAACAGCATGCTGATAAATTAATACAAGGTTTTGAAAAACTTGAAGAGAGTCATGCAAAAAGAGCTATTTGGGAATTGTTCCAAAATGCAATTGACCTTTCTGAAAATAGCGAAATTGTAATCGAACTTAAAGACGATTGCATAAACTTCAAGCATAACGGCAAACCTTTTACTACTAATACATTAAGTTGTTTAATAAAACAAGTTAGTTCTAAAAACACTCAAAATAACGAAGATGAAGTAGGGCAATATGGAACAGGTTTTATTACAACGCATTCTTTCGGCAAGAAAATTTTAATTTCTGGTTCTTTAAAAGAAGATGGCTATTTTATTCCTATTGAAAACTTTGAAATTGATAGAGTTGCTCAAATTGCAGACCCAGAATTAATAGATAAATTGTTAATACAACAAAAAAAAGTATTTGACCTTGTTGAAAAGGGAGAACTTAAACACGAATGCAATAAATTTACTACATTTTCATATCAAACGAACAGCGATTTAGAAAAGCTAAATGCTGAAAACGCAATCGACAGCTTAATGCTTATCCTGCCTTATGTTATGATGATTAATAAGAAAATTCAGAATGTTAAGGTTTATGAAAAAAATGGAACAGAAACAATTTATCAAAAAGGAGAAATAATTAATGATGAAGATTTAATTGTAAATCAAATTTACATCAATCAATCAGTAAAGAAAATATATTCCTTATACTCGGAATCGGAAAATTTAATAATCATTCTGCCACTTATTGAAAAGGACAAAGCATTTGTTTTTGAGAAGAATCTTTCAAAACTATTTCTTTATTACCCTTTAATTGGAACAGAAGAATTTGGTTTCAATTATTTAGTTCACTCAAAACAATTTTCACCAACTGAGCCAAGAGATGGAATCCATTTGAAAAGCAAAAATGAACAAGTACAAGAAAAAGAAAAACATAATAGGTATCTAATAGAAAAAGCATCTGAACTTATTAGTGATTTTTCAAAAAAAAACTGTTTAACAATTCAAAATCCACTATACTTAGCTGATATTAATTTTAATTCCCATTCTCAAAATATTCATCTTTCTGAATATTTTAAAGAATTAAAAAGCTCATGGGTTGAAAGGTTCAAGGCAATACGCTTAGTAGAAACTGAAAATGAAAGGCTCGCTCCTGAAAATACTTATTTCTTTAGCAGTGAACTTTTACTTGACGAAAAATATTTCGACTCAATTTACTCAATTGTAAATTTATATTGGAATAATATTCCTAAAAAAGAGATAACAGCAAGTTGGACAGAATATGTTACAAAATGGGAGTATTTAAATTTGTCTTTCTTGAAAATTACTGATATAGTTAAAAAGATTGAAGAAGCAAAAACCCTTGATTCCTTTTCCGATACAAGTCATTTGAAACAGTTCTATGAATATCTAATCGAATATGGATATGGTGAAATTTTTAATCAACACAAACTTCTTCCGAATATTAAAGATGAATTCAGACTTCAGTCACAACTAAATACAACATTAAATATTGATGAGATTCTAATTAAAGTTGCCGACACAATAATTCCTGATGTTCCAAAAAGGTATATTAAATCAGGATTTGAGTACAATCTTGTATTTGAACCATATGACAGAAAGCAGTTCTCAAAAGAAATAAATTCACAAATTTCTGAATATAACAAGTCATTGAAAGAAGATTGCTTATTGGAACAAGAAATATTAAATGCGCTAATTGATTTTTGTAAAATATTTCCATCGATGGAAAATACAGGAACCAGGGGACAACTAGTAAATCTAATTTGTGAGTATTATAACATTGATTCTACATTTGAAAACCTACCAAACATTACAAATCAAGAAATTGATTTTTTAACCCCTATCAAATGTTTATTGAGAAATTTTATTTGGGAATTGAATTCTAAAGACCAAAGCTGGATTGAAAGCAATAAAGAATTTTTAAGGAAAGTTGTATTTGTTATTTACGATTATTACGAGTATGATGATATTGTTCAAACTTTACCAATTTTTCCAAATCAACTATTTGAGTTATGTAAACGGAGCGAACTAAAATTGGATGGAAATATTCCATATGATTTAAAAGATTTATATGATGATATTGTTAATCCTTCAAAATTAATTAGGAGTACTTTAGTTTTAGAAGGATTTGGTAGTTCCATCAAAGATGGCGAAACTAAATATTCAAAGAGTCTTGGAGACTCAATTGAGAAAGTTTTTCAAGACGAAATGCCATTGATACAAATAAATGAACACCCTCATAAAAAAGAAATCCTTTGGATAATAAAGAAAATAGCTGATGACGATAAGTGGGCAAAATACTTCCCGACTATTGAAGAAAAGAAAGCCATTATTATGATGGCAAGAATATCTGATAATGAAACGAAGAATGATTTATTTTCTATTATTGGACTAGAAAAAAGAAAAATTGCTTTATTGGGTAAACTATCAAGACGGGATGATTTAGAAAGACTAATCGCATTAGGTGAAGAAGCAATTGAAGAGGAAGATCGGAATAACGCAGATTTCATATTTAAGCATACTATTGGAACTCATATTGAAAAACTCATAAGAGAAAAAATTGGATCTGATTTAACTAATTTTAAAATCGAAGTTCGTGAACAACAAGGTGGTCAGGACATCATTGTGGAATACAATAATAACATTGTTTATTACATTGAAGTCAAATCACGGTGGGATATAAGAAATTCAATTACAATGAGTCCGCTTCAAATGGAAAATTCCGTAATTAACAAATCAAAGTATTCGCTTTGCTGTGTTGATATGACAAATTATAAAGTTGGAGAAGCTGACCGATATAATGTTTCTGACATAAATATTATTTTAGACAGGATAAATGTTTTAAATGATATTGGTGATAGAATTGCACCATTATTAACAGGTGTGCTTGCTGTAAAGGATTTAGATAATGAAATTACGCTGTCTGGTGACTATCGTGGTACAATTCCACAATCAATAGTCAAGCTCGGAGAACCAATTGATGATTTTGTAAATCACTTAATTCCATTTATTAGAAATAATTAAAGGAAAATGATGCCGACACTTTACAGTCATACACATTTGCAAACCGCACAAACCTTGACACAAGTCAAAGCTTGCAAAAGAGTATGCCTGCTCCAACGCACTGACAAAGAAAAAAACAACGAAATGCCAACAAAGGCTATATGCAATAAGGGTTTCAGTGGTAATTCAAGCATTCTGCCCCGCTCAAACTTCAATGTAGGCGGACAGGAATGTAGCCCGCAGTCCGCCCCTGCGTGTAGCTTCCTATGTTATGGCCAAGTATAAAAAAAAGAATTTATCACTAAATAAAGAACTTAACAATGACAATAATAGATTTAATAATTGAATACTGGTGGCAATTATTAATTACACTGCTTGCTACTATACCGTCAATAATTTTATTTACAGCAAAAGGACGAATAACACATTGGTTCAATAAAGATTTAGAAACTCACAAATCAGAACTTGACAAGAAAAGCA
>JAFNAQ010000096.1 GCA_017860275.1 Bacteroidota bacterium
GATGGATTGCAATAAAGCCATAAAATTCCTAGTAAAAATTTCAGATCAGTTGAGTTGTCTTCGTAAGGAAAGATTTTCCCATATTTCTCAATTAACTCCGAGCAGGGACAATCATCGGCGATTGGATCGGTATTTATAATTATCGAAACGTCCTTTTTAACAAGCCTATAAAAAAAATCAAATGCTTTTCTAATCTCACCTATTTGAGTAAGACAGATAATTAATCGCTTTATAACTAATAGATTATTCGGTTGTGATATATGAATCTTAGAATAGACTGAAGCTGCCAACTGATAATTTCTTGAAAGGAAGTATTTATTGCCTAGCATTTCACTCATGATGTGATTGATAGGCAATTGTTTTGCCACTAATTATTGTGAATATTAGCAATTAAATACTTATTAGTCGGAACATTTTGTTTCATTTGAAACATCAAGAATTACAAATTATAATTATCTGTTTATATTATAATAAGTTATGAGAGTGGAACGATTTGTTTCGATAAACTGATTTGAAACGGTACTTATTGCTTCTCAGAAGAGAGGTTCTTTAACATTCTCCATAATGTTGTTCTCCCAATTCCCAATTCTTCTGCAACTTTTGTTTTATTCCACTGATGTTTTTCTAAAAGCTTTATTAATTGGGATGTATTATCCATTTTTAATTCTTTCAAAGCCGCTTCATTATTCACAACCTGCGATGATTTAAAGGTGGAGGGTAAATTATTTATAGATATATTTTTTCCATCTCTACTTCTTACGATGAGATATTCAATTGCATTTTCTAATTCCCTAACATTTCCGGGCCAGGGGTAATTTATGAAGATTTCAAGTGCTTCATTGTCAATATCGTTTATGTTTTTATTGTATACTTTAGCATAATCCTGAATAAAATGTTTTACCAAATATGGAATATCTTCCTTTCTATCTCTTAATGGAGGAACATGGACTGGAATAACATTCAATCTATAAAATAAATCTTCTCTTAATTTACCTTCAGAAAGTGCTTTATTAATATTAAAATTTGTTGCTGCAATTACACGAACGTCTGTTTTACGGGTAATTGATTCGCCTACCCTTTCAAACGTTCCTTCTTGTAAAACTCTAAGTAATTGTATTTGTGTCTGCAAAGGCATTTCTGCAACCTCATCTAAAAAGATAGTCCCACCATTTGCTAATTCAAATCTACCTGGTCTATCTTTAAATGCATCAGTGAATGCTCCTTTTACATGACCAAATAACTCACTTGCTAATAAATTTTGAGGAAAGACTGAGCAATTTACTTTTAAAAATTGTTTGTCTTTTCTTAAACTTGTTACTTGAATAGCGTTCGCAATTAATTCCTTCCCAGTTCCAGATTCACCCTGAATTAAAACTGTTGCATCAGATTCGGAAATCTCCTGAATCAAATCGAAAATTTCTTTCATAGATTTACTATGTCCGATAATACCCCAAAAGTTAGAAGAAGTAGCTTTTTGCTTATTTAGCTCAATTAATTCGGTCAAATCTCTAAAAGAAATTACTCCACCAAATGGCTCGTGGTTACTATTTTTTAAAATTGCTGCATTCAATCTTATTGATTTTTTTTCACCATTTTTAATCTTAATACTTGAGTTATGTTCATATAAATCATCACCTGTTTCCAAAACAATTCCTATCGGACATTTGCTTATGCACAACTCACATTTAAATACATACTTGCAAAATTGTCCGACCACTTCTTCTTTACTGTATCCGGTAATTTTTTCAGCAGCCTTATTGAAAAAGCTAATTTTAAAATTCTTATCAACTGTCATCACTCCCTCAGCAAGGGAGTTTAGAATTTCTTCATTAAACTTTTGTTCTTCCATAACAAATCAATCTTGATGCATAGGTTTTAATAAATCATTTATTTATCGGTACCTCAATAAAAATTGTTATCCAATCTGCCATACTTCCATTCCATAAACCGGGCAGTTCTAAGGCTTTAAGTTCAATTCCATCTTTAGATTTTTTTGTAATGATACCGCTTTTATGATCAATAAAATTGTGCAGATCAAAGTTGTTACCTTTATAATCTTTAACTCCACAAATCAAATCAACAGGATTAAAATGAGTTGACTGTCTAAAAATATTTTTTTGATTCTCATAATTCATATTTATCTGTGCCTGCTCAATAATTTGCAATGATAAACTTCCGTCCTCATTTTTTATCCAGAAAGGTCCGCCGCCGGGTTCACCCTGATTTTTAACCATTCCGCATACTCTTATTGGACGATTTAATTTATCGTACAAATAATTATGTTTTTGTTCAGCACTCCAATTCTCGAATTCTGATGGTTTAGTTATACATAATTCTTTCTCAGTTAATTCCATCATTTCTTCAAAACGCTTTGTGCTAAAATCTTTTTTATACAAAGAATTCAATAAATCAAAAACCTGTTTCTGAATTTTTACTAAGTATCCGGTTAATAATTTTTTATAAAGGAATGTATCTTCAGCAAGATTTTCCGTGGAAAGGTTATCTATATTTTTAATTACAACAATATCCGCATTCAAATCATTTAGATTTGCCAGCAATGCACCGTGTCCACCGGGTCTTTGGGCAAGTTTTCCCGATTTATCAAAGATCAGTCTGTTCTCAAGATCAACAGCAATTGTATCCGTAGATTTTTTTTGATAAGAAAATGCTGCTTCAACTTTATGGTCAGAAAGTGACTTTGATTTTAGATTGTCAACGATTGTTTTAAATATATCTGTGTGTTCTTCGGAGATTGTAAAATGAATTTTAACAGTACCGATCTTATCAGAGATGTAATGTAGCGCTTCATAAATTTGCTCTTCAAAAGCTGTTCTGTTTTCAGCTCCATATTTGTGAAATTTTATAGCTCCTTTTGGTTTCGATGAATAATTTAAACCTTTATCAAACAAAATTGCCTCTAATATCACTGCAGGAGATTTATCAATTAATTCCTTAATACCTAAATCATCAACATTCAAAATAGTTTTTAAGTCATTGTAAAAAGCAAATTTTGGTAGATTGATTAAAAACTCTATAACACTTTTGGAATCACTATTAGCTGCAGAATTTTTTTTGAGATCGTCTAATGTAAAATCATTAAACTGATTTAATACCGATTGCAATTTCTGAAACATACGCGAAGCCGCACCTGAAGCTGGTACAAATTTAATCAGTCTGCCGGCACCCGCGGCTTCTTTATGAAGGACTAATAATTCATCAAATTCAATAGCATTAATGTGATGAATTCCATCACCAACTAAACAAGGCTTTGCTAAAACAGGGACTTTTACACCCGAATAAAATAATTTTAATTGTTCCTCTATTAAAGAAGTAGAGATTTCGGTTGAATTATTTTTTTCTAAAATACTAACAACTCTTTTTAACTCTTGTTCTATATTGTTCATAATTAAGTCAGGATAATGAAACGCTTATTGAAGGTATTAACCCAAGTTTTATATTAATTGATTTTAGTGTTAGCTCACCCACTTTAATTTTTTCAGTATAATCACTGGCTTTAAATAAACTGTTCAAAATTATAAGGGCAGATTTATTTTCACCAAGTTTAGTTTCAATTTCTTTTCTTTTAGCTTCATCTACTGAACCTAAAAACTTAAATGAAATTGAGATATCCGGTGGCAGCCCTAACGAAACATTAATTCCGCTAACCTCATAACCAGCTTCATAGAATAATGATTTAAATTTATCTATGCTTACAAATACTTCCTCAATCTTATCCATTCCTTTCTCTTTGAACTGACTAACGATTTCAGTTCTTTCACTATCGCCAAAAATTTCATTAAAACTATTTGTTTTGATTTTGAATGATTCGGCAGCAGTCTTTGCTTTATCTAAAATACTCTCGCTCATATATTTAACCTTAAAAAAATTGATACTTAATAAAAAAGCGCAGAATAATTTTTTATTCTACGCTTAAAAAATAACAATAATAAACCGAAATTATTTCTTTGGTTTACCACCAATAAAATTGTAAACAAATCCCGCCAAAACTGCACCAATTATTGGGGCAACCCAGAATAACCATAATTGTGAAATCGCCCATCCGCCAACAAATAATGCCGGGCCAGTACTTCTCGCTGGATTAACTGATGTATTCGTTACAGGAATACTTATTAAGTGGATTAATGTTAATCCTAAGCCAATTGCTATTGGTGCAAATCCTTTTCCAGCTCTTTCGTCTGTTGAGCCTAAGATTATAATTATAAACATAAAAGTCATTACAATTTCTGTAACAAACCCTGATGTTAATGAATATCCACCCGGTGAATGATCGCTATAACCATTGGATGCGAATCCTGTACTTACATCAAATCCAACCTGACC
>JAFNAQ010000097.1 GCA_017860275.1 Bacteroidota bacterium
GGCGAAGGAACTAAACTGATGTATCGTGTAATTGTAGATAACAGTTCGAAAGCTTCGGTAGATTTAGAAGCTACGAACCGTTCTACTGCAATTCCACAACGAAGTATCATACGCAATGGAAACAAGGCGCCTAATACTTTAAAAGCCCCTTCACCTCTGGATCTTGACCCGCAACTAAATCCGAACTACAATTTTGAGAACTTTATTGAAGGCTATAGCAATAAATTATCAAGAACAGCCGGAGAAGCAGTTGCCGTAAGTCCCGCAAAAACTGTATTCAATCCATTATTTGTTTACGGTCCATCAGGTGTAGGTAAAACTCACCTTATCAATGCAATAGGGACACGGATTAAAGAGCTATTCCCAGATAAAAGAGTTCTGTATGTATCTGCACACTTGTTCCAGGTACAATACACAGATTCTGTACGTAGCAATACTATTAATGATTTCATTAACTTCTACCAAAGTATTGATGTATTAATCATCGATGATATTCAGGAATTTGCCAGTCTTACATATTAATGATTTCATTAACTTCTACCAAAGTATTGATGTATTAATTATAGATGATATTCAGGAATTTGCCAGTCTTACAAAAACTCAGAATACATTCTTCCACATATTCAACCATTTGCATCAAAATGGGAAACAGTTAATACTTACATCCGACCGTTCTCCTGTTCTTTTGCAAGGAATGGAAGAAAGATTGCTCACACGTTTCAAATGGGGTTTAACTGCAGAATTGGAAAAGCCTAATGTAGAACTAAGAAAAGGTATTTTAAAAAATAAGATTCATCGCGATGGCTTAAATTTCCCGGAAGAGGTTATTACATATATAGCTGAGAACGTAAACGAAAGTGTACGTGATTTGGAAGGTATTGTCATTTCTATCATGGCTCATTCTACAATCTACAATAAAGAAATTGATCTTGATTTGGCAGAAAGGATTGTACGTAAAGCTGTAAAATGTGAAACTAAGGTTATAACTATTGAAGATATTATCGAGAAAGTCTGCAAGCACTTTGAAGTGGAGCCTTCAGCTCTGCATTCTAAATCGAGAAAAAGAGAAGTTGTACAAGTACGCCAATTAGCAATGTTCTTAGCTAAGAAACATACAGATTCATCTTCCTCTAAAATTGGCCAGTTAATTGGTAGCAGAGATCATGCAACAGTATTACACGCATGCAAAATTGTTAAAGGCCAATTTGACGTAGACAAATCATTCCGTGCAGAAGTGGAAGAAATAGAAACTTCGCTCAGAAAGAAATAACTAATAATTAAGCAATATATGGGGTTATCCAAATCGGATCAATCCCATTTTTTGTGCTCTTTTCCATGGTTTCTATTTGAGAGCATTTTCAAATATTCAATTCTCAAAGATTTATTTTCACCTTCAATACAGTTTCATCTCAACTAAAAAGGACAATCCCCGAAAAAGATTTTATAAGCTTTTTCGGGGATTGTTTTATTATTAAGATTATCTATTCTATTTTTGATTACTGAAAGCAGATTCTCAAATTTTTCATGCAAATTTATTATTAAAGCTTATCCCCAACTTCTAATAAAAATAATGCGTACAACTTTCTTTTACTGTACAAACCATCACTCCATCACCATAATAGACATAAGAATCTGATAACAAGCCTATTGAAGAAAAGAAAAAAAGAATCATCCCTCACTAATCCATCACTTCATCCATCACAAAACGAGTCATCCATCACTATTTCGCACACTTGTGACACAAAATTTGCATTTTATTTCTATTACTCTCATCAATTTTCTGTCAGCACAAAGTCCAGTTACTCAATAAAACCTTGTTGTTTAAGAGCTTTAAAGAAGTTGTCAGACATAAATTCATTATCATTCTTTTTATATCTTACATCAGTAAATACCTGAGCTAATGTTTCTTTATTATTTTCTGCAATAAATTGCTTATTTTCCGGCAATGATTCTTTGAAAGCATACAGCTTATCAATCATCTCACTTGTATAATCGCAATAGCGTTCTTCGTGTACAATAGCCTCAATAGGCAGGCGATCTGATTGGCCCGGACACTCATCAGGATATCCAAGAGTTATTGTTGCAATCGGAAAAACCAAGTTTGGCAAATGAAGTGTTTCAATAATTTGCTGAGGATTATAAATTACCGTTCCCAAATAACAGATACCCAGTCCTTCTTCCTCTGCAAGCGTACAAAAGTTCTGTGTATAAAGCAATGCATCTGTTGCAGCATTCATAAAAGAAAGGAAGTTTGCATACCCAGGTTTAGCATTGCGAAATTCGCACCATTTAGTAAATCTATTAAAATCGGCACAGAAAGTAAGTACTACAGGCGCCCCTTTTACCATTGGCTGATTAAAATGAGCCGGAGCTAATTTTGCTTTCATTTCTGCATCGCGGGTAACTACAACGCTGTAAACCTGCATATTTCCGATAGTAGAAACACGTGAAGCTGTAAAAAGCAAATCATTTAACAAATTAGGATCAACATCTTGTTGTTTATACTTTCTTATTGATCTTCTGTTCTTTACTGACTCTATCATATCTTTTTTCTGCAAATATAATAAAAGAATCGATATTGTTATCCGTTTTATTAAGGTTATATTATTAAGCAATTTCCATTTTTGAAAAGTTGCCATGCATATAAAAAGAATAAAAATATATTTTTTGGATAACTTTTTCAAAAAACAAAAAACACAAACACTTATATATCAATATTTTAAATTAGTAAAACGGACAACTTTAAAAAACATACATAATAAAGTTATATTTTATTTTGTATTTTGCTTTGATATAACGAAAAACATTCATAGATTTGCAGAACCTATTTAATACTATTTATTTTATTAATAAGAAACCTCTACTAACACTTTCTATTAATAATAATATAATTCGAAAAAATCGTGGAGAAGAACACTTATTCTTATGAAGAAGCTTTTGAATCATCTTTACAATACTTCAAAGGCGACGAGCTTGCTGCAAGGGTTTGGATTAACAAA
>JAFNAQ010000098.1 GCA_017860275.1 Bacteroidota bacterium
AGGAGAAATAAATTTCTCCTTTAGCTTGAAAATATGGTTTTAAGCGTTGGCACAGCTTTTTACAATTTCGAAATTAATTTGTTACCTAACGAACTCAATGATCGTTCCTTATTTAGAACCTGATTAAACGATATTTAAAGTACAACACTAATACCTAAATTAAAGCCTTCGTATCTTAATGGAGTTTCAGTATTGAACGGCCAATTCATATTATTCTTCCTCAATAAATAATAGGAATACAAATAACCTGACCTGACTAAAATATTTATTATTGGTCCGACCACCGGGTAATCATCAATGAATTTTCCCAATACATAGTCAATGCCCCGATAACCGGCTTCAACTAAAATTGTAGTAACCGCCCACTTATAAAATAAATGGCGTGGATAAATGACGTTAGTTTCATAATTAGCTGTTAACTGAACAGTTGATAAAATATCGGATTTAAAACCGTATAATGTTCTATCACCAAATCTGAAAGCATCTGCATATCTATTCATAATTTCTGCATCATTTGGCGGTAAATCTGCTTGCGCAGCATCTTGTGTAAATTCAAAATCATTAAGTTTGGTCCACAACAAAGATTGAGAAACGAAAGGGACAAAAGAGAGCCTTGGCCAGTAATAGCCATAACCCTCTGTTCTGCCAAAACCAAATTTGTAAAATTCTGTAGTTACTTCATTATCTTCGGGTTTGGTTACAGCAGAATTAGAGTTTAAGTATGAAAAGAAAGAATACCATTCATTTAGTGATGTATTGGTCTTAGAGAATCTAACAATTTCACTTCTTCCCAATTTTAATTCCCAATTTCCAACAGGAGCAAAATTGCTGGTAAAATTGCTATGCTTAGGATTACCTTGCCCATAAGTTAACTCAAGTAATGTGCGCGACTGAAACCAAAAATCTTTTATAGCAGAATTATAAACTCTTTTATAAATAGGATTACTGAATATTTCTGCAGATGTATCTTTATCTGCAAATGTTAAATTATTATCACTCGCATATTTCATTTGATGCAAGGCATACTGATAGTATGGAATATCAAGCAGAATAAAATCCGGATAAAACTTATTCTCTCTTAAGAAGTCTAATTTCCAGTCTTTAGCAAACGTCCACATTACAATTTTGTAATTGTACTCTCTTGATAGTTCCATTGCCTTGCCAATCATTTCTTGACTTGTTTCAATAGATTTAGCTGTGAGGATAATATTTGCACCGAATGAAATTGTATTATGTGATTGACGCGGTAAACCAACTGCTTCAGGATAATATTTTTCCAATTCTTCAACTGGTTCCGGACCTAACGAACCTTCGAGTGCAATATCCGCAAAAGGACAAAGTTCCTTTAATAATTTTGCCGAGCTTTCGGTTCGTGTTAGAAATAAAATCTTTTTCTGCTGCTCTTCATTAAGTCCTTCAAAATCATGCCTGGCAGCCGTAAGTAGATTTTCATCAGTATCAGGTTTAATATCAATTACCATTTTTTGTAATCTGGGATCATCTATAAAATGGTAAAGTACATCGTATAGAGGTCTTATCGGCGCGGCAATAAATGCCTCGTAAGCTGTTTCTTTTTTTTCCGGAATAAAAGCACTCCTGATCACTAGTGCATTTTCAAAATCGGACAAATTTTTATCTTTTACATAACCGTGTAACGTAGTGGCAGCACTTAAGTCTTCATCATGACTTATTATAAATCTTTTATCTTTGGTAACTCTGACATCTAACTCAAATCCTTTATATCCTGAAATTAAAGCTGATTCGAAAGCAGGAAATGTATTTGCTGGGAATATACCATCATAATTATTTGGTGGTTGATAGCATAAACCTCTGTGTGCAATTGGCATTACTTTCAGGCTATCGCCGAATATCTGATGACGATAAAATCTTAATTCAATTTCTTCTTTTTCATTTTTATTGTTGGTAATAGATGCAAGTAGTTTATTCTCAGTAATTTCGTAAAACTCTATATCACCTTTGATGTCCTCATTTTCCGCATTCTGCCAGAAATAAACATTTTTTGAATTAACCAGTTTTGTCTTTATGTAATAATTTGGAAGGAATGAACCTTTAATGCCGCTGAAATATTTATTATCAACAAAAAAATCATCTTTATATAAATAAACTAGTGGACCTAAAAATTCTGTACCTGTTTTATCTGAAGGTACACCGTTTACGATAGGATGAACAGAATAGAAGCCTGTGGCAATCTGTGGTAAATTGTCTGTATGCGGCGGAAAGTCCAACAGAACTTTATGACCTGCACAACCGGTAAATAGAAGTACGGTTAGGATTAGCAGGTACTTCTTATTTTTTAATGAACAAATTATTAATTCCTTCATATCATTAAAACTCAACCTTTTGAAGTTTATAAATTATATTATTCATAATATAAAAAAACACCGTCTGCCAAGTGATCGAAACAAAAGAGAAGTCAGCACCAATTCTAATTACTTCACCTGTACTGTATGCTAACTTTATGGAATCCTTTAATCTTCACG
>JAFNAQ010000011.1 GCA_017860275.1 Bacteroidota bacterium
AATATAAAGCAGATTGATAACTTGGAATAGAAACACACGGAGCATAAAATGGTATAGTTTTACTTACACCTGAAAAACTATTACTTTGAATAGAAGGAGAATTTATTGCTTTGCAAGTAATTGAAGTTAATCCTGTACAGTTTTTAAAGGCATTAAATCCTATTGAAGAAACAGAGTCTGGAATTGTGATTGAGGTTAATCCTGTGCAACCCTCAAAGACACCATTACGAATTGAAGTAACAGAGTTTGGAATTGTTATTGAGGTTAATCCACTACAATTATAAAAAGTACTAATATCAATTAAAGTAACAGAGTTGGAAATTGTTATTGAGGTTAATCCACTGCAACTATGAAAAACATAACTTCCAATTAAAGTAACAGAGTTTGGAATTGTTATTGAGGTTAATCCAATACAACTTCCAAAAGCCCAATTACCAATTGAAGTAACTGAATTGGGGATTAAAATTGATGTGAGTCCTGTGCAACCAGAAAAAGCACTAACATCAATTAAAGTAACAGAGTTGGGAATTGTTACTGAAGTAAGTCCAATGCAACCATAAAAAGCATGACTTCCTATTGATGTGACGGACGAAGGAATAGTAATTGAGGTTAGTCCTGTGCAACTATGAAATGTAGTACTACTAATTGAAATAATAGAATTAGGAATTGTAACTGATATTAATCCACTACAATTTGCAAATATAGCATCACCAATTGAAGTAACTGAATTAGGTATAGTAATTGAAGATAATCCTGTGCAACCCCAAAAAGCATAGCCTACAATTGAAGTAATAGAAGAAGGAATTGTAATTGAAGTTATTCCTGTGCAACCCCAAAAAGCACAATAACCAATTGAAGTAACTTTATAGAAATTACCATTATATTGAATTGAATCTGGAATTGAAACCGATCCAGAATATTCATTTGAGTAAGAAGATTCATATAATCCTCTATATGTAACTGCTACCGTTCGTGGGGATGTTGATGATGTAATATTAAAATAGATTGTATCTCCATCAAGCACTGCTGAAAAGTCTTCGGCTTTAGTGTTTAGGTTTATTGCTATTATTATAGCGAATAAAATTAATAATGATTTTTTCATGATGCAATAATTTTATGCCATGAATAAGTTTTTGAAATATATGTATAATTATACAATGGCAAATGTAGGGTTTATTTTTTATTTAAAAGCAATTAAGTTGAGAAATTTATAATCAAATATATTTATTATTGTATCCTGATAGATTATTTAACTAAAACAGCCATTTGCAGTTGTCTTTATAACATTATGCAAGTTTTCATGTTAATTATTTATAATAGAATAAGGCTTTGTGGATTGAATATTTGAAGATGAGCGATGGGTTGGGGAAAAAGAATTGTTAATTCTTTATAATAAATTTCTTGATTTGACCTTTTTTTGAATGCAAAATTAGTGAGACGCGATAAATCGCGTCTCTACGTGGAATTTTATTTCCTCTTTTTCCAAAGAAACCTCATATTTCTGGATTTTTATCTGATAAATATTTACAGAAACGAAGTATATTCTCGTGGAAATAAAGATTTTAAATAAATAGAATAAGATTCTACGAAAATAGAATAAGATTCTAGTGTTGTAGAATTTGATTCTAGAGCGACAAAACAAGGTTATTTGAAAATATATCAATATTTTATTTCTTAAAATTAAGAGGAGCAAAAAAAGTTTTACCCCTACAATAATTTTTATCCACGTTCGTTTTTCCAAAAAAAATAATCTCAATTAATCAATAAAAATAAAGAATTATGAAAAACTTAATGATTAAAACATTTGCTTTGTTTGTTTTTGCGTTTTTAGTTTCTAATCTTTCTGTGGCTCAAAGAAATGCTGCTATTGATTTCACTGGTGCCGCTGAACATTCTATTCATACTGTTGTACATATACAGTGTGAATATTCACAACAAACTATTTTTTATGAAGATTTCTTTAGTTTTTTCAATCCTCAACTAAGAAATCAAACCTATCAAACTGCGGGTTCAGGTGTTATTATTAATCCAAATGGATATATAATTACGAATAATCACGTGGTTCAAGATGCTGATAAAATACAAGTTATTCTGAATGACAAAAGAACCTTTAGTGCTTCAATTATTGGTAATGACCCTTGGTCTGATTTAGCTGTTTTGAAAATTGATTCAAAGGATTTGCCATATATTGAATTTGCAAACTCAGACAGTACAAAGATTGGTCAATGGGTACTTGCTGTAGGTAATCCATTTAACCTTACATCTACAGTTACTGCTGGAATAATCAGTGCCAAGGCAAGAAACTTAAATATTCTTGGAAGAAAGATGAGTGAAAAACCTTTAGAATCTTTTATACAAACAGATGCTGCCGTAAACTCTGGAAATAGTGGCGGGGCATTGGTTGATTTAGATGGAAAACTAATAGGGATAAATACTGCAATAGCATCTAATACTGGTTCTTATTCGGGCTATTCATTTGCCATACCGTCGAATATTGTAAAGAAAATATCTAACGATCTAATAAATTATGGCATAACACAAAAAGCATATCTTGGACTTAATTTGGCAGAAATTGATTCCAAACTTGCTCTTGATAAGGAGATAAAAGACTATAAAGGATTATATATAGCCTCTACTATTGAAAATTATGCTGCAATAAAATCTGGATTAAAAGAAGGAGATATTATCACTCAGTTGAATAATCATAGTGTAAACTCATTGGCTGAATTTAATGAGGTACTTTCTCAATTTTCTCCAGGAAATAAGATAAAAATTAAATTTGAGAGGGATAATAATTCAATAGAGAAATTTATTACCCTACTTAATGAAAAAGGAGATACTTCTATTGTGAAAATTGAAGAGAAGAACCTAATTACATCCTTAGGAGCTGAGTTTAGAGAGCTAAACTCAAAAGAAAAGGAAAACTTTGGCACAAAGAATGGAATTGTAATTGAAAAGTTAAATAAATCAGTTTTAGGTAATTTAGGGATAAGAAAAGGGTTTATTATTACAAGTATCGACAAAAAGGAAATAAGCTCAATAGAGGATATAAAAAATCTCAATACAAAGAAAGGAAAAGTCATTATCGAAGGCTTCTACCCTAATGATATAAGAACATTCTTCTATATGCTTGTGCTGTAAATGAAAAAAACACACAAATAATTCTACAAACAAATGGTAATAAAAAGTATGGAAATATTAATGTTTTCCATACTTTTTTCATAAATTGTTAATAACTCGTTAGTAACTTTTTATACCATACATATAATATAGCCTATTTGTGAATTAAATTTGCAATCAATTAAATATCAAAAAGGATATTATAGGCTACTCACAAAAAGTTAGTTAATATGAGACAGCTAAAAATTGGAAAATCAATAACCAATAGAGAGATTGGCTCTTTGGATAAGTTTCTTCAAGATGTAGGTCGAGAAGAAATGATTAATGCCGAGCAGGAGGTTAGTTTAGCTCAAAGGATTAGGAATGGTGATGAGGCTGCTCTTGAAAAATTAGTAAGAGCAAATCTTCGTTTTGTTATCTCTGTAGCAAAGCAATACCAAAACCAAGGACTTAGTCTCCCAGACCTTATCAACGAAGGAAATGTTGGTTTAATCAAGGCAGCAAGACGATTTGATGAGACCAGAGGGTTTAAATTTATTTCTTATGCTGTTTGGTGGATTCGCCAATCAATTCTTCAAGCCTTAGCAGAACAGTCTCGAATAGTACGCCTACCACTTAATCAAGTTGGTGCCTTAAGCAAATTAAAAAAAGAAACATCTCGCTTAGAACAGCTTTTCGAGAGAAATCCTTCCCTTGAAGAGCTTGCAGAAACTCTTGAGATGTCGCCCGATAGATTATCTGATGTTTTGAGAATATCTTCAAAGGCTATTTCAATGGATGCTCCACTCATTGCTGAAGATGATGTTAATTTAATTGATATATATATCGATGATAATGCTGATAGCACAGATTCATTCATAATGAAAGAATCTCTTAATGCAGAAATTAATCGTTCTCTAAGTATATTATCGAAAAAAGAAAGAGAGATTGTGAACTTATTCTTCGGAATAGGTCAAGAACATGGCTATACATTAGATGAAATTGCAATAAAATTTGATTTGACAAGAGAAAGAGTGCGCCAAATAAAGGATAGAGCAATAAAAAGGCTTAAACAAACTGCAAAGACAGAGCAACTTCAATCATATCTCGGATAAACAAGTCAAAAACTTCTTTGCTAAATCGAAAAGGATTTCGTATTTTTGACAAAGTTTTTTACTCAAACACATTATAATGGAAAATTTTATTGTTTCTGCACGTAAATATCGTCCAGCAGATTTTAAATCTGTTGTTGGACAATCTCATATTACTACAACCCTACAAAATGCAATTAAAACAAACCAGCTAGCTCAGGCTTTTCTGTTTTGTGGACCAAGAGGAGTTGGAAAAACAACTTGTGCTAGAATACTTGCAAAAACAATAAACTGCACTAATCTTACTCCTGAGCTTGAGGCTTGCAATGAATGTGAAAGCTGCAAAAGTTTCGATGCCAATGCTGCATTTAATGTCGTTGAACTAGATGCTGCTTCGAATAACTCTGTCGATGATATACGCTCGCTTGTTGACCAGGTTAGAATACCACCACAAGGAGGACAATACAAGGTTTATATAATTGATGAGGTTCATATGTTATCTCAATCTGCTTTCAATGCTTTCCTAAAAACACTTGAAGAACCTCCAACTTATGCTAAATTTATTCTTGCAACAACTGAAAAACACAAGATAATCCCAACCATTCTTTCGAGATGTCAGATATTTGATTTTCATAGAATAAAAAATGAAGATATTTCTCAGCACCTTGAATATATTGCAAAGAAAGAGGGAGTTAAATACGATATAGAGGCATTACATATTATTGCTCAGAAGTCTGATGGAGGCTTACGTGATGCACTTTCTATGTTTGATCAATTAGTCTCATTTACTCGAGCAGAACTAACTTACTCGAATATTATTGAGAATCTAAATATTCTCGATTACGATTATTATTTCCGTTTTGTGGATGTACTTCTTAAATCTGATATTCCTAATACATTACTACTTTTTAATGAAGTTTTAAACAAAGGATTTGAAGGCTCACATTTTATTAATGGACTTTCTTCTCACTTAAGAAGTCTACTAGTATCTAAAGACCCAGCAACAATACAACTTTTAGAGGTTAG
Organism: Bacteroidota bacterium; assembly: GCA_017860275.1. Lineage (GTDB taxonomy): Bacteria > Bacteroidota > Bacteroidia > Bacteroidales > P3 > UBA10566. Next base: position 5,217 of record JAFNAQ010000011.1, read on the forward strand.
CCAAAACATTAAACAAAAGTACCTACAACAATCTTCAAACTGTTCTGTTACATTTCTTCTTCGATCTTTAGATTTTTCTAATACTTGTTCTATTGAATATAAAGATTCTTCAAATAGAAGACTTTGTGTAGAAATTGCCCTCTTGAAGATGGCTAATATCATGACTAAACTACAGCCTCCCAGTTGTAGCTTAAATAATACTATCACAGAAGAAGAAAAAGTTGAGGTTACAAAAACCGAAGAAAAGACTCCAAAAATTGAAGAAAAAGCTACAATAGTAGAGAAAAAGGGAGTAGAAAAGGAAAAGCCTAAAGGGATAGTAATCCCTATGAATACCTCTTTTTCTATAAACTCAACTCCTGAAAAGACTATACAGATTAATGAAGAGAAACATGCTGCTTTAAATCCTGTTTCAATACCACTAGATTGGGAGAATTTTCTTATTGCTTGGCAAGAAGTTGCATTGCAATATAAGGATAGTCAGCCAAATCTATATTTTTCTCTTACTAATAGTGAAATGATCAATAATGGAGATAATAGTGTTACTATCTTACTGCTCAACTCTATTCAAGAAGCTGAAATTAATCAATTTCGTTATGAAATTGTAAAACAAATCAAAGAGAAAATCTCTTGTCATGACTTTCAGCTTCTACCAAAAGTTATTCAACATGAGAAGAAGGCATTAATATATATGCCAAGAGATAAGTATGAATATATGGTTAATAAATCCCCTGCCCTTATAAAGCTTAGAGCAGAATTTGATTTAGATATTGATTTTTAAAAAACAAAAATTAGTTTTTTAACCATATTGAGCGAGAAAGTAGAGCAAAGAAAGAATATATCTCTAAACGACCAGCCATCATTAATATCATTAGTATTATTTTCGATTCATCATTGAGATTATAATAAGACATCACAGTATTTCCATCTCCAATAACTGGTCCAATATTACTTAAATTAGCCACAGACATAGCTAATGATGGAATAAAATCATTTCCTAAAACAGTCAATGTAAATGCTCCTACAATAAAAATCAATAGGTATAAAAAGAAAAAACCAAAAACAAGATTAATTGATTCATCCCTTATTGTTTTACCATTGTATCTAACAGGAATAATAGCCTTGGGATGAAACATCCTTTTTAAAGAAATATGAGAAAATCTTAATAATAAAACAACCCTAATTATCTTAAGACCAGTACTTGAAGAAGAACTACATCCTCCAATAAACATTAGTAATATTATCAATATAAAGGCGAAGGCTCCAAAATTCTGATTATTAGCCAATTCATATCCTGTTGTAGAGACTACAGATATTATATGAAAGAAAGTTGTTCGGAATGTTTGTTCTAATCCAAAACCCTTAGATAGATATATAGTAATTCCCAAAATGAGACTCGAAACGAATATCAATAGGGAATAGGATTTAAATTGCTCATCCTCTATTACTTTTTTCAATTTCCCTTTTATCAGCCAATAAATTAATAAATAACTAATTCCAGAAAGAAACATAGTTATCATTATTACATATTGTGTATAGATTGAAAACTCCCCAATATTCCCATTCACAGTCGAAAATCCTCCAGTGGATACAGCTCCAATGCTATGGCAAAAAGCCGTAAATGTATCCATATCCCCAAATAACAAGAAAATAAATGAAATAAAAGATAATCCAAAATAAATATAAAAGATTCTATAAACAGTGGATTTTATATGAGGTCTAACTCTTTCCTTATCCAAAGAGGTAAATTCAGCATTAAAAAGATAATTAGATCCATTTCTTAGATTATTCATTAGGACAATAATAAAAAGTATAAATCCCAATCCACCTATCCACTGAGTTATTGAACGCCAAAGCAAAAGACTTCTTGGAATATCTTCTAAATTGGAAATTATGGTTGAACCTGTTGTTGAAAAACCTGAAAATGATTCAAAAAAAGCGTCTATTATAGTAAAATATTGTGGATAGGAGAAATAAGGTATAGCTCCAATAAAAGGAGTAATAAACCATATCAGTCCAACAACAATTCTTCCATCTCTTTTTGAAAGTTGTGAGGAATGATTTTTATTTATATAAAGTAGTGATAATCCTAAAAATAGAGATATAAATGCACTAATAAAAAATACATATGGATTTGATTCTTTGTATATCAATGCAATAATTCCAGGAAAGATAAAGCAACATCCGATAAATGAAGTTATTTTCCCTAAGATATATAAGAAAATCTTCCAATTAAATTTTCTAGAAAATGGCATCAATAAATAAGTTTATTAATTAAAAAGTTTCATTAGTTTAGATGCAGCTTCAGGTATTGTAAAAACAACGACCTTATCTCCTGCAATAATTTGCGTATCTCCCTTTGTTATTATCGCTTTATCTTTTCTTATCAGTCCTCCTATATTAATTCCTGATGGAATCTTGATATTTTTTATTATATCCTTAGTAATTGGAGAACCCTCCTTTACAACGACCTCAATAACCTCTGCATCTATTCCAGAGAGCCATTTTGACGATGTAACATCTCCAGAGAGAGTAAAACGAGCAATATAACTAGCAGTAATTAGTTTTTTGTTGATTATTGTATCTATACCAATATCTTGAGATACATCAATATAATTTATATTCTCAACTAAGGCTATTGTCTTTTTCACTCCTTGCTTATGAGCATATAGGCATGACATAATATTAGTCTCAGTAGACCCAGTTACTGCTATCAAAGCATCAGTCTGTGCAATTCCCTCCTCTTGTAACAAACCAATATCAGATCCATTACCATTTATTATCATCGTATTTTCAAAGTCATTAGCTAACCGAATACAGAGTTCCCTATCTTGTTCAATTATCTTTAGCTGCAATTTGTCATTAATCATTTTCGCCGCTCTTCTGCCTATTCTTCCTCCTCCAATAATGATAGCACTTTTAATAGAAAAGTCTTGTTTTCCTCCAATTTCCTTTATCATCCCTATACTCTTAGGTTTTGCAATCAAATAGACTAAGTCACCTATCAAATACTTATCATCACCTTTTGGAATTATTGTATTTCCATGACGTATAATACAGACAGTTCTTGCTCCAAGAGTAGGATATGTTTGTGCTACTTCAACCAAGGTTTTATTAATAACTGCTGCTCTAGAATCAATTCTTAGCATATATATTGATAACAGACCATTAGAAAAGTCAAACAGCTCTGTTGCTACATTTCTAGTTAATAAATTTGCTATCTCCTTTGCTGCAATCTTTTCTGGACAAACCAGTTCATCAACACCCATTCCCTTAAACATTAATTTATTCTTATCGTTTAAGTACTCTTGGGAATTTACTCTTGCAATTGTTCTTTTTGCTCCGATACGCTTACCTAGCATGCAAGTAATTATATTAATACTTTCCTCGTGTAAGACTGATATTAATAAATCTGCATTACCTACTCCTGCCTCCTTTAATGTTTCAATTGAGGTAGAATTTCCAGCAATAGTCAAAAGGTCCGATTCAGCCTCAAGCATCTTTAGCAATTCAGAATGAGGGTCAACAACAGTTATATTATGTTCAATCTTTGAAAGTGTTTTGGCTAAATGAAATCCAACCTCACCATCTCCAGCAATAACAATATTCATATTTTTGATAATTAAGAATACAAAAGTAATATAATTAAACTGATATACAAATCTTAGTTATAATAAAATTAAAAAGAAAAAGGTCGCCAATATCAATTGACGACCTGAATATATTTTGTCTCTTAGCGATTATTCTTCGCAAGCAACCTTTTCGTTTATTTCAACCTTGTATTTAGCAACTGTTGATTCTTCGAAGTTCATAATAAATGAAGCAGCTTCTTCTACCTTAGCTTGTCCCATGCGAACCATTAATTCTGCTGAATTAGTGAATTTTGCACATTTGTCAGCATCTAAGATTAAAAGATGTCCCATCAACATATATCCACACATTTCTACCAAACGACGAGAATTGAAATCGTAGAATTCAGATGTAGAACCAAAAGAATTTGCTCTTTCTAAAGCTTGTTCAAAACGTTCTTTCATTGAAGATAAAACTCTTCTCATTGTAGAAAACTCTGGCTTAACTTCAATTGCTTCGTATTCTCTAATACGGTTTAAGTAACCATTGTTGATAACTCCACGAATTGCAGCCACAACTTGTAATTGTGATGTTCCTTCATAGATTGTTAAGATACGAGCATCACGATACATTCTTTCGCAAGCATAATCCTTCATAAAACCAGAACCACCGTGTACTTGGATTGAATCGTAAGTAATTTGGTTTGCATATTCTGATGCAAAAAGTTTAAGCATTGGAGTGAATATATCTGCAAGACGTTGGTAAGTTTTTAGTCTTTGCTTTTCTGCTGGCTCAAGTTTACGAGTCTTTTCTGTATCTTCCAATACCTTATAAACATCAACACAACGTGCTGTTTCATATAATAAGGTACGGATAGCATCAGTCTTAGCTCTCATATTAGCAAGCATTTCATATACTCCAGCAAAGCCTATGATAGCTTTTCCAAATTGTTCTCTTTCTTGAGCATAAGCTAAGGCTTCTCTATAAGCAGCCTCAGATAAACCTACTGATTGAGCACCAACACCTAGACGAGCACCATTCATTAATGACATAACATACTTGATAAGACCAAGTTTTCTGTCACCTACTAATTGTGCAGGAGCATTGTTGAATACTAATTCAGCTGTTGGAGAACCCTTTATACCTAATTTATTTTCGATACGACGTACAGTAACTGCACTATGTTTACGATCATAAACAAAATAAGAAAGACCTCTACCATCTGTTGTCCCTTCTTCAGAACGAGCAAGAACTAATTTGATATCAGCATCACCATTAGTGATAAAACGTTTTACCCCATTCAATCTCCAGCAATTAGATTTTTCATCCCAAGTTGCCTTTAATTGAACTGCTTGAAGGTCAGAACCTGCATCTGGCTCAGTTAAGTCCATTGAGCAAGTTAATCCTTCGTTGATTTTAGGTAAAAATTCTTTTTTGATTTCGTCAGAACCGAATTCATATATTGTTTCTGCGCAGTCTTGTAAGCCCCAGATATTAGCAAATCCACAGTCTCCACGAGAAACTATTTCAGCTGCCATTACATAAGGAACATAAGAAAAATTCAAACCACCAAATTGACGTGGTAAGCTCATTCCATAAAGACCTGCATCACGTAAAGCTTCATGGTTTTGTTGAGTACCAGGAGCATATACGATTTCATTATTTACAATTTTTGGACCTTCGTGATCTACACTTTCTGCATTAGGAGCAAGTATATCACCAGTTATTTCTCCAACAATCTCCAATACTTTTTCATAGCTATCCATCGCATCTTCATAATCAAGTGGAGCATAATCGTATTTGCCATAATCAGCATAATCACGCTCTTTTAATCTAACGATGTCTTCCATCATTTCATGATTAAGATGGAATTTTAAGCTCTCATTATCTGTGAAAAAATTTGCCATATATAATTGGTATTATATTCGTGAATAAAATTATTTAGTATTAGCCTTGTAATACTTAATCATTTTTGGTAAAACTTCCATTACATTACCAATAATAGTATAATCGGCAATTGCATTGATAGGAGCTTTTGGATCTGAATTGATTGAAATAATCTTAGCAGATTCTTGCATACCAGCACGGTGTTGAACAGCACCTGAAACTCCACAAGCAATGTAAAGTTTTGGACGAACTGTTACCCCTGTTTGACCAATTTGACGTTCGTGTTCGCACATACCACCATCCGATGCAGCACGAGTACAACCAACCTCTCCTTGAATAACATTAGCAAGCTCATGTAAAAGTTTGAAGTTTTCCTTAGAACCCATACCATAACCACCACAAACAATGATTTGAGCTCCTTTGATATTTATCTTTTGAGCCTCGATATGACGTTCAATTATCTTTAAACAAAAATCTTCGTTTTTAACATAGTCAGCAACCTTCAAATTAACTAACTCTCCTTTATATGATGGGTTGAAGATTTCTTTCTTCATTACACCTTCACGAACAGTAGCCATTTGAGGACGATTATCAGGATTGATAATTGTTGCAATAATATTACCTCCAAATGCTGGACGGATTTGATATAAAAGATTTTTATATTCTTTTCCTGTTTTGTTTTCTGTATGATTACCTATTTCTAGAGTAGTACAGTCTGCTGTTAATCCTGTTCTTATATAAGAAGCTACTCTAGGAGCAAGGTCACGACCAACAGAAGAAGCACCAAATAATGCTATTTCAGGTTTCTTTTCTTCAAATAATTTTGTAACTATTGAGAAATGAGGCATTGTTTGATAAGGGAATAAACGAGCATCCTTTGCATAATTGATAACATCAACACCATAAGGATAAAGCATTGCTTCAATATCTTTAAGTTCGTCACCACATACAATAGCTTCTAATTTTACTCCAAGTTCATTAGCAAGTTTTCTACCTTTTGAACATAACTCTAAACTTACGTCAGCAATTGTTCTTTCTTCGGTAACCTCACAATATACAAATATATTATTCATATTATTTTCAGTTTAAATTAAGTTTAGGGATTAGCCCAAAATATGAGAAGTAATAAGTTCCTTCATCAGTCCATCAATATCTTGATCGGCAGGAGTAAGAACCTTACTTTCTTTTTGAGTTAATACTACATTTTCAATTTTCTTAACCTTAGTTGGAGATCCAGTAAGACCAAGTCTATCATCTTCTGCAATAATATCAGCAGCCGACCATTCTTCAATCTTTAAATATGGTTTTTCATTCCAAATAGAAGTATAATCTAAGCCTGCTTCTTGTAATTCAGAAGAGCTTCTAGCTAATTTATACTTCATCAAAAGTTTTGCATGACGAGAACGACATTCTTTAGCAGAACCGTGAACAGTTATTAAACATGGATAACCAGCCTCAACAACTTCAATCCCTCTTTCTAAACGACGTTTAATCTGAATCTTTTTAGAATTTACAGAAACAACCTCTTCTGCATAGGTAATCTGTGGAATACCTAATTTTTCAGCAGTTTGAGGACCAACTTGCGCAGTATCACCGTCAATAGCTTGACGACCTGCTAAAACTAAATTAACATCACCTATCTTTTTAATAGCTTGTGATATTGTGTAAGATGTAGCTAAAGTATCAGAACCAGCAACTTTACGATCCGAAACAACAAACCCATTATCAGCTCCACGATACATTGATTCTCTTACGATTTCAGCTGCACGTGAAGGTCCCATAGTAACGATTGTTACTGTAGCATCTTTAATAATATCCTTGATATGTAACGCCATTTCTAAGGCATTCAAATCTTCTGGGTTAAAAATAGCAGGTAAAGCAGCACGATTTACAGTTCCGTCTGCTTTCATAGCATCTTTCCCAACATTTCTTGTGTCAGGAACTTGCTTTGCTAAAACTACGATTTTAAAACTCATTGTTTTTTAATTAGTTAATAATTACAACGTATTATACAAGCTGCAAAGATACTAATTTATCTCAAATAACAATGAAAATAAAAATCCATAAAAAATGAAATATCTAGTATTCTATACCATTTAGAAAGGCTCTATCTACCTTATTTGTACCATAATAATAAGGTAGATATTCTAATGTAGGTATCTCCTTCGTTATGTAGAAATTGGCAACCTTACCCCTAGCTATTGAGCCATGTGTTTTAGAAATCCCCATAGCATAAGCCGAATTTATTGTAGTTGCATTAAATGCTTCTTGTGGGGTCATTTTATAGTTTACACAAGCAAATGAGAGAATCATCTGCATATTTCCACTAGGCGATGAACCTGGGTTAAAGTCGGAAGCAAGTGCAATAGGCAAACCTGCCTTCATCATATTCCTTACTGGAGAGCATACCATATTTAAGAAGAATGCTGCACCTGGAAGAACAGTAGGCATAGTTTGTGAGTTCAACAAAGCCTCAATCTCTTTTTCTCCTACAAATTCTAAATGGTCGCAAGAAAGTGCATTATGTTTAACAGCAATTTGAACTCCTCCAGAATAATCTAATTCGTTAGCATGAATCTTTGGAATCATTCCATATTTCACGCCTTCCTTTAGTATTCTATCTGTTTCTTCAACTGTAAAGAAACCCTTATCGCAGAAAACATCAATAAAATCAGCAAGATTATCCTTTGCAACAAGAGGTATCATCTCATTAATTACCTTATCGACAAATTCTCCTTGACGACCTCTATACTCCATAGGCACTCCATGAGCTCCTAAGAAATTTGATTTAATAGTAAGTGGAGAGTTTTCCTTTAATCTCTTAATAACACGAAGCATCTTTAATTCTGCCTCAGTTGTAAGACCATAACCTGACTTTATTTCAACAGCACCTGTTCCCATTCTTATTATTTCATCAAGGCGCAACATTGCATCATTATATAGTTCTTCTTCCGAAGCCTCTTGCAAACGCTTTGCTGAATTTAATATACCACCTCCTCTTTCTGCGATCTCTTCATAACTCAATCCTCTAATCTTATCTATATATTCAATCTCTCTACTACCTGAGTAAACCAAATGAGTATGAGAATCACAAAAAGAAGGAAAAACCATCTTACCATTAGCATCAATAACCTTATCAAAAGAACTCTCATCGCCTTTGATATTTGCCATTTCGCCGAAATCTTCAATCAAATCATCATTAATAATAAGATAAGCATTCTTAATACTATCCATCTTAGCCATATCATCCCCACAAACCTTCAATCTTGGATTATTCTCAATTTGAACAAGTTCCTTAATATTTTTTATAAGCGTCTTCATATAATAAGTTTAAAGTAAATACCCTTTTCAAGATTTGCAAATATACAATATAATTTTCTCAATAAAAATGCAAAATATGATCCCCACCCCAACCAACAACAAAGTAAAAAAACAACCAAACCTTCCTTTTTTAAACTCACAAGCCATCTAAAAGGATTTATACAAAGACCTAGCGGTCAAAAAAAGTCCTTTTCTAATCAAAAAAAAGACTTTTTTCAACTAGAAAAAGTCTTTTTTTAGCAGAAACATGACCTTTTTATACATATAAACAGTCCTGTTTCACCCAACAAACCAGCGTCTAAATCCAACAACTCAATAACAAAACCCAACCACACGCCTAAAGTAGAGAGTTATATGCAAAACGTTTTTTAATCGTAGAGACGGAGCATGCCAACATCCAAATCAACAAATCCCATATAATTACACCTTCTCTTCTAGACAAGGAAGTAAACCATCATTAATTCAACTTTTATTTATTGTTATTATCTTCCGAATATATTACTACTCTTCTGTAGTTCTTTCATATTTACTAATAACTTCAAGTTTATCGCTTTTCATCCTTATTAGCCACTTTATTGGGAATACATACTCCTTATTATTTGAAATCATTGTTGTCCGATAAAATTTGTATTTTTGCCCATCTGAAAAGATATTTTGTAGAAACTTATTTATGGGGATAATTTTTTTCTACAAGTATAAGGGAGTTGATTTAATTTTTCAACTCCCTTTCTTTTTATCTATTATTTTTTATCGGACAACAATGATTTCAAAAATATTTTTTTGTGTGATTATATTTTATAGAGAAGTTTTTATTTTTACTTTTTACCCTAACTTACCCTAACTAGCCCTCACTTTTACCACTAGAAAATTAATCAAAAAGAATTTTATTTTCGAGGGAATATAATATTAGAGTTTGCTTGACGTTATCTTTGGATTTTTATAAATAATGAAGATAAAAAGTATAGTAAAATGAAAAGAAGAGTAGTATTAATTGGATTTATTTTTCTCTTACAGATAAACTATTTGGGGGCTCAAGATATTTTGACGCTCAATGATTGTAGAGAAATGGCTCTTAAGAATAATAAGAGTATTAAAATATCTGAAGAGAAATTAATTTCTGCACAAGAGAGGAGAAAGGTAGCATTTTCTCAGTTTTTACCAAATTTCCAAGCCACAGGGTCTTATCTTTACAATTCTAAGAATTTATCTCTACTTGCTGATGATGCATTATTGCCAGTTGGAACAATGGATGCGAATGGCAATTTCACTGTAAGAGCCGACCAGATGGCTAATCAGTTTGACCAATATGGAAGACCTCTCGATAGGAATGGCTTGCCTTTTAATCCAAAAACAAACCCTGAAAAAATTATATTCAAAGACTACGCATACCTACCTAAAGAATCCATGCAGTTTGATATTCAGAATGTATTTGTATTAGGTATAGGGTTTACTCAACCAATTTTTATGGGAGGAAAGATTTTAGAGCTCTATAAAATCTCTAAAACTATGGAAGAAATGGCTAAGATACAACTCGACAATTCTCAAATAAACTTATTAATAGAAGTTGACGAAGCATATTGGAGAGTAGTATCACTTGTTAATAAATACAATTTAGCGAAAGAGTATCACCATCTACTATTAAAAACAAACTCCAATATAGAAGAAATGGTAAAAGAGGGTATTGCAACAAAGTCTGATGTATTGAAAATAAAAGTAAAGTTAAACGAGGCTGAAATGACACTCTCAAAAGCAGAGAATGGTCTAGCACTCTCAAAAATGCTATTATGCCAAATTTGCTCCATGCCTATTTCTAAAGAATTCACTCTCTCTGACGAACTACTGAATAAGGATATTGTAATAAACAATGATATTAATATTGCTAGCGCAATAAATAACAGAACAGAAACTCAATTATTAAACAAGGTTGTTGAAATATCTAAGTCTGCACAAAAGATTGCTTTCTCGAAATATCTTCCAAATATTGTTGCAAGTGGAAATTATATAGCTTCCAATCCAAATATGTTTAATGGATATGAAAAATCACTCAATGGGATGTTTAGCTTTGGTGTAGGAATTCAAGTACCAATCTTCCATTGGGGAGAAAACTATCACAGCCTTAAGAGTGCTAAGATTGGGGTAAAGATAGCTGAACTAGAAAAAGAAGAGGCTATGGAGAAAATGGAGTTGCAGATTAATCAAATGCTTTTTAAGGTAAAAGAGGCAAATAAGCAAAAGATATTAGCAACCAACAATATTGCCAAAGCACAAGAAAATCTAGAAAGCGCTAGAATTGGTTTTGAGTCTGGGGTGATAACAACATCTGACTTAATGGAAGCACAGACGGCATATATTTCTGCAAAGAGTGAAAAGATAGATGCTGACATCAATACTATTATGACAAATGTATACTTAGAAAAATCGCTTGGAAACTTAAGCGTAAAAAATAATTGATTGAATAATAAATAAAAATATAGCCTTATGAAAAAGAAAGAAAATAAAACTTTATTAATGGGATTTGTTGTGTTAATAGCTGCTATTGTAGTTATTGGACTTATAGGATATTTCATACTTACACCAAGCCAAGTTATTCTTCAAGGAGAATTTGAAGCCACTGAAGTAAGAGTATCGGGCAAACTACCAGGAAGAATATTAGAATTTAAAATAAAAGAAGGTTCAAGCGTTAGCAAGGGCGATACTCTTGTAATAATAGACTCCCCTGAGATATATGCAAAGTTAGATCAAGCACAAGCAGCACAAGATGCAGCACAAGCCATGAGCTCTAAGGCTCAAAATGGTACAAGAAAAGAACAAATAGCTGGAGCCTTAGATCAATTAGAGATGGCTCAGGCTGCTGAATCTTTTGCAAAAAAAACCTACGACAGAATGAGTAACCTCTATCAAAAAGGTGTTATCTCTGCACAAAAATTCGACGAAGTAGAAGCACAATACAAGGCATCTGTATCGAGAACTAAAGCTGCAAGAAGTCAATACGAAATGGCGTTAAATGGTGCACAAAAAGAAGATAAATTAGCAGCAGTAGCTCAAGTCAATAGAGCAAGAGGCGCAGTTAATGAAGCATCTTCATATTTGAATGAGACAAGATTAGTTGCACCTATTTCGGGAGAAATATCAGATATCTTCCCAAAAGCAGGGGAATTAGTAGGTTCCGGTTCACCAATTATGAGTATTGTTGATTTGAATGATATTTGGATTACATTTAATGTAAGAGAAGACTTATTAAACAAGATAAAGATTGGAGATATTCTAACAGCAAAAGTTCCTGCCCTTGGGAATAAAGAAATAAAAATTAAAATAAACTACATAAAGGCTCTTGGAAGTTATGCAACATGGAAGGCTACAAAATTGACAGACGAATATGATACACGTACATTTGAAGTTAGAGCCATTCCTTTACAAAAAGAAAAAGATTTCCGACCAGGAATGAGTGCATTGATAAACTGGACAAAGATTAAATAATAACCAATTAAAACCATTATATAATGGAAAATGGAATAATTCCAGTAATTAAAAGGGAATTAAAACTAATGGTATCTCGTCCTATATATATTATGATGACGATAATTATACCATTAATAATAATTTTATTCTTTAGCACATTCCTAAATAATGGTATGCCATCTGACTTACCCATTGGAATTGTAGACTTAGATAATAGTTCAACTTCAAGACTTATAACTAGAAATCTTGATGCAGGGCAGGTTTGTGAGATAGAATATAAGCTCTCAAGTTTTGAACAAGCTCAGGATCAAATGCAAAGAGAAAACATTTATGCATTTGTTCTAATACCTAGAAATTTCCAAGCAGACTTACTTTCTGGAAAAAATCCACAGATAGTATTCTATACTGAATATGCTCATTACTTAGCAGGCTCTGCTGCAATGAAGGAAATAAATACAATCTTAGTCACTATGTCCTCTGGGGTTAATCTGAAAATTAGACTTGCAAAAGCAGAAGACAAGGCTAAAGCTATGGCAAATATTCAGCCAATTAAAATAGACTCACATCTAATTGGGAATCCTCTTATGAACTACTCCTACTACCTATCTTCAATCATAATGCCTGGAATAATATTCTTAATGAGCTTAATTTGCAGTATCTATGCTATAGGAACGGAATTGAAATTTCAAACTTCTCCCAATTGGCTACATGCCTCAGGAGGCTCTCTATCAAAAGCATTATTAGGGAAACTATTACCATATACATTAATCTATTCTATTATGTTAGTATTTTCTTATGTGATAATGGAGAGAGTTCTTGGTTTTCCAACAAAAGGCAATATATTATTAATGTTTGGAGGGAGTGTGATGACAATTATTGCATATCAGGCAGCAGGAATTTTTATTATTGGGGTTTTACCGATGTTAAGGGATGCCCTAAGTGTAGGAGCCTTCTATGGTGTATTAGGTTTCACACTTACTGGCTTTACATATCCAAATTTTGCTATGCTACCTGCTGTTAAACCATTCACCTTATTATACCCTTTAACCCAATATTATACTCTTTATGCCAACATTCAAATCAATGGGCTCTCTTTGAATGAAAGCTATATGCCATATTTAGCATTATTGGCATTTGTTATCCTTCCCCTAACTATAATAAAAAGATTAAAGAGTGCGTGTATTAATCTAGATTTCAAAAGGGAATAAATATGAATAAGATATTAAAAGATAAACTTAGGCAAAACAAAGAAGCTTGGAAAGATTTATTCCATATAATTACCAGAGAATTATATAATATATTTACAGATAAAGGAGTACTAATAATATTTTTTGTAGCTTGTATTGTATATCCCTTAGTTTGTGGTCTAATCTATAATAAAGAGATGATGCGAGATATGCCCATTGCCGTTGTAGATTTATCGAATAGTTCTTCGAGCAGAAAATATCTTCGCTTAGTAGATGCCACTCCTGAGGTAAAGATTGAATATAGGTGCAGCTCATTAGAGGAGGCCAAACAATTACAAAAGAAATCAAGGGTTCATGGGATAATACTTATTCCCAATAATTTCAATCAAAAACTCAATAAAGGGGAACAAGCATCTATTAGTGTTTATAATGACTTAACAAGTTTCTTTTGGTATAGGAATATGGCTCTTGCCACAAGCTATACCTCACAAACTATGAGTGCACCACAACCTTTTCAGACAATTCAACATGTACTTTATAATCCAGGAGGTTACCCAAGCTTTATTCTCCCAGCAGTACTAATTCTTATTCTTCAACAGACCTTGCTTATAGGTATAGGTATGCTTGCAGGGACAGCTTCGGAAAGAAATAAACTTCATACCCTCATACCAAGAGATTCACACTATAGAGGGATGTTGAGAATAATATTTGGAAGAGGTTTAGCATTCTTTATTACATATATACCTATAACTGTTTATATGTTAGTTATAATCCCCAAACTATTTAACCTACCTCAACTTGCACCAAATGTCTTCTCTGTGCTTTGGTTTGTTACACCATATCTATTAGCTGTGATTTTTTTGGGAATGAGTATATCTGTATTTTTTCAAAATAGAGAAAACTCAATACCATTCTATTTATTTATGTCTCTTCCTTTTATCTTTCTTTCAGGAATGTCATGGCCAAGAGAAGCTATGCCTAAGTTTTGGGAGATGTTTTCACATATTATACCTTCAACCGATGCAATTCAAGGATATATTAGAATGATGACAATGGGTGCAGATATGAAACAAGTATCGTTAGAACATTTCACCTTATGGATACTTGCAGGAGTATACTTTATTATAGCCTTTATAACCTACTCTTGGAGAATTAAAAGGGATGTAAAATGATAATATGTTTTCCTCTTTACTTAATACAATTATAATCATTGATAAGTTTCTTGCATATAAACTTTAATGCTAGAAAATTAGACAAAGATGTTGTTGTAAATATTGTAAGCATAATTAGTAGTTGATACTTAATGGCAACCTCAGGAGTGCTTCCTCCTAGTATTTGACCAGTCATCATTCCTGGTAATGATACTAATCCTATAACAGCCATTGCTGCTAAGGATTGGTTGTATTTTATTTTCAATGCAGAACGATAAAACGGTTCTAAAGCTTCCTTTTGTGAAGCGCCATTAGCAATAGCGAAATAATAAGTGTTCTGCTGCTTATTTATATTATTAATAAAGGTATTTAGAGAAACTACTAAATCGGATAAACAATTACCAATAAGCATTCCTGCTATTGGGATTATATAAGGTGCATCGAAGAAATTATCCAGCTTTAGAACAAATACAACTACAAAGCCTAAGAAGAGAAAAACACTTATTAGAACAGAGAAGAAAATTGGCAAGAAAAAACTTTTCTTAAGCTTTGTCCTACTTAATACTGTTGAACTAGTTACAACAAACATTATAATAAGCCATAATACATTCAACCACCAATAATTTAATCTAAATATAACCTCTAAATATACTCCAACAAAGAGGAGTTGCACAGTCATCCTTGCTATTGAGATAAACAAATCCTTTGTTAGCCCTATCTTATACTTCCTTATAAGTATATATGGTATAAGCAAAAACACATAACTTATCGATAGCTCAAACCAACTAATATCAATCATAGAACATTATTTATTGTAAATATCATTATGTGTAACGCAAATAAAGGTAGTGTCCTTTTGTGAATAAATATAATCCCAAACGGCCATTGCAGAAACGGAATCGAGTGAGGATGCAGGTTCATCAAGCAGAACTATTGGTCTTTTTAATAGCATAATTGAAGCAAAAATAGCTCTTTGCTTCTCCCCTCCCGAAATCTCATTTAGATTTTGTTTTAATAAGGATATATTTAGTTTGAGCGAAGAAAAAATCTCTTCTATTTGCTCAATGCTTGGTCTTAATGGTTTATTAATTGCAAAACTAAATGGATAATATATTAAATCCTCTAAGGTTTCAAAATCAAGATTTAGGCTCTGTGGCAAATAAGCAATCTTACTTCTGTACTCAACCAGATTTTCTTTAGAAAGTTTTATTCCATCACATATTATCTCGCCCTGACTTAGTTCAACAAAGCCTAAAATAGATTTAAGTAATGTTGATTTTCCCTTACCTGAAACGCCTTCTAAAATATACTTCTCTCCTCTTGCAATACTAAGACTAAAATTCTCCAGTGGAGTCTTATTTTCAAACCTAACAGTAATATCCCTAATCTCTATCATAAATATCTACGCTAATTGGGAGATTTGATCGGCTAGGACTTCTCCATATTCTAGGTATATATCCTCAAGAATAGTCATCTTTTGAACAAAGAATGAATAAATCTTCTCATGGTCTTCTTTCTTGTAGATATTCACTCCATCTAATTGAAAATATATAGCACTAACTTCATTATCATCAATACCTTCAAATCTTTCACACCAAATCAATCCCTCTCCAGCCTCTTCGTCCCATAACTTCCTCATAGCATTGAAATAACTATATATCTCAAGCCTTTTCTCATCACTCTTATTATCTATCTGAAAAAGCACTAAGGCTTTTTTATGGTCTGCATAGAACTTAAGCTGAGTATGTTTAATGCTTATCTTTGAAAGCAACCACTTACGCTTAACCTTCTTTTTATGACAATATGTTTTGAAGCCATCCCAAAATTCTTTGTTGATAGCCTTCTTCTCTTCTTTTGTGAACATCTATAGGTTAAGTATTTGGCTAGAATGATCCTTGGTATTAACCTCCTTTGGAGATATTATTCTTTCAACAATACCTTCTTCATTTATTATAAATGTTGTTCTAAAAGTTCCCATATAGGCTCTTCCATAAAGTTTCTTTTCTCCCCAAACGCCAAATGCCTCTACCAAAGTCTTGTCTGTATCTGCAATCAAGTCAAAAGGAAGTTCATTCTTAGTCTTAAACTTAATATGAGAAGCTGCTGAGTCTATACTCACTCCTATAACCTCGTATCCTGCCTTACGCAAGTCGGAATATGCGTCTCTTAGGCTGCAAGCCTGAGCCGTACAACCAGAGGTATTATCCTTAGGATAGAAATATAAAACAATCTTTCTTCCCTTATAGTCAGACAATTTAATCTCTTGTCCATTCTCATTTACTCCCAAAACCTCAGGAGCCTTATCACCAATATTTATCATAATAATTATAGATTTAATAGGTTAAAACATTAGAACGCAAAAACTGCAAATATGTTTAATATTGTAATGAACTTCTTATAGGTTTATCTTCCAAGTCCCTGTCTTTTTAGAACCTTGTCTTTGAATTATGTTTTGGGATTTTAATAAGGCTAATTCTCTTTCTGTTGTTGGCTTACTTAAATTCAAGGCTTTTGCAATTTCATCTACTGTAATTGACGGTTTATCCTTAATAATAGAAATAATGGTTTTTGATCTTTCTGATAATTTTAATCCATCATTTAATCCATCATTTAATCCATCATTTAATCCATCATTTAATCCATCACTCTCTTTTACCTTATTAGTATAATAAACATTATCACTCTCTAATGAGGTTTGATAATTATGAATCATTTGCTCTAAATTCTTTATATGCTCATCGAACATAAAATTATAAAACAAGTCCATATCTCCTCTTTCACGAGTAGCAATAAGAGTTTCTATATACTCTGCCTTGCTATCCTTATTAATATTGGAAGGAATAATATTAAATTCAAATTGCAATTGATTCATCAGCAATCGAGACATCCTCCCATTTCCATCTGCCCAAGGATGAATGGTTACTAATTGGAAGTGTGCATCAAAACTTAAACGATAAGCTTCAAAAATACTAAGCTTTGATAGTTCCTTACGTCTATGATTTATACTCTTGCATAATTCTTCCAACTTTATTGGAACTTTTGAATAATTCATATAAGAACGACCTCCTACCCCTGCCATAACATTAAGTAAACGAAGGTCTCCATTTGAAGAAGAAAAATCTCCTAATGCTGTACTAAAGCTAGTCCCTGTATTCTTCATAACAATTGAAGATAGCTTTTTTAGCATATCAATAGAAACATCTTCATGATTTTTTGCATAGATAATACATTGCTCGTAAGCTGCCTTTAAATCAAGATTCATCAACTGCTCAGTCATTGTACGTCCCTTTGCACTTATACCCTCATCAAATAAAAGTTGATTCTCTATCTCTGTAATAGTAGAACCCTCTATTGCAGTGGAATGAGTAATAAGTGAATAGAGATAGAATTTATCATAATCTATCTGCTTATCTATTCCCAATTCCTTGAATTGAGATATAAGATTCAATAATTTTTCTTCTCTATTCATAACTGTTTATCATTCGTAGGAGCAAAGATAAACATTATTTTTATTCAATCAATAATATCACATTATAATGTAATTATGGAACAAATGACAATTAAAGTAAAAAAGGGATCAAGCTAATTTGTTTATAAAGAAAGTATAAAGACTATTACAAATTTATACCTTATTCTAATCATTTTTATCTTTATCTTGTTGTGGGGAATCCTTGTTTTGAAGTATTTTTATTTGATTCTATTCTCGCTAGGGTAGCTACCCTAGGTGTGTTATGGTAGCTACCGTAGCAGTGCTAGGGTACCTACCATAATTCTATTATGATGCGCATCTAAAATTATTCAGGAATTTTCGAGCAAATAATAACCTTGCCCAAAGAACGATTCGTTATGCGAAGATACAAAAAAAACTCATATAACACAATAAAGTTAAGCAAATAAACACCCAAACCAAATCCCCTATCAAACCCAAAAACCCACGAAAAAAAAGGAGCAACTAACAACGATTATAAATAAATATTATCTACCTTTGACATTGTATTAGAAAATGGAAACAGTAATAACATTAAGAATATCATAAATACAATAATGAAAAAGCTATTAATAACAACTATATTTTTCTTTTTTATTGTAGTTCCAACTTTTGCTCAAGACAATAATAAAGTGAAGTTAGATAGTATTTGGTGCTTTCATCGTTTTTCTATTGAAGCGGCTGTTGACTCTTGGACTCCTATAGGGAAATTACATGAATTCTATAATCCTTCTGTAAAATTTGATGCTGGATTTGGGCTAATGTTTCTAAACAAAATGTGGATACACTACTTGGCTTCTTATAGAGGTTTAAACCCAAAGCAACCTATATTACTAAATGTAAACAATGATTTGACTGAAGTTAAAGCAAAATCTTTTGAAACTTCTTTAGGAGGATGGCTTTCATATAGTATTTATCAGAATAGAATAATAAATACAGAAGTAGTCGCAGGAGTAACATGGGAAAATGTAGCTACAGGAATTATTAATAAAAAGAATAAAGACACATTATCTATTTCAGCAACAGGATTATCACTTGGTTTCAATACATGGATAAATTCATTTTATGGACTAAACTTTGGAATAAGAACCATTTACACATACTCAACATTTGACAAATCAAAATATATTGCACATCCAATTGGTGGGCATTCATTCTCGATTTCTTTAATTTACAGACATCCTAGACGAAATATTAAACATAGGTATTGGTTTTAATAATACCAACTTTAATAACATACAAATCCAAGTAAAGTTATTTCCTATTTATACTAAGCTTTATTGTTGCGTTATTGCTTTGGCGGCGATGTAGGCTGTTGTCCATGCTGCTTGAAGGTTAAAGCCTCCGGTTATGGCATCAATGTCTAATACCTCTCCGGCAAAATATAGGTTTTTGCAGCTCTTACTCTCCATGGTGTTAAAGTTTATTGACTCTAGGCTCACTCCTCCACTTGTCACAAACTCATCTCTGAAAGAGCCCTTGCCATGTACTGAATACTCATCGTTACTTAGCCTGTTCATTATCTTGTTTATGCCCTTTTTCCCAAGTTCTCCCCACTTTCTATCCAATGGTATTTCAGCTTTATTGAGTAAAAACAGCCATAACCTAGAGGAGATATCATAGGGTCTTACATTTGAAACCTTCATATTTGGATTCTTACAAGCAATGGAGTTTAGGTAGTCGGTAAGAATATCGCAATTAACTTCATTTACCCAATTTACAAGTATATTAAATCGATACTGCTTATCGTTTACTAACCTTGCACCATAGGATGATAGTTTCAATATTGCTGGTCCACTCATACCCCAATGGGTTATAAGAAGAGCTCCAGAGGCTTTAATATTTGTGCCTTGAAGAGATACGATAGTATTTTCTGCAACAATGCCCATTAACTCTCTTATTGGGTCTTCGGGGATATTGAAGGTAAATAAAGATGGAACTGGCGGAACAATTTTATGTCCTAATGCCTCTAAATAGTTTAATCCTTCCGCTTTTGGACTTCCTCCTGTGGTTATTGCTATTGCATCAAAGAATTGGACTCTTGTATTATCTTGATTAAAGGTAAGAGCGTATTTCTCTTCAAATGTAATTGAGCTTAAGTCTAGTGAGGTTTTTACAGATATTCCTAACTCTTTGGATAGCCTTATAAAACATTCGATTATTTCGTTTGAGTTCTGTGAAAGAGGGAAAACACAATCATCTTCCTGTGTAACTAATTTTATGCCCTTATCTTCAAACCACTTGTAGGTATCTAAATGGCTGAAGACCCTAAAGGCTCTCTTTAGTAATTTATCGCCACGAGGATATGCCTGATGAAGGGAATCGATACCAGCAAATGAATTTGTAAGATTACATCTTCCACCTCCAGATACCAATACCTTAGCTAAGACGTTGGTATTTTTTTCAAATATAGTTACGTTGATATTTGGAGATAATTGTTTAAGGTTTATTGCCAAGAAAAAACCTGCCGCACCCCCTCCTATTATGGCAATATTCATATAAAAATTTTATTTTCCTACGCAGAAGCGACTGAAGATGTTTCCTAAGATTTCGTCGGTGGTTACCTCTCCTGTTATTGTTCCAATATGGTATAGGGCTGTTCTAATATCTATTGCTATTAGGTCGCTTGGCATATTTTGAACAAAGCCATTCTCTACCGACTCAATAGATTCCAAAACCCTTATCATTGATTCGTAATGTCTTGAATTAGTTAATAAAACCTTATTTATAATATCGGCAGGATTAGCTATTGAAAGCATTTTTTTGCTTACCTCATCAATGTTTATATTCTTCTTTGCAGAAATAAATATTGGCTCAAGGTCTTGAAGATAATCATAAGTCTCCTTATCTACATCTATTGTATCGGACTTATTGATAAGTATTATTAAGTGCTTGTCGTTTAAATCAACATTTTTCTTTAGTTCAAGAATCTCCTTTTTGGCACCCTCTGGTGTTGTGTTCGCAATATCTATTAAATATAGAATTATCTTAGAGTTATTTACACTCTTATATGTTCTCTTTATGCCCTCAGTTTCAATTATATCTTCACTAGCACGAATACCGGCAGTATCAATAAAGCGAAACTCCACTCCTCCAATATTTACAGATTCCTCTATTGTATCTCTTGTTGTTCCCGCAATATCTGAGACAATTGCTCTTTCTTCATTTAGAAGCACATTTAATAGTGTTGATTTTCCTGCATTTGGTTTACCTATAATTGAAACGGGTACTCCATTCTTAAAGGCATTACCCAAAGAAAAAGAATTTACTAATTCAGAAACAATTGTCTTTATCTCATTAAGTGAGTTCTTTAGATGAGTTCTATCTGCAAACTCTACATCCTCTTCACTAAAATCAAGCTCAAGCTCCAATAAGGAAGCAATATCTAATAAATTCAATCTTAGCCTTGAAAGAGTTTGATGATAACCTCCACGAAGCTGTTTGAAGGCAAGTTCATGTGCAGCGGAATTATGAGAATGGATAATATCTGCAACAGCCTCGGCTTGTGAAAGATCTAATTTTCCATTAAGGAAAGCTCTTTTAGTATATTCTCCAGGGTTTGCAATCTTTGCTCCTGATTTTATCAAGGCTTGAATGGTTTGATTTTGGATATAAGTAGAACCATGAAGAGAAATCTCTACAGAATTTTCTCCTGTGTAGGAATGTGGAGCCTTAAATATTGTGCAAATACATTCATCAATAATCTTTCCATCAAAAACAATCTTTCCATAATGAGCAGTATGTGTCTTTGCAGCAAGTAATACCCTCTCTCCCTTTGGGTTTAAAAAAAGCCTGTCAACAATTTCTATTGCATCCACTCCTGAGACTCTTACAACAGAAATTGCACTCTCTCCCGCAGGGGTTGCTAAGGCACATATTGTTCCAAACTCTTCCATATTATATATTCTTAATATTATTTATTTCATCACGATAACGAGCTGCCGAAACAAAATCTAATTCCTTTACAGCCTCTTGCATTTTCTTTGTTAGTGTCTTTACAGCCTTCTGCTTATCTTTTTCAGAACGATAAATTACTGTTTGTTCATTTGCTGTTGAAACATCAAAATCTGGCTCATAATAACGGATATTTGTAGGAGGAAGAATTGCATGTTTTTCAACCTCTTCCAAAACAGCAGCCTGACCAAGAATATCTGAAATATTTCTTTTTATCTGCCTTGGGGTAATATTATTATCCTTATTATATTTTGATTGTTTTGCTCTATTTCTTTCATTTTCTGCAATAGCTCTTTGCATAGAACCTGTTATCTTATCGGCGTATAGTATTGCTTTTGAATGAGAATTTCGAGCAGCACGACCTATTGTTTGAATAAGTGCCTTGTCGGAACGAAGGAAACCCTCCTTATCTGCATCTAATATTGCTACCAAAGAAACCTCTGGAAGATCTAAACCCTCTCTTAATAGATTAACTCCAATAAGCACATCGAATACTCCTAGACGCAAGTCTCTCATTATCTCTACCCTCTCAAGAGTCTCAACATCTGAGTGAATATACTTATTTCTAATACCAAGATTGGATAGATAACGACTAAGCTCTTCTGCCATTTTCTTAGTAAGAGTAGTAACTAACACCCTCTCTCCCTTATCTACAACAATACTTATCTCCTCGAGTAAATCATCGACTTGATTCTTAGCAGGATGAATCTCTATAGGTGGGTCTAATAGTCCTGTTGGACGAATTATTTGTTCTACAATTACTCCATTTGCCTCCTCAATCTCGAAAGGAGAAGGTGTTGCAGAAATATATATAGTTTGATTCTGCAAGAACATAAATTCATCGAACTTTAGTGGTCTATTATCCAAGGCTGAAGGAAGACGAAATCCATACTCCACTAAGTTTTCCTTTCTCGACCTATCTCCTCCATACATTGCCCTAACCTGAGGAACTGTAACGTGAGATTCATCAATTACAAGGAGAAAATCATCTGGAAAATAATCCATAAGACAGAAAGGACGAGAGCCCTCTTTCCTTCCATCGAAATATCTTGAATAATTCTCAATTCCTGAACAATAGCCTAACTCCCTAAGCATTTCAAGGTCGTTATTTACCCTATCTTCAATACGTTTTGCTTCTAGATTTTTACCTATCTCTAGATAATAATCTCGCTGTTTAAACATATCTCTCTGTATCTCTAAAAGAGCTGTATTAAGTGTAGTTTTATTGGTAAGGAAATTACCTGCAGGATAAAGAACCAAATCATCTTTATATTCTATCCTCTTGCCAGTTACTGGGTCAAAACTCTCTAAACTTTCAATTTCATCGTCCCAAAAACATATCCTATACGCATAATCTGCATAGGCAGGATGAATATCTATAACATCTCCCTTTACTCTAAACTTTGCTCTTCCAAACTCCAATTCATTTCTCGAATAAAGAGCATCTACAAAACTAAGGAGCAAATCATTACGATTTATTTTTTGTCCTTTCTTTAAAGTTATTGTTCCCCTTTCAAAATCATCTGGATTACCTATACCATATATGCAAGAAACAGAGCTAACAACAATAACATCCCTTCTACCACTAAGTAGTGCTGAGGCAGCAGAAAGACGAAGCTTTTCTAATTCATCATTAACCTGAAGATCTTTTTCGATATATGTATTTGTATGCGCAATATAGGCTTCAGGCTGGTAATAGTCATAATATGAAACGAAGTATTCTACTGCGTTTTCTGGGAAAAACTGTTTAAATTCTCCATAAAGCTGAGCTGCAAGAGTCTTATTATGACTCATTATCAGAGTTGGTTTATTCACCCTTTGGATTACATTTGCTACGGTAAAGGTTTTTCCGCTACCAGTAACACCTCGTAAGACCTGAGAAGGGTTGCCCTCGTTCAAGCCTTTTACAAGCTGATCTATTGCCTCTGGTTGATCTCCCGTTGGCTGAAACTCCGACTTTAATATAAAATCCATAAGACTATTAATCAAAAAACATTATGCAAAAATACTGATTAATTACGAGAAAATACCCTACAAAAATCCTCTAAGGGCAAAACCAGAAAAATAAAGGAAGGAAAAATAAAAATATCTCAGAGAAAAAAACATTTATCGGAGGGATAAATAAATATTTAGGAGGGATAAATCTAAAAAGACTGCCATAAATTAATAACAGAAGGGGGTAAAATCACAATACTTACAATTTGATTCAGATTTTCTTCTTCTATAGAACTCATTATCCATATTAATGGTAAGAAGTTCCTGAAATAATAGTCTTAGATTTTCATCAAAATCATTATGAAAAGGATAATAGTCTAATAACTCAACACCCTTATCTTCATTAATATCATTCTTAATAAGAATATTTGAAGAATACTCTCCCTTGACATAGCTCTTAATATAGATTAGTTCTGGTTTTATTGATTTGAATTTTAGATTAGTAATTTTCTTTAACTCCTCAGGATTATCAGTCAATAACCAAGAGTAGTATAGGGTTTGAAATATATAGCCCTCTCTTTTTTCATTATTAACCTCTTCATTACCCTCCATATCTAAAAGATTTTCCTTTGCAAATAATTCAGAAATTGATGGAGCCTTCTTCGGATCTATCTTCTTTGGGTTACTTGTCTTATAATCTAATACCCTTAATACACCATCCTTATAATCTATTCTGTCTATCTGTCCTCCTGCCACTATACCATCAATACTCTTTATTACATTTTCCTCCATTGCTATCATAATAAAGGGTGCATAATCATAATCCATATCTAATAGATTATAGATATACCTCTTTATTACCTCTAATTGAATATATTGAGATTGGTTTAGTGATAGCAATTCCTTATGTTCTTTTTTAATATCCAAGAACTGATTCTGAAGTTCCCACCTAACAATATTATCTATCTTATCCTTATCTTTTCTAATTTGGTCTATGTCCTCTTTAGTTATCTCTGTATTTTTACCTATCCTACCTAAAAGCTCTTCATATATAGCTTTAGCACTATGGTGAAAAACATTACCAAAATCAATAGGAGTAAGTTCATCATCATATCTATCTGGAGCCTCTACTTTAGCAAGCTTTGAGAGATAAAACATAAATGGACAATCAAGATAGGTATTAAGATAAGATGCTGAGAGAAATTCCTTCTTAAGAATTTTATCAATATGTGTACTATGTTTCTTTATTTCTATATCTTGAGATTGAGGAATGCCTATCTTCGAAGCAAGTGTCTTATATTTGAATTCTTTAAGTTTTTCATAATCTTCAA
Organism: Bacteroidota bacterium; assembly: GCA_017860275.1. Classification (GTDB taxonomy): domain Bacteria; phylum Bacteroidota; class Bacteroidia; order Bacteroidales; family P3; genus UBA10566. The sequence goes on from JAFNAQ010000011.1 coordinate 30,499, forward strand.
TACTTTGAAACTCTATCCTTACTTGTTGCAAAAATCTTGATAGCTCCTTTTTCTTGGAAGTTGAAGATGTAGAATTATAAATAAAGTGTAAGGACTCTGACCTATGGAATAATCTATAGAAATAATAGGCAAAGACCGATATTTTTCTTTGAATTGTTGTTAGGTTATAAGCGCTTCGGATTGAGAAAGGAATAAAAGAATTCTCTCCTGAAACATTTGGAATAAAGTCATCATTTGCAGAAAGCATTAGTATGTACTTAAAGTCAAGATTCCTACTTTCTAATAGTCCCATAATCTGAACTCCATTTATTGGATCTCCTTCAAATGGTATCTTTATACTTCTTAACTCAGAGAGTATAATCTTATGGAATAACTTATTATCAATACTTATCTCCGATTTCTCAATAATATCATTTAATCTGTTTAGAGATATATTTATCCTATAAAGTATTTCTGACAAAACTTCTTCAATTGCATTCTTGTCTACTCTCTTTTTCTTTATATTTAAGATTGCAACCTTCTTTATTATCAATTGAAGCGCCTCTATTATTTCCTTTGGCGAACTCTTTGACTCTAATAAATCGTCAAACCCAAGTTCCATTCGCTTATCCTTGTTAAGATAAGACACTCTATCATTTTTAAGTTTATCTATCTTGGCTTGAAGTCCTCCTTCTTGATTACTCCAATATGGATGCTCAATAAATGGCAGGAGTTTAACTAATCTTGAATTAGAATTTTTCTTTAGAGTATATTGATAATCTAGATATGCACTTATTAAACCGTACAATGGTGTTGATTGAAACTCATATCCCATTGTTATATTCACTCTTATCTTATCTTTTCCTACAATATCAGGCAACGCCTTGAGAACAGACGGTAAAAGAGCTTCGTTTCCTAAGATTATAGCAATATCTGATTGGCAAATATCTCCACTAGTTTGGTTCTCAATAAGAGAAAACCATTCTTTTATATACCCTACCTGAGCATTTTCACTTGGAGATTTTATAACCTCTATATCCTGTTTTGTTGTAGAAATAAGATTTGCTTCAACCTTATAAGTTTCTGGCATAGGAAAATTACTAAGATTTTCCCTCATAAAATGACCAGCCTCTTGTTTGTTATCCTTTAGATAATAATCATCATAATCCCAATAGAAGCGAGTAAAATAAGTTTGTTTAATAAAACGAAATATCTCCTGCTCTACCTTATTTAATACATTGAACCCAATTATACAGTATCTATCAATTTGCTTAATATCCTCATCTATTTCAATATGAGAAAAACTCTCCACAACATTTCTATATAACATTCCAGAGTATCCAATACCTCTTTCAAATAGCCTCTTCTTAAACTCAGTATAAATATCATATAAACAATTCCATATAGCAACAAACTGTCTATTTAACTGACTTGGATTTTCTTTAAAACCATTAAAAAAGTTTTTTAATACTTCTTTTTGGTCATCACTTAGAAAATCAAATTGAGAATCATAAGCCTTATATTCTTGAATATTCCTAAATAATATCTTTGCATCTGCAAGATTCTTATCTAAATCATCAAAATCGCTCAGAAGCATCTTACCCCAGTAGTAGAAATTATCAAAGTTTTCCTTAGCCTGATCATTTTCCACTGGATTAGCCTTATAAAATATATCTAAGTAAACAATATATAGGTTATAAATAAGTGTAAGCTCATCGGCAATATTAAGCCTTGAGTATTTATTTACGAAATCACTTATAGTAAAATAATTAGGAGAAAAAAAAGGTTTTTGAATATTCTCATAAAGAGAATCATTAAAAAAAGTAATAGCCCTCTTATTAGGAAAGATGATATTTAGGTTAGAAAAATCATAATCAAATTCCTTTGCAATATCATCTGCTACATTATAAATAAAAGAATTTTTATTCATAATACTCTATCTTAATACCTCAATAGTACCTATTAAATCAACTTCTTTCCTTGGTCTTTTACCTGTAAACCTATAAAAATAAGTTCCTGATGCTATATTGTTTGCTGGAGCCCAAAAATCTTTTTCAGACTGAATGTTCTTCATAGAGTAAACAAGCTTACCCTGTCTATTGTATATTATTAATTCATTTTCTGGAAAGGCGTCTTGTTTAACTAGATTATGTATTTCAAAGACATCATTCTTCCCATCACCATTAGGAGTTATTACATTGGGAATCATAATATAATTGACCTGTAAGTCTAGGTAAATAATACTATCACAACCTAGATATGTTTTTAATTCTTGTGCATATACTCCTGTTTCTGTTTCCTTAAATCCAAATTTATTATAAGTTTCTCCCTTATATATTTCTGTTTTAATAGTATCATGATAAGTTGGATTGACAAAAAGATTATAAGTCAAAACACTATCACAACCATATATTGTACTTAAGTTCTTAATATATACGCCTGCTGTATCCACAATAAATCCCTCATAATCATCACCCCTGCAAACAGTATCGTAAGTTGTAGAATAATAAGGATTTCTTACAGTTAAATCCAAAACAGTTATACTATCACAATCTAAAAATGTGGTATCATTATGTATAAAAATACCTGTACTATTCTCAGAAAACCCATATTGATTATAAGTTTGACCATCACAAATATCTACAATAATAGTATCAAAATAAGTAGGATTAACCGATAAATCAAGAACAGTAATACTATCATCACCTAAATATGTTGTATCACTATGAATATAGGTTCCAGTTTGACTCTCAGAAAAACCATATTGATTATATGTATTCCCATCACAAATAGAGGCATGAATAGTATCTGTATCAAAAAAATTACTTAATAAAGAACTAGCGCTCACCTGATTAAGTGAGAAAAGAGTTAGGATAAATATTATGTATAGGAATCTTCTCATTTGCCGTATAATTAACGTGCAAATTTACAAAAATAGTTTATCTTTCTATCTTATTACTTCTATTATTCCTAAATAGTCTATGTTTTTATCTGGGCGTTTGCCAATGAAACGGAAGAAGTATGTCCCAGTTGGGGATGCGGTTGATTGTGGATTCCAATAATCCTTTACTGAATTAATATTCTGCTTGGAGTAGATTAACTTCCCTTGACGATTAAAGATTATCAGCGAGTTTTCAGGGAAAGCATCCTGGTCAAGAAGGTTATGAATAGAGAAGACATCGTTAATCCCATCACCGTTTGCAGTAACTACATTAGGAAATAATACATTGTCTACTTGTAGATCTAAATTCAGAACACTATCACATCCATGTATAGTTTTAAGGGCATGAGTATAGAAACCCTTAGTTGATTCATTAAACCCATGAAGGTTATACACACCACCCTTATATATCTCAGCAAAGATTGTATCCGTAAAGGTAGGATAAACAAAGAGATTAACAACAATAATACTGTCACACCCATTAATCCCTTGCAGAACAGAATTATAAACACCGGTAGTGTCAGCATCAAGACCATGCTCCGTGTAGGGAACATTGTCACATGTAAAGGCATAGATTGTATCGCTAGTATAGTGCTTCTTCACTGTAAGAGTAAGGTAAACCGTGCTATCACACCCAAAGGTCGACTGAAGGTAGAGAATGTAATTCCCACTCTGGTCAATGTAATAGCCCTGACCGTCAATTGGCTCATTATCACAAATAGTATCCACGATATTTACACTGTCCCAGATTGGATGAACATATACATCCTTTAGAGCACGATTAATACAACCCGAGGTATCAATTAAGTAAAGACAATAAGTATTGCTCACCGTTGGAGTAAGACTAATCGATTTTGTAGTATCGCCAGTGTTCCAAATATACTCCCCAGTCAAACTAGAGGTAAGAACAGTTCCCTCTCCAATGCAAAGAGATGAATCGCCAATAATCACAAGGCTTTGCCCATCTTTCGCAAGGTGAATTATCTTATCAATAGTGTCAGCACACTCGAAATTACCAACCGAAGCAATAAGCCTCACCTTATAATCGCCAGCAGTAGAGAACTTCCGAGTAGGACTATACTGATCTATAATAACTCCATCCTCAAACACCCATTTCGCAGCATCACACGGCTCACCATTAGGTGAAGGAGTAGAACCATTATACGAAACAGTGCTTATATTATTAAACTTCACAACAAAGGCACAGTCCTCAATAGTATATGTATAATTAAAATCAGCAATAGGAAACTTCCTCCCACCGTAAGCATTCAGAATAAAACTACAAGAAGGGTTCTCTAAAGAAGAAACCTCGCAAAAGTAACTAAGCGTGCTATCCACCACAACATCCAAAGACCTATTTGTAGAGAGAGTAAGGGAAGTATCAGAGGAAGAATACCAACGATAACTAAACCCAATTGGAGCAGTAAAAGTATTAGTGCTAGTCTCACCACAGCTAGAAGAAAGCAAAGCTTGGGTAGCACAAGAGAGAGCAAAATAAGCGTAACCAAAATGACCACCCTGCTCACAGTCATAGGTAGTAAGCCTAATGTTGATAACCTTATCGTGATACTTAGCAAGGTCAAATCCCACTGTAGTCCAGTCCTTCCAAATAATATTAGTGTCAGCAACCGAATGCCAAAGCGCAGAGCTATCGGCATAGAAGTCAGCCTCACCACAAACAGAATCAATGTACGAAAGGTTTTCGTCCAATATCTGTAGAGTAAAGCGAGGTTGCTCCGTAATGGAATGATTCGGGTCTTGGAAGACAATAGCGTACTTTAGAATCATAAGGGAGAAATTGTTCGTATCCACATGGTAACGATAAGTAATACTCTCCGCCTCACTACCAGCAAGGGAGTTACCCAGCCTAACAGATGCCTTCTCCCCAGGAGGAACAGTAGAAAGTTGATTACCTGTTCTCGGATCCTTCTCGGAAATATCATAATGCACAGTATGTCGAGAGTAGATATTATTGTATCCATAGTCAACCAAACCACCAACAAGGTAAGGGTTAGAGTAATCACCATACGTCGGGATATTACTAGTGCTCTTTAGGTTGGTATAGTCCAGACAATTACCAGAAGAGGGCACATTTATAAGAACCATCTTCGAAGCGCAGCCAATCTTAAGGCTATCGCAAAGGGAGTGAACCCAAATCTCATAATACCCAGTCTGAGTCAGACCAGATATAGTATGATAATAAGTATAGCTAGTGTCAATATAACTGGTAGCAGAGTTCCTTAGCCTATACTGAATTATCCACCCAGGGGAGTAAGGGTCAATGTCCCAAGAAAGAGATATACTATTATCGGTAATATTCGTAATCTGAACATTCTCAGCTACCGGACAATGACAAGGAGTCTTATAATCAACCTCAAGAAAGTTACAGTAATGACCAGCAAAGGAAGTGTCGTAATTAGGCAAGCAATCCTCATAAACCCTCACCTTATAGTTAGTGGCAGAGGAAAGACTCTTAAAGGTCGCAAAGTTATCGTAAGATAGGTAGGAGTAAATAGGAATATAGCCCTGGTAAAGCTGAACGCGCCAAACAATCGACGTATCACTCTCAGACCAAGCAAAATATATAGAGTCCGAACCCACACTAGCACTGGAGTAAAGAGGCTTCTTACAAGGGCACATCGTATAGGAAGCAACCATAATCGCATTACAGTCGTCCCCATTGTTATGGCAGTCGTTCCAAACCTTGATATGGTACTCCGTATCGGGGTCAAGCCCACCAAAACCCACATAAGGATTAGTCGTAGTCCCAGAGTCAATAGCCTGACCTTCATGGATAAGCTCATAACTCCAAATTATATTAGTGTCCGTCTCAGACCAAGCAAGAGAAACTGTATCTACTCCAGAACCCTTTATAAAACCAAAGGGCTGAGGGCACTCGCACTGAATCCAACACTTAATAGGAAGAGGTGGCATGCAGGTAGACTCCAACGTATCGCAAGGGGTATAGATCCTAACCCCATACTTTTGGCAGTGGATTAGGCTATCAAGAACTAGGAAATTAGTATCGGAGAACTCCGTCTTAGTGCTGTCAAGGAAATGGCAAGTAGCGTCAACCTCCCCATACTCTAATATCCACTTCGTTGAGTCGCTGCCACCCTGCCAAGAGACAAGAGCAGTCGTCTCCGTAGTGGGCTTAACCGAAACATTATAAGCCTTATCCGGACAGTTACTATACTCAGAGATAACAAAAGCAAAGCCAGACTTAGGGCTATCGGTGTCGACCGTAAACTTAATGGTCACAGGTCCCGACGAGGAACATAGCACCAAACCCTGAGCGGAAAAATACCCATTGTAAAGAACGTTAGACGAACTTGTATCGCCGTCATAGATAATTATACGAGAAAAGTTCGGAGCCTCAAGGTCGTGAGAGCCCGTTAGCCTTATCTTAGCCCCAGGCGTAACGGGATAAATCGTAGTCCTAGCATTAACCCTCGTAGAGTAGTTGCCGCTAGCTCCCCCATCGTCGTAAAGAGTTCCCGTCTTGGTATGTATCTCCTTATATCCAGAAGTAGGCATAAGGAATGTCTGCGAAAAGAGATTAGTTGCACTTGCAACCAAAAGGAAGAGGACTGCGGTGAAAAGCTTTCTCATTATACTAGGGGTTAATCCAGTGCAAATATAACTAAATATCAGTAATTTCAACAATCTTTGAAGAAAAATTGCCCTCCGAGTAGCTTACAAACCACAGAAAGCCACGAATATTGGAGAAATTCATAGTGCGCAGAAGCTCCGCATAACCACCAAGCTGCTTAGTGTACTTATCCATAGACTCCATCCCTTGGGCAAACTTGTAATCCAGGATAATCGTCTCATCCGTCCCAATCATTAGGCGGTCAGGGCGAGAGGAAACAACGTAATCCTGCTTATGGATAATCGAACTCTCGTTAAGAGTGCGGTAAGTGCCGTCGAACCACGACTTAGCCTCTTCTTGCTCAAGCATCTTACGGATAATATCCTCAAACTCTACCTTATACTCAGAGGTAAACTCACCATCAATAAAGCTCCTTTCCAAGGCCTTGTCCGCATCGCTAGCGCACTCAATGTTCGAAAGGATATTATGGAGGATAATCCCTTTTAATCTGTTTGGGAGTTGGGGGTTTGGGGTTTGAGTTTCATTATTATCAGACGAAATTAGGGCAGAGACAAACTCCTCTGCCTTCTTGGTTTGAGCAAAGATAATGTCGGCATCCTGCCACGAGAGTTCCATATACTCCCTCTGACCGTCCTGCTTGAAGATGTTATTGTGGCTGGACTTAGTCTGAGAGTGCTCAAGAGGAGTGGCATTGCCAAGGGATAGGAAATAACTATTATCATCATCCAGAGAGAAATCATTATAGTTCGTCCCAACTGTGTGATACAGAAACTCCGAAACATTTAACTCCCTGCCAAAACAAAATTCTCCCTTGTCGTTCTCCTTATAGTTACCCAGAATACTCAGAGCCTGCTTTGCACGGGTAAGGGAGACATATAGAAGGTTTAGATTGTCCACCACCTGTTGCTTAAGCTCCGCCTCGTAATCCTCCTCGAAAAGAGAATTTTGCATAGAGGAAAGCCTAACGGGCAGAAGCGGAACCTCGTCGAAACCCTCCGGAGACTCAACCCACAGCTCCGTTCTTGCAGTATCGGTAAAGCTCCATGAGGCGAAAGGAAGGATAGTTATAGGAAACTCCAATCCCTTTGACTTATGTATAGAGATAAGGCGGATACCCTCAAGGCTCTCCCCAGAAGGTATGGACTTATTGCAAAGACTCTCAGTCCAAAACCTAAGGAAGTTGCCAAGACTCTGACCATGATTCCTCGAATACTCCTGAACCTCGTCCAGAAAGGCATAGACAAAGCCCGCATCCTCCTTACGCTCAGACAAACCCAGCATCTGCACAAGGTAAATCACAAGGTCGGTGAGCGGTTTGCGAGAGAGCTTGTCCCTATCCGAAAGCCACTCAAGCTCCTTTGAAAGAGAGCTAGCCTTAGTCAAATCCTCATCAAAGACCTCCTCAGAACTCTTGGAGAAAAGCTTAATCTTGGTAAGAGCCAGCGTGTTGTTCTTGTCCTCAATGTACTCTAATGCAGAGATAAGCAGAGAGACACTAGGCGAGGACGAGAAGTAGAAAGCCTCATCGCTGACAACGTCAAACGAATACTTAGTGTTAGGATTCGCCTTTCTATGCTCAGCAAGGTAAGTGGCAACCTGCCTAATCTCCTTGTTGAAACGAAGAATCACCGTTATATCGCTTGCAGCAAAACCCTTATCTTGGTAGTACTCAATCTCTTTCACTAGAGCCTCCAGCAAAATTGGGCTGCCCTCACTCCTACTCTTTGCCTCCAAAAGTCTAATACGAACCTCTCCAGTCTCTTTACGCTTAATTGGAATTTGAACACTATCAGAAAAAACCTCTACTATCTCAGCCCTACTCTCATCACAAAGCTTCTCCAGAGCACGAGGACTATTTAGGAACATAGAAATGCTGGAGAAAAGAGAGTTATTAAAGGAGATAATCTCCTCACAGGTACGGTAATTATGAGTGAGGTTAACCACCCTCGGAGTGCGAGGATTCAACCTCTGAGAGGGCGTAATTCCCTTCTCGATACCTGCAAGCAGACTCCAGTCGCCATTGTTCCAACGATAGATGCTCTGCTTCACATCCCCAACGATAATAGACCGATTCTGATTGTCGTAACTCTCCGAAAGAAGAAGCTGGAAGTTCTTCCAATTTACCTTGGACGTATCTTGGAACTCGTCAATCATTATGTAACGAAGGTTAGACCCTATCTTCTCGAAGATAAACGAAATGTCGCTACCATTCTCCGAAGATACCATACTGGCAAGCAAGGTCGCAGTGTCGCTAAGTAGGAAGGCATTCTCCTCACGCAGAATCTCCCTACGATGCTTAGCAATCTCGACAAGAAGACCTAACGAGTCAATCTGCGAGAGAGCAATCTTACAGGTGTTAAATATCCTCTCGTTTTGTTCGCAGTAAGTCGTAGCACGGCTAAGCAAAGGAATGAAATACTCTCTTGCCAACGCATTATGGAAAAAGGACGTCTTATTCTTAGGAAACCACTTCGTATCTTCATTCAACGCATCATAAACACGTTTTCCCGAAAGGCTAATATCCCCAGACTTAAGCTTAAGAATAGCACCTGCCACTCCACTCTTGCCATAGGAAAAGCTATCAACAGTTAGCGAATTCTTAATAAGTATAGACTCAAACTCATAACCAAAGGACGTTATCTTAACAAGAATAGACTCCATCTTAGAAAAGACATCCCTCCTATAACTCTCCAGAGCCGTCAGCTCCAGACTCTTGGTCAGCCTCCCTTCAAACTCCTTGAACTTCTCCTTGGAAAGATGTTTCGCAAAACTCTTAAGAGACTCCTCTATATTCCACCTACGTCCCTCCTCGATGTTCTTAAATATCATGTCCATATACCACGCCTTAAGCGCCTTATCCTCGGAAGTACTCTCAATTATCCTATCCACAGCCTGAGCTACAACCTCCGTATCCTCGATAAGAAGATTGTAACTCGAACCAATGCCCAACTCCCTCGACATATTGCGAAGCACCCTCTGAAAGAAGCTATCTATCGTCTCAATATTAAAGTACGAGAAGTCGTGAAGAATATTCGAAAGGGCAGTATCGGCAGACAAACGCACAGTCTCCTGGGAGAAATTATCACCACGCTCAAGGCTAAGAGAAATTATCCTCTCCATCTCCCCCTTGCAATAGTCCAAACCTCTACTAAGCCCATACAGAAGCGAAAGTAACCTATCCTTCATCTCAGCGGTAGCCTTGTTCGTAAAAGTAACAGCAAGGATATTCCTATAGTTAAAGGAGTTCCCCACCCTAAAACCAGTCTTCGTAATAATGCGCCTATTCTCCACAATATCCTTGTCAACCAGAAGATAAACATACTCCACCACCAGCGCAAAGGTCTTGCCACTACCCGCAGAGGCCTTATAGACAATCAGATTATTCATAAACTAAGTTTTAAAGTTACCATACTCCACAAAATATTAGCTATACTCCACAAAATATTAGCTATACTCCGCAAAATTTAAACTATATGGAGCAAAGATACAAATAAACTTTTTTCTACAGCACTCAAACTTTTTGCCACTATATTCGTTTAACTTCTAAAGATAGTAAACCGAAGGCTAAGAATACTTGAAGAAGAGAAAAAAATCTTCAAACAAAATCCCACAATATTTAAACGAAAAAAAGACGCCGTCCAAATTCACTCAGACGGAGTCCAACTACGCTCAGACGGAGTCCAACTACGGAGCATTGTTTTTAATCCCCCTTTCACACCACTAGAGAGCAGTTTAGAAATATCTATATTTCAGTAAATTCTATATACACACCGCCTAGTTTTGCTTAGAAGAAATCCAGTAAAAAACAGACTCCGTCCCATTACGCTCAGACGGAGTCTAAATTCACTCAGACGGAGTCCCACCACGGCGGCACTCCGTCCTAGTGTTCTAATACTCGGTTTGAGTACATAGAAATCTAGTTTTAGTACATTGAAACTTAGTTTAAACACTCCAAAACTCCGTCTGAATGTACTCAGGTTAAGTTTAACATAGTTTAACTTTACTTTCGTTGCAGTTCTCGTTTATTTGAGTACATTTGCAGCAACTTAAGGTATAATTAAAGTAAATGTAAATAAATTATAAACTAATACCATTAAAGTATGATTTGGTTGAGAAAGATTAAGAAGTTAATTACTACTGGTTACAATCCGGGCGAGAAGTATATGGCTCAGATTGTTCGCACTCCGAATATGTCCCAGGACGAGCTGGAGCAACGTATTGCCAACGCAACGTCGATGACTGCCGGCGATGTGTCGAATGCTCTTAAGGCGTTTGCTTATGAGCTTGGTATGTCGGTGGCTAACGGTCGTGGGGTGGTGACCTCTGTCGGTACGTATCAAGTGCAGCTCAAGGTGAAGGCGGTGAGTACTCTCGAGGAGGTGACTACCGACACTGTGGAGAAGATTAATATTCGTTTCTATCCGAATAAAAGTCTTCAAAAGGCGTATGAGAAAGCTGGCAATCACCTTTCTTTCGTTGAAACTACGATAGAAGAACCCGTACCGGTTCCCTAATACAACAAAACTCAGTCTAAGTAAAACGAAACGTAAGACCAGTTAAACAAGACTTCGTCTAAGTAAAACGAAAGTTAATCTAAGTAAAATGAAAAGCAAAAGGGGCAAGATTGGATAATCTGCCCCTTTTGTTATATTACGTTTGGTTGTTGTCGGATTTCGTCCTAGTACATTCCGCCCATGCCTCCCATTCCTTGGGCTGGCATTGCTGGTGCTTCTTCCTTGATGTCTGCCAACACGCATTCGGTTGTTAGTATCATAGCGGCGATTGATGCTGCGTTCTCTAAGGCTACTCTTGCTACCTTGGTAGGGTCGATTACTCCGGCTAAGTGTAGGTCTTCGTAGACTTCGGTTCTTGCATTGAAGCCGTAGTCTCCTTGTAGTTCTTTTACCTTGTTTACTACTACGGAGCCTTCCATGCCTGCGTTAGCGACGATTTGGCGTAGTGGTTCTTCGAGTGAGCGTCTTACGATTTGGATTCCTGTTGTCTCGTCTTCGTTCTCGCCTACTGCTCCGTCAAGTGAGGATATTGCTCTGATGTATGCGACTCCTCCCCCTGGGATTATTCCTTCTTCGAGTGCGGCTCTTGTTGCGTGGAGTGCGTCGTCGAATCGGTCTTTCTTCTCCTTCATCTCTACTTCGGAGGCTGCTCCTACGTAGATTACGGCTACTCCTCCTGCGAGTTTGGCTAAGCGTTCTTGGAGTTTCTCCCTATCGTAGTCAGACGTAGTCTTTTCTATCTGAGCCTTGATTTGGTTGACTCTGCCTGCTATCGTAGCTTTCTCGCCTGCTCCACTGACGATGGTGGTATTGTCTTTGTCTACGGTAATCTTTTCTGCGGTTCCAAGCATCTCTAGTCCTGCTTCGTCTAGCTTGTATCCCTTTTCTTCTGAGATTACTGTGCCTGCGGTTAGGATTGCTATGTCTTCAAGCATTTCTTTTCTTCTGTCACCGAAGCCTGGTGCCTTTACGGCTACTATCTTTAGGGAGCCTCTCAAACGGTTTACTACTAGGGTTGCTAGTGCTTCGCCGTCAAGGTCTTCTGCTATGATTAAGAGTGGACGTCCTGTCTGTACTACCTTCTCTAGTACTGGTAAGAATTCCTTCATGTTGGATATCTTCTTGTCGTAGATAAGTATGAAGGGATTTTCGTAGACTGTCTCCATCTTTTCTGTGTCTGTTACGAAATAAGGTGATAGGTAGCCTCTGTCGAATTGCATTCCTTCTACAACTTTTACGGTTGTTTCCAGACCTTTTGCTTCTTCGATGGTGATTACTCCTTCTTTCTTCACAGTGTCCATAGCTTCTGCTATCATTCGTCCAATGAACTTGTCATTATTTGCCGAAATAGAGGCTACTTGTTCTATCTTTTCTTTTGCGTCTCCTATCTCACGAGATTGCTTCTTAAGGTCAGCGATAACTAGTTCTACTGCCTTGTCGATTCCTCTCTTTAGATCCATAGGGTTTGCGCCTGCGGTCACATTCTTTAGCCCTGTGTTTACGATGGCTTGTGCTAGTACTGTTGCGGTGGTTGTGCCATCTCCTGCTTGGTCTGCGGTTTTTGAGGCTACTTCCTTAACAAGCTGTGCTCCCATGTTTTCTATTGGGTCTTTAAGCTCGATTTCTTTGGCTACCGTTACACCGTCTTTAGTGATATGAGGAGCGCCAAATTTCTTATCAATAATAACGTTTCTTCCCTTTGGTCCTAGGGTTACCTTAACTGCGTTAGCTAATGCATCCACTCCACGACGTAGTTGTTCTCTCGCTTCTACGTTATATACTATATCTTTTGCCATAATGTTAATCTTATTGTTTTATGATTTAACTTAGTTTTCTTTTTACTTCTTTCTAGTTACTTTGAACTTAGTCCTAGTTTCTTAGATGATTGCGTAGATATCGCTTTCTTTCATTATTAGGTAGTCTTCTCCATCGATATTGATCTCGGTTCCTGAGTACTTACCGTATAAGACTTGGTCTCCAACTTTTAATGTCATTGGCTCGTCTTTCTTGCCCACTCCGACTGCAATTACTTCCCCTTTGACTGGTTTTTCCTTTGCTGTGTCTGGAATGATGATTCCTGCCACTGTCATTTGCTCTGCCGCTGCTGGTTTTACTAAAACTCTGTCAGCTAATGGTTTTACATTAATACTTGCCATAATTCGTAATTTGTTTATATTATTTATTGTTTTGATTGAATATTTTCGCTTCTTGATACAGAAAAAAACATGCCAGATGGTTTGCGTTCTATTTATCTGACAAAAAGTCAGCAAATATATGAATTATTTTCATAAAAAAAGAGTTGTCTGAATAAGACAACTCTTAAAAAACCAAGTTATGAAAAAATAATTATAAAAATTATTGTTGAATTGGGGTTGCAGCTGGTGCTGTTGGTGCTGAAGGAATGTTAGTCTTCGCTGCGTTTGGATTAAGTTCTGTTTTTGTTTTTTCTGAAACGTTTTTGTTTGGAACTACTGCTGTAGCTGCAACACATAAAACTAATAAGGCGATTGCTAGTCCCCATGATGCTTTTTCTAGAAAATCTGCTGTTTTTCTTACGCCCATTATCTGGCTTTGTGCTTGGAAATTTGCAGCTAAACCACCACCTTTACTGTTTTGTACTAATACTACAACTGCTAAAAGTAAACAAACTACTAAGATTAAAATTGAGATTGCTACGAACATATTTTTAAATGTTTTATTTAATTGTTTTCTTCTATTTTCTGAATTTGGTTTGCAAAATAAACACTTTTTTCTGGATTGACCAAAATTAACTGCCTATAAATTTTAATTGCTTTATCTTTATGCCCTTGCTTTAGGTATATATTAGCCATGGTTTCTGTGACTATTTTAAACTCATCCTTCACTGACCCCTTAACTACATCTATAATGCTTACGTTTTCCAATGCATTGTTCCTAATATTGTTTACCTTTGGGTTTTCTATCTGCAGAAATCTTTCTATCAATTCTGCCTTTGTTGGATTGTCGCTAAGGTCTGGCTCTGTATAGGAATCTATCTCTTGAATAATATCATGTATTTGAGGTTTGATATTTTCAACATTATACGCCTTCCTGAGTTCTTCAATCTTATTATTAATTTCTTGAAGTTTATTATTCGGGCTTGCTTTAGCCACCTGAGGTTCTAAGACAGGGGTGTTTGTCTGAATTATTTCCTTTAGTTTTAATCTATCTGGAACATAAACGGATGCTAAATGTAGGGAGTCGTTGAGATTTTGATTTCTAAGGCTCTTTATTGATTTTGCCTTATATATATATAGTAAAGAAAAATATGGATACTTATCTATCAAACGCGAAATTGTCAATTGAGTCTGAAGATCAAACTCTTCATCCCTTAACTGCATCAACCTGTTTATATAGTGCTTATCCATTTATTCTATCGAATTAATTTATTAAAATGAACTTGCAAATATAAATCAATCTTTTGAATTGCTAAAGATTAGAAGGAAAATAATCGCAAAAAATAAAAAAATGCTGTATTTATTTGCTCAATAAAAAAAATATTGTAATTTTGCAGCTCGAAAAACAGAAACAAAGTAATAAGATGAAAAGAACATACCAACCTTCACGCAGAAAAAGAATCAACAAACACGGATTCAGAACAAGAATGGCTTCAGCTAATGGACGTAGAGTTTTAGCTAATCGTCGTCGTAATGGAAGAAAAAAACTTACTGTTTCTGACGAAAGATAGGATTTATTCTTAGATTCAAGATAAGATTTTTATATTAAGAAGCAATTGTTTTATATTAGACAATCGCTTCTTTTTTATTTGTAATAAGCAATATACTTTCAACAATGAAACAAAAAAGACAGAGAAGCCAAGAGATTATTGAAAAGGTAGAAATAATTGAAGCCGCAGCCGAAGGAAAGGCTATTGCTAAGATTGAGAATATGGTTATTTTTGTGCCTTTTGTTGTGCCTGGAGATATTGTGGATGTACAAATTATCAAAAAGAAGAAAACCTTTGCCGAGGGTAAGGCTATTTACTTTCATAAGCATTCTGACCTAAGAGTTGAGGCCCAATGTCCTCATTTTGGGGTTTGTGGTGGATGTAAATGGCAAACCATGAGGTATGAGTCTCAACTACATTATAAAAACAAACAAGTTATTGATAACCTTGAAAGAATTGGGCATATTAATTGCTCTGGTGCTTTTCCTATTATTGGTTCTGAAAAACAATTCTTCTATCGTAATAAATTAGAATATACTTTCTCATCAAAAAGATGGTTTACCGAGGATGAAATAAAAACCCTTGAACCAAATTCTCCTCGTTATGGTTTTGGTTTCCATATTCCAAGCTTCTTTGATAAGGTATTAAATATTGATTATTGTGCTCTTCAAAGAGAACCTTCAAATCTTATACGTAATTTTATTAGAGATTATTCCTTAGAAAATAATCTGAGCTATTATGATATTCGTAATCACGAAGGATTGCTTCGAAATGTAATAATTAGAACTACTTCTGTCGATGAGATAATGGTTATTGTTGTATTTGCTCAAGAAAGCGAAACAATCTCTCCTATGCTTGATGCAATTTCTACAAAATTCCCTGAGATTACATCTCTGATGTATTGTGTAAATACTAAGTTTAATGATACACTTTACGACCAAGAAATAATTGTTCATAAAGGAAAAGACCATATGATTGAATTTATGCCTTCTTTTAGGGGAGATAGAGACAACCTGAAATTCAAAATTGGTCCTAAATCATTCTACCAAACAAATTCAGAACAAGCTTTCGTTCTATATAGCAAGGCTGCTGAAATGGCAAATTTAAAATGTGAAGATATTGTTTATGATCTATATACAGGAACAGGTACTATTGCTAATTTTATTGCTCCTTACGTTAAGAAAGTAATCGGGATTGAATATGTTGATGATGCCATTAAGGATGCAAGAATAAATTCAAAAGAAAACAACCTTTCAAATACTGTTTTCTACGCAGGGGATATGGCTAAGGTGTTAACCGAAGATTTTGTTAAAGAAAATGGAAGTCCAGACCTTATCATTACTGACCCTCCAAGGGCTGGTATGCATGATAAGGTTATTGAACAATTACTTAATATTGAGGCTAAAAAAATAGTTTACATTAGCTGTAATCCAGCAACTCAAGCAAGGGATGTAAGTTTATTGATGCAAAAATATTCTGTGGCAAGCATACAACCCGTAGATATGTTCCCTCATACTCATCACGTAGAAAATATTATAGAACTTATTCTAAATAAGTAAAGAAAATATATCTATATATATTCTGATTATTTGTTTTTTTCTTTCTGTTATTGGCTATTTTTTTGTACTTTTGCTTCTCAGAATTTTTTAAATAATAATGGATCAGGATAATAATAAAAATATAAATACTAATAACTCTCAAATTACTGAGCGTTTTATTTCTTTAGAACGTATTATTGCCTCAAAAAACAAAAAGCTACTCAAAATAATCCCAAAATTCTCTCTTAATTGGTTTAAAAGATTAATCCATCTTGATGAAATAAATAGTGCTATTTATCGTCATAGAGATATTATTGGTTCTCGATTTGCAACCGCTATAATTGAAAAAGATTTTGGGGCTAAGGTTGAGGTAATTAATCCTGAGAATATTCCTATTTCTGGGAGGCAACTTATAGTTGCTAATCACCCCCTTGGTGGTGTAGATGGAATGGCATTAATTTCTGAAGTAGGCAAGGTCAGAAATGATATACTCTTTCCTGTTAATGATATTCTGTGTAATCTTCCTGGTTTAAAACCCATATTTATTCCTATCAATAAATATGGACGTAACATTGAAAATCACAGTACTTTAGATAAAGCCTTTGAAGGAAATAACTGCATGTTATTCTTTCCAGCAGGAATGGTTTCAAGAAAACAAAATGGCATCATTAAAGACCTTGAGTGGAAAAAATCATTTATAAAAAAGTCTATTGACCATAAAAGAGATATTATACCAGTACACATAGAAGCTAGAAACACTGAATTTTTCTACCGTTTTGCAAACTTCAG
The DNA here is from genome assembly GCA_017860275.1 of Bacteroidota bacterium. Taxonomy (GTDB): domain Bacteria; phylum Bacteroidota; class Bacteroidia; order Bacteroidales; family P3; genus UBA10566. The sequence goes on from JAFNAQ010000011.1 coordinate 47,558, forward strand.
AAAGAAAATTGGAATAAAATTTAATATTGAATTAATCTTTCTTCCTGCTGAAATGTTTAAACAGAAGGGTAAAACAATAAAACTTATTTTTGGGAAACCGATTCCTTACACTACATTTGATAAGACTTACTCATACCAAGATTGGGCAGAAAAAATAAAAAACCATGTATATTTACTTAAAGACAATCCAAATCTTGAATTTAAGAAATAACATTAATACCAAAACGATATGGATACCTCGTATGTAATACCAGCAATTGACAAAACAATTATTATTGAAGAACTTAAAAAGGCTGATTTTTTACGCAATACCAATAGTGGGAATAGAGAAATATATACCACTACTTCCCATCAAACTCCAAATATCATGCGTGAGATTGGTCGTTTAAGAGAATTGAGTTTTGGTGCCGAAGGTGGTGGTTCTGGTACAGAATGTGATATTGACGAGTATGATGTACTCGATTTCCCTCATTGCTATCTTCAACTTTTTGTATGGGACCCTATTGACGAGGCTATTATAGGAGGTTATAGATATATTTCTGGTAACAATATCAATATTGACTCAAATGGTGAGCTTATTAGTGCTACAGCAGGATTATTCCATTTTTCTAATTATTTTAGAGAAAACTATTTAAACAATACCTTAGAACTTGGGCGTTCTTTTGTTTCTCCTGAATATCAACCATCTTTTAATTTAAGAAAAGGTATGTTTTCCTTAGATAATCTATGGGATGGTTTGGGTGCACTAGCCAAAAATAATCTTGATATTAAATACTTCTTTGGAAAAATCACAATGTATCCTTCAATGGATGTTAAGGCAAGAGATTATATTCTCTATTTTTTTAAAAAACATTTCCCTGATAATGAAAATATGATACATCCGAAAGAATCTATTGAAATTCAAACAGACCTAAACGAACTTGCTAATCTTTTCACTGGATTAAACTACAAAGAGGATCATATTATTCTAACAAAAGCAGTTAAAGAAAGAGGAGCTCATATCCCTCCTTTATTTAATGCTTATATGAATCTATCCTCAACAATGAAAACTTTTGGGACTTCGGTAAATAAACATTTTAGCAATGTTGAAGAAACTGGTATTTTGGTAACTATTGCTGACATATATCCAGAAAAACAAAAACGCTACATGAACTATTAATTATGAATATAAAAAGTGCAGAATTTTTAATAAGTAACTCAACATATAAAAAATGTCCAGAGCCAACAAAACCTGAGTTTGCCTTTATTGGCAGAAGTAATGTTGGGAAAAGCTCTCTTATTAATATGCTTGTAAATAAGAAAGGTATGGCTAAAACCAGTTCTAGTCCTGGTAAGACTCAACTTATTAATCATTTTGAGATAAACTCTAGTTGGTGGCTTGTCGATCTACCTGGTTATGGTTATGCTAAAACATCTCAAAAAAATAGGAAGCAATGGGGTAAAATGATTACAAGTTATATTACTCAAAGGGAAAATTTGATGCTTCTGTTTGTCTTGATTGACTCAAGAATATCTCCTCAAAAAATTGATTTAGAATTCATTAGTTTTTTAGGAGAAAATGGAATCCCATTCCAAATAGTGTTTACAAAGACTGATAAACAAGGTCCAAAAGTTACTGAAGCAAAGGCAGAGGATTTCAATAAAGCCTTATCGGAGACATGGGATGAGCTACCAAAAATGCATTTAACATCTTCAATTCATTCAAAGGGGAGAGAAGATATACTTGATGAAATTGAACACATAATACCTTTATTTGAACCAATAATTAATAAAAAAAATAACCAAATCAATCCGATATGAAAAGAGTAATGGTTTTGACAGGAGGTGGAGATTGTCCAGGATTAAATGCTGTAATTAGAGCTATTGTTAAAAGGGCATCGCAAGAGAAAGATTGGGAAGTGATTGGATGTATTGATAGCTTTAATGGTGTTTTAAAAGAACCTAATGAAATTGTAGTCTTAGATGAAAAAAGAGTATCTGGAATTATTGTTAAGGGAGGTACTATTATTGGAACAACAAATAGAGGGGGGCCATTTGCTTGGCCAATAAAAAATTCTGATGGTTCTTGGTCTACGGTTGATCGTTCCGATGAATTGGTTAGAAAATTACAAATACTTGGCATTGATGCAGTAATAAATATTGGTGGAGATGGTTCTCAAAGAATTTCAAAGATACTTTTTGAAAAGGGAATGAATATTATTGGGGTACCTAAAACAATTGATAACGATCTATCTGCAACTGATTTTACTTTTGGTTTTCAAACTGCTGTTCAAACAGTTACTGAGGCTATTGATAAGTTAGTTACTACTGCTTCGAGTCATAATCGAGTATTTATTATTGAGGTCATGGGCAGAGATGCAGGATGGATAGCACTTTATAGCTCTGTTGCTGGAGGTGCTGACGTTTGTATTATCCCTGAAGTCCCATATGATATTGAGAAGATAAAAGATAAAATTGAATCAAGATACAAAAACAGTAAAGGCTTCTGCATTATTGTTATTGCAGAAGGTGCCATATCCTCTACACAAGGGAGAATTGGAGAAATTCCTACTGAACCAGGTAACCAAAATTTCAAATTTGGAGGGGTTGGGTATATTTTGATGAAAGAACTTCAAGATGCTGGTGTTGAAAATGACATAAGAGTCACTGTCTTAGGTCATGTTCAAAGAGGTGGCTCTCCTATTGCTTATGATAGAGTACTTGCTTCAGAATTTGGAGTGAAAGCCTTTGAACTTGTCCTTGAAGGCAAATTTGGAGAAATGGTTGCCTATCGTCATCCAGAAATCATAAGCGTTCCTTTTGATAAGGCAATTGGGAAACCTCATTTAGTTTCACCTAAGTCTCGTCTTGTTAAGACCGCTAAAGGTTTGGGAATTGAATTTGGTGATTAAACTAAAACTAAAAAACATAATAATACAATTAGTATGAAACAGATTAAAAGTGCTTTAATTTCTGTATTTTATAAAGACGGATTAGAAGATATAGTTAGAAAATTGGACTCCTTAGGAGTAAAGATTTATTCAACTGGAGGAACTTATGATTTTATTGTTGATTTGGGTATTAAACCTCAAACTGTAGAATCATTAACAGGATATCCTTCAATTTTAGGTGGAAGAGTAAAAACACTTCATCCTAGTGTTATGGGTGGTATTCTTAATAGAAGAGACAATGAAGGAGATAGAGCTCAAATTACTGAATATGGTATTCCTGAAATAGATTTAGTAATTGTAGATTTATATCCTTTTGAAAAAACCGTGGCATCTAATGCCTCAGAAGAAGACACAATTGAGAAAATAGATATTGGTGGAATTTCATTAATTAGAGCTGCTGCAAAGAATTACAACGATGTAATTGTTGTCCCTTCTGTTGATTATTACTCTGAGTTATTAGATATATTAAACAAAGACAATGGTAATACTGATTTAGAAACAAGACGTCGTTTTGCTTGCTATGCTTTTAATGTTAGCTCTCACTACGATAGTGCTATTTTTAATTATTTCAATCGTAAAGAAAATATCCCTACATTTAAACAAAGCTTTAATAACTCTTCTGTTTTACGTTATGGAGAAAATCCTCATCAAAAAGGAGTTTTCTATGGAGATTTAAATGGTTGTTTTGAACAGTTTAACGGAAAAGAAATTTCATATAATAATTTGTTAGATATTGATGCTGCTTGTGGATTAATTGATGATTTCAACCAAACGAGCTTTGCTATTATCAAACATAATAATGCTTGCGGTCTTGCTTCAAGAGAAAGCCTAAAAGATGCTTACTTAGATGCTCTTGCAGGAGATCCAATATCTGCTTTTGGAGGAGTATTAGTTACAAATCGTCCAATAGATTTGGCAACGGCTGAAGAAATGAATAAATTATTTATGGAAATATGTATTGCTCCTGATTATTCTAAGGAAGCTCTTGAATTACTTAAATCTAAGAAAAATAGGATTCTTCTTAAGAGAAAAGAAAATTCCTTCCCTAAAAACCAATTCAAATCTTGTCTAAATGGTGTCCTTGTTCAAGATAAAGATACTGTAATCGAAAAAGCAGAAGATATGACGAGTGTTACTCCTACTCCACTTACTGATGAGTTAAAAAAAGACCTTGCTTTTGCAAATAAATTAGTTAAACACACTAAGTCGAACGCTATAGTTTTAGCAAAAAATGGTCAATTGATTGCCTCTGGTACTGGTCAAACGTCAAGAGTTGACGCTTTACGTCAAGCTATTGATAAGGCAAAAGCATTCGGATTCGATTTAAATGGAGCTGTAATGGCTTCTGATGCTTTCTTCCCTTTCCCTGACTGTGTTGAGATAGCTCATAAAGCAGGTATTATTGCTGTTGTGCATCCAGGTGGGAGCATTAATGATAGTAAATCAATAGACTACTGCAAAGAAAATAATTTGGCTATGGCTATCACTGGCTATCGTCATTTTAAACACTAAAAAATAAAAGAATAATAGAGTATAATTAATGTAACAGTTTTTGAATAATTGCGTACAATGCAAGCAATTTGAAAATTAAATTAAATAGATAAATATGGGCTTATTTTCATTCTTAACAAGAGAAGTGGCGATAGACTTAGGAACTGCAAACTCAATCATTATTTGTAATGATAAGGTTGTTGTTGATGAGCCTTCGATTGTGGCTGTTGATAGAAGAACAAACAAAATAATAGCTGTTGGGAAAAGAGCAATGATGATGCATGGTAAGACACACGAAGAAATTAAAACTATTCGTCCTCTTAGAGATGGTGTTATTGCAGATTTTGAAATGGCTAACCAAATGATAAGGGAATTAATCAAAATGATTAATCTTCGTAGTAGTATTATCCCACCTGCATTAAAAATGGTTATTTGTATTCCTTCTGGAATTACAAATGTTGAAGAAAGAGCCGTTAGAGATGCAGCCGAGCAAGCTGGTGCTAAAGATGTAAGATTAATTCATGAGCCAATGGCAGCTGCAATTGGTATTGGTATTGATGTTCTTGAGCCTATTGGAAATATGATAGTTGATATCGGTGGTGGTACATCAGAGATTGCTGTTATTGCTTTGGGAGGTATTGTATGTAATAAATCTATTCGTATTGCAGGAGATGAATTCAATGCTGATATAATAGAATACATGCGAAAACAACATAATATTAATATTGGAGAGCGTATGGCCGAAAGAATTAAGATTGAAGTTGGTGCTGCTATTCCAGATTTAGAAAATCCACCTGAAGATTTCGCAGTTCAAGGACGTGATGTATTGACAGGTATACCTAAAGAAATATATGTAAACTATAAAGAAATTGCTCATGCTCTTGATAAATCAATTGCAAAAATTGAATCAGCAGTTCTTGAAGCTCTTGCATTAACTCCTCCAGAACTTGCTTCTGACATTTATCATACTGGTATTTATCTTGCTGGTGGAGGTTCTTTGCTTAGAGGTTTGGACAAACGAATTTCTGCTAAAACAAAACTATCTGTTCATGTAGCTGAAGACCCTCTTCGTGCAGTTGCTAGAGGAACAGGTATAGCATTAAAGAACTACGATAAGTTTACATTCTTAATCAAATAAGAAAAAACAATCTAATAAATATTTAGGCTGTAGTATTAATTTACTACAGCTTTTTTTATTAATTATTATTGATAATTGGTTTATATTTTCGTGAAAATCATTTTTTTATTATCTTTGTATCTTCCTAACAATTTTATATTTATGAGAAAACTTTTATTATTATTGACTATTCTAACAATTTCAACAGTAGTTTTGGCACAGAACAACTGCGAAAAAGCACAAAAAAACTTCGATGAAGCAGTAAAAAGCATCGATGCAAAACAATTTGTTCTAGCAGAACAATTACTCAAAGAAGCCATTACATTATGTCCAAGTGAAGACTATAAATACTCTTTTGAATTGGCTTGGAATTATTATTTAATTAAAGAATATAGCCAAGCAATAAAGTGCTTAACACCATATATTGAAAGAGATAGTATTCCTGCCGACTTCTACCAATTGCTTGGTAATATTTATGATGAGTCATCGGATGAAGGAATGGCAGTAATTAGCTATAATAAAGGTTTAATAAAATACCCAAATGCTGGATGCCTATTCTTAGAAAGAGGTAATATCTGCAATAAGAACAGCGATTTTCGTAGAGCATTATTCTATTATGAAGATGGAATTCTAAAAGACCCAAAATATGCATCAAACTATTTTAGAGCAGCAAAGATATTCCTTGGCTCCTCTGAAGAAGTTTGGGGATTAATGTATGGAGAAATCTTTATGAATCTTGAAAAAAACTCTGATAGAGCTAAAGAAATGAGCAAGATGCTTTATGACACATATCACAGTGAGATAACATTCAACACCGATGGAATAGTTCTTAGCTTCAATGACCCAACAATAATCTATTCAGATAGCCCTGAACATCCAAACCTTTTTCCTGAAAATTTCCACAACTCAATGCTTAAGGCATGCAGAGGCGAAAGAATAATAAACATCAGCACATTGGTTGATATTAGAACAAGGTTTATTAGAAACTTCTATACACAAAGCCATAGTTTCAAAAACATATTGTTTGACTATCATAAAACTCTAATAGATTTAGGATATTTTGAAGCATATAATTATTGGTTGTTTGGCTACGGAAACTCAGTTGAAGCATCAAAATGGATTTCTCAAAACAAAGGACAGTTCGATAAGTTTATGAATTGGTATAATAACAACGCTATACCTATAAATAAAGACAATGTATTTACAAGATATAAAATGGAATAATTCACTTAGCTTATATAAAAAAAGACTCTCACAAATTAATGTGAGAGTCTTTTTTTATTATGATGTCTAGTCCTAAAATAGCGTTACACAAAAAGTAACGAAATGGAAGAACAAATTAAAACGCAACACATTAAGCGTACGCAGAAAGACTATTCCCTGTCT
>JAFNAQ010000099.1 GCA_017860275.1 Bacteroidota bacterium
CATTGCAATGGAAACAGCACCATTTTTGAGTACCTATGTTTTTTCAAATCCTGAATATGTGAAACAAACAAAAGATTGGAAATTTGATTATTTCTGGGCGCAAGTTTGGACCGATCAGAAAACTTGTCAACCACTAATAGAACAAATTCAACAAAGGAAAATAAATGTTTTAGGAATTGATGGGCAACTTGGAATGTTTGATATTGTAGCAGCTCAAATCTTATTGGAAAAATATAAAAAGGATTTTCCATTAGAAATGCAATGGAATAACCTTTATAAGTACTATTTGTCGCGTTTGGTGTTTTATAGGTCGCCTCAATATTATAAACCTATAACTAAATAAGATATCGAACCATGTTCGGTACATTATTGCAAAAAAGGGAAATACAACAGACTTAAAGGCGCTGATGCAATGGGTTCAAAATGTAAAAAACGCGTATCCTTATACTAAGTATAACATGGAATTAGTAGGGATGAAAACTGCTGCGGATACTACTTTTCTCACTTATATTGAGAGAAACAGAGAAGAAATGATGGCTAAGAACATTATTTGGTACGCTATAAATCAACCAAAAACGAAATTTACCGTATGGTGTGCCAATTCTCATGCTTCAAAAGATTTATCTCAGGTAGTTATTCCTTACGATTCGCTTCTTTATTTTCATACTCAAACTATGGGCGAATTTCTTGACCATAGCATAATAAACAAAAGAATTTATTCGTTAGCCATTACCTCTAAAAATCTCTACAAAAGAGAAGAAGATGGGAACCTTGAACTTGAGATTGCTAATGTTATCAAAAATGCTCCTTTTGCATATATTGATTTCGAATCGTTGAGGTTTGCAGATGGATATTGGGATCAAACATTTAATGCTGCTATAGGTCGAGCTCATGACGGCAAATATTTTTACAGTTATGATGGTCTTTATTATCTCAGGGATCAAGAATTGAATGATAAATAAAAGTATAACAATAGTTCGTTAATCATTATGTTAAACGTATGATTATCATGAAAATAACCTCGCAAGCTGGTGCGTGTCTGTGGCCCGTGCCAATACCGAAAAATGACAAGAATATTCTTTATTGAATAGCACAGGTCACAGAGCTACGATAGCAGTGAAAACAGTAAAAATGAGCCTTGCAAATCTACAGGGCAAAATGAGCCGAAAAGAAATGAAAAACATTATGGCAGAAAGTGGCGGTTGTAACAATAAAATTTGTCATAGTGATACTGATTGTTGTTCAGAATTTCCTAAATGTGCACCTATTCCCAATTGGGCTGGTACTAGTGCATGTGCTTATAATAATAGATAGATTATGAGTGTTACTAAAAGTTGTGCTAAACTCGGTAGTATCCATTAGATTCGAAATGTCGCGATATTGTTTTTTCAATTTGTTAGATGTTTTTTTCAATGTAATACTATTTCAGAGTATAGTATCATGTCTAAATTTATAGATTAGAAAGTTGTTAAAAGCAACTTTCTAATCTTAATTAATCAACAAGCCCAAATATATCCAATATAAATAATGTTGTTAAAACGCTCAAATAAATACAAACACTATGAAAATAATAACAATTCTGATTGCTACGATTTTATTAACTTCAAATTATGCAAGCTATGCTCAAAATAATTACATATTACAAGGAAAAATCAAAGGCATAACTACTGGAAGTGCTGAATTATCATATCAAATCTGCAATAATAACAAATGGGATGATATTAAAAAAGAGGTTGAAATTATTAACGGAAAATTTGTGATAGAAGGTTTTATAGATGAGCCTATTGATGCCATCTTAAAAATAAATGATACTGAGGCTCTGTTATTTATAGAACCAACAGTAATGGATTTTTTTCTTAACACCGCACATCCTGAAAATTACGTATTGAAGGGGTCTCAAACTCATAACGACTATACGCATTTGAACACAGAATTAAAGAAGTATGTAAAGATATCCAATGATATCAATGATTCAATCAATTTCTATAAGAACATATTGGACTCACGAGATAAAATCAACCAAACAAGAGCTCCAATATTGAACAAAATCGAGTTATTCAACAAACAGCAGAAGACAAATGATTATGCACGTGCAGAAATAATCAAAAAATTTGCTTTTACTCACAAGGATTCTTACGAACCCATACTTTCAAATATCCTTTATTTCCTTATGAGTATGGAGTATCTATGCGTTGATTCAGCACGTATTATTTTTGACAATTTTGATGAAAAGATAAGGTCATATAGTGTAAGTATTGTGTTTAATACTTATCTGAAATCAAAAGAGAATACTCAGGAGGGCAAATTTGCTCCAGATTTTAAAACAAAAGATGTCAATGATAAATCTGTTGCATTATCAGATTACAAAGGTCAGTATGTCTTACTCGATTTTTGGGCAAGTTGGTGTACAGGGTGTATAAAAGGAATACCACATATAAAAGAATTGAAAGAGAAATATCAAAATAAAGGATTGAAGGTTATAGGAGTAACTTCTGATCGTTCTAAAGAAGATTGGATTAAAGCTATTGAAAAATATAAGATAAGTGATTGGACTCAAATAATGAATGTGCAAGATATAGAAAAAGCAAAACAGTATTATATTAATTACGAAGATATTAAACAGAAATATCCTTTACGCGATGGTATTCCTCTTTATATATTAATAGATAAAGAAGGCAAAATAATTAAAAAATGGAATGGATATTC
>JAFNAQ010000100.1 GCA_017860275.1 Bacteroidota bacterium
TTTTTTCAAACCAGCTTAAACTAGCAATCTCTCTATTGTAAATACCTAAGATTATATAAGGGAGATAATCATTTGGATTCAGCTTTATTGATTTTTCCGCATTCGCTCTTATCTTATTTGCAAGTTTTATCTTTTCATTTCCACCTTTGTATAAAGCCAAATTGCCATAAGACATGGCAATCAAAGTATAGACCTTTGCGCTATCCGGAAATTTTGAATAAAAAATCTCAGCATACTTTACTGCTTTGTTAAATGATTGTTCAGAATTGTCTTTATCCTTTATTTCATAATAAGATTCACCAAGATCATTAAAGATTTTTGTTACTCTTTCAAGCACGAAATAATTATTTGGATTTTGTTTGTAAGCGGACTCATAATTTTTTGCGGCATTGATTAAATCAAATTTTTTATAATAATCATCACCTTTTGTTAAATACGAGTTATCACTTTGTGGGAACACATAAAAGCTTAAAAGTGAAACAAATAAAAATATTTTCATATTTGATCTTATCATAAATAACTTAAGTTTTAACGTTAATTTTCCTAAAACAATTTAAGTTAAAAATTTCAAATATTATCAAAACTTAAAAAGCACAAAAACAAATATTTATCGCAAATTAAAACTTTGATATTGAAGTATGCGGAATATATATTTGGTTAAGAAAAATTTAATTTGCTTAAGTAAACATTTTTTAGGACAAAGTATAGAATTATTTTTACACAATTCTTATACAATTCAAATATGATCTACAATTTTAGCAACCTTTCTTCTGGGAACTGCTTATAGTCAAAGCGGTAAGATCTCAGGAAAAGTGGTTGATGGAAATACAGGAGAAGCCCTTCCATTTGTAAACATTATGGTTGAAGGAACAACCCAGGGTGCAGCATCAGATATTGATGGATATTTTTCAATCATTGGTTTAAGACCCGACAATTATAACGTAAAAGCATCGGCAATTGGTTATAATTCACAAACGGTTACAGGTGTTCGAGTTTCAATTGATTTAACCACCGAAGTTAATTTTGAGCTGATGGAAACAAGCATCGAACTTAAGGGAGAAGTAGTTGTGATTGCAACGAGACCCTTAATAACTAAAGATCTAACGTCTTCAACAGCAATTGTTAGTGGTGATGATATATCGGTGTTGCCCGTTACCGAATTCCAGGAAGTATTACAGCTTAAAGCCGGAATTGTTGGCGGCAGCGTAAGAGGCGGCAGAAGCGGTGAAGTAGTTTATGCAATAGATGGTGTACCCGTTACAGACGTTTATGATGGTTCCACAGCTCCATTCAGGAACTACAATTTGTAAGCGGTGCTTTTAATGCAGAATACGGAAAAGCTCTATCCGGCTACGTTAATATTGCAACTAAAGACGGTGATAATAAATTTCAAGGTTCAGTTACAAGTTATATTGGTGATTATGTAAGTGATCGTACAGATATTTTTAGGGCTATAGATGATATTAATCCTACCTCCATTAGAGATTTTGAAGGAAGCTTAAGCGGACCAATTATCCCAAATGAATTATTCTTTTATGTGAATGCAAGATATATTTATTTTGGCGGATGGCTGAATGGCGAAAAAAATTATAATCCCTGGAACATAACTATCAATCAAGGCGCAACGGTTCCTATTGAAAGTCGTTATATACTTAGTGCTAATCCTGATGGCAGCGGCGAAGGTACTGGTGAAATTGTTTCGATGAACTGGAATGAAAAATTTTATGGTCAAGGTAAGCTAACCTACAGACCTTTTTCGGGAGTTAAGTTAAACTACAATTACATATATGATAATGTTGAATACAGAGATTTTGATCAATCATTCTCATACAATCCCGATGGTGACTTTAAGAAGTTTAGAGTTGGAAACACAAATATCTTAGGCTTAACCCACACATTATCAAATACCACTTTCTATCAAGCTAATTTTTCATATTTCTTTAAACAATTTAAACAATTTGTTTATGAAGACGTAAATGATCCTAGATGGACTAATGATAGATTATTAAATCAGCAGCCAACAGAAGTACCAAGCTTTAGAACGGGTGGAACACAAAATCTTCAATTTAAAAGAAACACAAGTACTTATGGCTTCAAATTAGATTTTACCTCGCAGATTGATAAAATTAACATGGTTAAGTTTGGTATAGAAGCAAATCAACACAGCTTAGGCTTTGATAATATTTATCTCCAACAGCCTTTATCAGTTGATGATCCGGCGTTAACATTAAATCCTTACGTTACAAGATTTGTACCTGATATTAATGATCCCAACGAAAATCTTGCAATTGATATTTATCAAAGAAAACCAATAGAATTATCTGCATACTTACAGGATAAAATTGAGTTAAATGAAATAATTATTAATGTAGGTTTTAGATTAGATTATTTTGATTCCGACGGACTGGTATTAAATGATGTAAGTGATCCAGATATTTACCGACCAAGAAAAGATGTTAACGTTGCAAAAACCCTGGAAGAACGAAAAGTCTCTAATGCCTTTGGCGATCCATGGTATAGAGACGCTGATACTGAATTAAAAATTTCTCCCAGACTTGGTGTTGCTTTCCCTATTACAGATAGAGGAGTAATACATTTTTCTTATGGACATTTTTTCCAGATACCGAATTTTGAATTATTGTATCAGAACCCTGAATTTAAATTTGGAGCCGGAACCGGAAACCTTGGTATTGCAGGAAACTCAAATCTTAAAGCTCAGGAAACAATAAGCGGCGAGGTTGGTATTCAGCAGGCATTTACTGATGATATCACAATTGACCTTACTGCTTATTTTAGAGATATAAGAAATCTTGCAGGCACAAGAGCAGATGTAATTAGATTGCCCGGTGGTTCATCAAGCTACAGCCAATATGTAAATAGTGATTTTGGTTTTGTTCAAGGAATTATACTTACGTTAAATAAGAGATTATCTGATAACTGGTCTGCAACAATTGATTATACTTTCCAATCTGCAAAAGGAAATGCTTCTGATCCTGCCGCAACAAGAAATCAAATTGCAGGTGGTGAGCAGCCCGAAATAAAACTAATTAAATTAAACTGGGATCAAACAAATACTGTTAACGTTACATTCTCTTATGCAGCAGAAGATCTTTGGGGATTTAGCCTAATTGGCCAATACGGCAGCGGTTATCCATACACTCCAACATTATCGCAAAACGTATCAACTTTATTAATCAATAGCGAATTAAAACCAAGTTCTGTTAATGTTGATTTTAGAGCTTACAAAGATTTTATTATCGCAGATGATTTTAGGTTAAGCTTATTTGCCAGGGTTTATAATTTGTTTGATATAAGAAACGAAGTAAATGTTTATAATGACAGCGGCACGGCAGATTTTACTATTGATGAATTCAGTGCAAGGAACGACGATAATCCTGATGATTTAGTAAACACACTTGATGAATATTATAGAAATCCAACATTCTATTCCGAACCAAGAAGAGTAGAAATTGGTGCAAGTTTCTTTTTTTAATAATAATGACTTTAATTATTGGAAATATAATTATGAATATAAAAGCTAAGTATTATTTGATTTTTACCCTTCTGTTTCTCTTTACTTCTGCTGATCTGATAGCACAGCAAAGAATTACTGAACGAGGTACTTCCAATTTCAGAAAAGTTGGTGTGCATAGAGGTAACGTTGTGGGAATACGTTTACCAGTTAGAGATTATGGAGCAGTTGTTGGCGGTACCAGAGTTTTTGATGGCATAATTGATACTGTGTACTCAGTTGTCATAACTCCTGTTGATAGACCAGGCGGCGGTGAAGGCGGAGGCGGTAAATCTTATACATTTGAACCTATTCCCGGATTTGCTTATTCAGAGGACTTAGGTGTAGGAGTGGGTGTAGCGATGAGCCATTTGCCAGAAACATGGCCCGCTCAATGGCCTGATTATCCGGATTGGACATACTCTGGTGATCCAATAATAATAGATGGAATAGATAAAACACCAGCAGTTGATTGGAATGGCTTTTTTGGTCGTAGTCAGTTGAATGCTGATCAGGAAAGCTACTTCTGGATGGATGATAATAATGATGAAGAGAACTATCAGATTCAAGGATTTCTACCAGACGCTAATGATTTATCAAGAAGAGGACATGCTTTACAGGTTTCTGTAAGAGGATTTCAATGGTCTAATTTCTTAGCTCAGGATGTTTTGTTCTCATTATATAATATAAAGAATGATGGAACTGAGTCTTATGATCAGGCTACCTTTGGCATACTTGTAGGTACTTATGTTGGTGTTGAAGCTCCTGAGTACAATGATGATGCATCATTTTTTAATGTCAGAGAATCCATAACATATACCTGGGATTTTGATACCTACATTTCACCTTCAGCAAATCCCAAGTGGCTGCCGGACCCTACTCAGGTTGGCTACATAGCGTATGCTTTCTTAGAATCACCTGGTAATGGATTTGACGGAATAGATAATGATGCTGACGATTTAACTGGTTTATCAGAAAAATTTAAGGCAGATGATTTCAAAGGTCTTCTACCTATTAATGATGGGAATGTTATTATTCCTGCTGTAACTCCAATAGCAACTGGTGACAAACTAGTTTTAATTGATAAAAACACTTTTGAGAGAAGTATTTTTACTATGCCAAACGATACTGTTACTGTTACTTCTATGGGCAGCCGATTTTTCTTACGGCCCGGTGTAACAAAATTAGTTGAGGGTGATATTGATGCTATTACTACTAATCCAAATATAAATTCCAGAGATGGAA
>JAFNAQ010000027.1 GCA_017860275.1 Bacteroidota bacterium
ATGGAAGAATCTTTCTATTACAGTAATATGAGCCCACAGAAACCGAGCTTTAATAGAGGCATCTGGAAACAGTTAGAGGAATTAATAAGAGATTGGGCTGTACAAAATAAAGAGATTTATATTGTTACCGGTGGTGTATTAAATGATAGCCTTTCATCAATTGGAAAAAACAAGGTTTCTGTTCCCAAATATTTTTACAAAGTGATTTTGGATTATTCCGAACCATCTATAAAGGGAATCGGTTTTATTATGCTAAATGAATCGTCAAAAGAACAATTACAGAGATATGCTGTAACAATAGATAGCGTTGAAAGCTTTACAGGAATAGACTTCTTTTATCAGCTACCAAATGATCAAGAAAAGGTAATTGAAAGTACTTTGTCAATAAAGAGTTGGAATTGGAGTTCTAGTATAAGTTCAAATATGGGTGCTTCACAAATTATTAAAAGTGAGAATAGCGCGAAACAATGTATTGGTGTTACAAAAAAAGGTATCCAATGTAAAAACAAAACAACCAATAGTAATAGTTATTGCTATCTGCACCAAGATCAATTTCAGTTATCCCAGAACAAGAAAGTAAATGATAAGAAATTAAAATGAAAGAAGAAGATCAAAATGACAACTCAAACCATAATCTAGGAATACTAGATATTGCTGTGATATTCCTTTCAATATATGTTTTAGGAGCATTATTTATTGATACTTATTTTAAGCTTCCTACAGAAACTTCACTTCTATTAAGCTACATTGACAATTCTATTTGTGCTTTTTTCTTTGTTGAATTCTGTATTCGTTTTTACAAAGCAGATAATAAATTAAAATTTATGCGTTGGGGATGGGTTGACTTGATTTCAAGTATTCCTATGGTCGGTTTTTTAAGAGCAGGTAGATTATTAAGGCTAATAAGACTTCTTCGTATAGTAAGAGCATTTCGATCAACAAAACACTTAGTAGATCACATTTTTAAAAATAAAGCAAAGGGAACTTTGACTTCTGTATTCATCATAGCAGTACTACTTGTTATTTTCTCTGCTATTGCAATTCTACAAGTTGAAGATGATCCAAATAGTAATATCAAAACAGCAGAAGATGCTATGTGGTGGGCATATGTAACTGTTACAACAGTTGGTTATGGTGATAAATTCCCTGTTACTACGGAAGGTAGAATAATAGCTGCTGCACTAATGACAGTAGGAGTTGGTTTATTTGGAACATTTACAGCCTATGTAGCATCTTGGTTTGCAAAAGAAAAAGAAACAAAAAGTGAACCAGAATAATAGTATTATCATTAAGAATCAACCGAGTTAGATATTTTTTCGTATGTTTTCTAGCATTTGCTTATGCAAATCTCCGTGAGGCTCATTATGCTGACGCCTTTGTCGGCATTAATATTATCCCAATCATTAATATTGGACAGTGGTTTTATCGGCGTCTGTCTAACTAGAGTATGAAAAATGTTATCTAGGCTCTTTTACCTCAAATTCATCTTCCCTACATCAGATAAATCATTAAATGTAAAAACAATAAAAAAATTATCCAAATTTTAACTCACTGAAATTTGTTTCAATTAAATGCAACTAATTATTATCGAATTTATGTAATTATGTGAAAAAATAATTAGTAACTTTAGGTGATATTTAAATGATTACAAAGATGGAGTCGAAATTTATTAATTTCTCACCAAAAAAATATCAATCAAGATTTACTTTATCAGGTTGGATAAAAGCCAGGATAATTACAATACGTAAAGTTTTTATAATATCCGCAATAATTATAAGTTATAGTTAATAAAGATCCCTGATAAGCATTATTCAGAAAAAGCGAACAGGAGTCGAACTGAATTAAAAAATGCAATGAAATTAATTGAACTCTTTTGGATAAAAATTATTTTAAAATTGAATATCCAGAGATAAAAAATTCTACGACTGCGGAATAAAAAATGAAATTTAACGGCTAATAGATCAATAACAAACAATTTACTTAGAGGCGAGTTAATAATGGGATTGACAAGACAAACTGGTTTAATTAAAGAAATTTTTGCTATTAACAAAATCATATAAACACAATATCATTTTAAAATATAAATTTTTTCATATGAAAACTTATAATTACTTCAGCAGATTAAATGTAATCTTAGCCTTTTTGTGTATGTTATTTCTTTGTACTGGCTGTCCTAAGCCAAATCCTTTCGATGAATTCAATTTTTTGGATGAAAATCTGAATACAAGAATTGAAAATTATTATTTAGCGAGCAATTCAGATAGTATAAATAATGAGAACTCCTATCCAAAAGTGTATATTGACTTTTCTAATGGGCTTGTGCAAGCATATACTTCGAATTCGGAAAATGTAAATATGTTAGAAAAGATTACTCAAAAACTGACAGGATCAGATATAAAGTGGTTTGGAATGGGTAATGGTAATATTTACGAACTAGATTTTCCAACAACCCAATTATTTAATAAAGTCACTGATCCAAAATCTTATTCTAAAGAGATTATGGCACCTATTGAGGGTGCATTAAAAGAAATTACCGCTTCCAATGGAGATGCTCTATTAATAACAGATTTTGAAGAGTATACTACTGATGGAAAAGAACAATTCGAAAATTTTGCTAAGGGATACTTCATAGACTGGTTATCAAAAGGTAATTCTATCGATTTCCTTGTAACAAACTACAATGAGAAAACTAAAGATAAAAGAACTGTTTTGAAGCACCTTTACTTTATCATTTTTAACCACGGGAAAGAAAAAAAACTTCTTGCTGATGTAAATTATGCGATAAAAGATAGAGGTTATAATTATGAAAAATTCTCTCTGTCAACTGATTTTTACAAATTAAGTAATGATTATGGATCAGAGAAGAAAGGGGGTAATTATTATAACGATAAGGGGGAAGATATCGTTGGTGCTCTTTATGTTGATAAATATATTAATGGGTTGAAAAAGGATAATAATATGTTTGAATTTTATCCGTTTACAATACCTTGGAAGGAGATTTATGAAAATTCAAAAGCACTTATGGAGCCAGGGGTGAATAATCCTTTTACAAATTTCTTCAGTAAATTATATATAGATGCTAGTAATGAAGATGTGTTTCAATTAAAAGAATTGAAAGTGAATGTGTCCGATATAACAAATGATTACTTATTCTTTGCAAAAACTGAAGAAGTTAAAAAGCACAAACCAAAATTAGGAAAAGATGCTAGCGGTAATTCAGTATTTTCCACAGATGAGAGTGATCCTATAGCATTAGATTGTTATAATACAGATGGATCGATAAAAGATTCCTGGATTTACAAGCCTATTGAAAAAACTCAACTGAATGAAGTCTTTGAATTAAATAAAGATTTATACAATAATGGGTATAAGGGAAGCAAAAATAATATTGAAATTGGTATAAAATTCCACAATAATTTTAACGGCAGTCAGATTATTGACCAAACTGGAGTAATAAGGGTTGATGTAGTAATTTCAGATTGCACACCGAATTTTGATAAACTCAGTTTATTCAAATGGGAATCTTCAACAGTTCCTAATAAATCAAATGAATCACTTGCTGAAGCAATTAGAAATACTCTTGATAAGGTGAATCCAAAAGATAAAGTGATCTATACTTACTTTATCCAAATACTAGGAAACTAGTCAACTAGTTAGATATGGCAATATTTATAACCAAATAATTTATATACTTAATACTATGAATGATCAATCTATTTCAGCTTACATTATCTCAGTGGTAATAGCTCTAATTTTCCTGCTTATTGCAGCAATTATTTCTAACCTTATTCAATATGAAGGTGGCAGCCATCCAAAGGATAAGGGAAAACGCAAAATGTGGTTTTGGATATTTGCCATTCTAACTCCTCTAGTAATTCTTTTATATGGCTTTCTAATCGTAAGGACTGACATTAATGTTCCTTCTCTAAGAGATAAATACACCATTGCATTATCAATTGGCACCGGAGTCTCAATTCTAGTATATGTTTTACTAGGTTTTATTTTAAGCAAAATTTTCAAGAACGGAAAAATTGGTAACTGGTTTTAATTCCCCTATTTTCTATAGATTAACTTAATTTCCATCAAAATGAACGATAAACTTTTTGTTGTTGCTGTTGGAGGCACCGGCATGCGTTGTTTGGAGGCTTTTACGCACTTATGCGCCATTGGCATGTTCGATAACCAAGAAATAGAAGTACTTACGTTAGATACTGATCAAAATAACGGAAATAAGGTTAAAGTGGAAAACCTTATACGTTTATATACAAGAATAAAATCCACAGACAATATTTGTAACCCTAATGCTAATACATTCTTCTCGGCAAAATTGAATTTGCACCAATTTTGGACTAATTATGAGGGTACAGGTAGAGAAAATTACAGAAATATCTCAAAGTTGAATTCAGGCACACCGGAGCAACAAGAAGAGAACAAATTACTATCAGACCTTTTTCTAGAAAAAAATTCTGTCCAAGAATTTAATCTATCACATGGATACAGAGCGCAAACACATTTAGGCTCTCACTTAATGTATCATGGAATAGTTGAAGCAGCAAGAAATTTAGCTTTAGGCAAGGATGTTAAGGTTGAAGAGAGAGATCTTGAAAAATTTTTAGGAAAAATGGAAAAGGCAGGATCTGATGCCAGAGTATTTATATTTGGATCTGTTTTTGGAGGAACAGGTGCCTCTTCAATTCCTGTTCTACCTAAAGCATTTAAAGATGCTGTATATATAAGATCTGCTGGCAAGAGTACATTGGACTTATCTAAAATGAAATTTGGATCGACCTTACTAACTGAATATTTTTCTTTCAAAAAGCCAGACTTAAAGCAAATGACCTCTAAGGAGGACAGCGTTATTGCTGACTCATCATTTTTCCCATTGAACAGTCAAGCTGCCCTTCATTTTTATCAAAGTGACCCTACGGTTCAATCCACTTATAAGAAACTATATCTTGTCGGTTGGCCAATTGAAAGTAAACCGTTAGGAGATGAGAGAAAAGAAGATAAAGTAATAACTGGTGGCGCAAATCAGAAGAATCCATGTCATATAACAGAAATGATATGCGCTTGTGCTGCATATGATTTTTTTACGAGGAAAGACGGCCTTGAAAATCCTAAAGCAGAATATTTATATAAGGCCATTGAGTATGATAAATCCACTTTCAATTTTGATTTTAATGACTTTGTTGGGAATGACGATAAAGCTGGAGAAACCTTTGCTAATAGATTAGGTGCTTTTTTATCTCTTGCTCACATTGTATTAACTAAAAATGAAGCTGCCACAAAAGATGAAATGGGTACAAAAGCATTTATCGCTTTTCTTGCAAATCAAAAAATAAATATGTACTTATCAATTTCAGATGAGGATACAATTGAAATTGATAATTACATGAAAGAATTCGCATATACTTTCGACTCACAAAAGTTTATCCCCGGATGGATATATCAGATTAGAGGCACAGTAAGTCCGGGCCGATTTATGTTCAATGATAAAGCGTTTTCCTCAACCATAAAAGAGCTAAATGATTTAGATGTTGGTGCAATATTCTTAGATGATAAACATCACTGGGAAAAAAGCGTTTTATCAAGTCGTTATGACACTTTTTGTAAGACACTTATTAATAAAGGAGAACCAATGCCAGAACAAAAAGCAAATAGTCTAAAAGAAAAATTTTTAGCCCATATATATAACGCAATTACTTTATCACAAAATTTTTAATAAAAAACATTATGGCTGAGAAAACGATTAAAGCACTTGTTACAAAAGTAAGTCCTAAAGCCGAACCGGGTGGAATAGAATATAATTGGGATTCACTGACAAGTAGAATGCCTTCTTTTACAAATAATATAATAACACCAGCAATTGCTATTGATAAGGATGGTAAAAGTGAAGTGAGTATTGGAGCTATTGTTTCTGGAATGCCGACTGTTTTTGCGAGGTCGAATTTATTTTATAATGCCCTTAATTCAATAACTGATAAGAATGCCGAAGTTGATGGCCTATTGGGCTTTTATAAATCGTTAGTAGATGAATGGAGGGGCTTTATTGCATGTATTGCCCTAAATTATCAGGATGTTGAAGTAAGGCGAATTAATTTGTCTTATTCTGATGGTAAAAAGATTGGAGAGACACAAAATATATATGAACCAAAAGGAGCTTTTGGGAATGTCTTATTTGAAAGAAGGCCGCTTTGGTTCGATCAAACTCTTCCTCCGAATGCTGACCGGAATCCTTTTATTGATGTTATTAAATACAAAAGTCAAGTTGTCGGCGGAACTTCTCCTGAGTGTTTTTTGTTTACTTCCGTCGCTTACCAGTTGAATGAAAAGGCTTCTTTTATAAATGTAAAAAACAGAAATTTTACAGATCCGCTTAACTCAAATTTACAACGGGATGAATTGAATAGACTTTATGGCTATGTCAAATTATTAAATAACAATATTGAAAAATTCAGAACACAATTTGATCAACTAGAAGATGATCTTAGACCTAGATATGAAAATATCAATGGTAATTTACAAGATTGGCTTAAAGAAATGGATGCTTATGCACAACAAAGAGGTCTTAAAATTGATGAACAAATTCCTGAACTTTCGATATTTGTTAAACCATTCGATGTTTTGTTTAACCATTCAACACAACTATATGGTCGTGATGGTATAATCCAAACAGAAGATACATCTGGATCGTTTCTGTTCGATCCTAAAAATTTGCTTCTCCCAGAAGGAACCGAAATTGCCAAAATTAATTTTGGTAAAGAAGGTGATGAAAAAGCGGACTTCTTAAAGGATCATCCTATATATGTACTTCAAACAGAGACAAAAGGAGAAAAAGGTTTCTATAATTACTTTGCTTTACCCCTTACTCCCTTAGCTCTAAATGTTTTTGGAAATAATTTAGGTGCTCTTGTTGGAGTAGATACTACTACAAACATTAAGTCTAGACTTTTAGGTATATATGACCCTGAAAATGATATATTAGAAGTGAAACTTGTGATATACACAAGCCTAGGTAAAGAAATCGTTAAATCACAAAAATATAAAGTTGTTGATAAGTCAATAGAAAATCAGGATATATTATTGTGGCCTAATTTTATTTCAAAAAAATGGAACAGATATTTTATGTACTCTGAGTTACCACATAATGAGGACCAATTTCAAGCAACACCTTTTGTTGGTTATAGTGATGAGGATTATTTCAAGATATTATCAGACTCACGGGGGATTCCTTTTTATTTGTCAGAAAAGGGAAAGGTTAGACAGACTTCAGAAGTAGGAATAAAGGATAGACTTCAATCGACTCTACATATAGTCTCAGATTACAGAGTAGCAGATAACGCTTATAAATATGAAATTTATGAGAGTAATTTACCTTTCAAAGGATTAAAATTTTCTTATTCAGGACAAGATTGTGGCTATCTTATAATAAGATATAAATCTGAACCCGATGCTATATTAAGGAATAAACTCCAAGATAGTGAGGATCTTTCTGAAGCAAATTTGGGTATTGATTTTGGAAGTACCAATACATCTGTTGCTTATTACTCAAAAAAATACCAATCAGTTTCTAAAGGGATTAAATTTAAAAATAGAAGAGTCTCATTATTAGCTAATGATAATAAGAATAATGATATTCAACCTGCTGTAGAAAATGAAATATTTTTCTTTCAAAATGATGAAGTTCAAGGGAATTCTATTAAATCCCTTTTAACGTTACATGACCCGAAACGTTGGAGTAGAGAACTTGATAGTCATAGTAATGAATCAAAAGCATCACAAGCAGTTATGGGAGGTTTTCCTTGCTTTGAAAAAAACCTTCCAATTGATGATGCAAGTGATAATAGATATTATCTAAAATATCCAAAAGCAGGACGACCTGAGATTGTACATAATATGAAATGGTCTACTCAGAGTATTGAAAATAGCTACAAAACGGCTTATCTATCTTCCCTATTGTTACATATATATGCTCAATTATTCGATGAGGGACATAGACCAGTAAGCTTGAAATGGTCATATCCTTCTTCCATGAGTAATAATTTAATACGGCAGTATAATCAAATCTGGACAACACTAGGAGAAGTAAATCCAATACTACCTCATGAAAAACTAATAATTTATAATCCTGTAATCAACATAGACCTTTCTAGTCAAACTGGAAGTAGTTGGGGAGATACTTCTAAATCGCCAAAAAGTAGTTGGGGTAATTCTGGGAATATTCAAACATCCGATAACTGGGGCTCAGTCGAAAATGGATCTAACGGTTCAGGATGGGGAAGTAATGTTAGCTCAAATCCTGTAAGTGGTTGGGGTACTACTCCCGAACCTCAAGCTAAATCTACGAGCGCAATTAAAGATATAAATACTGAATTAGGTCCTAGAGATTTTAAATTTAAAATACTAGGGTCCACAGACTCACTTACAGAAGCGTGTGCTGTTGCGAATTATATTGCCAATAGTGGAAAAATATCTACTGATCCAAGATTTCTTACTATTTGTTTTGATGTTGGAGGAAGCACGACTGATATCATGGCGTTAGCAATGATGAATGGCCCAAATGAATTGGGTTTAGCTATGGTTAAGCAAAGTTCTATTCGCTTTGCCGCTCAACGGGTCTCGAAGGCAACGAGCTATTCTACTAATTTTAAGGCCATTATGATCGAAATGTGTGAGAGGAAAAAGATAACCATCCAAGGCCTTAATAAAGGAGAAAACAAATTTACATCAAATACTGCTCCATACTATTTTGAACAATTAGTAGATCGCTTAGATGATAATGATTTTCCACAATTTTATCAATTACTAGCTGGTAGATGTCCAGAATTAATGTGTGTTAATTTATATGTTACTGGATTGATTATGTTTTATGCTGGGCAGCTTGCTCTAAAATTACGTTCTGAAGTTGCAAATTCCCCAAATAGAGTTCCTGGAATGGATAATTGGAAACCTATTGTAAATGTAGTATTTGCAGGGAAAGGTGCGAGAATTTTTGATTGGTTAAAAGCTATAAATCAACAGCAATATTCAGAATACTATACTAATTTGTTTATAAAAGGATTCGGAGGAATGGAAAAGGCTCAAGGATTATTAAGTGGGCCTCCTATAATAAACCCAACAAATAGCGAAGGCAGTAACGATATTAAATATGAAGTATCGAAGGGATTAGCACAAACAACTGGTAAACTTTATGTCCCGCTAAATAATGTAGCCATCGAACTGGTTGGAGAAGATAATTTTATTGTAATCACTTCAACAGGTGAGCAAAAACAAATTAAAAGTGAGGATTCCATCACTAATGAAATGATGGAACATATTGGATCTTATTTTTTGCCATCTCACCAAGGCAATCATATGTCAGTATGTCCAAGATTTATGGAATTTGCCGAAATTTATTACAAGTTGGCGAGTCAGTTATTTGCCCTACCGTTAACTCAACAAGACTTCATGGAAGGGTTTAATAATATGAACATTGCAAGTTATATTAAACAACTTCCTGAATATAAAATGGCTAATGAAAGCAAGAGAACCGGGGAAACAGAAGTATTTGATTATGTCGCACCGATAATTATCTTGGAAGGAATGAAGTTCTTGGAGGAAGTTATTCTAAAAAAAATTAGCAAATAGATGGATTTTTGTGTCTTAATACAATTAAGTAGAACTTCTATTTCTTTCTGGTATCAACTGAATGGAGCTCATTTTGAACCACTATGCAGAAAAGAAGGAAATGTTATACCATTGTATTTCTATGTAAAAGATAGTGAATTTAGTATAGGAAAGTTTGCAAAAGATTGCTACTTAAATGGGGACAGAATTCATGCATATGGAGACTATTTTAAAATCATTGCTGATCCATCTAGGTTCTTTACAATTTTTTCGAACAAGAAACATGTTAAGTTTTTATTATACTTTGGGATTGAACAGTATCTCTCTCATTTCTTGAATTCTGTTTTATATAAAAATGACTCTATTGAGGAATACAGAAGTCAATTACCTGTAAGATTTATGTTTTCAAGTGATATAGCTCAAAAAGAAATGTTAATGATTGAGGAGATTTTTGAAGAATCTGGTTACAATAATATAGAGACTGTTTCATATTGTAAATATCTATTATCAGCTCTTATTAACCATTCTACAATTGAACAAAGCAAACATGTTATATTATTAACAGGACTTGAAGACAATCTCTATATTGAACTTTTTAATGATGATTATAATAACCCTATAGACAAAGAAATTGTTGAAGGACAGGGTGCCGATCCAAGGGTGAGGATAATGACAAAAATGCTCTATGATAATGCAGTATCAATTACTCATTCTATTCTTGATGAAAAAGAAGAGAAATCTCACTTAATTTCATATGCAAAAGAGTTTCTAAATCAAGAAACTTCAATACCAAGGGGCGATATAACATTGTCTGATGGTACAATATGTTATGTGCAAATTAAGAAAAGGGAATTAAATAATAATTTAGCTTACTATACAGGAGACGAAAATGTTTTTAGGTCAATTGATAAACTACTTAAAAACAATAGTATATCTGAAAATAATGTGCAGTTTGTATTGAACGGAGAGGCGGTCAATACTGCATATTATATTGAGCGACTAAAGAAAAAATTTAGTAATGTTACTGGCTCTCCTTTAAAAATAGAAAATGAACTACTAAAACTAGCATTTAAAAACATATCTGAATCATCATCTCCTTCTACTCGTTCTTCAAGACAAAATAAATTAGATAATTCATCATTAACACTTCTTTCTCACTCAATAGACGTAGCCAATACGATTATTCCGCCTCCTAAGCCAAGAGTGTCGGTGAATGTTCCACCACCACCTCCGCCCCCGAAGCCAAGAGTGACGATGAATATCCCACCCCCACCTCCGCCTCCTAAACCAAGAGTAGCGGTGAATATTCCCCCACCACCTCCGCCCCCGAAGCCAAGAGTAGCGGTGAATATTCCACCCCCACCTCCGCCTCCTAAACCAAGAGCGACGGTGAATATTCCCCTACCACCTCCGCCTCCTAAACCAAGAGCGACGATGAATATTCCCCCACAACCGTCTGATGTTAACCAAGTCTCAATGGATATTTTGCCTCCTTTCCCTTCTAAAGAACTTAATCCTAACAATGCAAATATGGCCCCTTTCTCACCTAAAATAAAAAAATAAATTCTCATAAAATATTAATATTATGGCTATTAATTTAACAAAAGGTTCTAAAATCGACATTATTAATGAATCCCAAATAGGAAGCAAAATCTTTGTTGTAGGACTTGGCTGGGATCCTAATACGAACTCTTCCACAAATTCTTTTGACTTAGATGCAAGTGCGTTTTTAGTTGGATCGAATGGTAAAATTATAAATGACGAATACTTTGTATTTTATAATAACCCTAAATCACCAGACGGATCAGTAATTTACGGAGGAGATAACCGTACAGGATTAGGTGATGGTGATGATGAAATCTTAACCATTGATACATCAAAGTTTAATTCGGAAATACAACAGGTAGTTTTCTGTTGTTCTATAGATGAAGCAATCGCTAAGAGGCAAAATTTTAGTATGATAGAAAATGCCTATATACGAATATATGAACAGAATTCAGGGACTGTTCTTGCAACATATTTTCTTGCTGAAGAAGCAACTAATGAAACTGCATTCATTCTTGGAAGATTACTTAAAACATCAGGAGTTTGGGAATTCGAAGCTTATCCTATGGGTTATCCGGAAGGATTGGCTCAGTTACTTGAAATATATGCCTAATCAATAATAATTAACCATTTAAAATATAATAAAATGTCAATTAATCTTAACAAAGGAAGTCGATTTAATTTGCAAAAGGCAAGTCCTGGACTTATTCACATTGGAGTTGGACTAGGATGGGATCCTAACGAAACTCCCGGGGGGCCGGCATTTGATTTGGATGCTAGTGCCTTTATGGTAGGTAATAATTACAAAATACCAGCTGATGGATATTTTGTATTTTACGGCAATCAAATATCAGCAGATGCTGCTGTTAGGTCATCTGGTGATGATCAAACAGGAGGGAATAGTGATACAGGTGATGATGAAACATTATTTCTGGATCTACCTAATGTAAGTCCTCTTATTGAGCAAATCGTTTTCACTGCAACTATTTGTAAATATCCAAATGATTCTAAAAAAGATATTCGCACAAAGGAATTAAATTTTGGGATGGTAAATAATTGTTATATAAGGATTTTTAATCAAGATAATGAAGAGGAACTATTGAAGTATAACTTAAAGGAGAAATTCAATAACGAAGATGCTCTTGAATTTGGCCGTTTATATAGAACCGGAGACTCATGGGAATTCGAAGCTATGGGTAGGGGATCTATAGGAAGTTTAGAAGTATTAGTTGAGATGTATACATAGATTCCTTAAAAATTTAATAATATGGCAATTGATTTAAATAAAACAGAAGGAGATAAACCTAAAAGAGGGATAAACTTATCTAAGTCTTCTGAATCTAGCGAAGCTCAGGTTCCATCGTCAGAAAATTTGAATAGCTCAAACAACAAAATTAATCTATCTAAATTTTCTGAACCTAACGAGACTAAGATTCAGCCTTCATCAAGCATAAGTAACGCTAACAACAAGATTAATTTATCTAAGTCTCAAGAATCTAAAGAAGGACAGATTGCTTCAAAAGAGAACTTGAATAATCCAAATAGTAAGAATAATTTTATTAGATCTAAAGAATTTTCTAATGGTGTAGCTTCTTCTTCCGATAAGGGAAAAAGCGGGAAAAAGATTAATAATAAAGTTATATTATATTCACTTTTCGGTGTTCTAGCTTTCGTTGTAATAATATGGTTTGCAATACCCAAAAATAATGCCTCAGACGAACAAATAGTTAATCGAAATTCAGTTCCAATTGAAGCATCCAATTCTGAAAATAAGGGAAATATGCAAACCTCAGAAATAAATAAAACAAATGTAGATCAGGCAAAGCCTTCTGAAAAAACGAGAGTAAGTAATATCCCTATTTCTGAAAATAATCCAAATAACGCGAATACTGAAAAAACGACAAATGTTCAACAGCCTTCGGAGAAGAAGTCAGATGTAGATAAAAATATTATTTCAAATAATAAAGCTACAGCTATTACGAACAGAAATCCGCCTAATAAGCAAATGCCGGATAATAAAGCAAGTACTTTAAATAGCAATATAGCAAACTCTAAAGTAAATCAAGCCAATGCGAAGAAAAGTAAAGCTTCATCAAATCAAGAGAATCAAGAAATTAACTCAGATATTGGGGGGAAATTGAACAATATTCCCTACAAAAAAAATGAGGTATATATAATTTATAAATTCCCTTTTGGTAATTCAGATTGCTCTCAATCAAATCCTCAATTAGATAAATTGGTCAATTTTATGAATCAATATTCTAATATGAATATTAAGATTTATGCTTATACTGATAATATTGGTGCACTAGATTTTAATCAAAGACTTTCTGAAATGAGAGCAAAAGCAATCTGTGAATATATTATTAATCACGGAATAAGTTCATCTCGTATTATTTATGAAGGTAAAGGAATATCTACAAAATATCCTGTAAGGGAAGATAACCGCATCGCAGAATTTATATTAAATGAATAATTTAAAAAAATAAAGGAGTGTTAGAAGATAATCTATAGCTCCTTTATTTGAATGCTAAATTTTATATATTCTAAGCATCAAGCTACTAGAAAAACATCTATTAGTGAGGTGCTTATGAAAACATTAAACAATCACGTCATAAGTAGTTAGTAATCAGTGGGCTAATACGCCTGCGCATTTAAATTTATCTAAAAATGAAAAACTTAAAAGAATTAAAAAAATCGATACTTGCCGATGGCATTATTGATGAGCAAGAAGTAAAACAATTAAGAGAAATACTTTATGCAGATGGAAAAATTGATAAAGAAGAGGCGGATTTTTTATTTGATCTGAATGATTCGGTATCTGGAAAAGCTAATCATAAAAGTTGGAAAACTTTATTTGTTGATGCAATAACAAGCTATCTTTTAGAAGATGAGAATTCTCCAGGTGAAATTGACAAAGACGAATTAAAATGGCTTCTTTCCAAAATTCAAGGTGACGGTAAAATAGATGATTTGGAGAAAGCATTAATAAAGAATCTGAAATTAAAATTAAATGAACTTCCTAAATCATTAATTGATTTACAAAAATAGCATGGAGAACAAAAAACATTATGAAGGTCTTAATGTTGAACAAGTTGAAGAGAGCAAAAGAATTAATGGAATAAATATTTTAACTCCTCCAAAAAGAGAATCCCTTTGGAAATTATTCCTAGAGAAATTTGAAGATCCTATTATTAGAATATTACTAATAGCTGCCTTGCTTTCTCTAGGAATCTCTTTTGTTCACATGGAATTTGCTGAGACAATAGGAATATTTTGCGCAATCTTATTAGCGACAATCGTTGCTTTTTGGTTTGAATTAGATGCTAACAAAAAATTTGATATTCTAAATAAAGTAAATGACGACACTTTATATAAAGTAATTCGTGTTAGCAATGTTTCGGAAATCCCAAAAAAAGACATTGTTGTTGGTGATATAGTAATTCTAAATACTGGAGAGGAGATTCCTGCTGATGGTATATTACTTGAATCAGTATCACTCCAAATTGACGAGTCAAGTTTAACTGGAGAACCAATTATAGACAAAACAACTAATCCAAAAGATTTTGACCCTGATTCGACATACCCCTCAAACTGGGCAATGAGAGGAACAAAAATCATGGATGGCCATTGTATTCTGGAAATCAAAAAAGTTGGAGATTTTACTGAATATGGAAAAGTTGCAGAGAAAGCGACCGAAATGAGTGGTGAAGAAACGCCTTTAAATAAGCAGCTAGATAAGCTAGCAAAGTTCATTGGAGTTGCTGGCTTTTCTTTAGCTGTTCTTACGTTTCTAGTCCTTTTTATTAAAGACCTTTTTCTAGGAGAGGTTAATTACTCTTTTAATCAATTAGGCTCCGTAGGGATTGTTATTTTTTCCTCGTTAATAGCATTAACAAAAGTCTGGTTCCCAATCATATATGATGGAATTGAGTTATTCGGACATAAGAAAGAATTACCGGATCTTGTAGAAAATCGCGGCTGGTTGTTTTGGATTGTTAGCGCTTTACTAATTTTCATATCTCTTACAATAATTGGATATTTGTTTGGGATTAATCCGCTTGTTGAAGAATCTTGGATTAATATTGATGTTGCAGGAAGAATACTTCAATATTTTATGGTTGCTGTTACTTTAATTGTTGTGGCAGTACCAGAGGGCCTTCCTATGAGCGTAACTCTAAGTTTAGCTCTTAGTATGCGTCGGATGTTGGTTAGCAACAACCTCGTAAGAAAAATGCATGCTTGTGAGACAATGGGTGCAACAACTGTTATTTGTACCGATAAAACCGGTACACTTACAAAGAATCAAATGCAGGTTTACAGAACCAACTTCTTTGGCAAAGATGAAGAGAGGTTGAAAGAAGAAGAGATTGATAACCTTATAATAGAAAGTATTTCTGTAAATTCTACTGCATACCTTGATTATTCTGAGAAAGACAAAATTAAAGGCATAGGAAATCCCACTGAAGCGGCTCTACTATTATGGTTGGAAAGGCAAAATGTAAACTATCTTTCAATAAGAGAAGAGTCGGAAATACTTGAACAACTTACCTTTTCTACCGAACGTAAGTATATGGCTACTCTCGTACACTCTCCTTCTTTAAACAAAAAAGTTTTGTACGTAAAAGGAGCACCTGAAATAGTACTCTCTTTATGCAATCATGTTAAATTAGAAAGAGGGATGATATCAAAAGGCGAATACGCAGATAAGATTAATAGTTTACTAGATGAATATCAAAATCAGGCAATGCGTACTCTTGGTTTTGCATATGAAATTATTGATGATAGCTTTGTTAGAATTGAAGGAGGACATATTGTTAATGCAGACTTGACTTATTTAGGTGTAGTCGCAATTTCTGATCCGGTTAGAGAAGATGTCCCCGCAGCGGTATTAAAGTGTTTAAATGCGGGTATAGATGTAAAAATTGTTACAGGAGACACACTAGGAACAGCTAAAGAAATTGGTCGTCAAATTGGTATATGGAATGAAAGCGACAACTTTTTAAATATCTTAACTGGTTTAGAATTTGAAGAACTTTCAGACGAGCAAGCATTAAATAGAGTTCATCACTTAAAAATTCTTTGTCGCGCAAGGCCTACAGATAAGCAACGATTAGTTCAACTCTTACAAAGAAATGGGCAAATAGTAGCCGTTACCGGTGACGGGACTAACGATGCACCTGCATTAAATTTTGCACATGTTGGATTGTCAATGGGATCAGGCACTTTTGTCGCTAAAGAAGCTAGTGATATTACATTACTTGATGATTCATTTAATAGTATTACTTCTGCCGTTATGTGGGGACGTTCTCTGTATCAAAATATCCAACGATTTATTTTATTCCAACTTACAATAAATGTTGCAGCCCTTTTGATAGTATTATTAGGATCTGTTTTTGGTCACGATCTTCCACTTACGGTTACGCAAATGCTTTGGGTAAATCTTATAATGGATACCTTCGCTGCCGGAGCATTAGCATCCCTACCTCCAAATGAAAGAGTGATGGAGCATAAACCAAGAAGAAATGATGACTTTATTATTACTCCACCAATGAGGTTTAACATCTTATTCGTTGGGTTAATATTTGTAATAATTCTGCTTGGCTTGTTATTTATGTTTTCAGAAAATGGAGTTGTAAGCAGATATGATTTGTCAAGGTTTTTTACAGTATTCGTAATGCTTCAATTTTGGAATATGTTTAATGCAAAAGCATTTCAGACAAATAAGTCTGCTTTTTATGGCTTAAGTAAGAGTTATGGATTTTTACTAGTTTCTACTGTAATTTTCATCGGGCAAATTCTAATAGTAGAGTTTGGTGGAGAAGTATTTCGGACTGTTCCATTATCAATTAAAGACTGGATTTTAATTATAGGTTCAACATCTATTGTCTTATGGATTGGAGAAGCAATACGTTTATTTAGAAAGTTGAAATAAAATAAGAATTCTAAGCAATAAACGCAAACAAAGTCAATACGCATTAATAATATAGAGATAATAAAGAAAAAAAACATAAAAGTTTCAGTAATGTTTCAGTAAAGAAAGGAGAGTCCCCAATAATGCGTTGTATGTCAAAGCATTATTGGGGACTCTTGGTGCCCGGAACAGGACTCGAACCTGCACAACCTTACGGTCACTGGTCCCTGAAACCAGCGCGTCTACCAATTTCGCCATCCGGGCCTGATAGAAAC
>JAFNAQ010000047.1 GCA_017860275.1 Bacteroidota bacterium
CTCGTTAAACTCATATTCCATTCTGCGGAATTCTTCGGGGGTTGGTAGTTCATTGGACATAAAGGGGAAATAATATTTATTTACAGAAAAATATCATCTTTGTTTAATTTGAATCCTAATATTGGATCATAATTTCCTATATTTAATCTCAATAATCCACAGACTGCATCGGGATAACCTAATGGTGGAATATCTGATTTATTTTGTAATCTTACTGAGATTACTCTCATACTCATTCTTTTTAGTTGAGAATTAATATCAATTTTAGACTTTATGGCTTCACTGTAATCTTTTGTAAAAGTAGACTTTATCAATTCAGCTAAATGTTCAAATTCATTATCTTCATCATCTATTGGAACATAAAATTGATATTGGGTTCCAAAAGTATTGTTATTTATTAGTTGAAATTTTCCGACATTTTCAAATTGAGCTTTATTGATTTCTTCAATCAAATTCATCTTTTCTTCAGGATACGCTCCAATTTCAAGATTTCGAGCTATTGACTTGAAAAACTCTTTCTGTATATTAAACAGCTCTTTTTCTTGAATTACGCCAGTTATATTTTGTTTAATGAATTCGAGGAATAATTTACCGTCATTACGATATATCAATTCAGAACTGTATTTACCTTTTACATTTATCAACTGAAATAAATAGACATTTCCCAAATCGATTTTCTTATTTCTATTGCATCTACCTGCACTTTGAATGAGGCTTGGCAATGGACACAAATCCCGATAAACAACAGGAAAATCTATATCCACTCCTGCCTCTATAAGTTGAGTGGATATTAATATTACCTTTTCTCTTTCAAGTAAGGTTTTAATATATTCAATTTTTTTAAGCCTATCTTCAGGTGTAAAATGAGTATTTAGTAAATGAACATTATCATTGTCTGACAGACTATTAAATAAGTCTTTCGTATCCTGAATTGTATTAAGAATAATCAATACAGATTTTTTTTCATTCTTTATTCTTGCTTTTAAACTTTCTATTGTGAGGTCTTCATCAATAACATTCACAATATATCTATTGAATACATCATTATTAAAATACTTTCCCGAGCTTAATAAATCTGTCGGATAAGAATACTCTCTGAATAAGCGTTGTGGATTAATTTTTTCAAAGTTAGCATTACCCAACAATTCTTTTTTCTCTGGCATTCTCAAGTCCGGCATTGTTGCTGTGGATAATATAGCATAAGAATTAAACTGCTTACAAAAAGCATCTAACCATGCTGAGAAAAACACATACAATCTCGGTGGTAATGCTTGAATTTCATCAATCAGAAAAATTCTGTTTGCAAAGTTGGGTAATTTCAACAATGTGGAGTTTCTATTACTCAATAGGGTCTCGAACAACTGAACGAATGTTGTTATAATTAGAGGATGATCAAAAGTGTTTTCAATAAAGTCTTCAATTATTAAAGCCTTAAGATTTTCAGCAGTCTGTTCAGTTTCATATTCTTTTTGAGCCTTTTCGATTCTTTCATTCTGAGATTTTGAGTTTACAGAAAGAATATTCACTTTTAAGCTTTTAGAAATAATACTCTCTACCTGTTCTGTTATTGATAAAAATGGCAAAGCGAAAATGATTCCCAAGTTTCCTTTTTTGCTTTGAATTTCTTTTGCAATATCGAGTAACGTAAATGTTTTTCCTGCTCCCGTTGGTGCTGTCAGAGTAAATACTCGTTGGTTAGTTTCTAAAAGGACAGAAATGCTATTGACAGCTTCTTGTCTGATTTCTGTACGAACTTGATTTAATTCACTTATAGACTCACTTTGTGACAAATCAGCAAACAAGTTTTTTAAAGACTCTTTTAATTGAATACTGTTCGAATTTAGGAGATCTGAGTAATTGAATAGACTATTATCACCGGCATCCCGTTTGTCAGATTCAATAACAGAAGCAAAGGCAAATTGTGTTTCCAGAAAATAATCAAGAGCATTCTTTTGCCAGTTCTTGATTTCATACTCATTCCCATTTAAGCCCAAATCTATATTAGGAATATTGCTTTTATACCAATGTTTAATTGATAAATCAAATGGCTTATGTTCAAAACCTAATTTTGATGATAAGTAAGATGATATAGGCAATCTTTCAAAATCTTTTTCCAGAAATTGTAACATATCATTCAATGTTATTGATGATACATTTTCATCCATATTTGGTAGATTGCCGTGATGATGGAGAATAATAGCCGTAATCAATTTAAGTTTGGTGATATCGTTCCCTTCAATTTTGAAAGTACTATTAGCCGTTTCTTTATTATTTATATACCAATTCAAGAATGCAAAAGCAGAGAGATAAGAATGCTGAGAGTACCCAGCACTCTTAAACTCATTTAGTTTTGCCTGAAAGTTTGGATTGATTTTTCCTAAATCATGAAAAAGAGCAGCGTATTTGGCTATTATACTTGCTGTTCTCGTCTCAGATTTAGTTAAAACACCTTCGATATGAACTTTCAACAGCTTTTTTGGGTGTGATTTAATATTTTCTAAATCATATACCATTGGCTTTCTTCTCTATTGGATAATACGTTGTAATAATCACCCATTTTTACTTTAAATGTACTTCCGGGACTGCAATAGGCTACTTCTGCATATTTCTCGGGATCATTCCAGAAATCATTGTCTTGGTAAGTTGGAACTTTCTCGAATCCAATTCTGAAATCAAAACTTTCACCAATGTCAATTTGATGATTCTTTGATATAAATCCCCTTGTTTCGAACGCTCCCGAATTTTTTTCAGAGACAGTTGCCAATGAAACAAAGGCAATATCAGCGGGACAGTTTGCTAAACCTAATGTCGGATTGTAGCAAGCGGAACTGTTCTGAATATTCTTAACGAAATCGTCAAATACGTTTTTGCTTCTATCATTCTTTAGTGCCACTATGACCGTAAAAGCTGGAGATTTGAGAAATTCAAATTGCCACGGAGCTTTCTCTGTATTCACTTTCACGCTTCTCAAAGTGAATCCCCAACTCTCCTTTTTTACGTGATTGTTCAATGCTACACTATATATTATATCTTCTGATAATTCGGGAAATAATTTCTTCATTTCAACTCTTTCAATACCATTTACAGCTCCAATCAAACCGATTAAAGCTGTTTTGGTAATGAAGTCATGCGTGAGCGGATTATTGTTTGTATCCACTTTTTTGAAATGCCCCCAATTTCCCGATATATTTATAATTATGGCATCCATAATCATTCAAAACTTAGTTCGGTGAAATTGCCACCCAATGATTTAAGTTTATCGGCAATATTTTTTGATTCAGTATAATATCTCACTTCTTTTATTTTAGGAGATGTGGCAACCTCTTTGAGTAGTTCAAAATTGAAATCGACATCTGAAATATCTCTGAATTGTTCATCGCGTTTGTCGGAAGTATAAGAAATCAGTTTATCTGTTCCATATACTTTATCGGTTTTATTTTTATAGACCAGTTGCAATAGCAGCAAAGAACTTTGATTCGATTTACTACGGGTATTAGCATTGTTTATACTGTTCCATAATGCTTTAAACATTATATGAACATCCTTGTCTTCGAGTTCTGACATTTCGGCTGCAAATGGATTTATCCAACCGTGGATTTG
This sequence comes from Bacteroidota bacterium, assembly GCA_017860275.1. GTDB lineage: Bacteria > Bacteroidota > Bacteroidia > Bacteroidales > P3 > UBA10566. The sequence goes on from JAFNAQ010000047.1 coordinate 3,601, forward strand.
ATTAATAGAATATGGAACTAATGATGTTGTTCCAATTGCTCCACCAGATTTTGTTACATCAGAAGAAAAAACAGAAGTGTTTTGATGTAATCTTAAATCCACAGAATTTAATGATGGGTTAAGTAACGCAAACTGTACAGGGCCAGTAAGATTTACCGCAGCGTCTTTTTCCGTTGAAATTCCTCCAAACAAACGAACGTCAATACATTTGGTAAGTAAAAATAATCCATCGTCCTTTTTAATTCCAGCCTCTTTTAAGTCTGTATCAAATTTCTTCCTTAAACTCTTGATCCGAGCTGCCGATCCCGATTCTTTACCCTCGGCTTGATCTTTATCATTAATCACATAGATTATTTCTCCTATATTATGGAGATAATCACGGATGAAACGTTTAATCCTGACATCACTTATTAGTACCTTTTTTGTTTCTTCATCGTAACGTTGTTCTCCGGTAAATGGGTCGCCATTTGGCATAGAATATTTACTTTCATACAAAAATATAATTTCCGATTTTTCTTGAATTGTTGACATAATGGTATTATTTTGTAGTTATTAATTTTCGATTGTATTCTCTTCGTTTACAGTTGTTATTTCTTCTTTATTGTATGTGTAATAAGTTTCAAAGAACCCTAAAGCACAATAATTTCTATTATACTTCTCCTCTTTAGGGAAGAAGTCAAATAAAGCAGTTAATTCTCGCGAGGCATCTTTTACACTCGGATACCCTTTTTGGTGTATCATCAATTTTTCATTCAGGTAGTTTGCAAATTCAACCACATCATTCAGACTGGCAATTCTGCGTGATAAATTCCCAACATAAGCCTTTTCAAAAGACTTAATACACATTGAAACTGGCTTGGACATTATTCCAAGTTTTGTTCCCAGCAAATAGCTTTTCGATTGTTTTATTTCCATAATAGTATCATTTATTTGAAGTTCTGTCAAAAAATAAAAATGTTGTTTTAATCCTCCGAAATAATTCTTTTTTCCATCACCATTGCGAATAGTATACTCTGTTTTCTCAATCAATGCAGGTAAGAGAACATCATCGGAATAATAGCAGTCTTTATATATTAAAGGAAGAATTTTAAGCAGATGACTGTTGTATTTCTTTTCGTCAAATAATACTTTGATAGCAAAGTCTAATGTAAAACCATAATTGACTTTCTTTTTGGCTTTTTGAATATTATCCTTTACTCGCGAAAGTAAATTTTGCTCTATATCTGTTATTTCTAAGAGGTCGATGCCAATTGGTTTTGAACGTTTGGAGAAAATTATGTCATACTTTTCAATTCCATCAATTTCTGGATTGTCAAATGGTTCTGCAAACGGATCTAAATTTTCTGGCTTTTGATTTTTATAATCGTAATTCGATTTCTTTTCGAAATATGTAATTACCCCGTTTGCTGATAATTTACCCTTGGGCAACATATTAATCATTATATCTTTACCAGCATTGATTTTGCTCTTTTGTTGGAAATCTAATCCATACAACAAATCTTTCACTTCATCTAAATCTTCAAAGGCTTTTGTTTTGTATGTATTAGTTCGTTCAAAATTCGGCAATCTGCTATCAGACTCAACAAGAGTGCGAGTTAAGAAAGCAGTTAGACTAATAAATCCATTTTCTTCTTTAATGAAGTTTGTTACTATAGAATTCTCAATATCATTAAATATGTCCAATTCATACCACGATTTACCATTGAAATTGAAATGTATGTAGCAATATTCCTTTTCATTAAATAGATTCAGCAACAAATCCAATGTTCGTTCGAGACTTTGTCTAAACGATTTTAGTTTCTCATTATCAATTTTTGAAGCATCTTCTTTTGCTCTTAGAAATGAATTAAGCCTGAATGCTGCTGCTCCATTCTCAGGGTCATCTGGTTTGAAAAAATCGGGGTACGCAATATCACCAAACATATATTTTACTAAACTATCTGCTTCTCCTGTTTTATATTTCAGGTAATAATATTGAGATTTGATAATATTCATATCAAATACTTCTTTTAGACTACCAAAGTTAATTTCATAGCTATCTGATACATCTATTTGATAGTATGAGTATGGTTGCTTATCACTATATTCAGGTGCTCGCTTTACGAATCTGTGGTATTGTAAGCTCTCCTCTTTACTTAGTTCGTTTCGGATTTTATGTCCGATTTCAATAATTGTTTGTAAGCTCATAATTTAATCGTGATTTATATTATATATACAACTTGTCCGATCTATATGCGAGATAAACACCTTTGCAAAACAGTCCCAAGCGTTAGTATCATCAAACCCCAAAATATCTTCATTTGAATAACCTTGCTATTTCAAATCATTTACTTTCCATTTTATGTATACCAATGCGTCTTCTTCTGAAAACACATGACCTTCTTCACTAATTAGCTCTGCCATAACTTTGTATTTATGACAGCAAATGTATAAAATGTTTTATATATATCCAAATAAAATAAATATATTATTAAAAAACGTAATTATTATTGCCTATTTTATTTTTTTATCTATTTTTGCATCCGAAAGACCAGTATGAATCGAACCAGTTTTGGAATTGAAAAAATAAAATAAACATATACTTATGGTTTTTCATCCCTTTTTCATTTATTTGGAAAAGGGATTTTTATATGATTTTATGCCAATATTTTTAGTAAATTAATGAGACATTCATAGTGAATATTTTACAAATAATCCATAAACATATTTATATCTTTTCTTTTCTCTCTATTTAATTGAAAGTGTGAGATTCTAAACAAAAAAACTTTCTCTTTTATTGTTTTTAGCAACTTCTGACAAATTTGTTTTATAACAATATTTTTCTCTATCGTTTAATCTGATTAGCATTTTTTAGTCCGCAATCTTGCATCAATTCATCAACCCATGCTTTCCACACATCCAAATCCCATGCTGTTTTTGCTTCCAATTCCTCCGTCGTACATGATCTTCATCAGGGGTTCAGGGGCTGATATTTCGAACTGACCCATAAAACCGCGTATTCTGCTTTCCTCCGGTGCTCCTGCTTTTATGGTAATCAGAACAGGTTTGGGAGTTGTCAGGGATTTCACGGTGATGTTGATGTTCTCGCCGGGGAAATCTTCACCATTCAATGCCCTGTATTTATCCATCAGGTTCCGTAATATCAGTCCGGGTGCTTGCGGATGATCGGGTGAAATGTATTCTTCCGACAGATCGGGATGTTTGAGTACCACA
>JAFNAQ010000048.1 GCA_017860275.1 Bacteroidota bacterium
GCTTTATGAAAACCTTTCTTAGAATTATGCTTTTCTTTTGGATGACTTTAATAATAGTCTATGCTCAAGATAGAAATCATAGAAGAGGAATACCAGAGAAGCCTACTACCGAAAGGCTGTGTGAAATTAATAAACCAAATGCAGATGATTTGCAAAGATTAAATGATATTGAATCCTTAAAGCTGAAATCTAAAAACAGCGATTGGCAGATGGCATTCAGAAATCAACAAAGAGAGTTTTATGAAGATGGATTTAATGCAAGGGATACAAGGACAACAATAAATAAAACACTGCTTGGTAATGGTTTTCTGAAGATAGAGGAAATTTATCAATTCTGGGATGGTTCAGCCTGGGTGAATAGTGATAAGAAATCGTACACATATGATGTAAATAATAATATGATTGAATTCTTATTTCAATATTGGGATGTTTCTAATTGGGTGAATAGTAGTAAGATTACTTATACCTATGATGTGAATGATAATAAGATTGAAGAGTCAGTACAAGGCTGGGATGGTTCAAATTGGTTGAATGATTGGAAATATAAATACACCTGTGATATGAACAATAATACTATCGAATGGTTATACCAAGACTGGGATGGCTCTAGTTGGGTGAATCACGAAAAACTCACATATTCATACATACCAACTGATGTTAACGAATTTACAGGCGAAATCAAGACTTATAGTTTATCAAGTAATTTTCCAAATCCCTTCAATCCAACAACAATAATTAAATACCAAATTCCAGAAATGAATTTTGTTAAAGTTAAAGTTTATGACATACTCGGCAACGAAATTGAAACTTTAGTTAACGAAGAAAAACCGGCAGGTGCTTATGAAATAACTTGGAGTGCAGCAAACCTGCCAAGCGGAGTTTATTGCTATAGAATACAGGCAGAAGAATTTATGCAAACAAGGGAAATGGTTTTGCTGAAATAACTTATTAACATTGCTCGTCAATGCTTCTCTCTTAGAAAAGTTAACGAGGCGTTTAAGGTTCTTAAAATGAATATTTATACTTTTAATATTTCAGATTGCATTTCACGATTTATATTATTGGTTAACCTATTTACTTATGCTCTATTAACGCCAACATTTTCCCAGGTTAGCGATATATCTTTTGATCAAATTTTTCTTGAAGAAGGACTATCCCAAAGTATTGTAAAATGTATGCTTCAGGATCGCCGAGGGTTTATGTACTTTGGAACTGAAGACGGCTTGAATATCTATGATGCATATTCATTTAAAGTTTTAAGAAAGTCACAGAACCCAAACAGTTTAAGTTATAATGATATTACAACACTGTGTGAAGATAAGCTTGGCAGATTATGGATTGGAACATTTAACGCAGGTGTAAACCTTTACATACCGGGAAAGAAAAAATTTATACGATTTAATTATAATAAGGATAACCTTAATAGCTTAAGTAATGATAATATAAATGCAATAGTTGAAGACAACGCAGGAAATATATGGATAGGAACTGATGACGGACTGAATCAGTTTGTTGACGCTGCATCATACGATTCCGATTTCATCATAAAAAGAGGTATAAACGGAACTGATAAAAAATTCTTAATAAATAATGTTAAAGTCTTGTCACTCTTTATTGATAGTCAGGGTGTCCTGTGGGTTGGGACAAATAATGGCTTGTTAAAAATATCTATAACAAGTAGTAAACCTTCGCCTACTATTATTAGTTACTCAAATAAACCCAATTCTAAAAACTCTTTAAGTAATAACAATATTAGATCAATTTTTGAGGATACAAACAGGAATCTCTGGATTGGAACCGATTACGGATTAAATAAAATTTCCTCAACTGACCGCAAAGAAGCATCCCCTAAGTTTTATCATTATTTACATTCTCCTTCCAATTCAAACTCAATTAATCATAATGAAATTTATGCAATATCCGAAGATGCTTCTGGTATGATTTGGATTGGTACTAATGGCGGTGGAATAAATATTTTTGATGCAAAAAAAAATCAGTTTGTCTCTTATCAGCATGATCCATTGGATGACAGATCTTTAAGCACAAATGAAATCAGATCTTTGTATTTGGATCGCTCTGGAATTATGTGGATAGGAACTTATGGAGGAGGAATTAATAAAGTATCCAGAGGAGCAGGTCAATTTTATCACTACAAACATAGACAAGATGATAAAAACTCATTAAGTCATCCAATCATCTGGTCCTTTTATGAAGATAAAGATAGTGTGCTTTGGATTGGTACTCATAATGGTCTGGATAAACTGGATAGAAAAACAAATTCTTATAAACACTATGTAAATACTCCGGGTACCAGTAACCAGAGTAATAATTTAAGTAACAATGTAATTAGAGTTATTACCCCAATTGAAGGCGGTAAATTTCTAATCGGAACGAACGGTGGTGGTGTGGATGAATTTAATCCTGAAACAGGTGCCTTTAAAAATTGGTCACACAATCCTATTAACCAAAATAGCCTAGCCCACAACGAGATAAGATCTATTTACAAGGATAAAAATGGAATTATTTGGATTGGCACTTATGGAAGCGGAATGGATCGGTTTGATCCTTCAACAGGTATATTTAAGCATTTTATGAATGTCCCTGATGATAGCACGAGTCTTAGTCAAAATTATGTTAGGGTTATTATAGAAGATCAAGAAGGATTTTTATGGATTGGAACCGAGGGTGGCGGGTTGAATAGGTTTGATAAAAAGTCAGAAAAATTTATAAGATATAGAACTCAACCGGGAAATAGTAAATCCTTAACCAGTAATTATATTTTTTCAATCTATGAAGACTCAACGGGATTTTTATGGTTGGGAACTTTTGGTGAAGGATTAAATAAGTTTAATATAAAAACTGGTGAAGTAAAAAGTTTTTCAATTGATGATGGTTTGCCAAGTGCGTCTATTTATGGTATGCTTCCGGATCGAAATGGCAATTTTTGGATAAGCACTATTAACGGTCTTTCAAAATTTAATCCTAAAGAAGAAAAATTTAAGAATTATAATGTAAAGGACGGACTACAGAATAACGAATTTAATGGTGGATCTTATTATAAAACAAAATACGGCGAGTTACTTTTTGGCGGGATAAACGGTTTCAACGCTTTCTATCCCGAAAACATTAAAGATAATAAATATATTCCCCCGGTTGTTCTTACATCATTCAAAAAATTTAACAAGGAAGTTGATTTTTCTGAACCGTTAACTTCGATAAGAGAAATAGAACTACCATATTCTGATAATGTTTTTTCTTTTGAATTTGCTGCACTTGATTATTCCGCTCCTGAAAAAAATAAATATGCTTATAAAATGGAGGGTGTTGATAAAGATTGGGTATATGTAAATTCTGAACAACGATTTGCTGCTTATACAACTCTTTCACCTGGTAAGTATATTTTTTATGTAAAAGGTTCAAACAGTGATGGTTTGTGGAATGACGAAGGTGTAAAACTAATTATAAAAATAGTCCCCCCGTTTTGGCAACGATTCTGGTTTATTCTCCTTTCTGTTTTTTTGATTATCGGCATTGCATACCTGCTTTATCTTAGAAGACTAAGAATTATAAGAATGAAAATAGAACTTCAAACGGCTCATAATGCTCAATTATCGATAATGCCCCATTCAGATCCTGTAAATGACAAATTAGAAATATCAGGAACTTGTATTCCCGCAAATGAGGTTGGCGGAGATTTCTTCGACTACTTTTTATTAGATAATGATCACACAAAATTTGGTATTATGGTTGGCGATGTTTCCGGGAAAGCAATGAAAGCAGCTATAACTGCTATAATGAGTAGCGGGATGATTATATCTGAAACACGCTCAAATAAAAGTATTAGTCGAATATTGGATAATGTAAATAAATCTTTAATTAATAAAATTGAAAGAAATATGTTTGTTTCTGTTTGCCTTTGTTTAATAGATACTGAATTTAAACAACTTTCAATCTCAAATGCAGGCTTAAACAAACCAATTCTTTTATCTGATGGTAAAATAGAATTTCTGCAGTCTGAAGGGCCAAGACTACCGCTTGGTGTCAAAAGCGATATTCATTACAAACAAACTAATTACAATTTGAAGAAAAACGATCTCATAATTCTAACTACTGATGGAATTAATGAAGCTCAAAATGTTAATCGTGAACTATTCAGTGATGAAAGATTAAAAAATCATATTCTAAAAATCGATTCAAAAACACTTTCAGTTTTAGATATTAAAAATTCTATTATAAAAGAAGTTCAGAAGTTCATCAAAAAAGATAAGCCAAATGATGATATGACAGTTATAGTAATAAGGATAAAATAAAAATAGTTTTCTGTGTTTAACATAAAAGATGTTTATGAGACTCAATAAATCAAACTCAATTTTAGTCGCTTTCAATGCAAAAAATACATCAGATTTATCAGCCATCTTGAATGGTGGATTTACTATGAATAATAATCGCTAAAAATATTTAATACACTTGGTGAAGAACTGGAAACTCTTGTAAAAGGAAAAAAAACTGTTGGCACTTATGAAATTAAGCGGAATGCTGCTTTCGCCGTAGGCGGACTATCAAGTGGGGTTTATTTCTACAGATTGCAGGCTGGTGATTTTGTTCAAACAAAAAAAATGATCCTTCTTAAATAAAATTGACCTCACCCTTAATCTCTCTCCTTTTAAAGGAGAGGGTAACAGGGAAATTCTATCCTATTATTAATCATACATTTAATCAGATCATAAACAGAATTACTCAGAATGGAAATTCTTCTTTATAGTCGATATTCTGATCAAGTTTTTCTGTAGGCTTTTTCTCTGCTATTTGATGCGCAAAATTTCCATCAATATAAATTGCTTTATATGGTTTAGTGGGACAAGCATGTTCGCAAGCACCACAGCCAACACAATATTTATTTGTTACTTCCGGAATCTTTAAATTACCTTTATAATCAACCATCATAACTGCTTTTGTTGGACAGTGTTCTGAGCAGGCACCGCAAGCAGTATTTTCAGTTTCCACTATACAATTTTCTTTTACAAATATCGCTTTACCAATTTGTATATTTTTTTTCTGATCGCCGGTTAATGGAAGGATCGCTGAAGTAGGACAAACCTCACTGCACGCAATACAATCGTAATTGCAGTAACTTGTTTTATAATCCATAAACGGCTGAAATATGTTAAATATTCCAAACTCCATAATTGAGGGCTGCAATACTTTTGTAGGACAAGCAGTAATGCATAAATGACATGCAGTGCAATTGTTATTAAAGTGGTCTATTGTATTTGATCCTGGAGGTGTAACAGCAAATTTTTTCTTCTCAGCTATTTTACTTTCTTTTTTAGGGATTATTGTTACCTGAGAAAGAGCGGTCGTCGTTAGTCCAATAAAAAACATTGAAGTTCTTGAAATAAAATTTCTTCTCGATTCATCAGAGCCTAATTGAGTCTTATCAATTTGGATAAGTTGATAATTTATAGAGTCGCTGGGGCAAACATCCAAACAATTATAACAAGCAACGCAACGGCTGAAATCAATTTCTTTAGTGGATTTTTCTATGCACTCAGCTTTGCAGACCCTTGCACATACTCCGCAGCCTTCACAGCTTGCTTTATCAATTTTAAGTTTAAAGATCGTGAATTTTGAAATTAATCCGAGTAAAGTACCAACAGGACAGATAGTATTACAATATAACCTCCCTCTTTTATACGAGAGATAAATTACAATCAATAAAAAAATTAGAGGGAACAGAGCGGCAATAAAGTAAAATGCCTTTATCTCGATAGGATAAATCAGATAGATATTAAATTTCTCGAGTGTAAAGGCAGCAAAATTATTAATGTGCATCAGCAAAGGATTAAATAATTGAGCGAATATTCTGCCTGTGTTGCTATACGGATCTAAAAAGTTCACTAAAAATAAATTGCCAAATAAAATTGAGAGTATGACTATTGCAAGTACAGAATATCTTAACCAAAAATATTCTTTTGTATAGGTAAACTTTTTCTTCTTATTAATCTTTTTTGCAGTATTGGATGCTAAGTCCTGAATTGTACCCAGCGGACAAATACTCGAACAATAAACCCTTCCGAATAGAAATGTTAGAACAAGAACAATAATAAAACCTATTGAAGTTGGAAGCAGCAGATTTGCAAATTTTATGGTAGATGGAATGAATTGAAGAAAGGTAACCGAACTAATAAAACTCGCAGGCAGGATATTCGATATATCAAGAAATACAATTGCAATTAATAACAAAAAAATTATCGATACAACTATTCTTATTTTTCTTAAGTACTCGAGCTTCAATATATCACATTATTTTTCTGTAGATAGATAGCTTATCTAAATTCATTGTACCTAGTTTCATTTCATTGGCAATTCTTATATGATCAATCTTTTCAGGATCAACACCAAACAACTTTGCTGCAGCCGCATCAGCCGCAACAATATCAGTTGAGATGATCTGTGATTTCATGGTTACCACATCATCTTTAGAAACTCCGCGTGGACCATTTTTCTTCATCACATAATAAGCATCAACAACTGTTAGATCGGGTTTGCGAAATGAAGTAAAATCCGAAATACATTGATGCAAATCATTGGAGTGCCAAAAGCCGCGATCCCAAACATTTCCCATTAAATTTTTCATCCCGATTGTAACATCTGCAGATGAATGATGTTTTAAGATCGGAACATTAATAAACACATCTGATTCTAATATTA
>JAFNAQ010000028.1 GCA_017860275.1 Bacteroidota bacterium
AGAATTTGGGAGGACAATTACCATTGTTGGAGAGACTGGTTGTGGCAAGAGCTTGGCTTGTGATATTTTCGAAAAGAAGTATCCTACCGAATGTTTTAAAGTGATAATATCAAATCTTGATACTATCAATGATATAATTGATAAGCTTATGTCTAAACTTAATATTAAGCTGGAGACAAGGAGTAAGAGTAAAAAATTACAAGAGATAACATGGGTTTTAATATCTATGAGAATGCGTGGTGGTAAGCCTCTCATAATATTCGATGAGGCTGAATTTATGAGCCATGTAACACTTTGTGCGATTAAATCACTTTATGACCACTTAAATAAGATTGTAGGCTGTGTTATGATTGGCACAGAACAAATACTAAGAAATTATGACCGTCTTAAGAAAACAAATAAGACTGGCATTCCTCAACTATACAGGAGAATCAAATTTGGTATAGTAAACCTTCCTCCTATCGATAAGAGATATAATGAATTTTTATCTGAGATAAAGGATAAGGAACTTGTGAAGTGGTTACGCAATAATTGCGAAAATTTCGGAGAGTTGCATGATGTTTTGGAACCAGCTAAGAGAGAGGCTGATAGACTTAAAGAACCATTGAGTTATGAGTTAGTTATGAAAATTAACGGATTTAATTGGTAGATACTCACAGAACTAAATCTAACTATATGCAACGTGCACTTACGCCTAACGACATACTAAATAAAAAATATAAGCTCTTTGAATTTGATGGTGAATGGTTTGAAACTTTTGACAAGCCCGAGAGAACAGGTATATGGTTTATTTGGGGCAATTCTGGTAATGGTAAAACCCGATTTACTATGCAACTAGCTAAGTATCTAACTAGATTTGGTAATGTAATATATGACTCCCTAGAAGAGGGCTTATCTCATACCGTTAGAAGAGCATACGAAGCTGTAGGAATGAATGAAGTTGGCAATAAAATTCTAATTGTAGAAGAATCTATTGAAGATTTATGCATAAGACTAGATAAACAAAGGAGTGCAGATATAGTGTTCATTGACAGTTTTCAACATTCACAATTAACATATAAGGAATATTTAATATTTAGAAAGAAATACCCAAGAAAACTAATAATATTTATTTCTCAGGCGGAAGGAGCTCACCCAGAAGGAAGACCAGCAAAAAGAGTGATGTTTGATGCAAAATTAAAAATATGGGTTGAGGGCTTTAAAGCCTTTTCGAAAGGTAGATATATAGGAAAAAAAGAACATTACGTGATATGGGAAGAAGGGGCTTATATATATGATAGAAAGTTTAACAAATAAAAAACCAAGTTATGAATGCAACAGAACAAGAACAAGATGTACAAGTAACTTACTATTCTTATAGTAGAGAGATAGTTTATAAAAAAAATGGAGTAGTAACATGTAGTTTAACTGGTGATATTGCCAGAGAAATAGCAGAGAAATTAGTTATGAAAAATAAAAACATAGATATGGTTAATGATACCATTAATGTCAAAAATAAATTAATTAGACAGTTTCATGCCGTATTGGCTAAAAAAGGAGTTTTGGAATTCAAAGCCGATATCCTTGCAGGCTACGATGTTGAGCATGCCTCAGACCTTAGTATTTCTCAGCTTGAGGAAGTAATCGCCAAACACAATAATATGGCTCCTCCTAAGCAAATAAGAGAGGCAAGGAGTAAATGTCTTAACCTTATAGGTAAAATAGGAATTAATCCCAACGATGGTTGGGGTAAGGTTAATGAGTTCTGCGTACGTCCTCAGATTTGCGGTAAGGTCTTATATGAATGCTCTCTTTCAGAGTTGCAAACGCTTGAGAGAAAGATTAGAGCAATAATATCAAAGAGCGAAAGGAGGACTAAGTAATGACGACACCTGTGCAAAAAGAGCTTGAGACTATGGAAAAGGAAATGGAGAGCCTTGTTCTGCAAAGAAGAGCACAAATCCAAAATAACCAACCTTGGGAAGAGACAAATAAAAAGATTGCTCAACTAAGTTTAAAAATAGACAGCAAGAAAAGGTTTTTGTCTTCAATCCAAAAAGAAGCAGCTGCCGACCGAGAAAGCAGAGTATTAAACATTCAAATAAAATATTAATATGCCAAAGAAAAAAAAGACACAAAGACAACACAAACCAAAATGCTACATTAGTGGCAAAATATCAGGATTAGACTTTGCTGAAGTAAAAGAAAAATTTGCTAGAGCAGAAAAAGAGGTTAGAGCATTGGGTTATATACCAATCAATCCTCTTAAAAATGGAGTAAAAACAGAAGCGTGGGGTGATCATCTGACAAAAGATATTGCCGACCTTAATTGCGGACAAGCAGTTTACTTCCTAACAGACTGGGAAGATTCAGATGGAGCTAAGATAGAGCATATCTTCTCCGCCAACAGCAAAAAGAAAATGATATATCAACCAAAAACCCAAAAACAATGACAAAGCCAATAAAAAGAAAAGTCTCAGATGACTTTTTCAAAACGATGATAGTCGTTTATGGAATCATCGGAATGATTAGTCTTATAGTAATTTCAAAACTTATGCAGCTATGAGCGAAAAATGCGAACACAAGTGGGTGTTTATGGAGAGCATATGTAAGAAACGACTATACGGCACAACTTACGAAAGAATAGATTTATTCTTCTGTGAGAAATGCCTAGGGCAAAAACAAACAAAAAAAGAAGCTCGCATAGGAGACGGAGAACCCGAACCCGACTGGTACAAAAAATAAAAAATAACCGCTGATAACAGCACAAAAAAATAAACATTATGAACAATCACATTTACACAGAGTATTTTAAAGTAGTAAATTCACAACTATTTACATTCGGCAGTAAATTGAATGCTGAGCCATTAAAAGATATTTCATCCCCTAGCGATGAGAATATAAGCAATATTGCACTTAACATAATTAATGAAGCGAACAAATCAACAAGGTTCTGCTTCGAGCATCCATCGCATTTAGACCTTAATGAGGTTTATCACGCAATAAAAGAGAAATCGTTCTCCGATATTACAAACAATGTGTCTCAATGTATGTACGATACATACGGCTATAATCCCAAAATCAAGTCAGATACTTTATTCTTTATTGCAGAAATAGAAGATGTTCTATTATATGGCGAAAAAGTTGACGCAATTGCAATTGCTGTGGTTAACAAAAATGCAAAAATGTTATGTGGCGATAAACTTGGATTAGAGCAAGGATATAATATATGCGACATTGCAGAATTTGCATTAATAGTTAAGCAAGATGAAGATGGTGGCTATCGTGTATTTTCGTCTGAAAACACCATGTGGAAAAATGATTTTCTTGAGCTTGCTGTCTTGAAGGATCACTCCTATCAAACAAATGCATGGCTATCCTTTCTTAAATCATTTATTAATGATTATATGCCAGATGCATATGAGATTACCGACATTCAAATTGGAGAAATGCACGAGAAGGTATATAAATACTTCAAAGAAAAGGAAAGATTTGAACTAATTCAATTAATCCATGAAAATTCTTGGGAAGAAATGTTAGAACCATATATTAAAGAATATGAAGAAGCATATGATTTATCTCTTGAGAATAGTTTTGATATTTGTTCCGACACAGTCAAAAAGTATAAGAAAGCCTATACTCCAAAACTAAAATTAAAAGGTATTGAAATATCCTTTAAAAACGGCTTAAAGGACATTGAACAAGTAAAAGAAGGCGAATTTATATATTACAAAATAAAAGTAAGGAGAGAAAATGACTAGATATGTTTCTATACAAGCAACTTTATTATACATATACAGATTAAAGGGTTTTAGAGAATTAGCATTGGGAGAGGCATTGCTAGAGTGGTTAAGAGATGAACATCATATACACATAGTAATCAATGTAAAGTCCGCTGGAGATGATGTAGATAAACCAATTTGGTATTATTCATATGTTAATAGATTTGATAATTGTATGTCTGATGAAGCATTTAATTATCTCTCTGATGAAAAATTTGATTCTTATGAAGAAGCCCTTAATGCTTCATTAAGAACAGTTAAAGACTTAATATAAAGTAAAGAGAAAGATATGGCAAAAACAATATTTGTGAACGATTGCGCTGCCGATGGATGTCATCGCAAAAATTTAGGAGATGGCAAACAAATGTGTCAAGAGCATCAAAAAATGTATGATGAAGGCAAGCCTTTTAAAGGCTTTTACGGAAAAACAGTCTTAAAAAAAGAATTTCAGAAACAAAATAATAAGGAGGAATAATAAAATGACTACAGAAAAAATTGAAGAATTGAGTCCCTTGCAAAAGTACTTCAAAAAAATTCAGAAGCCAGCTGAGGAGTACTGTCAAGAGAACAAGATAGTAGATGAAAACAAAGAATTATATATAAGAGGTTTTCATCAAGGCTATGTGGAAGGCAAACTAGCAATACTAAAAATAGTAATAGAAGAATTAAAAAAAGAGAATCCAAATGTGTCAAATGTAATAAAAGAACACTATACAAATAACACAGATTTAAAAATAGGAGAAAAATAAAATGGAAAATTACCAAGAATTTAGAGAAAAGTACATTGATGTACTTGCAGAAGAAGATATTAAAGACTTGTATGAGTCTAAGTGGCAAAAAGAACATCAAGAAAAGGCAAATAAACGCCAAGAAGATATGGAGACTTATAAGAAGCTCGTAACTGAGGGAGTGGATGAGTTATTCCCTGTGCTTGAGAACTTGTCTCTTTCTTTGGCTCAAGCTAAAAAAAATGTGTATGACCGATTTAATACAGCTCTTGATTTAAAGAAAGACCTTTTCAGAGTAAAAGAAAGCCAATACAACCATACTTTTATTAATGAAAAGAAAAATAGGAGGATTACACTTGGCAATATTACCAAAGATGGATTTGACGATACAGTCAATGAAGGTATCCAAATGGTAAAAGACTATATTTCGTCACTTGCGACAGATGCAGCAAGTCAAGAACTAGTTAATACAGTTCTCCAGTTATTAAGCAAAGACAATAAAGGCAATTTAAAGGCTTCGAAGATAGTCACTCTTAATAATCTTGCTGCAAAATCGGACTCACAGCTATTTAAAGAGGGGGTGGATATCATCCAAAAAGCCTACACACCAGAGGTAAGCAAACAATACGTACGTGTTGAACGCAAGAACGAACACGGAATGTGGGTAAGTGTGCCACTAGGAATGACGGAGGTATAGTTATGAGAAAGATAATCTACTTTACTGCAGATAGCTTTGAGGGTGATGTTGAATTAAGATTTAATGAGCTTGGCGTGCTTTACTCTACCGACATGGGTAGAGCATCGCTAAGTCAAGAACAGCATGAGTACTTGGTAAAGAACATGCCAAGTAGAATTGAGGATGTTAAGAAATTCTTATCTAAGAGCCCAAACATGAAAGTAACTGAGATTCCTGAAGAGATTACTTTTGATATGTTCTGGAATAAATACGACGACAAAATAAACTCTTCCAGAAAAAATACAATGGTAAAGTGGCAGAAGATGACGGGAGTAGAACAGGCGAAGGCTTATGCTTTTATCGGACGCTATTTTGCAGCTCTTCCTATAAAAACTCGCAAAAAGTATGCTGAGACTTATTTGAATGCAGAATTATGGAACAATTAGGCGAAAATAAAGAGCTCGTATCTGTTGAGGATATTGCTGAACAAGTAAGTACAAATGAGGAATCTGCTGATTTGTATTTTGCTCGAGAAGGAATTGATATTGGCAGCTATGTTGCAAAAGGTCTAAGAAAGATTGATAAACTAATTAATAATAACAAAGATGAAAGTTAGAATTAGCATGAGACCAAGTGAATTTAAGGACTTTGTCGGACTTCTTAGGACTATGCTGGGACTTGAGGTAGAGTGTCCGAGAGATATAATACTTGGTGTTATTAATTGCGAGACATTGGAGAAAATGCTGGCTAAACACACTTTACAACTTCTTGCACCTCTTAAGAAAAAAACAGTAGTTACTTTTAACGAACTTGAGATAATTGCTTTTGCTACTGCAGATGACAAGTTTTTGTTTTCCCTGTCTAATTATGATGTGACTTATCTTGAAATTATTGAGCTGATTAATAAAGAGCATTTGAGGCTTAAAAATTATAGAGAAAATATGAAAGGAAATATGAGGATGCAGATGAGGGAATAAAAAAAGCCCTGCAAAATCGTGAAAGATAAGTACAAGGCAAAGAAGTGTGGAATTTCTAATGCAAATATACAATTATTTTTTACGATATGGGGTATACTAGAAAATATTTTTTAGAACGAGTAAAAGCTGTTAATGAATTATATTCATCCTTATCACAACAAGGAATATCCAATGAATATATATATCATAACCATATCAAAAATAATTATCATATTTCTAGAAGTACTTTTTATGAATATCTATGTATTGATTACGAAAAGGGGCTTATGGATATTGAAGAAAAAGAGCAATTACAATTAAATCTATTTGAAAGTTAACCGAGACATTTTAAGTCTCGGTTTTTTTATTTTTTATCCTTTTATCTCCCCTTTATTTATCTCGCCATCAATCTCAACATCTAAATACCTATTCTCATCATTCAATTCTTCGATATATGTACACTTAAATGTTATTTGATGATAATTTCCCTCGTCACTTTCAATGGGTATATCTTGTGATAACTTTAGAACGCCAAAAACAGGAGGCAATTTAATGCCTTTTAAACAGTCTTTAATCACCTTTAGAAAAGTAATATATTTCATTCCCTCTGCTCTTTGAGGTGAAAAGTTTTCTGTTTCATAATCATCATTATATAAAGCATGAATGATGATATAAGCAAGACCTTGGTCATAATCTATTGAATAATCAATATATACTGCAGGGAATGTGCATTCGTTCTCCTTGAGGTTTTGAGGTTGTCCTTTATATATGTCTATAATTTGAATAGGATCTACACCTTTAGCAATAAATTTTGATTTATTGCTCTCTAATACTTCTGTTATCTTATTAATTATTCTTTCCATTATCTGGCTGCATTTTCAATATCACGTACAATTAATTTTTCTATTCTAGTGTTTAGTTCTTCACTTTCGCCCATAAACCTACGTTGAGGGAGTTTAGCATCTCTACTGTGA
Source organism: Bacteroidota bacterium (assembly GCA_017860275.1). Lineage (GTDB taxonomy): Bacteria > Bacteroidota > Bacteroidia > Bacteroidales > P3 > UBA10566. Next base: position 7,096 of record JAFNAQ010000028.1, read on the forward strand.
GATTTTACCTTATATACCCTCCCTTTCCTGCTTTTTCTATTATGAGCCTTTATCTTTATAACTTTATCTAAACCCTCATTATGAGCTTCAGCATATGGAACATCTACACCAATGATAATTTTTGTAGGAGAAATAAGCTTTTTTCGAATAGCTCTCTTCAGTCTGCCACTATCTACTAATATCGCTCCGTTCTGACGTTTTTCGCCCCCTCTTCTTCTTCTTGAACGAGGTTCCCAAGCTTTGTTATCCCAATTCTGCTTAACAAATCTTTCTTTGCTAAAGTTTACCGCCTCTGTTGCTATTTTAGGCGGTAATTTACTTATAGCTTTAGATATGTTATCCATTAAAATTGCAAACTCTTTCATTAATATGATAGTTCAATATTACGCAAAACTCTTGTTAGTTTATCTTCGAACCATTCGGCAATTTCGTCACCATTCATATGTTGAAGTTCCGTGTTTTGTGTGTTAATACCACCCTTGTTGAAAGCATCAATATTTACGGTTATATTTCTAATCTGTTGAGCTGACCCAGTAACTTTTTCTGATTTATCTCCAATAGGAGCATTAGAATTATTATCATCAGAACTATCAATATTATTGCTATTGCTAGTAAATGGGTTTTCAGTAGTGTTTTGCGAATTATTTGCTCTAGACAATTTGACATCCTTCCAAGATTTGACAATATCAACAGCCATCTTCTTTGAGTCATCAACAAATTTAGCTCTATTAGCAGTTCTTTCTTTCTCAAGACGAGTAATTTCAATGCTTGATTTTGTTTTTATCTCTTGAGAGAGAATAGTCTTTGCATCAGAGAAATTACCTTTAAGAGCCTCTTTTATTGCCTTACCAACATTATTAAATAAAGTTCCAACAAACTCTCCAAAGCTCTTTATTTTATACCAAAAAAGTTGTATTGTGAACCAAAGCTCCTGAAATCCAAATTTCCATGTATTTACATATTGCTTGAATGAATTGACTAGAGTCGTTTTTACGGCATTCCATATCGTTGCCCATCCTTCGTACCTACGACTTAATGCTATAATCATCCCAATTAATAGCCCAATACCAACAATAATAATACCTATTGGGTTCGCTGCCATAGCTGCACTTACAGCCCAAATTGCTAATTTTATGCCCATAAGTATACCTGCAGCAGCTGCTAGTCCTATAAAAACTTCTCGCCATTGCCACATGAAAGATATTACATTTTGAATAACGGTTATTAAACGAGCTATTACATTAGCTATTCCTCCGATAAAATTCCGTATCTCTACTTTATTATTGTCAACAAAATCAACAAAAGCGGTCTTTAATTTATATATTGCTTGATATACAGGCATAAATGCAGTTTTAAATGATAGGAATATCGGTCCAATGCGCTCATCTAAATCTCCCATATCATTCTCCAGCTGTTTCATACGACCTTCTGGTGTTGCTGCAATAGCTTCATTCATTTTTCCTACGTTATTTTGAATAACTTGAGCTAATGTTGCTGCACGTTGTTGTTCGTTGCCATATTTAATCAGTTTTTTTTCTGCATCTGTAAAAGTAATACCTACTCTCTGTAAAATAGTCGTTTGCCCTTGCATTGCTTTTCCCATCATATTACCAATACCTACAGCATCTTCGCTATTAGCATTAAGTCCCTTTTGTTGAGCTAATAAATTATTCATGGCAGGAATAAGTACATCTAGACTTTTCTTATTATTTAAGAATGTAGCCATTTGCTGAGCTCCTGAAACAGTTACTTCATCTCCAATAATGCCTAAACGTTGTTGTTCAGAGGCAAGACGTATCACACTTTTCACCTGAGCATCTGTCGCATGCATTCTTTGCTTCATTATTGTTGTCAATTTCGTCTCTGCAAGAGTCTGAACAATACCCTCTTCTATAGAAGATTTGACATAATTTGTAAATCTATTTATAGCAAGACCAACTCCTGCTACAATTGCCGTTAGTGCAATATATGGATTTTTCAAAAGATTGATAGCATTACCGAGTCCTGGTATGCTATCTCTCATTTTGGAGAATGCCTGAATATGCGAAGTTTTGAGAGAATTAATTTTGCTTTTCATATCTGCTGTAGATTGAGCAACCGTTTGCTTAGCTTTATTAATGCTAGTAGTCATTCGGTCTTTCATTTCAAGCAATAATTCTACTTTTGATTGTGCCATATTATTCAGTTATATACAACGAAATGCCTTCAAGCGTCTCCATATTTGCTTTGAGAGCATTTGTTTTAATTAAATGCTTTAATTCAATTTTAGACTTAATAATTAGTTTGCCTCTATAGTTTAAGACAAAGTATTTTCGCCCAGTTAATTCGTGATATCCATCAGCTAATTCTATTGCTTTTCTTAGTTTAGTTAGCTTTCTTCTCTTTAAAAAATTGTTAAATAACTTCATTTTGATTGTTTTTTTTTGATTTATACTGTATATTTGCAATTCCTTGAGTGTGATAGTGTTTAAGTCGGGGTCTCCGTTCTAGGAGACGCAACGCGCACTATCACGCTCTTTTTTTTGTTATAGCATATAACTTTTCTTGCCCACTCTTGAACACTCCGACATTTACATTGTATTCATCTTTCCCTATTTTTAATGAGTAATAATTAAAATGATGGAACTTTGATTCATGTTCTAGCTTGACATCTTTTTTTAATAGCTTTAATTCTGGCAATATTTCAAGACATTCTTTTGCTAATATTTTATTACTACCTGAAGCGTGATTAATTATCTCTCTCACATCACTCATTGATACCTCTAATTTACCACTAACGAAGTTTTTTAATTCAATGCTAAACGGCTTATCACCCACTTTTTCTTTAGCCCACTCCATTACAACTTTATCATAGTATCTATTGACAGAACTTTTTGTATCTATATCTAGAACCTTCCATGCCTTATCAGGAATATCAATATAATAAGGATGTGTCTCAGGAAAGATTATGGACTCTTTTCCAAAATTTAATTGAAACATCTCTGGAATATCAGGCGCTATAATATCTTTATCAAGAGTCTCGGTGTAATTGTCTCCAGATAACTGATTTGCTTCACATCTACAACCAAAGTCATTTGGAGGCATATATATATCCCAAAATGGGTCATCATATCGTTTGATGATGCCATTTAATAAGGCATGACCTTCACGAGTATTGCTATCCATTACTGCTTCGTATTGCAAGTATGGCATATCTTCTTTGTTGGCTAGAATATCATTCCATTTTGAAGAAGCTTGACTTGCTGCAACAGCTTGGTTATATTCGCTCCTCAACCAGTTCTCATTATATTTCCCTGTAATATCTTGTACAATGTCCTTAAATTCATCGAATGTACGAATATGCGAACCATCTCTTAGTGCTTCTGATATATCTTTCAACTCTTGATAGTTTTTTGCTGCTGAGAAATGATAGATATTTTTGGTGAAGTTATCAAGTGTTTTGAAGTCAGTAGAATTCCATTCAGTATCAAGGATATTTTTATTATAACCTTTCTCGGTACCGCTGATTAACTGTTTAGCCGTCAAACGGATTAACTCTCTATCTGATTCTATTTTTTCACCATCATAAATCTTTTTAGCAAGCTGTTCTGTGATGCTAGAAAAAGTATCAATTTTCTCTGTACCTTTAGCTTGAGGATATTGTGATGAGCAACATTTAGAAAGCGGATATAATTCGGGGAGTAAGTTTCCGCATAGCTCACTCCCTAGCGAAAACCCTTTGTTAATGCTACTGGTTTATTTTGTTCTTCCTTCTGAGGTTTCTTCTCGCCAGCTATTGGGACATTAAATGTTTTGCTTATCCATTCAGATGGGACATCATATTTTACGAGTATTTGATTAACTATATTCCAGTGGTCAGTTAATGACACCTCGAAAGATGTATCGAATAAAAACTTATCATTCTCGGGATTTATATCCCAACCCCAATATTGCATGATTGGCAGCAATTGTTCATTGACAATAAATTGAATCATTCTACGGTCGCTTTCAGCAATCTTGTCATCTAGATTTTTCTCATGAACTTCTGACTGACTTTTAGAACTTCCATTGTCTGTTATCATAGTTCCTCCAGTTATTGGCTTAGCTAATTCACCATTGATACGCTCAATTTGTTTGTCGTATACCTGATAAGAATCACTTCCTGCAAAAGGTTTAATATCTATGGATGTTCCTTCGGGTAACACTGCTCTAGCTGCTTCTCCTAATGCATTAAGCATTGTTCTTACTTTAGCAATATCAGTTGGAGATGAACTAGTAGTAGTCGCAGTTAAGAGAGGCATTCCGAACTTCTCGGCGAATTCAGCCCATGATTGCTGAGCATTTCTTTTCCAAATAAGCAATCCGCATAAATTTGATAGAAGACCTAAATCGTTTTTATCTCCACAATGAATAATTGTATTTTCAAAGCCTTTAGAAATATCTATTCCCTTATCTCCTGAAGCTTCAAATAATACGATTTGCTTTCTACCAATAGTGTTACGTCTTGGAATTAGTGAGAATTCCATTTTTGTAGGATCCACTAATTCCAAAAGTGTGTAACCTTTAAAAATGCTATCCAAAACATTATCAACAAGGGAATAAAACCAAGCAGAGTTAAATAATTCTGTCTTTTCTTGATTAATTTGACTACTTTTTTTATCAATAATAGAAAACCCATATCCTGTCGTTGCTGCTTTTCTCAAACCTATTTGTGAAATCAAATGACCATCCATATAAAGATTATCATATAAGTCTTGCAATATATAATTACGAGGAGTAGTTATATCATTAGCCATAGCTAAAGCATTACGCCATTTGTTTATTTCTGCCCTGTTTAAATCTTTGAATTCATTAACTATTTGCGTAACAACCGTATTGTTACTATTACTTTTTTTAGCCATTAGTATTTGTTATTTGTAGGTTTATAAAGAGATTCTATTATTATATCACCAGTATAATCTTCAATATTTTTTTGTGGAAGGGTACAAGATAATGTTCCTTTTCCTACTGGTTTAAGCCAATCCAAAGCATCTCCGTATCTTGTCTCTCTTGTTTCAGGGATTCTTTTTGGTGCTTTTTTTGACCACAAATGATATAACATTATGTCAATAGTTATCATGACAATATAGAAGTTTCTATCTAATCCAGTTGAGGCAAATATTGCATCAGTATCATAGCGACCACCTATATTTTCTTTAATTTGACTGATTGCCATTTGCTCTGCAGTAATAATTGCGGTACTATTATTCAAGTCTTCAACGCCTAGCATTGCTAATATTTCTTCCCTTACTTGAACTTCAAAATCTGTATCCTCAATAAATATCATATTAAAATCTGTTTTTTGATGAATTAATAATTTCTTCTCTTGATGTGATTTGTACAGGGAATTTGTCGATACGAGTGTGTTTTTGTAACATCCAAATTGCTCCTTCGTCTGCGTCGGGTCCGTCATCATGTCCCGACATTCCTTTTTCAATAGATAAAGTTTGGTCTATCCCTGTTTTCATATCTTTATCATTTTCAAGCAAAAGATTGTAGTATACAAATCCTCTCTCCCATAAAGGAGAAACAGCTTCTATTCGTTGGAATTTGTCAGGCTTTTTCCTTTTATCTCCAATAATAGGCAGTTGATACCCTCTTATGTCACCTTCTGTAGTAAATTCATCAAGTAATGTGTCTTGGAGAAAGTTAGCTTCCATGTAGTAATTACAGACAATGTCTTTTTCTAGCATTTCTTCATAGAAGTCATACATCCATCTTACCATTTCGGCAACGGAACATTGACGTACAAAAGCTCTTAAATTATGTAATTCTCGTCCTATTTTACCCCAAGCTTTAATCGCTTTATAGTCGTTCTTTCTAGAGCTTTTAAAGGATGGGTCACAATAGACTATTATCTGTTCATATTTGTGAAGAGGAAGAGGCTTTTTGTATTTTATCCAGTCATTTTTAAATACTGTACCCTCTTTAATTGGGTTGTTCATCATCTCTTTCTGAAAAGAGCGATAACCCATGAACTCCTCCATTGATTTTATTTCAGCTTTCGTCCATTTTGCAGACCAAGATATATTGCCGTTATTATCATATGCATTAACTTGCGATACGTAAACACCTTCAGTTGCTGCGATATTAGCAAGCACACTAGTTTTACTAATTAAATTACCAACCATTATGAATCTGCCACGCCCACCATCTAATGCCCCGAATAGAGCTTCCTTAATCCAGTCGGTTAATTTTCTTACCCTAGATTCATTTTCACATAATGTATCATCGTCCAAGTCATCAATTACTATATAGTCAGGTCTCTTGTTTTTATATCTCAACCCTCTTGGGGATTGCCCGCGACCACGAGCAAAGAAAGCGCATCCGTCTTGAGTTACAAATTGACCTTCCGACCAATATCCAGCACAATATTGTTCACCAAAGTCTGAGATGTATTTCTGATTGAATTGGAGCTCAGCTTGAAGGTCGGCGAGTAACGTTTGTGCATTATCCTCACTTTTGCCAACAAGAACCATAACGTTAAGTTCTCTTTGTTCTTGGCATTTAAGCCACATCGGAATACCAATGTCAAAATGGACACTCTTTGCATGACCTCTAGCCCATTTAAAAGCAGCCTTTATATTTTTGCTTCTGAGGATTTTGTTTGCAGCTTTAATATGAAAAGGAGCACATTTAGTGATTTCTCCTGTGTCTGAGTTTTCACAATAATGTGGGAAATAATACTCGAAAAAAGCACTATAGTCAGCACGTAGCATTTTTATCCTAGTGGCTCTTTGCTGAGGATTTTCTACATTTCGAATATTAGTTCTATTGCGAACTGTAACACACCACTCTTTCCATCTCTCTAAATACTCATTTGCTTCTGTCATATTATTGTTTTTTATTGAAGCAGTCTCCAATATATAAATCTTGATATTTGTTAATTAAACTCTCTAACTCTGGAGTAATTTCTGCATCAAAATCAGATCGATTACTTAACCATTTTCCAAAGCCAACAAATACTTCAATAACATCAACAACGCTTGCCTTTTTATCTAATTTAGATATCATTGTTGCGATTTTACTCAACCTATCACCTAGTCCATTCAGTAAAGCATCGTCATTACTTTCGCTCACTTTAGTAAGAATTCTATCTATTGCAAGTAATGCTTTGTTGACTAATTCTGGTCTAGTGATATTTTCCGCTGCACGCCTTTCTATCCATTTCCCATCTGTAATCCATCTGGCAATTGTAGCACGATTAACACCTACTTTCTCTGCAATTGCTTTTTGATTTTCACCTTTTAGAAAATATAATCGTGCAATTTCTTTCTTTTGTTCTAAGTCCTTTTTTGCCATATGTGTTTTCAATTTTGCCTGCAAAATTAAAAACCTAACTATTTGAAAACTAATATTGATACATAGGTTGGATGAATCAATTCAAGGGTTGGACTCTTTCTTGGCTTGAGCAAATTTCATATATACTTTTGCATTGTCTAAGACGAAAAATAATACAATGGCAAAGCAAAGTAAAAAAGTAGGAAAAGTATATCTCTATGGAGAAATCAATGAGTGCAACGAAAATTCTGCGGTAAATTTTATGCGAAGATATAAAGACGCATCTAATGGAGCTGATGAAATGAGATTACACTTGCATTCTGTAGGTGGTAGCTGCTTCGATGCAAATGTGATATGTAATACTATTGCTCAAAGTTCTGTTCCTTGCGATGTATATATAGATGGTATTGCTGCTAGTATGGCAAGCATAATAATGCTTTACAGTAGAAAAACATATATGGCAGAAAATGCCTTTATCATGATTCATTCGCCGTGGACAGCTATTGTGGGAACAGCAGAGGATTTAGAAAAAGCAGCTAAATTATTAAGAAGTCTATGTGAAAATGCTATTGAGGCATACAGTAAGAGAACAAAAAAAACACCAGAAGAAGTAGCTGAATGGCTAATAGGTGATAATTGGTTTTCTGCTAAAGAAGCATTAGCAGAGGGTCTGATAGATGGTATTGTTGAAGACGTCTCTTCTTTACCCGAAATACAATTAGAAGAAGAAATAAGAAATAGCTCAGTAGGTGCTATATACAGACACTACAAAGCTACATTAATTAATAACCAAAAAGTAGAACAAATGGACAAAGCAAGTCTTATTAAAAAGTTTAATTTAGAGGGTGTAACAGTAGATTCAAGTGATGCTGATGTTGAAGCTGCTCTTGATGCTAAAATGCAAGCTAAAGATGCTGCTGTTATGGCTGCTAAAGACAATCAAATTTCTGATATTGTTGGAACAGCAATAGAAGAAAAGAAAATCACAGAAAAACAGAAGGACACCTATCTGAACATAGGCAAAACATCTGGAGTCGAAGCATTAAAAGCAGTACTAGGTGATATAAAACCTCAAATGAGTATATCATCAGTCATTAATGCAAATAATCAAAGTCAGTCCCAAGACGAAGTACGTGCAAGTTGGAATTTTGACAAGTGGCAAGAAAAGGATCCTAGAGGATTGGAAAAAATGGAAAAGGAGGATAATAAAGCATTCATGCTATTATATCAAGCAAAATATTCCAATTAATAGCTATTTAAAAACATTTTAAACAACATAACATGAAAAAAACAATTTTTATTTTAATGGCAGTTTTATTCAACTGCATAACAGGAGGAGTCCTTGCTGCAGCAGTAGGATTCGCTCCGCTATATGGAGCGTTAGCACTTAACGCTGTTGGCAGTCTATCGCACGTAATGCCTGCAAACGTAATGCCTGTAAATGTCTATACGGAAGTATGGACAGGAGAGGTAGTCAAGCAATTCTCACACGCAGAACAAGGCTCATTTATGGATGGTGTCCCTGACTTTTCTCGGTATGCGGAGAATGACATCATACATTTAGCTGAAGCTGGCGTTGACCCTGATGTATTAATTAATAATACAACATATCCAATTCCGATTCAGGAAACAACAGATGGCGATTTACCTATATCATTAGACAAATATCAAACAAAGGTAAGTTCTGTTACAGATGATGAATTATACGCATGTTCATTTGATAAAATATCACTAAGAAAAGAATCACATGGTAATGCCATCGCCGAGAAAAAATTCGATAAAGGAATACATGCTTTCGGACCAGCAAGCAATACAGCTAAAACACCTGTAATATTTGCAACTGGAGAGCTAGTTGATGGCAGAAGAATATTATTAAAGAAAGATATCATAGCACTGAAGAAAGCTTTTGACAAAGCAAAGGTTCCTGTATCTAATCGTAGGTTAGTGTTATGTCCAGACCATATAGCAGACATTCTTAATCAAGACCAAGTATTCCAAAGTCAATACTACGATTACTCTTCTGGAAGAATTGCAAGAATGTTTGGATTTGATATATATGAATATGTAAATAATCCTATATATACTGTAACTGGGACAAAGAAATCTTTTGGTGCTGTTGCTGAAGAAGGCGAATATCAAGCATCTATTGCATTTCATGCTCCAACAATGTTTAAAGCAGCTGGCAGTACAAAAATGTATTTCTCAGAAGCAAAAACAGACCCTCAAAACCAACGTAACTTGATTTCATTTAGACATATGTTCATTGCATTGCCAAAAACGCAAAAAGCAATTGGTGCTATTGTTAGTAAAAATTCATAGGAGATTAGGATATGTCAAATAAAACAACGAAAGAAAATAAGACAAAGACTGTTACTGCAAAACCAAATGGTTCTGCAGTAACAGAAACTTCAACAAGTTCGCCAACAGAACAAAGTCTAAATTCGGAAAATCCAGAGAATCCAAACGTAGACTTAAATGTCCCTGGTACTTCT
>JAFNAQ010000101.1 GCA_017860275.1 Bacteroidota bacterium
TTTTATAAAAAAGATCATAAGAGAGAAGAAATATGAAATCGTTCTTATTTACAATTTTAGTTTTTATAATGCTCTCATCAATATATGCACAAGATAGTCATTACTGGAATTTACAATACGGTACAAAATCTACATTGCTCGGTGGTGCTGTAATTGGAAGCGTTAGAGAATTAAGCGCAACTTATTACAATCCGGGTGCTGTCGCTCTATTCAATGATCCTAAACTAATTTTATCTGCAAAAGTTTATCAATATGAGGCTGTAACAGTAGTAAATGGAGCTGGTGAGAATAAAGATTTAGACTATTCAAGTATTTCTCCTGCCCCAACTTTTGTTGCATTCGATATTATTATTGATACAACAGGCAGGAACAAGCTTGCCTTTTCATTATTGACAAGACAATCAATGAATTTTGAATTTGAAACTAGGAAAATTGGTATTGAGAACGATGCGATTCCAGCGGCTAATTTTGTTGCAGGCGGGCTAACCATGAATCAGAAATTTGATGAAATTTGGGGCGGAATTACTTTCTCACATAAATTATCAGAAATAATCGGAGTAGGTGCAACTGCTTATGTTGCCTATCGTAATCAGACATTCAACTTTCAGACCGTTATTGAAAATTTGGATTCTATAAATCAGATATCATCTATCACCGCATTTAGAAATCTAAAATTTAAAAATTACCGTGCCTTACTTAAAACCGGTGTTGGTATTAATCTTGAACCGATAACTCTCGGGCTAACAATTACTACTCCAAGCTTAAATCTGTTAGGCAATGGATCCTATGGATATAATAATTTTAGTAATAACCCTTATGATCCAACCGAAAATGTTTATGAAAGCAATTATCAAGACGAACTTAAATCAACATATAGAACATCCTGGTCTGTTGGATTTGGTGCTGCATACTGGGGCAAATCATTAAGCGTTCATTTTAGTGCCGAGTGGTATGATGCAGTAAAAAAATATAATCCAATAATGCTAGATCCGTTATATTCTCAAAGCAGGGACGAGTATTTTACAAAAGAAATTTCCCAGCAGTTTAAAAGCATTATAAACGCAGGAATAGGTATTGATTATAAATTAAACGATAAGTTTAGCCTTGCGGGTAGTTTTATCACGGATTTTTCGGCTAACGATACAAATGCTGAATCAAATATTTCTTTGTCAAGATGGGATATATACCATATAAGTGGCGGTTCATATTTTAACATAGGTAGTTCCGAGATCACGCTTGGATTATCATATTCATTTGGTAGTGATGTAATCAGACAAATTGCTGATATCGGAAATCCTGATAACGGAACAGGGGATAGGATTAAAACGAATTCAGATGTTAAATTTACGCGCATTAAAGTGCTATTCGGTTTTATATTTTAAGTTTATTGATTATGATGGTTGTACTGATTTGTTTATACTTTAATTCTTTAAATTAATTCCACCAAATAAAAATTGGTGGCGGTTTTTTTACACATTTTAATTATCTATTAGAAAGAAAAATGAAAAATCTAAAATTTTTTTATGTACCAGTTCTGGTCTTGGTATTTATTTCTTGCAGTTCATCACAAAAAGTGATTAGTTCGTGGGTAAATAAAGAAGAGTTGAAAGAGAAGAAGTACTCAAAAGTTTTTGTTATGGCACTTACTCAAAACCAATCCTCAAGAACCATTGTTGAATTTGACCTTGCTTCCACATTAATGGAACAGGGATATGAGAGTGTAAAAAGTATCGATGCCTTAGCCGGAACTTTTAGAGAAAATAGTAATCCTACGAAAGATGATATATTAGCTAAGGTAAGAGAATTAAAATGTGATATCATTTTTACCGTATCACTTCTGGATTCAAAAACAGAGACACGCTATGTCAATGGTTCAAGCACCTATTATGCTCCTTACCCAACATATGGCTATTATGGCGGTTTCGGAAATTATTATGGTTATCAAGCTCCCGCAGTTTATTCGCCAGGATATTACACAACTGATAAATCATATTATCTTGAAGGCAATTTATTTGATGCAGCTACCGAAAAGATTCTTTGGTCAGTACAATCAGTAACATATAATCCTGATGGAATTAAACAATTCAGTGCCACCTATTGCAAACTTTTAGTAAGTCAGGCACAAGATGACGAGTTATTGAAATAAAAAATTTGATCTTTGAAGTTCAAGTATATTACCAATATTGAACTAAAAATATTTATATTGTGTTCGTCAATTTAGTATGCTTATAAAATAGTTATAATATTATTCAAGGAGAATAAAAATGAGATCTATAAAAAATTTCTTATCAGTTATGATTTTGCTAAACTAAAAACATTCGGATTCATTCCTATCACTTCCGAAGCAGGTATAGACCAGCTTAATGCAGATAGATTAGGCGAGGCATTAAAGACAAATCTAACAGCTAAAGGATTTACTCTATCTGAAAAAGCTGATTTTGGCATAGCATTATTTTTTACTAAAAGTACGAAAACAGATATTTCAACCACTGGTGGTTACGGATATGGCTATGGTTACGGTTACAGAGGTTATGGCGGAGTGGGATATACTGATATTTATCAATATGACGAAGGTACTTTAGTTGTTGACTTTATTGATATGGCAGAAAATAAATTGATTTGGCGTGGCATTGGTTCCGGAGTTATGAGTGATAA
>JAFNAQ010000049.1 GCA_017860275.1 Bacteroidota bacterium
ACTATAAAACGAATGATGTACGGAAAGGCAAAGCTCATGTTACTGAAAAGAAAACTAGTTCTGGGAACTCTTCTTTTCAACTAAATTGCAAAAGAACCGTTTTGGTTGACTGTGTTTATTAATAATCCTGGTATTGGTTGTCTATAATTATGTATGCCAACCCTAATCCTGTCAGAGGTTGTCTTCCTTGCGGCTAGCCGCAAGGAAGACAACCTTGTCCACGAAATTAAAGATATTTTCCATCATTCCATTCTTTATTCTCTCCTTTTTTATAGTAGCTTTTCCATTTCCTTTCCAATGGACCTTGCATATGGCTTGCCTGTTCAGGTGTCATCATTTGAATACTGCTGTGAGGCCTTTCATTATTATATAAATAAACCACCTTCTTTATTCTCACACGGGCATCCTCTAATGACTTAAAAGACATATCATTAATCCATTCTGTTTTTAATATTCCATTAACTCTCTCTGCTATTGCATTTTCTCTAGGGTCACCATTCTGAGTCATGCTAATCCTGATATCGGCATTAGCTATACTTTTGAGAAGATTAATATAAGGGCCGCTGCAGTATTGTACTCCGCGATCAGAATGATGAATAAGTTTTGCGCCCTCAGGGAGTTTAGACAAAGCCATTTTTAAAGCTTCTATAGGTCCTTTCATTTCTAATGTTTCAGACAAATACCAGCTTACAATCTTATGGGAATATGCATCTGTTATCAAACTTAGATAATAGAAGCAACCATCAGGACCATCTACATAAGTAATGTCACTTACATAAAGCTGATGAGGAGCTGTAGGAGAAAAATCCTGAATAAGATTTTCATAGATATGAAAATGGTGATAAGAGTTTGTGGTAACCGGATGAGATCTCCTGTTACGAAGCAGATAACCGTTATCACGTAAGAGATTAAAGAATGCATCTCTTCCAATAAATAGATCTTCAGGAAGTCTTTCAACAACTATCTGATGTAGCTTACGACCTCCCAAATGATGCATATCACGCCGGATTTCTTCTACGATTTTCAGTATGACAGAAGACTTTAGTCTTTCATGACAATGGTAGTTCCATGCTTTATAATAGGCTTGTTTACTGTGGCCAAACAATGCACAAAGCGACAATACAGAAATTCTGCTGTCTGCCTGGTGAAGCCGATTCACTGTTTGGTACCAGATTTTTTTCTAATCTGGATATTTAAAGAGGATTCAGCTATATCAATCATCATATCTAAAGCGCTGGCCTTTATCTGAGAATCTCTAAGCTCTTTTTTCTTTTGTTCCAATTCTTGCCTTAACAGGAGATTCTCCTTACGCAAGGCCTTTTCTTTGTCAGTAACAATCCTGGCTTTTGATTTATCTTTCATAACAGGACGAAGATTTATATTATCAGCACCAAAGGTACGAACCCAATTCGCTATTATACGAGGATAAGGCAATTTATATTTTCGTCCCAACTCTTTTTGACTACCATGACCGCTAAGGTAATCCTTTACTACTGCTAAACGAAGCTCTAAAGGATAAGCTTTTCCGGGATGTGGCTTGTAAACTTCTTTTTTCATAATCGTTTTATTTAGAAGTCAACCTAATTTAGGACGAGACAGTTTTTGCGAGAAATCTATCATAGAGCAAACAACTTATTATAGGATTAAAGTTCATAAACAGCACCTTAAGCTACCAATAACAGGATTATTAAAAAGCATAATCAACCCACATCGGGACGAGTCAATACTTAATCTAAGTGTAGATTATGTGATTTTACACACATTTTCTACACATAAAAATGACATATTCTATTCCAATAATTACTAGTACAAAATAGACTTCAATATTAACAATATTTTGAGTGATAGATCATTTAATCGTATAACATGCTTCATCTATAATAAGAAAAGCCATTTCATTAAGAACTTCATATGGAACATGCTGCAATATTCAGATTTGATGATTAATAGTTTAAAAATTAGTCAATAATTATAGGTTATAATCTTATGATTCTATTTTGGAACAGCTAACTTTGAGTGAACATTAAATTAAACTAAAAGTTAGCTATTCCAAATATAAGAAAACAAAATAGATATAATAGATTTTTATTGAAGAAGTTGAAATTGTTAAACTTGCAGTGATGGATTTATTTTTTTAAGTTTGCAAAATATATATTAAATATATTATATTATGAATGTCGATGTAATCATAATTGGAGGAGGTGCTGCAGGACTTACTGCTGCCGCTCAATTAAAGCAAAGTAATAATCGAGTACTCGTCATAGAACGAGGAAAGAGAATATATGATAGAAAACACCAGAATGCTTTTGATATAGCAAATGGTGTTGGAGGAGCAGGTTTATTTTCTGACGGCAAAATTTCGTTTTATCCGTCCGCTACAAAACTGTGGAAATTGAATAAGAATGAATTAGAAAAGGCTTATGATTTTTTTCTATCTTTTTTAGCTGAATTTGATGTTGATATTCCTAAATTCGAGGAAAAATGGAAAGATGAAATTATTCTATCTAAAAATGAATATCAAAAAAGATACGACTCAATATTGATAGATTTACCTACAAGACTAAATATTATATATAAACTTTGCGATATAATACATAAAGAAAATATAATGGTTAACTTGGATGTTTGTAAAATATCTAAAAGTCACAATTATTATATTATAACTGCTAAAAATAGTGAGACTGGGGAAGAACTTAGTTTTAACACTAAAGCTATTATAATAACTGCAGGAAAACACTCATATTCATATCTTTCTAAAATATTTCATAATGTGATTTCTCCTTCTATCTTCAACAAAAGTGAAATTGGCATTAGAATAGAATGTCCCGCAGAAGATTTTGATTTTTATAACGACCCACAGATTGATATTAAATTCATAAAAGGAATAGGAGAAAAAACTGAAATTAGAACATTTTGTTGTTGCAGAAATGGAATTGTAATTGAAAGTAGCTCTTATGACTTAATTAGCTTTAATGGTTCTTCGCATGAAAAAGAGTCTGATTTGTGTAATATTGGTATAACAATCAGGGTAAACCAAGAAGAAACATCTATCTTTAATAGAGAGATACAAAAAATAATAATAAAGAAAGATATTCCACATAAAACCAATATTGATGACTTTATGAAAGGAGATAGTATTTTCTTAAGTAATTTATTAGATAAAGAAATAAGAAGTTTTTTACTGGAATATTTCCCTCAGATGTCTAAAAGCCAAGGATATGTATATTACCCTACATATGAAAGTATAGGCAAATATCCTCTTTTATCAGAAGATTTACAATTATCCAATGAGTCTATATGGTTTGCAGGTGATGCCACTGGACTTTTTAGAGGACTAACTCCAGCCTTTGTAAGTGGGCATTATACTGGACAAAAAGTATCTCTTTATTTAAAGTCATTTGAAAATAATATTTTTGATAAATTATGCATTAAGAAAAGCAAAACGAATAAATATCCTGTAGCATTTACTGCTCAATCGAAATTATATTTTTATTGCCGAGATGCGGTGTGCGAATATGTATTTAACAAAGGGTTTATTCCAATAAATCCATTTCGTATTTTTGGATATTTTCTAGATGATCGCGTTAATAGAAATATCGTCAGAAACGGAAATAATGAAATGATTTCTAGAAGTGATGAATTATGGGTTTTTGGCCCTATTTCTGATGGAGTGCTATTTGAAATAGCTCGTTGTAAACAATTAGGAATACCAATTAGGTTTTTTAACATTGCAACAAAGGCCTGTGAAATAAAAGAAATAGATATCAGCGAATTGGTTTTTGAACCAGAAGTCCATGCAAAAAAAATAAAAAAAGACGATTTAATAAATTTTATATATGGAAATTTAGCAATTAAATCGGAAGTACAATTAAATCTATTTGAACAATACGAGTATGACTAGCAAACCAATATATCTACATTTTTTTGATAGAGAGTTAAGATCTGTTGAAATGGCTAATTTTACTGATAATGAAGTTTTCAAATGTATTTTCTATGCCTGCTTTATAACAGATTCTTATTTGTATTTAGGAAGCTCAATTCTATGGGAAAGTACAAAATTATTCCCAAAAAGTTCAGATTTAATAAAAGAATTAGAATCTATTAAATTAGTTAAGATTGTTAATTCGCATAGTACTATTGACGAATTTTTGACCAGTAGAGAAAAGTTATATTTGCATGATAAGGCTCGTTATCCAATGTATTTTGCTGGTAGCGAAAAATATTGGGGTAAATATCCCATTTTATTTCCTGATTCAACTACTAAAATTTTGAGACGCAATATTTTGGATTGGATAGATAAAAGTGAAAAGACAAATATAATAATAGATAAGGTTGACGCTATTGAAGAAACAATAAGGTATCAGAAAGAAAAAGCTATTACAATAAGCCTTTTTAAACAACATATATCATTAAAAAAGGAAGAAGAACTTATTTTAGCTAGACTTATATCTACATTTTATACACAACGGTATGTATCTTTTCTTAATGGAACGATAATGACCGGCATAAGAAGACTTGTAAAATATGACAATATTTCTGAAGAAGAATTCCCCAATTATGATATAGTTATCTATTCAGATCTATTATATCCACTGTTATTCAATGGGCTCAAGATAGAAGATATTCCATTAGAAAAACTAGTTACATTAATTATCTGTTTAAAATCCAGTCCATATTATCAATATTTCCTAGTAGAATGCAAAGATCTAATAAATGCCATAAGGCAGATAGAATGTCCAAAGGAAACAAATCTTGAGCTAATACGTGATAGTATCTTATTATTCATTCAATACAAGATAAAACCTCTTTTATCAACACACAAAGATATTAGTGATATAACAGAAGGTCTTGGATATTTAAGATCTATAAAATATTCTCTATCCAAAGATTATCCATTTATAAAAAATCATAACACAAAAACTAACATGAAAAAAATATTATTAGTAGTAGCAACAATGACTGAACTTAAAATGGTCATTGAATTTTATGAGAAAGAATTGGGAAATGCCAATCAATTTTCAATAGATTCTCATACTTATTGGAATTTGGGCATTATAAAAGACACAGAATTATATCTATTTAAAACAGCAATGGGAGCTAAAGGCCAATCAGGGGCAATCCTAAGCATAAGTGATGCGATTACTGCCATCAATCCTGAATATATCATTCAAGTTGGTATCTGTTTTGGATTGAAACCTAAGAATCAACAACTGACTGAAGTTTTAGTTTCAAATGTACTGCAAGATTATGAATCCTCTAAAGTTACTACAAATGGAATTACCCCTAGAGGAGATAGAATGCCATCTGATGCAACCCTAATAGATCGATTTGAAGCGGCATCTGTATCGTGGAATAAAACTAAGATTCATTTCGGTTTAATATTAACCGGAGAAAAATTAGCAGATTCTGAGGATTTTGTTAAACAATTGCAAAAAGGATTCCCAGATGCAATAGGGGGTGAAATGGAAGGAGGAGGTCTTCTATCTAGCGCTCATAGAGACAAAAAAAGATGGATTTTAATAAAAGGAATATGCGATTGGGGATTTAATAAAGATGATAAATATCAAGAAAAGGCTGCTCTAAATGCTATAGAATTTATTAATCATACATTAAAAACTACTGCTCTATAGCAGATTTATAAAACTTTATATACTTATACTTTCAGTATTCTCCATGAAGAAATATATCGCAAAAAACCGCTAGACTGCTAGACTACCGCTAGACTTCTCCAAGTATATCTAGCACCTATATCGCACTTATACACAATAGTTTATGCGCCAAGTGCTAGACTGCAAGACTATTTTTGCAAAATTAAAATTTATGTAGTGATTTTGCAGGTTATAAAATGCCACTACGGCTCTTCTGAAAGATCACTCGGGAGTTTATTCAAACTCCCGAGTGACTTTTTATATCTCAGGCGGGAAGTTGATATATTCTTGTACAAAACATTGTTTTCTTCTGTACAAAAGAATTAATTGTTTTGTACAAAAGAATGCATTCTTTTGTACAAGAATGCACAAACATCTGGAATAGTTTTTGAAAAGACAAACCGGAGTTTTACTAAACTCCGGCGTGGTATATCTTAAAACAACATGTAAACTTGCACCTATCGTTCGACAATATTTTTAGAAATAAAATTCGCCTATTAAATATTATCTATATTTGTATTTATAACAAAATATAGCATCTATCTAGGTAAATTGGCTATTAAAATTGTATATAGAAGTGTATTTATCCTGAAACCTTTTAAAAAATTATATGAAGAAATTAGTTTTAGCGGGAATGATGGGCTTGTTTACTTGTCTTCCAAGTCAGCTACTAAAAGCACAACCTGCACCGTGTGGCCCCGTGCCCGATCAGCGTCAGTTAAAATGGCAGGAAATGGAGATGTATGCTTTTATCCATTTCAGTATGAACACGTTTACGGATATGGAATGGGGATATGGC
>JAFNAQ010000004.1 GCA_017860275.1 Bacteroidota bacterium
ATCTTCGTCGTAATTGACTAGTTTATACGCAGGTTTGTCACTGACAATCCCTTTGATTTTTACGCTATCTGTTTGGTAAAAAGTGCTAATCTGAGCAAAACTCACTGCACTTAGAAAGAAAGCAAGTAAGAAAAACGAAACATTCTTAATCATAATACTTCGATATTGAATTTTGAAACGAGATAATTCTATATTAAAAACTTTATATAATTATACTTAACACAAAATAAACAAAGTTGTAAGCAAAGAGTTTAAAATTAAGTTATAAAGTTATTCAAGTCTCTTTCGTTCCTTTTCCGCCTCTTTTTCCTTCCAATTTACATATCCAACTCTTGCTGATTCACTTACAAAACAAAAGAAATTGATAATAATTCCGAACAACATAACCTTTCCAACGATGATTTGAATAATCAAAACAACTAGAAATAAACCTAAAAAATAGTATTTTTGATATTTATTACCTTTGTATATATCCTTAGAAACAGATATAACAAATGATATTAACGCTAAAATTGAAGATATAATGTAAAGCTTTAATGATACTTCTTTGAACCAATCCATATCGGGAGATACAACAAATGTAACAATAAGAGCAGAAATTACAATATCTAAAACTTCTTCTTTCTTCTTCGATAACTTTAATTTCATTGTTTAATTTCTTTGTTTTTATGATTAATTATAATGCAAATATAAATATTATTTTCTTATAATTACGTTTTATTATTAGAACTTTTATTATTCATTTTTTTTATAAAACACTAGTAAAAACAAGGCTTTCGGAATTGAGAAACAAAGTTAGAACAGTCTGTATGTAAGTTAATTACATTTAAAA
Organism: Bacteroidota bacterium; assembly: GCA_017860275.1. GTDB lineage: Bacteria > Bacteroidota > Bacteroidia > Bacteroidales > P3 > UBA10566. The sequence goes on from JAFNAQ010000004.1 coordinate 833, forward strand.
AGCTTGACAAATGGATTTCAATTTTGTAGTTTTGTTACCAGTTTTATCGCAAGATTTAACTAGAGTTTTCAAGAATTATCAACTTAATAACCAAAGAAAGGAGATTAAAATATGTCCGTAGGTTATATAATTCAAAAGAAAATGATCCACGTAGGCTACAACCCTGGAGAGAAATACGTAGCTAGGATCTTTAGAGAGCAAGTTATTACACTTAAAAAGCTTGCTCAGGAAATCGCAGCTTCTTCGTCTTTGTCAGCAGGTACTGTGCTTGACGTTGCTCAAAGCCTCTTTGAGAAGATAGCAGACCACGCTTCCGAAGGTCAAACAGTAAAGATTGACGCCTTAGGAACTTTCTCTGTAGCTATCAATGCTAAGGCTGTTGATACCTTAGAAGAAGTAACTCCGGATACAATCGAAAGAGTTTATGTTCGATTTACTCCAAGTAAGGATTTAAAAACCATCATGGAGAACGCAGGAGTTAAGTATAAAAACCTTGACATCAAGGGAATTCAGTTTCGAGGCGACGTTCCGCCAACGCCATAACGAAGCTTTTTAAGATTAAAATGGCTGAAGTACTCCCAAAAAAACGCCATTTTTACCTCCGAAACACGCCATGATTGCTCTCAAACATGGCGTGTTTTCATTTAAAGATGGCATCTTTGCGTTAAAAGATGGCGTATTGTGGTTAAAAGTTAAAGTTTTGGTGTTTGGAGACTAAGAATAGTAATTTGAGGTTGGAAGTTTGAAGTTAAAATACAAAATAATTGGAGTAAAAAGACCTCGTTTTGAGGTAAAAACACTACCTTTGTAGGTGTAAAACACCTTGTTTTTAATAGTAATTAAGAAGAAATTGGAGTAAATTATGGAAAAATTTGACAGAGATTTGGCTGAAAAAGCACTTGGATTCGACCGTCGTTTCACGTGGGAGGTGAAGGTTGGAAGCGTAGGTGTGGGGGGTGGAAACCCTGTAAGGATACAATCGATGACCAATACCGACACAATGGATACTCAAAAGACTGTTTCTCAGGTCTTAAAGTTGGCGGAAGTAGGGTGTGAAATGGTCAGAATTACGGCCGCAGACGTCGCTCAAGCACATAATTTATACGAGATTAAGAATGAATTACTGAAGAAAAACTGCTCCGTTCCCCTTATTGCAGACATCCATTTCAACCCTAAAGCTGCCGAGATTGCGGCGAAAATTGTAGATAAAGTTCGCATAAATCCAGGCAATTATACCGATAAAAACAGAGGAAAAGTCTCATTTTCTGACAAGGAATACGAAGATGAGCTGGCGAAAATACAAGAGAAATTATACCCATTAATAGAGATTTGCAAGCAAAATAACACCGCAATTCGTATCGGAACAAACCATGGTTCGCTATCAGAAAGGATAGTTTCACGCTATGGAGACACGCCTTATGCGATGGCAATCTCTGCCCTTGAGTTCACAAATATTTGCTTTTCGATGGATTTTAATAAGATAATCCTATCGCAAAAGTCAAGCAATGTGAAGCAAATGATGATGGCTACGCGTTTGCTTGCGAAGATGTTAGATGATAATAACCTTTATTTCCCACTTCATTTAGGAGTAACTGAGGCTGGAGATGCTGAGGATGGACGTATAAAATCCGCCGTTGGCATAGGTGGATTGCTTGCTCTTGGCATAGGAGATACTTTGAGAGTCTCATTGACAGAAGACCCCGTGGCGGAAATTCCCGTAGCAAAAGCGATCCTGCAATCAACAGGTGACAGGATATATAAGGCGGAATTCATCTCCTGCCCTTCATGTGGCAGGACGAAATACGACATCTTGGAGGCTCTAAAGAAGGTAAAAGAGGCTTGTTCTCAGCTTATTGGCGTTAAGATTGCGGTCATGGGCTGCATCGTAAACGGCCCAGGAGAGATGGCAGATGCGCATTATGGATACGTTGGGGCTTCGGAAGGTAAGGTCAATCTCTACCGTTCCAAAACTCTAATCCACCAGAATGTAGATGAAAATATCGCACTTGAGAAGCTTATAGAGATGATAAAAGAGGACGGAAAGTGGGTTGAGGGGAGTTAGAAGTGAAGAGTTAAGAGTGAAAAGTGAAAAGTTTAGAGTGAAAAGTTGGGGGTTTGAGGTTTAAAAATAAGAGTTTAAATAAAGATATGACTAAGATTGAGAAAAGATTGCGACGTTTAGGAAAGAGTATTGAGGGAGAATTGCTAGTTGATAACCTCTCTTTGGTTGTCTATTCGACCGATGCTTCGGCTTATAGAGAAAGACCTTTGGGTGTAGTTTTGCCGAAAACCAAGGATGATATCCTCAAAATTGTGGACTTTGCAAGGCAGAATAACATCACACTTATCCCAAGAGGTGCTGGTACTTCCTTGGCTGGACAGGTCGTAGGAAGCGGTCTTGTGGTTGATATTTCTAGACATTTTAAGCGTATTATCGAGGTAAATGAGGCTGAAAAATGGGTTATTGTGGAGCCAGGAGTGGTGCTTGACGAGCTAAATAACTTCCTTCGACCGCTTGGACTCTTCTTCTCGCCAGAGACTTCGACCGCAAATCGATGCACAATTGGAGGAATGGTGGGTAATAATAGCTGCGGTTCACACTCACTTGTCTATGGTTCAACGCGTGATCATCTTATTTCTGCTAAGGTAATCCTTTCTTCTTCGGACGAAATTGTGCTAAGAGAGCTTACGAAAGAGGAGTTTTTGGAGAAGAAAAACCTTGATACTCTGGAGGGAAAGATTTATAATCATATAGAAAAAAGCCTTTCTTCGGATGAGATAAAGAAGAAAATAGAAGACTCTTTCCCCGAAAAAGAGATTAGAAGACGAAATAATGGCTATGCACTTGACGAGGTTTTGGACTGCAATATCTTTAGCTCTGAGAGTGAAAAGGGGCTTAATCTATGTAAACTCTTCGCAGGTTCGGAGGGTACTTTGGGCTTTGGAGTGGAGTATAAACTTAATCTTTGCCCTCTGCCACCTAAGGAAAAGGCTGTGATTTGCGCTCATTTTGAGACCTTGGAAGAAAGTTTTGAGGGTAATCTTATCGCGCTTTCTCACTCTGTTGTTGCCGTTGAGCTGATGGATAACAACATCTTGGAGGCTGCATCTCGCAATATCTCTCAGCAAAAAAACATGTTTTTCGTTCAAAATAAGCCGAAAGCAATACTAATTATTGAGCTTGCAGAACACATAAGCCAAGAGTTAGAGGCTAAAATTGAAGATATTATCGCTTCATTTACCTTATCTAAGAAGGGTTATGCCTTTCCTGTGGTCAGAGGAAACGAGATTTCAAAGGTCTGGGAACTTCGTAAGGCAGGCCTGGGACTTCTTTCTAATATCCCAACAAGCTCAAAACCAGTGTCTGTTATCGAAGATACTGCGGTTGCACCTCGAAGACTTTCCGCCTATATGAAGGAGTTTAACGATATACTAAACGCTCATAATCTGTCTTGCGTCTTTCATGCTCATATCGCAACTGGGGAACTTCACCTACGTCCTATCCTCGATTTGAAGAAGAAAAAGGACGTTGAACTATTTAGAACTCTAAGCATTGAGGTCGCAAATCTGGTCAAAAAGTATAGGGGAAGCCTTAGTGGGGAGCATGGAGATGGCCGTTTGAGGGGTGAATTTATTCCTCTTATGTATGGAGAAGAGGTCTATTCGATGATGAAAGAGACGAAATTTGTATGGGATAGTCAAGGAATCTTCAACCAAGGTAAGATAATTGACACTCCAAAGATGAATACTTCGCTCCGATATTCCTATATTTCGGGTGATAAAAGGGAGTATTTCGTGCCTAAAAGCGTCGTTTCTGATAAGGAATTTCGAACATATTACGATTTCTCTTCGCACGGTGGGCTTCTCGCTGCGGCGGAAAACTGTAATGGTTCTGCCGATTGCAGAAAGGGAATTGAGTTTCTTGGAACCATGTGTCCTTCGTTTCGTGCTACAAATGATGAGAGATTTACACCTCGTGCAAGGGCGAATGCCATGCGAGAGTTCCTGTCTTTTCCATCGAAAAACAATCCTTTTGATAGCGCAGAGCTTTATTGGGTGATGGAAAACTGCCTTTCTTGCAAGGGCTGCAAGAACGAATGTCCATCGAATGTCGACGTTGCAAAACTCAAAAGCGAGTTCTTACAACATTATTATGACGCTAATGGGATGCCATTAAGGGTGGTTTTGATTAACCTTCTTCCCGTTTTTCAGAGGATATTCTCTGGTTTTCCAAGCGCATATAACTGGTTTGTGACTAATAAAACGACCTCTTCATTACTTAAAAAACTTCTACATTTCGCACAAGAAAGACCTTTTCCAACACTCTATAAGAAGACTCTTAGGTCGCTAAACAAGGATTTTCAATCTCAAAACCAAAATAATAATAGTCAAAAAGCGAAGAATTATAAGAAGAAAATCTACTTTTTTGCAGATGAATTTACTAATTTTCAGGATGCAGATATAGGCTTTGACGCTGTGCAACTCTTTGTTTCCTTGGGTTATAGGGTAGAAATTGCACCTATTAGAGAAAGTGGTAGGATAGCAATGTCGAAGGGTTGGGTTAAGAGAGCTAAGAGAATTGCTATAAAAAACACTCGTATTCTAAGCAAGATTATCTCAGAAGATACCCCACTTATTGGCATTGAGCCATCTACAATTCTTAGCTTTAGGGATGAATATCCTTCGCTTGTGGAGTGTGAAACGCTTGCAATGAATACTTATTTGTTTGATGAATTCCTTTCAAGAGAAATAGATAAGGGTAATATATCTTCATCTGACTTCTCAAATGAGAGACTTCACATTATACTTCACGGACATTGCCAGCAAAAAGCCTTGATAGGAACAGATGCAATGAAAAAAGTTTTATCTTTGCCATCAAATTATAACGTTGAAATTATCCCTAGTGGATGCTGTGGAATGGCTGGAAGCTTCGGCTACGAGGAGAAGAATTATGATGTATCTCGCTCTATTGGAGAGCAAATTCTCTTCCCTTGGATTAAAAAAGCTTCGAAAGAGACTATAATTTCCGCCCCAGGGACTAGTTGTAGAGAGCATATTAAGCATTTTACTGGCAAGGATGTAAGGCATCCAATCCAAATATTATTACATTCAAGAAAGGCGAAACTCGATGAATAAACTTTATAAACGCATGTTAAATCTGATTGATAAGCTTATGACAGACAAGTATGTTCCGTCGTGGATTATCATTATTATAGACTTCTTTATCTGTGTTTTTTCTGCATTTATCTCAGGTTTTATTATCGGAGAGAAAGAAGTGTGGTTTAAATTCCCTAATGATATATACTCATTGCGCTACCTTGTGCTTTCAATAAGCCTTACTACAATCTTTCTTATCTTGTTTCGTGTTGCCAAGGGGGTGATTCGTTACTCCACTTTCAGCGATGCGATGAGGATTTTCTTCGCCGTGTTATCGGCATGTGCCACAACTCTACTTATAAACCTTCTTTACAAGAACTATTTTAGCCCTATTGGCTTCGACTTTATCCCGAAAGAGCTTATAATGATTTACTTTTTCGTATGCTATATCGGCTTATTCCTATTCAGAATGTTTGTTCGTTGGCTATTCGAAAAGGCGTATAAGTCAGGCGTACACCTCGATACTACGGTTCAAGTCATGATATTTGGAGCTGGAAGGACTGGAACTGCGACTGCAAACACCATGATTAGCACCTCAAGGAAGTATTATATAAGAGGATTCCTTGATGATGACGATAATCTTGCAGGGAAATCGATTATGGGGGTAAGGATTTGGGGTAAGAAAGACTTCGAAAATATATTTAAGTATAAGGATATTGACCAGTTAATTATCGCAACTAATCGTATAAGTACCGAGAGAAAGAATGAGATATTCGACCTTTGTTTCAAGTATAAGATAAAGGTTTTGACTGTTCCACATATCAAGACATGGGCTGATGGCAAGCTTAAGGTGGAACAAATCAAGGAGATTGAGATTGAACAACTTCTTAATCGTGAGGTGATAAAGCTCAATTCGGAGATAATTAGCAAGGAAATAACTGATAAAGTCGTTCTTGTGACGGGTGCAGCTGGCTCTATTGGGTCTGAAATCGTTCGTCAGGTGATGAAGTTTAAGCCGAAAAACATATTGGTTTTAGACCAAGCAGAGACTCCATTATACGAGATTGAGTATGAGATAAACGAGAAATTCCCTGATATTTCTAAAGAAATCATTATCGCATCTATTGTTGATAGCGATAGGATGGAGAAGGTTTTTGAGTGCTTTAAGCCCGAAATTGTATTCCACGCAGCTGCTTATAAGCATGTTCCTATGATGGAATCTCACCCTTGTGAGGCTGCAAAGACTAATATATTCGGCACAAAGAATATTGCAGATCTTTCTATTAAGTATGGTGTGAAGAAGTTTGTGATGATCTCTACCGACAAGGCTGTGAACCCAACCAACGTTATGGGGGCTACAAAACGCTTTGCCGAGATATATATTCAGTCATTAAACAAGGATAATAACTTCAATACTGCATTTATAACTACTCGTTTTGGTAATGTACTTGGCTCAAATGGCTCTGTGATTCCGAGGTTTAGGGAGCAGATTAAAAGCGGAGGACCTATCACAGTGACTCATCCTGACATAATAAGATACTTTATGACAATACCAGAGGCTTGCCGTTTGGTACTCGAAGCTGGCGTTATGGGAAAGGGAGGCGAGATATTTGTATTCGATATGGGGGAACCTGTGAAGATAGTTGACCTTGCTCGAAGGATGATTAAGCTATCTGGCTATGAGCCTGATCAAGATATTAAGATTGAATTTACTGGTCTTAGACCTGGAGAAAAGCTTTATGAAGAGCTATTAAGCACAAAAGAGAACACAATGCCTACATATCACAAGAAGATTTTCATAGGAAATACTGAAGAGATAGAGCGTAATGAGATTGAAAAAGCATTGGTTTCGATAGAGAAAGAGCTAAGAAATCAAGATGAAGAAGGCGTTGTTAGCATAATAAAGTCTTTGGTTAAGACCTTTAAGAGCAATAATAGCAGGTTCGAAAAACTCGATATTAAGGATTAAATGGAAAGAAATAAGATAATTGATATTGCAAAAGGGATAGGGATTATCCTCGTTGTTTATACTCATACAAAGTGTTATGCACATGATAGCATCTATATTTTCATTATGCCACTCTTCTTTGCTCTTAGTGGATACTTCTTTAATGAACAAAGAAAGCTTGGTGATAATATCAAGAATAAGTTCAAAACTCTTATCATTCCCTATATATTCTACTTCTTATTAGTTCAGATTATATTTATTATTGTCCACAAATTCTTCTATAAAGATGCTTATTTTGGATGGACAATGTTTCTTAAACCATGGGGGCCTGTGGGACCTTTATGGTTCTTTTATGGGCTTTTTTGGACTTCAATACTTTTTGCTATTGTTCATTATATCTTTAAAAACAAATACGTATTGGCTATAGTTTGCCTATCTTTCGGCGTTATTGGATACCTATTGTCTCAATATCATATCGCTATTCCTATTTCTACTCTTGTCAAAAACGGCATAAAGATTCCTTTATATATTGATTCTTCTATGTCAATGATGCCATTTTATTACTTTGGTTTCTTTTTAAATAAGTCTAATTTTGTTCAAAGACTCGATGATAAGAAGACGTCTTTTATTTTAGCAGCAGCGTGTTTGGGTATTTATATCCTTGGAATTATATCTGGCTTAGTAAATAATACCAAGCCAAATGAGGTGCCTCAGAACTATATTCTCTTCCTTTTTGCGGCTTGTTCTGCAATAATTCTAATGCTAATTCTTTCTAATTGGATTTCTAAACTTAGGTTTGCGGCTAATGTTTTCAGCCTTTATGGTAAGCAATCTCTTATTATCTTCGTATTTCATTTCTGCACATTCTATCTTTATTACCTCATCTTCAAGACTTCTTTTAGTCAGTTGAGCTACCTAGATGGCTTCTTTATTACCATATTCGCTCTTATTCTGTCTATGATAATTGGGCTTTTGCAGCTTAAATACCTCCCTATTCCAAACTTAAAAGAGGCTTATTCTTACTTAAAAGAGAAATTATCTTATCTAAAAAAGTAGATATGAAGGATAAAAAACTATTAGTTATTGGTGGAGGAAAGTCGATTCATACCTTCAATTTAATCCTTTTGATTAAGGATTATTTTAGTGATGTATTACTTATTACGGACTTTGTGAATGATGATTATGCGGATATTAAACAAGTAAAAGCAGAGTTTTCATTCTCCAATCCTTTAAATCTAATACGACTAACTATTAAGATCAGAAAGACTATCAAGGCTTATAGACCAGATTTTATTATTTTAAACCAGGTAGATACGGCAAGTTTCTGTGCATTATTGGCGAATAATTCAATCCCAAACCTCGTTGTAGCTCTTGGATCTGACGTTTTGCTTACCCCAAATAAAGGAAAGCTATATATGTTTCTTACGAAATACATATTGAGAAATGGGAATTATTTTACTACAGGTGCAAGGTATGCCGCTAAGGTTATGAATGAATTAGCAGGCAAAGATCTTGATGTACTTGTTGCAAACACAGGCTTTGAACCAGAGGTCTTCCCTTCTGAGAAACAAAATATTGTATATTCAAACCGTCTTCACAAACCTTTATATCGCATTCCTAGCATAGTTGAAGCGTTTTCTCGTTTTACTGAAAACCCAGAAAGAAAGGATTGGAAATTAGTTATTGGCGCAACTGGTGACGAAGATAATCTAAGAAATATTGCAAGAAGACTTAATATAGAGGATAAGGTGGAGTTTATTGGATGGGTAGACAAGGAAATCAATAATCATTACTACTGTATTTCAAAGATATGGGTCTCGATTCCTGAGAGTGATAACACTCCTATCTCACTTATGGAAGCCATGGCAGCAGGCTGTATTCCCGTTATGAGCGATCTAATTGCAAATAAGGAATGGGTAGAAGACGGTGTTAATGGTGTAATTGCTTCGGATTTAGATACAAATTATATTGAAAGAGCACTTGATTTAGATTATAATAAACTCGTTGAGTTCAACACTAGTCTAATGCAAAGAGAAGGAACTAAGGATGCAAACCGAAAGAAGTTCTATTCAATATTCGACAAAGAATTTAATAATGAGCTGTAAATTAAAGGTTGTTCACGTCACAACCATACATAAAAGATTTGATTCAAGGATATATCATAAGGAGTGTTGTTCTCTTGCAAGGGCAGGATTTGATGTCAGCCTTATAGTATCCGACGATAAGATGAATGAAGTTATTACTCTTAATGAAGAATCTTCTGTAAAGATTCTTGATATTGGTGTTGAAAAAAATAGATTTAAGAAGTTATTTACTTCCTCTTACAAGGCATATAGGCTTGCTAAGAGGTTAAGAGCTGACGTTTATCATTTCCACGACCCAGACTTTTTAATCTTTGGAGCCTTATTAAAGAATAAGAATAACCGTGTATTCTTCGACTCACACGAAGACTTCCCAGCTCTAATGAAACAAAGGGACTATATACCTGACTATCTTAGAACATTATTGTTTCTTATTACAACCATTCTTGAGAAGGTTTGCACTAAGAGAATTAGCGGTGTATTTACTGCAACTGATAATATTAGAGATAAATTCCTTGGTTATGGGGTTTCATTTGCAAGGACTATAAAGAACTATCCTATTATTCCAATATATAATAACGAAGAACAAACAAACAATAAACTTGATAACACAATCTGTTATGTTGGAGGTCTTGTTCCAATAAGAGGTGTTAAGGAGATGGTTATTGCTTCCTATAAGGCTGGTGTTAAGCTTTTGCTTGCAGGTCCTTTCGATTCGGAGCAATATCATAAGGAGTTAGAGGCGATGAAGGAGTGGGAATGTGTGGAGTATTTGGGGTTTGTTCCTCACGATAAGATTGAAGAAATTGTCTATTCTAAGGCTAATATAGGGCTTGTTGTGCTTCATGATGCTCCAAATCATAGAAATTCTATTCCGATTAAGTTCTTAGAGTATATGTCATCTGGTCTTCCTATAATTGCCTCAAAGGATATTCTATTCTGCAAAGAGGTGATTGAAGAGGTGAAATGTGGTATAATTGTAGACCCATTATCAACAGATGAGATAGCGAAGGCAATAAATACAATAATAAATGATAGGTCTTTGGCTAAGGATATGAGCCAAAGAGGGAAGAATGCTGCCATAAATATATATAACTGGCAGGCAGAAGAAAAGAAATTAATAGAGACATATAAATCATGAAACTTCTTATTTTAACTCAATACTTCCCTCCTGAGGTTGGTGCTCCGCAGAATCGTCTGTACGAACTTGCCCTAAGGCTAAAGGCTAAAGGAATTGATATAACCGTTATGACTGCAATGCCTAACTATCCTCAGATGGAGGTTCATCAGTCATATAAGGGTAAATGTTATTGCAAAGAAGACATGAATGGTATAGAGCTTCATAGGAGTTGGATATATGTTTCGAAATCAAAGTCTATTATCCCAAGGCTCTTAAACTATTTCTCCTTTGTGTTCTCCTCAATATGGTTTGGACTGATTAAGATAAAGAAACATGATGTATTGCTTGTTGAGTCTCCACCATTGTTCTTAGGAATATCTGCATATATATTATCAAAGGCTAAGGGTGCAAAAATGATATTTAATGTTTCAGACCTTTGGCCTGAGTCGGCAGAGAAGCTAGATATTATAGCCAATAAGACTCTATTGGGGCTTGCAACCAACCTTGAGGAGTTTTGTTATCGCAAGTCTGCATTAATTACCGGTCAAACTCAAGGAATTGTACGAAATATTCAGTCTAGATTTCCAGAGAAAAAGGTTTATTGGTTGAAGAATGGGGTAGATATCAACTTCTTCAATGTAAATAAATCATTAGAGGAAAATCTTTGGAGAAAAGAAAATGGATTCTCATCTCAAGACTTTATGCTTTTCTATGGTGGTATAATTGGTCATGCACAAGGCTTAGATATTATTCTAAATGCATCCAATGAACTTAGAAACTACCCTAGAATTAAGTTTATTATGTTAGGTTCTGGACCTGAGAAACCAAGGCTATTAGACTTAAAAGAGAGTCTTGGATTAGAAAATGTATTCTTCTACGATGCAGTGCCTAAGTCAAAGATGCAGGAGATAATAACAGATATGAACGCAACCATCGTTCCTCTTAAGAGACTTGATCTTTTCAAAGGGGCAATACCTTCGAAGATATTCGAAAACCTAGCCTTAAAGAAACCTATACTCCTAGGAGTTGAAGGCGAGGCAAAGGAACTATTTATTGATGAAGGAAGATGTGGTCTATTCTTTGAACCAGAGAATGTTCAAGCTCTAAAAGAAGCAATACTATATCTTTACAATAACCCTGAAGAAGCAAAAGCCTTTGGAGAAAACGGCTTAATCTACGCCTCAGAAAACTTCAACCGAGACAAAATTGCCGCCGACTTCTACACCACCATAAAACAAAACCTCTAATTAGCTAACCTTCTGTTTATTATTAAGTAACGAATCATTTTAACTAAATACATGTATTTTGTTAGTTTTGCTAACATTATGCAGGTTTTGATGTTAATTGTTCGTAACGGGATTAGGGTTTGTGGGTTGAATATTTGAAGAACGGTGTTGGGGTTCTTACAACGGTTCGTTAATTTCTTATAATAAATTGTTGGAATTTGATGCCATTGAAAAAAATCGCCGATTATTTAGAAAAAGACTTCGATTTTTTCCAGAGAAATGAAGTCTTTTTAGATTTTTCTCTGATAAAAATTTACAGAAACGAAGCATATTTTCGTGGAAATAAAGATTTTAGGGAAATAACTCCTTATTCTAAGAAAATAGAATAAGATTCTAGCGAAATAGAATTTGATTCCACAGCAACAAAACAAGGTATTATTGCCTTTTATTGAAGATTTGATTTCTTAATATTAACATGTGATAAAACAAAAAAGTCTGTAATGAGGTCAAATCCTCATTACAGACTTTTCTATTAAGAATATGGGTTATTAAAATACGTATCTAACGCTTAATGCTCCGTTTGAGAAGTCATTACCCCATCCAATTAGATTAACATATGGTTTATAATCTAACGAAAGTGTTATTGGCACTTGAGGGATCTTAAATTCAAGACCAATGATACCATCTATTCCTAGACGGAATCCATTATTTCCATTATAACGATTGTCTTTGTACTCTTCCCAGAATCCAACACTTCCACCAACACCATAGTATAAGTGAAAATTATTATTTATTACTGGAGTTTTCCATTCATAAATACCTGTAAATTGCATTCCATTATCACGAAATGCAGCAATGTAGTCAATTGAATTCCTCTTGCTCAATTGATTTTTTACGCTTAGAGCTGGATGGAAGCCTGCTCTAACTCCAATTCCCCAAGTATAATTCTGAGCTTTTGATTCTTTTGAGGGGATAAGTGCAATAGCACAAACCACTAATGCAAATAGTAATTTTCTCATTTCATTAAATTTTTAGTTTTCTCTACTCTTTAGGCTTTTCGAGTTCCTCCTTTAATCTATTACTGCAAAGTTAATAAAATTAGAACAATATGTTTCAATAATTGTTCAATAATTTTATAGATATATTAGTATTATTTATCCTAAGTGTTGTTAGTGAATAATTTTATACCTTTGCACAATTGATTTATTTATACATAATAATTAACCCTCTAACTCAATAATATATGGCTCTAAATCTAAACATTCAAGAAATTATCACATCATTTATGGTTCTCTTTGCCGTTATTGATATTACGGGCTCAGTACCAATTATTATTAATCTAAATAATGATGGTAAAAAAGTTCAGGCTTCAAAGGCAGCATTGTTATCTTTGATTATTTTAATCGCTTTTCTTTTTGCAGGAGAGGCTCTACTTAAATTATTCAATACAGATATTGCTTCCTTTGCTATTGCAGGTTCATTGGTTCTCTTTGCTCTAGCTATTGAGATGACCTTTAATTATGAGATATTTCGTAATGATGCACCAAAAGGTTATTCAACTATAGTCCCTGTTGTGTTCCCTTTAATTGCTGGGGCAGGCACATTGACAACTACCCTTTCGCTTCGTTCTGAGTATTCTATTGCAAATATTATTATTGCTATAGTAATTAATATGTTACTTGTTTATTTTGTAATTAAAAAAGTTAACCTTGTGGAGAAAATATTCGGCAAGGGAGGAATATATATTCTAAGAAAATTCTTTGGGATTATCCTACTTGCAATGAGTGTTAAGCTTTTCGTTTCGAACCTTAGTATTCTTCTACTTCAATTCAAATAAAGGATATATAAACTATGAACTGGATTAATAATCTTCTTTCGAGTGGGAATATTCCATACACAATATTAGTTCTTGCCTTTGTAATCGCAGTTGGGATTATTCTTGGAAAGGTAAAAATTGCAGGAGTATCTCTAGGAATTACCTTGGTGCTTTTCGTAGGAATTGCAGTAAGTCATTTTGGGTTTACTATTGACCATAAGATTCTAAGCTTCGTAAAAGACTTTGGATTGATTCTTTTCATTTACGCAGTAGGCTTACAAGTTGGACCAGGGTTCTTTGCCTCATTTAAGAAGGGAGGAATAAAACTTAATCTTCTTGCCTCTGGAATAGTTTTACTTGGGATTATTACAACAATAATTATCCACTACATTACAAATATTCCTATGCCAACGATGGTAGGAATAATGTCGGGAGCAGTAACAAATACTCCTGGACTTGGAGCTGCACAAGAAACCTTTAGTTCAATAAATCATGGAGCAAATAATTCATCCATAGCCTTAGGATATGCCATTGCCTATCCTTTGGGGGTATTAGGAATAATATTTTCAATTATAATCTTACGCCGTATTTTCAAAGTTGATTTTGATAAAGAGAATGAGGATTTAATAAAACAAGATGAGGATAATTTAGATTCTGTCTATACCCTGTCCTTAGAAGTAAAAAATCCTTCTTTGTTTGGCAAAAGCATAAAAACAATATCAGAATTAATAGACAAAAAACTAATTATTTCAAGAATACTTCATTCAAACACTGGAAGAATTGAAATTGCTTCATCAAAATCTGTTCTTGGAGAGAATGATAAGGTTTTCGTAATTACAAGTCCAAGGGATAAGGATTCTATAATTAGTTTTATTGGAAATGTGATAGATATTACAAGGGAACAATGGACAAAACTCGACAGCGAACTAATATCAAGGAGAATTCTAGTTACTAAGAGTGAGATTAATGGGAAAACTCTAGCGCAACTAAACCTAAGGAATAAACTCGGAATAACTATTACTCGTGTCAATCGTTCTGGAATAGACCTTATAGCCTTACCTAGTCTAGCTTTGCAAATAGGAGATAGAGTTAATATACTTGGCAGCAATGAATCCATTTCTACAGCAGAAAAAATTCTAGGCAATCAACTTAAGAGACTAAATGAACCAAATATAATCCCTATTTTTATTGGAATTTTTCTAGGAGTACTATTAGGATCTATGCCTTTCGCATTTCCATTTATGCCCCAACCAGTAAAATTAGGACTTGCTGGAGGTCCTCTTATTGTTGCAATATTAATAAGTATTTTTGGAGCAAAATTCAAACTAGTAACCTATACTACAATGAGCGCAAATCTAATGCTTAGAGAAATAGGTATATGTTTATTCTTGGCGTGTATTGGGCTTGGAGCTGGAGAAGGTTTTGTTGAAACAATAATAAATGGAGAAGGATTAAAATGGATGGGTTTAGGTGTTATAATAACTGTTTTACCATTAATCATCATTGGAATCATTGGAAGAAAAGTATTTAAAATCAATTACTTCTCTTTAATGGGACTTATTGCTGGTAGCACAACCGATTCTCCTGCTCTGTCCTACTCAATAAACGCCACTGGTAATGATATGCCAACAATCAGTTATGCTTCCGTATATCCTCTTGCAATGTTCTTAAGAGTCATTTCTGCACAAGCTCTAATAATATTCTTCCTTTAAACAATTAATTTTATTAAGGTTCTGGAACAAAATCGCAAGGATTTTGTTATAATAAATAAATATTCTTTTTATACCAAATCTCATTATTATATGCGAACAAAAGAGAACTGTGTTGAAACTTACAATGAATTAGCCTTTAAACTAAGCAAAGAAACTACAAAGAAATACAGCACTTCTTTCTATTCTGCATCAAAATTCTTTGATTCCAAAACTCGCAATGCTATTCATAGTATTTATGGATTTGTTCGAGTGGCTGATGAAATTGTGGATAGTTTTCATGAGTATGATAAAAGAGCTCTTTTGGACAAATTTGAACAAGAGTACTCTTTGGCTTACGAATTAGGCATAAGCACTAATCCCATTTTGCATTCTTTTCTTATAACAGTCAAAGAATATAATATTCCCAATCAATACATTGAAAACTTTCTTAAAAGCATGAGGTCTGACTTGGATAAGAAAGAATACAAGACCAAAGAAGAGTCAAAGGATTATATCTATGGCTCTGCAGATGTTGTAGGCTTAATGTGTTTAAAGATATTTTGCAGAAACAATAACGAACTCTTCGACAAGCTATATTATCCAGCAATGAGATTAGGCTCAGCATTTCAAAAGGTCAATTTCCTAAGAGATTTAAAAGAAGATGTATTAAGTTTGGGTAGGACATATTTTGCTGATTTTAATATCGAGAAATTTGATGAAGAAACCAAATTAGAACTAATTAAAGAAATAGAAGAGGACTTCAATGAGGCAAGACACGGAATCACAAACCTGCCAAAAGGTTCAAAATTAGCAGTATTAATTGCTTACAAATACTATTTATGTCTACTTAAAAAGATTAAGCAAACACCAGCAGAAAAGGTAATAGAGAAAAGGATAAGGGTTGATGATTTCAATAAGCTCTTACTATTAATCAATACAATAATTATGTATAAAATAAACCCAAGCGTATAATGATTAACGAAGAAATACTTGTACAATTGGTAGATGAAAAGGATAATCCAATTGGGCAAATGGAAAAGCTACAAGCTCATATAGAAGCTAAATTACATCGGGCAGTTTCCTTGCTAATTATGAATTCTAAAGGAGAATGGCTTTTGCACCAAAGAGCAGAAGACAAATATCATAGCCCTGGACTTTGGACAAATGCTTGTTGTACTCATCCATTTATTGGTGAGAGTTATGAGGATGCAATAAGGAGGAGATTGGTTGAAGAAATGGGAATGGAGATAAAGGGAGGATTGAAACATGAATTGGATTTTACCTATTTTGCAAAACTAAACGATAATCTCATCGAACACGAATACGATAGGGTATTTAGTTTGACTTGCGACCAAATTCCAAACCCTAACCCTATGGAGGTTAAGTATTGGAAATATATTAGCTACGAAGACCTTAAGAAAGATATTCAAGAGAATCCAAATAATTATACCGAGTGGTTTAAGATAATATTTTCAAAGATTAGTAATAAGGAAAATGAATAAGCTAAGCCCTAAGGATGACTGGTTTTTTATTAGGAATATAATTATCTTCTATTCTGTTGGTATTATTGGGTTTTCATTCAACTATACCTATAAGTTATTTACATTTCTTAGTCCAATAATTCTAATACTTACTCTCTGCCTTTTGTTTTATTACGATAGGAAAGCCACAGATAGGAAAAGGATATTATATTTTTCCTTTGTATTTCTTTCGAGTTTTATTATCGAGATTATTGGTGTAAACACAGGACTATTATTTGGAGAATATCACTATCATCACGGCTTGGGGATTAAACTTTTTGACACCCCAATATTGATTGGGTTTAACTGGATATTAATGATATATATTACCAGCTCAATATTTACTAAGCTAAGGTTTGGTTTTCTTTCTCAGGTTATTATTCCCTCAAGTTTGATGATCCTTTACGATATCATTATGGAAAGGGTGGCTCCTAATATGGAGATGTGGTCGTGGGTGGATAATATTATACCCCTTAAAAACTTTATTATGTGGGGGGTGCTTGCCTTTGTTTTTCATTCAATCAAATATTTACTAAAGATAGAGATTAAAAACAAGATGGCTCTACCTATTTATATTGCTCAAATTATTCTTTTTATCTTTATCATCCTAATTAGAAACTAATATGAGAAAGGGTAATTTTCTTAAGGCTAAACATAATTTCTTTATATATCCATTCTTTCAATTCTATACCAAGATAATGATAAGAAGGAAGTTTCACTCTGTCATTATTGAGAAAAAGGATATTGACACAAGAAAACCAATACTTCTTATCTCTAATCACATCTCTTGGTGGGATGGATTTTGGGCAATGTATATAAATCTAAAGATTTTAAAGAAGAAATTCTATTTTATGATGCACGAAAAGCAACTTTTAGAATATAAATTCTTCAATCAAACAGGAGGATTCTCCATTAATAATCAATATAGACATATAATTGACTCAATTAATTATTCTTCAAGTATATTAGAAAACAAGAATAACCTCTTGGTAATCTATCCACAAGGAGAGATAAACTCCATTTACCAATCTGAATTTGTATTTAAAAGAGGAATAGAGAAAATAATCAACCAAAAAGATATTAGCTTGGTATTTTCAGCAAACCTTATTGATTATTTCTCAAACCAAAAGCCTTCGATATTTATTTACTTAGAAGAATATCAAGGAGATAATAATCTAAAAGAGATTGAAAAGGCATATAATGAGTTCTATAAAAATTCTATTAAAAAACAAACACATAGAGAAGGATGATAAAATATATTTCAATTTTTATTCTATTTTTCTCTTTGTTTCAACTTCTGATAAGCCTTGTGAATTGGGTTTTTAGAGTAAGGCTTAAAAAGGAAATTAAAACAAAAACGAATAAGAGAATATCAATACTGATTCCAGCAAGAAACGAAGAAGAAAATATTGGGAATATACTTGAGGATTTAATCTCCACAAGCACTATTATTATGGAAATACTTGTTTTCGACGATGAGTCAAGCGATAATACTCAAAATATTACTAAAGAATACTCTCTAAGAGATTCAAGGATAAGACTAATAGAATCAAATGGTTTGGAAAGAGGTTGGATGGGGAAGAATTTTGCCTGCCATAATCTATCCCTCTTAGCAAAAGGAGATTATTTTCTTTTTATCGATTCTGATGTAAGGATAAAGAATGATGTTATTGAAAAAGCTCTTAACTATGCTATTTCTAAGAAATTAGATCTATTAAGCGTTTTCCCATATCAGATTATGATAAGCAAGGGAGAGAAAATATCTATTCCTAATATGAACTATATTCTCCTTTCCCTACTTGCACTTCCTTTGGTGCTTTACTCAAAATTCTCTTCAATTTCTGCTGCCAATGGTCAGTTTATGCTTTTCAAAGCAGATACATATAAGAATATTCTACCTCATAAACTATTCAAAACAAGCAAGGCAGAGGATATAGAAATATCTCGTTACTATAAAAAGAAAAATCTAAGAATTGCTTGCCTTGCATCTATTAAGGATATATCTTGCAGAATGTATAATTCTCTTGAAGAGTCTATCCAAGGATTTTCAAAAAATATAAACTACTTCTTTGGTAATTCCTACGTTTTAGCAATACTCTTCTGGCTACTAACATGTTTTGGTTTTGTATCTTTTTTAGTTAAGGGAGACTTTCTTCTACTATTTGTTTATTTATTTATTATTCTAATAAAAAGGATATTTATTAGCCTAACATCTAACCAAAGTGTTGGAGACAATCTAAAATACTTAATCCATCAGCAGTTTATTCTTGGGAAAATAATATTGAAATCTATTCAAAATAAGAGAAATAAGGGATTAAAATGGAAGGGCAGAACAATATGAAACAAAGAATAAGTATTTTTTGGTTTAGAAGAGACCTTAGATTGGAGGATAACCATGGGCTTTTTAAGGCTTTAACCTCATCGAACAAGGTTTTGCCTATATTTATTTTTGATACAGAAATATTAAAACAATTCCCAGATATTTACGACAAGAGGATTAGTTTCATCTTCCAAACTCTTGAAGATATAAACTCTAAGCTAAGTAAGGAGTATCAATCTTCAATTAAGTATTTCTACGGCAATCCTATTGAAGTTTTTAAATCTCTTAAGGAAACATATATTATTGATTCCCTTTATTTCAACCAAGACTACGAGCCTTATGCAATAAAGAGAGATAAGGAAATTGAAGACTTTTTAACTGAGAATAATACAAAGGTATTTTGCTTTAAGGATTCTACTATCTTTCATAAAGATGAGGTTAGAAAACCTGATTCAAAACCCTATACTGTCTATACTCCTTATTCTAAAGTTTGGTTGGAGAAATTCAAGGAAACAGAAATAGAACACTATCCGAGTGAGAAATATCTTAGTAACTTACTTAGCCTTGAAAACAATAATTTTGATTTAGAGCATATTGGTTATAAGCCTTGCGGAGATTCTTTTCCCAAATATATAATTGATGAGGATATTATAATTAATTACGAAAACACTCGAGATAAACCATATCTCGAAAAGGGAGTAAGTAGGGTTGGGGTAGAACTTCGCTTTGGAAGAATAAGTATTAGAAATCTTGTTGAAACTGCCAATAGATTAAGTCTAATATATTTAAAAGAACTTATTTGGAGAGAATTCTTTATGCAGATTCTCTATCATTTTCCTTACGTTGAAAACTCTTGCTTTAAGTCGAAATACAATAGAATTTCATGGGGAAATAATGAAGAGTTATTTGAGAAATGGTGTGAGGGCATGACTGGTTATCCTATTGTTGATGCAGGAATGAGGGAGTTAAATTCTACTGGTTTTATGCATAATAGAGTAAGAATGATTACAGCAAGTTTTCTAACAAAGCATCTTTTTATTGATTGGAGATGGGGTGAGCTATATTTTGCTAATAAACTCTTGGATTACGAACTTTCTTCCAATAATGGGAATTGGCAATGGGTTGCAGGCTCTGGTTGTGATGCTTCTCCATATTTTAGGATATTCAACCCAATAACTCAGCAAAAGAAATTCGATCCTGGATTTATTTATATCAAGAAATGGGTTCCTGAATTTGGGACAAAAGATTATCCAAAGCCAATTATAGACCATAGTTTTGCAAGAAATAGAACCTTATCAAGATTTAAAAAAGACTTAGAAAATGAATAGGAAGACATATTTTCGATTATCCTTATTACTTATTCTCTGCTTAATATCTCTAAATTCTTATTCAAGCAATGAGAAGATAATAATCTACAATTCCTATATCAACGACAATATGGAAGTGTGGAAGAAGACTATTGATGCTATGCATTTTGAAGCTAAAAAGGATAATCAAAGAGTATTAGAGTTATTGAATTACGAATATGGTTATATTGGTTGGTGTATTGGAAAGAAAAAATTTGAAGAGGCTAAACAATATATTAGAAGAAGCCAAGAAAGGATGAATAGATTAAAGAAGATTAAGGCTAATATACCAATCATTCACGCCTATCAATCTGCATACTACGGCTTTGAGATTGGATTAAACAAAATAAAAGCTCCATTTGTTGGTCCAAAGAGTATTGAAGAGGCAGAGAAGTCAATTAATATAGATAAGAATAATTATTTTGGATATATACAATTAGGGAATATTGAATACTATATGCCTTCTGCTTTTGGTGGCTCTAAACAAAAAGCTTTGGAGTATTATATTAAAGCAAAGCAAATTATGGATAAGAATAAGCCTGAGAACGATTGGACTTATATTAATTTGATTGCAATTATCGGGATGAATTATCAAGAATTGAAAAACTTTAAAAAAGCAGATGAATATTATAAATTAGCCCTTAAGATTTCTCCTGAATTTAAGTGGGTTAAGAATGAATTATATCCTCAATTTCTAAAAAAACAAAACTAATATGAATAAAAAAGTTATTATTGTAGGCGCTGGTTTAGGTGCATTAGCAAGCGGATTGCTTTTATCAAGAAAAGGTTATAAGGTTGAATTTATTGAAAAGAACAACCAAGCTGGAGGAAGACTTAATCAAATTAAAAAGGATGGATTTACCTTCGATACAGGTCCAAGCTTCTTTAGTATGTCTTTTGTTTTTAAAGACTTTATTGAAAAATGCGGACTAGATATTCCTTTTAAATTTGTTGAGTTAGACCCTCTTTATAGCGTAAACTTTAAGGGCAGTGATAAAACCTTTCATCTTAATAAGGATATAAAACAACTTGCTAAACAATTTGAGGATATTGAACCTGATTTCGAAGAGAAAATGGAGAAATACCTTAAGAAGAGCAAACAACTTTTCGAAGACACTTTCGATATTGTAATTAGAAATAATTTTGATAGCGTTTTTGACTATGTATTTAAACTAATGCAGGTAAACCCTATTCATATTCCTCAGCTTTTCAATAGCTTCTATACTCATGTTCAAAAACATTTCTCTTCAAAAGAGGCTAAGCAAGTTATTTCATTAGTTGCCTTTTTCTTAGGAAGAACTCCTTTCGATACTATGGCAATTTACAGCCTTCTTTCTTATACAGAATTTCGCCACGATGGATATTATAATGTTGAGGGTGGAATGTATAATATTGTAAATGGATTAGTCGGAGAATTAGAAAAGAATGGTGCTGTTTTTCATTATAACAGTGAGATAGTTAAGGTTGAGAAGGAAAACGATAAGGTCAAGAAAGTAATTGATAAGGAAGGGAAAGAGTATTTAGGTGATGTGTTTTTAATTAATGCTGATGCTGCTTTATTTAGAGGAAGAGTATTAAACAGAGAGAAATACTGTGAAAATAAACTCTCTAAGATGGAATGGACAATGGGATATCTAACTTTCTATGTTGGAATAAAGGGGAAACTACCTCAACTAGACCTTCATAACTACTATCTTGGAGATAATTTCGAAGAGTATGCAAAAGACGTAATGCATAAGCCTGACACTCTTCAAAAGCCTTATTTCTATGTAAATAATGTATCAAAATATAATCCTGAGTGTGCACCAGAAGGCTGCGAAAGTCTTTTCTTCGTTTGCCCTGTACCTAATCTTCAATACAAAAACAATTGGGATGATGCAGAGGATATAGTTAACAGCATATTAGAAGATTTTTCAAAGAGAATAGACATAGATATTATCCCTAATATAATTACCAAAACAATTTATACCCCAAAGGATTGGCAAGATAAGTTTAACCTATATCAAGGAAGCGGCTTAGGACTATCGCATAAACTAATGCAAATAGGAGGATTACGCCCAAGAAACTTTGATGAAGAGTTCTCAAATATGTTCTATGTAGGAGCCTCAACCCTACCAGGAGCGGGACTTCCAATGGCAGTAATAAGCGCAGAACTCGCAGTTGAAAGAATATTAGAAATGGAATAAATGAACCCCTAAAATAGATTAAAGAGATAGCCACACTCCCTTTTGATTCTACTAACACTACATCTAAGAGACAGCAACCCTATCTCTTTAATCCACGCCACCCAATCTTCAACCCCTCCAACCCAAACCAAACCCCACTCCACTATCTCAAAGCAAAAAAGAGGCAAAATAATATTCCGCCTCTTCTATAATTTAATTTGTATTGTCTTGTAATTTCAAACTATTAATAGAACAACTCCTAATCTGATACATTACCCTGTTATGGGCATGAAATATCTATTGCTAATAATTTGTTTCTTCTAAAAGACAAATATAATCTGCAATAATCTATTGAATTTATTTTAATATTATTTTCACATTTAATATCAAGAAAATACATAAACTCTTTTGTATTCAAAATATCGTTTTGAAAATTAATTACGGTATCTGGCTTGCCAAGAATAGAAACTATGTAGTCTTCCTTTTTATCTATAAGATTTGAGCTATCCCTGATATACAATGCAACACTGGCATTTCTATAACCCAAACATCCATTCTTATCTTCCCTCCACATTTTATACATTTTATTTTCCTTTTGTGATAAGTCCGTTTCTTTTTCTAAGAGGATATTACAGCTAACATTAGCAAAAAGAAATATTCCTACAAATATTAGTTTTTTCATTTTTTTATTATTTATAAGTATCTCTCGTCGAGCGGGATTTGTACTCACGCTCTACTTTAATATTAAGAGTCTTGATTTGCAAGCGGCAAGCCGATGATATAATCTGACACATTACTTTTCTCTTTTAGTTTTAACCTCTTCACTCAAAAATGTCCTAATCTGATACAATACCACTATTCTCCATCGTAATAATCAAAAACTTGATATTTCCCAGAGGGTTTTATCACTTTCATTTTCAAACTCCCCTCTGCCTTATTAACACTATCACCAACTTCAATGAATTCCCAAATATTTCCCGTATCAATAGTGCTACCTTTTATCCAAGGAGTAAGAACAATGTTTTCATAACCATTAATTGTAATTACTTTTGTATAATGACCAAATTCATCAATGTATTTATTAGTAATAATCCCGCTTATATTTTTTTTTCTATCTTGCTCTCTGTAATATCCTTTACATGACGAAAAATAAAGCAATAATAAAAAAGTTATCAGATAAACTGCCTTTATTCTAAATTTGTTATTCAATTTCATAATTTAAAAATCTTATAGGTTTTGTAGTAACAGAAGTTCCAACGCTTCTCCTCTCGAGTGGGGTTTGTACTCACGCTCTATTTTATTATTAAGAGTCTTGCTGTGCAAGCGGCAAGCCGATGATATAATCTGACACATTACTTTTCTCTTTTAGTTTTTACTTCTTAACTCATTAAGACTACTTTAAATTTTATTTGTGCGCCAAAGGTAATTATATATTTTGATATATTATTGTATTTGCAAGATGAATTTAACAGAAATGGGTGTAAAAGGGTATTTTTCTAACATTATGCAGGTTTTGATGTTAATTGTTCACAACAGAATGGGGCTTTGTAGGTTGAATATTTGAAGGTGAGTGTTGGGTTGGGGGAAATGGTTCGTTAATTTCTTATAATAAATTCTTGAATTTTGGAGAAAAATTCTTGGAATTTGATGTTTTGGGGAAAATCGGCGATATTTTAGAAAAAGGTTTCGTTTTTTTCCATAAAAACGAAACCTTTTTGGATTTTTCTCTGATATAAATTTATGGAAACGAAGTATATTTTCGTGGAAATAAAGATTTTAGGGAAATAGAATAAGATTCTACGAGAATAGAATCAAATTCTATTCTCGTAGAATTTGATTCCAGAGCGACAAAACAAGGTTTTTTGTAACTATTATGCGATTTTGATTTCTTAAAATTAACTAGTCGTAAAATAAAAAAGGACTATCAAAAAAGATAGTCCTTAAACATTATGTGGACTTGCAGGGAGTCGAACCCTGGTCCAAACAAGAAACACATAAGCTTTCTACATGCTTATTTTAACTTGAATTTTCGAGAAAGAGCTGGCGTTAAACAACCTGCCGATTTCCTTATCTTCTTCATTTCATCCTTGCATCGAAGCCCTGCAAGGACTATCTCTATCTCACGAGCACCTCTTTATCCTTGACCGTAGAGCTTGGTCTTGGAGAGATGTCTTGCCCCATACACTATGCATAGGTTAAGTTAATCTACTGTGATTCGATTAAGCAGCAAGAGCAAAATTAGATTCGCCAATTGTTGTTTTGTAACCTTTGTTAAGGCATTTATTACGTGTGCCTGCATGCTTACTTACCCATTTACCTTGCTGTCAAAACCAAACCAAGCCCATAAGTAAGTTGTTCTAAAAGACATATCAAAATATATGCCAGAATGGTTGTAAACGTTAGATTATTGAAAATGTTACACTAAAGCTAATTATATTTTCTTGGCTCTTAGCCTTAGACTATTTGTTACAACACTTACGCTACTCATTGCCATTGCAGCTCCTGCTATCATTGGATTTAAGAGGAAGCCATTAAAGGAATAAAGAACTCCTGCGGCAATAGGTATAGCTATAATATTATAGACAAATGCCCAGAATAAGTTTTGTTTGATTGTGAGCACGGTTAATCTCGACAGCTTAATAGCCTTATAGATATTGGTAAGCTCAGATGAGATAATTGTCATTCCAGCAATATCCATAGCTAAATCTGAACCCTTACCCATTGCTATGCTTAAATCTGACTGAGCCAAAGCAACACTATCGTTAATACCATCTCCAACCATACATACCTTCTTATTATTTGCTTGAAGCTCCTTAATAAAGTCTGCCTTGTCTTGGGGAAGCATTTCTGCCTTGAAATTCTCAATACCTAAGTCTTCTGCTATCTTTCTTGCAATATTTATATTATCTCCACTAAGAATATATATATCCAAACCCTCTTTTTTTAGTTCCTTTATTGCTGCAAAAGAAGTTTCCTTAATCTTATCCATTATCCCAAGCACTGCAATAACCTCCTTAGCATTTGCAAAATATATAATTGTCTTGTTCTCCTTGGATAAGAGATTAGAATATTCTTCTAATTTTCTATCAATCTCTATATTGTTTTCAATAATAAGCTTTCTGCTCCCTGCAAAATATGTATCATTCTCAAATATTCCCCTAACTCCCATGCCTGTCAAGCTTTCGAAGTCATCTATTTGAATAGATTCAACACCATTGAAGTGATTAACAATCGACTCTGCAATTGGATGCTCAGATAGTTTCTCAAGGCTTATTAATATTGATTTATTAATATTATTCTCGCTTGCCCATTGAATATCTGTCACAATAGGTTTCCCTTCGGTTATTGTACCTGTCTTATCTAATATAATTGTGTCTATATTCTTTGCTACCTCGAGAGTCTTTGCATCCTTAATCAGTATTCCATTCTCTGCCGCCTTACCTATTCCTACCATAATGGCAGTTGGAGTTGCCAGTCCAAGAGCACAAGGGCAGGCAATAATCAATACAGTTATCATTGAAAGCAAGCCGTGAGTTAATCCATTTTGAGTATCTAAGAAAAGCCAAGCAATAAGAGAAAGGATAGAGATACTAATAATAATAGGTACAAATATTCCTGCAATCTTATCTACAAGCTTTTGAACAGGAGCCTTAGAACCCTGAGCCTGCTTAACCATATTAATAATATGTGAAAGCATGGTCTGAGAGCCAACCTTATCTGCCCTATAATTAAAGCTACCCTTTTGATTTATTGTCCCTGCATAAACCAGATAACCTTCTTGTTTTAATACAGCCATTGGCTCTCCACTAAGCATACTCTCATCAACGTAGGAATAACCCTTAGTTATTACCCCATCAACAGCAATTCTATCTCCTGGCTTAGCAATTAATATATCTCCCTTCTTTATATCCTTTATTGAAATTTCCATTTCCTTACCATTCTCACTAATAACTGTGACAATCTTGGGCTGAAAGCCTATTAGTTTCTTTATTGCAAAGGAAGTCTTTCCTTTTGCCCTACTCTCTAATAACTTTCCCAAGAGTATAAAGGCTATAATAACACTCGATGCCTCAAAATAAACATGTGGATGCACTCCTCTTGAAAGCCAGAAACTAGTAAATAACACATTAAACACACTCACAATATATGCTATACCTGTGCTAAGGGCAACTAGTGTATCCATATTGGCAGAGAAATGTCTTGCTTGCTTATAGGCATTAATAAAGAACCCCCTACCTAACCAAAATATTACAGGAGTAGAAAGCACCCACATTATTAGGTTTGAGTATGGAATGTCCATAAGGAACATAGAAATCACAAAGATTGGAAGAGAAAGAGCAATTGCCCATATTGTTCTATTCTTTATATTCTTATACTTTTTCTTCTCCGCATCCTCTACCTCATCATTATCATCCTCATCCTTTATATCTATTATCATATCGTAACCCAAGGCAACTAAACGAGAGCGAAAATCCTCTGCGCTCACTATACTAGAATTATATTCAATTGTAGCACTCGCAGATGCAAGATTCACAACAGCCTCCTTTACACCCTTTATTTGATTTAATTCCTTATCTACTCTTGAAGCACAAACGGCACAGCTCATATTTAGAACAGGAAAGGTCTCTTTTATCATATTATTATTTTCCATATTATCTATATTTATTTACTCTGCAAAGATAGAGCCTAGAGTATATTAGCCTATTATAGAATTATGGATTATATTTATATGATTATGGCTAAGTCTAAAAACTAAGAATAAGGCTAGGACTATACCTTATCTAAAGACATTCTAGGGGAATTATTATCATTCTTAAACTCGGTTGGAGTTTGCCCAATAATACTTTTAAACTGTGAGCTTAGATGTGCTGGGCTAGAATAATTCAGACTATATGCTATTTCGTTAAGGCTCATCTGATCGTAAATCAATAGCTCCTTTACCCTCTCAATCTTTTGAGCAATAAAGTATTTTTCTATTGTCGTATTATTTATTTCGGAGAATAACTTACTCAAATAACTATAGTCTAAAGATAGTTTATCGGTCAAATAGTCGGAGAGATTTGTCTTTAGCTTGCAATTATTATGATGTACCAATTCTATCAATAAGGACTTAATCCTTTCGTTAATTACCATTCTCTTATCATCGATTAATTCAAAGCCAAGAGATTCAAGTCTTTGTTTTAATTCGCTTTTTATTGGCGCATCAATCTCTTGATTAATATCTACCTCTCCAAGTTTAACATTAATTGGCTCTATGCCAATTTGCTTAAGAGTATCCCTTACAACCATAATACACCTATCGCAAACCATATTCTTAATATATAGCTTGTTAATTTCTTTGGAATTATGATTTACGTTATCCATTATAATCTTATTATAGTTCAAGTGAACTAATTATAATGCAAAGATATTATTTTATGGGGATTGGAAATGAATTAAAAGTAAAAAAGTCTATAGATAACTATAGACTTTTTCTTTTCTGGCGGTCCGGACGAGACTCGAACTCGCGACCCCATGCGTGACAGGCATGTATTCTAACCAACTGAACTACCGAACCAGATTTTCGAGAAATGTTCTCCTCAAATGCGAGTGCAAAGATACAACCTTTTTTATTAGTACCAAATTTTTGCACAAAAAAATTAATAATAGTAGGATAAACACTTAGTTATTAAAATTAAATTTCAAGGTTTATTCTTTTAAACATAGATATTTTAATAATAGAGCAAAATAATCTATCTTTGCGAAATAGATTTTTCTTTGAAAATACAAATTACCTTATGACAAATTTTACGCATTTACATGTTCATACTCAGTATTCTATACTCGATGGAGCAGCTGGAATTAAGGGGCTTTTAAAAAAGGCTAAAGAGTTGGGAATGGAAGCCTTGGCAATTACTGACCATGGGAATATGTACGGTGTATTGGAATTTTTTGAAGCTGCTCAAAAGGAAGGCATAAAACCTTTACTTGGTTGTGAGATGTATTGTGCTAGAGAGAGTAGGTTTAATAAAAAGGGAAAGGAGGATTTTAGTGGCGACCATCTTATTCTTATTGCTAAGAATGCAATTGGCTACCATAATCTTATTAGATTAGATTCTATGGCATTCGATAAGAATGCTTTTTATAGGACTTCTCGTATTGATAAGGAGCTTCTATTTCAAAATTGCGAGGGAATAATATGCTGTTCTGCCTGTCTTGGAGGAGAAATCCCTCAATTGATTATGGCTGGCAATATTCCTGCGGCTGAAAAAGCTGTTCAAGAATATAAAAAGGCCTTTGGCGATGATTATTACATAGAAATTCAAAATCATGGACTTGAAGAGCAAGAAAGAGTTAAGCATCATCTAATTGATTTGGCAAGAAAATTCGATATTAAGGTTATTGCAACTAATGATGTTCACTATATTAATAGGACTGACTTCGATGCTCATCATATACTCATTTGCCTAAACTTAGGCAAGAAACTTAGCGAAGACACTAAACTGATGTATACTGGAGAGGAATATCTTAAGAGCTCCGAAGAAATGCTTGAACTCTTTAAAGAAATCCCTGAGGCGATAACAAACACCCAAGAGATTGTTGATAAAGTTGAGGTTTATGACCTTCATAGAGACCCTATCCTCCCTGTTTTTGAAATCCCTAAAGTTTTTGGTACTCTTGAGGAGTATTTCGATAAATACCCCAT
Source organism: Bacteroidota bacterium (assembly GCA_017860275.1). Taxonomy (GTDB): domain Bacteria; phylum Bacteroidota; class Bacteroidia; order Bacteroidales; family P3; genus UBA10566. The sequence continues at coordinate 29,848 of JAFNAQ010000004.1, forward strand.
TGAAAAATTAAAAGAAGAGCTATCTGAGGAAGAAATCACAAAAAAAGGTGGATATGAAAAGATAATAAGAACTAAATTCGATGCATCATATCTAAGATTTCTTACCTATGAGGGAGTAAAGAATCGTTATGGTGAAGATATTTCAGAAGAACTTAGAGAAAGAATTGATTTTGAACTTTCCACAATTGAATGGATGGGCTTCCCTGGTTATTTCTTGATTGTTCAAGACTTTATCAACCACGCGCAAAAGGAGCTTGGAGTAATTGTTGGACCAGGAAGAGGCTCTGCTGCGGGCTCTGTTGTTGCATATTGTCTAGGAATCACTGCAATAGATCCAATGAAGTATGGTTTACTTTTTGAACGTTTCTTAAATCCTGACCGTATATCCCTTCCCGATGTGGACGTTGACTTCGATGATGATGGACGAGCAAGAGTATTGGAATATGTTCAGCAAAAATATGGAGCAGACCATGTTGCCCAAATTATTACCTTTGGTTCTATGGCAGCAAAGAGCTCTATTAGGGATGTTGCAAGGGTTTTGGAGCTCCCTCTTCCTGAATCAGACCGTTTGGCAAAACTTGTTCCTGATAAACCTGGCACTACCTTATCAGATGCTTATTCTCAGGTGCCAGAATTGAAGGACGCCTTAGAAAATGGTTCAGACCTTGTAAAAAAGACTCTAAAATTCGCAAAAGAACTTGAAGGCTCTGTTCGAAACACAGGTACTCACGCCTGCGGAGTTATTATTGGCCCAGATGATTTGTCCAAATACGTTCCTCTAAGCTCCTCAAAAGACTCAGACATGATGGTTTCTCAATTTGAAGGAAGACTTATTGAAAACGTGGGAATGATTAAGATGGACTTCTTGGGACTTAAGACATTATCTATTATCAAAGACGCCTGCGAAAATATTCAAAAATCCCATAATCTACATATTAATCCTAATACCATTCCTTTAGATGACAAGAAAACCTTCGAACTATTCCAAAGAGGAGACTCAATAGGTACTTTCCAATTTGAATCTGACGGAATGCGCCAGCATATGCAAAACCTTAAACCCGACCGTTTCGAGGATTTGATTGCTATGAATGCTCTTTATCGTCCTGGTCCTATGCAATATATCCCTAATTATATTGCTCGTAAACATGGAATTGAAGAAATTCAGTATGAATTTCCTGTTATGGAGAAGTATCTTTCAGAAACCTATGGTATTACTGTATATCAAGAACAGGTGATGCAATTGTCTCAGGCAATGGCTGGATTTACCAAGGGGCAAGCCGATAAGCTTCGTAAGGCAATGGGAAAGAAGCAAAAAGCTGTTATGGATGAGCTTAAGGAGAAATTCCTTAAGGGAAGTGAAGAGAGGGGCTTAGACTTAAAATTAGTAGATAAGATTTGGTGCGACTGGGAGAAGTTTGCAGAATATGCTTTTAATAAATCTCACTCTACTTGCTACGCTTATATTGCCTACCAAACAGCTTATCTTAAGGCTCATTACCCTGCCGAGTACATGGCGTCGGTTCTTACACATAACCTTAATGATATTAAGAAGATAACTTACTATATCGACGAGACACAAAGGCAAAAGATCGAAGTGCATGGTCCTGATGTTAATGAATCTGACATTAATTTTACTGTAAATAAAAAGGGCGAGGTTCGTTTTGGTATGGCAGCCATCAAAAGTGTTGGAGAAAATGCTGCTTTAGAGATTATTAGAGAAAGGGAAGAGAATGGCCCTTTCACAAGCCCTTTTGACTTCATTAAGCGAGTTAACCTTAGGACAATAAATAAACGCTGCATTGAGGCATTAATTAAGGCTGGAGCATTCGATTGTTTTGAAGGTATACATAGGGCTCAGTATTTTAATGCCTCTAAAGATAATTCCGAAGAAATCTTCCTTGAAAAGCTTATCAAATATGGGAACAAGTTTAAAGATGGACAAAACTCTTCTCAAGCATCCCTTTTCGGAGAGGTTGAAGAGGATGCTCTTTATGATCCAGAAATTCCAGAATGTGAAACTTGGTCGAGCATTGAGACCTTAAAACACGAGAAGGAATCAATTGGTTTCTACCTTTCTGGTCACCCCTTAGATAAATATAAGGTCGAGATTAGAGAGTTTGCAAATACATCTATCGAAGAACTAAATGGAGACCTAAAAGCCTTAGAAAACAAAGACCTTCATATTGCAGGTATGATTACTTCTTGTCAAGATAAAACTACAAAAAAAGGTAATTCTTTTGGGGTATTCTCTCTTGAGAGTGAAGATAGCATTAAAGAATTTGCTCTATTTGGTAAGGATTATATAAATTTCGGCCCATTTATGAAGAATGGTTTATTTGTTCTAATCAATGCCAAGGTCAAGAAGAAAGGCTGGGGAGAAGAAGCGGCTAAGGAAGAGCTTGAAATAAAGATTAATGGGATAGAACTACTCGAAGAAGTATTAGAAAAAAACAGCAAAGGAATTAAGCTATACGTTTCAATTGAGAATATTAATAAAGAATTTGTTGACAGCATTACAAAGATAGCAAAAAAGAATAAGGGTAAATCTCATCTTAGCTTTATCATTGAGGATAGTGTTGAAAATATTAATATAACCCTAAATGCTCGAAAGCATTCTGTTGATTTACCGAAGTTTATTGAAGGCATTAAAGAGCTTACTGAAAATAATATTATTAGAAAATTTCAGCTTGAGCGAACCAATAATTAATGTGTGAATAAATATATAGAATTCAGTATTATTAGGGATATTGCCAATGAATTGGGGTTTCAAGACTGTGGAGCTTCAAAGGCTGAGGAAGTAGATATTTCCTTCTTCGAAAAATGGCTAAATAAAGGATATGATGCTGATATGCATTATATGAGAAACTATTTAGACAAAAGAAATAATCCTTCTCTTTTACTCGAAGATTCTAAATCAATTATTAGTTTTATTGTTTCATATAATAGTTATAATCCTGATAACAAGGATAATAAAACATATAATTTTGCCTCTTATAGCCATTACTACGATTACCATAAGTCTATTAAATTAAAGTTTCTGGAGCTAATAAACCGTTTACAACAAATTTATCCTGATTTTATAGCTATTCCGTATGTTGATTCTGCGCCAATACTCGAAAAATACTGGGCAAAAACCTCTGGTCTAGGTTCAATTGGAAGGAATTCTTTGCTAATAAACAAGGAATATGGTAGTAAAATACTTATTGGAGAGATAATAACTAACTATTCTACAGACTATCACATCTCTCAAGAAGAGGATTTATGCAAGGATTGCAGAAAATGCGTTGATGCCTGCCCAAATGGAGCAATAAACAACGATAAAACAATTGATTCAAGGCTTTGTAATGCCTATCATACTATTGAAAACAAGGGAGAAATCCCAAATAATATCAATCTAAATTCCTTTGTCTTTGGCTGTGATATTTGCATAAATGCTTGTCCTTGGAATAAAAATACTCAAGTTACAGACTCTAAAATATTAACTCTAAATACTAATATGCAAGTGCTTATCGATAGCATAAATAATAATAAGGCAGAGAAGTCCATATTTAATAAGGCAAAGAAAAACTCTCCAATAGAAAGAATAAAATTCGAAAAACTTTTGTCTAATATAAAGGAAAGTTCTAAGCACTAGCCATATTATTTCAAAAAAGCTTCATCTGGAGAGAATAAATAGCCATATAAATAAATTTTAGCGCCGCATCAGTAGTGCAAAAGTCGGATTTTTGAATGTAAAAAATCCGACTTTTCTTATCGAAAAATCGGATTTTTATACTACTAATGTGGCGCTAAAATTTAAAATATGAGCTATATTTTTTATTTTTGCTTTGTTTTGTTTCGAAATATCAGTATTAGAAATTAATTATATAAGGTATTCTGGCTTGAACTCCTTTCATTTCACTAATATCCTTTAACTCTAAGAAGAAAGAATATGGTCGACCTAATTCTTTTGTGTATAATTTCATTTCTACATCCCCTCCTATTGCCTCTAATATTTGTTGAGATAAATCCTTTGTCTTAGGCATTAATAATAAACCATAATCTTTTACTTTAGCTTCTTTTGCTGCAATTTCAATTGCCTTTGCCAATCCTCCAAATTCATCTACTAAACCTAAACGCTTTGCATCTGTACCACTCCATACTCTTCCTCTTGCAATGCTATCTACAAAATTCTTATTAAGGTTACGTCCAGTTGCTACTCTTGTGATAAAATTATTGTAGAATGCGTCTATGCTCTTTTGCATAACGGCTCTAGTTCCTGGTGTCATTTGTGTTGTAACTGTCAAGAAGGTTGAGTTCTTATGTGTTGTAACTGTGTCGAAACTTATCCCTAGATTCTTCTTTAAGGCATTTCCAAAATTAGGTATTACTCCAAATACTCCTATAGAACCAGTGATTGTAACAGGCATTGCAACTATCTTTGTTGCACCACAAGCCATTTCGTAACCAGCAGAGGCTGCAACGTCTCCCATTGATACAATTACTGGTTTAACCTTCTTTGCGTTAAATATCTCGTTTGTCATCTGTTCTGAGGCAATTGCATCTCCTCCACCAGAATTTATTCTTAGTACTATTGCCTTTACTCTAGAATCTTCAACTGCCTTTCTAATTTCTTTTACTATCGACTCACTTCCTATTGTCAAATCGCTACCCTTTCCTTGACCAACTGATCCGTAAGCGTAGATTACTGCAATTTTATCTTTACCCTTTGGGAAAATATCCTCTATTGAGCTTCTATATTTTTGGTATTTTAGCCAGTTTACTTTTTTTGAACCAATATCTTTTTTGATTTTATCCTCTAAATCTGTTCTAAAAGCTAGTTTATCTATATATTTATTCTTTAAGGCATCCTCTGCCATAAAGGTTTCGAGATTTGAAACGTTATTATTTAAGCTAGCTAAATCAATTTTTCTAGACTCTGAAATATTTGCTGCAACATATCCCCAGATTGAATTAATATATGTTCTAACTTGTTCTCTATTTGCCTCTGACATCTTAGAGTTAACAAACATCTCCCCTGCACTCTTATAATTATTATTTGCTGGTCGAAGCAAATCTACTTGAATATCATATTTTGTAAGAAGGTCTTTAATAAACATTACCTCTCCACCAAGACCTGTTAGTTGTAAATGACCCACTGGGTTCATATATATTTCATCTGAAACTGATGCCAGATAATACGCATTTTGAGAATAAGTATCGCTAAAGGCATATATCTTCTTATTGGATTTCTTAAACTCTAATAGGGCTTGTCTCATTTCCTCTATTGTTGCCCAACCATTTGTTTGCAAAACAGATAAATCAAGCATAATTGCTTTGATTTTTGGATCATTTTTTGCCTTATTTATTACTGAAATAAATTCACTCAGACCGATGGATTTACTTGCCTCAAAACTTTCCGAAGTTCCTATCATTGCAGAAAAATCCTCAACCTCTCTGTCGTATATTGGTTTGTCTAGGGTAATTACTAATACCGAATTATCGTTTATCTGTGGAGCTGTATCCGCAGATGCTATGATAATTGATATAATACCAAATGTTGCTACTAAAAACACTATGCCTGCAAGAACTACTCCAAAGAAGGATGCAAACATAAATTTGAAAAACTGTTTCATAGGAATTGATTTTTTAATTTTCTATATTCTCAACTGAGTTTAAATTATCTTTATCTAATGTTATTGTAAGGTCTATTCCTAAAGAATCTATCCTTACTGCAAAATTATTCTTATCCCCCTTGTGCTTGATTATACCTGTCAATCCTGCAAAATCTCCTTCTTTTATCATTACCCTTTCTCCCTTCGAAAAAGCAATATTATTTTCAAATTCAATATCCACTTCTTTCTCCAACAATAATTTTATTGAATCTATTTGATGATAAGGTATAGCAGCAGGCTTACCATTAAACCATATAAATTTCACACAACCAGAAATCCTTACAATATCCCATATCTCTCTTTCTTCAATATTGGTAAATATATAAGAATTAATCAAAGGAGTTTCTACCCATCGCTTCCTATCCTTCCATTGCCTTAATTCTCTTCGAATAGGTAAATATACATCGTATCCTCTTTTCTTAAGTTCAATTTCCACAACCTTTTCTTTTCTCGGCTGTAGATATAAAGCGTACCAATTTTTCATCTTTTGAAGTTTTGTTTAGTTTCGTTCCACGTGGAAGTTAATTAGATTTCTTATTATATTTTCTTTAATACCAAAGAATTAAAGCGGTAAAAGAAAAGCGTAATCGAGCATAACTCAAAAACGCTTTTCCTATATAGTTTGTTTAATCCGCCTAGTAAATACTATCAATTAATTTGTCATCTGTTAGATTTGGTATAGTAACCCTAAGCTTTGGCTCTTGCTCCATTGCTCTCTTTATTGCAAATATTGCTCCTTCGTTTCTAGCCCAACTTCTTCTTGAGATACCATTATTCACATCCCAGAACAACATTGAACGTAGCCTTCTCTCTGCATCATCCGATCCATCAATAACCATTCCAAATCCTCCATTGATTACTTCTCCCCAACCAACGCCTCCTCCATTATGGATAGAGACCCAAGTTGCACCACGGAAACTATCACCAATGCAGTTCTGAATAGCCATATCGGCAGTAAATGATGAGCCATCATATATATTTGAGGTCTCTCTATATGGAGAATCTGTTCCAGATACATCGTGGTGGTCTCTTCCTAAGACAATAGGTGCTGAGATTATACCCTCTTTAATGGCTTTATTAAACGCTGAAGCTATCTCTGCTCTACCTTGGGCATCTGCGTACAAGATACGTGCTTGAGAGCCTACAACAAGCTTATTCTCCTTTGCGCCCTTTATCCATTGAATATTATCTCTCATCTGTTGTTGTATCTCCTCAGGAGAGGTCTTAGCCATGTTTTCTAATACTTCCATAGCTATCTTATCAGAAAGATCTAAGTCTTCAGATTTTCCAGAGGCACAAACCCAACGGAAAGGTCCAAAACCATAATCAAAACACATTGGTCCCATTATATCTTGAACATAAGAAGGATAACGGAAAGTTCCCTTATCGTTCATAATATCTGCTCCTGCTCTTGAAGCCTCTAATAAGAAGGCATTGCCATAGTCGAAGAAATACATTCCTCTTGAAGTAAGAATATTTACGGCAGCAACATGTCTTCTTAGAGATTCTTGCACCTTTTCTTTGAACTTTGCTGGCTCTTCTGCCATCATTCTATTTGCTTCTTCAAAGCTTACTCCTACTGGATAATATCCCCCAGCCCAAGGATTATGTAAAGAGGTTTGGTCTGAACCTATTTCAACATTTATATTATTCTCTGCTGCATATTCCCAAAGGTCAACAACGTTTCCTTGGTATGCAAAAGATACAACTTCTTTGTTTTGGCGAGCTTGAGCCACTCTTGCCCAAAGCTCTTCCAAATTATCATAAACTTCATCAACCCAACCTTGAGAATGACGAGTATATGTAGCCTTTGGATTAACCTCAGCAGTGATAGAAACACAGCCTGCAATATTTCCTGCCTTAGGTTGTGCACCAGACATTCCACCAAGACCTGCTGTAATAAATAACTTACCACCAAGACCATCTTTTCCTATCTTTCTTCCTGCATTCAAGACAGTTATAGTTGTTCCATGAACAATTCCTTGTGGTCCAATATACATATAAGAGCCAGCAGTCATCTGTCCGTACTGTGTAACACCTAGTGCATTGAATTTCTCCCAATCATCTGGCTTTGAGTAATTAGGAATCATCATACCATTAGTTACAACCACTCTTGGTGCATCCTTATGGCTTGGGTATAAGCCCATTGGGTGTCCTGAGTACATTACTAAGGTTTGTTCGTCTGTCATTTCGGCTAAATACTTCATAGCTAGACGATATTGAGCCCAGTTTTGGAAAACTGCACCATTACCTCCATATGTAATTAACTCATGTGGATGTTGAGCAACAGCATAATCAAGATTGTTTTGAATCATTAGCATTATTGCAGCAGCTTGCTTACATTTTGCTGGATATTCTTCTATTGGACGAGCATACATCTTATAATCAGGGCGTAAACGATACATATAGATACGTCCATATTTCTCTAATTCTTCTGCAAACTCTTTAGCAAGTTCTGCATGAAATTTAGGGTCGAAATATCTTAAAGCATTCTTTAGAGCTAATTTTTTTTCATCCTTAGTAAGGATATCTTTTCTTTTTGGAGCGTGGTTTACTGTTAAATCATAATCTTTTTTAGCAGGCAATACTTCTGGAATACCCTCTAAAATAGCTTGTCTAAAATCCATAGTTAATTTATTATTGTTATTTATTAATATTCAATCTACAAAAGTAATCAAATTAAACCATTTCACAAAAAATAATTTGTCTTGGTTATGTAGGTTGTAATATTTGAGGAAAAATTATATTATCAAAGAGAAAATGGAATTAAACTACATAAAAAGAAAACTATATCAGATAAAAAAATAATTATATCAGATAAAAAATAATTTAAATCAAGTTTAATCTTGCTAAGATGTACATCTTAGTAGATTAAGATGTGCATCTTAAGACGCTGAGATGTGCATCTTAGTAAAGCGAGATGTGCATCTTAGTAAAGCGAGATGTACATCTTAGTAATTTTACATGTACATCTTAATAGAATTAAACTTGATAAAAATAATCTTTAATCTTATTCTAATAGGATTAAATCAAATAAAACTGAATATAAATCAAATAAAATTATACTAAAGACTGAATACTAATTAATTGTACAATACTCACACGTGAAACACTACCTATTATATGTTTCAATAAAGCTCTTTAGGATATTACAAAGGTCAATATGTTTGGTGAAAGGGAGGTCTTTGCCATTATCGAAAACTGTATGGTACTCATTATACTCCTGACCAAATGTAAAGAGGAATAATGCTGGCACTCCTTTTTGAACAAATGGACAATGATCGCTATTGCATGACTCTTCGCCAATATTTATCTTCTTAAAGTAACGGTTCTCATTATTGAATTTTTCAAACCACTCCCCTGCTCTCTTCTCTTTTTTTCCATTAACAAGAGCAAGCCCACCAGAACCTGTTCCACACATATCCAAATTGAAAAGAAATTTTACCATTTTTAGATCAAATGGCGGATTTTCTGCAGCATAATATGAACCTTTAAGTCCAATTTCCTCGGCAGTTGTAAAAATAAAAACAATTGTATAGTCGGAAGGATTCTTTGAGTAGTATTTTGCTAAATCCAAAAGTACTGCTACTCCAGAGGCATTGTCATTGGCTCCAGGAAAATAACAACTATCCCCTATCTTTCCAAGATGGTCATAATGAGCAGTAAATACAAAAATACTATCCTTATATTTTTTGCCTTCTGAATATGCTAATACATTTTGGGTTTGATAGTTTTTCTCAAACTTAGATTCTATCTCTAGTTCTAAATACTTAATCTTTTTTTCAAAGACTATATCCTTTAATTGAATTACTGGAAAATTGAAAACTTTCTTACCTGAAAAATATTGAATCTTATCGTACCCTTGAACTATTGCAATTTTAGGAAAAATATCTTGTGTGTTTAGATTATTTAGAAAAACCACAATATCATAATATGAAATTGATTTTTGATTAAAAACAATTACTCTATCTTTGATTTTTTCTTTTTTAATCTTCTCTAAATCATTTTTAGACTCTAAATATATAGGTTTTTTATTTTCAATAATTATTGTACATGAAGGAGAATAACCAAAGACTAAAAACTCTGTTCCTAATTTTTTTTGTATTCTTTCTTTTCCTATTATTAATTTTGAATTAATAATATTATTTACATCTATTTCCAAGTTTTGTAAATAACCATCCTTATAGAATGATTTCAATCCATTATTTTCTAATTCTCTTGAAATAAAATTTGCTGCCTTTCTGTCTCCCCCATCTTGAAATCCTCTGCCCGAGAAATTTTTCGAAATTAAAGAATCTAAACAATAGTTAGCATATTTATAAGACTGAGGAAAAATAAAATTACTTAGGAGGAAAAATAAAATAAAAAATACTTGTTTCATTTTTTTATTTGAATTTATAAATTAAAAAATAAGTTAGCGTAAAATTAAACTTAAGAACAAGAGTAAAGAATAAAACTAAAAACATAAGAAATTTTTAAGTTTTATTAACTTCTAAAATTAAATATACCGCATAATGTATAAGCTATAAAAAAATATTGAACGTATAATGTTAATAAAATAGCTTTATTATACGAAAAAACTTAGTTAGTATATTATTTTACTGCTACTTAAAAATATTTTATTTGTTAAATAGAACCAAATAAAATTATATCCTATTTTATTATACCAAGCTCTCTAGAAAGGTCAAGCATACGAATAATTGGTTTTTTTGCCTCTTGTATTAATTTTTCATCAAGGTTAATTTCATAAACTTCGTTTTCTAAAGAATAGAGAACTTTTTCAAGAGTGTTAAGTTTCATATATCGACAATCATTACAAGAACAAGATTCATTTTGTGTAACTACTATAAAATCTTTTTCTGGATTATCTTTTTTAAGTTGATGAACTATTCCTGTTTCTGTTGCAACCAAAAACTTTTTATGCTCATTATTCTTTACAAAGTTAATCATTGCAGAAGTAGAACCAATAAAATCAGCAAGCTGAAGAACTGCGTCGTTACATTCTGGGTGTGCAATTAGTATATAATCAGGATTTTCTTTTTTCTTAATTAATACATATTCAGCAGTTAATAACTCATGAACCTCACATGTACCATTCCAAAGAACCATATCTCTTCCTGTGATTCTATTTAAATAACCTCCTAAATTTTTGTCTGGAGCAAAGATAATTTTTTGATACTTTGGAAGAGAATTTACTAGCTCAAGTGCATTACCTGAGGTACAAATAATATCGGATAATGTTTTAATTTCGGCACTACAGTTTATATAAGAGATAGTTATATGATCGGGATATTGTTTTTTGAATTCTGCAAAATCTTTAGCTGGACATGAATCTGCTAAAGAACAACCAGCCTCTAAATCTGGAATAATAACCTTTTTATTTGGATTGAGTATCTTTGCAGTCTCTCCCATAAAGTGAACACCACAAAAAAGAATCAAATCTGCATCTGTATTCTTTGCTTTTTCTGCCAAATTTAAACTATCACCAATAAAATCTGCTATATCTTGTATTACTGGTATCTGATAAAAGTGAGCTAAAATGACGGCGTTCTTTTCTTTTTTTAATTTTTCTATTCTTTCTATTATCTCTTGGTTACTCATAAGACTTCAATTCTATAATAAATAAAAACTTTAATATATAAATATATGTTATTATTATATACCCTGTTAATACTGTTGGTAAATTACTAGATAAAAATTTTGATTTTAGAAAAAGTCGTATTTATCAACAAATCTATTTTCTAATTTACATACCTAATTTACATTAATTCAATTCGATAATTAGTTTACTAACAAAACATCAAAAAATAAAATTGTTGATAAATATATTTCATTTTACTTCAAATAATGTTAGAAAACATATTAATAACTAAATAATAAACTACCAATTTATCAACAAAAATAATAGAAATAAAACTTATCAACAAATTAAAGACTAAATATTATCAATTATCAACATTTGTAATATTAAAACTTTTATTTTTTGATTCTAAATTAGTTGCGATTTTTTTAGTATTTTTGCTAATAGTTTAAGCTCTTTATTTATAGAGATATATAGAAATTAAGTTAAATAGAACTCAAAAAACTTATCAACAATATGATAAATATTTCAAAAATTATTCCTATAGCATCAGATCATGCAGGATATGAATTAAAAGAATATCTTAAAATTGAATTATCTAAATTAGGATATGAACTCAAGGATTACGGAACTTTTTCTACAGAAAGCTGTGATTATCCTGACTTTATACATCCACTTGCTAAAGATATTAATGATGGTATTTATCCACTTGGTTTAATAATGTGTGGAAGTGGAAATGGAGTTCAAATGACTGCAAATAAATATATTAATGTACGTTGTGCATTAAGTTGGTGTGAAGAAATAGCTTCACTTGCTCGCATGCATAATGATGCTAATATTGTTTCAATACCTGCAAGATTCATTGAAAAGGAAGAGGGCTTAAAAATTGCACTTACTTTTTTAAATACCCAATATGAAGGTGGTAGACATCAAAGAAGAGTAGACAAAATATCAATGCTAAAAAAATAATGAACACCGACGAGTATAAATTATTTATTTCTGAATGTAAAAAAAGTATAGGGAAATCTAAACCTATAGATGTTACTTTTGATGATAAGAATATTAATAATTTAATATTCAAAAACTATTATGTTGCTAGACAAAAAGCAGCAAATATTCGTCAAAAATATATTAATATTATTGATGAACTATTGGTTTCTTTTGAAAAGAAATCAATAGAAAATGGAGTTGATATTAGTTGGTGTGTAGATTATGATATTCTAATTGAGGAAGTTGTAGAATTACTTAATGATAGAAAGATAAAAGAAGTAAATCTATTTGAAACAAAGTTTACAAATGAATTAGGTCTACATAAAAATTTAAAAGATGAAGAGATTAGCATAATTAGTCAGAATAATAAATGTGTAATATTTGAACCTAAATATGCAATTTCTCAGTCGGGGAGTCTTTTTTTAGTCTTCAATTCTGCCTTTGAGATGGAGTTAGTTTTAAATGCAGAGTTAAAGATATTTGTTATTCCTTTTAGTAATATTATTAAGAATATTGAAGATATTCAGCTCTTAACTAATTTATATTCATCAAATAATGAAAAAAAAGATTTTCCATACCTTTCAACAATCTATACCCCAAAGAAATCTGATGATAAAAATATAAAGATATTTATTGTTGATAACGGAAGAACTAATCTTTTGGAGTCAAAATCTCATAGAATGGCTTTAACTTGTATTGATTGTGATGCGTGTAAGAAGGTATGTCCGATATATGGCGTTATAGGAGATAACCCTTATAATAATGTTTTTACAGGACCTATTGCAAATGTAACTTTGCCATATTTAGAAACAATTGACTCTTATAAACATCTAAGTTTTAATTGTGTTCTTTGTGGTAATTGCAAAAAGGTTTGTCCTATGAATATACCTATTACAGATTTGATAATTAGTAATAGGAATATATTCTTCGAACGAAAGTATATAGATTTTAATGATAGGTATAAAATAAAAATTTTAAAGAATAATCTAATATCCAGGAAAAAACTTAATAGAAAACATTGGATAAAAGAATTATTATTTAGATTCTATTTCTCTAAGAAGGTTGCAAGTTCAAGAGAGTTACCTAAGTTTTCTAAATATACATTTGAACAAATTAAATCAGGAAAATGGAAAAAATAGATTTTGATAATAGTATTGATTTAATAATTTCTGAAGGTAGAAAAACAATTAATAAGAAGATTGCTGCAATAAAAATTATTGAATGTTTAGACCTTACTTCTTTAGATTCGAAGGAAAATAAAGATACCATTCTTAAATTAATTAAAAGCTCAAAGATAGAAAATATTGAAGGAGTGAGGGTGGCAGGAATATGTGTTTATCCAAATTTTCTTTCTATTTTAAATAATAATTTAGAAGATAGTAATATAAAAAAAGTTGTTGTTGCAGGTTATTTTCCTTCGGGTCAAAATCCTTTGGAACTTAAACTTCAGGAGATAGAATTCGCTATTAAAAATGGAGCTCAAGAGGTTGATATTGTAATGAATAGAGGATTATTCTTAGAAGGTAAATATGATGAAGTTTCATATGAAACCTTTATGTCTAAAAGGGTATGTGGGGATAATATTTTAAAGGTAATATTAGAGGTAGGAGATTTAGTAGAGTATGAAAAAATATTTAAAGCGAGTCAAATTGCTTTAGAATCAGGAGCTGATTTTATTAAAACATCTTCAGGAAAGATAGAAAGGGGGGCAGATGTTTATTCTTTTGCAATTATGCTTGAAGCATTAAAAGATAATTATAGTAAAACAGGAATATTTAAAGGTATTAAGGCCTCAGGTGGAATATCAAGTTTTGATCAAGCGTTAGATTATTATATTCTTTTTAAGCATTATTTTGGAGTTGAAAATCTTTATAAAAAACATTTCAGAATAGGTGGATCAAGGCTTAAAGATTCAATCATAGATTATTTGAATTACTAAAATTGTAAATCAAATATTATCTTATTCATATTATAGAGTAAAACTCTATTCTCCCTTTATTATGTAATTAAAGGATAATTGAAATTATATAAGCAAAAAATAAAATTAAAGGAAATAAAATGAGATTTTTCTCAGGGAAATAATCTTTTTTCTCAGAGAAAAATATAAAGATAGGAGATAAAAATTATTCCATAAACAAGATTATTTTTTATTTACTCAAAATGCTATAGTTATTTTATGAAGTTTTTTTACTCTTTTTTCAAATAAAATTCTAACTTTGTAGACTAATTTATTTTTAAACATATAAAACGATTAATTTTTATAGAATTATGAAGCAACTAAAAGAAAGATTCTCACACTACAAAGATCCACAAAAGGTAATGGAGATGGGAGTTTATCCTTATTTCCGACCAATATGTAGCGACCAAGACACAGTGGTTACTATGAATGGAAGAAAGGTTTTAATGTTTGGATCGAATAGCTATTTAGGTTTGACAAATCACCCAAAGATAATTGAAGCTGCAACAGCTGCATTGAGAAAATATGGCTCTGGTTGCGCAGGCTCTCCATTCTTAAATGGCACTTTAGATATTCATATTGAGCTTGAAGAAAAATTAGCAGACTTAGTTGGAAAAGAAAAAGCAATTGTATATTCAACAGGTTTTCACTCAAATATTGGAGTAATTCCAACCATTGTGGGTAGGGGTGACCATCTTATTTTAGATGAATTAGATCATGCCTCTATAATTGAGGGAAGAAGATTATCATTTGCAAAGGATCATAAGTTTAAACATAACGATATGGAGTCTTTGGAGAAAGTTCTTCAAAAGATACCTACTAATGAAATAAAATTAATTGTAGTTGATGGGGTTTATTCTATGGAAGGTGATATAGCTAAATTACCAGAAATAGTTACTCTTGCAGAAAAATATAATGCAGATATCTATGTTGACGAGGCTCATAGTTTAGGAGTTTTTGGACAAGGAGGAAAGGGAATTTGTAATCATTTTGGAATAACTGATAAAGTAGACTTGATTATGGGTACTTTTAGTAAGAGTTTAGCAGCAATAGGAGGCTTTATTGCCACAGATGCAGAAACTATTAATTATCTACGTCATAATTCTCGTTCTTATATTTTCTCTGCATCTATTTCTCCAGCTTCCACAGCCTCTGTATTAGCAGCAATTGATGTAATGAAAGAAGAACCACAAAGAGTTGACATGCTTAAAGAAATAACTAATTATTCGCTAAATTCATTTAGAACTCTAGGTTTTGAGATAGGTCATACTCAAAGTCCAATTATCCCATTATATGTAAGAGATACAGACAAGACATTTATGATTACTCAAGAGTTATTCGAGGATGGTATTTTTGTAAATCCAGTAATACCTCCTGCATGCTCTCCTGATGCTACTTTGATTCGTTTCTCATTAATGGCAACACACACAAAGGAGCAGGTCGATATAGCTACCGATAAACTATATAAAATATTCAAGAAATACGGTGTAATAAAATAAATATAAATAGGCTCCTAAATATTTTTTTAGGAGTTTTTTAAAATACAACCTATATGGGTAAAAATATTAGAATTCAAGAGGTTAATGATAAAAGGTTATTTAATCAGTTCTTAAAATTTCCATACAAGCTTTTTAAAGATGATAAAATGTGGGTTCCTTCATTATTAATGGACGAAAAAGTTACATTTGATAAGAAGAAAAACCCTGTGTTTGAATTTTGTGAGTATAAAATTTTTCTTGCTTATATAGATGATGAAGTAGTTGGAAGGATAGTAGGGATATTAAATAATAGGGCTAACGAAATCTGGAATCAAAAAAGGATGAGATTTGGTTGGTTTGATTATATTGATGATGTTGAAGTTACAGATGCTCTTCTGAAAGCAGTAGAAAATTGGGCAAAGGTAAAGGGTATGAATGAGGTCGTAGGCCCTATGGGATTTACTGATATGGATAAGGAGGGAATGATGGTTGAAGGATTTGATGTTAATTGTCCAATGGCTTGTTATTATAATCCATCTTATTACCCACCATTAATAGAAAAATTGGGTTATGTTAAAGAAGTTGATTGGATTCAATATGAAATTAAGGCCAATCAGCCAATACCAGAAAAAGTTGCTAAGATAAACGCTCTTATAAAAGATAAATACAATTTAAAAATAGCAGAAGGTATTACAAAGAAGCAATTTCTCGATACATACGCAGAAAAGATATTTAAGGTAGTGAATAAATCATTTGCCGGTCTTTTTGGATACGTCCCTTTAAGTGATAAACAGCTTAAATTCTATATAAATCAATATTTTACTTTTATTGATATGAAATTAGTCTGTTTTATTGTTGATGAGAATGATGATGTAGTTGCATTTGGTGCATCTATGCCGTCTTTTTCTGAGGCTTTGCGTAAATGTAAGGGAAGGATTTTCCCATTCGGTTGGTATTATTTATTAAGAGCATTAAAAAATTACGACTACATAGATTTATATTTGAATGGAGTTGATCCTGATTGGCAAAACAAGGGAGTTCACTCAATTTATTATTCAGAGATGAATCGTCGTTATATTGAATTAGGATCGAAAATGGCAATTGCAAATCCTCAACTCGAAACAAATCAAGCTTCTCAAATATGGGAAAAATATGAAAGTAGGGTTGCAATCCGTCGTAGAGCTTATATTAAAAAACTAGATTAATAATTATGCAGAAAGTATTAGTTACTGGTGCTAGTGGATTTATTGGATCTACTCTTGTAGATAAATTACTTCAATTAGGTTACGAGGTATTTGCAGGGATTAGAAGTACAAGCAGTAAAAAATACCTCCAAGATACAAGAATAAGATTTATTGATTTAAACTACACTAGTGTTGAGGAAATGTCCAAATTATTTAAAGAGGAAAACTTCAATACAATATTTCATCTTGCTGCTCGAACAAAGGCAAAGAGAAAAGAAGACTTTGAAAGAGTAAACTATAAATACGTAAAGAATCTTGCTGATGCATTAGAAGGCTTAGATACGAAGCTAATATTCTTAAGTAGTTTTGCTGCCCATGGACCAGGAGAGGAAACAAGTTTTGCCCCCGTGAAGATTGAGGATAAGAATACTCCAGACACAGAATATGGGAAGATGAAACTCAAGGCTGAGGAATATCTGAATAGTAATTTTAATGGCAAATATATTATTCTAAGACCAACAGGAGTATATGGTGCACGTGAAACGGATTACTTTGTTTACTTCCAAACCATTAATAATCACATAGAACCATATCTTGGTTTTATTCCTCAACGTCTGACTTTTGTTCATGTGGATGATTTAGTAGATGTATGTATATTATCAATGAATAGCAATTTGAGTGGAAAGACTTATTTTGTAAGTGATGGTAATCTATATTTAGATAAAGAATTTGCAAATATTACAAAGAAAGCATTAAATACATGGACAATCAGACTAAAGCTTCCATTGTTTATTGTAGGATGGATTGCTTCATTGAATGAAATTATTGGAGCTGTGTTAGGAAAGTCTTTTACACTTAATAAAGATAAATTTAATATACTAAAGGCTAGAAATTGGAACTGCGATATAGAAAATCTAAGAGTGGATTTAGGCTATGTTCCAAAGATAGATTTAAAACAAGGGGTCGAAAAAACAATTGCGTGGTATAAGCAAGAGAATTGGTTGTAATGGCAAATGAAGAAATCTTATCTAAGTTAGATGACTTTATAAAGAAGTATTATAAAAATAAATTGATAAGGGGAGTATTGTATTCAATAATCCTCTTATTAAGTTTTTTTATAGTATTGAGCATAGTAGAATACTTTGGTTACTATTCTTCATTAATTCGTTCGATACTTTTTTACTCCTACATTCTTATTGCTCTAGCAATACTATATTCCTTTATTTGTGTACCTTTATTTAAAATTATGCGAATAGGGAATAGGCTCTCCTATAAGGAAGCTTCAAATATTATTGGTAGTTTCTTTCCCGAGGTTTCAGATAAATTGCTTAATCTTCTTCAGCTACAAGAAAAACTTAAGGCAAATGAATCTGATTTATTGGAAGCAAGTATTTCTCAAAGAACAAGAGAGCTAAGTCCTGTGCCTTTTGTAAAGGCAATTGATTATAAAAAGAATAAAAAGTACTTTAAATGGGCGATTGTACCTATTTTAATTATAGTATTAATCACCATATTTTATCCAAGGCTTATTTCTGAGCCAACCTTTAGATATATTAATCATACAAGATACTTTGAACGTCCCTCCCCTTTTAAATTTAAGATTCTAAATAAGGAATTAAGAGTTATTCAGCATGGGGACTTAGAATTAATAATCAAAATTGAAGGCGATATGCTTGTTGGTGAAGTAGATATATATGTAAATAATAATCTGTTTCACATGAAAAAGGAGAAGAAAGATGTTTTTTCTTACTCCTTTAAACAATTAAATAGCAGTGTAGATTTTTATTTTGAGAGTTCTGGTATAAGAAGTGCAGATTATAAGATAGAGGTTCTTCCAAAGCCAATCTTATTAGATTTGCAGGCTATAATTACCTATCCTGCTTATACAGGTATGAAAGAGGAATTATTCTCAAATGTAAGTAATTTTTCAGTTCCAAAAGGTTCTGTTATTCGTTGGCAGGCTATAACTAGAGATACTAAGAAGTTTATTTTTGATTTTTCAGGAAATAAGAATATCATAACACCAGATAAGAATGGCAGAGTATCTTATTCGAAAAAAATATTATCAGATTTGAATTATCGAGTATTTACACAAAACGATTATACTCTATATAGTGATTCACTTGAGTTTTCCATTATCTCTATCCCAGACTTAAATCCTCAGATAGCAGTTATTGAGCAAAGAGACAGTATTAACCCCGAAAGAATATATTTTAGGGGGCAGATAAAGGATGATTATGGCTTTACTAATCTAAAATTTAATTTGGAGCTTGTTGAAGAAGGAGTTAAGAAGATAACAAAGATAATTATTCCATTTAATAAGCTAGAAAAGGCTCAGGAGTTTTATTATTACTACGATTTAAATGAAATAGGAATCAAACCAGGAGACAGAATATTATATTATTTTGAAGTTTGGGACAACGATGGAGTTAATGGAGTTAAATCTACACGTTCCAATACATTCTCAATAGAAATACCAACCATAGAAGAAATAGAAAAGGAAACCCAGAAGACAAGCAATGAGATAAAGAAAGAAGCAGATCAATCAATCTCTGAGCTAAAGAAAATGCAACAAGAAATAAAGGAACTTAATAAAAAGATACTTCAAAAGAAAGAATTGGATTGGCAAGATAAGAAGCAAGTAGAGGAGCTTATAAAAAGGCAAGAAGAAATAAAGAATACATTAAAGGAAATTAGTAAGAAAATTCAGGATAATAACTCTTTAGAACAAAAATATAAGAATCAAGACGAGGAAATTTTACGCAAGCAAAAGGAGCTTGAAAAGCTTTTCAATGAGGTTATGAATGATGAGATGAAGAAGATATTTGAGGAGCTAAAGAAGTTAACAGAAAAACAACTCGATAAGGATAAGCTAAAGGAGTCTCTTGATAAACTTAAGATCAATAACGAGGATTTGGAGAAACAACTAGATAGAAATCTAGAGATGTTTAAACGCTTAGAGGTAGAAAAGAAGATTCAGGAAACAATAGACAAGCTAAATAAAACGGCTCAAGAGCAAAAGAAGCTATCTGAAGAAACATCAAAGAACCCTAAGGATAATAAAGAAATCCAAAACAAACAAAGCCAATTGACAAAATCTTTTGAGGAAATAAAGAAAGATATAGAAGAAATAAATAAAAAGGGACAAAAGCTAGAAGAACCTCAAACATTAAATAGAGATCAAGAAAAAGAAGAAAGCATCTCACAAGATCAAAACTCAGCAAATAAGCAATTGCAAATCGGCAAGAACAAGGAAGCCTCTAAGAGTCAAAAATCAGCTTCAGAGAAGATGGAAAAGATGTCAGAGGAAATGCAGAGTGATAAGGACCAGCAAGAGCAAGAACAATTAGAGGAAGATGCCTCTTTGGTTAGACAAATACTAAAAAACTTAGTTAAGTTGTCCCTTTCTCAGGAAGCATTACTAAATAAGGTGAAGCAAATTTCAGTAACTGATCCCCAATACCAGCAATTAATCAATTCTCAAAATAAAATAAAAGATGATATGAGAATGATTAGCGATTCTTTGTTTGCAATGAGTAAGCGTCAGCCACAGGTTGGCATGGCAATAAATAAGGAATTAGTTGCAATTGACAACCAAATAGCCAATTCAATTGAAAACTTATTGAAGTATAATCAAGGAATCTATGGAACATATAGAAATACAGGAGCAGCATCCTATCAACAATATGCAATGACCTCAATGAATAATCTAGCCCTTATGCTTGCGGAATCATTGAATAAGATGCAAAACCAAATGAAGTCAAATAGTCAATCTAAGAGTAATAGTAAGGGCAAGCCAAAGAGCTCATGTAATAATCCAGGAAAATCAGGCAAAAAACCCTCACCAGGAAACATGAGACAGATGCAAGAAGCATTAAACAAGGAGATGGAAAGATTACGGAAAGAATTAGAAGGACAAAAAAGTGGAAACCAAGGAAAGCCAAAGATAGGAGAGGGCGCAAAATTAAATGAAGAGCTAGCAAGAATGGCAGCTCAGCAGGAGATGATTCGAAAGATTATGAGTGAATATGCACAAGAGCAAAAGGCCGAAACAGGTCAAGCAAATGGTAATTTAGATAATTTAATGAGGCAAATGGAACAAACCGAAAACGATATCGTAAACAAGGCTATTAGTCAACAAACCATAAACAGGCAAAACAATATTCTTACTCGAATGCTTGAGCATGAAAAGGCTGAGAAGAAGAAAGAGCAAGAGCAGCGTAGAGAGTCTATAGAAGGGAAGGAGATGTTGAATAATAATGGGCAATTTATTGAGTTTAATAAATTAAAGAGTAGGGAATTAGAACTATTCAAGCAAATCCCTCCAGTATTTTCTCCATATTATAAAGAGAAAGTCGATGGATTCTTTTTTAATTTAAACTCAAATAAAGCTAATTAACATTTAATTGAGAGAAGAAGAAATAATATATCTTAATATATGGAACATAATTACGATGTCGTTAGAATAAATTCAGACAAAAGTCAAGGCATTAGGGTTCAGGCTTTGGTAGAAGAGATATGCGATAGATTTAATTTGCATAATTATTTTGGTATATTTTCTGTTGTAGCTGACGAAATAATGAACTCAATTACTGAAAGCTTGCAGATAGATAAAGCAAGTTTCTATGCTGATTTCATATTCGAACAATGCGTAGGAGGAGTATCTTTCTCCTTTAAGTCGAATCAAGAAGTTTTCTCTAGCGTTTCGGAAATTACTGAGTTACTAGCAAACGAGTATACTATTCAAGAAGAGGGAAGAAATATTGAGCTTATCTTTTATGTAAATGGAATAGATGAGGTTGAATTAAAAGAACGTCAAGACAAAATAAAGGAGTTCTTTAGAAAGAAATCAGCAATTAGCTGCGTTATTTCATATGGCAATTAGTTTTTCATTCATAGATACCAAGACAATTCCTCTAAAGAAAAAAGAAATAAAGTCTTGGATAAAGAATGTAATTGAGCAAAGAGGAGGGAAATTAGGAGATATTTCTTATATATTCTGTAACGATGAATATATTTTGAATGTAAATAAGGAATATCTAAACCACGATTATTACACAGATATTATTACTTTCGATTATACAGAAAAAGATTATTCTTCAGATAAAATGAAAATATCTGGAGATTTATTTATTAGTCTAGATACAGTTAAAAGCAATTCAGAAGAGTTAGGATTAGATTTTAATCAAGAACTACATAGGGTTATAATTCACGGCGTATTGCATCTCTTAGGTCTTAAAGATAAGACAGAAAAAGAGGCAAAAGAAATGAGAAAAGCAGAAGAAGAATGTTTAAAAAGTATGATGTTATAGTAGTTGGAGCAGGACATGCAGGATGCGAGGCAGCCTCTGCGGCAGCAAACTTAGGTTCAAATGTTCTACTAATAACACAAAATATAAATACAATAGCAGGACTTTCATGTAATCCTGCAATGGGAGGAGTAGCCAAGGGACAGATTGTTCGTGAAATAGATGCCCTTGGAGGATATTCAGGACTGGTTACCGACCAAAATACCTTACAATTTCGTATGCTTAACCGCTCTAAGGGACCAGCAATGTGGAGTCCAAGAGCTCAGGTAGATAATGTTAGCTTCACAAATACTTGGAGACATTTTCTTGAGAGCATTCCCAGTCTTGACATTTGGCAAGATGAGGTTATTGGGCTCAAGATAGAAGGTTCTGAGGTGGTTGGAGTAAGAACAAAGCTAGACTTAGAAATTGACTCTAGGGCTGTTGTTCTAACCAATGGCACATTCCTAAATGGGAAGATACATATTGGGGAAACCAATATACTTGGGGGAAGAATAGGGGAGATGCAATCAAAGGGAATATCCGAAGACCTAAGGAACTATGGTTTCGAGGTAGAAACTCTTAAGACAGGAACTCCAATGAGGGTCGACGGAAGAAGTATAGACTTCACGAAGTTAGAGGAGCAAAGAGGAGATGAGAACCCAGAACAGTTTTCCTATCTACATAAAAGAAATGATATTTTAGACCAAAGGAGTTGCTTCTTGGCCTATACTTCTTTGGAAGTTCACGATATACTAAGAACAGGATTTGAGTTCTCACCAATGTTTCAAGGAAGAATTCAAGGCAGGGGACCAAGATATTGTCCTTCTATTGAGGATAAGATAGATCGTTTTGCAGGAAAAGATCGTCATCAGTTATTTGTTGAGCCAGAGAGTAGATATACTAATCTATTCTATATTAATGGTTTTTCTTCATCACTTCCACTTTCCGTTCAGTACAAAGCATTAATAGCAATAAAGGGTTTTGAGAATGCAGTTATACAAAAGCCTGGCTATGCAATAGAGTACGATTATTTCCCTCCAACACAACTAATAGACACTCTTGAGACAAAACTCATAAAGAATCTATATTTTGCCGGTCAAATAAATGGAACGACAGGTTATGAGGAAGCAGGATGTCAAGGCTTAATGGCAGGGATAAATGCTCATCTAAAGATAAATGATAAGCCAGCCTTCGTTCTAAAGCGTTCTGAGGCATATATAGGGGTACTAATAGATGATTTAATCACTAAGGGCGTAGATGAACCTTATCGTATGTTTACATCAAGAGCAGAGTATAGGATACTTCTTCGTCAAGATAATGCAGATATTCGTCTAACTCCTCTTTCTTACGAGATAGGTCTTGCAAAAGAGGATAGAATGCGCTTAGTTGAAAGAAAGAAAGAAGGAACTAATATATTGGTTGATTTCCTACAAAAGAATAGTGCTAGTCCTGAGGAGGTAAACGTATTATTTGAAGAAAAAGAAACACCAACAATCAATCAAAAGACAAAGATAGGCCAATTGCTTCTTCGTCCTCAGATAACATTGGATGACCTTTCTAATAATATACCATATCTTAAAGAAAAGGTAGAGGCTATTGACCAAGATATAAGAAAAGAGGTTACTGAAAGTGCCGAGATTAAGCTTAAATATGAAAGTTATATATCAAAGGAGCAAGAGATAGCAGATAAGTTGTCAAAGCATGAGTCCTTGATTATAAAAGATAACTTCGATTATCAGTCTCTTAACTCCCTATCCTTCGAAGCAAGGGAAAAGCTCTCTAAGATAAGACCAAAGACAATAGGACAAGCATCAAGAATAAGTGGAGTAAGTCCTTCAGATATATCAGTTCTTATAATCTATATTTCTCGTTAATATAGATTATAAGCGCTTAGTCTACTCTTTCGTAGTTAAGAATCATTGTAGAATTTTCAAAATTTGGAAGATCCATCTTTAGGGATAGCTTCTTGCTATTAAGCATAATAATCTCCATCCTATTAGTATCCATTCCACCTAATTTAAAAGAATAAAGAGTGTTCTCTCTAATAAAATAATTAGAGTTAGCCTCCTTCTTCCCATTAGTAATATAAAGCGTCTTATCTTCTCTAAAGGTAGTAAAGTCCTTAGCTTTCTTCATATCCAAGCTATCACTACCCCCTTGATATTGAGTAATAATCATCACATTTTGCCATTTCCCGATAATAGCCTTTTCCTTATTCTTATTACAAGAAACAAAAGAAATGGAAATAAAGGCTAAAGCAATAAGTATTTTCTTCATAATTTAGTATATAATCAGTTATTGTAATGGGCGTTACTGTAATTTTCGCTACAATGTTGCAAAATTACTCATAAATAATTAAAAAACAATGGTTTTAGAATATTACCTAAGTCTAATCTTAAATTTAAGAAATGGAATTAGGGGAATATTAGTCAAAAACCTTGTTTTACTGCTCTGGAATAAGATTCTAGCACACTAGAATCTTATTCTATTTTCGTAGAATCAAGTTCTATTCAAACAAAACAGCTATATCCCTGAAAATAAACCTCGTTTCGTTGGAATTTCATTAGAGAAAAATTCATAGATACTTCGTTTCTTGACAAAAAGTCCTTGATTTTTTATAGAAAAGCGAAGATTTTTAGGAAATCCTTCAAATCCCCCAAATTTTAACCCAAATCCCTAGAATTTATTATAAAGAATTAACGAATCTTTCACTCCAACCCAACACCTCTCTTCAAATATCCAAGCCATAAGCCCCAATAAAATTAATAATAATTAACTCCAAAACTTGCAAAATGTTACCAAAACAACCCAAACCCAAGCTTTTAGTTAAAATAATCTATTATTTTATTACGTTTAACTTGGAAGCGAAAAAATAAAATAATACCTTTGTCCTACGCTTAATGATAAATATTAAACCAAAACGATATATAACTTTATGAAAAGACAAATTTCGATACTATTTCTATTTTTCTTTTTTCAGATAGGGTGCTATGCCCAATCTGTAAGAATTGAGGGGCAAATACTGGACAATAATACCAAGACCCCTATTGCCTTTGCAGCTATCAAGGTCCCCAATTCTTCGATTGGTACGATTTCCGATGATAAAGGAAGGTTTGCATTCGATATTCCCGAAGGAATCATGGCTGTTGAGTTCCGTCATATAGCGTACAAAAAAGCCTTGTTGAGTATTGATAGAGCCAATAACAAAAAAATATTTTTAGAACCTAATGTTACGGAGCTGAAAGAAATAACTATCGAGGGGATGACGCCTCAAAGAATACTCTTCAATGCTTTAAAGGCAGCCCCTAAAAACTATATTCAGGGAGATTATTATGTAAAAACAACAAGGCTAAGCAAGAAAAATATTCAACGAAGATTAAATTATTTGGGTTTTTGCGAGGGTATCTATCAATGCAATGGCGTTAAGGGACGAAATAGCAGATTTGAACAAAATAAAGCGAATTATTATTATTCAGATTCAATCCAAAAACATACATTTAAATACAAAGGATTTGAAGATATTGTACTTTCATTATATAAAGAAAATAAAAAGGCTTTCAAAAAAGATAAATTGTCTGTATTTGATGATTTTGACTATAAATTAAAAATAATATATGATGAAAATGGGGAAGAGCAAGACTATTTTATTACTAAAAGAACTAAGGCTTCATATAAGAAGCGAAAGAATATGATGCTTACAATTTGGAATTATCATATTGATGCGAAAACATTAGCGATTAAACAGGTTGAAATACTGGGCGATACATCTAAAGTAGCGTATGCAAGTTTTATGGGAATGCATATGAAGTTGTTAGCTAGTTATTTTATATACAATTATCAAAAATCGGATAGTGGCTATTACTTGGAAAATTCAATGATGAAGACTCTTCATGAAAGAGATAATGAAAATTCTTCTAAAGTGGTAAAAAACATATTTAAACTTTCAAATGATAATACATTGGAAGAGCATGTAGAAATGTATAATGTAAATGAAATTTCGTTTTCTGTGGATAGCTTGGATTTAAATCTTAAAAAAGATGTTTATATGCCCTTATATGAAATGAAGGAGTTGGATATTTTCTATCCAATATTAAATGAGAATAAACAATATTACTAAACGCAACTCTTAGTTATACCTTTTAGGGTTATTTCTTTTATTAGAGTTTGGCATTATAATTGGTGAGCATTAACCTTGCAAACAAATATATTTATGAAAAAAACAATTTTTATCTTGCTACTACTGGCAATCTCATTCAAAGGCTTCTCGCAAGAAGAGAAGAAACATAGATTTACTCATACCTTAACCGAAAGTGTTGGATTATTCTATAATAATGACAATTTCCTATTTGATCAATATTCGTTTTCTGTATGGGAAAACTATGGACTAATAAATCTTATTCCTTCCTATGAACTAGGATATAATAATATGTTATTCGCAAAGGTAAAGGTTAGACATTTTCAATATTATGATGAAACCAGCACTGAAATTTATACATTATTGCCAAGTGATATAAAAGCAATACGTATGGTGGAAAATTCAAATGCTTTTTCTTTAATTGTGGGCTATAATTTCTTAAGAAAAAGTAATAAGCATTCATTAAGACTTGGAGCAGGTCTAAGTTGTTTAAGGAGCTATGTTAATTTCGAGCTTATTTACCCAAACAGAACTGATTCTTACCGAGGTGTGCAATACATATATCAATTAAATTTAGAGCTTTCATATAGATATATGATAAATAAACATTTTGGAATAGGAGCCGAATTTGAAAATTATGGTATGCCTTTCAATAGGTATTTTCTAAGCGGAACACTTAGTTATACCTTTTAGGGCTATTTCTTTTTTTCTTTTCCAGCAAAACCACTCTTGTTTTGGAGTGGTTTTGTTTTATTAAGAGTTTGGGAGTGATTATTGTTGTATTTTTGCAGTCTGAAAATAAGGATATAAGATAATGAAGTTTGAAGATATAGAGATAATGTCGCCTGTTGGTTCTTACGAGTCGCTGATGGGGGCAATTCAAGGGGGAGCTAACTCCGTTTACTTTGGGGTTGGAGGTCTGAATATGCGTTCTCGCAGCGCTAATAATTTCACAATAGAGGATTTAAGAAATATTGTTTCTATCGCTAAGGAAAACAATGTCAAGACCTATCTAACTCTAAACACTATCATTTACGATGAGGAGTTGGAATATATGAGAGAGGTTATTGATGCGGCGAAGGAGAGTGGTATTTCTGCAATTATTGCTGCCGATATGGCTGTAATTTCATACGCTAAGTCAAAAGGAGTTGAGGTGCATCTTTCAACACAGTGCAATATAACAAATATTGAGGCAGTAAAATTCTATTCCTCCTTCGCAGACGTAATCGTTACTGCAAGAGAGCTTAGCCTTGAAAAGGTAAAGTCAATAACTCAGCAAATAGAAAGAGAAAATATCACAGGACCAAGCGGCAGACTGCTAGAGATTGAATGCTTTGTACATGGAGCCCTATGTATGGCCGTTTCGGGAAAATGTTATATCTCTTTGGATAATGCAAATAAGAGTGCAAACCGTGGAGCCTGCCTTCAATATTGCCGTAGACCTTATAGGGTAACCGATACAGACGGAGGAACAGAGCTGGTTGTGGATAATAAATATATAATGTCTCCAAAGGACTTAAAGACCTTGGATTTCTTAGATAGGGTTCTCGATGCAGGAGTAAGAGTGCTAAAGATTGAGGGAAGAGGACGCTCGGCAGAATATGTGAAGACTGTTACATCGGTATATAAGGATGCAGTAAGAGCATATTTCGATGGAGAGTTTAACGATGAGAACAAGATTAAGTGGAACGAGAAACTAAAGAGCGTATATAACCGTGATTTCTGGGATGGATATTATCTTGGGCAGACAGTAGGAGAGTGGACAAAGAGATATGGTTCTCAGGCAATAAAGGTTAAGGAGTTTATTGGAACAGTAACAAACTACTTTAAGAATGTTGGAGTTGCGGAGATAAGACTAGAGACTGGTGAGATTTCTATAGGAGATGATATCGTTATACTTGGCGCAACAACAGGAGTATATGAGGATAAGATTAGCGAGATAAGAGTTGAATTGCAAAAGGTCGAAAAGGCAGTAAAAGGAGATATGTTCTCGATTCCTACAAGCCAAACAATAAGAAGAGGCGATAAACTTTACAAGATAAAAGATGCTCAAGTTTAACTATCATAGTCATTCTAATTTCTGCGATGGGAAGAACTCCTTGGAGGAGATGGCTATATCTGCAATAGATAAGGGGCTTGAGTATTTTGGGTTCTCTGCTCATTCACCCGTTCCCTTTGAGAATGATTTTGCCCTTGCCTTTGAGAATGTTGATGCCTACCTTGCTGAGACATTAAGACTTAAGGAAAAGTATAAAGATAAGATAAAGCTCTTTACCTCAATGGAGTTCGATTATATCCCTGAGCTTTGCGACGATGTTCAAGAAAGAGCCAGTAAATATAAATTAGATTATATTATCTCTTCCGTTCATCTGGTTTCTGGCAATGGACTTTGGTTTATCGATGGTTCAAAACAGGAGAGCTACGACAAGGGACTTAGGGAATGTTTCGCAGGAGATATAAGAAAGGCCGTTAAGGCATTCTATCATCAAACAAATGAGATGATAATTAATGCAAAGCCTGATATTGTTGGGCATTTCGATAAGGTTAAGATGCATAATAAGGATAGGTACTTCCTCGAAGATGAGGCTTGGTATGAGGATTTAGTTCTCGAAAGCCTAAGAACGATGAAGGATAATAACACAATATGCGAGATAAACACTAGAGGCTTATATAAGGGACGTTCCAACGATTATTTCCCTCAAACCAAATGGATTAAGGAAATGGCGAAGCTCCAAATTCCTATCACAATCTCTACCGACTGCCACAAAAGCGATGAGGTGGATATGCTCTTTTCTCAATGTTGGAACGATATTAAGGAATTAGGACATAAGGAGGTTTGGTATTTCGACGGCTCTTGGAAGACAACCGCACTTTAGTTATGGATATTTCAAAAGAATTAGAGATAATAATCACAGAGGACGGCTCGTCATCTCTTCGCAGAAAAGATCTTGGAGAAGGTTATCACTCAACCCATGGAGCAATTGCCGAAAGCGAGCATATTTTTATTAATTCTGGACTTCGATATTTCCATAAGCAACACCCAAAGAAGAGGATAAATATACTAGAGATAGGTTTCGGAACAGGGCTTAACGCAATACTCAGCCTAGACTTCGCAATAAGTCAAAACCAAGAAATATACTATGAAACAGTTGAGAAATATCCATTAAATGATGATATAATCTCTAGCCTTAACTATGGAAAGATAATTGGTAAGGAGGAGGATTTTTTAAAAATACACTCAGTGGCTTGGAATAAGGAAGTAGAGATAAATAAGAATTTTAGTTTAAAGAAGATAGACTCATCGGCAGAGGAGATAAACTACAAAGAGGACTTCTTCGACATTATCTATTTCGATGCCTTCGCGCCAGCCTTCGAAGAGAAGCTTTGGCAAGAGACCATGTTCTCAAAACTCTACGCCTCGCTAAAGGGGAAAGGAATCCTTTCGACCTATTGTTGCAAGGGCGATGTAAAGCGAGCCTTGAAATCCTCAGGCTTTATTATAGAAAAACTCCCAGGTCCTAAAGGCAAGAGGGAGATACTTAGAGCTTTAAAGCCTTAAAATAAAAATCAAACAAAGCCTTTATTATTTCTTACGCCGCAATGGTAAAAACGAAATGGCATCTCGTGGTCTCGAAATGCCATCTCGAAACTTTGAAATGGCATTTCGAAACAACGAGATGCCATTATATACTCATAGATGCGGCGCAAGAATTAATAAAAACGCCGCGAGAATTTATCCACGCGGCGTTTATTTTTATCCAGACTAAGTCTTTTCTAAATAGATTGGCTTATAATCTTTCTAATTTTACTGTGAAGTGACGCATTAGTTCTGCTTCTTCTGCTATCTTTACTCCTCTTTTTATTGAGTCTGCTCTGTCTTTACAGTTCTTTAGGGCTGCTGCGATTACATCCATATGGTTGTTTGTGTAAACACGGCGTGGGATTGCTAGACGTACTAGGTCTAATCCTCCGAAACGGTTTTCTCTTGTTACTGGGTCTCTGTCTGCTAAGATATATCCTATCTCACATCCACGTATTCCTGCTTCAAGGTATAGTTCTACTGTTAGTGTTTGTGCTGGGAATTCTTCTTTTGGTACGTTTGGAAATACTGAGTGTGCGTCAACATAGATTCCATGACCACCTGCAGGACGTTGGTATGCTATTCCATACTCGTCTAGTTTAGATGCTAGGTATTCTACTTGTTTGATACGTGTTTCCAACATTTCGAATTCTGTATTTTCGTCAAGACCTACTGCTAGTGCATTCATGTCTCTTCCGTTCATTCCTCCATATGTTAGGTAGCCTTCGAAAACTATACAGAAGTTCTTTGCTCCGTCAAACCAATCTTTCTTGCGAGTTGCGATAAATCCTCCCATGTTTACGATTGCATCTTTCTTTGCACTCATTGTCATGCCGTCTGCGTAAGAGAACATTTCTTTTACGATTTCTTTTATGGTTTTATCTTCGTATCCTTTTTCACGAACCTTGATAAAGTATGCGTTTTCTGCAAAACGTGCTGAGTCGAAAAGTACTGGTTTGTTGTATTTGTCAGCAATTTCACGAACTTCTCTAAGGTTTTGCATGCTTACAGGTTGTCCACCAGAGGTATTGTTAGTGATTGTTACGATGATAAATGGAATTTTATCTGCGTGTTCTTCAAGAGCTTTTTCAAGTTTCTTTGGGTCAACGTTTCCTTTGAAAGGGATTTCAAGTTGAGTTTGTTTAGCCTCTTCGATAGTGCAGTCTAGTGCGATTGCTTTACGACTTTCGATATGACCTTTTGTTGTATCGAAATGAGAGTTACCAGGGATTATATCGCCAGGCTTAACAAGGTAAGAGAATAACACGTTTTCTGCTGCACGACCTTGGTGTGTAGGGATAACGTACTCGAAACCTGTGATATTTTTGATTGCGTTCTTTAGGTTGTGGAAAGATGATGCACCTGCATAGCTTTCGTC
The DNA here is from genome assembly GCA_017860275.1 of Bacteroidota bacterium. GTDB lineage: Bacteria > Bacteroidota > Bacteroidia > Bacteroidales > P3 > UBA10566. The sequence goes on from JAFNAQ010000004.1 coordinate 61,076, forward strand.
ACCCATCATCATTGCAGCCCATTGTCCTTGAGACATTGAACCTGTACCTGAGTCTGTTAATAAGTCGATATATACTTTATCTGCTGATAATTGAAATACGTTGTAGTTAGCCTCTTTTAACCATTGTTCTCTTTCTTTGCGAGTACTTTTGCGGATAGGCTCAACCATTTTAATTTTCCATGATTCTGCGAATGGTAATTCCATAATATTTTTATTTTAAATTGTTTGTGATAAAAAATGATTTAATTTATACTATTACAATGTTTGATTAAGAATAAATCAAACAGGGTTTAGAATACAAAATTATCCCTATCCTTTATGTTTATAAAGGTTCTTGAGAAATAGGAAATATGTATTCTTGTTTGTAATATCATATCATTATGGAAAGTGCAAAGGTAGTGAATATATTTTTTGGGCACAAAATATAAAACCAAATAAAATTCATTACCTTTGCTTTCTAACTTAAGAAGATTGTACGAATGAAAAGATTTTTTAGTTTCATTATAGTTCTGATTCCTTATGTTTTAAGTGCTCAGAATATTAATTTTAGTGATTATTTTGATAACAAGACAGTCAATTTGGAATGTTATCACTCTGGTAGATTTGCCTTAGAATATTATACTATCGACAATTCTTATATATCTGGGGAGTGGGCAGGCACAAGAACAAAGCTATTAGATAATAATGATTTTGGTCAGCATAAGGTAGAGGTCTTAGATGCCAATACTAAGAAGCTACTTTATTCTCGTACCTATTCTTCTTTGTTTGAAGAATGGTCAACAACTTCAGAAGGCAAGACTAGTTGCGGAAATTTTGAAGAAGTGATCAGAATACCTCTTCCAAAGTCTAAGGTTATTATTGGTTTTAATTCTAGGGATAGTCTAGGCGCTTGGAAGAAGATTGCGGATATTGAGTGGGATATGTCAATGATTATTGATGATAATTCGACTCAAACAAGGACGCATTATGCCTTGCATGAGAATGGAAATATTAAAAACAGATTAGATATTCTTATTATTCCAGCAGGTTATTCAACTGAGGATTCCCTTAAGATGAGAAAAGACCTAAAAATGTTCTCAGAGTTTATCTTCTCAAAACCTCCTTTCTCAAAGGCAAAGGATAAGATTAATGTTTGGGGAATAGAGTATTTCTCAGAAGAGTCAGGAATACCTGGACTAAAAGATTCTAAGCTAAACCCTAATACAGAACTTGGTGTAAGTTATAATACACTCGGTTCTCCAAGATATATAATGACAAGAAACCTTATGAACCTACATAGAATCATTAAGGATATTCCATATGAACAGATTATTATTATGTGTAATAGCGAGGTGTATGGAGGAGGAGGAATATATAATTTCTACGCAACCTCTTATGTTAATCCAAAGAATTCCTTTGTAGTAGTTCATGAGTTTGGACATAGCTTTGCAGCCTTAGGAGATGAATATGCACAAAACGATTCGGATGTTCAGGGAGCAACAGAAAACATTGAGCCTTGGCAAGTAAATGTAACTGCATTAAAAGACTTTTCGAAGAAATGGGGAAATATGATGGAAAAGACAACTCCTATTCCAACTCCAGTAACAGAGGAGTATAAGGAAAAGATTGGAGTTTTTGAAGGGGCAGCCTATAAGGCAAAGGGATTATATCGCCCTTACCAAGATTGCTTAATGAGATCGGATAAGCCATTCTGCCCTGTTTGCACAAGGGCAATAAACAATATGATAGATTTTTACACAGAATAAAATAAATAAATGGAAGATAAGAGACTATTCCTTATTGATGCAATGGCATTGATATTTCGTTCCTACTATGCCTTAAATAAAAACCCTAGAATAAACTCCAAGGGATTAAACACCTCGGCAGTACTTGGATTTGCAAATACACTTTTAGATATAATAAAACAACATAAGCCAACACATCTAGGAGTTGCCTTTGATCTTCATGGTCCAACGGTTCGACATGAGCAGTTCGAAGACTATAAGGCAAATCGTCAAGAGACTCCAGAGGATATTCTAATCTCTATACCAATTATCAAAGAGTTGGTACAGGCTATGAATATTCCTATGCTTGCGGTTCAAGGCTATGAGGCAGATGATGTAATTGGTACTCTTTCAAAGAAGGCAGCAAGGGCAGGCTATACAGTATATATGGTTACTCCTGATAAGGATTATGCTCAGCTTGTGGAAGAGAATATCATAATGTATAAGCTTGGTAGAATGGGAGGCAAGGATGAGATGTTGGGAGTTAAGGAAGTGATTGAGAAGTTTGAGATAAAAAGACCTGAGCAGGTAATAGATATACTTGGTCTCTGGGGAGATTCTTCCGATAATATTCCAGGCGTGCCAAGTATTGGGGAGAAGAAGGCTAAACAATTAATGCAGCAGTTCGATAGCATTGAGGAGATACTTGAAAATACAGATAAGATAGAGAGTAATTCGATTCGTAAGGCAATAGAGGAAAACAAGGATAAGGCAATACTCTCAAAGCAGCTTGCAACAATAATCCTCGATGTACCAATAGAGTTTGAGGAAGAAAAGCTAAACCTTGAGCATCCTAATATTGAGCATTGCAAGAAACTATTTGCAGAGCTTGAGTTTAAAACCTTTGAAAATCGTTTCTTCAAAGAGTTTTTATTTCTAACAGAGTCTAACCCAATTGGGGCAAAGAAAAATATCGCAGATGATTCTCAATTAGATTTATTTGGCGAGCCTATTTCTTCTTCAGATAATCAAATTTCGTATTCTTCCTATGATACAATTTCTACCATAGAGCATAAATATTTATTTATTGATAGCCCTGAAACAAGAGAGGAGTTATTTTCGAAGATTAAGGAGAGGGGATATTTTGCTTATGATTGCGAGACAACAGGTCTTGAAATGGACTGCGAGATAATTGGACTTTCATTCTCTGTTGAAGATAATAGTGGGTATTTCCTTTTACTTCCAAGCAATAGGGATGAGGTAGTAAGAATTCTTCAAGACTATAAAGAGATTTTTGAGGACGAGGAAATCCAAAAGATTGGTCATAATATGAAGTTCGATAAGAATGTTCTTCTAAATTATGGTTTAGAGGTTAGTGGAAAATGTTTCGATACAATTCTTGCTCATTATCTAATCGATGCAGAGTCAAGACATAAACTAGATCTTCTTTCTGTTTCTTATCTTAACTATGAGATGATTCCTTTCGAAAGAGTAGTAGGAAAGATGGCAAAGATTGGGAAGATTAATCCAAAGCTTTTGGATAAGGAATTACTAAAGGAATATGCCGTTGAGGATGCAGATATTTGTCTAAGGCTTAAACCTATATTTGAAGCAAAGCTAAGGGAAAGCAATCTAATGGAAGTCTTCGAAACAATTGAGATGCCTCTTGTTGATGTTCTTTTAGATATGGAGAGAGAAGGAGTGAGGATAAATTTTGAGGAGTTGAATGAGTTCTCAAAGGAGCTTCAAAACAAAAAGATAGAACTAGAGGGAAAGATATATGAGTTAGCAGGGCAGGAGTTTAATATTTCTTCTCCAAAACAGTTAGGAGATATTCTCTTTACAAAGCTAGAGATTGTTGAAAAGGCAAAGAAGACCTCTCAAAGCAAGCAGTTTTCAACAGCGGAAGATGTGCTGGTTAAGCTTATTGATAAACATCCAATAATTTCATTAGTCTTAGATTATCGTTCTTTGACAAAACTTAAAGGAACATATGTCGATGCCCTACCTCTACTAGTAAATAAGACCACAAATCATATTCATACCTCATATAATCAATCAACAGCCGTAACAGGAAGGCTTTCTTCAACAAATCCAAACCTTCAAAATATCCCAATTCGTTCTGAGCAAGGCAAGGAGATAAGAAAGGCTTTTGTTCCAAGAAACGAGGATTATATTCTTCTATCTGCCGACTATTCTCAGATAGAGCTGAGGATAATTGCTTCTTTGAGTGAGGACGAAAATATCTGCGAGGCATTTAGAAATAATATAGATATTCACCTTGCCACAGCAGCAAAGATTTATGGAGTTTCTCTCGATGAGGTAACAAAGGATATGAGAAGAAATGCAAAGAGTGTAAACTTTGGAATAATCTATGGAATCTCAGCCTTTGGTCTGTCGGAACAATTATCCATTCCAAGAAAGGAGGCACAAACCCTAATTGATGAGTATTTTGCAAACTATCCAAAGATCAAGGCTTTTATTGAAAAGAGTATTCTTTCTGCAAGAGAAAAAGGATATGCCGAAACAATTTCAGGAAGAAGAAGATACTTAAGTGATATCACTTCAAGCAATGCTAATATTAGAAACTTTGCCGAGCGCAATGCAGTGAATATGCCTATTCAAGGAACATCTGCCGACATGATTAAACTTGCAATGATTTCTATTCATAAGGAGTTTAAACAAAAGCAGCTTAAGTCGAAGATGATTCTACAGGTTCATGATGAACTTGTCTTTGATGTCTATAAACCCGAAATTGAAATGGTAAAAGAAATAGTAGAAAGGCAGATGAAGAATGCCCTACCACTAACAATACCAATAGAAGTAGATATAAACCAAGGAGAAAACTGGCTAGAAGCGCATTAGACTTTTGAATAATAAGACTAAATATAATGGCGGAACTCGAAAAGCCTTATGAGTAGAGACAATATAAAACAAAAATGTATGAAGAAAATTATTATTTTGATTATGATTTGTTTTTCGACAAATCTATTTTCGCAGACTGAACAAATAAAAGAAGAGGTTAATATGCGAAAAAGTGTTACAATTGGAGTAATGCAAGGAGGAGGTTCCTTGATAGGTGCTGATTTTGAATTTTTACTCACTGACTATTTTGGATTTCAAGTTGGCGCAGGTATAGTTGGATATGGCGCAGGTTTAAATTATCATTTTAAGCCCTCTATTAGAAGCTCATTTATTTCTATACAATATTGGAACCAAGGAATAGGAAAGTCATTTACTCAAAATGCAATAGGTGCAACTTATGTTTATAGGGGTAAAAAATGGTTTACATTCCAAATAGGATTGGGAGTACCTTTAGAAAAAGGACCCGCAATGCCGGCTGATTTCGAACAACCTCCTGTAATGTTATTATATTCAATAGGGGCTTATATTCCATTCAAGTAAATTATTATTAAATACAAGAAGGATTTTTAAGTGCGAGATATAGTATCTTGCACTTTTTTTTTATTTATCTTTCAGAAATACTTGTTCTCTTAATTTTAAGAAATAGAAATTTGGTTTTTGTTGTCAAAAACCTTGTTTTGTTGCTTTGGAATAAGATTCTAAATTCTTAGAATCTTATTCTATTTCTCTAGAATCAAGTTCTATTGAAATATAACAGCTATTTCCCTGAAAATAAACTTCGTTTCTGTAAATTTATATCAGAGAAAAATATTAAAAGGTCTAATAAAAATATAAAAAGAGTAGCTTTTTTTCTAAATAGGTAGGATATTATGTCTTTTCATCGAAATTTCCCAGATTTATTATAGATAATTAACTAACCGTTGTTTGGGGTAGAATCGTTGTCTTTGATTTTTCAAGCTATAAGCCCTGATAATATTGTGAGTATTTAACTCCAAAACTTGTGCAATGTTAAGAAAATGGGGTGTTTTAGGCTTTTATGTTAATTGGATTTGGGATGATAAATCGCCTAAGCCGATAAATTTAACATATTCTATATAATATCTTCAGGATTTTATAGTTATATGCTAAATTAAACATAATGAAAAAATATTTCTTAGTCCTTACATTTATTATGCTCAGCATGGTTAATGTTGTTTCTGCTCAAAGGTTTACCATTGTTGGAAAAGTTACAGATTCCATAACCTTGTCTCCTCTTTCATTTGTAAATACTGTTGTTTTCCCAAAGAATGATTTCGACAAACCTTTGGGAGGTACAATTAGTGATACCCTTGGAGTGTTTAAGATTAAAGGGATTAAGAAGCAAAATCTTTCTCTAAAGGTTAGTTTCGTAGGATATAAAACATTGACGCTTGAGGTGCAGGCAACAGATATTAAATCGGATACATTGTTTTTAGATGATATTAAAATATCGCCCACTGGTAGTAATATTGGAGAGGTAAATATTGAGGCAAAGATTGAACGTTTTGAGATTGATGCCGATAAGATGACGATGAATATTGATAAGGACTTAGCAACTACTGTAAATAATGCTTTTGAATTATTGAAGAAAGTGCCAGGGGTGTTTATTGATAAGGATGAGAATATAACTCTTAATGGCAGAGGGGGAATTTTATTTCAATTCAATGGTAGGGATAGGAAGATTCAATGGAAGGCACTTACCTCTATGCTTAAGGGTATGACTCCTGATCAAATAGAAAAGTTTGAAGTGATGACCAACCCTTCTGCTAAATATGATTCGGAAGGGACTTCGGGTATAATTAATATTAAGTTTAAGAACGATAAGAATTATGGTTTTAATGGTTCGGTCAATGCTCGCTCTTCCTATGAATATGATTTTAATAACACAGGTTCGGTCAATCTAAACTATGTAGATAATAAATGGACGTCCTCAATTAATTATAGTAATAATCAATATAAATCGAAGGGAAAATCAAGTTCCAAGACTTACACTTCAATGAATCCAGGCGATACAATTCTTTTTCGTTCAGAATCAGATTATGCATGGGTTTACAATAGTCATAATCTTGATTTAAGTGTAGACTATTTAATTGATACTAATAATTCTTTAGGTATGTCATTTTCTTATAATAAGAATTATAGTCCCTTTATGTCAAGAAGATACCCAACCTATATTTCTTCCTATCCAAATTATTTTTCTGAGATTGATTCATCTTTCGTAAATACTAATGGGAGTGAAAGTAATTCGGAGGATTATTATTTTAGTCTAAACTACACTCATAGCTTCGATACAAATGGAACAAAACTTACCTCCGATTTTAATACTTCAATAAATAACTCTAATAGTAATAATGACAATGCTACTAGATATTATATTGGTAGCGATGAATCGAATATGTCACGTCAGGAGGCTTTTCGTCAAAATACAGTATCTAAGAATAGAAATTTTACTTTTAAGACCGATATAGTTAAGCCTTTCGATAAGAAAACAAGATTAGAGTTTGGGATAAAATCTACACTTAGCCTTGCCGATAATGATTTTAATTCAATGATTTTGGACACAAATTCTCAATATACCAATAATACAGCTAAGAGTAATCAGTTCCAATATATGGAGAATATAAACTCTGCCTATGCTTCTTTCTCAAAAACTTTTAAAGAAAAGACAACGCTTCGACTTGGGCTTAGAACAGAGCAAACCAATACAAAGGGTTATCAAGTAATTTTAGATTCAACAAATAGAAATAGCTATATAAATCTTTTCCCTAATATAAGTCTTAGTTATGCCTTTAAGCCAGATAATAGACTAAGCTTCTATTATGGATATAGAATCTCAAGGCCAAGCTATAGTAGCTTAAACCCATTCTTAGAAAAAAGCAATGACTATTCTTATTCTAAAGGAAATCCATTGCTTGAACCTCAGTTCTCTCATTCTGTGGGATTATCCTATTCTCTAAAATATATGTTCTTTCCAAGTCTTTCATATAGTTACACAAGAAATACTGTTTCAGATATTGTAGAAAGAGTACCAAATACTCTTATTCAAATTTCAACTCCTTATAATATTAGAAATTCTCATAGTTTAAACCTTGGCATGAGCTTTAATAAGCAACTATTTAAATGGTGGTCTTTATATGCTTATGGAAGTGGTAGCTATTCAAAGACAGAATCAAAGAATGACACTATTGGAATTAATTTTGAGTCGCTAAGTCTTTCAATTTATGGAGGCTCATCATTTAATTTGCCTTATAAATATAAGCTAAATCTCTTCTACTATTATTACTCTGGAGGAATGTATGGTATTTATAAATATAATGGATGGCAGGGAGGAAATATTAGTGCTAGTAAATCATTCTTTAGTGACAAATTAGATATTAGTTTTGGCATTGGGAATATTTTTGCAAAGAGAAAACAAGAATCGGAGTACTCATATAAGGGGACAATTGCCAAATCAACATGGACAGGGACAAGGCTAAGCTATTCTTTAGGTATAACATATAACTTCGGAAAAGTATATGAAGGGAAAAAACTTGAGAAGATTCAAAGTGAAAACTCCGACTCAAGAGTTGGAGGTGTTTCATCAGGAAAAGGAGGAGGAAAGCCTTAGTTAGCAATGCTCACATTCTTCTTCCTCTGACATTGTTTCCATCTCAAGAGTTGCATGGTGAATATTATGCTGCTTGCAAAGGTCTTTTACCTTTTTCTTAAGCTCAATATTCTCATTGGTTGTAATTTCGTTGCTTGTAACAATATGCATAGAAAGAATATGATGAATGCCATCTAAGGTCCAAAGGTGGAAATCGTGAATAGATACAACGTTCTTAAGCGCAAGCACCTCATCTTGTAGCCTATCACTCTCAATATCTTGTGGCACTTCTTGAAGAAATATCTTAAAGGTTTGTCGAAGGTTTTTATATGCGTTAATCAGTACCCAAATACAAATTGCGATAGAGAGAATTGGGTCGAGAATAGGTAGGTTTACAAAAATCATCACAATACTTACAACTAATACAGAAGCCCATCCCAAAACATCTTCAAATAAATGAAGATAAACAGCCCTTTCGTTAAGAGATTTTCCTTTCTTTACCCTTAGTACAGCAATACCATTTACCACAATCCCAAGTATTGCGAGTAAAAGCATCCCCTCGGCGTTAGTCTGCTCAGGGTTAAATAACCTTTTAATACTTTCAAATAATACAAAGCAAGAACCGAAAACTAATAAAGCAGAAATAAACACGGAGCCTAACAAAGAGAATCTCTTATAACCATAGGAATAAAACTTATCTCTTGTTTTATTGGACTTTTTCTCAAGATACCAAGCAATACCAAGAGATATGCTATCCATAAAATCGTGAAGAGCATCTGATAGGATTGCAATACTATTTGTAAATATACCCCCAAAAAGCTCAATAATTGCAAAGCAAAGATTAAGAATAAAAGCAAAGACAATATTCTTCTGACCTTCGGAATGATTATGTGAATGATTGTGATTATGTGCCATAAATTATTAGGTTTAATTCCTTTTATGCTTCCAGCGTTTATGTGACCAAAGCCAGTACTGAGGGTTTTCTTTAATAGATTTTTCTAAAAAGGAGAGATGCTTTTCGGTGATTTCACCATAGGCTGTTTCCTGCGGATTGTCAGTTATTGGGGAAATATCAAAAGAATAATAACCTCTCTTGAGCTTTCTAACAGTATAGTAAAATATTGGATAATTGTATTTTTTTGCAAGGCTTTCTGCTCCAAATATTACTGGAGTATCTTGATTAAGAAAACTTGTCCAATAGCAACGGTGTTTATCATTAGGACTTTGGTCTGAGAGTAACATATAGGCGCAAGGTATATTCTCCTTTTCGTAGTGTTCGAATGTTTCTTTGGTGTTATCTGCATAACAAACTTCTGTGCCAAAACGGGTGCGCTTCTTATGCATAAGGTCTCCGAATACCTTATTGCTCATTCTCTTCCCAACCCCTATGCCATGATGATTAATCTGCATATCTAGAGACAGCACCATATATTCCCAGTTATTATAATGTGCAGAAACCAAGAGAACGGATTGTTTATTATCGAAATATGGCTTTAGAATCTCTGGATTTATGCAATAATACCTCTTCATAAGATTTTTCTTAGATATTGATAGCATCTTAAATGCTTCTAAGAAAATATCTGCAAGATGTTTGTAGAATTTATTCTTGATTTTTTGAATCTCTTTTTCTGTTAATTCAGGGAAGGAGTTTCTTAGATTATTCTCAACAACCACAGTTCTATAACCTATAATATGTTCAAGAATAAAAGACAAAAGACTTGAAATAAGGTATAGGAACCACATCGGAAGCCAAGAAAGAGGAATCAATACAATATAAAAAAGTATGTAGTTGACAATTTTTTTCATATTGCAAAAGTAAAATTTAATTATGACAACTTGCAATAAGTGGAATAGTTATTTTTACTGTGGTTCCTTTTCCTAATTCTGATTTAATTTCAATATGACCATTGAGTAAATCAATAAATGATTTTACAATATGCATACCTAAACCATTTCCACCAAAAGTTCTGTTTGCTCCAGAGTCAATCTGCCTAAAAGGTTCAAATATTATTTTTTGGTGCTCGTCAGAAATTCCAATACCAGTGTCAATAACAGAAATTTCAAGAGAGTCATTTGCTATTGAAGAATAAACATCTATCTTCCCTTTATTGGTAAACTTAATGGAATTTGAAATCAAGTGAGATAAAATTGTTTTTATTTTTTGTTTGTCTGATTGTATTATTAGATCATTTGAAGTAATATCAATATTCGAAATTAAAGAAAGTCCTTTTCCTTCTGCTTTTTTAAGATATATTGATTTAATCTCATCAATTAATCCGAAGAAGTCAAAGTCAACAATTTCAATATTAGTATCATTAGTGTAGATATTTGACATTTCAATTACATCATTAATAATATCAACAAGATGTTCACTATTCTCTGAAATCAGATTTGAATATAATTCTAGATCTTTATTGTCTACTATCGCATCGCAGACAAGTTGAGAGAATCCAATAATAGAGTTAAGAGGTGTTTTTATTTCATGAGACATATTCTGAAGGAAAGAAACAATGAGCTTATCACTTTCTTCTGCCTTTTCTTTAGCTTTTATTAATTCAATTTCAGATTTCTTCTTTTCTGTAATATCTGTAATATTTCCAATAATGATTTGGTTGCCATCAATCTTAGCCAATGAACCAATGACAAGGATATCTCTTATTTCGCCTGATTTAGTTACTCCTCTTATTTCATAACCCTCAGATGAAATCCCACCCTCAAGTCGTTTTCTGAGATTTTCAATATATGCAGCCCTATCATCAGGATGAATAAAAAGCAATGGAGATTTACCAATGAATTCTTCTTGTGAGTATCCTGAGAGATAGCAAAGGGTATTATTTACGTAAATTGTACCATTAATATCGTATAATATTATTCCCATTTGGGAGCTTTCACTTAGAGTTTTAAATAGGGTCTCACTCTCTTTTAATTTAAGATTATTATCGTGAAGCTGTATATTTTTTTCAAGTATTTCCTTCCTATATTTTACTTCACTAGAAATATCTTTCCCAAATACTGATATACCAAATACTTCATTATCCTTATATATTGTATGAAAGGATAGATGTAAAGTATGATCGCCACCTAATGCCTTATAATCAGATTCTATATGCCCGTATTTAAGAGCTCTTTTATAGTAGTCTACCCATATATGAGAGTAAGAACCTACTAGTATTTCTGGAGTATCTCCAATCTTCAATATTATATTTCTTTCCTTAAGAAAGTAATTATATATTGCAGAATTAAAACTTTGTACGCTATAATTAACAGGGTCGACAGTCCAAATAAAGTCTTTTGTGCTTTCAATAATACTTTTTAGTATCTCCCTTTTCTCCTTAATTTCATTATAAGCTAAGGTTAGATTGTTTTCAGTTTCTTTTGATTTAGTTATATCAATTATAAATGCCAAGTACCCTTTATTATTTGAAATTGGCTTTACTATACAATCATAAAGATATAAACCTGATTTAGAAGTATTATATAGATTTAGTTGTTTTATTTTTTCAAAGTCATAAAGAAGTTCGAATCTAATTTCTTTCTCATTTTTAATCATTTCTAACTTCTTAGGGTCAATATTTGGATCATCAAATAGATTAAAATCTTCCACTTGGTTTATATCTTCAACGCCAAACATTGATAAGCAGGCAGGATTACAATCAACTAATTTTCCTGAATTATCATAGATTTCTAAAGCAATTTGAGAACTATCAAAAGTTTCTTTTAAGGATATATTTACATCCTTAAATCTATCAATTACCATTTCAAGCTCTTTAATCTTATTTTCGAGTTGTTCTATTTTGTTCATGGTTGATTTTTTTTACAATTACTTCTTTGTTATTAACAAAGAAAACTACATATTTGTTGGCAAGGATATCTTTATTGATGTCCCCTCATTTAATTTAGATTTAAATGAGATGTTTCCCCCTAATAAATCAATATATGCTTTCGATATAGGGAGTCCTAATCCGTTTCCTCCATATGTTCTTGTTGTCCCAGAATCTACCTGCCTAAAAGGCTCAAAGACAATTTTTTGTTTGTCTTGAGCAATACCAATTCCTGTATCTATTATACAAATATCTAACATCCTTTTGCCTAGAAGACAATCTATTTCAATTCCTCCTTTTGAAGTGAATTTCAATGAATTATTCAATAGATGAGTTAATATCTTTTCTATCTTTTCTTCATCAGAATTAATCAAAAATTCCTCCGTATTAGGATTAATATTTAGATTTATTTTAATACCCTTTTCTTCAGCTTTGTAGTTCAGTTCATCGTTTATTTTCTTAATAAGCCGAATAAAGTCAAAAGGCTTTATCTCAGGCAAAATCTGATTAGCATAAACTTGTGATATTTCTATAATGTCATCAATAATAGAAATTAGTTTCTCTGTATTCTCATTAATTTGTTTTGAGTATTCTTCAATTTCTTTCTCATTATTATCCCCTTTAGTAATCAAATCAGTAAATCCAATAATTGAGCTGAGTGGAGTTTTAATCTCATGAGACATATTTTGAAGAAAAGAAAGTTTTAGTCTATCACTTTCCTCTGCTCTTTGTTTTGCCAAAATTAGTTCATTATCTGCCAAAATTCTGTCGGTAATATCTTTATTTGTTCCAATCATTCTATAAGGCTGACCTGATTCATCTTTTATTACAATTCCAGTTGCATGAATATACTTAATATCTCCTTTAGGTTGAATAATACGAAAAACATTATCGTAATCCTTTTCCAAACTAAATGCAGATTTAGAGGATTCTAATGCAGCTTCTTTATCATCAGGGTGAAGCCCATGCTCCCATGCCTCAAAATTATTTGAGAATATGTTTTTTTCTATACCATATAGTTCAAACATTTTATCGTTCCAAATAAGAGTATTTTCTCGAACATTCCAATCCCATACACCTAATTGCCCAGATTTTGCTGCAAGGTTTAACCTTGTTTCGCTCTCTAGCGTATTCCTATTTGCTTCTATTAGCTGAATTTCGGATATTTTTTCAAGGGTAATGTTTTGAACAACACCAATCATATCAGTAATTTGACCTTTTTGATTTCTTTTTACCCTATTGACGGTATGTTTTAGCCATATTTCTCCTAAAGTAGGATGATTGTAAGGATATTCTTCAGAAAGAATATCGAATCCATTGTAATTAAAATCAACAACAAGATCCATTATTTTTTTTAAATAGTCAGGATGTATTCTCTCTTTCCAAAGGTTAAACCAATTACTTTCTTCGCCACTATTAATTCCCAGCAGATATCGAGCTCTTTTGTCAAAATAGTAATTACGATTTTCATCATTAGGAATTCCTTCTTGTTCATATATACCAAACCCAGTAGCTTTAAATGCAGAAAATAATCTAGTCTCACTTTTGAGGAGTTTTTGTTCATTTTTCTTTTTTTCAGTGATATCCAAAATATTTCCTATCAAAAGAATCTTCCCCTTGTTCTCTACAATACTTCCAAATACTACATTATTTTTTATTTGAGAGTCCTTGCATTTTGCCCTAATTTCATATTGAATAGTCTCAGATTGACCAGAAAGTCTCATCTTATTATTTTCGGCTAATTTCCAATGATCCTCATCAATAATTATATTTTCAGGACTTAAACCAAGAAGCTCACCTTTTTTGTATCCAAGAATATCGTCAAAGGCTCGATTGGTATATATAAATTGATTATTTTCAATTATATATACTCCAGTTAGAGAATTTTCACATAAAGCCCAAAATAATTGTGAGTTATTCTCCTGAAGTTCTTCGTATGTTGGATTTTTTTTTGTCATTACTATAAAATATCTTTATTACTTATTGGCATAGAAAACTTAAAACTACTTCCTTTTCCTAATTCACTTTCAACCCATATTCTTCCTGATTGTCTTTCAACAAATTCTTTACAAATGGAAAGTCCTAAGCCTGTCCCTCTTTCTCCAACAGTACCTAGAGTTTTATCTGTTTGCATAGGATTCCATAGCTTTTCTATGTTATCTTTACTTATGCCAATTCCATTATCTGAAATTGTAATTATCATTTCATTTCCTACAATTTCCTCATAAATATTTATTTCCCCATTTGGCATTGTAAATTTTACTGCATTTGAAACTAAATTTCTCATGATTGTTTTAGTCATATTTGAATCTACAAATATTTTACTACTATTGTTTAAACAATGGAAATTAATGGTAATATTCTTATCATTTGCTATAATCTTAGACGATAGAATAACTTCGTTGCAAATTTCAAAGAATGAAATATTCGATGGACTAAATATTAATTGACCACTCTGAGATTTTAACCACAAAAGAACTTCTTCTAACATGTCATATGTTTTGATTGAAGTATCATTTATTATCCCAATTTGTTGTTTGATAGTGTCAATATCAAAACTATCAATATTTTCAAGTAATAATGTTGAAAATCCAATTAGAGAATTAAATGGGTTCTTTAAATCGTGAGCAAGTATTCTAATAAATTTGTCTTTATCGGAATTTAATTTAGTCAATTCCTGCGAAGCTCTATCTATTTTTTCCTGTTCTTTTTTTAGCTCAGTTATATCGGTATAGGTTACAACAACACCATAGTCGTCGATATTAATTGGAATCGCATTTACTGAGAGCCAAGTGATTTCATCATTTGACTTTACTATACCCATTTCAATATTTTTAACTGCCTTACCTTCATTCATCGTTCTAATACTAGCATATTCGATATCTGGCATAGGGCTATAATCTGTACGTATAATTTTCCAAGAATTTCCAGAATAATCTCTCTTTAAGTGTTCCTCTTTAGTGACATCTAATAATATTTCCGATTCCTCATTGCAATCAATAACATGACCTTGCTTATTGGTTATAGTTATACCAATTTGCATAATATCGAAAACGGTTTTAAATTTGATTTTACTTTTTTCTATCTCAGCAAGAGAGCCTATATAATGCTTATAAAAGAGTCCAATTGTATACACAGCCAAAAGAGTTATGGTCGTATATAAAGCAATTGCATTTAGCCAAGGGAATAAACCATGATTATATGAGTTGAAATCTATATTTGGGTTTATAATATTAAATACAATCAATAGTCCTATTGTAGAGTAGCCTGATATTGCTAATACTACATAATATATTCCGATTCTTTTGCCATAGAGAAGGCTTATAATAATAATTCCAATTATACTTTGAAAATTTCCTCCCGTAATACTAAATATTGAAGTGCCAATAAGTCCAAAGGCAATTGATACGGCTGCAATCGAATGGGTTTTAAGCCTATTTGGAATCTTATTCCTAAAGAAATAGAGTAAGGCAATAAGTAATGTCTCAATTATATATATATCATAGTAATTCTGCCAACCATAATTAATGAATCTAAACGTTGAAACAAATACTATTGGTAATAGCAGTATTAATATAGTTAATATCGTTGCATTGATTACCTTATTTCTAAGTAGATCTATTTCGGTAAAACTTTCTTTCATGTAAACTTAACATTCTAAAACTATTTTTGTTTATTCTTGCTTTTTATGATCATAAAATGGGATTGAAATTCTTACCTTTGTTCCCTCATTTATTTGAGATTCAAAATTTATATTTCCTCCCAATAAATCAGTGTAGGCTTTTGCAAGAGCAAGACCTAAACCATTCCCTCCATAAGTCCTTGTAGTGCCAGTATCTAATTGCCTAAAAGGTTCAAAAATGATTTTTTGTTTATCAAGAGGGATGCCAATTCCAGTATCTTCTATTTGAATTTCTAAATTATCTCCTTGAAGGTGGCAATCAACCTTGACAAAACCCTCTTTTGTAAACTTAATTGCATTTTCAATTATTTGCAATAATATTTTTTCAAACTTGTCTTGATCGGTGGTTATCTGTGTTTTAGATAAAGGAATATCGAGATTTAGTATTAATTCAATACCCTTTAGTTTAGCTTTGTCTATTAATTTATTTGCGATATAATAAAGAGATTGTATAATATCAAATTCCTTATAATCTGGATATATTTGTTTTGCGTAAATTTGTGATATTTCTACAATATCATTTATTATCTTAATTAGTTTTTCGCTGTTCTGAGAAATTAATTTTGAAAACTGCTCTAATTTCTCATTTTCATTAACTGATTGAGCAATTACTTGAGAAAATCCAATTATTGAGTTAAGGGGAGTCTTAACTTCATGAGACATATTTTGTAGGAATGATAATTTTAGACGATCACTTTCTTCGGCTCTTTCCTTAGCTGCAATTAGTTCTAACTCTGAACGTTTTTGATCTGTAACGTCCTGAGCCACTCCAATCATATCGGACACTAATCCCTCACTATCTCTCTTTAGAGAATAGGCCACATTTTTTATCCATATCTCTCCCATCTCAGGGTGATTATATCGATGAGTTGCACTAGCAAAATCTAATCCTCCTCTATTGAATTGGTATATTATTTCTAATACATTTTCAAGGTCGTCGGGATGTGTGTATTTCATCCAGTAATCTTTCCAATTTTTTTCTTCACCCTCAGGAATGGCAAAAATTTGTCTAGCTTTTTCATCAAAAAATGTTTCTCTTCCTGAATTATTATATTGACCTATTTGTTCATAAAGACCTAGACCTGCTGTGTGAACTGCGGAAAATAAGCGAGCCTCACTCTTTTCGAGGCTTCTTTGGCGCTTTTTGCTTAATTCAATTTCATTACAAAGAGAATTATTAGCCTCGATTAGTTCTCTTGTTCGTTCAAAAACTCGTTTCTCTAATTCAATTTTATTTTTCTTAAAGTCAGATTCAATGTTTTTACGTTCCGATATTTCTGCCTCTAATCTTTTATTCGTTTCTGTTAATTCTCTAGTTCTCTCTGCAACCCTTTGTTCTAAATTCTTTCTATATTCTTCTAATTCAAGTTCAATTTTCTTTTTTTCAGTAATATCAATTATGTTACCTATAAAGATATTTGAAGAATCTGAGGAATCAAGTCCTCCAAATTCTTGAAGATATACTATTTCACCATTTTTTTTTATTCCCCTAAATTCATAACACATTGATGTCTTATTACCTTCAAAAAATTCTTGGATATTACCAATAACAGCTTCTTGGTCTTCTGGATGCACAAACTCCAAAAGACTTCTACCAATAACCTCATCTTTAGTAAATCCAAAAATATTTGTTAGAACAGGGTTAACATATTTAAGTAATCCATTTTCTACTATGTAAATTCCAGTAAGAGAGTTATCATTTAATGCACGAAAAATTGAAGAATAGTCTTCTTTGCTAAGACTTTCTGCAATTAATAACTGATAAATAGATGTTTCTTCGGGAATATTTGTGTCTGTATTAGGCTCTTTTAAGCCCTCATTTAGTTGATTATAGGTTTTCATCAATTATATTTTGGGATTTATTTTGATGTTTTTAAGTAAATAAATATATAGTATTATTTATTTTTCAAAGGTAGTAATAAATTTTGAAAAATGATTAGGATATTGTAAAAAAAGAAATAAAAAAAGCTATCAAGAAAATGATAGCTTTAGTTTTTGTCGAGGTCTCTTCCAGATTCGAACTGGAGTAGACGGTTTTGCAGACCGGTGCCTAGCCGCTCGGCCAAGAGACCTTGAATTGGACTGCAAAAGTAATACCTTTTTTCATAATCACCAAAATATAGAGCCAAAAAATACCTTGAAATGATTTTTTGTATCTTTGCAAAAATAATAAACAAATATCTTTATGGAATTTACTGCTGGACAAATTGCTCAACTTCTTGGTGGAATTGTTGAAGGAGATGAGAATGCAATTGTAAATACTCTTTGCAAAATCGAAGAAGGGGAGGAAAAAGGAATGAGTTTTCTTTCTAATCCAAAATATGAAAATTATATTTATGATACTAGGGCATCTGTTGTTATTGTAAACAAAAGCTTTGTTGCAGAAAAGAAGGTGCCTACTACTATGATTAGAGTCGATGATGCCTATGCTTGTTTTGCTAAGGTTTTAGATATTTATAATCAATATAGGCTTAATAAATCTGGTATTTCTTCTCTTGCCTTCATTTCCGAAACTGCTAAGGTGGGAGAAAATTCTTATATTGGAGAATATGCAGTTATCGCAGATAATGCTCAATTGGGAGAAAATGTAAAAGTCTACCCTCAAGTTTATGTTGGAGACAATGTTATTATTGGTAATAACGTAACTCTTTTCCCTGGTGTAAAACTATATCACGATACTGTTATTGGTGATAATTGTGTTCTTCATGCAGGAGTAGTTATTGGCTCTGATGGATTTGGTTTTGCACCACTAGAGGATGGTTCATTTCAGAAAATTCCACAGATTGGGAATGTAATTATTGAAGACAATGTGGAGTTGGGTGCAAATGTAACTATCGATAGGGCAACAATGGGTTCAACAAGAATTCGAAAAGGAGCCAAGATTGATAATCTTTGTCAAATTGCACATAATGTTGTTATTGGAGAAAATACAGTTATGGCTGCTCAGAGTGGAGTTGCAGGAAGTACAAAGATAGGAAGTTATTGTTTTATTGGTGGTCAGGTAGGTTTTGCAGGTCATATTACAATAGGAGATAAGGTTAAAATTGGAGCACAATCAGGAATTATGTCCGACGTAAAAGATGGACAAGTAATCTTAGGTTCTCCTGCAATAAATGCAAAAGACTTTATGAAGAGCTTTGCAGTACATAAAAAACTTCCAGAACTCTATTCAAAAATCAACGAACTTGAAAAAAGAATAAAGGAATTAGATAATCTCCTAACAAAATAAGGATTTATTTTCATATGTTGGCAACATAGTATTCATATGTTGGCAAGATATGATTTATATGTTGGCAACATAGTTGTCGTATGTTGCCAACATATAATTTTAAAATAAGGTTTTATTGTATTGGAATAGGGATTTTAGCCCTGCTTTCTTAGGAAAGTTTTACACTTATTAGATGTAAAAACTCTTCTCTTGTTTCCTTTCTTAGGAAGGCTCCAGTAAAGTCGGAGGTTGTTGTAACTGAGTTTTGCTTTTGTACTCCTCGCATACTCATGCATAAGTGTTGAGCCTCAATAACTACTGCAACTCCCAATGGGTTGAGTGCTTCTTGAATACTATCTTTAATTTGCTTAGTCAATCTTTCCTGAACCTGAAGGCGTCTTGCGAAACATTCCACAACTCTTGGAATTTTACTTAGTCCAACAATCTTTCCATTAGGTATATATGCAACGTGTGCCTTTCCAACCATAGGAACCATATGATGTTCGCATAAAGAATAAATCTCTATCTCCTTCACAATAACCATTTGTTTATAGTCTTCTTCAAAGGTTGCTGACTTTAATATTTGTTCTGGGTCTAAATCATAGCCATGAGTAAAGAATTGTATAGCTTTTGCTACTCTCATTGGAGTATCGAGTAATCCTTCACGATTAGGGTCTTCACCCAAAAGCCCTAGTATTTCTTTGTAATGATAAGCTAGCTTTGAAAGAGTTTCGGGATTATACCTTTCAATTTTGGTGTATCCATCCGATGAGATTAATTGGTCTTCATCGTCAATATATTTATTATCCATTGTTTGATAATTGCATTTAAAACTTTAGGCTGCAAAGATATAAAAAAAAGACTCAGCAACAAGGCTGAGTCTTTTCATATTATAAATAATTAGTTTAATAATTATTTTGCAACGTTGAATTTCTTAGTTGTGATACCATTGTCAGTAGCAACCTTAACGAAATACATACCATTAGATAAGTCTTGAGTATTGATTTCAAATGTATTTTCACCAACGCCCATTGATTTTGTGCCTAAGTCAATAACTGTTCTTCCCATAACGTCAACAACAGAAATAACTGCATTTGTACCTTCTTGCATAGAAACAGATAATGTAGCTCTATCTTTTGCAGGGTTAGGGTAAACATTAGCAGATGAAATTGCTCCAGAAACAGATTCTAAACCAACTTGTGACCAAGTTATAAGATTAATGTCTCTCTTTTCTCCATCACCAAATTTTCCGTTTGAATTAACTAAGATATTGCTGTCGATGTCATAAATTTTGTATCCACCTGCACCATATCCAGCATTTATACCATCACCGTAACCGTCAAGGATTTCGAAGATATAACATCCAACTGCTGGAAGGTTTAAGTTTTTAGTGATTAATCTTGTTCCGTTTGCAGATGCAACAGTGTAAGGACCTCCAGAAGTTATAACAGTTCCGTTGATATCTTTAATATTCCATGTAGTTTCATCACCATAACGGTCAATATTTAATTCTAATCTAGCATTTCCTTGTCCTTCTGGTAAAATAGGTTTAGTAATGTCAAATGATTTGGTTATGCCAGTTTGAGCAACTCCATTGATAGATAAGATTTCAAATCCAACCACTGTAATAGTACCAATTGTTACTGGAACTTGAGGAAGAACTATTTCTGTAGTTTTTACAAATGTAGGAAGGATACCTGTCCAATTGTAAGTTTGTTGTGCGTCAGTGCCTGATTTGTAACCAATAGTCATTGTTTTTATTGTATCTTGTCCCATGTTTTTGATAACTAACTTTGGCGTTGCTAAATTATTACATCCAAATTCAGGTGATACACTTGAAGAGTTTATTGCAGCAGCTATTGGAGTAAGGTTTGTATATGTAGGTTCAACCTTTGTTCCAGTATATATAAGTTGTTTGTCTTTTGTAACGAAAACAGCAATATCTAAATCCCCTAATTCTAATGGAACAGAGTTAATATCTGCAGGTAAAGTATAAGTAAATGTTTTTGTATAGAAATGTCCTTGAGGAATATTATTTGTTCCATCAGCAGTTATTGTATCACCCCATTGACCAGTAAGTTGACCAGTAAGTAAATGACGTAACATATGTCCGTGAATATATTTACCATCAGGAGTCATTTGAGTTGGATTATAATTAGCTCCACCTACTTGAGGTCCAACAACATTGTTTTGTAATAAAGCAACATTTAGCATATTAAATGCTGTTTCAGCAGTATCAGTATAATAAGCCTCAACAACAACTGTTAATACTCTCGTTGCTGCATCAATTGTAGCTGTTGCATCAACATTAACGAATGATGGTTCAGCTAAAACAATGTTTCCATTTGTAGCCCAATCACCTCTACTTAATGCAGTAGTTGTTCCAGCAAAAACTCTACGGTTAACTGTTCCTGAAGGGTAACCAGTTAATCCTGTTTGTCCTGCTAAAGCATCTCCAAAAGAAGTCTTATAATTAGGAGTTCCATTTGCATAAGAACCTTGGTGGATATTAATTACAACCACTCTTCCAGGATTTGCAGCAGAATACTCGTTTGCTCTTTTATGTCCATCAGGACAATAAGTACAATTAATACCAGTGTATTCTTCCAACACTACATTTTTATTTGCAGGTGTTGTTGATACAAAGGTTGGTTGAGCCATAGCAGCAAATGCTACAAAAGCTCCAAAAAATGATAAGACTTAATATTAGAAATGCCATTATCAGTAGCAATTTTAACAATATACATTCCGTTTGTTAGAGCTTGAGTATTTATTTCAAAGTTGTTTTCTCCTACTTTCATTACTTTATTACCTAAGTTAGCAACCATTCTTCCCATTATATCAATAATAGTAATATTTGCAGTTGTACTTTCTTTTACGGAAACAGATAATATTGCTCTTTCATTAGCAGGATTAGGATAGATATTTGCATTATTTATTATTCCTGATGCATCTTTTAAACCAACAGTGTTAGATAAGTTCATATCTTTTTTCTCGCTAGCACCAAATTTACCATTTGATGTTGCAATTACCTTATAATCTAAGTCCATTATTACATATCCTCCAATACCAAAACCAGAGTTTATACCATTACCATTATTATCTAATATCTCAAATACATAACAACCATCTTCAGGCAAGTTAAGGTCTACATTTATTAATCTTGCGCTGTTAACAGTTGTGTCTGTATATGGCCCTCCAAATGCAACGATATTATTATTTATGTTCTTTACATTCCAACTAACTTGAGAACCATATTTATCTATTGTTAATGAAAGTCTAACATTCTTATTAGCCTCTGGAGATAGTGGTTTTGTATATGATAATGTATTTGTAATATTTGTTTGAGCAACTCCATTTATAGATTTGATTTCAAATTCAATACTAGTTGGTGTTCCTGTAACTACAGTTACTTGTGGTAAAACTATATCCGCAGAGCTAGCAAATGTTGAAATAGATCCCGTCCAAGAGTAAACTTGTTGTTCATTTGTTCCTGATTTATATCCAATTTCCATTGTTTTTATTGTATCCTGACCTAGGTTAGTTACAATTAATTTTGGGTTAGCAAATTGATTACAGCCAATATTTGGAATTGCAGATGTACTTTTTATAGATGCATTTATAGGAGAAAGGTTTGTGTAAGTAGGTTCTACCTTTGTTCCTGTATATATAAGTTGTTTGTCTTTAGTAACAAAAACAGCAATATCTAAATCACCTAGCTCTAAAGGGACAGAGTTAATATTTGCAGGTAAAGTATAAGTAAATGTTTTTGTATAGAAATGTCCTTGAGGAATATTATTTGTTCCATCAGCAGTTATTGTATCACCCCATTGACCAGTAAGTTTATCTGCTCCTACTTGTGGTCCAACAACATTGTTTTGTAATAAAGCAACATTTAGCATATTAAATGCTGTTTCGGCAGTATCAGTATAATAAGCCTCAACAACAACAGTTAATAATCTTGTTGCTGCATCAATTGTAGCCGTTGCATCAACATTAACGAATGATGGTTCTGCTAAAACTAAATTCCCTTTGGTAGCCCAATTTCCTCTGTCTAAAGCCGTAGTAGTTCCAGAGAAAACTCTACGATTAACTGTTCCAGAAGGGTAACCTTGAAGACCTGTTTGATTTGCTAAGGCATCTCCAAAAGAAGTCTTATAATTAGGAGTTCCGTTTGCAAAAGAACCTTGGTGAATATTTATTACAACTACTCTTCCAGGATTTGCAGCGGAATATTCGTTTGCTCTTTTATGCCCATCAGGACAATAAGTACAATTGATACCAGTATATTCTTCCAACACTACATTTTTATTTGCAGGTGTTGTTGATACAAAGGTTGGTTGAGCCATAGCAGCAAATGCTACAAAAGCTCCAAAAAATGATAAGAATTAAATGCTATAAAAACTTATAGTCAGAACCCTCTTATAATCTTTTTATAGACAATTATATTTTCATTATCTTACTCCCTTTAGGATAATAAGTATATATTCAAATCCATATATTTGTTATTTTTTCTAATAATTAATTGTTAAATATTCCTTATATGTTCGAATGTAATAGAATTTTTATTTTCTTTGTAAAATAATTATAAATAATTGGTAATTATGAATCCAAGACATATAATAAGTTTATTCTGTTTTCTTTTCTTTTCGATGTTTGAACTTTCAGCACAGAGTATTTCGACAACAAATATTACCCATAACTCAGCAACTCTTCATTTCTCCAATCCAACACTTCAACAGAAGAATATCCACATATTCACAAAATCCTCCGAAGACACCCTAATCTTCAAAGAAGACTTTTCAGGTTTCCCAATAGTAAGCACAGGTAATTATTTTGGAGGTTATGCAATTCCACTATATCTTCCTAACTCCTATACAAATCATTCCGGCTGTCAGGGAAGAAATCTATGTAATCCATACGGTGATAGTTGTTATTTCAGATATTCTTCTTCTAATTATTCTGAATTTATTACTCCTTCGCTTGATTTATCAAAATCGGGAGGGAATTATAGAATAAGACTTAGACTAAGAAATACTAATTTAACTAATAAAATAAATCTTAGAGTATACAAATCGGATAACCTAGGAAACTTTAGCGATTATTCAAATATTGTTATTAATAATAACTCTTCAAGATTATATGATTCAGTTTTTTCATCAGGAACTACTAATTCTAAAATTAGATTCTACATGGTCTCTCAAAATTCAAACTTGATACTAGACGATATTCAAATAACCTATACTTCAATCTCTAATACAGAGGCAACGCTTCCAATATCAACAAATGATTCAATTTATAGTATTACAAATCTAAATCCAAATACAAAATACTATTCATTTATTGAAGGTTCAATAGATACAATTAGTTTTGCAACTCTTAATAGAATCTATCAAAATTCCATTTCAAATATATCTCCAAACTCAGCAAAGATAAATTACACAACAACGGATACAATTAATCAACCCAAATTAATAATTAGAAAGAAATCAAATTCTTCAACAGTTGTTGCAGATGATTTATTAATATCTGAATATATCAGCACAGACACATACAATAGAGGGATTGAAATTTATAACGGGACAAACAAAAATATTTGTTTACAAGATTATAAGATTAGATTTTTAGTTGCTCCGGGGACAAGTACAAGTTATACAATCATTAGAACTTTTGATTTTTTTGGATTAGATACTATATATTCTAATTCAACAATTGTAATCTATGATAAATTGGATACTAAAAATAATACTACAAATGGATTGTTTTATAAAAATACACCGTTATTGGTTTTACCTGTAATGACCATTACTGGTAATGACGCTATTGTCCTTTTGAAAAATAATAAACCTATTGATATTTTTGGAGACACTATTACTGCTCCAGTTTCTCCAACAGATTATTGGCAAACTACAAATGGGGATATAAAAACAAATGCTACTATTATAAAAAGAAAGTCAACGATTAGTAAAGGGAGGACTATTAATCCTAATACAACTGGACCTGTTTTAACTACTATGGCTACTTTTCTTGCTAATGAATGGGATTTGGTTTATTCTGGGAGTTCTCCTAGTGCAGCTAATTTGTCGGGGGTTGGTACTCATGTTATGGATAATGCTTATGGTGGGGTAGATTCTTTGGTTTCTATCAGTTCTGTTAGTGGTGGAAGCTATACTGTAGATGGATTGGAAGAGGGGACTTATTATGAGGCTTGTTTAATGATAATTAGTGGGAGCGATACTACTTATTCCAATAAGGAGGTTTTTAAAACTGGAGTAAATACATATAGGACAAAGAGTGGGAATTGGGATGATAGTGATACAAATTGGACTAAGGGGATTCCAACAGAGATTGATAATGCAAATATCCTTCCTTCTCAGATAATTTCAATTCAAAGTGGAGATACAGCAAGGGCTTACAACATTATAATTAACGATAGCCTTAACCAAGCAAAGGCAGAATTAATAAATAATGGAGTACTTGATATTAAGAATAAGTCTATTATTGAGGCATGCTTTAAAGGATATACAATAAGTTCAGATGGTTGGAATTTATTTGGTTTGCCAATAAGCGCCTCCTCAAGTACGCAAGATAGTATAGGAAATGTGTTTTTCCACAATTCAACAAATGATGATTTATATTATTGGCAAGAAGATTATACCGATGCTTCGAATAATGGACGTTGGGTAAATTGGAAAGACATTCCTTCTGGAACTGGAAGTTTTTTTGTTGATAATAGAGGATATTTAGTAGCATACAAGGTAGATTCAAGACTAGAGTTTATAGGTAGTATCAATGATAATTCAACTTATTCTTTATTAACCAACGCAAGTTTAAATTCTCCAACTGCTGACAGAGGGTGGCATCTTTGCTCCAATCCTTATCCTTTTACTCTAAGTCTAAATCAAATTCAAAGGACAAATATTTCAAACCCATCAATACTCGACCCAAATACTTTAAACTATACAGCCCTAGACCCAACAAGTCCATCAACTTATAAGATAGCTCCATTTCAAGGATTCTTTGTTCAAGGATTCTTTGTTCAAGCCTCTGCTTCAACAAATGCTTTGAATATTGGCAAGAGTGCATATCCTTCGAAGAAAACTTTACCCCCACTTAATAATATTACTTTAAGTCTTAATTCAAATATTGGAACAGATAAGACAAAGCTAATATTTATTGATAGTACAAGTCTTGGCTATGATGTTGAATTTGACAATAGAAAGATAGACGGTTTTGGTGATGTGCCAGAGATATCTACAAAATATAATTCTGAGAAATATGCAATTAACGCTATACCTCCAGTGATAGATAGTTTATTTATAGACTTAAACATTAATCTTAAAGCAGCTCCTAATTCATTTCTAAAATTTGAGGCTTTAGATAAGAGCCAGTTCAAGAAAATCGTTCTATTTGATAAGATAAATAATATTAGTGTAGTAGATTTTAAACTAGATTCAACCTATAATCTGAATTCTTCAACATGGACTGATTCAGAAAGATATCAATTACGATTATATAAGACCTTGTCCTCATTGGAGAAAGAAATAATAAAAGAAGAAATCAAAATACAACAATCAGAGGATAATGTTAGAATCATCTCCACAACAAAAATACAAGCCTTAGAATTAATAAACACTAAGGGGCAAATGATAAAGAGAGTTGAGGATAGCAACCAAATAATTCTTCCACAAAAAGGAGTGTTTGTACTTGTAATATATAGAGAGAACGATAAGACTCAAAGAAAAATAATTAACCTATGAAACTAAGACTATTATTTGTTGCGATATTGTTTATCCATTTCAATTCCTACTGTCCTCCTCCAACACCTCCAATAAGTCATGGGTCAAACAATACCGTTGGAGCATCGGACACTCAAACTGCACCAATAGGCACTTCCACAATTTTATTAATTGGCTTATCCGCAGGTTATACAGCAATTAAATTATATCAAAAAAAGAAATCTACTTTGGAAGATGATACTCCTTCTGAAGAATAACTAATATATTTTATTGTATATTTGCACTTTATTTTTTTGAAAGAATAATGCAAAACTATAATCAAGGAGAACTATTAAAAGATATTTCTTATCCTGATGACCTAAAAAGGTTGCCTAAGGATAAATTACCACAACTTTGCAATGAGGTAAGAGATTACATAATTAATGTCTTATCTGAGAACCCTGGGCATCTAGGCTCAAGTCTTGGTACTGTCGAACTTGCTGTTGCACTTCATTATATATATAATATCCCAACCGATAGTCTAGTATGGGACGTTGGTCATCAAGCCTATGCTCATAAGGTGCTAACAGGAAGAAAAGATGTTTTCCAATCTATTCGTAAACTCGACGGAATAAGCGGATTCCCAAAGGTTGAAGAGAGTAAGTATGACTGCTTTGGAACAGGACACTCCTCTACTTCAATATCTGCTGCACTTGGAATGGCTATTGCCGATGAGGTAAAAGGGGAGTCAAGAAAACATCATATTGCTGTTATTGGAGATGGTTCAATGAGTGGAGGGATGGTCTTCGAAGCTCTTAACCACGCAGGAGCTACCGACTATAATATATTGGTTGTACTCAATGATAATGGTATATCTATAGATAAGAATGTCGGAGCCTTACATGAATACCTTACTCTTATCACCACTTCAGCAACTTATAATAGAATAAAGAATAAACTTTGGAATCTTATGGGAGGAAATACCCAATCGTATAGAAAGCCAAAGACATTATTAAGAAAGAGTTTATTTGTAATAAAATCTATATTCTCAGGGAATAGTAATTTCTTCGAAGCCTTAAAGATAAGGTATTTTGGACCAATCGATGGGAATGATTTACCAACACTATTAAAGACTCTTGAGGATTTAAAGAAGATTGAAGGACCAAAAATCCTACATATAATAACTAAGAAGGGTAAGGGTTTGACCTCGGCAGAAAATAATCCAACAACCTATCATGCCCCTGGAGTATTCAACCGTTTGACGGGAGAGATAAAGACCAATTGTAAGGACGAAGGACCACAAAAGTTTCAAGATGTATTTGGAGAAACCTTGGTTGAGCTTGCAAGATTAAATGAAAAAATTGTAGGAGTAACACCAGCTATGCTTTCTGGTTGTTCTATGAATAAGATGATGGAAGTCTTTCCAAAAAGAACCTTTGACGTAGGCATTGCAGAGCCTCATGCAGTAACACTATCGGCAGGTATGGCAATGAATGGAATTATCCCTTTCTGTAATATCTACTCATCGTTTATGCAAAGGTCATTTGATCAAATAATACATGATATTGCCCTTCAAAAGCTTCCAGTAATCCTGTGCTTAGATAGAGCAGGTCTAGTAGGAGAGGACGGAGCAACACATCATGGAATATTCGACCTAAGCTATTTAAGACTAATTCCAAATCTTCAAATCTTTGCTCCAATGAATGAAATTGAGCTAAGAAATATTATGTACACAGCTCAAAAGAATAATAACTCACCAATAGCTATTCGTTATCCAAGAGGCACGGGATATATCCAAGATTGGAGGAAAGAGTTTAAGAAGTTGACAATAGGAAAGGGAGAAAAACTAAGAGAAGGAAAAGATATAGTTATTCTATCTCTTGGAACAATAGGCAATAATGCACTTGAGGCAGTAAACACCTTAGAGAAAGAAGGAATAAATATTGGACTATATAATATGAGATTCCTAAAACCCCTTGATGAAGAATTGCTAAAAGATGCCTTTGAAAACTACAATAATATTATTACCATAGAAGACGGAGTAAAGATAGGAGGCTTTGGTTCGGCAGTAGCAGAGTTTGCCGCAGATAATAATTATAAGAATAATATCTATAGGATGGGTATAAAAGACAGCTTTATAGAGCACGGCTCAATACCAGAGCTCCAACGCATCTGCCAAATAGACCCACAAAGCATAGTAGCAAAAATAAAAGAAATCCTAAACTAGAATAATTATATTCCCAAAAGCTTAGAGGCTATGATGAAATTAAACCTTCATTATAGCCTCTTTTTACTTCGTTTTAATCTCCTTAATCCTTATTTTGTTCTAAGGAATAGCTGATTTGAACTATTAAATCGGCGATTTAATGTGTGAATGATGCACATCATTTGATACAAAAGATGTGCATCATTTACTATGAAAGATGTGCATCATTTTTATTTAAGGAATTTTATATTTTGATTTGTTGGGCGAATACATAGGTTTGCCCATACGTTCTATTTGTATTGCAAATATACTGAAAATAATTGGATTAAACAAAAAAAGGCTACCCTTATTTGGATAGCCTTTTGCGGTATTTATTGGTTGTTTAGAATTTTACTCCTAAGGTTACTTGTGCAATATGTTGTGTGTTTTTTAAATCGATTTCTTTATAATCATATTCTCTAGAAACAGAGTTTCCAAATGAATATGCATAGGCAAAGTCCATAAAATAATGTTTGCTCTTAATTCCAAAACCTCCTGTTATGTATTGCATACTTGCATCGTTTCGATCGGATTTATATGGATTTTCCATCATAGCGTAACCACATCTTAAAGCAAGAGAGCCTAGTTTCAATTCTCCTCCAAATTTAAGAGTATTTGTAGCTCTAAAGAATCTATTAATATCATTATTTACTGTGGTTTCGTCAAGAATGTTTTCTGTGCGGAATTTCATTAATGAATAATCTGAGTATTCATAATCTGCCGATAGAGTTCCTTTTACTTTCGATTCTTTATCGCCAAGTACTAAGGCAAGAGAGCCTAAGAATTTAAATGGAGTTTGTAGGTCGTAGAATATAGGCTCCCAATCTCCACCAACTGTTTTCTCAAAACTAACTTCTGAGTAGAACCTATCCTCAATATTATAATATGTAGGAGTATGAATTGCTGCTCCAATTCTTAAGAAAGAAATAGGTTTAGCAATAACTCCAGCCTTAAAGTTTATACCAGAGGCATAAAGGTCAACCTTTTCATTATAAATATATCTATCAGTTGCTACATCACTATTAACGTTATATCTTGTTTCACTGAATGACATTTCTCTATGATAATTACCATAAGGGATACCAACAGTTGCACCAAAATATAATAGGTCTTGATAGTTAGAAGAAAGAGAGAATGTCATTTCGTTTAATGATCCAGATTCCTCAATTGAACGGATTTGACTAAATTCTCCGCTTTGGAATACTGAAGTATAGTCATTGATTGTTGTATCGAAGTCTACTACGTATGATTCATAAAAATCATTCATAAAAGCATCAGAAGAACCTTCGGCAATAATATGTGAGATGTAAGACTTATTCACTTTATCTCTTTGATAAATACTTCTGTTTCCGTAAGCTTTCAAACGATTTAATCCGAAAGCAATTTGAGTGTTTTTGAAATTATTATTAGGAGTCTTGAAATTAAATAATGCTCCTAAATTTCCAAGATTCATATTGGAACGATAGTCATTATATAATAGTCCATTTGAATTAGCTTGGGTGAAGCCTCCGTAATATCCAAGACTCATTGTGAATTCGCTGCTTGTGTATAGTCCAAGCCCTGCAGGGTTATAACTTGCAGAGGTCATATCTCCACCTAATGCTCCAATAGCACCAGCCTTTGAGATATAGTTAGATGTACCATTTAAACCATACTGAGAAAATCTCAATGCGTCTTCTTCTGTCTGAGCAGACAAGCTAAAAAAAGCTAGAATACTTGCTGCAAATAAAAGTGTCTTTTTCATATTGTTTATTTATTATTTTTTTGATTAATTAAATTATCTTCCTCTAGATGAACGAGAACTTCCGCTACTGCTGCTGCTTGATGAACGAGAGCTGCTGCTGCTACTACTTCTACTACTGCTTGATGATGAACTAGAAGGAGTGCTTATTTTAGATGAGTTAGGAGTGCTATAAGTGCGAGAAGGAGTAGATGGTCTTGAATTTGATCTGTTATCGTAGTTAGTAGATCTACTTGGATTAGACCTATATTCATTGTTTGTTCTAGGTTGACGTACGGTAGGTGGAGTATAAGTTCTAGGTGTTGAACGATAGTTATTTTGGTTGTTTATAACTCTATTATTTGAATTTCTATTATTTGTGTTTGTCGGACGTGAATATCTTTCAGGTTTTTGAAATCTTTTATTATCGTTATTTACTCTATTGTTATTTATTCTATCATTATTTACTCTACTATTATTATCTGCATTTATTCTATTGTTTTGAATATTTGGACGAGAAACTTCTCTATTACCTAACTTTGAAGTTGTTCTTGGTAGAGTTCTTCCATTATTTAAAGAACCATACCTTGAGTTAAAGTCTTCACCAAAAGATCTATTGTTTTTACTATCGTCTAATAAATGTCCAGTTGAGCGAGAGCTTCCTCCTCTTGGTCCATTAGGAGAGTATTGACTTCTCCCTCTGTAGAAATTTGAATTATTATCTCTTGAGTTATAATAACAAACATTATGATTCCAACCCCAATTGTAATTATTATAATATCCATAATTCCATCCCCAATAGTTGTTCCAACCCCAGTAAGGAGAATATCCTCCATAATATGGGCTAAAATATGAAGGATACCACCAATTATATCCTAAATATATACTTGTTCCCCAATAAATAGGATTATAAGTATACCAATATAAGTTTGTGTAGTAGTCATCATAATAGCTTGACCATACAACGGGACTATGAAAACGACGAATACGAGCAGAATAAGCATAATCATAATAATCATCCTCATCGTAATCTTGATAATCATAGTTGGCACTTTGATTTAAACTATCTGTTTGATAGTTATCATCTGTTTGGCTTGTTTGATTTCTAAGACTTTCATTATAAGCTTTTGTGTTTTTGCTATAACTTGGGTCTTGATATAAACCTTCATCAGCCTGTGGTTGCGTTTTAGTTGGTTCTACTTTTTCAGGATAAGAAATACCATAAACATCGTCATAATACATCCCATCTAATTGTAAGGTACACCCACTAAAAAAAGCGATAGATGCAATTAATATGCTTGCAAAACCTAGCCTTAATTTAATTTTCTTTTTCATAGTATATATCGTTTTTATATTTCAAATAATAACTCAAATGAAATCTAGCAAATATTATGCCAATCATATTTTGAGCTTATTCAATTTCAAATTTCCTTGATTCTAACCAATGCCATTATAAATAAATGATGTAAATTTGCAACTCGTTAGGTAAAAGAATAAATATCAATATATAATGGCAAAAGATTTTGTAACACGCTCTGAAAATTACTCAGAATGGTATAATGAATTAGTAGTAAGAGCCGATTTGGCTGAAAACTCAGCAGTAAGAGGTTGTATGGTTATCAAACCTTATGGTTATGCAATTTGGGAAAAGATGCAAGCAGCTCTTGATAAAATGTTTAAAGAAACAGGACATCAAAATGCTTATTTCCCTCTTTTTATTCCAAAATCATATTTCGAAAAAGAAGCAGAGCATGTTGAAGGATTTGCAAAAGAATGTGCCGTTGTTACACATCATCGTCTAAGAGCAAAGAGCGATGGGACAGGACTTGAGCCAGACCCAGATGCAAAACTTGAAGAAGAACTAATTGTGCGTCCAACATCTGAAACAATTATTTGGGATACATATCGTGGATGGATAAAATCATATCGTGACCTTCCAATTCTTGTTAATCAATGGGCAAATGTTGTTCGTTGGGAAATGAGGACAAGAATGTTTCTTCGCACGGCAGAATTCCTTTGGCAAGAAGGACATACTGCTCACGAAACAGCTCAAGATGCAATAGAGGAAACAAATAAGATGCTTAATGTTTATGCTTATTTTGCAGAAAACTTTATGGCTGTTCCTGTAATTAAAGGGTATAAATCTCCAAACGAACGTTTCGCTGGAGCCTTAGATACTCTTTGTATTGAGGCAATGATGCAAGATGGAAAAGCTCTACAAGCAGGAACATCACATTTCTTAGGACAAAACTTTGCTAAGGCATTCGATGTAAAATTTCTTTCAAAGGAGAACAAGTTAGAATATGTTTGGGCTACATCTTGGGGTGTTTCAACAAGACTGATGGGAGCATTGATAATGTGTCATTCAGATGATAATGGCCTAGTTCTTCCTCCAATGTTAGCTCCAATCCAAGTTGTTATAATCCCAATTTCAAAGGGAGAAGAACAACAAGCTATGGTAGACCAAGAAGCTAATAGAATAATGGAAGAGCTTAAGGCAAAGGGAATTTCAGTTAAGTACGATAATAGAGATTCATATAAACCAGGCTGGAAATTCAATGAATATGAATTTAAAGGAGTTCCAGTAAGAGTAACCCTTGGAGCAAGAGACCTAGAACAAGGACTTGTTGAAGTAGCAAGAAGAGATAATCTTACTAAGGAATCACTTCCTGTTGAGGGCATCTCCGATAAGATTGAAAAGCTATTAGAAGATATTCAAAGTAATATGTTTAGCAAAGCACTTGCCTTTAGAGAGTCTAACACAAGAAACGTAGATACTTGGGAAGATTTTAAGGTAGAGATAGAAAAGGGAGGATTCCTTTCTTGCCATTGGGATGGAACACCAGAGACAGAAGAACAAATAAAGCAAGAAACCAAGGCAACAATCCGTTGTATTCCAATTGATGCAAAGGAAGAAGAAGGCAAATGTATATACACAGGAAAGCCATCAAACAAAAGAGTAATCTTCGCAAGAGCTTACTAAAAGAAAATGAATAAGGCTTTTATGCACTTAGCAATAGATATTGCTACGAAGAATGTTGAGAATGGAGGAGGACCATTTGGAGCTGTAATAGTAAAGGATAATGAGATTATTTCTCAATCATTTAATACTGTAACAACTTCAAATGACCCTACGGCTCATGCTGAGATTAATGCAATACGCAAGGCATGTAAGGCAATGGAAACTTTCGACCTTAGTGGTTGTGAGATTTATTCATCTTGTGAACCCTGCCCTATGTGTCTTTCAGCAATATACTGGGCAAGGATAGAGAAGATATACTTTGCTGCCGATCGTTACGATGCATCAAATGTTGGATTTAATGACTCCTTTATATATAATGAACTATCGCTTCCGATATCAGAAAGGAAGATTCCAATAGAAAATCTAATGAAAGAAGAGGGTCAAGAACCCTTTGAGCTTTGGAGAAAGTCTACCATAAAGATAGAGTATTGATAATAATACTGTATTTTTGCATAAACTACACTTCATATAAAGAATAAGATATGACAATTGAGGAAAGAATAAATGAGTTTACGGAAAGAGTTTCGGCTCTAAGGAGGTTTCTTTGACATTGATGCAAAGAAAGAATTAATAGAAAAAGAAACCCAGGAGTCTCTTGCCCCTAACTTTTGGGATAATGCCAAGGAGGCTGAGAAATTCCTAAAGAATATTAGCCAAAAGAAGACTTGGACAAATGCCTTTGATAAGGTAGAGGAGGCTTTTTCGGATGTTAAGGTTTGGAAGGAATTCTTCGATATTGGAGAATGCGAAGAGTCGGAACTAGAGGGACATCTAAACTCTTTGGAAAAACTTATTGAAGACCTTGAATTTAAGAATATGCTTCGCAACGAGGAGGATAGACTCTCTGCAATAATAACAATTAATGCAGGAGCAGGAGGAACGGAGAGTTGCGACTGGGCTGCAATGCTTATGAGGATGTATATGCGTTATGCAGAAAGGAATAATTTTAAGGTTAATGAGGTCGATTCACAAGAAGGAGATGTAGCAGGACTAAAGAGTGTAACCTTAGAAATTGAAGGTGAGTTTGCCTATGGCTATCTTAAGGGAGAGAATGGAGTTCATCGCTTAGTAAGACTTTCTCCTTTCGATTCAGCAAACAAACGTCATACTTCTTTTGCCTCTGTCTATGCCTATCCAGTTATTGACGAGAATATAGAAATAACAATCAACCCTGCCGATATTGAATGGGATACCTTCCGCTCTGGAGGACCTGGAGGGCAGAATGTAAACAAGGTAGAAACAGCAGTTAGACTTCACTACAAACCACTCAATATTGCAATTGAATGTCAGCAGACTCGGTCTCAACTTCAAAATAGAGAAAAAGCAATGCAGATGCTTCGCTCACAACTCTACGAAATTGAGCTTAGGAAAAAAAGAGAAAAGCTCCAAGAACTAGAAGGCAACAAGAAGAAGATAGAGTGGGGTTCTCAAATAAGAAACTACGTTCTTCATCCTTATAAACTCATAAAAGACCTTAGAACAGGAGTAGAAACATCAAATACACAAGCCGTACTTGACGGAGACTTAGACGAATTTGTAAAAGCATTCCTAATGGAGTTCGGAGGATAGAATGATATAATAAGATAGAGAATTAATAAGTTAAACCAAAATGCCAAAGCGGAATTGTGTTTAAAAACCCTGTTTCTATATCATCCTTTACTATAAAACCATTTTCAATATCTTTAATTTGTCTTTGTCCTTTGTTCTTGCCCCCAACCTCAAAAACCTTATCCTCAACAAAGAAATCTCCAATATTAGAAGAGAATACATTATGTCTTACTCGCATTTGATTAAGGAAAAAGGTTTCTCTAATATTACCTATATTGGATGTATCTTGAGCAAGGGAGTAAATCAAATTGGTATTATCCAAATATATTTTCTCAACCTTTCCCAACCCTCTAATTCCTTCTGTATTATTTCTTAATTGGGCAATCATTCCTGCTTCCTCAATATAAAGACAATAGTCAGCAATATTATTCCTGCTTG
Source organism: Bacteroidota bacterium (assembly GCA_017860275.1). GTDB lineage: Bacteria > Bacteroidota > Bacteroidia > Bacteroidales > P3 > UBA10566. Next base: position 96,650 of record JAFNAQ010000004.1, read on the forward strand.
CAGATAAGATTTCTGCAATCTTAGTCATATTTGGTTTAAAAGGAACGCTCTTGGAGATTATTGAAAGTAATTGTTTTAGTTTTCTTCCTGTCGATATATTCATATCGGCATATATTGGAATATCAACCTCTAAGGTTTGGTTAATGATTTGTTTTAAACGTATTTCAAAATCCTCTTCTAAGGCAAAGGGATAATATCCCCTTTTAAGATAATCAGCAAAAAGGGGTAGGGGAAGTTTTAAATCCAAAGCTTCCACTTTATGATTAAGAATATCTTCCAAAGAAAAGGTTTGAATCGTTACTTTATGAAATAATTGAAGATACTCTCTAAAGGACAGACCTTGCATATTGTAAACAATAGCTCTACGACTCAAATCCGAAACGCCTTTCTTAATATCCAAAACCGAAGAGCCAGTAAACACTATTTTGAGTTCTTTATGGTAATCATATATTAGTTTCAGCTCTTTTGACCAATCCTTATATTTATGAATTTCATCAATAAATAAGTACTTGCCTCCGTGCTTAACAAATTGATCTGTTAAGTCAATTATCCTGTTATCAACAAAATAGAAATCTTCAGCACTTACGTAAAGAGCTTCATTGAGATTTAGATTTTGTTTAATATATTGTAAAACAAGAGTTGTCTTCCCAACACCTCTTGGACCAATAAGCCCAATCATACGATTTCGCCAATTAATCTCATCATACATATATCTAAGAAAACCTAAGTCAACATCATTTATTAACTTATTAGACTGTTCAAATAAATTGTCCATAACATATTATTTTTGCAAATATACAACATTTTGCACTGTGAGAGTGCGAAAAATAGCAAAAAACGCACTATGAGAGTGCGAAAAACGAGGTTTTGGTGTTTTTAGATTAAATATCCTTTATCTCTTTCTTAAGAATTGGGTGTAAAAAGTTTGGGAGGATTTCTTTTAGGGGCTTTAGAACGAACTCTCTTTCTGTAATTAGGGGATGAGGTATTTTTAGTGTTGGAGTATCTAAAATAATATCTTCGTAAAAAAGAATATCTATATCTATTGTTCTGTTCTGATAGCCTTTATGCTCTGGATTTCTTTTTCTTCCCAATTCTTTTTCAATCTTATTACATATTTCCAAAGCTTCGAAAGGAGACTTAAGAGTTTCAAAAACAGCAACAGAATTAATAAATGAATTTTCGCTTTCAAAACCCCAAGCAGGAGTTTCAATAAAAGAAGATTTATTAATCAACTCCCCAAGCTCTTCTTCCAAAAGCCCATAAGCAGAAAGAATAAACTCTTCCCTATCACCCAAATTACTACCAAAGCCTAATACAATTTTCATTCTGCAAAGATATTATTTTTTATAATCCTCTTTTAGAAAAAGCATATCTTTGCAGTTAGAAGTAAGTAGTTAAAATTATAAGCGAAAACATTTTTTGGTAATGAGTGATATTAAAAAGCTTGTTGGACAGACTGCAATTTATGGAATTCCTACAATCGTTGGAAGATTCCTGAATTATTTTCTAGTTCCATTATATACCTATACAATGGCTACTAGTAGCTATGGAGTAATCAGCGAACTTTATGCCTATATATCTTTCTTGATGGTAATACTTACCTATGGAATGGAGACAGCATTCTTTCGCTTTTCACAAACAGAAGAAAGAAAAGACATTGTCTTTAATACCTCTCTGTTATCATTGATAATATCTACCTCGCTATTTCTTGTTTTTAGTTTTATCTTTCTTTCTCCAATTTCTAACGTATTAGATTATTCCAATAACCAAAACTATATAGCCTTATTTCTTTTGATACTAGCATTGGATGCTCTTCGTGCAATCCCTTATTCTTTATTAAGAATTCAACAAAAGGCTAGACGCTTTGCATTTATAAAGAGCATGGATATTTTCTCAAATATCTTTTTTAACCTCTTCTTTTTCTTGGCTTGTCCTATGATTATGAATTCAGAGATGAGTTATCTCGTTTCATGGTTCTTTAATCCTGATGATTTAGTATTATATATATTTGTATCAAATCTATTGGCATCAACAATTGCTCTTTTGCTTCTTCTTCCTGAATATCTACAATTCAAGTTCGACTTTAATTTTAAACTATTACGAAAAATGTTAGCCTATGGATTGCCAGTAATGGTTGGAGGCTTAGCCGGAATGGTTAATGAGACCTTCGATAGAATTGCATTAAAACATATAATCACAATACCTGAAGGAATAACAGATGCTGCAGCTATTAGCAAATATAAAATGAGTCAACTTGGTATATATGGTGCGTGTTATAAGATTTCAATAATATTAGTCCTATTTATTCAAGCCTTTAAATTTGCAGCAGAACCTTTCTTTTTTTCGAAGATGAAACAAGATGATGCAAAGCAAACATATTCAAGTGTGATGCTGGTCTTTGTTCTTTTCCTTTGCTTTATATTTCTATCGGTAATTGCCTACTTAGATATCTTCAAATATTTTGTTGGAGCAAGTTATCGACAAGGATTGGTTGTTGTACCAATATTATTAATAAGTAAGATATTCCTCGGGATATATTATAATCTTGCAATATGGTATAAGGTTACCGATAAGACTAAATACGGAGCGTATATTGCATTCTATGGAGCAGCGGCAACAATACTATTTAACATCCTATTTGTTCCAAGGTTTGGATATGTTGGAGCAGCATGGACAACCCTTATCTCCTATTTTACAATTATGGTAATATGTTATCTTTACGGACAAAAGTACTACCCAATAGATTATAAGATTAAACGTTTAGCGACTTATTTCTTTGTTAGCATAGGCTTATACCTATTAATGTATTTCCTTCCAATTGAGAATATATATTTAAAACTAACACTAAACACAATCCTATTATTAAGCTTCCTAGCCCTAGCCTACAAGCTAGACATAAAAAGAATGATTAAAAAATAAAGAATAATAAGGATGAAAAGGACTATTCTATTTTTATTATTATCATTTTCTGCAATCCATGGGTTTGCTCAAGAGCATAAAATCAATATTAGTATTGATACCACCTATATTAGATTAAAGCAAATAACAAAACCTGCAATAAATATTAGTCTTAGAAATGCAGTAAAATTCAATAATAGATATTATTGTATAATTAATGAAGACCCTTTAACACAGCCAACTTGGGATAAGAATAAATTTATTATTATTTCTGACAAAGGTGATTCTATAAGAGAAGTTGAATTGTTTGATTGTTTTCTTACATCTGTCTATACTGATCTTTTTATTTATAAGGATAAAATTACTATAAAGGACTACTATACTTATAAGACTTATTATTTAGATACTATTAATTATAAATGGATAGAAACAGAAGAGGCAGATGATTTGATTTATGAAGATGAAGAATTCTATGTAACTTATATGGATTTTGGAGAATGGGGAAGTACAACATGGTTTAGGAATAAAAAGACAAATAAAGAATATGATATTGTTGGGTTTAACAAAGTTTTTAGACTAAACGGGGATTTTTATTTAATTGGTTATGGTGGTGTTAACATATTAAAGGATAGATCAAAGTTAAAGCATTGCAACGAGGAATATTATTATAATATTATTAAAGATAAACGTTCTTCTAAAAATAAGAGCAGCAATGGATCAGATAATATTCCTAAATTTGTTAAATCTTTTCAAGACACTACTTATGACCCATTTTCCTATAGTCATAATCTTAGTATAATAACCTCATTTATTACAGATAACAGATTATATCATATTTGTTCTGACTCAATTCAGAATTATATTGGATATGTAAGTAATAATAATATGATTATTGTTGATACACTTCCGAAAGATGTTGAAATGTTTAATCATGGTTACCGATGTAGAGTTCAAAAAGACAATTCTCAAATAATAAAGTTTGAACAGAAAGGGGATGAAAATCAATTTGGATTTATAGTAATTAAAGACAATAACATTAAAGTCAGATACTTTATTCATGATATTGATAGTATAAACTATATTGATAAAGAAAAATTTGACAAGGCTTTTGACTCAATCTTTAATTATATAATTAGCAATAAAGATATTACTATTTCACAAATTGATTCTCTTGAAAATATTTACGGAGGTATTGATACAAAACTTGTTTTTGGTAAAAAGAATATAGGAGATTCAAAACATAATCTGCAAGGAGGGAAAAGGTATTTTAAGATTCAAGATTCGATAATCTCTAATTACATTAATTATTTCTATACTGAAAAAGACTCATTAGTTAAAAAGGTTTATTTTGAATGGTCTATAACTCCAACTTATAAAAGGGTATATGTTGGAGTTATACCTCTTTTAGATCCTTTTATTGAACCACCTTATAAAAAAGATTTTGACATTAAGTTTAATGAGATATTAGATAAAATTACTAAGCAATTGGGCAAGCCCAAAATTGAAAAATGGACTAATTTTACTAACTATAAATGGGAAAAAGAAGGATTCTTTGATTTAGAACTTGGTTTAACAAGTTTTGAAAGAATAAGGATTTATTTAAATAAAGATTAATTACCTTACTCTATACTAAAGAAATGCAGGATAGAGGATATTATATTTGATATTTAGAATAAAAAATAAATTATATGAAAGTTAGAATTGTAAATAATTCAAAGCATCAAGCGCCAGATTACGCTACTGAGCATTCTGCTGGTATGGACCTAAGAGCAAATATCGAAGAGTCTATTATTATTAAACCATTGGAAAGAGCCATGGTTAGCACAGGGATTTTTATTGAACTACCTATTGGTTATGAGGCTCAGGTTCGTCCTCGCTCTGGTCTTGCTGCAAAGAATGGGGTAAGTGTTTTAAATTCTCCAGGGACAATTGATGCAGATTACAGGGGAGAGGTTAAGGTTATTTTAGTAAACCTTTCAAATCAAGATTTTGAGATTAAGGACGGAGAAAGAATTGCTCAAATGGTTATTGCAAAACACGAAAGAGTGGAGTGGGAAGAGGTTAATGAGCTTAATGAAACCCAAAGAGGAGAGGGTGGTTTCGGTCATACCGGAAGAGGATAAAGAATAATTTTAACAGAAATAGACTAAAACCTGCATTTTGATAACATTATGCAGGTTTTGCTGTTAAATATAGCCAACGAAATACCCTCTTGAGATTTCAATATTCCAAGCCATCAATTCAAGAGAAAACAACCATTAGTTAATTGCTCATAATTTATTTTGGATATTTGGTGTTTTTTTCGCCCTTTTTGGAAAAAAATTTGATTTAATGGGGCAAAAAATGTTTTGCCCCTACATAAATTATTTTTTATTTGATCTTTTTGTCATTTTGTTTGATATATTTTTGCAGAAACGAAGTTTATTTTCAAGTAAATAGCTGTTTTATTGGAATAGAACTTGATTCTAGAAAAATAGAATCAAATTCTATTGGCGTAGAATCTTATTCCAGAGCATGAAAACAAGGATTTTTGCCTCTAATGCGTGATTTCTATTTCTTAAAATTAACATGGAATAAAATATCTCAAACCCAATAAAATCGTATAAATAACTAAATAGAATACAATTTATTTAGAAAATTCATATCTTTGAAAACTTTTTAGGTTTGATTTATTTCTATTCCTAAAACAAAAAATATTGTTTATTAATTTTTTCGAGACATGAAACCAAGAGTAAGTATTATTATGGGAAGTACTTCTGACTTGCCAGTTATGGAAGCCGCAGCAAAGTTTTTTGACGAAATGGAGATACCATTTGAAATAAATGCTCTTTCGGCTCATAGAACTCCAAAGGAAGTAGAAGTATTTGCAACAGGGGCTCAAGAAAGAGGTATAGAGGTTATTATTGCAGCAGCAGGAATGGCAGCACATTTACCAGGAGTAATTGCAGCAATGACAACACTTCCAGTAATTGGAGTGCCAATCAAGGCTTCGCTTGATGGATTAGATGCAGCTCTTGCAATTATGCAAATGCCTCCAGGAATTCCAGTTGCAACAGTTGCAATAAATGGTTCATTAAATGCAGCAATACTTGCTTTGCAGATAATGGCAACAAATAATCCTGAGTATCAAGAAAAGATGAAGGCTTATAAAGAGACTTTGAAAGAAAAGATTGTTAAGGCAAACCAAGAATTATCTACAATAAAGTTTAAATTCAAAACAAATTAATGAAGGTAATTGGTATTACAGGAACTCTCGGAGCAGGCAAGGGAACAATAGTTGAACATCTAATTGCTAAGGGCTATGTTCACTTCTCTGCACGAGAGTTTATTATTTCTAAGATAAGAGAGAAGGGGCTTGAGGTTAATAGGGATACTATGACCTTGGTTGCAAATGAACTTAGGGAGAATCATAATGCGGCCTATATTATTGAGAGTCTCTATAATCAGGCTAAGAATTTAGGTAAGGACTGCGTAATTGAAAGCGTAAGAACTCCCGCAGAGGTAGAGTTACTTAAGAAGAATGAGGACTTCTATCTTTTTGCAGTGGATGCAGACCTTGAGCTAAGGTATTCTAGGATAAGTCTTAGAAAATCCGAAACTGATAGGGTGAGCTTTGAGAAATTTAAGGAAGATGAGTTTAGGGAAATGAATTCCACCGACCCAAATCATCAAAATATAAAGGCATGCATAGATAGAGCAGACTTTGTGTTTAAGAATAATACTACAATAGAGGATTTGATTATAGAGCTTGAGAGGGTTCTCCAAAAAATAGATAAATAATGAGTGAAGAAAAATATATACGCCCATCTTGGGATGAATACTTTATTGAATTAGCAAACGCAGCAGCAAAGAGAGCTACCTGTGATAGAGGAAGAAGTGGTTGTGTAATTGTAAAGGATAAACAAGTCTTGGTTACAGGCTATGTTGGTTCTCCTATGGGGCTTCCACATTGCGATGAGGTTGGTCATCAGTTTAAAAAGACCATGCACGAAGATGGTTCTGTGACCAATCATTGTGTAAGAACAGTTCATGCCGAACAGAATGCAATATGTCAGGCAGCAAAGAGAGGCATAGCACTAGAAGGGGCCACTCTCTATTGTAGAATGACCCCTTGTAGAGTATGTGCTATGCTTATTATTAATTGTGGAATAAAGAGAGTGGTATGCGAAAAGAAATACCATGCAGGATTGGAGTCGGAAGAGATGTTTAAACAAGCCTCAATAGAGTTAGTATTCTTCGAAGAAGAAGTCCTTCGCTACGACAAGCAATAGAAACATTATTTAAAAGCTAACTATCTTTTCTTGTTTCTTCCCTTATTGGACTTAACTTTACCTAAATTGTAACCATAATTAAATTCAATCGTTATTGGATTTTTCTTATAGTAAGCTCCATTCATGCTTAACTCCATAGGAGTTAATGCATAACCTATTCTAAGAGTAAAGTCATTCATTATAGGAAGATCTATTATTGCAGAGAGGTAATTTAGTCTATCGTTGGGTTTCCTTACATTCAAGTCTCCAAAAAAATCTAAGAATTGAGAATATTGTACTCCTATTCCTACGTTCATGACGTTTAGATTAAATGCTAATAATGCAGGTATATTTAAAAAAGAAGCGGCAGCATCGCAAATTTTCATTTCGCATTTAGGATTAATAACTCCAAAAATATTATCGGTTATGTAATAACCAACATATCCTCCTATAGAATTATTAAATGTAAATTTACTTTCTCCGGGATAATTAAAGTTTGTTCCTGCTCCTATAGAAAACCCCTTTATCCAATCTCCCTGTTGGGCTTTAGATATTGTTGAAGTGCAAAATATAATAGCTGTTATAATAATAATTTTTTTTATCATACGATTTTTATCTTACGTTTAATGTGCCGAAATTAATATACTTGCCGTCAAATCCTCCGATAGATATTTTCCCATTCTCTACCTCATTAGTTATATTTGGAGAGAAATTTAGTTCATCTTCTTCTTGAGAAAATAGAATGTCTACCTTTGGCTTTCCACTTTCGTTTATTGTTAGCATATTGCTAATTATCTTATTGCTTGAGCTTGGGAATGTAATACCTGGGTCAATAAATATCTCCCCACAAAGTTCGTCATCTTTTCTTGAGGTATTATAAATTGCGTAGAAATTATTACCTTTTGTAAAATAGAATTGTTTTTCAAACTGTCCTCCCTCGGAAGGCCATCCATTAGTAAAGCAAGTTGACTTAGATATAAGTTGATTGTATTCTATTTTGCCAATTTCAGGATTAACACATATTGCATAGAAGTTTCTATTGTAATATGTATTGTAATTTGACCTACCGGTAACAATTAGCACGTAAGTGTCTTCACAGACTACAACTAATTTACCATTTTCTAGTTGTAATATATCTTTAATTCCCCAATAAGTTCCTTTTTCTTTCTTATATTCAAAAGAAACCTTGTTGGTTAATTCTTCTTGCTCTAAGTCATAAGTAATACCTACAAACTTTATTTTATCATTAAGAGCTATATATACTTTATTTGTATCTATTACTTTTATTTCAGCATCATTTATTTCTATATCAATATCAAAAGAATTTTCTGTTCTTTCTTCTTCTGTAATTTTTGAGATTCCAACCTTGTTATGCTTGTTGTTAATATGCCTTGATAATATATAAATCTCCCCATAATTAGAAAGTTCTATATCCAAAAATGATATATCACCTCCAATCTCTGTTTCATATTTATTTGACCACATCTTCTTTAGTTCATTATCATATACATCAAATGTAAAGTATGAACCATTCTTACTATTATTATTTAAATAGCTTATAGCAAAAAGAGATTTGTCTTGGGATTGATAAAAGTTTACAGAGGCATCATCTTTCCTTGTTAGAGAATTACTTAATAATACTTTTTCGCTTTTTTGCTTAAGAGTATTCCTGTCAATCATAATACACTTAACTTCGTTCTTATCATTTCTACCATCTTCTTCAGTAAATACAACTCCTATTCCTTCTTCTGTTACAAATGTGGAAATCAAACTATGGTAAGAAATCTCGATATATTCTGGAGAAAAGTTTAGGGTATTGTTATTTTTTTTAGACATAATTCCAATTCTATCGAATCTACCCATAAAACCAGTTGCCCTATAACCATAAGAATAATAGCTTGTGCCATCAATGCTTCCAATATAATCATATACTGATGAATGGTCTTTGAGTTTAATTCTTTCACCCCAATTTATACTTTGGGAATTTACTCCAATACTAATGAAGATAAATAATAATAATAGTAGTTTTTTCATATTAGATTTGAATTAAGTTTATTCTAAAATTAAAAAGGTATTACTCCAAGGCTAATATTAACCCCAAAGAAATAATTAACCAATAAGCATTCTGCAGCATCATTCATTGGTGAAGAAGATCCTCTTAACTCGCTATATCCTTTGGTTAATAATCCGCAGCTAAGACCTGTGCCAAGAGATAAAAAATTGTTCAAGAAAACAGTCTTTCCAAATTCAATCCTAAAACCCATAGCCCAATCCTCATCAGTATAGATTTTTTCTTTTGGAAGATTATAATTATTTGTTTCAACTTCATAGAGAGAGTATGCTTTATATGTAATATAATCTATTTGAAACTTATAATAATATCCAAGAGGAGCCTTGGAGCTTGTATAGTATTTCCCGAATATACTATAGCCCTTCATATCTAAACTATTTTTTATTGGGTAATAATCAGCTTGCACATAATCATAATTTACATTAAAATCTTCATATAAATCCGAGGGTCTATACTTAATACTTTGGAATTGAAAACTTCCTCCTATTGACCAATTCTCGTCAAGTATATATTCAACTGTTGGGGAATACATTATATTAAAATCATACCAGTTCTCTGCTGAAGAACAAGGATTAACATAGGCGTTAGCGAATTTTGTGTCCATCTGAAAATGCCATCTTTTCCCTAGATAACCAGTTTGAGAAAAAGAGTTAAGACCTGAGAGTAATAATATTGAGATTATTATATATCTAATTGTTTTCATAGTTATTTCTTATTATTTAGTTTCTTTGTTTTGAAATAGCATTCATACATCTTTTGAGTTGTTTCGTCATTTGTATTCTCGTGTTCAAACTCTAGGTTTGTAGAATATATTAGTTGGTCTGTCTCCAGATTATATGTTACAAAACTAAGACTTGTTGTATATTGACCTTGGAACCACTGCACAATACTAAAAGGAAGCGTTGGCCATGAGAATGCTGAAAAACCAAGATGAAAAAATTTATAGAAAGTGTTGCGAGATGAACACTTTTCCCTTTGGTAATATACTAGATTTAAAAGAGGAGAGCCTAATTGTTTTGATAGCTCTTGCGCATCTCTGCTTTCATAGGTAAGCTGACTATATTTATTTATACTCCTCGAATAATCGTTTAATCTTGAAAGTATTTGGTAGTCAATATTTATTTCTTTTTGATACCTAGAGATAATTACTGGCTCAAATCCATTAAGCGATGATGTATTTTTTATTATTTTTTCAAGCTTAATTGTCTCTCTCTTAGAATTAGAGTTTCCTTTCTTTTCTGCATATGGTTTGAGAATAATTAGCTTTTCCTTAGTTAGTAATTTGTTGTTTGATTCTTCTTTGATTTCTGAGCTAGACTTTATTGAAGAGATTAAATTATTTGCACTCGATGCCTCTAATTCAGAAGCCAAATTCTCAAAGCATTTCACAAAACTACTATCCTTCTTTAGGTCTGCAAGCATATAATTCTCAACCTTAAAGCTCTTTTGGTTTCCAACGAGCTTGTTTTGCTTTATTTTATCATATTTCGATTTTGCCTTATTTTCATCCGCACTACTATCTATTATTGGAGTCTCACCCATTTTATAATCAGAAAACTTATTTAATGTTCCAATACTCCAATCATCTATCATTGGTTTAAGAACCTCTTTGAACATTTGTTTATAATATTTATCCTGAGGATATTTTTTTATGTTTTCCCAAGTAGAACGAATGCTCAATAAGGCAATTTCTTTCTTACTAATTTTGCGGAAAAGATTGGTTGTGAATTGTATTTCTCCTTCTGTATCTTCTGCTTTTAAATCAATATCTTGAAAACTGTCGCCAATCTTACTCATTGCAATCCCAAATAAAGAGGTAGAATTGGCAGTTTCGAGAAACTTATTATTTGGAAATTCCCTTTTAAGGATTAGAGAGTTATAATATGATTTTAAATAGTTGTCTTCAATAATTTGCTGGTTAATTGTTTCGAAACGACAAATAGAGCGAATAAAATTAAAATCTTCCTTGCTTTGAATGAAATTAGACCCATTTAAATCTCCATCTTTTTCGATAAATTTTTCCATCTCAAGTCTTCTTGACTTTAGGTTTGGGTGAGTAGAAAAGGTGTCGATGTAGTTTTCTCTTGATGCTATTGGTGTAACAGAAGTTAGAAAATAATTATCCTTAAATTTATAGTATTCTGTTTCATAAATATCACGACTAATCTTTACCTCATCAAAAGGAAGGTAGGAATATTGTAAAATATCGAATACACCATTTACTGCATCTTGGGAATAACCTGATTTCTTAAAGTAGTTTTCGTACCCTAGCCTATCACATTCAAATTCTTGTTCTCTTGAGCGAGAGTGGTATTTTAGAAAATCAGAAATATTATCAAATTCTTCTTCATCTTTTAGGTTATATCCATGTTTTTTTACGTAATGAATTAGTTCGTGAGAAATAACATATCCAAGTTCAGCTTCACTTGTTGCTTGTGCAATAAAACCTACTGTTAGAAATATATAACCTTCACTTGTAGCAAAGGCATTTGCTTGTGAGGATTTTATTATATATACCTTTATATTCTTTCTTAGCTCAGGTTCATCTGCTAATAATCTATCAACAATTTTATTTACATAATTCGAAACGGTATCTCCAAAAATAATTCTTCCAGAGAGTATAATATCTTTTATTTGTTGATTAACAATTTCTTGATGCCTATCTTTAGCCTTAATCTTTCCATTAGCAATATCTGATAATTCTTTAGGTAATGAGCCCTTTGCCTCTAAGCGAATAAAATTATTTAAACTTAATTCTTGAGAGAAAGCCGTTCCAAATAAAAATGAAACAGTTATGAATATGAACAATTTCTTCATATAGTTATTTTTAATGTGAAGTGTTAAATGGAGAGCAAAGGTAGTGAAATTTATTAAAGAAGAACAAAAATAGCCAATATTTTATAGTTAAATTAAAGTAGTATTCGAAATAATATCTTCTTAATATTAAAAAAGCCTATTACCAAAATCCTAATGGATTTAATTTTTTTATGTATCTTTGCCTACCATAGTTATTTGACAATATTGGTGATGAAAAATATTATTAAGTTCTTTTTAAGAAATATACCTCGTAAATACTTGCAACGAGTGGTTTATCTTGCTACTTCTTGTTCTAAGATTTTCTATTTAGGGAATAAGGTAGAGTGTCCAATTTGTGGCAAACACTATCGCAGATTTTTACCTTATGGATATGTAATTTCAAGAGAAAATGCACTCTGTCCAAACTGTTTATCATTAGAACGTCATCGACTCTTATGGCTATACCTTAAGGAAAAAACAAATCTATTCAAAGAGGATATAAGTTTTTTACATATTGCTCCAGAGCTTTGTTTCATCCCTCGTTTTCGAAAACAAGATAATATCAAGTATACAACAGCAGACCTTGAATCGCCATGGGCAGATATTCATCTAAATATTGAGAATATGCCAATAGAGGATAATAGCTACGATGCTCTAATGGCAAATCATATTCTTGAACATGTTGATAATCTAGATAAGGCACTTTCCGAGATAAGAAGGGTATTAAAGCCAGGAGGATGGGCAATATTAATATCTCCTATCAACCCAAAGAGAGAAACAACATATAGTGACCCAAGCATAACAAATCCAATAGAAAGAGAAAAACATTTTGGGCAAAAGGATCACGTTCGTGAGTTTGGAAAGGATTATGCTGAGGTTTTAAGAGAATCTGGATTAGAGGTTATTGAGGATAGATTTATTGAAAGTCTTGATAAGGAGATTCTGAAAAGATATGCCCTTGCCGATATTGAGAATCTAAATATCGAGAATCACGTCTTTATTTGTTTTAAGCGCTAATGAAAATAAAACTAATAGGAACAGCCTACCCATATAGGGGTGGATTAGCCTTGTATAATGAAAGGTTGATGGAGGAATTTCATAGTCAATCACATGATGTTTCTATCGATACATTTTCTCTTCAATATCCATCATTTCTATTTCCAGGCAAGAGCCAATTTGCCTCTTGGGAAAAACCATCAAAATTTCCAATTAGGAGATTAATCAATTCCGTAAATCCAATAAACTGGATATTGCAAGGAATAAGAATTAAGAGAGAAAGACCTGATATATTAATAATAAAATACTGGCTTCCATTTATGTCTCCTTGTTTTTCTACTATTGCAAGGATAGCTAAGATTAACAAACATACTAAGGTGATTTGTATAGTGGATAATATGATTCCACACGAGAAAAGATTTTTCGATAATATATTCACAAAGTATTTTGTCCCTTCGGTTGATGGATTTATTGCAATGAGCCAATCAGTTTTAGAAGATATTTCAATATTTGATAAGGTAAAACCAAGAACCCTTTCTCCACATCCACTATTCGATAATTTTGGAAAACCATTACCTAAGAAAGAGGCATTGGATTTATTAGACTTAAAGGAAGAAGATATTAACCTATTATTCTTTGGATTGATAAGAGAATATAAAGGATTGGATATATTGCTTGAGGCTCTTACAGACCAAAGACTAAAAGATTTTCCAATTAAGCTATTAGTTGCAGGAGAATTTTATGAGAACCCAGAGCCTTATTATGAAAAGATAAGAGTCTTAGGATTAGAAAAAAGAGTTAGAGTAGATGCAAAATTTATTCCAGATGATGAGGTGAAGAAATACTTCTGCTCAACCGACCTCGTTGTCCTGCCATATAAGACAGCAACTCAGAGTGGGGTAACACAAATAGGTTATCATTTCTCTAAGCCAATGCTTGTAACCAATGTTGGAGGCTTGGCAGAGATAATACCAGATAAAAGATGTGGATATGTTGCAGAGCCAAATCCAATATCCATAGCAAATTCAATACTTGAGTTTTGTGAGAAAAGACCTGACTTCTCTTTGGAGATAGAACAAGAGAAGAAAAAGTATTCTTGGTTAAGGATGACTCAGGCAATAGAAGATTTAATGACAAAAATATAATAATATGATAATTAGAAGTAAGGCACCCTTAAGAATAGGTTTGGCAGGAGGAGGAACAGATGTCTCTCCTTATTCTGATATCTATGGTGGATGTATTCTAAATGCTACCACAAGTCTATATGCATATTCTGACATAATCCCAACAGATAATAATACAATTAATTTCTACCTTCAAGACAAGGGGGAGAAATATTCATATAAGAGTGAGAAGGCTTTGCCAATAGATGGGAATATAGATCTTCTAAAGGCAATATACAATAGGATAGTTAAGGATTATAACCTTGAACCTTTGTCCTTTGACCTTCATACCTTTGTCGATGCTCCAGCAGGATCGGGATTAGGAACATCCTCTACTCTTGTTGTCTCAATAGTCGGAGCATTCTGTGAATGGCTTAGTCTTCCTTTAGGAGAATATGATATTGCAAACCTTGCCTATAGTATAGAAAGAGAAGACCTAAAATTGGCAGGAGGAAAGCAAGACCAATATGCAGCAACCTTTGGAGGATTTAATTTTATGGAGTTCTATTCCGACAATAAGGTAATTGTAAATCCACTTAGAGTAAAGAGCAAGACCTTAAACGAACTTTCAAGAAATATAGTTTTATACTATACCGAGACCTCACGTTCTTCAAGTGATATAATCCAAATGCAGCAAGAGAATGTGAAGAATAATAATACTAAGTCTTTGGAGGCGATGCATAAGATTAAGGAGCAGGCAATAATGATGAAGGAAGCTTTGCTAAGAAACGACTTAGACCAAATTGGAAATATTCTAAATATGGGATGGGAGTATAAGAAGCAAATGGCAAAGGGTATATCGACACAGCTATTCGAAGATGTATATGAAACAGCCCTTAAGGCAGGAGCCATAGGAGGGAAGATATCTGGAGCAGGAGGAGGAGGATATATATTCTTCTATTGCCCAAACAACACAAGGTATTCAGTAATAAAAGCCCTTGGGAAGTTTGGAGGCTCAGTAAGAAGATTTGAATTCACAAAGTCGGGTCTACAAACCTGGAAATCGGAATAGATGAAAATAAAGGAAGCGATAATATTAGCAGGAGGAATGGGGACAAGGCTTAGAAGCATAATAAGCGAGATACCTAAACCCTTAGCACCAATAAATGGAATTCCATTCCTAACCTATCTACTAAAATACCTAAGTAATCAAGCAGTAGAGAGAGTGATACTCTCTGTTGGTTATAAATGGGAGATGATACATGAGATATATAAGGATAGGTTCGAGGGTATGGAAATATTATATGCTATTGAACAAGAGCCTCTGGGAACAGGAGGAGCAATAACCTTGGCACTTACAAAGACTAAGGAGGATAATGTTATCATCCTAAATGGAGACTCCTTTATTAAACTTGATATTGACTCATTTTCAAACTTTCATCATACAACATCTTCCAAACTAAGCTTTGCCTTAAAGGAAATGGAAAACTTTGACCGCTATGGTATTGTAGAGATAGAAGGAGATATAATCACAGCCTTTAGAGAAAAGAGCTTTAGAGAGAAAGGGTTAATAAATGCTGGAGTATATATAGTAAAAAGAGATATTTTTGAGGGAAAGAATCTTCCAGAGAAGTTTTCCTTTGAGCAAGATTTTCTTGAAAAAGAGGTTTATAAAAGAAGTTTTTATGGTTATAAATCGCAAGGATATTTTATAGATATAGGTATTCCTGAGGATTATAAGAGAGCAGAGAAAGAACTGATTAATGAAATAAACAATTAAGAATATGGAATTTAATATACCACATGGAAAGAAGGGAGAGATGAGAGTTGTTGTTGATGAAACAAATACTGCCAAAGCCTATGGCTCAGGTCTTATTGATGTGTTTGCAACTCCAGCGATGATAGCATTAATGGAATGTACTGCACATTCAAGCATTCAAGAGTATTTACCAGATGGATATGTGACAGTAGGTACAGAGGTAAACGCAAAACATATTAAGGCAACTCCAATGAAAGATGAGGTAGTATGTAATTCGGTTCTTGAAAGTCAAGAAGGAAAGAAACTATTCTTTACCATAGAGGCATTCGACTCAAAGGGAAAGATAGGAGAGTGTAAGCACACAAGATATATTGTAGATGCTGCAAAGTTTATAGAAAAATTAAATCAATAATAATATGAGTACAGAATTAAAGAGTAATGAATTCCGAATGGTGGCAAAGACCATGTTTGGATTAGAGGATATATTAGCGAAGGAATTGGAAGATTTGGGAGCGAAGAATATTGAAAAACTTAAGAGAGCGGTTAGTTTCGATGGAGATATGGTTTTGCTTTATAAGGCAAACTATCTTTGTCGTACAGCAATATCTATACTTAAGCCAATCTATACCTTTGAGGCAAATAACGAGAAGGAACTTTACGATAATGTATATACATACAAGTGGGAGAAGCTGATTAACTCCGATGGAACTCTTTCGATAGAGCCTGTTGTGAATAGTACAATATTCACTCACTCTCTTTATGCCTCACAAAAGACTAAGGATGCAATCTGCGATAGACTAAGAAAGATGTTTTCTCAACGTCCAACAATGACTAGAGAGAATCCAGATATTATCCTTAACCTTCATATCTATGAAAACAAGGTAACCATATCTCTTGATAGTACAGGAGAGAGCCTTCATAAGAGAAATTATAGGGTAGCTACAGGTCCAGCTCCAATCAATGAGATTGTGGCAGCAGGCTTAATCAAACTTGCAGGATGGGATAGGGAATCCAATTTCTTCGACCCAATGTGTGGCTCTGGAACGATATTGATTGAAGCAGCTATGTATGCATATAATATCCCAGCTCAATATTACAGGAAGAATTTTGCCTTCACAAAATGGCCTGAGTTCTCAATGCCTGAGTGGAAAAGGATAAGAGAGGATGCAGATAAAGAAATATGTGATTTCGATTACGAGATTTGGGGTTCAGACATCTCTGGTCAAGCAATAAAGATAGCCCAAGAGAATATAGACAATGCAAAACTACATAAGGATATTTCCCTATTTAGAAATGCAATTGAGGATCAAAACCCACCTGAGGGCAAAACCCTAATTATCACCAACCCTCCTTATGGAGAAAGGTTAGATGTTGATGATATCTTCGACCTTTATGCTCTTATAGGTACAACATTTAAGAACAAGTACGCAGGAAGTACAGCATGGTTAATCACCTCTGACTTCGATGCCCTTAAATATGTTGGACTAAGACCAACACGCAGAATAGTTGTCTTTAACTCAAACCTAGAATGTAAGTTCTGCAAATACGAGATGTACGAAGGAAGCAAGAAAGCCAAGAAAAACAACTACGACAACCAAGACCCAAATGAGGCTCTATATGAATACAACGAACAATCGGATGAATTCGAAGAACCAGACGGATTGGATTTAACTCCCGATTTCGAAGAAGACAACGATTAATGCAATCTTAAATTTAAGAAATAAGATTTTAGTATTATAGAGTAAAATCCTTGTATTTGTACTCTGGAATAAGGTTCTAGCTTGCTAGAACCTTATTCTATTTTTGTAGAATAAGGAGTTATTTCCCTAAAATCTTTATTTCCAAGAAAATATACTTCGTTTCTGTGAAATTTTATCAGAGAAAAATTTATAAAGATGAGGTTTCTTTGGAAAAAGAGGAAATAAACCTTCAAAAATTGGTCAAATCAAGAAATATATTATAGATAATTAACGAACCTTTTCCTCCAACCCAATAACCCTCTTCAAATATTCAAGCTATAGCCCCTAATAAAATTGGCAATAATTAAGACCAAAACCTACATAATGTTACAAAAACAACCCAAAACCAAGATTTTAGTTAAATACAAACCCAAAAGTCAATAATATATCAAAATATATAATTATCTTTGGCGCACAAATCATTCTTGAAAGAAGAAATAATAAGATGATATTACCAAATATGAACAAGCAACGGATTTCAAATCCTAATAATATACAAGTGAGGGATTGCAAATCCCTTACGACGAGGGGTTTTATATAAGACATAGTGGTGGAAATCGAAGAGAATATACAAATGATACAAAATCAAACTACGGAAATAAATGATTATGAATAGAAAATATTATTTACACTTATTCTTAACATTGCTTCTTTTTCTAAATATAGATAAAGCTAAGGCTCAAATTGATTTAGGTTTAGATTGGAATGATCCAAGATTGTTTGATTCCGTAATGAATATTAATATTTATGATATTAACAACAATAATGTTCCTCAGATTTTGGATTTTGCAATTGATATGAGTAATTTTTTAGAGTTTTCAAATGATAATACATTAAACATATTTTATTCTATTTATATTAGAACTATTGATAATAATAAAATAAAAATATTATTATATCCAAATCAAACATCAGAAATGACATTTACTATATGTTCCCTTGGAGCAGGAAAGCTCCCAAATGGCATTTTGATATATAAAAATACAGAATTCCTTATCAATTATTGGTTAAATGATAGTATTGCTGTAGAATTTATAAATAATAATTTTAATATTACAAATAAATAATATGTTTTTAAGAAAGATCCAAAAACGCCCAAATATTTGTATAATAGTTATACAAGTGAAGGATTTAGTTTAGAGTTTGAAGTAGATTTATTTGTTAATAAAATAAGAATAATTAAAGCAGAAGTCAATCCATTTAAATTTAAAGAGTAAAATGGGGTAATGTATCAGATTGGGAGTTGTTATTGAGTGAAGAGGTGAAAACTAAAAGTGAAAAAGGGATGGATAAACAACGGATTATAAATCCTAATAATAATAGAGAGCGGAAGTATAAATACCGCTCGATTTTTCTGTGAGAGCTAATTGGGGATTACTAGGACTCTCCGAAGACAAGTTCTAAGGTGTCCTAACCTGTCCTAAGTTTTCGGTTTATATATTATATAGTATAGTTTGGATTTTATAGTAGGCTTTCGATTACTTTTGGGAAGTGTTCGTATTCTAGGTGGTGGATTTTTTCGGCTATGTCTTCTGCGGTGTCGGTTGGGAGAACTTCGCATTTGGCTTGGAAGATTATTCCTCCGTCGTCGTAGTTTTCGTTTACATAATGTATGGTTATCCCTGTTTCTTTCTCCTTGTTGTCGACTACTGCCTGATGAACGAAGTGTCCATACATTCCTTTGCCTCCAAATTTTGGTAATAGGGCAGGGTGTATATTAATAATAGTATAGTTTTGTATTAGATTTTCTGGTACAAGCCATAGAAAGCCAGCCAATACTATTATGTCTATATCTCTTTTCTTTAGTTCCTCAAGTACGTTATTGGTATTATAGAAATCGTTGCGAGAAAAGTAAATATCATCTATTCCAAGAGCTCTTGCCCTCTCTCTTACGTATGCATCTTTCTTATTTACAATTACTAATGATATTTCTACCTTGTCATTATCTTTGAAGTATTCAGCAATTCTTTGAACATTTGTTCCATTTCCTGAGGCAAAAAGGGCTAATTTTTTCATGAGTTTTCGTTTAAATCGTGGTGCAAAAATAATATTTATTCTTCGTTAATCTCTATCTTGGGATAAAAAACATCATAAATAGCCCTTTTGTTGACTCTCTTTTAGGCTTTAATTTTCAATGAGATAACTCAAAGAGAGGTGATTTTAATATCTTTTTTTTTGTCTGAATACCAAAAAAGTCGTTTCTTTGCAGTCTATTTTAATTTTTAAAAACTTATAATTATGTCTGAAATTGCAACAAAAGTAGTAGCTATCGTAGTTGATAAGCTAGGTGTTGAAGAAAGTCAAGTTACTCCAGAAGCTAGTTTCACTAGTGATTTGGGTGCAGATTCATTAGACACAGTTGAATTGATCATGGAATTAGAAAAAGAATTCTCTGTTTCTATCCCAGATGATCAAGCAGAAAAGATTACAACTGTTGGTGATGCTATTGCATACATCGAAAACGCAACAAAATAATTTCATTTCACTATGCAAATGAAGCGAGTTGTCGTAACAGGATTAGGTGCACTTACTCCAATTGGACTAAATATCCCAGATTACTGGGAAGGTTTAGTTAATGGAGTGAGTGGCGCTGCTCCTATAACCTATTTTGATCCAGAAAAAGCAAAGACAAGATTTGCTTGTGAATTGAAAGGTTTTGATGGGAGTCAATATTTCGATAGAAAAGAAATAAAGAAATATGATAAGTTTGCTCAATACGGTATCGTTTGTGCAGACCAAGCTATATTAGATTCAGGTGCAGACTTCAATACTCTTAATAAAGATAGAATTGGAGTTATTTGGGCATCAGGTATTGGCGGAATTGGAACATTCCAAAATGAGGTTAGAGATTTTATTTTAGGAGATGGCACCCTTCGTTTCTCTCCTTTCTTTATCCCTAAGATGATTGTTGATATCTGTGCTGGTCACATTTCAATTAAGCATGACTTAAGAGGACCAAACTTTGCAACCGTTTCTGCATGTGCTTCATCGGCTAATGCAATTGCTGATGCTGCTCTATATATCAAAACAGGTAAATCAGATATGATTATCTGTGGAGGTTCAGAGGCTGGTGTTGTTGAGTCGAGTGTTGGAGGTTTTGGCTCTATGCAAGCTCTTTCAACTAGAAATGATGATCCATCGACAGCTTCTCGTCCTTTCGACAAAGACAGAGATGGTTTTGTGATTGGAGAAGGAGCAGGTGCAATTGTCCTTGAAGAAATGGAACATGCCTTAGCTAGAGGAGCAAAGATATATGCAGAGCTTGTTGGTTCTGGGTTAACTGCTGATGCATACCATATGACTGCAACACATCCTGAGGGACGTGGTGCTATGATGGCTATGAAGCTTGCTTTGGAAGAGGCAGGACTTGAATTAACATCGGTAGATCATATCAATACACATGGTACTTCTACTCCAATAGGTGATATTTCAGAGCCCAAGGCTATTGCTTCTTTGTTTGGAGATCATGCAAAGAAAATCAATATTAACTCAACTAAGTCTATGACAGGTCACTTGTTAGGTGCTGCCGGAGCTATTGAGATTATTGCTACTATTCTTTCTATGCAACATAATATTGTTCCACCTACAATTAACCACTTTACTGATGATCCTGAAATTCCAGAATTGAATTTCACATTCAATAAGGCTCAAGTGAGAGAAATCAATGTTGCTCTAAGTAATACATTTGGTTTCGGTGGGCATAATGCTTGTATTGCTTTGAAAAAGTTTGTAAAATAAGAAATGTTAGACTTTGCTTATAGTTTAAGAAACTTATTTTCAAAAAAAGATAAAGAACTAAAACTGTTTCTTAAAAATATTCTTGGGTGCAAACCCAAGAATATTTCTGTTTATAGGCTTGCCCTAATTCATAAGTCTTTTATCCATAAAGATGGCAAGGGAAATAAGATGAATAATGAGAGGTTGGAATACTTGGGCGACACAGTTCTGAGTACAATTGTCGGAGATTATTTATTTAAAAAATACCCATATCAAGGAGAGGGTTTTTTAACCGAGATGCGTTCAAAGATAGTATCTCGAGCTTCTCTAAATAAACTTGCTCATAAAATAGGTTTATCTAATCATATTAAGTACTCAAAAGACAATTTCAGCCAATTTCTATCAATGGATGGAGATGCCTTTGAGGCAATTGTTGGTGCTATGTATTTAGATAAGGGCTATGATTTTACTTATAATGTAATAGCAAAGAAGATTTTTTCTATTTATTTAGATATAGATACATTGGAGAAGACCGATTGGAATTATAAGAGCAAAATTATCGATTGGGGACAAAAGACTAAACAAAAGATATCGTTTCAAGTAGTGGAGACTATAGAGACATATTCTAGAAAACAATATAAGGTTCAAGTATTTATTGATGAGGTTGGGAGTGAGACTGCAATTGACTTTTCTATTAAGGCTGCAGAACAACTAGCCGCAGAGAAGACATTTAAGAAACTACAACAAGAAAACATAATCAATGAATAATCCTCAGAGAAAACCATCATGGCTCAAAATTAAACTTCAGACAGGGGAAAACTACCCAAAGGTAAAGAAAATTGTTGAGCTAAATCAATTACATACTATTTGTTCATCAGGCAAATGCCCTAATATTGGGGAGTGTTGGAGTAAGGGTACAGCTACCTTTATGATTGCTGGAGATATTTGCACAAGAAGTTGCAAGTTTTGTGCAACTCAAACTGGAAAACCACTTCCCTTAGATAAGGATGAACCAAAGAAGATAGCTAATAGTGTTAAACTAATGGAGCTTAAACACTGCGTCATTACATCAGTTGATAGAGACGATTTGGAGGATAAGGGAGCAAATCATTGGGCAGAAACTATTAGAGAGATTAGAGCATTAAATCCAAATACTATTATTGAGGTTTTGATTCCAGATTTTGATGCAAGAGAAGATCTATTAAAAATTGTCTTTGATGCTGAGCCAGATATTCTTGGTCATAATATGGAGACAGTTAAAAGGCTATCTAATGAAGTTCGCTCACGAGCAAAATATGAGTTAAGTCTAGATGTCCTTAAACAATCTTCTCAGAGAGGACTAATTTCTAAGTCAGGAATTATGGTTGGTATTGGAGAGACAGAAGAAGAGGTCATTGAGCTTATGAAAGATCTTAGAGAAGTTGACTGTAAGTTATTTACTATAGGTCAATACCTTCAGCCAACAAAGCAAAATTTAGATTTAGTAGAATATATAAATCCAGAACAATTTGCTAAATACAAAAAAAATGGGCTTGAACTAGGGTTCGATAATATTGAATCTGGCCCACTTGTACGTTCATCATATATGGCAGAGAAGACATTTATAGAGTCAAAAATATGTAGGTAGGAAAATATCAGGTATTTTCCTCTGAATTAGAGCGAAATTTATTGCATGGTTTATTATTGATTATCAGATAATTAATAATAAACCATATTTTTTTCTATAAAAATATTTGTTCCATCGGAAAATATATAATACATTTGCAGTAAATTTCCAACGGAAAATAAAGAGAGCGGAAAATAAACTAATATAATAAAGATATAAATTATGAAACATGTTATAGTTGGTGGAGTTGCAGGAGGAGCAACAGCAGCAGCAAGAATAAGAAGAGCGGATGAATTTGCTGAAATAGTTTTACTTGAGAAGGGTAAATATATTTCTTATGCAAATTGCGGACTACCTTATTATATAGGTGGAGAAATTTCGGAAAGAGAGAAGTTGTTTCTTCAAACGCCTCAATCCTTTGGAGGAAGATTCAATATTGATGTTAGAGTCGAAAATGAAGTAATAAGTATAGATAAGGACAAGAAAGAAATTACAATTCGTAGGGCAGATAGTAGTATATATAATGAATCGTATGATAAATTATTACTTTCTCCAGGTGCTTCGCCAATACGCCCATCAATAAAAGGAATTGATTCTGAAGGAATTTTTACTCTGAGAAATGTCTCAGATACAGATAAGATTAAAAATTATATTATTGGACGAAATGTAAAGAATGCAGTAGTTGTTGGAGCAGGGTTTATTGGATTAGAGATGGCAGAGAATCTACATCATTTAGGTGCAGAAGTCTCAATTGTGGAAATGGGTAACCAAGTTATGGCTCCAATCGATTTTTCTATGGCAGCTCAAGTACATCAACATCTTATTCAAAAAGGCGTAAGGTTATTCCTAGAACAAGGCGCCGAAAGATTTGAACGTAGAGGAGATAATATTGATGTTTATCTTAGTAATGGAGAAGTAATCACAACAAATATTGTTATACTTTCTATAGGAGTTAGACCAGAAACCTCACTTGCTCAAAGTGCAGGAATTAGGATTGGGGAAATAGGTGGTATATGGGTTGATGAATTCTTACAAACATCTGTTGAAGATATTTATGCTGTTGGTGATGCTATTGAGTTTCCTCATCCAATTACAGGCAAACCTTGGTTAAACTATTTAGCAAATCCTGCAAACCGTCAAGGAAGGATTGTTGCCGATAATATGATTTTTGGGAATAAGTACAAATATGAAGGAGCTATTGGAACATCAATAGCAAAGGTATTTGACCTAACAGTTGCATCGACTGGTTTAGCTGCAAAGAAATTAAAACAATTGGGAATTTGCTATCAAAGTTCTACAACACATTCAAATTCTCATGCAGGTTATTATCCAAATGCACTTCCGTTGACTATTAAGTTAATGTTTGAACCTAAGGATGGAAGAATTTTAGGAGCTTCATCTGTAGGATATGATGGAGTTGATAAGAGAATAGATCAGATTGCCTTATTAATAAAAAAAGGTGGCACTATTTATGATTTAATAGAGATTGAACATGCTTATGCACCTCCATTCTCATCGGCAAAAGACCCACTAGCAATTGCTGGATATGTTGCTTCAAATATTATTTCAGGTATTATGCCGATTTCAACTTGGAGAGAGATTAAGGAATTAAATAGAGATGAGGCTTATATTCTTGACGTGAGAACAAAGGCAGAGTATGATATGGGAGCTATTTCAGGAGCAGTAAACATTCCTGTTGATGATTTAAGAGAAAGGATTAATGAAGTACCTATGAATAAGACTATACATATATATTGTCAGATTGGGCTTAGAGGATATTTGGCCTCAAAAATATTACTTCAAAGAGGCTATAAGGATGTTAAAAATCTTTCAGGGGGCTACAAGACTTATTCAGTAGCAACTGCTCCAATAAGTAGAATTGAGCCAAAGATAATAAAAGAAGATAGCAAAGATTTGGATGAGCAAAATATGAAGACAGAGATAAAAACTCTTAGAGTAGA
Organism: Bacteroidota bacterium; assembly: GCA_017860275.1. Classification (GTDB taxonomy): domain Bacteria; phylum Bacteroidota; class Bacteroidia; order Bacteroidales; family P3; genus UBA10566. Next base: position 121,549 of record JAFNAQ010000004.1, read on the forward strand.
TGCTTGTGGTTTGCAATGCCCAGGTCCAATTATGAAACTAAAGAAAGGTATTGATGATATTTCTGAGGGCAGTAGAATCGAAATACTTTCAACCGATGCTGGGTTTGCACGTGATGCACAAGCTTGGTGTAATAGCACAGGAAATGAACTAATATCCTCAACTTCTGATAAGGGAATATATAATGTTGTAATTGAAAAGGGTTCGAAAAATTGTAATATTGTAAAGACGACTTGCGAGGATAGAGGAAAGACCTTTGTTGTATTTAGTGATGATTTAGATAAGGCACTTGCTTCGATGGTTCTTGCTAATGGAGCTGCTGCAACAGGAGAAAAAGTAACAATATTCTTTACATTTTGGGGATTAAATATTATCAAGAAAATAGATAAACCTAGTGTTGAGAAAGATTTCTTTGGAAGAATGTTCTCAATTTTAATGCCATCTAACTCTCTAAAATTAAAGCTATCTAAGATGTCAATGTTTGGAATAGGGGATAGAATGATGAGGCATCTTATGAAAAAGAAACATGTTGATTCTTTAGAATCTCTAAGAGCTCAAGCCTTAGAGAATGGAGTGGAGTTTATTGCTTGTCAAATGTCTATGGATCTAATGGGTATAAATAAAGAAGAGTTATTAGACCAAGTTACAATTGGAGGAGTGGCTACATATATGGAAAGAGCAGATAAGTCAAATGTCAATCTTTTTATCTAATTAAATATGTCAGATAATTTTGAACAAAAGGCTAAGACTTGGGATAATCCAATGCAAGTGGAGTTGACAAAGAGATTTGTTGAAAGAATTTGTGAAAGCATATTCTTATACAAAGAGGATAAAATTGCAGAGATAGGATGTGGAACTGGATTGGTAGGATTACAAATAGCTCCTATAGTTGAAGAGTTATATATGATTGATAATTCTCCTTCAATGCTCAATGTTTTGAGAGAGAAATTATCAAACTCTAATCTGACAAACGTCCAAATCGTAGAGAGTGAGTTTGAAGAGACAAATCTTAATGACCTAAGTGGTGTGATAAGTTTTTTGACGCTTCATCATATAGACTATGTACCAGAGTTTATTGATGTAATGAAAGACAAACTAAAAGATAATGGGTTTATTGCAATTGGGGATTTGATAAGTGAAGATGGTTCATTTCATGGAGAAACAAAGGTTCCATATAATGGATTTGATATTGAAATATTATCAACTATATTAGAGCAAAAAGGATTCGTTATTTTAAGGGAAAGTATATACGATATAATAGAAAAAAATGATAAGAAATATCCAGTATTTTTAATAATAGCACAAAAATGAAGAAAATAATAATTTTAGGATTAATGCTTGGAGCAACATCTATGTTTGCTTCTTGCGAGAATAAAAATAAAGATTTAGAAACAAAAATTGAAAAAATAAGTAAAAAGGAAAGTAAAATGAAAACAATACATTTAACAAAAGAAGAGTTCTTAAAGAAAGTAGTTAACTATGAGGCTAACCCAACAGAGTGGAAATATCTAGGGGATAAGCCTGCAATTATTGACTTTTATGCATCTTGGTGTGGTCCATGCAAAACAATAGCTCCAATACTTGAGGAATTGGCAGGGGAATATGAAGGAGAAATCTATATCTATAAGATAGATACAGAAAAGGAACAAGAACTAGCAGCAGCATTTGGAATTCGTTCAATACCAACATTAATATTTGCTCCAATGAATGAGCAACCTCAATTAATTCAAGGGGCAATGCCAAAGAGTGAATTTAAAAAAGCAATCGATAGCGTATTATTAAAAAAATAGTAATCATTTAAAAAGTAAATTATGAAAACACTTTGTAAAATCAGAAACATGTATCGTTCTATTGCAGAATTTGAAATTAAATTTGAAAAAGAATTTGATATATGTCTAAATGCAGGTATGTTACTTTGTAGCTTAGAGGAAAAGAAAAAACTTTCTTCAGGAGAGATTGCAAAAGACCTAGGCTTAACCTATTCTAATACTTCAAAAGTAATTAAATCAATTGAAGAAAAGGGACTGATTAAGAGAAAATTAGGTAAGGACGATAAGCGTCAAATGTATTTCACTCTAACAAAAGAGGGAGAGGATAAATTAAATAGTATAAGAATTAGTGATATTGAAATCCCAACAGAATTGATGGGGATAGTATAATCTTACTAATTAAATACGAAAATAATTAGAGATGCAATATGCAAGTAAAGAATCAAAATAATGAAGAATTCGCTAAAACAATAACGCAGGAGTCTATTCAATTAATTGATGTAAGAACAATTGAAGAATATTCAGAACTTCATATTCCTGGCTCAAAAAATATAGATGTTACAAATCATTTATTTGCCAGTAGAGTAGAGGAGTTGGATAAGACTAAACCAGTTGCAGTATATTGTAGAAGTGGACAAAGAAGCTCCATGGCTGCTGAATATTTAGCGTCAAAGGGATTCGAAGTATATAATCTATCCACAGGGATGATGTTCTGGAACGGAGCAAGAACTAGATAGTTTATATAATAGAATAAGAAAAGGCGATGTGAATTAAGTTTCAACATCGCCTTTTATATTTTAGGACTAAGAAAGGATTATTCTATTTCAAATAGAACATCATTCTTACTTACAATTTGTCCCTTTTTAATATTTATTACTTTAACTTTACCATCAACAGCTGAACATATATTATTGTCCATCTTCATTGCATGTAAAGAACATAAAGGTTCTCCTTTTTTAACCACTTGTCCTTTTTTTACAAAGACTTCGATTATTGTACCAGGTATAAATGCATAAGTTTGACCTGGGTCAATCTTAATATATAATTGACGATAATATGCTCTTTGGTCTTTATTTTCTGACATAGCCTTAAGTATTTATTGATTTACTTTTAATTTAACCCTTGAATAATTATTAAAATGGAGGAAGTCCATGTTTTTTATAAGGGTTAGTTGCTACCTTATTCTTTGTAATACTTAACGCATGAATTAAACAGTCACGAGTTTCAGCTGGTTGAATAACTGCGTCAACATATCCATAAGATGCAGCAACATAAGGGTTGGCAAACTTATCTTTATATTCTTGTATTTTTTCTTTACGCATAGCATCCTTATCTTCTGCTGCCATAATCTCACTCTTGAAGATAATATTAGCCGCTCCCTCTGGTCCCATAACAGCAATTTCAGCAGTTGGCCATGCAAAAACAAAGTCAGCTTTCAAGTGACTTGAACACATAGCTATATAACCACCACCATAAGCTTTTCTTAAGATAATAGTAATCTTTGGAACTGTTGCTTCTGAAAATGCATATAAGATTTTTGCTCCGTGACGAATAACTCCAGCATGTTCTTGATCAACACCTGGTAAGTATCCAGGAAGGTCTTCCAAAGTAACTAAAGGAATATTAAATGAATCACAGTAACGAATAAATCTTGCAGCCTTATCAGAAGAGTCACAATCTAAAACCCCAGCCTTAGCAATTGGTTGATTTGCAACAAAACCAACAGTGTCTCCGTTGATACGAGCAAAACCAATCACAATATTTGGTGCGAATAATTCATGAACTTCTAAGAATTCCGAATTATCAGATATACTCTTAATTATATTTCTAACGTCATAAGGCTTAGAAGGCTCAGTAGGGAATATTTGAGAAATCTTATAATCCTTTACTTTAGGCTTCTTTGCAGCAAATGGTTCTGCTTTCTTTGTATTATTCCAAGGAATGTAAGAGAAAAGAGTCTTGATTTGTTCAAAACATTCTAATTCACTTTCAGCGAAGAAATGAGCATTACCTGATATTTCAGCATGCACTCTTGCACCTCCAAGGTCTTCTTGAGAGATTTCCTCTCCTAGTACTGTCCTGATTACATCTGGACCAGTGATAAACATCTTGGATATTTTATCTACCACAAATACAAAGTCGGTCAAGGCAGGAGAATAAACTGCACCTCCAGCACAAGGACCAAGTATAACTGATATTTGAGGAATAACACCTGAGGCCATAGTATTGCGATAAAAAATATCACCATAACCTGCTAACGCATTAACACCTTCCTGAATACGAGCACCACCTGAGTCATTGATACCAATAATAGGAGTTTTCAATTTCATGGCGTGATCCATAATCTTGCAAATTTTCTTTGCATGCATATAACCCAAAGAACCTCCAGCAACTGTGAAGTCTTGAGCATAAATACATATTGGATAACCATTGATTGTTCCTGTGCCTGTTACAACACCATCTCCTGGAAGTATCTTTTTATCCATATCGAAGTCTTTACCTGAGTGTTGGATAAAAAGGTCATATTCATGGAAAGAACCCTCGTCTAAAAGTTCAATGATTCTTTCTCTTGCAGTGAGCTTCCCAGTCGCTTTTTGTTTCTCCATGGCTTTTTCACCACCACCTTGAAGCAAAACTTGCATTCTTGCTTTAAGCTCTTGTGTCTTACTATTAATTGACATCTTTCAATTATTTATTAAACACTAAATTTATTTTCTAGCCTGCAAAGATATATTAAAAAACTTATTGATTCCAAATTTTAACGATTAATATGCCTAGTTTAACAGGGTGTAGAAGGGGTATAAAAATCAAATGAAAAATTATAAATAGCTCAAAATTAAAACATATAGTAACAATATGGCTAATACTGCTCTTTGAAAAGAAAAAGGAGTTTTTGGGCAAAAAAAAACACTCAATTTACTTGAGTGTTTTGGGATGTGGGAGCAACAGGGTTCGAACCTGTGACCCCCTGCTTGTAAGGCAGGTGCTCTGAACCAGCTGAGCTATGCTCCCAATCGTTATTGGGTTGGTCCCGTTTTCGAGTTGCAAAGATAAGACCATTTTTTAAACTACCAAAAAAAATAACAAAAAAATAAAGTAAATTATTAATCATAGGGAGTCAATACATATCTATATGATTAAAAAATAAAGAGATGGAGTAAGAAAATAAATAAAATAATATTTGCTCTAGGTCAAGTTATTCTTCGTTTAATTTCAATTAAACAAGATGGAATTTCGCTCAAATAAGATATATTTTCAAAGAAAAGAAGATTAACTTTGCTAAGATGCACATCTCGCTATATTAAGATGCACATCTTAGCGTCTTAAGATGTGCATCTCAGCGAGCTAAGATGTGCATCTTAGCAAAATTAAATCAAGTCTTTTTGAAATTAATCCTTATTCTAATGATTTTTAATCAAATATCTATGGGTTTTTATTTGATTTATTTTCTCTTTGATTATTCTTAAGAAATTACTACTTTTGCAAGTTAATACTAATATAATATATAAAGTTCTTATTTTACGTCAAGATGGTAAAGAAATATTCAGAGTATAAGCAGTTAGACCTAACAGCAATAGGTGAACAAGTGCTTAAGAATTGGGAAGACAACAACACTTTTGAGGAAAGTTTAAAACTAAGACAAGGCAAAACTCCATATGTTTTTTATGAAGGACCTCCTTCGGCAAATGGTCAGCCAGGTATTCACCACGTAATGGCTAGAGCAATTAAGGATATTTTCTGTAGATATAAATCGCAAAAGGGATTCTATGTAACAAGAAAAGCAGGATGGGATACTCACGGATTACCTGTTGAGCTTGGAGTTGAGAAGAATTTAGGAATAACTAAGGAAGATATTGGTACAAAAATCTCTGTTGATGACTATAATAAGGCATGTAAAGAGGAGGTAATGAAGTATAAGGATATGTGGGATAGGCTTACAAAGCTTATGGGCTATTGGGTAGACTTAGAAAATCCTTATATTACTTTTAAGAATGAATATATTGAAACTCTTTGGTATTTATTAGGAGAGTTATATAAGAAAGGCTACCTTTATAAAGGATATACAATTCAACCATTTTCTCCAGCAGCAGGAACAGGACTAAGTTCTCACGAATTAAATATGCCTGGTTGCTACAAAGATGTAAAGGACACAACATGCGTTGCAATATTTAAGGTAAAGGCAGAACAGCCAAATATGAAATCTTGTCCTTTTGGACTAAACGATATTAAGCCAGAGGATTGTTCAGTTCTTGCATGGACAACTACTCCTTGGACACTTCCTTCTAATACTGCACTATGCGTTGGACCAAATATTGAATACGTATTAGTAAAGACATTTAACCCATATAGTGGAGCGCCTATAAATGTAATTCTTGGAAAGCCATTATTAAACTCTTTCTTCCCAGAGAAGAATAGCGAATTATCATTCGAAGACTATAAATTTGGAGATAAGGAAATACCATTTAAGGTATTAGCATCTTGCAAGGGCAAGGATTTAATTGGGTTAGAATATGAACAATTGCTACCTTGGGTAAACCCTGGAGAGGGAGCCTTTAGAGTAATTGGAGGAGACTTTGTAACCACAGAAGATGGTACAGGTATAGTGCATATTGCACCAACCTTTGGAGCAGATGATGATAGGGTTGCTAAACAATCAGGGGTACCACCACTAGTTATGTTCGATAAGGAAGGTAAGCGTCAACCAATGGTAGACCGTAGTGGTAAGTTCTTCAAAATTGAAGACCTTGATGAAGAATTTGTAAAGAATAATATAAATACTGATGCTTATAAGGCCTTTGCAGGGAAGTTTGTCAAGAACGCTTACGATAAAAATCTTACAGAAAAGGATATGAGCCTAGATGTAGAGATAGCAATTGCACTTAAGGAAGAAGGAAAAGCATTTAAGATAGAGAAACACACACATAATTATCCTCATTGCTGGAGAACAGATAAACCAATCCTATATTATCCAATGGATTCTTGGTTTATTCGCACAACAGCAGTAAAGGAAAGGATGATTGGATTAAACAAGACCATAAATTGGAAGCCAGAAGCAACAGGATCTGGACGCTTTGGAAACTGGTTAGAAAATCTTGTGGATTGGAATCTAAGTCGTAGCCGTTATTGGGGAACACCACTACCAATATGGAGAACAGAAGATGGATTAGAAGAAATTTGTATCTCTTCGGTTGAGCAATTAAGAAACGAGATAGATAAGAGTATCGAGGCAGGATTTATGAGCGAGAACAAATATGCTTCAAAGGACTATGAAAGTTTTGACCTTCACCGCCCATATATTGATAATGTATATCTTGTATCGAAAGAAGGAAAGAAGATGACAAGAGAAACAGACCTAATAGATGTTTGGTTTGACTCTGGTGCGATGCCTTATGCTCAACATCATTATCCATTTGATATAAATAAAGAGCAGTTACAACAATCTTTCCCAGCAGACTTTATTGCAGAGGGTGTTGACCAAACAAGAGGTTGGTTCTTTACTCTTCACGCAATAGGAACCTTAGTATTCGACTCAATAGCATTTAAGAATGTTGTTTCGAATGGATTGGTATTAGATAAGAATGGTAACAAGATGAGTAAACGTCTTGGAAATGGAGTAGATCCATTTGAAACCATAGGAAAATACGGTCCAGATGCAACACGCTGGTATATGATTTCTAACTCTCAACCTTGGGAAAATCTAAAGTTCGATATTGAAGGGGTTGATGAGATAAGAAGAAAACTATTCGGTACATTATATAATACATATAGCTTCTTTGCTCTTTATGCAAACATAGATGGATTTGCATATAAGGAAGAGAATATAAAGAATGAAGAAAGAGCAGAGATTGACCGTTGGATATTATCGGAGCTTAACTCTTTGATTGAGAATGTTGATAACTCTTATGCAGATTATGAACCTACTCGTGCAGCAAGAGCAATTCAAAACTTCGTTGATGAATATCTATCTAACTGGTATGTTCGTCTATGCCGTCGTCGTTTCTGGAAGGGAGAATATTCCTCAGACAAGATTTCTGCATATCAAACACTCTATACTTGTTTGGAAACCCTATCTCGATTAATGGCACCAATTTCTCCATTCTTTGCAGATAGATTATTTACCGATTTGAATAATGTTTCAGGAAGATTCTCAGTAAACTCAGTTCATTTAACTGATTTTCCAGAGTCTGACAAGGCTATTATTGACAAGGCTCTTGAAGAGAGGATGCAGCTTGCTCAAAAGATATGCTCAATGGTTCTTTCTCTAAGAAAGAGAAATAACCTAAAGGTTCGTCAGCCACTTCAAAAGATTATGATTCCTGCAACAAATCCAGAAATGGAGAAACAAATTCTTGCAGTAAGGGATTTAATTCTTTCGGAAGTTAACATTAAGGAAATTGAATTCTTAAGCCAAGAAAACAATGTATTAGTAAAGAAGATAAAACCTAACTTTAAACAATTAGGTGCTAAACTTGGTTCTAAGATGAAGCATGTTGCTGGAGTATTGTCAGCCTTTACGCAAGAACAAATTTCTGAGATTGAAAACAATGGAAGTATCTTTGTAGAGATTGAGTCAGAAAATATTGAGCTTTCAATCTCCGATGTGGAAATAGTAACACAAGATATACCAGGTTGGGTTGTAATGAATGAAGGAGTCTTGACGGTAGCATTAGATACAACAGTAACTGAGTCGCTTCGTAAGGAATGTATTGCAAGAGAGCTTGTAAATAGAATCCAAAACATAAGAAAAGAACAAAACTTTGAGGTTACAGATAATATAATAGTAGAGATTGAATATAACTCTTTGTTGGAGGAAGCTCTTGCAGAGCACCAAGACTATATAATGGGAGAAACTCTAACTAAGGAACTTTCTTTAGTAAAGCATGGAGATATTTCTATTATTATGGGAGATCAAAACACAGAACCAATCTCTAAGATAGATATTATTGAAGGGATAGAATTAGATATAAATATCAGAAAAGTATAAATTTCTCTAAGAAATAAACAAATAGATTATGGCAAAAGAAAATTCAATCGACGCTGCTAAGCTTGAGAAGCTAAAAGTGTTACAGTCAACAATCGATAAGATTGAAAAGAATTATGGCAAAGGTTCTATCATGAAGCTTGGCGACAAAGCAGTTTCTGAAGTTGAATATATTTCTACAGGTTCAATCTCTTTAGATGTTGCCTTAGGAATAGGTGGATACCCAAAGGGTAGAGTTGTTGAAATTTACGGACCAGAAAGTTCAGGTAAAACAACATTAGCAATTCATGCAATTGCTGAGGCTCAAGCCAAAGGAGGTATTGCCGCTTTCATCGATGCTGAACATGCTTTTGATAGTACTTATGCTCAAAAGTTAGGCGTTGATGTTCAAAATCTATTTATTTCTCAGCCCGATAATGGAGAACAAGCATTAGAGATCACAGACAACTTGATTCGTTCAGGAGCTATTGATATAATTGTTATTGACTCTGTTGCAGCTCTTACTCCTAAGAGTGAGATAGATGGAGAAATGGGAGATAGTAAGATGGGGCTTCAAGCTCGTTTAATGTCTCAAGCTCTAAGAAAGCTAACCTCTACAATAAGCAAGACAAACTGTTGCTGCATATTTATTAATCAGTTAAGAGATAAAATAGGAGTAATGTTTGGCTCACCTGAAACAACAACAGGGGGTAATGCACTTAAATTCTATTCATCTGTTCGTTTGGATATTCGTCGTATTCAAGCAATAAAGGACGGAGACCAAAACGTTGGAAACCGTGTTAGAGTAAAGGTTGTTAAGAATAAGGTTGCACCACCTTTCCGCCAAGTTGAATTTGATTTAATGTTTGGACAAGGTATTTCAAAGGTTGGAGAAATAGTAGACCTAGGTGTTGAAAAAGGTGTAATCAAAAAGAGTGGTTCTTGGTTTTCTTATGGAGAGACAAAACTTGGTCAAGGAAGAGATGGAGTTAAACAACTTTTAATTGATAATGAAGAACTAAGTGCAGAGTTAGAATCTCAAATTCGCCATGCAATAAAAGAAGAAGCAAAAGATTAATGAAGATAAGTATCCAACAATTAAATCCCAAAGCATTAGGATTCGAAAAGAATAAAGAGCTTATTCTTTCCAAAATAAAAGAATCAAATAATGATGTTTTAAATGTATTTCCAGAATCAGCCATTAGTGGAATGCCACTAATGAGCGCAATAGAATATGAAGATACATATATCAATTCTGCACTCTTATGTGAAGAAATATGTCAAACAAATAAGGATATAATACTTGGTACTCCAATAAAAATAGAAGACAATAGATTTAATTCTATTGTCTTTTTTTCAAAAGGAGAGGTTATAGGATTATCTACTAAGAAAAACTTAGGAGACTTTGATATTGGCTTTGACTCAGGAAGTGGAATTGAGACTATAGTATATAATGGTAAGAGTATTGGATTTGGTTTTGAAGAAGACTTAGAAGAGTTTGCTTTGTTGGGCAATAGAGTAGATATTCTGATAATTTGTTCAAATATTGTCTTTGAATTAGATTATCAGCAGCCTTTATATTCTAAGCTTATTCCAATTGTAAGGAAAATGGATACAACTCTTATCTTTGTAAATAGATTTGGTGCAGAGGGAGGATATTTATTTGCAGGAGAAAGCTTTGTAATAAACAAAAGAGGAGAGATATGTTCTATGCTCCCTTTGTTTGAAGATAGTAGTTCTCAGATAGAAACAGATAACCTAAAGTTACAATATCAGAACCCATTGCCAAGAATGGAAAGACTCTATATGGCTTTGGTTTTTGCACTTAGAGAATATTTCTCTAAGAATGGAATAAAGAAAGCAGTCTTAGGACTCTCAGGAGGAATTGATTCAGCCTTGGTTGTTGTTATAGCAGCTAGTGCCCTTGGGAAAGAAAATGTCGTTGGCGTTTTAATGCCTTCGGAGTTCTCTTCCGAACATTCAATTGAGGATGCACTTTGCTCGGCAAAGAATCTAGGTATTGAGCACCATATTGTACCAATAAAGAATAGCTTTGATGTAATGAGTTCAGAACTTATGACTCATCTCCCAAGTGATTTCGATTTGGCTGAGGAGAATCTTCAAAGTCGTTTGCGTTGTGTAACACTTATGTGGTTTGCAAATAAATTATGTGCCGCCCTTCTAAATACAACAAATAAATCTGAGGCAGCAGTAGGATATGGAACTCTTTATGGTGACACCTCTGGAGCAATTTCTGTTCTTGGAGATGTTTATAAGACCGAGGTATGGGAGCTTGCAAAATGGATAAACAGAAATAATGAGTTAATACCTTATAACTCTATTCACAAAGCACCATCTGCGGAACTAAGACCTGGACAAAAAGACTCCGATTCTCTTCCTGATTACGATATACTCGATAGTATTTTATTAGAGCATTTAGAAAACAGAAAAGGCTTGGAAGAGATTATTCTTGAGACTGGTCACCCTAGAGAGATAGTAGAAAAAGTTTTAAGACTAATAAGAATAAATGAATGGAAACGCCGCCAATGCCCAAGCGCAGTAAAGGTTACAAAATATTGTTTTGGTTTAGATAGAAAATATCCAATAAGTTAGATATATGAGCGATAGTATAAAGCACGAATGTGGAATAGCAATGCTTAGGCTAAGAAAGCCTTTGGAGTATTACGAAAAGAAGTATGGGTCGAAGTATTGGGCTTTGAATAGGATGTATCTCTTGATGGAGAAGCAGCATAATAGAGGTCAAGATGGAGCAGGCTTGGCTAATATCAAATTCAATACTCCAGCAGGAGAGCAATTTATACATATTGCAAAATCGAATAGCTCTAAGCCTATCCAAGATGTTTTTGCTCAAGCCTTCAAAGGGGATGATTTTGTTGGAGAGCTTTACCTTGGGCATCTTCGTTATGGAACCTTTGGAAAGAATGAACTTGAAAATCTTCATCCATTCCTTCGCCAGAGTAATTGGCGCTCAAGGAGTCTTGTGCTTGCAGGAAACTTTAATCTAACCAATATCGACGAGTTATTGGACAAACTTATGGAACTAGGGCAACACCCTGTAAAGACTGCCGATACTGCAATTATTCTGGAGAAGTTAGGTAGCTTTGTCGATAGGGAAGTTGAGAAAGTCTTCAAATCTTATAAACTTAAAGGATATAATAACTCTGAAATATCGAAACTTGTTGAAGAGGAATTAGATATTCAAAACATATTAGTAAGAGCAGCCAAACGTTGGGATGGAGGTTATGTGATGGGAGGAATGTTAGGACATGGCGATGCTTTTGTGCTTAGGGATGAGAATGGAATAAGACCTTGTTTCTATTATTATAATGATGAGATAGCAGTAATAACATCAGAAAGGCCAGTGATACAGACAGCCTTTAATGTAAAGATAAATGATGTAAAGGAACTTGAACCTGGTCATGCCATTATCATTAAAAGAAATGGAGAGGTAGCGATAAAGAAGGTTAAAGAGCCATCGGCAAATCCTCAAAAATGTTCCTTCGAGAGAATTTATTTCTCGCGAGGTACCGATTCAGATATTTATAGAGAAAGAAAGGCTTTGGGATGGAACCTAAGAGAAGATGTTCTAAAGGCAATAGACTATGATCTCAAGAATACAGTTATATCATATATTCCAAATACAGCCTCAGTTGCCTTTCAAGGTCTTGCTCAATCACTTAACGAATATGTAGACAACAAGAGAATAGAGGAGATACTTCAAAACAAGAATGAGTTAACAGAGGATAAACTGAAAGAGATTTTCTCACTTGCACCACGAAGAGAATATATTGCGGTGAAGGATGTTAAGATGAGAACCTTTATCACAAACGATGACGAGAGAGATCATATGGTTGCCCATGTTTATGATGTAACTTATGGACAAGTAAGAAATGATATAGACAATCTAGTAGTCCTTGACGACAGTATAGTTAGAGGCACAACCCTAAAGCAAAGCATAATACGTATCCTTGATAGGCTACACCCTAAGAAGATAATCATTGCATCTTCTGCACCACAGATTCGTTACCCTGATTGTTATGGGATAGATATGTCGAGAATGGGAGACTTTATCGCCTTCAATGCCGCAATAAACCTATTGAAAGAAAAGGGAATGCAGAATGTAATCGATGAGGTTTATCGCAAATCAAAGGCACAAGAAAACCTTCCAAAAGAAGTGATAGTAAACCATGTAAAGGAAATCTATGCAAATCTATCGACCGAAGAAATATCCAAAAAGATAACCTCCTTACTAACTCCAGAGGACTGTGTTGCAGAAATAGAAATAGTTTACCAAACTCTAGAAGGCTTACGCCAAGCCTGCCCAGACCATAGGGGCGATTGGTATTTCTCAGGCAATTACCCAACCCCAGGAGGAAACAAAGTAGTAAACCAAGCCTTCATAAACTACTACGAAGGAAACAACAAAAGAGCCTATTAACTAGGCTTTTTTTGTTGATTAAGTAAGAGAATACCTGTTAAGTTTAGAGTATTTATTGATATAATTGTATTATTTATATTAATATACCAATATTCTTACGAAAAATTTCACTAATTTCTTTGTATATAAAAAATATTTTCTATATTTGCCAAGCTTTTACTGACAAGAAATGAAAGAACAAATAAAGCAAATATTCAAAAAGCAATATTCAAAGACAATCCAATCCTTGAATAAACTACTTATTTTCTCCCTACAACACACACACACACACACACACACACACACACACACACACAGGATTCAGCAAGTTACAAAATATTTAATATATTTAAACTATCCTTTAATCCTAAAGGGTATTATCATTACAAATTTTATTCACTCAAAGGAGTGTTTTACCTATGTAAGACTAATCTAGCACCCAATTGGCGTTTCTATAATTAGAATAACGCCCACCAAACCGAACTTTATTTTTTTGTATAAAGTAAAAATCAACAGAAAACTTTGTCTCTGTTCAAAGTAAACCAACAGAGAAATTTTAAATTTAATTTTTATTACTATGTATAAAAACATATATAAATCAATTTTAGCTGCTGCATTAGTAGCATTAGTAATAACATCATGTACCGACGAGGCAGATGTATTGGACAATACACCAATAAAAAATAAAAAAACATTAACACAGCCAACTATCGAAAGACCTTACCCTGGTTATGAAGAATCAGATATGTCTTCAAGTGAAGCAATTCAATTAGTTTCAAGATTCGATAAAGCAATGAAAGGAGATACAACAATATCCTCAATAGATATTACAAATGCTGTATCTGCTCTTGAAACATTTTTTAATTATGGAGTAGTTGCAAAACAAGAAATAGTAGATACAACTACCTATTATACTGGTTCTACTTTTCAATTCGAAGTAAATATTGATGGACAAGGAAATATTAATGGAGCAGAATTAGTTGATGCTTATACTACATTCTTAAACAATTTCCTACAACAAATGAATGGTAAATATTTACAATTCTCTGATTTATTTGTAAAAGCAGTAGGCAACGGAAAAGTAATGTTTGGGTTAGAAATCCCAACTTTTACCGTATATGATAGAATAGTATGGGAACCTCATAAATGTAAAGTATTAAATTCACCAGATGGACCATTTGATATACCTTTAGGAGCAACTATTAATTGGACATATCAGTATAATACATATGGAACATATGTAGATCAAGCAAGATTATCAGAGTTATGCTCAACATATGAAGACGGATTTATGTGTAATATAGAAACCCAACTTTATGGATATTTCGATACTTATAAATTTGCACAATCAGCTTTGGGGGATCCATTTATAGTAACTAGAGATGATATGATAGATTATTATTTACCAAATGCAATAATAAAATCATGGGAACTTAATCCTAGTAACCCTTATAATAGCAATAATAATATAAAAATTGTAGATTTACTATTTTCGAACTTATTTTTTAAAATTGGAGATGCTTTAAATGCATATTCATATGTTACTAAGAAAAGACATGGAATTTATGTTGATAATCCATATTGGTTATCATTAGATAATATCCTATTTGTAGGAATTTAATTAATATGGATATTGTCCGTCTCTAATCATTTATTAAAAGAAGTAAATTCTTAGAGACGGACAGTTTTAAAAACAATTTTTTATGAAAAAACAAATAGGTTTTATAGTTCTATTTTTAATCCCTTTTGCAATTAACGCACAAATTGGAGATACTGTAATTACACGCAACAACGAAAAGGTATACAAATTTGATTCGACTAAGTATTATCCAAAGATATTTCATGACTATGATGATTATGATAATAACTGGGTTACCCTAATAAATAGAGGGACTAATAATGATCTTGATATTTATAAGCTTGATAATAATTTGAATATTTTAGATTCACTAAAGACAGCTACACAAAATCTATCTATTAAATTGAATAATAAATTATATGGGATTGATAACCATACTTATAAGTATACTAATAACAATATATTTATAGATACAATTACTTTTTTTTGTTATGATATAAATGGGAATCAATTAATAAGGAAAATTATTGGTACTTATGATAGTGATACCCTTAAATTTGAGAGCTTAAATTCTATTGTTTTCTTTACAAAAGAAAAACAATTTTTAATAATACAAAACAATTATACTTATTCACCTATTCTTTATTCAAAGTTAATGATAATAGATACATTAGGGAATATACTAAAAACAAAAATTCATAAATTCGAAGAATATTCGGGTGTAGAAATAGTTGAGACGGACAGTAATTATGAGTTATTAAGCAATATTCATTATGATAAAATGTATACAAAAATATTTAGCTTAGATAAAAATAACTTAGAAATTATAGATACTATAGATGGGTTTGATTCAGAAATAGCAAATACGAATCTATATAATATTAATGATTCAACCTTTGTTACTATTGGAAGCTATGATGAAGGCTATGATGAGATGCAAACGCAAATTAAAATAGTAAACAGACATACATTAAAATGCAAGACTATAAAATTTCCTATAGATATTAAAAATCAAGTTGATTTTGCTTGTTTTCTCCCAGAGTTTTCGAAGAAATTAGACTATATAAACACAGACTCTATATATTATGTTTGCTATTCATTTAAGGACACAATATATAATAGAGTTATCAACCCTATGAATAGTAAATACCAAATATTAAGGATAATAAACTTTAATATTAATGGAGATTTAAATTATGACTATGCATATGGCTTTGATACTACCACATGGAAACAAGTAAATGGGATAAAGGCAACAACAGACGGAGGTTTAATTATAGCTGTTGAGACACTTAAAGAAGGATATTTGATTAAGTTTATGCCTAATGGTTTTGTTGGGCTTAGTAATGTTGAGAGTGGGGAGAGGGCTAGTTTGAGGGTTTATCCTAATCCGGCTAAGGATTTTGTTTTGGTGGATATTGAGGCTGATAGGTTTGATAAGGCTGATATTGAGATTTATGATTTGAATGGTAGAATGGTTAAGAGTAGTAGGCTTTCGGCTAAGGTTGGAAATAGGATTGATGTTTCGGACTTGAAGGCTGGGGTTTATTCTTATAGAGTTGTGCTTAATGGTAAAGGCGTTAGCGGGAAGATTGTTATTGGAGAATAGGATTTTTTATAGTGAAAAGGTAAGAGTGAAGAGAGAAAAGTGGGGAACTAAAAGTGAAAAGTTAAGAGTGAAAAGTGAAAAGGTGGGAACTTTTTGGATTTAGTTCCTCATATTTTGGATTTTTCTAAAGACTTTTAGGGTCAAAAAGGGGCTTTTTATAGTACAAAAAGCGGCTTTTTGAGGTATAAAAGGTGGCTTTTTATGGTGTAAAAAGGGGCTTTTTAGGGTGATTTATCAATGATATTTTTTATAAAGTCAAAGACATTTATTATAAAAACAAAGCAATTTACTTATTATGGCAATAAGATTTTTCAAATTTAGGATTAAAGTTTCGATAAATGGCGAAGTCAAGGATAAATATGTTCCGAGGATTCAACTTCAAAGTGAGGTTGGATTTGACCAGATTGCTGAGATTGTCGAGAAAAAAAGTACTATGAGTAGGGGTGATCTTTTGGGCGTTTTGGCTGAGATAGAGACTGCCGTGCTTTGGATGGTGGAGAATGGACATCCCGTTAAGCTGAATTTATTGGGTTCTTTTTTCCCAGCCATTGAGGCTATGGCGGTGGATAGCCCCGAAGAGGTGACGGCAAAGACAATAAAGAGATTTAAGTGTATTTATAAACCCTCGATTTATCTTAAGAAAAGGTTTAAGAATGTTGATTTTTCGCTTGTAGATAATGTGGTTAAAGAGGTGAAATATAAGAGAGATAAATAAAACATTTTGCTGCTTTTTGTGGCAAAGAAATTTAATAGATTTATTAACACAACAAATTATGAAATTTAAGAAAACAAAAAAGGACATTCACGTCGGATATAATCCGGGTGAGAAGTATTTGGCTCAACTAGTCAAATATGAGACAATTAGCTTTAAGACCATGGCTCAGATGATAGAGAAATCGAGCACTGTAAGCAGGGGTGATATTATGAATGTTATGGATTCCATGATGGCTCAGACCCTGTTTATGCTTAAGGCTGGTCATCCTGTTAAGTATGATGGTTTTGGAACCTTCCACATTAAGACCAAGGTTAAGGCTATGAATACTCCAGAAGAGGTTACGGCAAGCACAATTGAGAGTATTGCAATTAGTTTCCTTCCCGATAAAGAAGCAAGAGACGATATGAAAACGGTTTCAATCAGTATCGATGATATAGAAGAAATAGTACCACCTGTTACTCCTTAATTGATAAGTTGAAAAAAGTAAATTAAAAAAAGCTCTCCCAAATAGGAGAGCTTTTTGCTTTATTTTGTTTTCGTTACTTTATTTCGCTACCTAGTTTTAAATGAAAACAAATTATGTGACATTTATAACCTTTTTATATTTATTTCATAAATATGTTTATAATCAAAAATTTTATTTATATTTGCGTCTTTTCTAATTTATTTGGTTCAATTTAACCTGATTAGAAAATCAAATTTATTAATTAATTAAATATTTATTATGAAAAAAACATTTAGATTATTATTTTTTATTCTTCCACTTTTTATCCTCTCATGTACTAATGAGGAGGAAGTTGGCACAGGAAGTTCTTCTTCTCTTAAGAGTACAGGCTCCAACGATGAAATTATTTTAGGAGTACATTATCCAAATCCTTATTCTCTTACTAATATGTTAGCTTCATATAATGACTTAGTGAATACAGGTCAGATTGGAGGAAACTTTCAGGTTCAATTAACCGATTTATATGTTCGTTTTTTGCCTTCTGATTCAACTCAATTAAATTTTTTGAATGAAAGTGGATTGGAATTATTTGATTATCCTATGGATTATGAAATTGTTAAAGAGGGAACATATTATCATGACCCGTCAATCCCTGCTGATCAAATTACATGGCTTTATACCACGGTGCCTGCTGGTTATAATTTTAATCAATCAATAACATATCAGATTTTGGATAGCTGTTTTATTCCAGTGGATAATTCAGAGGATAAGATTGCAAGTGAATATGATATTCTTGAACAACATTCTTTTGCTCGTCTAGGTTTATTAGAGATATTTAGACCTGAAGAGAGTGATGCAAAAGGATGGTTTACTGGCTATAGACCAAAGGGAATTTTTAAGGTGGAAGATAGTGAAATTACAACTCCAGGTTTAGTTCCTGTAAAGGGAGTGAAGGTTAAGTGTAATATTATAGTTAAATGGGCATCGGCATATACAAATGCCAACGGAGAATATACTATGAATAGAAAATTCTCTATCAATCCTCTCTATTCGGTACGTTTCGTAAATAATAGGGATTTCACAATTTGGACGCATTTTAATCCTTTTTGTCCTGCTCTACATTTTATAGGGAAGAAGAGTAGAAAGGGATATAATATTAATATTTACAAGACCTCATGTGTTTGGGATTTGGCTACAATCAATAATGCCGCTTATGAATATTATGAGAATTTATGCACTGGAGCTAATGCGATTACTGCACCACCATCAAAACTTAAGATTTTGGCAGTTAGAGGACATGATGCAAGTTGTGCAGGTATGTTTAGAAGGATTGATCATCTCCTATATTTTAATGGGAATAGTTCATTTGGAGATTTTATGGTTAATTTTTTTGCCGCAGTTCCAACAAATCTTTTGTTCCATTTGGCAAAATATGCTTTGCCTGACATAATAATTGGTACGGGTACAAATTCCTCTCATATAATATCTGAAGACACATATCATGAATTAGCACATGCTAGTCATTTTTCTAAGGTTGGAAGTGATTTTTGGGCAGATTATATTAACTATATAATAACTTATGGGGCATATGGGTCACAATCTTCTAATAAATCAGGTATTTGTGGTGTTGGAGAAATGTGGGGATTTGGTATAGGATATATGAATGGATATGAAAAATATAATACAATCCCTATTCTATCTGGAGAGTGGTTCTCCCCAAATATTGTATCTGATTTGATTATAGGTGGGGTGCTAACAAAAAAACAAATCTTTGATTGTTTGGAGTATCAAATTAACAGTCATCAGAAATTAAAGGAAAAGCTAATATTAGCATATCCAACAAAGTCAGCAGAAATTTCAGAAATATTTAGTATACATGAATTCTAAAATAAATAAAATAGGAGTATTACTAATAATAGTAATCTTCTTTTCATCTTGTACTTATTTCTTAGATTCGTTCTGCGGTGAATCCGAGAATGATACTAATATTGTGACTTTCAAGATGAAAAATTTGACTGGTGAGCAGTTAATACTTAAATCTAAGATTAATCTTTGTTGCACAAATTGTTCATATCAAGAAGAAGGATTTCATAAGATGATTATTGAGCCTGATAGTAATATGGTGATATCTAGAGTAAGAGTAAGCGACAAAATCAAAGATTGCTTGTTTAATGTATTAGGTTACATTAAATATAATTATGATACAGTGTTTATTTATTCTAAGGATAATGTATTATTAAAGACTTGGGCAGAGCAAGATAAAGACAAGGAAGGAGTTCAGTTTTTTAATCAAAATTCATGGAGTAAATATACTTGGACTAAGGATGATTCGTATCATATATATACGGATTATACATTTGATTTAAAGCCAGAGGATATTAATAAATAGATAAAGGGAAGCATTTGCTTCCCTTTTGTTTTATAATCTATTGCTTTATTTATTTTTCTTTTACTGGGTAGTCTATGGAGTAGTGTAGTCCTAGACTTTCTTTTCTTGCCATTGCCATCTTGATAATTAGATAGGCATTGGCTATTAGATTTCTTAGTTCGCAGAGTCTTGGTGTTAGCACAGAACGATTATAGAGTTCTTCGGTTTCCCTATATATTAATCCTATTCTATCGAAGGCGCGCTTTAGCCTTAGGTCGGAACGAACAATGCCTACATAGTTTGACATTATTTGTTGAAGTTCCTTTACTGATTGTGAAATCAACACCATTTCCTCATTGAGTACCATACCCTCTGCATCCCAGTCTGGGACGTTTTGGTTTATCTTTACCTTAGATAGTTTTGCTATTGAGTTAATTGCTGCTCTGTTTGAGAATACTAATGATTCAAGGAGAGAGTTCGATGCCAAACGATTTGCTCCATGAAGCCCTGTGCAGGAGCATTCTCCCGAAGCGTATAGATTTTTTATTGTAGTTTGTGCATTTTCGTCAACAACAACACCTCCACATGAATAGTGTGCCGCAGGAACAACAGGAATCATATCCTTGGTTATGTTTATACCTATCTCTAAGCATTTGGCATAAATATTTGGGAAATGATTCATTATCTCAGCCTTGTCAATTCCTCTGCAATCTAAGTAAACATGGTCTTCACCTCTTTGTTTCATTTCTTTATCGATTGCTCTGGCTACAATATCTCTTGGTGCAAGTGAGCCTCTTTGGTCATATTTATGCATAAAAGGCTCTCCGTCCATTGTCTTAAGTATTCCTCCTGCACCTCGCATAGCTTCGGTTATTAGGAAGGACGGTTTTTCCAAAGGATTAAATAATGAGGTAGGGTGAAATTGCACAAATTCCATATCGGCTAGTTTGGCCTTAGCTCTATGACATATTGCTTGCCCATCTCCTGTTGAAACCAAGGGATTGGTTGTTGTATTATATACGTTACCATTACCTCCTGTTGCAAGAAGTGTGAATTTAGCAAGATATGTATCTATTGTATTGTCGTTTTGATTCAAAACATAGGCACCATAACACTCAACATCGTTTCTAGATTTATTTACTATCTCTCCCAAATGATGTTGAGTAATGAGGTCAACCGTGTATTGATTTTCTTTTATTGTAATGTTTGGATGATTTCTTGCTCTATCGAGTAGTGCACGTTCAATCTCGAAGCCTGTATTATCTTGGTGGTGAAGTATTCGAAACTCAGAATGCCCTCCTTCTTTTGCAAGGTCATAGTCTCCAGAGACTTTTTTGTCGAAGTTTGTACCCCATTCAATAAGTTCCTTTATTCTATCTGTACTTTCGGTAATAGTAATTCGAACACTATTCTCGTTGCAATGTCCTGCCCCAGCTATTAATGTATCCTTAATATGTTTCTCATAAGAGTCGGGAGAATACATTACTGCGGCAATTCCACCTTGAGCATATTTTGTACTACTCTCCGATGCATCTGCCTTTGTAATTATACAAACCTTACCGTGCTGAGCTACGTTTAAGGCAAAGCTTAGTCCAGCTATACCCGAACCCAAAACAAGATAATCAATCTCGTATCTCATTATATTACTCGTTTAATGCTTCTGCACCTGAGCAGATCTCAATAATTTCGTTTGTGATTGCAGCTTGTCGAGCCTTGTTGTATGATAATTTAAGTTCTTTCAATAAACCTTGTGCATTATCTGTAGCCTTATGCATAGCAGTCATTCTCGCTCCATGCTCTGAGGCAAAACTGTCGATAAAACATTTGAATAATTGATTTTTAAGAGCTTGAGGAATAATGCTTTCTTTTAGAATGTCAACAGAAGGTTCAAAGATAAGATTCCCCTCGCTAGATGATTTCTTGTCTTTTTGTTTAGTTGGAGTTTGTATAGGAAGAAATATTTCGTCGGTAACAATCTGAGATGCAGAATTCTTAAACTGATTATAAATTATCTCAATCTGAGAATAGTTACCAGTCTTGAATTTATTCATCAAGTCTTCTGCAATTTTGTTGATATGTTCAAAGTCTAGATTATCCCAAATACTATCACCATCTCCAGCGAACTCAATACCTTTCTGTTTGCGGAAAAACTCTGTACTCTTTCTACCAAAGCTAAGAATGTCAACCTTTATATATTTATCTTGCTTATATATTTCTTCGACTCTTTTCTTTGTTGCCTTAATAATATTTGCATTAAATCCACCACATAAACCTTTGTTAGAAGTCAAAACAACTAACAAAACCTTATCTAATTTTTTCTTTTTACCATAGTCGCTATCAGATAAATCCGTATCATCGCCCATGATCTTACTAATAATCTCAGAAAGCAAAGCAGAATAAGGTCTTAAAGCAATAATAGAGTTTTGAGCTCTACGTAGTTTTGAAGCAGAAACCATCTTCATCGCAGAAGTAATCTGCATGGTAGAACCAACAGAAGCAATTCGATTTCTAACTTCTTTTAAATTTGCCATCTATATAGTTATTAACTATTTGATTAATCTATTAACTAATATTTCAGCAGAGGATTTTAAAACAGCAACCATATCATCCTCAAGCTTGCCACTACGAATGCCATCTAAAACATCTTTATGATTATGTTCTAAATAGAAAATATAATCTTTCTCGAACTGTTGAATCTTATTAACAGGTAAATTATGTAACCAACCCTTTGTACCACAACAAATAATAGCTATTTGATGCTCAACCTTCATTGGTGAATATTGAGGCTGTTTTAATATCTCAACATTTCTTTTACCCTTTTCAATAACAATCTTAGTAGTTGCATCAAGGTCAGAACTAAATTTTGAGAAAGCCTCCAACTCACGATATTGAGCTTGGTCTAGTTTTAAAGTACCAGAAACCTTCTTCATTGATTTAATTTGAGCATTACCTCCAACTCGTGATACAGAAATACCAACATTGATAGCAGGACGAATCCCTGAATTAAACAGGTTGTTTTCTAAGAAAATTTGACCATCTGTAATAGAAATAACATTAGTTGGAATATATGCAGAAACGTCTCCAGCTTGAGTTTCGATAATAGGTAGAGCAGTTAAAGAACCACCACCTTTTACCTTATGCTTCAAACATTCAGGAAGGTCATTCATATTTCTTGCAACTTCATCTTCTTTGATAATCTTTGCAGCACGTTCCAATAATCTTGAGTGAAGATAGAATACGTCTCCAGGATATGCCTCACGACCAGGAGGACGACGAAGTAATAACGACACTTCACGATAAGCAACAGCTTGTTTAGATAAGTCATCATAAATAACTAATGCTGCACGACCTGTGTCACGGAAATACTCTCCAATTGCAGCTCCAGCAAAAGGAGCATAGAATTGCATTGCAGCAGAGTCAGAAGCAGTTGCAGCTAAAACAATAGTATAAGCCATAGCTCCTTTTTCTTCTAATGTTCTAACAATATTTGCAACTGTAGAACCTTTTTGACCACAAGCTACATATATACAATATACTGGCTCTCCCTTATCGTAAAATTCTTTTTGATTTATTATAGTATCAATAGCTATGGCAGTCTTACCTGTCTGTCTATCACCAATAATCAACTCTCTTTGACCACGACCAATAGGAATCATTGAGTCAATAGCCTTAAGTCCTGTTTGTAAAGGTTCAGTAACAGGTTGACGGAAGATAACTCCAGGAGCCTTTCTTTCCAAAGGCATCTCAAATAATTCGCCCTCAATATGTCCCTTCCCATCAATAGGTTCTCCAACTGTATTGATAACTCTACCAGCTAATCCTTCTCCAACCTTAATTGAAGCAATTAAATTAGTTCTCTTTACAATATCTCCCTCGTTAATATCTCTACTATCACCCAAAATAACTATCCCAACATTGTCTTGCTCTAAGTTTTGAACAATACCCTGAACATCATTATCAAATAACACCAACTCTCCACTTTGAACATTGTTCAATCCATAAACACGAGCAATACCATCACCAACAGTAAGCACAGTGCCAACCTCTTCTAAAGAAGCTTCAAGATTTGTATTAGATAGTTGATTACGTAAAATTGCCGTAACCTCTGAAGGTTTAATCTCTGCCATATATTATAAATTAAAATCCTTTTTCATAAATGTTTTTTGCAAACGATTTCCTTAATAGATTAAGTTGTTTTGAAATCGATGCATCATAAATATTTCCGTCAACTAAAAGTTTAAATCCTCCAATAATATCTTTTTGAATCTTAACCTTCAGTTCTATTTTGCAATTGAATTTTTGCTCTAGAATTGCTTTCATTTGTGCAATTATATCATCGCTAGCCTCATTAGATACAATAAGGTTAGCAACTTTAATATTGTGATACTCATTAAAGATAGCGTGGAACTCATTGGCAATTTCTTTCAAGTAGACAACTCTACGTTTATCCACCAAAAGGATGATAAAATCCAATGAAAGTTTCTCAACCTTGTCTTCAAAGATATCTCTAATAATCTTCTTTTTACTCCCAATATTAATGTTTGGATTCTTCATTATTGAAGTCAAAAGAACATTCTCTTGACAAACTTCTTCAATAAAGAAAATATCTTTACTAACTTGGTCAAGTAAATTTACTTCGATAGCCAAATCAAATATTGCACGAGCATAGCGAGAAGACAATATACTATTCATAGCCTTAGTTTAGTGTAAAATCAGAAACTCTTTTTTCAATAATTTTTTTATCCAATTCCTTATTAGAAAGTTCTTCTTCTAATACCTTTTCTACTATCTCAATAGAGAAATTTGCAATCTGATTTTTCAATTCAGTTAAAGCTTGAAGCTTTTCGTAGTTTATACTATCTCTTGCCGAAAGAACAATTCTTTGAGACTCTTCCAAAGCTCTTAGTTTTGTTTCTTCCATCATTTTCTCACTTTGAAGATGAGCCTCTTTAAGAATTACATCTCTTTCTTCCATTGCTTGCTTAAGCAATTGATCATTAGAGAATTTCAATTGAGCCATCTCATTTCTAGCAATTTGAGCCTCATCTAAAGATTTCTGGATAAGCTCTTCTCTCTCACGAATCATTTTCATAATGACAGGCCATCCAAACTTTCCTAAAATAAACAATAGGATAAGGAATGAAATTGTCATCCAAAACAGAAGCCCAACACCAGGTGTTATAAGGGTGGTACCCATAATAATTTAATTTTTTAATTAAGAGAATGGTTAATGATTAATTTTCAAAGACATATCAACCATTAACCATAGACTAAAACTACTTAATAAAGATTACTAATATACAAGTAACAATTGCAAATAGAGCAGCACTCTCAACCAAAGCAGCAGCAACAATCATGTTAGAACGAATGTCTCCTGAAGCCTCTGGTTGGCGAGCTATAGCCTCCATAGCACTTTTACCAATGTTACCGATACCAAGACCAGCACCAATTGCAGCCAAACCAGCTCCGATACTAGCCAAACCATAAGCCCAAGGTGCTAAATTTGCAGTAGCCTCTAATAAAATATTTAAAGCAGTCATAATAAAAAAGTTTTTACAATTTGTATTTTAAAAAAGTTTAGTTTACCATTCAAAATAATGATACAAGCGTCAAAATTATACAATTTTCTTGTTTGGAAGCAATTTTATTAAAAAAAAAAGATAAAAATAAATGTTAAGACACAACAAATCAATATTATATAAGCTAAATAAATTGCGAAAGGGAATAATTTTTCTGTCAAAAAATTGGAGGCTATTAAAAAATAGAATATCTTTGCAACTCCAAATAAATGTCTTTGTAGCTCAGTTGGTAGAGCAAATGACTCTTAATCATTGGGTCCGGGGTTCGAGTCCCCGCGAGGACACTCCTTAAAAACGCAAATAATTAGTAATAATTGCTTGCGTTTTTTTGTTTTATCCCCTTAAAAAAGCCGATTGGCTTGGCATAATTTTCGTTTTTAATATTTTTGATGTACTTTTGTAGATTAATCTATATGCTAATAGCTTGTTTATGAAACAAATTTTGGTTATTTACACTGGTGGAACTATTGGTATGGTAAAGGATGCAAAAACGGGCTCCTTACATCCTTTTGATATGTCAAGAATCTACGAAGCCTTGCCTGTTCTAAGAGAATTGCCTTGCGTTTTAGACTCATATCGTTTCGATCCAATAATCGATTCTTCGAACATGAAACCTGAGTATTGGGTTAAACTTGCTTGTATTATTGAGGAGAATTACGAAAAATATGATGGCTTTGTAGTATTGCATGGCACAGACACAATGTCTTACACTGCTTCAATGCTTAGCTTTATGCTTGAAAATCTTGGCAAACCAGTAGTCTTAACAGGTTCTCAACTCCCTCTTGGTATGATACGTACCGATGGAAGAGAAAATATTATTGGAGCAGTAGAGATAGCTTCCTCAGAGACGGTAATTATTCCAGAGGTTTGTATTTTCTTTGAAGACAAATTGTACAGAGGAAATAGGACAACTAAGATAAATTCTGAGTATTTTGAAGCCTTCTATTCGGGTAACTATCCATCGCTAGCAAAGGTTGGAATAAATATTTCATATAAGAAACATTTATTTGCCGATATGCCTTCAAATAAACTAAAGGTCTATAAAAAACTCGACGATAATATAGTAATTGTAAAAATATTCCCAGGTCTAAAAGAAGAATATTTGAAATCAATTCTATCTATGAATGGGCTTAAGGCTGTAGTCTTAGAAACCTTTGGTTCGGGCAATGCACCAACAGAAGATTGGTTTATAAATTGCTTAAGAGATGCAATAGATAGAGGAATAATAATTTATAATGTTACACAATGCAAAGCAGGAGCTGTCGTTATGGGACATTATGAGACCTCGACAATGTTAGCACAGATTGGAATAGTAGGAGGATATGATATTACAACAGAATCTGCTGTTGCAAAGCTAATGTTTGTACTTGGAAATTACGAAGATAAAGAAGAAATATATAGAATGCTTAATACTTCTCTAAGAGGAGAAATTACAGTTTGATATGGAATACAAGAAATTATTTGAAAAGATAAATAAGCTCAATATACTTATTATCGGAGACGTGATGATTGACTCATATATGTGGGGAAAGGTAGAAAGAATATCTCCAGAGGCACCAGTTCCAATTGTTGCCGTTTCTAAAATAGAGGACCGTTTAGGAGGAGCTGCAAATGTGGCATTAAATATTGCTGCAATGGGAGCAACACCGGTACTTGCATCGGTTATTGGAGATGACACAAAATCTCATCTTTTGATAAAGCTTATGCAAGAACAGGGGATGAACACCGATGGCATTTGCTTATCTAAGAAAAGAAAGACAACAGTCAAAACAAGAGTCTTAGGCAATAAGACACAGATGCTAAGGGTAGACGAAGAGATAGACACGCCTCTTAATGAAGAAGATGAAAATATGTTTATGTCTACAATTGAGGAAATAATCAACACCAAACATATTGATGCAATTATCTTCCAAGACTATGACAAGGGGACAATAACAAAAGATATTATCAACCATGTTGTAAGGCTAGCTAAGAAAAAAGATATACCAACAACTGTTGACCCAAAGAAAAGAAACTTCTTGAATTATAAAGGTGTAACCCTATTTAAACCAAATCTAAAGGAGTTAAAAGAAGGTCTAAAGATTGAGTTCGACTATCCTTCGCTTGATAATCTTAATGATGCATCAAACCTATTGCAAGCAAAGTTAAAGAGCGACATGATATTTATCACACTTTCTGAGAATGGAGTATATATATCTGACTATTCTAATTCCAAGACTGTTACAAATATTATTCAAGCACATGAGAGATCAATAACCGATGTCTCAGGAGCAGGAGATACTGTAATAAGCATTGCCACACTCTGTTTGGCACTAAGACTTGAACCAAAAAAGATTGCTCAAATCGCAAATCTTGCTGGGGGATTAGTTTGTGAACAAGTAGGAGTTGTGCCAATAGAAAAAGAACTTCTATTATCAGAGGTTTTGAATAAGTTTTAATTTTTCTCTAAATAATTAATTCAAAAGAAAATGAATAATTTTAGTTATTATAATCCAACGAAGGTTGTTTTTGGAAAGAATACAATTAGTAAACTTTCCTCTCTAGTCCCTCAGGGAGCTAAGACCCTAATAATATATGGAGGAGGAAGTATAAAACATAACGGAGTCTATGACCAAGTTATAAATGCCCTCTCAGGAAGAGAAGTCCTTGAATTCTCAGGCATTGAACCAAATCCAAGATTTGAGACTTGTATGAAATGCGTAGAATTTATTAGAGAAAACAATATTGAGTTCTTGCTTTCAGTTGGAGGAGGTTCAGCAATTGATGCAACAAAGTTTATTGCAGCGGCATACTATTATGAATCAGATAACACGTGGGAGATATTAGAAACATCGGGAGCAAAGATAAAGAAAGCCATGCCTTTTGCTACAGTACTCACACTCCCAGCAACAGGTTCAGAGATGAATAAAGGCTCTGTAATAACAAAAGAGGCGACAAAAGAAAAACGTTCTTTTAGCTCTCCACTATGTTTTCCACTATTCTCAATTCTTGACCCTCAGACGACATACTCTCTTCCTAAGAGCCAAATATCTAATGGAATAGTAGATACCTATGTTCACGTAATGGAACAATATCTAACCTATCCTGTCAATAATCAAATATCTGATCGTTTTGCAGAAAGCATATTGATAACCCTTGTAGAGGAAGCACCAAAGGTATTTAAAGATCCAAACAACTATGATGTTCGTGCCAATTTAATGTGGGCAGCAACACTAGGGCTTAATGGGCTTATTGCTTGTGGAGTGCCAGAAGATTGGGCAACACATGTAATAGGGCATGAACTAACAGCTTTTCATGGTCTTGACCATGGAGTAACCTTAGCAATAGTCTTGCCTGGGGTTATGAATATCATGAGGGATGAGAAGGCAGATAAAATTCTACAATATGCCGAAAGAGTATTTGGAATAACTCAAGGCACAAAAGAAGAGATAATAGACAAGGCAATCATTGCAACTCAAAGTTTTTTTGCATCATTAGATATACCAACACGACTTTCTGACGTTAACCTTAATGAGACCTGTATCGAACCAATAATAAAAAGAATGGTCGATAGAGGTTGGAATCTAGGCGAAAATGGAACAATAAGCCCAGAAAAGGTTAGACAAATATTAATAGATAGACTGTGAGAGAAATAGAAAAGATTAGTTTTTGTTTTGTATTAGTCCTTGTAATAATTAACCTAAATATTACAGAGCTAAGAGCGCAAGCAAAACCTAAGAATCTTCCTAATTATGACCTAAAGGTACTTCATTTTGGATTTACCTTAGGTTATAATCAGTTTACCTCAATGCTAAAGGTCAAAGACCCAATCCCAGATCCAGAAAAGGTTTTGGGGATGAATATTGAGTCACAGCACGGCTTCCAAGTAGGAGTAATAAGCGACTTTAAAGCCTTTGAATATTTACGCTTACGTCTATTACCAACCATAACATTTGGAGATAGAAAATTCAATTACTCAGTAATAGACTCAAGAGGAATAAATAAGATAGAATCCACAAATATAGAGGCAATATATCTTGAGGCACCATTAGAATTTAAGATACAATCCAAGAGATGGAATAATTTCCGTCCTTATATAATAGTAGGAGGAAAGTTCGCCTATGACTTAGCCTCATTAAAGAAGAAAAAGATATCACAAGAAGACCAATTGCTAAGGGTAGACAACATAGATTGGATGTACACAACAGGAGTAGGATTCGATTTCTACCTAGAGTACTTCAAGTTTGGA
The DNA here is from genome assembly GCA_017860275.1 of Bacteroidota bacterium. Taxonomy (GTDB): domain Bacteria; phylum Bacteroidota; class Bacteroidia; order Bacteroidales; family P3; genus UBA10566. The sequence goes on from JAFNAQ010000004.1 coordinate 151,238, forward strand.
ATAGAACTAAAATCATCATTTAGTTTCAATAATATGATAATCCCGGAAGCCCATAAACCCTACTCAAACATAATAGACAAATACCGAACCCAAATCTTCTACATTAATTTCACATTCGAATAAAACAAGGATTATCTACAATATCCCCCTAAATATCTCTTTACAGTTTGAGATTATTACAATAATAATCAAACTACAAGAATAACCCAAAAGCTATCTTCTTCTAAAGATAGGCGATTTATAATTTAGAAAACTATACTGACTTTTCTTTGGATAAGGATTATATTCTAAATTTTTATCACCAACACTCATATAAGTCCAAGAATGATTTAAATTACTAGTAGAATCCTCATAACCTACAATATGATAAATGCTATCTTTATGATATACTTCTCCACAAGAATATAAAATATCTTTCTTTAATTGAAATTTAATCTGGTATTCATTTCTATCTTTAGTAATATAATCCGATCCATCCTTACCATATATTTCTCCGTCATAATAACTGTTTAAAGGAATTGTCTTTAATAATTCTTTTGAATAGCCCTCATAATACTTTACTAAGGTGTCATAATCTAGCCAATGATAAAATCTTACTGCATGTACTTTATCTAAATAAGTATTAATAAATACTTCGTAAACAAATTCCTTCGGTGCTGGACAGTCATAATAGGCTATTTTTTCTCCTTGAAAATCACAAAAAACACGCTCTGGTAAGCCTAACGAGTCGGTCATTATTGCTTTGAAGGCTGCATCGGAGATGCCTATATAGCTTCTTAGTTCATTAATCTTGTTTTTGTACATAGGGTTTTCTGTAGGTGTGGGAGGAGTGGGTTTGTTGTTGCTAGTGTTATCATCGTCTTTGCATGATGTTGCCATAAAAATTGAGCTAAGAACAAATATTGATATAATATAGAATACGTTTCTCTTTTTCATAATAAATATTTATTATAGGATTAATGCTGCAAATGTAAATATTATATTTTTAAAAACATAATATTATTTGTTATATCATCAACACCATGCCTTTCTTTGATATATAAGAACCCCTAACCATCTCTTGACAGTTTGAAAATATTTCAATAATAAACTTTCATATACAAAATTTTTCTACTTCAATATTCCTATCCAATTATTAAAGTATCTAATCATAGACTTTTTTATAGTTTTTGAATTCAATTTTATATTAAAACCTATTGATAGAGTCCCTCTCGTTGCAATCAAACCTGAATGCAAATTATTCTTTGTATTAAGATTCATATAAATCTGTTATAGAATTCTTCTTTGCATAGTAATCATTAAAATAAAGATTTCTTCAAGTATAATAAAAGATTTCCTGTTTATTGAACAAACGGCAAACAATTATGTTTATTTAGAGAAATAGAATTATTTTTAATAAACAATAATATATTTAAGATTAAGTTTATAATAATAGTATGAATATTTGATAATATGATATTAGAATTAAGTTCCAAGTCTAAATTTAACATTGGATTATTGTTAATTAAGCAAATAATATCCTTTTTTATAATCTCATATCATTAATATTTCACCATTTCTTTAAGGGAATAATAAAGTGCTTTAAAAGCATTATATTATTTTTCAAATAAAAATCCATAGTCTTTTAATTAAGACTAAATATAAATTTAAAATATAAACATGAAAAAGAATTTATTCGCAACATTATTTTTTCTAATAATTTGCATTGGGGCTTCAGCTCAGATACAAACATTTACTGAATCGTTTGATAGTTTATACAGACATATTAGATTTGACACTATTTCTAGTGGTATATTATACAATAGGGTTTTCCCTTTTGCAAATCTTGAAAAAAAATCATCTCAATTAGATGACACAACAAATTCAATTAATTTTATTCAATCTTATTCAGAACTTAAAAGATCTATAATTAATCCTAATCTACAATCATTTGGATTAAGTATTGATGACTTAAGAAATAATATTAATTCAAATAGTAATGATTCTGTGTCACCAATTGGAATTATTATTTCTGATTATTCAATAATAGACACTAATTCATTTAATAATGGGAAAATATATTTCATTGATAGTATTCCTTATGCAAATGACACAAATGCATTAGGTATCTTCATTAAAAAGAATATATTTATGGCAACACCATTGAGTACTAATTTCACCAATTTATCAATTACGTTCAATGTAAATAGCCTATTTTATTTTAATAGTTCTCTAGTTGCCTTGAGTAATTTACAGATTGATTATGGAGATGGAACGGGCTTTCATTCATATTCTTCAAGTCAGATATTCTCTATTTCTGAAAATATTATTTATACTACTTATGGTAAAAAAACCATAAAAATCAAAGGAACATTAAGTAATGGAAGTATAATTACTTCAATATCGATTATTAATATTGTTGAAATAACGGAATTTGAAGATGAAATTATTCCTATTATTGCTTCTAAAGAATATTTAGGAATAAAAGGAGAAGCAGAAATGAGTATTATTTACTCGGGGCAAAACGGAGATATTCTTAAGAAGCCTATACTTATAGTTGACGCCTTCGATCCAGGTGATACAAGAAAAGCGTTTTCTCATATAAATGGAAATTATGAAAAAGCAGGAGGAGGAATATGGGATATGTTAGAATATGATATTAATGGGGATGCTCTAGGCGGTGATGTTCATTTAGGAGAATTATTGAAAGCTAAAGGTTATGATATTATAATATTAAATTTCCCTATCTATTACGCAAACGGCGTCGAAATTGACGGAGGAGCCGATTATATTGAAAGAAATGCATATACATGCGTAACCGCAATAGAACACATAAATGAACTATTGAGAGTGAATAATAGTAATGAACAAATTGTTGTTGTTGGACCAAGTATGGGGGGATTAATTACACGATATGCTTTGAAATATATGGAAGATAATATATCAAACTATGATTACAGGGGACATAACACAAGACTTTGGGTATCTTTAGATTCACCACATCAAGGAGCTAATATCCCTTTGAGCTTACAACATTTTTTAAAATATGCTGGTGAAAAAATTGGATTAGAAGAGGCTAAAAAAATATATGATATTCAACTAAAATCGCATGCAGCAAAAGAAATGTTAAGTTATCAAGTAGAACAAGGAAGTCTGTTTCATACATTTTATAACAACCTAAATTCCTTAAAATTTCCTAATACTTTAAGAAGAGTTGCTATTGCTAATGGCAGTTTAAACTCAACACTCACTGGCTCTCCTAATCTAGAAGCATTAAGGCTAAGTATATTAAGTGAAGCTATATCTGTACTACATATGACAACAGAGAATGGACAAACTAATAGCGTTTTCTACGGACGTTATATAAAAGGAATTGATTTTAATATGGAAGTAGAAAAATATTTCACGGCTCCTTTAGGTCAATGTAGCTATGATGCAGCTCCTGGTGGTACTTTATATACATTTAAAATAGTAAAGAACGCCATAGAAAACACCACTTATGGATCGTTGATAAACACCAATTTAGGAATTGAAAATCATTGTTTCATCCCTACAAAAAGTGCATTAGCTTACAATTGGCCTGATACAAACTTATGTGAAAATTTATTTGGAAACTATGGAAGAAATTTAGTTACAGAAGGGTCAATACCTTTCCAAAGTTATATAGGACCAATTGATGGTAATATGGAACATGTAACATTTAATCCATGGCTTCATACTTGGTTATTCGATGAAATTGATAGCTATGTAACTGGAGAAAGAAAATTAAGTATTTGTAATACATATCAATATTCTATTAATGAATTAAAGCAAGGAGCTGCTGTCTCATGGGAATGTAGTGATAATTTAGAAATAATATCATCTGTTAATTCTCCTGTTGTTACAATTAAGACAAAATCAGTAGGAAATGGATGGGTAAGAGCAACGGTATCTACATTACTTCACGACAAGACTACAGGAAATAGCTCAACAGGATATTTAACAATAAATGTTGATGATGTCAATGCAATTACAACTACTCAAACAAATGGAAATGAAACTTGGAGTACTCAAACAAAGGTTAGTAGAGATTTTACTGTTAAATCTGGAAATATCCTTACCATTGATAATGCAAATGTATACTTAGCAGCAGATATAAAAATAAAAGTTGAGCCAGGCGCTAAATTACTTATTAATAACTCAACATTGACAAGTTATTGCGGATATTATTGGGGAGGAATTGAAGTACAAGGGCAAAAGAATCAAAGGCAACTAAGTCAATATCAAGGTACATTACAAATAACTAATGGCACAATCGAAAATGCAAGAAATGCTATCTCACTATGGAAAGCTGATGATTGGAATTCTATGGGTGGTATAGTTTCTGCTATAGGTACAACCTTCAAAAATAATATTAGGAGTGTTGAATTTATGCCATATTCAAATAACAATGGTAATGTTAGAGGTATAATACCAAATGTTAGCAGATTTACTTCTTGTTCTTTTTATTGGGACAATGATATGTTCGCGAATGACAAAGAAAGTTTATATCATGTTACAATGTGCGGAGTTGAAGGTGTTCAGTTTATTGCTTGTAATTTCAATACATTTTTATATAATAATGACAATATAATAAAGCACGGGATATACTCAGAAAACGGAGGTTTTAAAGTATCAGAAAAACTAAATCCAGACCATACAATTACAAGGAGTCAATTTACTAATCTTCATTACGGAATAAGAGCGTCAAACTTATCTAATAAAAATCTAAGTGTCAAAAATTCATTCTTCAATAATAATTTTGATGGAATATTCCTAACATCTGTAAATGGGGGGGAAATAATATATAATGAATTTATTATTAATCCGTTATGCAATCCTGGTGAGAGCTATCCTTCTCTTCTTGCATTAGGTTTAGTAACAAATAATTGTACTGGTTATAAGATAGAACAAAATGTATTTAGTGCAGACAATATTTACGAGGAAGGACTTAATGTTGGTATTCAAACCAAGAACTCAGGTCAGGCTCCTAATGCGATTAAAGGTAATCAATTTATAAATCTTTATCACTCTGCTGAGGCAATTGGTCAAAACAGAATAAGGACACAAACAGATGTTACAGGTTTGCAATATAATTGCAATGATTTTATTAATTCTAAATATGGAATTATTGTAGAACAGGATCCTTCCAAAAATAATAGTGGTATTGCGATGCATCAAAGTGCAGATCAATCAAAATCAGCAGAAAATCTTTTTGCACAAAATACTTCAATCACTGAGAGTGATATTTATAATAATGAAAGATGTTCTCAAATACTATATTTCTTTAAACAGGGTAGCAATAAGGAACCCCTAAGCATTAGCTCTAATGTAAATATTACTTCTGTTAATAATAATAATGAAGTTTGTATAGAAGATTATAGTCAATTTAATGATGCGACCTTAGAAAATAAATATCAGTTATCGGAAAATCAATTCATTAATTTGCTTTATAACTATAATAATCTATTGGATGGTGGCTCTACTGACCAATTATTAACTGATTTACAAAATTCATGGGATGGAGAAGTTTGGGATTTAAGAAATGAATACTTAGGTATGTCTCCTTATCTTTCTCCTGAAGTACTTATTGAACTTGCATTATCATTTAGATTACCTCTTGCTGTATATTTAGAAGTAGCATTATCTAATCCTGATGCAACTAGAAGAGATGAATATATTGAGTTTATGAATAATGTGGGGGATGGAGAATCTGTTTTAACTGAAGAAGCAAAAGGGGTAATTGAAGATAGTTGGGAAACAACTACTTTTAGAACCAATATGGAAAATAATATTGCAACTGAATTGATTAAAATGGAAAATATCACAAGAATATTAATTGATAGAAAAATTAATGACACCACTGGTCTGCAACTTGATAACTATAGATCTTTGCTTTCTAACCTTAGAAATATTGATGCTAAATATGAGCTCGTTGATTCTTATATTGACATGAAAGAATATTCTCAAGCCGAAGGTATTTTAAATAGTATGTTAGGCGATGAAAAATATAGTAATGATTATGATGATATTAATGATTATCTAACATTTATTGATATTATGAACGATAGAGATAGTACAGACCAAGTTCCTATTGATGAAAGAATAACCAATCTTGCTAATTCTAGTTCAAGAGTTGGTGCAAAGGCTAAATCAATACTATATTTTAATGGACAATTGGATTATCATCCTGATTATGTAACTTTGACAGAAAATACAAAAACAAGAAGAATTAAAACAAAAGCTCCTCTTGGTATTTTTGAAGCTGATGTTGCTGTATTTCCTAATCCTGCAAAGGAATATATTGCTATAACCTATAACTTAAAACCAATTACTGGAAAATACTCATTTAAGATATTTGACAATATGGGTAAAGTTGTATATAATGGTTATTTAAATAGCAATAAAGGTATACAAAATATTGACCTAAGATCTTATGAAGCAGGTACATATTTATATACCGTTGAAAATTCAAATGAAGTAAGTAAAAGAGGAAAGTTTGTTATTGTAAAATAAGCATCCGTACAATTCATTTAATAAAAAAGGCTCCGTTTTCTTCTATAAGATTACGGAGTCTTTTCTTTATTAGTATAAGAATAAAAAACTACTAGAATAACTGAAAAACTATTTTTTTCTAAAGAATGGCGATTTATAATTTAGAAAACTATTTTTATTTTTCTTTGGGTAAGGATTGTGTTCTAAATTTAGATCTACTGAACCTATTAATACCCATGAATGGTTTAAGTTACTAGTTGAATCTTCATAAGCTACCAAATTATAAATACTATCTTTAAAATATCTTTCACCACAAAAATATAATATATCTTTCTTTGATTGAAATTGAATTTGATAATCATTTCTATCTATGGTGGTATATTCTGATCCATCCTTTCCATATATTTCTCCATCATAATTATAATTTAAAGGGATCGTTTTAAGATATTCTTTTGAATAGCCCTCGTAATACCTTACTAAGGTATCATAGTCTAGCCAATGATAAAATCTTACTCCATATACTTTATCTAGATATGTATTAATAAATACTTCGTAAACAAAGACTATTGGCTCTGGAGAATAATAGGAGATTTTTTTTCCTTGTCCATCCACAAAAACATCCTCTACCAAGCCCAATGAGTCGGTCATTATTGCTTTGAAGGCGGCATCGGAGATGCCTATATAGCTTCTTAGTTCATTAATCTTGTTCTTGTACATAGGGTTTTCTGTAGGTGTAGGAGGAGTTGGTTTGTTGTTATTATCCTTATCATCGTCCTTGCACGATGTTGCCATAAAAATTGAGCTAAGAACAAAGATTGATAAAATATAGAATATGTTTCTCTTTTTCATAAATAATATTTATTATAATTAATGTTGCAAATGTAATTATTTTATTTTTAGCAGCATAGTATTATCTTTTTATTTCAAGCAAAAATAATGTTAATTTCAATTATCAAACCCCTATTGTTAAAATTTGTGAGCGAAACGAAAATGACCGAAAAAGGGAGTAAAAAAATCGTACCTCAAAATTTCGCTTACCATTTATTTGGGGTTAAATTTAATAGGAATTAACCAAATAGAGAGCCTTTTTTTAGCAAATCTATTAGTCACTTAAAGTATTGATATAAAATAGGTTTAGTGGCTTTAGGTTAAGGTGGGTTAAGGTAAAAACAGAAAAATAAAACTTTTCTGTAAATCAGCGAAAGCGAAATTTTTTTCCCAAAAAAAAATTTCGCTTTCGCTAAAACTAAAGGACTTTTTAAAAATCGATTTTTACCTTAACCCACCTTAACCCAAATGGGGTTTACGCTCAGTCAATCAGTATCTTAAGCCATTTACTCCAAACTAGCAAAAATAGATTAAAGAGATACCAATATTAGATTAAGAATCCACGACACTAGAATCAAAAGCCCCTAAAACTATCTCTTTAATCCACCCAAGCCTTTCTTTGATATATAAGATTATCTCTAACACCCACCAAATCATCTCTTGACGGTTAGTGAAGCTAGAAAAGTTAAAGTGAAAAATAAAATTAATTTCTAGATAAAAATTTTATTCGTAGATTTGGAGATTGAAATTTAGTGGTTTCTGTGTAAAATAAGTTATAGGAAATAATTAATAAATATATTTTGTGTTATGGTTAAAGAGATTGAGATTAATGTGATGCCTGAAGAGTTGGAGAATATTGATTCTTTGAAGGAGATTGTTGCTAAGAATGTTGGGATTGCTAAGGGAGAGATTGAGGAGTTTGATATTGTAAAAAGAAGTATTGATGCTCGAAGACATCCTGTAAATTATAGGATTAAGGTTGTTGTTTCAACTGAGAAATACCCTGAGAAGGAAGAGGTTGAAAGGTATAAGGATGTTAGAAATGCTAAGCCTGTAATTGTTGTTGGGGCAGGTCCTGCTGGTTTGTTTGCAGCACTTAAACTTATTGAAAAAGGACTTAGGCCAATTATTATTGAAAGGGGTAAACCTGTAAGCGAGAGGAAGAAGGATATTGCCTTAATCGCTACTGAGCAGGTAATCAATCCAGATTCTAATTGGTGCTTTGGTGAGGGTGGAGCAGGTACATTTTCCGATGGTAAGCTTTATACTCGTTCCAATAAGAGAGGAAACGTTAAGGACGTTCTTGATGTATTTGTTGAGCATGGAGCCGATAAGGATATTATGATAGATGCTCATGCACATATTGGTACAGATAGGCTTTCGGCGGTAATAAAAAATATTAGAAACACAATCGAGACCTATGGTGGAGAATATCATTTCGATACAAGGGTTGTGGATTTTATCCTCGAAGGAGATAAAATAAAGGGTGTTATTACTAAGAATGGAGATAGGATAGAGGCAGATAAGGTTATTCTTGCAACAGGTCATAGCGCAAGAGATATTTATACTCTTTTTAAGTCTAAGAACTGGGGAATTGAGACAAAACCCTTTGCTATGGGAGTAAGAATTGAGCATCCGCAAGAATTAATAAATCAAATTCAGTATCATAACCCACGCTATAGCCCATTATTACCTCCAGCTACCTATACCCTAGCTCATAATGTAGGAAATAGGGGAGTATTTTCATTCTGTATGTGTCCAGGAGGAATCATTGTCCCAGCGGCAACAGATGATAATCAATTGGTGGTAAATGGTATGTCTAATTCTTCTAGAAATTCTCCTTATGCTAATTCAGGAATTGTTGTAAATGTAAATCCAGAAGATGCTATTGAGTTTAATCAATTCGAGGAGCTATCTCTAATGAAGTTCCAAGAAAGTGTAGAAAGAAATATGTTTGAGGCAGCAGGCAAGACTCAAGTTGCACCAGCTCAAAGATTAACCGACTTTATGCGTGGTAAGGCATCTTCATCACTTGCTCCAACATCATATCTTTGCGGAGTAATGCCAACGGATATGAATAGAATACTTCCAAGATTTATAGCCTCTACTCTAAAGAAGGGTTTTGAGAATTTTGGTAACAAGATGAGAGGGTTCCTAACGGCAGAGGCAAACATTATTGGAGTAGAGTCAAGAACATCATCTCCAGTAAGAATACCAAGAGATAAGGAAAGCTATGAGCATGTTCAGATTTCAGGACTATATCCTTGTGGAGAAGGTGCAGGATATGCAGGAGGTATAACATCTTCGGCAATAGATGGAATTAACGTAGCCGAAACAATAGCTCAAAATATGTAATATATTTCATATTTAGCTTTGTTGTTATACTTTTTCTTTATACTTTTGCATCAAATATGTAATATATTGCAGATTTATGGATATTTTTAGTGTAATAAAAGAAAGAAGGGACTTGCTTGGGGTAACTCAACAAGAGTTGTCTGAAATATCTGGAATAAGTTTAAAGACAATAATTCAAATTGAGAACAAAAAAGCAAACCCTTCATTTAACACCCTATCTAAGATAGTTGATGTATTAGGGATGGAAATAACCTTAAGAATAAAGACAAAGTAGAATAATTGTATAATATGAGAAGAGCAGAAATATATGTAAATAATGTTCTTGCAGGAGTATTATCCGAGAATGATAATAATACCTATTCTTTTGTATATGATGATAGTTATTACACAAATCCTAATGCACTCCCAATAAGCCTTACACTTCCAAAGACGAGCAAAGAATTTCATTCCGATTTTATTTTTTCATTCTTTCTTAATATGCTATCTGAGGGTGCTAATAAAAAACTTCAATGTGCAAGACTTAAGATTGATGAGGATGACTATTTTGGGCTATTATTGGCAACAGCCGATAAAGACACAATAGGAGCTGTAACGGTAAAGGAATTGAGAAATGGATAAGGTAAAGATCGGAAATAAACAAATATATCAAGTATTAGACTTCTCGAATGATGAGGATAATATCGATATTATTAATAATATTGAACATCTCTCCATTTCTGGTGTTCAGGAAAAGCTATCAGTTGTAATAAATAAGGGTAGACTTGTTATTGCTGATAGAGATACTCAATCCACACATATACTTAAGACTATTCCTTCAGTTAGGACATTAAGATATAGAGAGTATATTCCTGCTAATGAAAATCTGACAATGGATATTGCAAAACAGGTATATAAGATAAAGACTGCAGATAATGCTATTGTTTTTTTTAAAAACTCTGAGATGGCTTATCTTACTAAACGTTTTGATATCGATGCAAATGGGAATAAGATAATGCAAGAAGATTTCTCATCTCTTATGCAGATAAATAATCCTTCTCATAATTCTAAGTATTATGGGTCTTATGAGGATATTGCATTATTGATTTCTAAGTATACAAAGGCAACAAAAATTGAATTAGGTAAATTCTTTAAACTAGTCTTATTCAACTATCTATTTGGCAATGGAGATGCTCACCTAAAAAACTTTTCCCTGCAAATAACTCCTAATTTGGACTATGTTCTTACTCCAGCTTATGACTTAATGAACACATCCTTACATATAAATGATAGTGATTTTGCTCTGAGCGATGGACTATCAAGAGGGCTTATTAGGTCAGAAATCTATACTAATACATCTCACCCATGTATTGAGGATTTTATTGAGTTTGGAAAAATAATTGGACTTTTAGATATACAGATTAACTCATTAATTAAGCCCTTTATTCAAAAGCAAGACAAGGTTTATGATTTATGTAATAACTCATACTTTGACAATAGGTTAAAGAGGATGTATATTAGATCTTATGAAGAAAGGTTTAGTCGTTTAATAAGAAAATAAAATATTATGGCAAATATTTATGATATCGCTTTTGCTAATATTTATGGTGTAGGTCCTGCTGTTGCAAGGGAGCTTATGGAGAATTATTCTTCTACTGAAGAGTTATTCTCTGAGTCAAGAAAATGTCTTGAGGCTATTTTCAAGAATAGGACAAGGACAATAGACGATATTTTAAACAAGACCATGTTCGCAAAATGCGAGAAGGAGATGGAGTTTATGGAGAAGTATAATATTAGATGCTTCTTCTTTAAGGATAGCGACTACCCTAAGAAACTACTCCAAATTCCAGATATGCCTATTTGTTTCTATTACCAAGGCACAAATGATCTAAAGACCGATAGAATGATAGCCGTTGTAGGAACTCGCAATGCAACAAAGTATGGTAAGGAGATTACCGAGCAAATTGTCTCTGAACTAAAACACTATAATGTAGGTATTGTTAGTGGTTTGGCTTATGGGATAGATACTGCTGCACATCATAGGAGTATAATGGAGGATATTCCAACTTTCGGTGTTCTTGGTCACGGACTAGATATGATTTACCCTAAGCAAAACTTCGATATTGCAAAGACTATGATTGACAAGGGAGGACTTATTACAGAGTTTATGACCGAGACTAAACCAATTCCCCAGAATTTTCCAAGAAGAAATAGGATAATTGCAGGACTATGTGATGCTACAATATGTGTTGAAGCGGCTAAGAAAGGAGGAGCTCTTCTGACTGCCGATTTGGCTAATCAGTATAATAGAGAGGTTTTTGCTGTGCCAGGTAGGATAGGAGATAATTATTCCGAAGGGTGCAATTATTTAATTCGTACAACAAGGGCTAATATATTACATAATGTTACAGATATTGCAGAGCTAATGAACTGGGATGAGGGTAATCAGCTATCCTTGTTTAAAGAAGAGAAAACTAATGCTCAATTAAAGATGTTGGCTAATCTGTCAAAGGACGAGAAATTAATTTACGAATATATTGCTGGTAAAAAAGAAGCGAACATTGATGATATTTCAATCGAATGTTCGCTAAATCCTTCTATATTGGCAGGATGTCTTCTTAATCTTGAACTAGAGGGAATTATTAAATGTCTTCCAGGTAAGATGTATAGAATATCTTAGGACTATGAAAAATTCATAGCCAGAAGATCCAATTCCTTGTTTGGTGAGCTACCTTTATATAGTATTCTATAAACAGCCTCAGCAATAGGAATATCTGCCCCATGATTCTTATTTGCATCGTGAATACATTTTGCAGCATAATATCCTTCGGCAACCATATTCATCTCTAACTGTGCAGAGCGAATGGAATAACCAGAGCCAATCATTTGCCCAAAGGTTCTATTTCTCGAATGTTGAGAGTAAGCGGTAACTAGTAGGTCTCCAAGGTAAACGAAGTTATTAATATTTCTTTCCTTAATTGGAGAAACCTTTGATAGAAAATTCTCCATCTCTTGGGCAGCATTTGAAACAAGTACAGAAATGAAATTATCTCCTCTTCCAATACCCTTGCAAATACCTGCTGCAAGAGCATATATATTTTTTAGTATTCCACCATATTCAATACCATTAATATCCTCAGATATAACAGTCTTCACATAGCGACATTCAAAACCCTTAGAAATTTTCTTTGCTAGTTCAGAATTAGTTGAACCAATGGTTAGATAGGTTAGCCCTTCTTTTGCTATTTCCTCTGCATGAGAAGGACCGCTAACAACGGCTTGATTATCGTAAGAGATTCCATAGAAATCTGCAAAATATTCTGCAACGATTTGATTTGTTTCAGGCACAATACCCTTTATTGCCGATACTACATTTTTACCAACAAAGTCCTCTGGATTTAGTCCTCCTAAAGAACGAACTAAAAATGCTGAAGGGATGACAAATATTAGATTATTGGCAGATTTGATTATGTTTCTAATATCAGTATCGATATGAATCTTCTTTGCATCAAGCTCACATTGGCTTAAGAACAAAGGGTTATGTCCATATTTCTTCACTCCATTAGCAATCTCTTCTTCCCTTACCCACCAATATACCTCTTGATGAGTCTCGCAAGCTATTTTCACAATTGCAGTTGCCCAAGAACCACTACCAAATACGGCTATCTTCATTTCTTTAATTTAAAAAGGGCTAGTTGCCTAGCCCTATGTTCTTAATTATAAACCTAAGACTTTGGCTCCTTGATTGTAACGTATGTCACGAGGAATCTTAGCCTCATTTATTCTATCAATGTCTTTTTGTAATTCAGGACGGATAATACCATTTTTTTCATTATATTCCTTAGCAAATTCTAAGTCCCCTTCTCCCTCAATTCTTAGTATAAGTGCTGCCCATTCTTCCATTGCTTGTTTTGCTCTATCGAAGTCGATTACAAATTTTCCTTCAGCATCACGAGAGAAAGCCTTTTTATCTTCAAAGAAGTTGAAACACATCATGTTTGCTTTTCCGTGAGCAGATGCAGCACCAAAACGAACAGAGCGAAGGATGCCTGCTATAAAAGTTGCATAAGCGTCGTTTTCTGTAATATTTGTGATTTCTCCCTTTCTAACCAAAGAAGTAACCATATATAAACCTAGTATATCAGCCTTTGCTTCTTCCCATCCTGAATATTGGTTTTCTAAAGCCTTTCTAACAGGACCTTTACCATTAATAGTATTCTTTATTCCAAGTCCGTGAGATACCTCATGGAATGTTACATTAGAGAAGAAAGCATCGAATTTAATGTTTTCTAATTGTTCCTTACACATTATTTGTTCTGCAATAGGCATTAGTATATTATCGAACTTTGCCTTCATTGCATTCTTTAACTGAAGACGTCTTGCGCCTTTAGCTAGTTGTACTCTTTCGTCGTTTGGTAGATTGATAGCAATTGTTTTGCTACCTGAATTACAATCTCCACCATAGAATATAACATCATATACATTTAGATCGGAATCAGTTCCTGGAATCTCTTCTTTAAACTTAGGATCACAAGGTAAATCTTTTTGAAGTTCTGGTAACATTGAAGTAAACTTAGCAAGGTCTTCACTCCATTTTTCATCCTTTACTAAAACAAAAGCCTCGTAAGCTGCCTTTGAACCAAATCTTCTGTCTTCATAGTTTTCGATTGGTCCAACAACGAAGTCAAGCTTAGATTCTTTCATATCCATCCAAGCCATGTCTGAAGCAAAATAATCATCGGTTTGGAAGGCTTTTAATCTTTCTGTAAGATATTTCTTTAATCCTGCATCTTCAGCAAGTGTAATAGCTTTCTTTAATAATACTTCAACCTTAGCAAGTTCTTGTTTGTACTCTTGGTGATACCATTTTACAACCAATTTACCCTTAGCATCACGACGAATAACAGTATAAAGATTATCCTTATTCTTATCGGTCAATGCGTTATATTCTTTATCTGTCATATCCTTTGGATAGAAACAAGCACCAAGAGGTTTTTCTCCATACCCAGGAACGAAAGACTTCATATTATTTAATCTTTCCCAAGGACCATAGTTAATCATAGCAAACTCTCTCATAGCAGGGTCTTTAATCTTTAGCATATCTGCCTTGTTGCCATATGACTGTTTCCAGAATAAGTCATCCATGGTTTGACCTATCTCTAAAAAGATTTTTATTAATTCTTTTTCTTTTGCAGATAGTTTAGATAAATCAGTTGTCAAACTAAATAATGCAAACTCATCGACTTTTCCTTGCATAGCGTTCTTTTCTTTTATGTTCTTTTCTCCTTGTCCATATCCTACCATAGCAACCATGCTTAGGGCTAAAAATGAATAAATTAGTTTTTTCTTCATAAATTAATTATTAATTGTTTATACATATTTTACTAGCTTTAGAGACTGCGAAAATAGTAAAAAAAAAATAAAAAGTCGAAAAGTATTTGTTTTTAATTAAAATAGCGTACCTTTGCCCCGTTAATTGAGTTGAGAAGTAATAATTCGTTATATATTTTTCTAAGACAAAAGTTTAAGTTTATTTATTCGTAAGTTGTTCTTTCCTTCTCATTTTATTTTTTTAATCAATATTTTTATATGAACATTTTTGTTTCAAACTTAAGTTACGCTATCAATGATGATGACTTAAGACAAGCATTCGAAGAGTACGGAGAAGTATCTTCAGCAAAAGTTATTATGGACAAATTTACAGGTCGCTCAAGAGGCTTTGGATTTGTTGAAATGTCTGACGAAAACGGACAAAAAGCAATTGAAGAACTTAACGGAGCTTCTTTTGATAAAAAAGTTATCAGCGTATCTGTAGCAAGACCACGTGAAGATAAACCAGAAGGAGAACGTCGTTTCAATAATAACAGAACAGGCGGAGACAATAGAGGTGGTGGAAGAAGTTTTGGTGGTAATAACCGTTACTAATTTCTAAACCTTATGGTTTTTGAACAAGAGAGATTGTAGAAATACAATCTCTTTTTTTTTGCTTTAAATTAAGGGCATTAAGGTCATTAAAGACTTTAAAGCCCTTAAAGTCTAAAAAACTGTTTATCTTTGTAGTTCAATATTAGTATATGTAATCTATTAATAGATAATTATGAAGAATAATAACTTGATTATAGGAGAAATTAAAGAACTTGCAAAGGAATATTTTGACGAGATTGTTCTTTGTCGCCGTCATCTTCATCAATATCCTGAACTTTCTAAAAAGGAAACTGAGACTGCAAATTTTATTTGTTTGAAGTTGAGGGATATGGGTATAGAATATAAAAAAGATGTTGGAGGACATGGGATATACGGATTTGTAGAGGGGAAAAATCCTCAAAAGAAATGTATTTCTCTAAGAGCCGATATGGATGCTCTCCCAATTCAAGAGGAAACATCTTTGCCATATAAATCTAAGAAGGATGGTATTATGCATGCTTGTGGGCATGATATTCATATGGCATCTTTGCTTGGAACGATAAAGATTCTAAGTAAAATGAGGGATAAGTTTGAGGGTAGAGTTATGTTTATTTTTCAGCCTTCGGAGGAATCTTACCCTGGTGGTGCAATCTCAATGCTTAATGATGGAATCTTTGATGAGGTTTTACCTTCGGAGATTTTTGCTTATCATACAACACCCGAGATGGATTGTGGATATATAGGCATGAAGGAAGGGAAATATATGGCATCTACCGATGAAATATATATAGATGTGATAGGTAAGGGAGGACATGGAGCTACTCCAGACTTAAATATTGATCCAATTCTTGCTGCCTCTCATGTAGTTGTTGCACTTCAATCCATTGTTTCAAGAAATGCCAACCCTACTATGCCTACGACTTTTTCTTTAGGAAGGTTTATTGCAGATGGTAGAACGAATGTTATACCTAATCATGTAAAAATGGAAGGAATAATTAGAACATTTGATGAAAATTGGAGAAAGGAATGCCATAAACTAATAGAGAGAATAGCAAAACAAACAGCCCAGGCTTATGGAGCAGAGGCAAAGGTCTTTGTTGATGCAGGTTATCCTTTTGTATATAATAATCCAGATACAACAAAGAAGGCTTTATCACTTGCCAAGGAATATTTTGGAGAAGATAAGGTCCTAGAGCTTGAGTCAAGGATGACTGCTGAGGATTTCTCTTATTTTGCTCAAAGAACCTCAGGTTGTTATTTTAGGATAGGTACTAGAAAAGAAGGTCAGCCTATAACAAATCTTCATACGAATAATTTTGATGTCGACGAGAAATGTATAGAATATGCTATGGGAATTTCTTCTTATTTTGCTATCTCCTCTTTGAAATCATAGTGATTATTAATTAATTATTTGTCAAGGATAAAATAATCAGTAACTTTGCACAACCAAAACGAGGCAAATTTGTGGACAAAACAATAATTAAAGGCAGAGAATTCGTAAAATATTTAAGCTCAGAGCAAGTAATAGAGAGTGTTAAAGAGTTGAGTAATCAAATCAATGACAAGTATAAAGACAAAGAGATTTATTTTTTAGTTGTTTTGAATGGAGCTTTTATGTTTGCCTCAGACCTTTTTAAGCATATTAAAGGTAATCATAAGATTAGTTTCATAAAGATTTCTTCATACCATGGAATGAGTTCGAGTGGTAATGCCGATGTAATTATTGGTTTGAATGAGGATATTAAGGATAAAAATGTAATTATTATAGAAGACATTATTGATACAGGTAATAGCATGGAGCATCTTTTAGGTATGCTAAAAGATAAGCAAGCCTCAAGCATTGAAGTCTGTACGTTAATGTTCAAACCAAATTGTTTTAAGAAAGATTTCGAGATAGGATTTATTGGAAGAGAGATAACAGACGAGTTTATTATTGGGTATGGATTTGATTATGATGGTTACGGTCGAAACTTTCCAGACATTTATCAATTAAAAGAATAATAACCACATAACTTTTAAGCTATGTTAAACATCGCACTATTTGGAGCTCCAGGAGCAGGGAAAGGTACTCAATCCAAGATGTTGGTTGAGAAGTACAATCTAACATATATTTCAACTGGAGATATTCTACGTCAAGAGATAGCTGCAGGCACAGAAATTGGAAACGAAGCAAAAGATATTATCAATATGGGAGGATTAGTCTCTGATGAGTTAATTGTTCAGATTATTGAGAAAAGGATTGAAAATTCAACAACAACAGGTGGATTCTTATTCGATGGGTTTCCAAGAACAGTTGTTCAAGCATATATTTTAGAGGGCTTACTTCATAGAATGAATAAGAAGTTACTTTGTTTGCTTTCATTGGAAGTGCCAAGAGAAACGCTTATAAAACGTATGCTAGATAGGGCATCGATTGAAGGAAGAGCAGATGATAAGGAAGAGGTAATAGCTAATCGTTTTAGAGAATATGACGAGAAAACAATACCTGTTGCAGAATTTTATAAAGAAAAGGGCATATATTGCGCAATAGATGGAATTGGTACTGTTGAGGAAGTATTCTCTCGTCTAACTTCTACGGTGGAAGAAACTCTTGAGAGTGTATATAGAAATATTATACTTTATGGAGCACCAGGAGCTGGAAAAGGCACACAAGCTAAGCTAATGGCAGCAAAATATGATCTTGTTTATATCTCAACAGGAGCACTTATTCGTGAAGAAATTGAAAAAGGAACGGAGATAGGAATACTTGCAAAGCCATATATGGATAGAGGAGATAATGTTCCAGACCTTGTTGCAATTAGAATTATTGAAAGAAAGATTCAAGAAAATGCAAATGCAAAGGGTTTCTTATTCAAAGGCTTCCCTTCATCATATGTTCAAGCATATATTATGGATGGTATTCTTGAGAAGATGCATACCTCAGTAACATGTATGGTTGAAATGATTTCAAGTCCTTTACAATGTGTTAAGAGACTTAATCAAAGAGGAAAGACAGATAAACGTAGGGTTTATGATATGGACCCAGATATTATTATCCATAGACTTGAAACATATGAGGCTTCAGCCGCTAAGGTTAGAGCATATTATCAAAAGAAAAATAAATATTACTCAATACAGGCAGATGCACCAGAGGAAGTTGTGTTCGAAAGTTTGTATGCAACGATAGATTCAGCATTAAAAAAATAAAAAATAAATAGAGTGAGTTCAAATTTTGTAGATTACGTAAAGATTAATTGTAAGAGCGGAAAAGGAGGTGCTGGTTCAGCTCACCTTCTTAGAACAAGGGGTAATGCTAAGGCTGGTCCTGATGGTGGAGATGGTGGTAGAGGAGGACATGTTATCCTAAGAGGGAATAAACAATTATGGACCCTACTCCATTTGAAGTACACAAAGCATGTTAGTGCTGAAGACGGTGAAGGAGGCGGAAGCAACCTTTTGCACGGTAGAAATGGAAAGGATTTTTATATAGATGTTCCTCTAGGAACTGTATGTAAGGATTTTGAGACTGGAGAATTAGATTGTGAGATTATTGAAGATGGTCAAACAGTTATTCTTCTACAAGGAGGTAGAGGAGGACAAGGTAATGACCATTTCAAGAGTGCAACTAATCGTACTCCAAGATATGCTCAACCTGGTGAAGAAGGACTAGAGTTTTGGAAGGTTCTTGAACTAAAAATACTTGCAGATGTTGGTTTGGTAGGTTTTCCTAATGCAGGAAAGAGTACTCTTCTAAGTGTTGTTTCGGCAGCAAAACCAGAGATTGCAGATTATCCATTTACTACACTTAGACCTAATCTTGGTATTGTAAAATATAGAGATGAACGTTCATTTGTAATGGCAGATATACCTGGAATTATTGAAGGAGCATCGGAAGGAAAAGGTTTGGGATTAAGATTCCTAAGACATATTGAGAGAAATTCATTGCTATTGTTTATGGTTCCTTGCGATACAAAGGATATTAAGGGTGAATACAATATACTACTAAACGAGTTGCAGAACTATAATCCTGAACTAATGGACAAGGATAGGATTTTAGCTATAACTAAGAGCGATATGTTGGATGAGGTGATGATTGAGCAAATGAAAAAATTACTTCCAAAGGATATCCCAACTGTATTTATCTCTTCTGTTGCAGGAAAAGGATTAATGGAGCTTAAGGATATGATTTGGACAACTCTAAATTCAGAAGAAAGACTATAATCATAAGGTTTCAATTTAGAACAATATGAATACTTTAAATAGCATAGATACAAAATTATTTTATGTGATAAATAATCTAAGAAGTCCATTCTTAGATTATTTTTTTGCATTCTTAAGTCATAACCTCTCCTTTATAATTGCACTCTTAGCAGTAGTATTTTTTCTTGGCTCAAAGGAGTATAGAAAGAATTGGTGGATATTGATAGTTATTATTGGCCTTTCTTTCTTGCTAGCTGATAGAATATCTGTGATATGTTTTAAGGATGTATTTGAAAGGCTTAGGCCGAGTCATGCCTTAGAGAATGTCCATTTGGTAAAGATGAAGTCTTTTGGGCTTACCTACGATAATAAGGGAGGTCTTTATGGATTTGTATCCTCTCATTCGGCAAATGCCTTTGCTTTAGCTACAGTATTTGCTCTTATGGGAAGAAAATATAAGTATTTTGGATTATTAGTCTTTCTTTGGGCATTTCTTGTTGGATATTCAAGAGTATATTGTGGAGTACACTATCCAGGAGATGTAATTTGTGGAGGAATTCTAGGAATACTTATTGGTTACCTATTATACTCTCTTTATAAGTACATTTCTAAAAGAAACCCCAATTTTTTCTCTCAGAAATAAAAATTTATCCCAGAGAAAAATTGAATTTTCTCTGGGATAAATTTATTTATATCAAGTTTAATTATTCACTTATATGGTGAATAAGTTTTCCTGTCTCTATTGTATAATGAATCTTGTTTCCTTCAATAATTTGTTCGTCATGTTGACCAGGGTTTAAAACCACTAAAGGATTCTCGAAAGAGATATAGGTTTTAGATGTAGTCTGAACTATAGAAATACATTGAAGAATATTGCAGTAGTCCATTTTATTCTTTCCTACCCTATTATATGCAGCAATATTTAGTTTACCAATATAACTCATCTGACCATTATCAATAATAAATATGTCTGCTCCATGGCTATAATCGAAATAGTTATTGATAAACAAGAAGGCCATCTTTGATTTTGGATGCGTGAATACCTCAAATTCAAGTTTTGCATCTTGGATAATAGAATTATAAACCATATTAGCCTTACCAGAGAAGGTAATTCTTGGTGTTCTTGACTCAGTATTTACGCTAAAAAGAGCTGAATACTTATCCTTATTAATATTAAATGTAATTTCTTTCACACTTTCTTGTTTTTGAACCTTGTTGAAGGCTTGCGAGAAACAATTTGAATTAGGAATAAATAGAAATGAATTAATGATTATAAAGGAGATTAGTAGAAATTGCTTTCTCATAAGACTAAATTTTATTTATTATTATTTCTTTACCGTTCTTATCGTAATACTTCATTCCTGTATCCCTTGCCTTAATTATAGATCCATCTTCAGAATAAACTTCCTCACCATCAACAGAACCATCTTCTTTGAAGAATTCCCACTTGCCAATCTTATTATCCATCTTGTAAAGACCCTTTACCTGAGTAGAACCATTTTCAAAGTATAATACGAAAATGCTATCCTGCATCCCATCTTTAAAGAAGTTCATTGAATTAATATTCCCATTTTCATAGTATGAAGAGGCTTGACCATTAAGGATATTACCCTTATAGTTCCTCTCTTCCATTAGTTTAAAAGAAGGGAAGAATTTATATTCTTTCTCTAGGTTTTTATCTCCCACTCTTATCAAAGCTAAGCCTCCTTCTGAAAAGAAAGCAATGTTCTTAACCTTGTCTATTTCTGTCACTAATATTGTATTATCAAATTTATATACCTGCCAATTGTCACCATTTTGGTTTTTGGTGAAATCGCATGCAGCAAACTTTTTCCCATCCTCGAAGAAGAATTTCCACTTACCGCTCTTATTATTATTCTTGAAGGCTCCTTCATACTTCAATTTACCATTTTCATAATACATTTGCTCAAAGACTTTAGCCTTAATTCCATTCTCAGTTTTATAATAATAAATTAGCTTTGGTTTCTGATTTTCGTAATAAGAAACGATTTCTTTGTCTCCTTTTGAGCAAGATGAACCAATAATAATGATTAAAAAAAGAACGATAATCTTTGATAATAAGGTGCTTAGGTTTTTTATTTTCATGTTTTATTTGTTTTTGGGATAAAATCTGTGGCAAATTTAAGAAATAAATTATATATTTGCACCTTAATTGTAAACCAAAATAAAATTAAAGTCATGGCTTATAAAATTACAGAAGATTGTGCTGCATGTGGCACTTGTATTGACGAATGTCCAGTAGGAGCTATCTCTGAAGGAGATATCTACAAAATTGATGCATCAACTTGTACTGATTGTGGTTCTTGCGCAGATTGCTGTCCAGTGGAAGCAATCCACCCTGAATAATCATTAGATTGATGCGATAAAGCCCTGATGAAATTTTCTTCAGGGCTTTTTTCGTAAAAAAAAGTTTAAAAATAAATTCGAAGTTATGGATTGTAAAGAATTGGGCGAAAAGATTCAGAAAAAAGCCAAATTAAATTCAATTATTAGTAATAATACCATTGAAGCATTTAATCTATTCAAAGAATCTGCAAAGAATATCTCAGATGAGCTAAGTAAGGATTTTCCAGATGCAAGGTTTGATTTTGAGAATAAGGGAGAATTTGAATTTGAATTACGTTTTGGTTCCGATATATTAGTTTTTCTCCTACACCCTGATGTATTTGAGTTTTCTCGACTTCACGATGTGATGAAAATTCCATATGTAAAAGAAGACCTAGAAAGATCATACTGCGGGATGATAAATATTTATAACTTCCTTACCGATTCTTTCGATTATAATCGTGACCTAGACTTTGGTTATATGATAGGAAGAGTTTTTGTGAACAAGGAGAGTCATTACTTTATTGAAGGTAAAAGAGAGGTTGGATTATTATATACCAACTTCAATACATCAGTAATAGACAAAGATTCTGTGACCAGTATTATTAAGTCAGCAATGGAGTATGCAAACAATTTTGACCTTCTTACACCTCCTTTTGACGATGTAAAAATAGTAACAGTAGCAGAAATTCAGTCAAAACTAGCTTCGAAAAAGCAAGTAATAGGCAAACGTTTAGGCTTTGAATTTAAGCAAGATAGAAGTTAATCCAGAAAAAAGATAGTTTTTTTTGGTAGAAAAATTTGGTAGTTAGGAAAAAGGTTGTAATTTTGCATCCTCAAATCCAACGAAAACGCCCCGTTCGTCTAGTTGGCCTAGGACGCAAGATTTTCATTCTTGAAATCAGGGGTTCGAATCCCCTACGGGGTACAAAAATATATTAAAAATATGGCAAATCATAAGAGTTCAATTAAAAGAATTCGTTCTAACGAAAGAAAAAGAATAGCTAATCGCTATTACGCTAAAACAATGCGTAACGCTTTGAGAGATTTTCGTGCAGTAGAAGATAAAGCTACAGCTACTGAGACTCTTCCAAAATTATTATCATCAATTGATAGATTAGCTAAACGTTCAATCATACACAAGAATAAAGCTTCTAACTTGAAGTCTAAATGTATGAGAAGAGTTGCTTCTATGTAAGATATTTTTGTATAAAAATAAAAGAGCCCATCCTTTTGGTTGGGCTCTTTTGTTATACAGTTTTTTTTAAACAATAAGGTTGTACTATGAATTTTGTTGACACCCATTCACATTTCTACGCAGAAGAGTTCTCTGAGGACTTCTCTGGTGCCCTTCAAAAAGCAAAAGACGCTGGCGTAACAAAGATTCTTCTCCCAAACATAGATACTTGCTCTCTTGAGCCAATGTTTACCCTTAGCAAAAGCGACGATACCTTTTATCCAATGCTAGGACTTCACCCAACATCTGTAGACCTCGACTACGAGAAACAACTTCTAAAGATAGAGGAGTATTTCTCAGAGGAAAGAATTTGTGCAATAGGTGAGATAGGAATAGACCTTTATTGGGATAGAACCTTCTTGAATGAGCAGATAATTGTCTTCGAGAGGCAGATAGAGTGGGCGCTAGAGAGAAACCTACCAATGGTAATTCATACAAGGAAGAGCTTCGATGAAGCCTTAGCATCATTAAAGAAGTTCAAAACAGATAAGAGATTAGATGGAGGAATGTTTAAAGGAGTCTTTCATTGCTTTGGAGGAGATCTTAATCAAGCAAGGAAGGTAATAGAAATGGGCTTTAAGATAGGAATAGGAGGAGTAGTAACCTTCAAGAATGCCCATTTAGCCGAAATAGTAAAAGAAATATCCATAGAAGACATACTTTTAGAAACCGATTCTCCATATCTTGCCCCAACCCCTTATAGAGGACAAAGAAACGAAAGCTCATATATTCCAATAATAGCAGAAAAGATAGCCCAAATCAAAAACCTAAGCCTAGAAGAAGTAGCCTACACAACAACAAAAACCGCAACCCAACTCTTCAATTTGTAATTTTTTAATAATTTAATTTGGTAGTATGATAATTTTACATACATTTGCACCGATTGAAATATTAAAAGAGTTCGTATTTCATCATAAATTCACAAATTAATTTGAACTCTATTATTAATTGATTAATAATATGAAAACAAGTTCATTCATTTTTATCCTTGCGCTTTTCTTTTCTCTTATAGGAAAATCTCAAAGCATTAATGAAATAAAAGGGAACTACACTGCTGAAGTTGATGTTGCTGGTATGATTACAGGCTTTAATCCTGCTGCTTTTGATAAAGCAAAAAATCAAATAGCCGATACATTTGCTTTTGCAGAATTGAAAAAAGTAATAACACCATCAGAAGATAATAGTAATGCACAGATTAAGGATACATTTGCTGTTGAAGAGATAAATAAAGCAATTGGCTTCTCTGAAAATGCTACAACAAATAATCCAAAGGTTAATGTTACTATCGCAGATAACTATATTATCTTAGATAAGGTTGGAGGCGTGAATAAGAAATTGAGTTTTAATTCTAAAGGGATTAAAGTTGAAAAGAATCAATTTATAATCACAACCTTGGAAAACGAAACGGTAATAATAACAAAGGAAAAAGGCTATATCGCTATTGATTATCAAAAGAACAAATTAAAGATTAAAATATAAAATCTCTGATTTCTCTATTCTTTAGAGACTAATATTACAAACAAAATAAGGACTATCTTTTTAGGTAGTCCTTGTTTTTTTAACTAAAACCTTGGTTTTGGGTAGTATTTCTAACATTGCGCAAGCTTTGACGTTAATTACTCATAATGAAATGGGGCTTTATAGCTTGAATATTTGAAGAGAAGGATTGGGGATTGGAAAAGGGTTGGTTAATTACTCATAATAAATTTCTTGTTTTGACTGTTTTTTTAGGGTAAATTTACAAAGACGCGATAAATCACGTCTCTACGTGGAATTTTATCTCCTATTTTTCCAAAGAAACCTCATCTTTTTGGAATTTTATCTGATATATATTTATGGAAACGAAGTATATTTTTGTGGAAATAAAGATTTTAGGGAAATAACTCCTTATTCTAGGAAAATAGAATCAAATTCCATTGGCGTAGAATTTGATTCCATGGCGCTAAAACAAGGATTTCTTCTTGTAAAGCCTGATTTGTATTTTTTAAAATTAACGATTGCTTTGAGGTGTTAGTACCCTTTTTTTCGTTTTTTGCTTTAACAAAAGATGTATTGTTTTTGAAAATAAGGAATGTTTTGAGTATTTTTGCAACTCACAATATTTTTATAGATTATGAGACTAAAGATTTTATTCGGATTATTAATTAGTTTGGCTTTCGTTGGTTGTTCAAAGGCACCAAGGGTAAGCATTGAGATACCAGAGCTTAAGGAAGGGAATATTGCAATTATCTATGCATCGCCCGACCAAATGCAAAACCCTGAGCAGTCGGTTATTTACACCTCTGACTATAAGGACGGAAAGATTGAGATAAAGTTAGACTCTATCAAGTTCGACAAAGACCTTATTGAGTGTGCTTTGATTGTTAGAAGTAAGGATAACTCAAAGTTTATAAATCTTCCTCTACCTCTTGAAAAGGGAAAGACCTTAGAGGTAAAGATCACTAATCTTTCTCAATACGATAAGGGAGGAGTAGTAAAGGTAAGCTATGAGGGTTCGAAGCATGCAGAGGAGTTTAATACTTTTTGGAACAAGATACAAACCTTAAAGATTGAAGAGGTAAACGCAAATGCACAGACAATTAACGATGTGTTTAAGAAGTTTGCCAATGTCTACAAAGAATATATTGACAACTATCCAGAGTCAGGATTCCCATATATGTTACTAATGTCTCAGCTTTCAAGCATGCCTTTCGATAATAATAATGCATTATTTGCTTTATCGGATAAGCTTTGTACAGAAACAAAAGGCAATAACTGGAAAGATGTTTTCTGCAAACTAATTGGGGAAAAGAAACTAGCAGCAGCTACCTCAACAAAATTAGTCTTTAGTGCAGTGGACGAAAAAGGAAATGCATTCACGGAAAGAGACGTTCAAGGACGATTAATACTTGTAGACTTTTGGGCATCATGGTGCAAGCCATGTCAAGAGGAGATGCCTCACTTAAAAGACTTATATAATAAATATTCTAGCAAGGGTTTGGCAATAGTAGGTATTTCGATAGACAAGAATGAGTCAGACTGGAAGGCATTCTTAGCTAAGAACCCTTTGCCATGGCTTTCTTTGATTGGAGAGGGAGAAAGTCTTACAAAACGTTACGACTTTGAGTATATACCATTTAATCTCTTGGTTGATGAGTCTGGAAATATTCTAGCAAAGAATATTCACGGAAAAGAATTGGATAGTTTTATTGAGAAGCATTTCTCAAATAAATAGTAAATCAAAAGTTATGAAACCCAAGAATAAGCCCTCAGTTTTACGCAATGCGCAGAAGTTTGGGCTTATTCTTTTTATTGGAATAGCCATAGGAATAGTTATAAGTCTCGTCTTGATTATTGTAATAAATAGTAGAGATACACAAACCCTTTCGCTTCAAAAAAACGAACTTCCACAAAAGAAAGGTTATCAAAAACTTTATAATTCCAAAACAAGTTTTAATAACTCCAATAAACCCCCTAAACCATTTTACTTTAACCCAAACAAGGTAAGCTATGAAGAGCTTATTAGTTTTGGCTTAAGCCCAAAGCAGTCAGGCAATATTGTCAACTATGTAGAGGCAGGAGGAAGATTCTATAAGAAAGAGAACCTCAAAAAACTATATTGTATGGACGATAAACTATACAAAAAACTAGAGCCTTGGATTGTTCTGGATAAGTTCCCCGCAAAGGACACTTCTTCAAAACCCTCATTTACCCAAAGCTGGAATAAAAAAGAAAAGGATATCTTCGAACTAAATGCAGCAGACACCTTAGACCTTCAACGCCTAAGAGGAATTGGGCCATCATATTCAAGGAGGATATATAATTATGGAAAGAAACTTGGAGGATATGTTAAGTTAGAACAGCTAAAAGAGGTTTATGGGATGAATGACACCCTTTATAAATCAATAATTCCCTATTTGATAGTAAAACCTAATCCGACGAAGATAAATATAAACACCTCAACAATAAAGCAGCTCAATGCTCATCCCTATATCGACTTCTTTCAAGCCAAGGCAATAATAATATTAAGACAAGATATAAAAGGAATTAAGTCCCTTGAAGACCTTCGCCAAATAAATCTCATAGACCAAGCCACCTACGAGAAGCTCCTCCCATATATAGAGTTATAAGAGGAAATAACTATTCAGTAATTAAGCCTTTGTCAAAGGTAGTATGAATATCAACCACTCTTATATGAACAAGCATCCATTTTCTAGTATAAGAAATCATCTCTTCCAAGATAACTTTATTATCATAACCATACGCAATCTTAAAGTCTTCTATCCTTTTTGTGAATAATTTGTGAAGATTCTTATGCTTTTCAATATCAGGATAATCAGTCTTATCCATATATTTTTCTTCAGTATTAAAATGATAAATAGTGTATTCTTCAAATTTATTTAATAATTGAAGAACCTCCTCTCTTTTATTATCCAATCTATTCAAATAAGCTAGTTCATCTAGCATACTAAAGAAGTTTTTATGCTGCTGGTCAAGAATATCAATTCCAACCAAACAGCTTTCGTCCCAAAGACTCCCAGCAAAAAGATTATTAATATTAGCATTCATAGTTTACGATGATAATTAGTTATCTATTGTTTTCCTTGATTTGAGAAACCTGTACGAGTCATATTACCCCATCCGCTCTTTTTCTTTCGGAAAAAGAAATTATAATTGCCAGCAAGTGCAAATATAACACCTAATGGTTGATAAATAATCAATTCAAGAATAATTAATAAATTGATTTGGAAGAAGTACTTAATACCCTTATACTTATTATAAGTAAAGGCTTCAAAAAACACAGCGATGGAAGTGTAAAGAACAGAGAATATGATAGAAAATATTAATATCATAACACATATTTCAATATTGATTCTTCCTAAATATACTAATATAGCTAAATAAATAAGTCCTAGAGATTGAACAAATGGAGCAAGCCACTCATACATTACCCAATAAGGGAAACTTAACATTCCAATTACTCCATATCTTGGATTAAAAAACATCTTTTTATGTTTAATAATAGTATCTATTGCCCCTCTTGTCCACCTATTTCTTTGTCGAGAAAGTATATTGAAGGAAGAAGGAACCTCGGTCCAACATAACGGATCTGGGATAAAGGCTATCTTATGTTTTATCTTCTCCACTTCATACATATATTTTCTCAATCTAACTACAAGTTCTAAGTCTTCTCCAACAGTTGATTTATCATAACCACCAACCTTTACCACTCTTTGTCTGTCGAAGAGTCCGAAAGCTCCTGAAATAATTAGAAGCCCATTAATATTACTCCATGCCATTCTTCCCAAGGTGAAGGCTCTTAAATATTCTATGACCTGAAACTTAGCCCAAAACTGCTTAGGGAAATTAATCTTTACAATTCTTCCATCCTCAATCTCACAAGAGTTAGCCACTCTAATCACTCCTCCGCAAGCTACCACAATAGAGTCAGTCTCATCAATAAATGGTTTAACCATTTTAGTAATTGCATCATGTTCAATAATGCAGTCAACATCTAAAGCTAAGAATAAATCCTTCCTCGAAACATTAATACCGGCATTAAGTGCATCTGCTTTTCCTCCATTTTCCTTATCAATTACAAGAAGCCTATTATAAGCAGGATTGAAGGATTTATAAATACCTCTAATTGGAGCACAAGGAACCTCTAATTCATATGCTCTATCTATCTTTATTAAGTCAAAATACTTAATAATTTTCTCTAGGCTATTATCCTTACTACCATCATTAACAATAATAATTTCAAAATCTGGATATTGGAGATTTAATAGACATTTGATATTTTCTACAATAGTAACCTCCTCGTTATAAGCAGGAGCAATAACCGAAACAGATGGTATTTTTGAAAAAGATAAGATTCTATTATAGTCAAAGTAACGATTCTTCAGAATATTATCGAAAAGTTCTTTAATAGAGAATATCAGCATAATGAAATATACTATGAAGAAAGTCCCTATATAAACGATAAGTAGAATATCTATAAAATAAGTAAAGTAATATATAAACATAGCTTCTTGATTAAATATTAATATCTAAGAGCTCATCGCAAGCCTTCCTGATTTGGATATTATCTGATTTTTGGAATTCAATTACCTTGCTAATATCAATTGACAATAGTGCATCCAAAGCAAATAATTTGATTCTTAAAGAATCGTTTTCGATAACCCCAGATAGGAATTCAATACGTTTGTCATTATCAGGCATTCTAATAATACTATTAACAATGGCTTTTTTCCCATTTTCAGATGATTCACTAAAGAAATAAATTAATAATTCAAAGTCATTAATATCATCTGCAAATTCAGCAAGAGTAAGAACTGTTTCTTCTCTAACCATAAGATTTGTATTAATAATGAACTTTTCAATATCTTTCTTAAACTCAACTCTGTTATTCCTTCTAATAAGTATTAACCCCAATATAATAAATCCATTATTATTAGACTCTATCAATTCTTTATAAGGGATTTCTTTATTAGAGATATTATTTAATAATATATTTATATCGAATGTTGATATTTTTACATTCATTTCAATAATCTTTAAAAGATTATTATGGGAGTCAAGTTTAATAAGAGTCTTCATAGCCTCGAAGTGAAGTAGCTTTCTCTTTTCTTGTTTAGTTAGTTTAAGAAGGTAATCTTCGTAACCATGTAAATTGAATTCAGATATAACATATAAAGCCAATTTCTTATGTTTTGTAAAAGGAGAATATAAGAGGGTTTTTATTTCTTTGTCGAAATTCAGTGAGTTGAATAATTTATTAATCCTTCTCTTTATTTCTCCCATCGTTTTATAGTGTAGGATATATGTAACAGTAATTAAGATTGATTTATTGAATTCAGAGCGAGTATTTTTCTTTATGGTTTTTATGTTATTGAAGAATTTTCTTTCACTAACTTCCTCTGTACATACCATTGCTAATACAATATCTATATATACATCAATTCTTCTTGATCGTTTTTTTATTTTATATGTTTTGCTATATGAATAGTATAGAGTGAAAAAAACAATCATGATTATTGCAAGGGTGAATAAGAGTATGTAGTATTGAACTACGTAGAACCAGTCGGGGAGTCCAAATCGTAATTGGAAAAAATCTGGCAATAATAAATACTTATTCTTGATTACTAATTTGAAGAAACCGAAGAAAAAGAGAACTATTGATGCTAAAGTCAAAATCCGAAAGATAGTATACTTAAAATATAGTATTATTCTTCTCATCTCAGTCTAACTCTAATACCTAGTTCAACTAGATAACGATTTCGAAATTCATTTTTTTTATATTCTTCATTAGAATAGCCCAAGCCTAGTCTAAGATCAGAAATCCTGCTCAACATAAGATTTCCTTCGAGCTTGACCTTATATGAATGAAGCTGATTTAATTCAATGTTTTGGGAAGTATATCTATCGTCAGGAGAATTACCATAGCCAAGTTCTACTCCAAAAAAGTTCAGCCCATTCTTACTATAGAACCTATAATTTCCGACAAGAGTAAGGGAATTCTTATCCTTCATAAAGGCATAATAAGGTCTTATTGAGAACCAGTTTTGTCCCATATACTTTTCAATATGCCCTGTTGTGATTAATACCTGAGAATTTGAATAAGACAAGTATCTTAAACCTAAAGAGTATTCAATTTTATATTTCCAAGGCATGTAAAATTCGTAGCCTAATCTATTCTCAGGGAATAAACTTGCATCAAATGAGTAAGCATAATTGAAATACATATAAGCCTTATTCCTTAGTTGTAGATAGAAATCGGCCTCGAGCTGAAGGTCCTTTTGTGAAAATCTGTTTGCATAGTTTGCCCTTAGAGCCAAGGTATGTTTCCCAATATTAAATCCATAACCTAAGAAGCCAAGATGTTGAGGTGAGTTATTGTCAAACATATCTATTGAGTAGAAGGCAGAGATAATATTTTTGTTTCTTTTGAAGAGTAGATTTGTATAAATATCGCTAACTGTTCTAGAATTATAATAATCCTTATTCTTAGGATCTCTGACCAAATTAATTCCATTATCATATTGTCTTAACTCATCATAAGCAATAAGTCTTTTAATAATTAGATTCTCATTATTCTTATAATTATAACTCTGTGCAATATCGCAGCTATTTAGCAAACCATTATAATCTTTTGACCAAAGCAAAATATTTAGCCAAGCATCAAATAACTCATCATTATAATAATTAATATCTCTTGCTTTTTGAATATAAACTAATGCGGAATCAAATTTTGATTGCCAAGCGTAATTTGAAGCAATAAGGACTAATAAATCTCCTCTATTTGTATCAGATGACAACAAATCTTTAGCTTCCTTGATATTTTCTTGAAACTTATCGTTATTGTTTTGTGCATAGTTTACCTTACTACAAATAACCAATATAACCAATAAGCTAAATACCAATCCTTTTCTCATAAGTAATTTATTTATTCAGAATATTTGCAATATCATTTACAATTTCAATTGGGTCGAAAGTTTTTTTAATAATCTTTGATGCCCCAATAGCATAAGCCTTATAAATATAGTCTTTCCTATCAATATCACTAAAGAACCATATTGGGGCAATGATCCTTTTCTCAACACGTAAGATTCTTAATACTTCAAAAGCAGATAGGCTATTAAATTCCCCATCCAAGACCACAAAATCAATCTTAGAGTCTTGGCTAATTCTATCTATTTCTCTTTTGGATTTATAGATAAACAATTCACAGTTCTTAATGTTCTTTTCCATAAGTTTTTTTAAAAGCTTATGGAAAAAGATATCTCTTGAGATAATCAATATTTTCTTTTCCATAAAAAGTATTATTCCTAAATCAGACTCCTGTCAAAGATAGCATTGACATCCATATAAAGAATATGATAAAGCAACCATTTCCTTGCATAATCCATCATCTCCTCTAATATTTCATGGTTACCATTAATATACTCATTCTTAAAAAACATTATCTTCTTTGCAAACAACTTGTGAAGATTCTTATGTCTTTCTATATCTGGGTAATTATTCTTGTCCATAAATCCTTCTTCTGTCGAAAAATGATAAGCGGCATACTGCTCAAATTTGTTTATTATCTGAATAATCTCATTCTCTTTGTCTTTCATAGAATTTAGAGATACTAGCTCATCTAACATTCTAAAGAAGTTTTTATGTTGGTTATCAATAATATCAATGCCGACCAAACAATCGTCACTCCAAACCCTATTTTCGTAAAACTTATTATTTGAATTCATTTTTCAATCCCTTTCTGTTTGACAAGTAAGCCTAATACGTTAATAATTTATGCAAAGTAATAAAAAAAACTTCAACTTTCATACTTTTCCTTTCCCTATTCTGAATAGAGATAAACATAAAAAAGAATTCTCCTATACCTTAAGCCATATAAACCCAAAGTATAGGAGAAAAAATAAATCTCAAATCTGAGGTCTATTCTATAATAAACTTCTTATTCACAATTCCTTTTTCGGTATTTAGTTTAATAATATAGTTACCTTTTCCTAGCTTTGAAATATCTATACTA
This sequence comes from Bacteroidota bacterium, assembly GCA_017860275.1. GTDB lineage: Bacteria > Bacteroidota > Bacteroidia > Bacteroidales > P3 > UBA10566. The sequence continues at coordinate 184,069 of JAFNAQ010000004.1, forward strand.
GAGTTAGGGCTTTGGATATTCTTTTCAATTAGTTTTTGTCCAATAATATTATAAATCTCAATATCCTTAATTGTATTTGAGCTAGAGATATTTAATATATCCTTCGCTGGATTGGGATAAATATCCACCTTTATACTAGATTCCACCTCTTGCCCAAGGCTGCTATTATCCTTAATTGCTAGAATAGGAAACATAAATATATGCATCCTACTATAAAGCTCATAAACATAATCATCCTTAAAGCTAGTCCAAACCCCATTCTTTCTAAAATAAGGCGAATGCCCAGTATAACACTCAACATTCATCCCCCAACATGGCGAAGGATCATAAGCACTAAGAGTATGATTAAAATGAGAAGGCATAAACCCTGGAGTATATATAGTAGGAAAGTCCGCTACTATATTAAAATTCTGAATATTAATTGCAGTATCAAAATAAAAGCGACCAAGTATTATTTTTGAAAATGGGTTTCCATTAGGATTATGTATTGAAGTATCAAAAGCGCATTTATAATTTGCATGAGCATATACTGTGGTAAATCCAGTATCTTGAAGATAGAGATTAAATGTAGCATTATTATTTCCATTAATTCCTCCGTCGAATTGTGTTGCAACACCAATAACCATAACGGTAGTATCCATAAAATAAGGTTGAGCTAAACGATCAATTGCGTAATCACTAGTCCCAGCGATATAACCTAAATAATAGTCCATATACCCTGGATTTGGGCAGTTAGTGTATCGATATGCGTAGTTATTAAACATAGAAAAGTTTTGACTAACCCCTATAGTAGTATCAAAAACTGTTCTACAAGTTTCGATTTCTATAGGTTTATAAACTAAGGTATCATAATGTTGAGCCCTTAAGCCAAAAGAAATAGTAATTAAGGCTAAAATAATAATTGTATTTTTCATGATATTGGAAATTAGATGATTATTATTGGGGCAAATATACATTATTTTTTTAAAGTGCATGAGTTTTTTTGGAAAATATGTTTAATATATGTTAGGATTTTGGTTTTGGTATTCATTCTTCATTTAGTTCTTTTGAATAAATATCCTTGTATTTGGTTGAAAAGTCTTCGTTTTTTTACTCCAACTCTTGATATTTTTTTTCAAAAGTGAAGATTTTTCATCAAAGGGGTTTCTTTTTGTTTTTTTATATGGAGTTTATTTTTATATAAGATTTACTAGTGGGCAAAAAAAATACGTCCTTTGCTGGGGACGTATTTGAAATATTGATTAGTTTTGTTTGTTTTGCGTTAATGTGCTTCGGAGTGTGATTCTTCGTGCGCCATTCCTATATAGATTGCCGTTAGAAGTGTAAATACATAGGCTTGAATAAAGGCAACCAAGAGTTCAATTAAGCTCATAAATATACTAAAGAATAAAGGTACAATTGATACCCCATATCCTACAACGATGTTTTGTGAGCTAAAGATAAAGATGATTGACATAAAACCTAAGATGATAATGTGCCCTGCTGTGATATTAGCAAAGAGACGAATCATTAGAGAGAAAGGTTTTGTGAATATACCAATAAACTCAACAAGTGGCATAAGAGGAATAGGTATCTTTAACCACCAAGCAACACCTGGCATATTTACAATATGTCCCCAAAAGGCTTTGTTTGTACTAAATAATGTAACTAAGAACGTAATAAAGGCAAGAACCATTGTTACAGCAATATTCCCTGTTACATTTGCTCCTCCAGGAATAAAAGGGATAAGCCCAAGTATATTTGAAAGAAAGATAAAACAGAAAACTGTTAATAGGTAAGGAAGATATTTTTCGTGACGTTTTTTGCCAATAGAAGGAATTGCAATATCGTCTCTAATAAACATTATCACAAATTCAACCAATGTTTGTAGTCCCTTTGGAGATTGACCTTGACGCTTGAAAGAGATTTTCCTTGCTCTGAAGACCATAAATATTAATAAACCTACTACCAAAAAGATTGAGGCAACATTCTTTGTTATTGAGAAGTCAAGAGGAGTCTTTCCTGTCCATTTGCCCGATGCATCAACGCATAGTATCTTGCCAATTGCTCCATCGCCATCTTTTTCAGAACCTATCTTATATCCTTTATAGGCTGCGTGACCATGATGAAAACGGCTAGACATAAAAACGTCAAGCTTACCCTCGTTATAAAGAATAATTGGAAGTGGAATAGAAATAGGTTTATTATTTAATTCCATAATATGCCAAGAGTGATCGTCAACAATATGACCAAGAATCATCTCTCCAGCATTAAAAGACTTCTTTTCGCCCTCTGAGGCAAAACTATTTAGCTGAAGACCTATAAGTATAGTGAATAGTATTAGTATTTTTCTCATATTAAAAATCAATTAAGCGGCAAATTTAGAAAATAATTTCGTACGCAAGAAGACAATTTGAAAAAAAACTAATTTTCGTACATTAGATTGCATCCTCTTGTAAGGCTATTATCAAATCTTCCCATAATTTCGAAGCCTCCATCGGTGTGTTTTTTGCCTAAATCCTCAGTCTCAATAAAACAACATGAGTATATATTTGCAAGATCAATAACGTTAATTCCTCCTGTCTTGTTCTCTCCAACGTAGGACAAAGGGTCGTAGGTGTCTCTTATCAATACCCTCATTTGAGAAGGGGTATAGAATATTCCATCTTTTTTGGAATAGGCTTGAGAAAATAATTCACACATTCCATATTCAGAGGCAATGGAATCTACACCTAATCCTTTACAAAGAATTTTATGCAACTCCTCTCTTAGAATTTCTTTTCTCCTACCTTTCATTCCTCCAGTCTCAAAGACAATAGTATTCTTTAATTCAAGGTTTTCAATATCTATCAAATCTAGTAATGCATAGGTTACCCCAAAGAGTATGGTCTTTATGTTATTTTCTTGGCAATGCTTAAGAGTAGAGATAACATCCCCAAGGTTCTCGTTAAAGAATCCACTCTCCTTAAACCTGCTTTTCTTTATTAGATTATCTATCATATAAACCAAAGAAGAGTTGCCTTGAGAAATATAGTTTGGGAGCAAAGCAATAAAGCAATAATCCTCTGCCTTAGAGAAAAAACTCTCAAAATTATTGGTGAAGCTCTTTTCGTAAATGTCTAAGTTATGGATAAAATGTTTGCTGGTATCCTTTCCTGAGGTACCGGAACTTTTAAAGAAATGTATCTCTTGTTCGCTAAAGCTTACAACCCTATGGGTCTTAAAGAAAGATATTGGAAGAAAGGGAATATCGGTGTAATGTTTTATTGAACTAATATCTTTTTGCATCAATCTACACCAACGATTATACACTTGGTTATTTTCGTACTGAAACATAAAAGCCTCAAGAGCAAAATAATTAAATTCATCTTCGGAGGAAATATTAAAAATTTTGTTTGTAAAAACTTCTATATCCATAAGTAAGTAAAAACTATTTATTGTAAATTTGCAAATTAACCGCAAAGATATGAAAAATACACTTTCCTCACGACGATTTATAGTAATGGGTATATTTATTACTGTGGGGATTATATATATTATTCGTTTATTATTTCTACAAGTATTCGATGATTCCTATGCTCAACTTGCTAATCGTAATGCCTTACGTTTCGTTACACAATACCCTGCTAGGGGTTTGGTTTATGACCGTCATGGAGAACTCTTAGTCTATAATGAGCTTGTCTATGACCTAATGGTTATTCCTCGCCAAGTGAAGCAAGTTGATACAAATCTCTTCTGCAAACTTGTTGGCATAACAAAGGAGGAATTTATCCAAAAGATGACTAAGGCACGTACCTATTCTACCTTTGCACCATCTACCTTCGAAAAACAAATCTCCAAAGAAGACTTTGGGCCAATACAAGAGAAACTCTATCTCTTCTCTGGATTCTACTCTCAGAGTCGTACGCTTAGATATTACCCAAAAGCCTTAGGATGTCACGTTCTTGGATATATTGGGGAAGTAAGTGAAGGCATGATAGAGAAGAATCCTTACTATAAGAAGGGAGACTATATTGGAATGAGCGGTATGGAGAAGTATTATGAAGCAATTCTTCGTGGGAAGAAGGGTAGCAAGGTAACACTTGTGGATGTTCATAATAGAGAGAAGGGAAGTTTCCAAAATGGTAAGTATGACACAGCAGCCGTTTCGGGCGAAAATTTATATTCCACAATAGACTTAAAACTTCAAGAGTATGCCGAAAAGCTTATGGCAAATAAGAGAGGTTCTATTGTTGCCATAGAGCCTTCTACAGGAGAGGTTCTATGTTTTGTTTCTGCACCATTCTACGATCCAAACCTTTTGGTTGGTAGAGTTAGGGGCGAAAACTATATGAAACTATTGAAAGACCCAGCACAACCTCTATTCAATCGTGCAATTATGGCTGAGTATCCTCCAGGCTCAATCTTTAAGATTGCTCAGGCAATGATTGCTCTTGATATGGGAGTAATTGGACCAGGTCAAGGTTTTCCTTGCGACAAAGGCTTAGTAGGTTGCCATGATCACCCTTCGGCTACAAGTGTTAGAGAGGCAATTAAGATGTCTTGCAACCCTTATTTCTATAGAGTTTACCAAAAGATTATTCAACAAAAGGTAGTAAATAATAAGGTTGATAATAAATATGGACTCGCTCTTTGGGATCAAGACATGTATAGAATGGGATTTGGGAAGAAGATGGGAATAGACCTTCCTGGAGTATTGAGTGGTTTTATTCCTGATACTAATTTCTATAATAAATGGTATAAATACAATTGGAATTTCTTTACAATATTCTCTAACTCAATTGGGCAAGGAGAAGTAGGAGTAATCCCTCTTCAAATGGCAAACTTTGCAGCTATTGTTGCAAATAGAGGTTGGTATATCACTCCCCATTTAGTTAGATATTTTGGGGATGAGAATGTAAAGAAGAGAAATACCAAATATGTAAAGAAAAACTTATCTATGATACCTCAAGAGTATTGGGATATTGCTTCCGAAGGTATGTGGGCTGTTGTTCACGAAGGAGGGGGTACTGCAAGAAGAGCAAAGATAGACGATATAGCAGTTTGTGGCAAGACAGGTACTGCTCAGAATATTGGTGCCGACCACTCTGTATTTATTTGTTTTGCTCCAAAGGATAATCCAAAGATTGCAATATCGGTATATATTGAGAATGCAGCAGGAGGTGGAGGAACTTGGGCAGCGCCAATAGCTAGTTTGGTTGCAGAGAAATATATTAGAGGAGAGGTTTTGAGAAAAGAAGTTGAAGAAACATATATGAATGCTGCACCTTGCCAAACGCTTCCTTTACGTAGGGTTGCAAAATCGGGTAGTAGCGAATAGTTTTAAGGACAGAAAAAATGGAAAGAAGAGAAAGAGGGTTATTAGAAAACTTAGATTGGACAACAATATTAATATATTTTGCCCTAGTCTTTATTGGTTGGATAAGTATTTATTCAGCAGTTTATGATGAGAGCCATAGCAATATATTTGATTTAGAGACTCGTTATGGCAAGCAAATGATATGGATAGGTGTATCAATAATCATTGCCTTGTTTATCATTGTCCTCGACCCAAAGTTTTTTTCTCAAACATCTTATGTCTTTTATGGAGTCTTTATATTAATGCTTTTGGCAGTACTTGTTGTAGGTTCCGAAACCAAGGGAGCAAAGTCTTGGTTTGGGGTAGGAGACTTCGGAATACAGCCCTCGGAGTTTGCAAAGGCGACAACGGCACTAGCCTTAGCTAAGATTCTCTCAGGAATAGATGTAGATATGAAAGACTTTAAGACAAAGATTGCAGCAATAGCAATTGTTGCAATACCAATGCTTTTAGTCCTATTGCAAAACGATACAGGTTCAGCTCTTGTGTTCTTATTCTTTGTATTTGTTCTTTTTAGAGAAGGTTTATCCCTCTATGTTTTAATATTTGGAGCAGGTGCAGCAATTCTTTTTGTGCTGGCTTTGCTTATTAATCCTTATGTATTAATAGGAATATTCTTCGCCATTGCATTAATCTTTTGGTTTATTAATCGCTCTAGGAAGGTTAGCTTTTGGTTATGTATGTCAATATTTTTTGTTGCCTCAGGTATTATCCTTGCGGTTGAATATGTCTTCGACAATGCTTTGGAGGATCATCAAAGAAACAGAATAGAGGTATTGCTTGGGAAAAGGCAAGACCTTAAGGGAGTTGGATATAATGTTAATCAGTCAAAGATTGCTATTGGTTCGGGAGGATTCTTCGGTAAAGGATTTCTTCAAGGTACTCAGACAAAGTTTAATTTTGTACCAGAACAAGATACCGACTTTATCTTTTGTACTGTAGGAGAAGAGTGGGGCTTTGTTGGTTCAACAACTGTTGTTCTATTGTATATTACCTTAATGGTTAGGCTAGTCAAGATGGCTGAAAGGCAGCGCTCGAAGTTTTCAAGGATATATGGTTACTCTGTGGCGAGTATTATCTTTGCCCATTTCTCAATAAATATAGGTATGACAATTGGTTTATTACCGGTAATTGGAATCCCTTTGCCCATGTTAAGCTATGGAGGTTCTTCCTTAATGGCTTTTACCTTTTTATTTTTTATTTTTGTGCGTCAAGATGCATCAAGACAAGACTTAGTCTAAATTAATTCCTATTTATTATGAAAAAGATATGGAAAGGCTTAGGCCTATGGTTAAAGATTACAATAATTACAGTACTATCAATTATTGTTATTGTTCTAGCTATTCACTTTTCAATTTCTTCTATTGCAAAAAACTATATAGAGAAACACGACAAAGAGCTTGTTGGGAGAAAGATTAGAATCTCTGACCTAAAGGTTAATATTTTTACAGGAAGTTTAGATATTTCTAAGTTTTCTCTTTACGAAAAAGACGATACGTCGGAGTTTGTAAGCTTCGATAGTCTTAATTTTAAAATGAGACTACTCCCTCTAATAAATAGTAAGATAATAGTAGATAGGATTTATCTTCTTGGAGCTAAGGCAAATATTCTTCAGAGCGAGAAAGGATTTAATTTCGATGATATAATGCAGAAATTTTCCGATACTACCTCCTCCGACACTACTTCTTCTTCTTGGGATATTACACTAAACAATATAGAAATAAGTAAGACAGATATATATTATAAAGATTTGGCTCTTGGTGCAACCTGGAACTTAAAAGATATGGCTTTGACCATTCCTTCTCTTTACCTAAGCGATAAGAGCTCTGATGTGGGAATAAAACTAATGTTCGAAAATGGTGGTTCTCTCGCAATGAAGGCAAAATATAATATGGAGAGCGCAGCATACCGTCTCGATATCGACCTCAAAGACCTTTCAATAAATAATATCCTTCCTTATGCTCAGCAGTTTATGAACATAAATAAGATAGAGGGTTTATTGTCTGCTAACCTAGATATTATTGGCGATGTTGACCATGTTATGGACTTCGACCTAAAGGGAAATATCTCTGCAAGGGATTTCTATATGAATGATAATAAAGATAGAAATGTGTTATCGATAAGCTCTCTAAGCACCGATATTGATAATATTAGCCTTGTAAAGAATTCATACCTTCTGAAAAAGCTATTAATAAGTGGGTTTAAGACTTCCTTCGATATGAATAAGGATGGAACAAACAACTTTTCTTCTTTAATGAAACCATCAAGCGAAGATACTACCACGACTAATGAGCCAAAGATGAAGTTTATTATTGGGGACTTTATTGTTGACAATTCTTCTCTTATCTTTAAAGACAAGACTCTTCAAAAGCCATTGACCTATAATATTAGTAATATAGCAATCAACTCAAAGAATCTTAAACTTGAGGGAGAGAATAATTTTGACCTTAGTGCAAAGATAGGCACAGCGGGTAATGTTTCTCTAAAGTGGAAGGGCAATATGGATGATATGTCAAACCAAGAGATAAGACTAAATATTATCAATGCAGAGCTAAGAGATTTTACTCCTTACTCGCTTGAGTATTTTGCTTATCCTTTTAATGGAGGTAATCTATCCTTTAAATCACAAAATATCATCAAAAACAATAATCTAAACGGTACAAATAAATTAGATATATATAAATGTAGGTTTGGTAAGAAGGATAAGACACTTAAGGCTGAATATAGTAATATTCCAATAAAGGTAGGGCTATATATAATTGAGGATAGAAAAAACAGAATAAAGTTAGATATTCCAGTAAAGGGAAATGTAAACTCTCCTGAGTTCTCATATTGGAAGATAGCACTAAAAACTCTTGGAAACCTATTAGTAAAAGTTGCAACATCTCCTTTCGATGCCTTGGGAAAGAGCTTAGGGATTTCTGCTGGGGAGATGGAATATATGAATATCAACCCAATGCAGAGTGAGTTCAACCCAGAGCAGTTCTCAAAGATGCAATCCATAGCCGATATGTCTAAGAGCAAGCCTGAGCTAAAGATTACAATGACCTTAGAGTTAAACTATAATGAGAGAATAGCGCAGTACTCAATTAACTATCTAAAGCAAGCATACTTCTTCTACAAGAACCCAAGCAGAGTAGGCACTGAGCTTTCGACAACCGATAATGACCAAATTTCAAACACAAGGACAGATAGTCCAGAGTTTGAAGCCTTCGTAAATTCTGTTTTAGTATCAAAGAGTCTTCCTCTTTCAGGTTCAATAGAAGAAAAAGCAAGTTCCATCTATGGCGTCCAAGCCGAAGGAGACCTAATGCAATCTATACAAACCCTAAATGCAAGGGTACAAAAACATTTCACAGAGGTACTTCTTTTGCCACAAGGACAGATAAACATTATCCCTATGCCAATAGAGGAAATGAAAAAATACAAAGACCCAAACCGCTACCATATATCCATAGGAGAAATGGAATAAAACCATAATCGGACATAAAAAAAGACAAGGCTATCCCAAAAAGATAGCCTTTATTTGTTTTCAAAATCCAATCTTTTTTCGTATATTTGTAAATGTAATTCCCCTTTGGGCGAACACATAGGTTCGCCCCTACGAAAAATCCCCAAAAAATTTAGATGCACATCTTAATAAATTATGGTAGGTACCCTAGCACTGCTACGGTAGCTACCATAACACACCTAGGGTAGCTACCCTAGCAAGAATAGAATCAAATAAAAATACTTCAAAACAAGGATTCCCCACAACAAAATAAGGATTCAGGAGATTTATATCAAATAAAAATTTCATTAGTCTTATAAGCAATAGATAATAAAAAGGTAAAAACATTCTATGTAATTAATTAATCAAAGCAAGACCGAATTGCAAATCTGTATTTATAGATAAAATACAAAAGATATCTATTCATAATATTTCAAATGTATTTTATTCATTTAGTCAAAATATTTTTATAATATAAATATTTATTATCAGAATAGATACTATATTTGCAAGTAATATTAAATAATAATGAATATGAATAATTTTATTGAAGTTGAATTCACAACAAATGGCGAAAAATGTCTAATTAATGTTAATAATATTACTCTAATAACAAATAATGGGAATTATTGTACGATATATTTCAGTGGGGAGTACAATAATTGTACGAGCGTAAATGAAACGTATGAGAATCTTAAAGACCTAATCAAAAAAATGGACTAGGGTTTTAAAAGCTTGATTTTATATATACAACTACTAAAAGATTTTTTTTAATTTTGATATTTTGAATTGGAACAAAGTGGATTAATCGGTGAATGTACTTTATTTAGCTTTGGTGTATTTTACTGAGAATGTCAAATTATTTCGACAAAAGGATTTAATATAGAGGTAAGTTCTAGAGTTTTCTGTTTACAGTATGCGGCATAGGTTAAATAAAAAGAAATATCAGTGTAATCTAGTGAAAGCAGAAATTGTGTATATAAAATAAGTAGTATGCATAATATATAACTGCTAGTGAAATATAGCATATATCAAATGCAGATAAAATTTACACTAGATGATAAGTACAAATGAAATAAATAACTATTAAAAAAACTATGATAGAAAAAATTGTAAAGCTGCCAGATTATTTTTTATTTACAAAGCCGCATTTGGACTTGTTTATAAGTGTTCTGCGAAAGATATATACAACAAAATCAAATGAAATTATTCTTGATTTCTCTGGGATTTTAGATATGAATGAAAGCGATTTGATGATTTTGTTTGCTCAAATAGAAAAAACAGGATACGATAAAAAAGTTATTTTTAAAAAGAGACCAACTCTGCCTAAGGCTAGAAAGCCAAATAATATTTTATCAAATAAAATAGGAGTCTTTCATAATTCTACAACTAATTTTAATAGCGAATCTGTTGAAAAATATGCAGACATTAATACAGAAATTGTAGATAAAATAGTTTTAGAATTAAAAAGAATTGGAATTAAGGATTACTATTCAGCATTTTATACATTTTTAATAGAGTTAATTGGAAATGCAACAGAGCACGGAATTGAAAATAGACAAATAAATTGGTGGCTAATTAATAAAATTGATAATAAGACTAAACAAATAAATTATGTTTTTGTTGATATGGGTTCTGGAATTATTGGATCTCATAAAAAAGTAGGTTTGCCGTTTAAATATTACTTTACAAGTGCAACAAAAATACTTACGGATGCGTTTAAAGGAAAACTTAGATCTTCTACAAAGATAGATAACAGGGGTAAAGGATTGCCTCAATTATTTGGATTTATTAAAAATGATGTAGTTTCAAATTTTACGATAACCACAAACACAGTAACTATGCATTTTGAAAATGATTTGCTGGTAACTTCAAAAAATAAGAATTTTATAGGTACATATTATTCTTGGTCAATAAATAATGATAATTATATAAAATGGAAAAATTCAAAATTAAAATAGCTGAAGAGTTTAGCACAAAACCTGGAGGAAGACAAATTAAGTATGGTCCTTTTTCCGGTGAGGCTTTTTATAAAGAATTGTTAGAAAAAAGATTTGATGATGCGATTAAAACTAACGAAAAACTTTATATATATCTAGATGGGACAGGTTCATATGGAAGTTCCTTTTTAGATGAATCTTTTGGGCAGTTAGCACGAGAAAAGGGAAGAGATTTAGTTATTAATAATATTGTATTTGTAACTGAAACTTTTGATTGGATTGTTGATTATATAAAAAAAGAGGTATGGGGAGAAAAATAATTTCTGTTTTAATTCCCCTTATTATTCTTCTTTCTATATTATGGTTAGGCAGATTAATATATTTGAAAGAGTGGTTTTATAAATGTTCAGTAGACGACAAGGTAGTTCCATTAGATGTTGTAAATTTAATTGTAACTTCCATTTGTACGTTTTTTATTGCATGGTTTATTTCTAAGAAAATTACATCAAGTAGATATAAGGTAGATTTTTTGATAGAAGATTTAAAAAATGTAAATATAGAGTTAATCAGGTTACAGGAAAAAGTAATTGAACTTAATAATATTGAATTGCATGTTGTATTAAGCAGTCTTAATAGGATACGATCTAATTATTCAAGATTTGAGAAAACTCTAGAATTAGCAAAAATAAGATGTTCAGAAAGTAAAGCATTCAATCCTCATTATACGCGTTTATATAATATTACAACTGGAGTTAAATCAAATAAATTAGAATTGGACGATGCAAATAGAATTATTGTGGAGAATAGTATTTCTTCATTAATAGAATTAATAAGGCAAATTATTTTTAAAATAAATGATAAGTAATAATAATTATTTTTAAATTAATTTATTGCGAAATAAATAGACTAGGGATGATTTTTATTAAATCAGTATATAATTAAAATACAAAAGAACTTACATAATACGTGAGTTCTTTTGTATTTTGAAATGTTTGATGTTTAACAAGAGTTGAGATAATAATTTTTAAATGACTTCTTGTTTATAGGTTTTTTCAAAGAAAAAAGGCTATCTTTTGGGATAGCCTTTGTTATTTTTGTTTTTGTTTTTCTTATTTGAAGCGGTTGATGTCTACTTTTTCTATTTCCTCTTCTTCTTCTACGGGTTTATTGTAGTTGATATATCCTTCCCACTTTTCTATTACTGATTTCATATCTTGTGGTAGTTCGGAGCGGAAGTTTATTAGTTCTTTCGTTCTTGGATGGATAAAGCCTAGGGTTGTTGCGTGAAGGGCTTGACGTGGCAAGAGTTTAAAACAGTTTTGTACAAATTGTTTATATTTGGTATAGGTTGTTCCTTTAATTATTGAATCTCCACCGTAGGTATCATCATTAAATAATGGATGCGCAATTGATTTCATGTGACAACGAATTTGGTGAGTACGTCCTGTTTCAAGTTTACACTCAATTAGTGTTACATAACCAAAACGGAATAGAACCTTCCAATGAGTAATTGCACGCTTTCCATAATCCTCATCAGGGAAAGATGTCATTACCTTTCTGTCCTTTAGAGAGCGACCGATATAGGAATCAATTGTTCCTTCCATCTTGTCGAAGTCTCCCCAAGCTAAGGCAGTATATGTTCTTTCTATGCTATGGTCATAGAACTGTTTTGCAAGAAAGGTTTGTGCAACCTCGTTCTTTGCAACAAGTAAAAGACCAGTTGTGTTCTTGTCAATACGGTGAACAAGTAATGGAAGAACAGGATTTCCTTCTTCTGTCTTTTGTCCTTGGAAATGGAATGTTAGGGCATTGAGTAATGTACCTGTGTAGTTTCCATAACCTGGATGAACAACCATCTCTGGAGCCTTGTTAACAATAACAACATCTTCATCCTCATAAACAATATTCAAAGGAATATCTTGTGGGATAATCTCTATCTCTCTTGGAGCCGTTGCAAGAAATATCTGCACAACATCTCCTGGTTTAACCTTGTAATTAGGCTTTACTGGGTTCTCATTTACTCTAATACAATCCGCTTTTGCTGCTTGTTGTATTTTGTTTCTCGAAGTCGATTCAAGTCTATCCATTAAGAATTTGTCAATTCTCAAAAGAGATTGACCCTTGTCTACAACAATTCTAAAATTCTCAAACAATTCTCCGCCCTCTTCCTCTGACTGAATTTCTACGTTTTCCTCTATCATCTTATTTATTTACTATGATTTTCTTTTGTGATTGTCTACCTGTTTCCTTATCTATTAGATAAAGGACATAGACTCCATTATTGAAATATGTTATATCCAACTCTTGTTTATAGGACGAGCTATAAACAACCTTCCCCAACATATTTACTATTCTTATCTCTGAATTTGTGTTTTGAGTTTCAATATTCAAACGCCCCTTGCTTGGGTTAGGGTAAACATTGAAATTAATATCTTGTTCTATTTCTTTCTCTAGTGACACAACAGCCTTGTATCCAAAATATGGTCTTATCATTAAAGAACCTTTAATAAAGGTAGGCTGCCAAGAGTTAGCCCAATTGCCTAAAATATTCTCCGAAGCATCGGTGTTTCTGTCAAAACCAATATTTAGGTAGTCATCGTTCTTGGTTTGAAGACTCACAAAAAACTTAGAACCACTAACAATAACAGGATGGCTTAGGGTGTAACGAGTATATTTATTCAAACCATCATTGCTTGGCGTAAGCACAGAGGAACGATATATTGTATCATAAGGTTTATCGTTTAGGCTATTCCAAATACAAAGATAGAAGGGTTTTAGATTTGCATCGTGATAGGTAGAGTTGAAGTATATATCTACAGCGGTTAATGTATCGGGAACATTAATATCGAATCCAAGAGCAAGGTTTGAGTTTCTTATAGGTTCAATCCCAAACCCATTCTCAGCAGTGCCATCATCATAGGCATAGTAGTTCTCGAACACTTGACGAAAACTAATTGTATCGTTATTAGTATTGTCGTCTTGACCAACACCCATCTTAATAGTATGAATGACATCGAACCAAGTCCAGCTATTATTATCAAAACTATATGCAAAATCTACTATAGGTCGAGCATGGTTAACAGAAGTCTGAAAGTCCTTTGTCTCAATAAAAGGATAAATATTCTCAAATCCTCCATCATATTGCTTAGTTAAACCTCCAGTATTATCAAATACATTGTATTTATAATTAGATATTAATGCAGTATTCCATAAGTTTATGATTTTAATAGCTAAACTATCAGCCATTTCACTAGAGATATACTGTCTTGCAGGCATTGCCTGATATTTTTTCAACAAAGAATGAGCAGGCTCAACAAAGGCAATATCCTTAAAAGTCTTTTCATCCCAAGTTCTCTTCTCATTAATATATATGTAATCGATATTCCAATTATCGCAATTACCAACATAGGCATAGGAAGGGTTAGCATCTAAAGATGCAAAATTGCGGAAACGAAAACGAAACTCACTATTGAAATATTGACTATCAGTAATAGGAATGGAAACATATCTAAAATAAGAACTATCATTTGCAAAAATACTATCAACACTAAGACCCTCAGTCATCCAAACAATATTCCAATAATCATCGTTAGAGGAGTAAAACTCAAGAATTAATGAGTCCTTCTTGCTTGGAGTTGAACCAATCTTTTCCCATAACGGACCATATCCACCTCCTGGCTGGAAATAAAAACTGAAATACAATGAATCACTAATCGATAAGGCTCTAGGAAGCGGTGAGTATATTGAGTCCAAGCGAATAAAGGAAGAACTAATAGTATCTGCACTAAATCCAGCAGTGTTTGCTCCTAAATAAAGTCTCCCATTATCGTCTAAAGCATCAAGAGTAACTACTCCAAGGGTTGGTGCATTAAGAGAATAGTCGGTATTTACCCATGCCCCACCATTTATCCAATAATTAGACTTAGGCGTCCCAGTATAATTAGAGAAATCTTCAAGATATGGCAATAATATCTTTGTGCTCGACTTATAATTCCTATTATTTATCGTCTTGCTTGAGCCCTTTGAGGCAGATGTAACAATAAACTGAGCTTGAGAATCAAGCCATAGGAATAAACTTAGAACAACAACTAACAATATTTTTTTATTCATTTTCCAATTTACAAATTTCATTCATCAATATCTGTAGTCGTTGGAGTTTCTTCTTCTGTGTTTTCAGTTATTTTAAAAGATTTTACCTTAGAACTATAGTTTGGTTTAGTATCATTAATAAAATATAATGACACAGTTGAACCAACAGTCAAACTCCTATTTGATGGAGAGAAAGAAACAACTCTAGAATGGACAACATCTTTATTACCCTCGTAGTTCTTACTCCCAACATTTAGTGATGCCTCCCAAAGCTTTCTTTCTGCATCAATCTCAGTAAGACCAATAATATTAGGCATTGTTGTAGCAGTATTTGCTTGGTTTATCTCAACAACCAAATCAACTTCTTCACCTTTGGCAATCTTTGTCCCTTCAAATATAGGTTTTCCCTTGTATATTTGTTCAACAACAAGATTAGAGAATTCTCCTTGATTGAAGATCAATCTTCCTATTCTAAGACCTGAATTAATAATCTCATTTACTGCCGAGCGAACACTTTGATCTGTACAATCAGGCATACCTATCTTTTCTCCACTGTTAGCAGTAATAATAACATAAATCTTTCTTCCCCTCTTTGCCTTAGATTCGGGCTTAGGGTCTTGAGTTAGGATTTTTCCAGAAGGTTCTCCTGGAGTAAATATTGAATCAATAACAATGATTTCAAAAGGAGACATCTCTGTCATCTCTTGGACTTCTTCTATTTGTAAACCTTCAATTGCTGGTATAACATATTCCTTTCCATGTCGAGTATAAATATTCAATAGTTGGAAAATGATAAACAATAATACCAAGAATGTAAGGACTATTAATCCTAAGTGCTTTAAAAAAAGTTTACTTTTTAAGAATTCCTTTAACTCCATAAAATAATTTTTAATCTCTTCTACCCATGTAGATTGATATGTAATAAAGAAGTGATGCCAAAGAAGAAAGTGCAGCAATAACATAGGTGTAAGCAGCAGAGCGTAAAGCTCCTTGTGCCTTTGGATGAGTATCTCTTGAAGTTATTGCATTTCTGTCAAGCCATGCAAGAGCTCTTTGTGAGGCATCAATCTCAACAGGTAGAGTAATAAAACTAAACACTGTTGTCATACCAAATAATATAATCCCAACTAATAATAGGTTAGGGAATGCATTTACTAATAACATTCCTCCCAAAATTACCCACATAACCCATTGCGACGCAAATTGAACAACAGGGACTAATTTTGAACGTAGAGTTAGCCAAGTGTAAGCATTTGCATGTTGAACAGCATGCCCACATTCATGAGCAGCAACAGCAGCAGCAGCAACATTTGCACCAAAGTATACGTTTTTACTTAGGTTTACTGTCTTTGTTGTAGGGTTATAATGGTCTGTTAATTCTCCCTCAACACTTACAACACTTACGTCATAAATATCGCAATCTCTTAACATCTTTTCTGCGACTTCTTTCCCTGTAATTCCTCTTTCGGTAGGGATTTTTGAATATTCTGCAAATTTTCTTTTTAAGTTAGCACTAACTAACCAGCTTGCAAGAGCTGTACCAATAAAAATGACCCAATAAATTAAATTTGAGCCCATAAATCCAGTTGTCGGTTCCATAGTTTTTATATTTAAAAATTAATTGCAAAGAGCAAAGTTAAACATTTTCATCCAAATAAACGCAAAACTTAGGTTTTTGTGTATCTTTGTGAACAAAAAAATATTTAAAAAAGATGATAAAATCAATGACAGGCTTTGGCAAGGTCCAAACAAATTACAATAATAAGACAATTAGCATAGAAATAAAATCATTAAATAGCAAGCAAGCAGACCTTAATCTTAGACTTCCTTCCTTGTATCGTTCTAAGGATATTAACCTTAGAAATCAGATTATTTCTTCTTTGGAAAGAGGGAAGATAGATTGCTTTATTCACACAGAATATCAAGGAGAGGCTCAACTATTAAATATTAATCCAAATCTCTTTACCTCATATTATAAGCAATTGGAAACTCTTGCTGAGAAGGTTGGTGCTCCAAAGGATGATTTATTAAGATATGTTTTACAAATTCCAGAGATAAGCCGTTCTTCAAATGATGAACTTTCAGAAGAGGAGTCAGATGTATTAATAAATCTAATGCAAGAAGCAATAGAAAAAGCCATAGAGTTTAGAGAGCAAGAAGGAGAAGTTTTGGCAAAAGATCTAAGGCTTAGAATTAAGATAATTGGAGAGAAACTTCTAGAGGTTGATAAGTATGAGGGAGCAAGAATAGAAGTAGTTAGGGAAAGAATTCAAACTAAGCTTGCCGAGGTAGTTAATGGCAATATTGACTCTAATCGTTTAGAACAAGAACTAATATTCTATATTGAGAAATTAGATGTAACAGAGGAGAAGATTAGACTTAAGCAGCATCTTGATTATTTCTTAGAGACTATGGAGTTACCAACATCTCAAGGAAAGAAACTTGGATTTATTGCACAAGAAATAGGAAGAGAGATAAATACACTTGGCTCTAAATCTAATGAGGCAAATATGCAGAAGATTGTTGTGGAAATGAAGGATGAACTTGAGAAAATAAAGGAACAATTATTAAACGTATTATAAATACGGATAAATGAAATTAGTTATTATCAATTTTGAATCAACATTTGTTTGGAAGAAATACTTCTTTCTCGCAGTGCTCTTTTCTCTTTTCACTTCACTCTCTACTCCACTCCAAGCGCAGGAAGATATTAATGCCTCGTTGGCAAGGCAATATTATTTTGAAGGAGAGGCTGAGAAAAGTATAGAAATATATGAAGATTTGATAAAGAAGAGATTTGTTCAAGAATATTATGATAATCTTCTCGATGCCTACTATCAGACAGATAATATCTCAAAGGCTGAGAAACTAATAAAATATGCAATTAAGCTTTCCCCTACCAATCCAATATATGGGGCAGACCTTGGTTCTCACTATCTAAAGATAGACGACAAGTCTAAGGCAGAGAAACAATTCCAAAAGGTTATAGATAATTTATATGCAAATAATAACGATATAATTAACCTTGCAAACTATTTCTCAAGGAGAAATAACTATGATCTTTCTATTGCCACATTTAAGAAGGGCAGAGAGGTGTTAAACGATAATACACGTTTCGTATATGAGCTTTCTTATCTTTACCAAAGGCAGGGAAGATATGAGGATATGGCTCTTGAGTATATAAACTTAATTGATAATAACCCATATATGCTTAATCAGGTTAAGATATATATTGGTAATCTTATTAGTCAAGATACAGAAGGGAAGTTCTTAAGTTATTTCAAAGGAGCAGTCTTAAAGAAGATTCAAAAACAAGGAACAAGTCAAGATATTGCTCAGCTTTATTTTTGGATACTAATTCAGGATAAGGGCTATGAGATGGCTTTCAATCAAGCAAAGTCAATAGATAAAAGGTTTGAAAACCTATCGGGTCAGACTGTTTTTGAGCTTGCATCAGTTGCCTTAAATAATAAAGTTTACGATATCTCAACCCAGGCTTATAGATATTTAATAGCAAAGGGAAGTGAAAGCCCTTACTATATCCCATCTCGAATAGGAATATTATCCTCCTTGTATTATCCTTTTATTGCCGCAGTAACTCATACTCAAAAAGAGATAAATTCTCTAAAGTCGGAGTACCAAATAACAATTGCCGAAATAGGAAAGAATCCAAATACTATCCCAATACTTCAGCAATACGCAAATCTTCTGGCATACTATATTCACTCCTCGCAAGAGGCAGTAGATGTTTTGGACGAAATTCTTTCTATGAAACAGATTAATAGGAATGTTAAGGCAGAAACTAAGTTGATTAGGGCAGATATTTATCTTATGGAAAACGATATTTGGGAAGCCTCACTAACCTATTCTCAGGTAGAGAAAGAGTTTAAGGAAGATATCATTGGCTCTGAGGCGAAGTTTAAGAATGCAATGCTTTCATATTATAATGGAGATTTTGAGTGGGCTGCCACTCAGTTTGATGTTCTTAAGGCATCAACAACCAAACTTATTGCAAATGACGCAATGGAGTACTCCCTTTTGATAGGTGATAATATTGATGAGGATTCCTCCTATAATGGATTAGCCTATTATTCAAAAGCAGAGTTTGCATCCTATCAGAAAAAATACGATAAGGCAATAAAATACCTTGACACCCTTAATCAAAGCTATTTATCACATCCCTTATTCGATGAGGTATTGTATAAGAGGGCAGAGATAGCGATAAATAATTATGAATATACAAAGGCAGACAGTCTGCTGAACCTAATACTATTAAAATACCCAACAGATATACTTGCCGATGATGCACTAAATCTTCTTGCCGAACTTTGCCAAACCCACCTTAATGATAATAAGAGAGCAAAGGACTATTACGAAAGAATTATTATGGACTACCCATCATCTCTATATGTTACCCAGGCAAGGAAACGATACAAAATCTTAAAGGGGGAGTAATTCTATAACACTCTATTTCTAAATTGTGTTGGTGTCATACCTTCACTCTTCTTAAAGAATCGGCTAAAATATGAATGGTCGAAAATATTCAATGTCTCAGATATTTCGCTAACCGAAAGAGTGGTTTGATAAAGCATAATCTTAGCCTCTGTAACTATTGCATCTTCAATCCATTTTGAAGAGGATTTTCCAGAAATAGACTTTACTGTTTTGTTTAGATGGTTAACCGAAATATTTAGCTTTGAGGCATAATCAGAAACCGATAAGCCTTCTCTAATATGTTTGAAGAGAAGCTCCTTAAATTTCAGGAATATTTCTTCGCTGCGTGAGGATTGAGAAGGTTGTGATTTGTCACTAACCTTATTTATCTCATTTAGCAAACAAAAGACATAGGACTTTATTATATCCCTATCTATCGTCTTGCATGTAAATTCTGAGTAAATCCTGTCGAAAATATTATCAATAAATTTTATATCCTCTCCCTCAAAAACAGCCTTAGGATTTCCCCTAGTGCTAAGGAATTCAAATCGATTGATAATATTTTCGTTCTCAGAATTAGATATAAGAAAGTTGTTTTGAAAGCCACCCATATAACCAATGCAACCCTCAAAAGAAAGAACAGAGAATATCTGTCCCTGAGGCACAATTAGAGTTTCTCCATTTGCAATAGTATAAGTCTTATCCCCAATATCAATCTTAGCCATTCCTTTCTTAAGATAGAAGAAGCAATGCAAAGGCGCTCTAACTAAAGGCATTGAATTATTATTCTGCGAATCTTTTATCTGCCTAATATAGAAGGTCTCTACATAATTGATTGATTGGTGCCCTTTCATACTTATTTCTTTATTGTTCCAGTATATGTTACAGGGTAAGAACCACAATTCATATTAAATGTAATGCTGCTATCGGTTAGACTTCCTTGAAGATTAGTTATAGTGTAGCTTGGATATTCTCCACCCATAGCTATTGGCACAATACTATCGGCACTAATATTATAACTTCCATCCAATTGCTTAGAATAATTCACTCCATTTATCCCCATATCAATTCTAACGGGCATATATGGAGAAAATTTTACTTGGAACATTTTTAAATTCATTTTCCCTTCGGTTAGTAACTCCGATTGAATAGAAACTGAGTCCTCAGCAAAGACGTTCTCGCCAGAGCCAATTGTAATTGTTCCAGAATAATCCTTCTTATCGCTTGTTGATACTTGTGTGTTTGAAGTATTATCATCATCTTTTTCTGTACAAGCCACTGCAAAAGTGCAAAGTATAAGAACTAATAATAGTTTTTTCATTGTTTTCATTTTGTTGATTATGTATTAAATATTAATGTTAATCCGAATTGAATAGGTCTACCTTTTTGCACATAACTCTTGCCCAAAGACATAAAGTAAAAGGTGTTATAATCTGTATTAGTTATATTTCTTGCCCAAAGCCTTAGGTTAAACCTATCTCTATGTAGATTTATATTTGCATCTATTAGGCTATAATATTCTTGACTTACGGAGTTTGCCTCATCGAAGTAAATTTTCCCAGCTCCAGAGTAGCTTATTCCAAAGTTTATATCATCTATGTAATGGCTACTGAGGATAAGAAAATAGTATGCTCCTATTGAGATTGTATTGCTAGGAGAATAGGGAAGTTTCTTGTTGGAATAGTTTTCTTGTCCATTCTTATATTCAATAAACCTTGCATGGATAAATCCATAACTTAGGTTAAGACTTAGATTATCAATGTTTGCACGAATACTTGTCTCAACTCCCATACTCTTTGACCTACCTGCATTGGTCATCATCCTTCCCATCGATTTATCATCTGGGAATATGGTTAATTGTTGGTTAATGCAATCCATATAGAATAGTGCAATATTACCTCTAAGTTTATTGTTGAGTAAATCGAAATGAGAACCCATCTCATAATTCCAAATATACTCTGGTCTATATTTTATTATCTCATCTATTGAGTATTTTTGTTGAGAGTTTTCTAAGGTTATGCCCAAGTCTCTTAGCATATCCTCCCTCATCTTATTGCTTAGAATATCGGAAAATATCTGTGTATTATATCCTCCTGACTTATAACCCTTGGATATTGTTGCATAAATATTGACATCATCATTAATATCATAAACTAAGGCTATTTTTGGTAAGAGTTCAAGAGTCTCTTGGCTTTCTTTGCCCCTAAGTATTGTGTTTAGTGGTTTATATTCATCCATAGTAAGGGTAAAGAGATAGTTTATTCTAATATCATTCTTATAATCCAATAATATATTTTCATAATCCATTCTTAGCCCTCCAATTAGTTTGAGGTTCTTATACTTATATGAGCCTTGGCAATAGAGAGCTGTCCCGTAGCGAGGATAAATAAAGCTACTATTTGCATCAAACTCCTTTTCCCTAAAGAGTATATTATCATATGGAAAGGAGTGGTGAAGACCATTATTAATATTGTAAAGTATAATCTCATTAACCCCATCTTCCCTAAACCTTACTGGTGATTGCAAATCAAGATGTCGAGAAAATGAGTAAGAACCAATAATCCAATCGAAATTCTTGTTGCTGCTTATGGGTTTTAATATAAATTCTTGAGATAGACCAATCTCTCTTTGGGTTTGATTAAGGGTAAATAATGCCTTTTGAGAAAAGTCATTGTCGAGCAACATCTTATCGTCAAGAATTTGAATGGAAGATATGCTTAAGAGGTTTATTTTATTATTTCTATAGTTAATCTTTGTGCCATTTATTAGACTCTTTCTATCATACCCACATTTATCGTTATAGGAAATTGAAAAAGCTTGTTTCTTTTCAATATTATATTCAGAATAGGCATAGCCTCCTTGATTTAGGGAAGAAAAGATGGTGTTATTATACAGAGTCCAATTCTTATTAAACCTATATTGAATCTTTATTCTTGTGCCAAAATCCCTTGACCAGTCTGCCTTCTTATTTGTATAAGTATTTGTAAAGAAGCCAGATAAAGAGCCGTAATACATTCCTATGGAAAAAGCTAACTTATCGGATTTCTTATAATAAACCGATGTCTTAGTTCTAAATAGTCCTCCATTGCCTGTTTCAAACTCTACTCTTTTCCCTTGGTAATTCATAGGAGAAAGTGAGGTAATATTAATAATTCCACCAAGGGTATTAAGTCCATAGAGAGTGGATTGAGCTCCTCGAATTATATCTATATTCTTTATATCCCAAAACTCAAAGTCGAAATTACTCTTGTTCAGAATGGGGATATTATCCATATAATAACCGATAATTGGGTTGTCAATTCTTGAACCAATCCCTCTAACATAAATAGATGAGGTTGTCTTAGAGCCATAGTCTGGGATAAATAGATTAGGAGTATTCAATGCAATATCCTTAATTCCTTTAGAACCGTTGTTTTCAATATTCTTTATGTCGAATGAAGAAGATGAGAGGGCTTCATTTCTTAGAGAGGTATCGAATTTACACTCACTGGTGATAAATATCTCCTTTAAATTAATGCAGCTATCTCTATCGTTGTTTCTTTGCTGTGAATAGGATATGAGATGAGAAGAAAGTGCTACTAGCACTAAAACCATTCCATAAATTATTCTCTCAATTCTCATATTTTGCTAGGATTGCTCAAATTAGTTTGCAAAACTACAAAAAACAAATCAAAGCATATAGGATAAAAACTCTCAATAATAGGATAAAACAATCCATGAGGTTTAAAAACATTTAAATCTCTCGCATCAATAATAGGATAAACCCAAAGTAAAACCAGCTAAAACTTCAATCAAATCCAATAAAAACTCAAGAGAATAAGGTTTAAAATTATTTATATAAGGATTTGTTTTACTGAGATGTACATCTAAAGATGCTAAGATGCACATCTCAGCACGCTAAGATGTACATCTTAAGACAGCGAGATGCACATCTTAGCAGAGTAAGATGTGCATCTCAATAAACTTAATCAAGGACTTTATAAACTTAATCCTTATCCTATCAACCTTAAACCTCTTAATCTCCTATTTAATTAGGATATAATCGACATGAAAGCTTATCTCGTCTTTTAGGTTGTTCTTGAAATTTATATTCGAAAAGACAATTGTCATTGTTGGTGTATCCTTGATAAAGAATTTATTTGGATTCTTCTTTACATAGTCCTCCTTGTCCTTTATTTGCTTAAACTTCTCAATGCTTATTCCAAGACGTTGAATTTGCTCTTGAAGTAATACTTTATTATCTGCTTTAAATACATTATCTCCCTTATCGTTATATATTTTTATTTTCTTTTCATCAGAGCTATAATGCCAATCCTTATCTTCAGAATTATTATATATCAAATTAATTAATTGTTTATAGTTTGAAATATCAAAGCTAATCATTGGATTACTAAGATAATTGATGGTTGCAGCCTCTTCCAATTTGTCTTTTTCTGATATTGGTCTTGAGGCTTGAGAGTATTTCTCTATTGACTTTGCATCAATATATGGTATAAATGTAAAGCTACTAATGATTATGATTGTAATTATTGAAAGGATATAGTACTTCTTTGAATGTTTAAATAATAATGCTATAATCCATATTGTTAGGATTATTACACTAAGGAGAAGATAAACCCTTGGTATTGTTAATCCATATTCTAATACTCTAACCATTGTTGCAATCCAAAGCATAATCAAAGCAGGAATTGAATAATAACTAAAATAAGGGAAGAACCATTTTTGGAAAGGTTTTTCGTATGAATCAGTTGCCGTCTTAATAACTAATCCCAGCATCAAGAAACCTATTGCCGTTGCTGATACAACTCCTTGTGGTAAGGAGAAACTAATAAGTATCTTGGCAAAATAGACATATAGTATTATCCCAAATATATAGAAAGCAGGAGTAAGTATATACTTAATTAGGATAGTGTCTAGTTTGTCTCCCAAAATTTTTCTCTCTGTCTTGGTGTCGAAGATAAGAAAGATTATAGGGAAGACAACCATATATGAAAATCCAAAGAATATTTTCTCGAAGGTTCTATGTACTAATTCTATTTCGAAGATATATTTTATTGACTCAAGAATAGAATACAACAAACCTATGCAGATTGAGGCTAAGATAATTGAAATAGCAATACTTGTTAGAGATTGAATTATTGTACTAACAAAATATATATTCTCCTTTCTTTTCTTTGCTATATATATAAGTAGTATTGTTGTTATTAATGCAATAAACATCCTTTCCGACATATCAATCTTTAGGAGATAGATTAGAGGAATGATAAGAAAGGATATATAATACAAATATCTTTGTTTAGTATTTTGTGTAAATAGGTTTATTGAGTAGATTATTCCAAAGCATATTGGGAAACAGAAGTAGAAATTATCAATATATGTCTCTTGCCATTTCTCAAAGAAGATATTTGTGATGATAAAACTCAGAGCAAAGGCAATTGAAGTAATTAGTTCTAAAAGATAGCTTTTAAATATTCTTTGAAAGCTTTGTTTTGCTTCTTGATACTTGTTTGAGAACCAGTTTTTCATATTGATTAATTTATTGATTTGATTCTATATAACAAAAAAGAGACGCATTTTGTTGCGTCTCTTTTGTATTTTAATATTTCCTTTTACTAGCTAAGGAATAATTTCTTAGTTGTTTACTATGTTTTGGAAGTCTAGGTTAGAGATATAACGACGGAATTCTAAATCGTTTTTAGCCTTGTATTTATATTCTGGTTCTTGGTTACAAGCCTCACGAAGATTCTTTATTAAACCAGGTACATCGTCTAAACGTGCATAACAAACAGCTCTTAGGTAGTTAACCTCAGATGTTTGATCCATACAGCAATCAAGAGTACGAATAGCATTACCTGTGTTTCCAGTTAATAATTGGATAAGGGCAAGGTTATAAATACATTTTCTTCCATCAAGCATTTTTGATGCAGCTTCGTAGTTTCCTTTCTTGATTTCAACAATAGCTTGGTTAACCATTGCTTGTTCGTTTCCAAGTTCAACAGCTTTCTTCATATACATATCAGCAGTTTTTACGTCCTTAAGTGCAAGGTGTAATAATGCTAAGTTGTTTTGAACAGTTGGGTTTTCTGGAGAAAGTTTATCAGCAACTTCTAAGAAACGTTTTGATTCTTCTAATTGGTTAAGGTTGATTGCAACAGCTCCTGCATTATTCCATCCTGACCACTCAGAGCCGAAACGTTCAGTTGTAGAAGTATAGATTTTTAATTTGTTTGCATAGTTGTGAGTAAGAGATGCAGCATACATAAGTTCGTCGAAGGTTAAATCGTCAGGACTTGTTGTTGCCATCTTAGCAATTTCTTGATCTGTCTTTTGAACACCAGAGAAGTTGAAAGCAATCTCTCCACGTCTTAGAGTAGGAAGGATATCTTCTTCGATTTGACGGAAAACAATAGACATGTTTCTGATTTCTTGTTCACGACGAATCTTATCTGGTTGTGATTTTACAACATTTACAACAGTATTCTTTTCTTTTAATGAACTACCTTCAACAAGGCGAAGGAAGTTTTCCCAGTCTTCACCCTTAGCATTTGTTGTAATAACAACATCTTTCTTTGCGTCGTTGATATAGTTTTGAAGGTCGTTTTTCTTTATGTTTTCTGCCTTAGCTCTTTCGGTTAAAGCGTCATTAAGAATTTGGTTTACTAAGTTATATGTAGTCTCAGCACGTTTCTTCGATAGACCAATATTGAAACTTTCTTCTCCCTCAGGTGATGCCCAAGCGTTAACGAAGATTTGACGTGGTACATTATTATTAGCAATATAAGATTTCATATTGTCGATAGCTCTCTTAGTATCACTTTTCTTATTTTGAGTATTATCCCAGTTAAGGTTAAACATATTTACAGTAAAGAATACATCTGCACTCATCAATTGGTTAGTCTTCGGAGCATAGTTGTGAGGTGCAATACCTAAGTCTCCTCTAATATCTACTCTGTTTGAAGTAGAGTTAATACCTGTTCCTAATTTTACATTACCAAGATAAAGAGCCTTGTTGTTTTCTAATGCCTCAGCCCAAGTTGCATTAGCTTCATTTACAGCTTTTGCCTTGTATGCTATAGGGTTAAGAGTTAGAGTAGCATTCTCCATACCTTGACGATAAGCAACAGTATCTTTGTAAACAAAACGTCCTCCAGTTGATTTCTCAATTGCTTTTCCGTTTCCTTCAACCTTAGAGCCTTTTAGGTTCATTTGAGAAAGGATAACTTCTCCTGTTTCCCAAGTAAGTACTGGTTGAAGATAAACAACAGCATCTTTTTGGAAGTATTTTTCTGGGATGTTACCATTAATAGTAACAACAACCTTGTCTCCATGAACCTCAAGAGGATTTGGAGTTATTTGGTAACGTACATCTTTATGGTTTTTTTGCATTGTATTTATGCTACCACAAGAGCTAGCAAGAACCAATAAACCTATAAGTAAGGTAAATAATGTTGACTTTCTCATATTATGTTTGAAATTAATTTGTTTTAAATGGGATTTTTACAATATGCAAATGTATTAATAAAAAATGATATTCTATGTATTTT
The DNA here is from genome assembly GCA_017860275.1 of Bacteroidota bacterium. GTDB lineage: Bacteria > Bacteroidota > Bacteroidia > Bacteroidales > P3 > UBA10566. The sequence continues at coordinate 210,904 of JAFNAQ010000004.1, forward strand.
TAGTTCATTTTTGTTCTTTTGATAATATATGGAAGTAGTATCTGCTCAAATCCTTGGTTAATATCTGCATCCACAAAATCAATCTTCATGTTTGCACAAGCCTCTTTTATTGATTTGAATTTACTTGCAATGGTTTGGGTATATATTTCTCTTATCTCTTGAGGATTCAACTTTACTTCTTGAAGAGTTTCTATATCAACAAAACGATGAGGTCTGTTCTCGAAATTGAAATCTATCTCCTTTGCCTTGTCTGAAACATGGAAAAGTATGACCTCGTGTTTGGAATGTCTAAGATGCTGAAGCGAAGAGATTAACTCCTTTTCATCACCATTTTCAGAGAGTAGGTCAGTAAATATAATAATCAATGAGCGGCGATGAATACTTTCGGCAAGCTCATGCAAAAGAGGAGAGATATTTGTCGTAAACCTTTCTCCACCTTCTTGGGCAAGGAGAAGGTTCTCCAAATTCTCAAAAATATGTTTCTTGTGAGCAAAGTTCGATTTTATATCTGTAATGTTATCAATCTTATCGGATATTAGGCTTAGACCGAAGGCATCTCTTTGCCTTGATAACATCTGAACCAAGACTCCGCAAGCATATGCTGCAAAAGTAATTTTATTGGGATTTTGAAAAGAAGGTAAGTGGTCGAAGGGGAAATACATAGAAGAAGAATGATCTACTACCAAAAGGCATCTTAGATTTGTTTCTTGTTCATATTTCTTTACAAAGAGTTTTTCTGTTCTAGCAAAGAGTTTCCAGTCTATGTTTTTTATTGATTCTCCTGAATTGTAAAGCCTATGTTCGGCAAATTCTACAGAGAAACCATGAAAGGGACTCTTGTGCAAACCTGTGATAAACCCTTCGACCACTTGGTTTGTAACCAATTCCAAAGAAGGATATCCGATTATTTTTTCAATTCTATCGGACATTTGGTTCTATTAAATGTGTTTTTCTATTGTTTCAACAAATTTAGCCTTTGATTGAGCTCCAACAAGTTTTTCAACAAGTTCTCCATTCTTAATGAAAAGAACAGTAGGGATATTACGGATTGAGAATTTAGAAGTAACCTCAGTGTTACCGTCCACATCAACTTTTCCTATTACTACTTTCCCTTCATATTCTGTTGCTAACTCTTCTATGATTGGAGATATTTGACGACAAGGTCCACACCATTCTGCCCAAAAATCTAAAACAACTAATTTGTCAGATTTCAAAACTTCGCTTTCAAATGTAGCGTCTGTAATTGCTAATGCCATTTTAATTCAATTTTTAAGTGTTTATTCAAGCTACAAAAATAGTATTTTTTTCGATATTCAAAGCATAATTAATATTAACAACAGACCAAGAGGCTTTGTGGTTTCGAAAAAAGGCTGTAATTTTGCCCTCAGATATTATCAATCAATCAATTAATCATTCAAAAAGTTTATGAGCGTGAAAAACCTTATTTTAGCAATAAATCCAGGTTCAACATCAACAAAGATTGCTGTTTACGATGGTGAGGAGCAATTGTTTATCAAGAACATCAAACATGCAGCAGAAGATATTGCAAAGTTTGACAAAATAGCAGATCAATACGAGTTTAGAAAAGATATAATCTTAAAAGAAATTTCTCAAGAGGGGTTTAATCTACAAGAATTTAAAGTAATTGTAGGTCGTGGAGGATTATTAAAGCCAATTTCTGGAGGAATATGGGAAGTTAATGAAGCGATGAAAAACGATTTAAGAATCGGCGTTTCAGGACAACATGCTTCTAATCTTGGAGGATTAATAGCTTCTGATATTGCAGCAACAATTCCAAATGCAAAAGCAATTATTGCAGATCCTGTTGTTGTAGACGAATTGGAAGATATTGCAAGAGTAAGTGGTCATCCATTAATGCCAAGACGTTCAGTTTTTCATGCATTAAACCAAAAAGCTATCGCTCGTAAACACTCAAAAGCAGTAGGAAAACCTTATGAAGACCTAAACCTAATCATCGTTCACCTTGGTGGAGGTATTAGTGTTGGAGCACATAAGGGAGGAATGGTTATAGATGTTAACCAAGCTCTTGACGGAGAAGGTCCATTCTCACCAGAAAGAACAGGTTCTTTACCAGTTAATGAAGTAATAAGAGTTTGCTTTAGTGGCGAGTACACAGAGGCTCAAATCAGAAAAATGGTTTGTGGAGCAGGTGGTTTCGTTGCTTACTTAGGAACAAACGACGCTTACCAAGTTGAGTGTAAGGCAGCAGAAGGAGACAAACAAGCAGAATTTATACAAGATGCAATGGCATACCAAGTTTCAAAAGAAATTGGAGCAATTGCAACAGTACTTAAAGGCAAGGTAGATGGAATTCTTCTAACAGGAGGAATTGCATATAGCAAACCATTCGTTGCAGCAGTAAGTGAGAGAGTAGAATTTATTGCTCCTATCACTGTTTATGCAGGAGAAGATGAAATGGGATCACTTGCAATGAACGCAATGTTGCTAATAAATAAAGAAGTTGAAAGCAAAATCTACGTATAATACTTATATTTTTACATAGATTTTAATTAAAACAACAAATGATATAAGAGGGTGATTATTAAAAGATAATCGCCCTCTTTCTTTATAAGGGAAAACAAATAAACAGAAAAAATAAACCGATAATTTGGTAGTAATATAGAAAATATATATCTTTGCACCCTCAATTAGAGAAAAGGCGTCGTAGCTCAGTTGGTAGAGCAGAGGACTGAAAATCCTTGTGTCACTGGTTCAAATCCAGTCGATGCCACAAAAGAAAGCTGAAGATTTAATCTTCAGCTTTTTCTTTTTATATATAGTCCAACGACTGTTAATATTAAGAAAACTAAATTGGAGTTTTGTGGGCTGTATGCCTGTTTTGAGCCCATAGAATCAAATTCCACGAGAGCAGAATCTTATTCTATTTTTCTAGAATAAGGAGTTATTCCCCTAAAATCTTTATTTTCACGAAAATATACTTCGTTTCCATAAATTTTTATCAGAGAAAAATCCAAAAAGATGAGGTTTCTTTGGAAAAAGACGAAATAAAATTCCAAAAAACAATCAAATCGAGAAATTTATTATAAAGAATTAACGAACCATTTCCTAAACCCCAACACCTCTCTTCAAATATTCAACCCACAAACCCTAATCGCATTACTAATAATTAACATCAAACCTTGCAAAAAGTTAGAAAAATCACCCAAACCCAAGGTTTTAGTTAAAATAGTCCATAAATACCATAGCTTTGAAGCAAATAAAATCCTTGATTATAAACATTATGTAATTTATTTATTTATCTTTGCTTCACATAAACTTAAATTAATAAAGTGAATTTTATAGCTAAATCCGACAAGCTTTAATAGTAGGAGAAAATATTAAACAAGTGAGAAATGAAAAATATCATTAGATTTTTTAATGCTTTATGCATAGTTTTGGTCTTAGGTCTAATTACTTCATGTGATGAAAAAGAGACAGAGGATAACACAATCGACCCATTTAATAATGGAAGTAATCAAAGAAATATGATTGTTGTCTTAAGCGATTTACATCTTGGACCAGATCTTACTTACTCCGAATGCAAGAATAATCTTAAAGCACTTGAAAAACTTCTTTACAAAATAAAAAGCTCTGCAAACGTTAAAGAGCTTGTAATTGGTGGAGATATGCTTGACGAATGGTTTGTGCCTGCTAATATCAACACTTATAACGGACAAAGCCAGGCAAATTACGTTCAACGAATTGCAACAACCAATAAGGGAGTAATTGATGCTTTCAATGCAATTATTCAAGAAGGTAAAATAAAAGTTACCTACGTCCCTGGCAACCATGATTTGACCATTACTGCCCAAAACGTTAGCCTAATTCTACCTGGAATAAACCAAGCTCGTGATACTTCACTTGGTTTAGGGACTTATGTGCCTAATGATTTGCCAATATTAGCTATTGAACATGGACATAGATATAATTTCTTTTGTGCTCCAGATCCAATATCTAATCAATCAATTGCTCCAGGCAGCATAACACCTCCAGGATATTTCTTCACAAGAATAGCTGCTCTACATGTTGCACAAAAATGCAGTACTCCTGGCGACACATTACCAGAGCCTTCCTTAAACACAAATGGCTCAGAAAGCCAAAACCTATTATACGCTTATTGGAAACTATGGCAGTGGGCAATAAAATCATTACCAATTGAAAACAAATTTGATGAGAATATAATAGTTACTAATATAAATGGTTTCTCTGGTAATTATTCTGTAAACGATTTAATCCCTTTTCAATTAATAAATGGTGGTGAGATTGATGTAAATCTTTACAAAGGAATTCAGGACAATTGGAATCAAAGACAAATCCTAAATAAAGTTCCGGTAAATATCCCAACTTATCAAGCTATTGTAAATGCTGCTTCTGCTACAGAATCAGATAATCAAGCAAAGACCCAATATTTCTTAAACCCTAATTCAAATAAAAGAATTGTAGTCTTTGGACATTCACACGATGCTAAAATTATTTCATATGTTAATAGCACTGGACAAAAGACTATTTACGCTAATTCAGGCACATGGGTAGATCATAATAATGTTGCACCAACAACAACGAATTTTGTTGTAATTACTCCACAAACAAGCGATGCTTCAACTAAAACCTATGTGAAACTTTATCATTTCAAAAACGAAGTAGTAACTAAGATGTCAGAAGATTCAATGCGTTATTAATAATTCTAATCCAAAAACAAGGTACAAAGAAAGGCACGATAAAAGCTCAAGTTGAATTACGAACAATTAATATCAAAACTTGCAAAGAAAAAAAGCCATACCTTTGAACCAAGTAAATGAAACTAAGATACATTACATTGTAATCAATTAAATATTTAAAACCAATAATCTTGATATGGGAAATAGTTACTTTAAAAAAAAGCTCAACGATTTAATCTATGGTACACAACGAGTAAAATGTAGGTTTGAAATGGAGAATCCCAATGAAAAGGTTGTAGCGTCAGATGCCTGCAAAGCAATATCAACATCAAACAATCAAAAGATTGAGTATGGGTTTAATTGGGTTATTTCACAAAGAGAGGTGATTCTATTAACAGATAAAAATATTATTTGTGGGAAATGTATTATCCCACTTGAATCTATTTCATCAGCAGAATTAGTTGAATTCAGTCCTAGATATGGGAATTCCTTTGTTTTAAAAATTTGCACTAAAGATAATTGCAACTATCAGTTTGGTATGCAATATAATTCTGAATGGATAAATCAGCGTGTTCTTCCTTTGACAATTGAGAAAGGAAGAATAAAATTTTCACCATTTAGTATTATAATAAGGGTCTTTATAGCATTATATCTAATGTACTTGATTTACGAGCAATTCATTAACAAGTAATAGAATTAAGCAATTAAACAATCTATCGAATTAAGAGACTTATAAAGTGAAAGGGGAAAAAGGGATGAGCCTGCTTAGAAATCTTAATAATAAAATCGAACAAGAATACAAACCCCACTTAAGGGGGATCTTTATTAGAAAATAATAAACTGTTATGCAAATATATATTTTCATTATTTTCATATTTTGTTTCGGAAATTTATTTTCTCAGAGTACAATTGTGCAGGATAGCGTAGAAATTGTGTTCAAAACAAAGATTAGACATAAAAAGGTATATGTTCCTTTTCTATACAAAGAAATGTATAAAGATTATTATATAAATAATTATTTATCAAATGATACTCTTGTATTAAATGTTTCATACAGCTTAGATGATACTCTCAAACTTGATAATGGAATGATAATAGGTGTCGTTTGGAACAATAACAAAAAAGAAATTCCTCAAACAGTTTATATCGATAAATCTGTGATTGGGATAAAAATAATTGAGTTGAATCTACATTCGTATAACAATAGGTATCTATATTACTTTAAAAAAATAAAAGGAAATACATTTATGCTGTATAGATATGTTGCCTTTACAGAGTGAAAAAACTATATGCTAATAGCGAAAAGATATATATTCAGCTTGATGGATTAAAAAAATAATTATGAAAAAGATAATATTCATATTTTTATTGTTCTTTGTAAATATTTCATTCTGCCAATACAAGGTGGCGGAGAATTATTTAGTTCAAAGAATCGCGCCAACAGGTCAGCCGTTTTTTACATTTATTGGGATATATCGCACCTGTTCTTATGGAGAATATTATGTTGCTGGAGAAAAGGACGTAATAAGTTTTATCGAAAGTGATAGCGTTGACCGTAGCAAATTGATACTTACTTTGAGCACAAAGAATAATTATATATTAAAAGATACCTGCAAAAGCATTAACTCCAGATGTTATAGATACATTAGAACGATTTACGATTATATTACTTTGGATGATACTGAAGTCTACAAAATAGGGGGGGAATTATATGCAATAAGGAAGATAAAATATGCCTACTTGGATAATGTAGATATGTATGCTCAGAAAAAAGATTATTACTACTATACATATGGAGACGATCAGCCTAGTGAAGATGATGACACAGTCCTTGTTAGTGCCAAAACATTCTTTAAAACAGATTATATTCATTGCCTTTTATACATGATGGAATTAAAGCCAACCCATAAAAAGATATTCAGCCACCTTTGGAGAAGAAAATACGAATTTCTTAATGATTGTTTGGGAACAACCGAAAACAAAGATTAAAAGTGATGGAGAAGGTTCTAAATCTTGATAGGAAATTGAGCGAGAGCATAAAAGCAAGTTCCATGGGTAAAAATAAAAAATAGTATGGTTTAAACCTTTGACAATATGATACAAAAAATATTTTATAATGTACATGTAATTGCGTGTTTGTTGGTATTTATACCTTCAGTTTGCATCTCACAAGACACAATAATAGATCCGGTAGATCCGGATTTGTATTGCATAGATGTAAATAATAAACTATTTGGGGAAATATTAATTATAGATTCTAACTCTATTGAAACCATAAAAGGACGAGCTGTTATCTCTTTAACATTGGAAAATTTTGAAACAGATACAATTAATATCATAAATCCAAGTCTTGGATGTATTTTTTTAAGTCATCCTATAAGAACGAAGATATTCCCAGACAATAAGGATCATAAATATTATGAGGATATGCTTATTCCTTTGGTAAAAAAGTTCAGGTGTTGGGAGTTAGGAGTAAATAAAAAGAAATACTTAAAAAGAATGATATTTGTACCCTTTACAATCATTGGAAAAGAAGGGAACATACCAAATTAAGAAACTTTCCCCTAGATATTCTTCGTTATGCTTTGGACTATCTTCCACTTTGAGAAGAATTCTTTGGCTATTATTCTTAGGAAGGTATAGGCTGGTATTGCTAGTATCATTCCTACTACTCCACCAATCTCTCCTGCCATAAGTATTACCAAGAAAATTTCAAGTGGATGAGCGTTTACGCTCTTGGAATAGATTAGAGGTTGGAGGATAAAATCGTCGATTAGTTTTACTATGCCAAATACCACTGCGAACCTAATTATTATTGGAACTATATCAATATTTGGGTCTACGCTAAGGAAGCCCGTTACGCAAATAGTAAGACCTAAGGCTCCTCCAATAATTACACCAATATAAGGAAGAATAACCATCATACCACAAAGGAAGGCTATAAGAATTACATTCGAGAACCCTACAAAATAGAAACCAATTGCTAGTAGACTCGTCATTGTCAGAATCTCTGTGAAAATCCCTATAAAATACCTTGAGATTAATCTTCTTGAGTTATCAATAATATGATCCACCTCGTCGAGATATTCATCGGGAGTTATGCCCATAATAAAATTATAAAGAAGATGAGCATCCTTTAGCATAAAGAAGGTGAAGAAGATTACTATAAAAAATCCCATTACTATATTGCCACTAAGACTAAGAAGTAGCTCTGCAAAATGAGTAATATTAAACATATTAAACATAGCTAGAATCTTATTCGAAATCAAGGTCTCAAGATTAATATCGCTAGGCATTAATTGATATTGATGCAAAAAGTCCTCTAGTTGTTTGATAGGGCCAGCATAGTAATCGGCAACACGATATATGTCTAAGTTTGCAAAGTTCATTGCCTGAGAGATAATAAGAGGGACTAAGACATAGAGAACAGAACTAATTATGGCAATTAATGTCACCAAGGTTATCGATGCTGAAAGTGTATTGTTGAGCCTGAGTTTTTTGAAGTGAATATTCTCAAGGAATCTCATCATAGGTCTTCCCATAAAAGAGAGAACAATACCTATCGCCAGACAACCAACAAGGAATCTAAAATACCAAATGCCATATAGTACTAAGCCTATAACAATAAATGAAACTATCCATTTGGCAACTGTTGGGAATTGAAATTTATTAGTATTCATAACCCTAAATTATTTAATTATCTTCGGCAAACCATTCAGCATAAGATGTTGCAGTCTCGTGCAACCTAATGCTTACAAGTTCTATATCTTTTGAAAGTCTTGAATTAATCTTATTTACAAAGTCAATAAGGAAGTTCTCGCAGGTTGGTTGGTAATCCAACACTACAAGCTTAGTATCAGATTCCTTTATTGATTTAAGCAACTCCGAGCCTTTGTATAGCACAAGAGCGTGGTCAAAAGCATCTATAATATCTTCTTTGACTATTGCCTTAAGGTCGGTAAAGTCCATAACCATACCATTCTTAGGACTATTAATATCATTGATAGGAGTGCCCTTAACTGTTACAAACATCTTATATGAGTGTCCATGAATATTCTTGCATAAACCATCGTAGCCATGCAAGGCATGAGACATCTCAAAACCGAATTCTTTCGTTAATCTAATCTTCATAGGGCAAAATTACACCTTTTTTTTAAATAACTATCAACTAACTATTTAATAAAACGTGCTCTAAGAATATTTTTAAACCAAGACCAAACAAGATTGCTCCACCAAACATTAGGGCAAGTTTGGGTTTAAAGAAATAGGCTTTTCTACCCATATATACACCTAGGGTTGAGAAAATAAAGGTGCAAAGAGCAATTACTCCAACAAGTATTAGTTGCCCCATTAATGTCCACTCCAAACCAAAGCTAATACCAACAACGAAGGCATCTATGCTTGTTGCAATAGAAAGAGTAATTAGGACTGATATTTTTGTGAAGTCGAATATATGTTGTTTTAAATTATATTTCAATCCTTCGAAGAACATCTTTAGACCAATAAGTGCAAGAAGTCCAAATGCTATCCAATGGTCAATTGCTGAAATATAATCCTTTGCAAGGTTACCAACAAGAGCACCAAGTAATGGGAAAAAGCCTTGGAAGAATGCAAAGCTTAGGGCTAGAGTTAATCCCCTTCTTCGTGTCATGGACTTTTGTAAACCACATGTTACCGATACTGCGAAAGAGTCCATTGAAAGACCAATACCAAGAAGTATTGCAGAAATAATAAATGCAACCATAAAATTTATTATTGAAGTTTTTGAGTTAAATAAATAAATTCTTCTACGCTCAATTGCTCTGCTCTCTTTGTCATTAGTTCTGGATCTATATCCTCGAAACTCTTACCCAATGGTTTTAGGGCAGAGCGAAGCATCTTCCTCCTCTGATTAAAAGCTGTCTTTACTAACCTTACGAAGAAGGCTTCGTCGCAGTCAAGGTGTTTAACATCATTTCTTCTCAGGGTTATAACTCCCGACTTAACCTTTGGTGGTGGATTAAATACATGTTCATCAACCGTAAAAAGATACTCAATATCGAAGTATGCCGATAGTAAAACGCTAAGAATGCCATAAACTTTAGAACCAGGCTTTGAGGCAACTCTTTGAGCAACTTCTTTTTGGAACATACCCACAAGCTCAGGAACCTTGTCCTTATTTTCAAAGACCTTGAAAAGTATCTGAGAAGATATATTATAAGGGAAGTTTCCTGCAATAGCAAAAGGAGAATCGAAGACCTTATCAAGATCCATTCTCAGAAAATCCTCTCTAAAGATATTCCCCTTAAGTTCAGGATAGAACTGATTAAGATAATCAACCGACTCCTGATCTATTTCTACAACCTTAATCTCATTGATTGCAGAATTTTTGAATAAGTATTTCGTTAAGATGCCCATACCAGGACCAATCTCAAGAACCTTTGAGTTTTTACCCGAAAGACTAAATGCAATTTGCTCTGCAATTGATTCATCTTTCAAGAAATGTTGTCCCAGATGTTTTTTTGCTCTAACTAAACTCATACTATTATTTAAAAAAATAGTGAATAGTTTTTTGACTATTCACTATTTATATTAGTTATCTATTAAATACTTAATATTACTCACCAATTTTCAAACGGTGGAAGGCAGTAACAGTTAAATCTTTATCTGCTTCTTTTAAGTATTGATCAACATTCTTCTTAGAGTCTTTGATAAAGTCTTGACTTAATAAAGTGCTTTCTTTAAAGAATTTGCTTAATTTACCTTCAGCTATTTTTTCAACCATGTTTTCAGGTTTGCCTTCTTCACGGATTTGTGCACGGTAAACTTCCATTTCTCTTTCGATAATGTCAGCAGTAACGCCATCTTTGCTTAAAGCAACAGGAGCCATTGCAGCAATTTGCATTGCAACATCTTTTCCTTGAGCGTCAAAACCTGCTTTATTAAATCCAAGAACTGTAGCTAAACGATTACCTGGGTGAATATAAGCATATGTAGCAGGAGCTTCAATAATTTCATAAGTAGAAATTTCTATCTTTTCTCCAATCTTAGCCACTTGGTCAATGATTAAGTTTTCTATAGCAACACCATTGATAACAATAGCATTAACTTCACCAGCATTCTTAGCCTTTGCAGCAATAGCAGCATCTAAAATCATACGTGTGAAAGCTACGAAATCTTCGTTAATTGCTACGAAATCAGTTTCGCAGTTTAATTTCAAAGCAGCAGCAAATGTTTTATCTTCAGAAGTAGCAGCTAAAACACAACCTTCGCTTGCATCTCTATCTGCACGTTTAGAAGCTAGTTTTTGTCCTTTTTGACGTAAGTAGTCGATTGCTTTTTCCATATCGCCGTCGCATTCAACTAGGGCTTTTTTGCAATCCATCATACCTACACCTGTGCGTTGACGTAACTCATTAACAGCAGAAGCAGTTATATTTGCCATAATATATATTTTTTAATTAATCGTAATTGTATATCGTTTATTACTTTTTCTTAGCGATTGGCTTACGAGGACGTTTGTCAGATGACTCATCAGTAACAGATTTTACTTTCTTTACCTTACTTTCATCTTTTACACCTTCAACTTCATCGTCTAATAATTCAGAAGCTAATCTTTCGCTCTTTTCTTCCGATTCGTCTGCTGATTCACGAGCATCCTTATCCATTTTTCTTTCGCTCAAACCTTCTTGAATAGCATCGCACATATATTTTACTATAAGAGCAATTGATTTTGATGCATCATCATTAGCAGGGATTGGGAAATCAATTAAATCAGGATTAGTGTTTGTGTCAACTAAAGCGAATGTTGGGATATTCAAACGACGAGCTTCAGAAATAGCAATATGTTCTTTATTGATATCTACTACAAAAACAGCCGATGGAAGACGAGTTAAGTCAGATATAGAACCTAAGTTCTTTTCTAATTTAGCTTTTTCACGAGATATTTGTAAACGTTCACGTTTAGAAATATTTGCAGCTTCTTTAGTATCATTCAAAAGTCTGTCTAGGTTATTCATTTTCTTAACAGCCTTACGTATAGTAACGAAGTTTGTTAACATACCACCAGGCCAACGTTCAGTAACAAAAGGCATATTAGTATTAGAAACTAATTCAGAAACGATTTCTTTTGCTTGTTTCTTTGTAGCAACAAAAAGAATTTTCTTTCCACTTTTTGCGATTTGTTTGATAGCAGTTGCAGCTTCTTGAGCTTTTTCTGCTGTTTTATGAAGGTCAATGATGTGAATACCATTTTTTTCCATAAAGATATATGGAGCCATTTTAGGATTCCATTTTCTTCTCAAGTGTCCAAAGTGAACACCTGCGTCTAACATTTGATCGAAATCTAACATTTTTTGTTTTTTTAATTTGTTTACTTTCCTATTAGTATATAGCAATTGGCAAGTAGTTGGAAAAAATTCCAAATCTTGCCAATTTGGATACTAAACAATATCCAATATCGATTAACGTTTGCTGAATTGGAAACGTTTACGAGCTTTCTTTTGTCCTGGTTTCTTACGTTCAACCATACGAGGGTCTCTACGTAATAAGCCTTTAGCCTTTAATGCTGAACGGTCTTCAATATTTATTTCGCAAAGCGCACGAGCGATTGCCATACGTAATGCTTCAGCTTGACCAGAAATACCACCACCATCTAAATTAGCCTTAACATCATATTGTTCTAATGCACCAGCTACTTCAAACGATTGTCTGCAAATGTATTGTAATGGTGGAGTTGGGAAATATTCCTTATAATCTCTGCCATTAACAGTAATATTACCGCTACCAGCTGTCATATAAATACGAGCAACTGCACATTTTCTTCTACCTAGAGTGTTTATTACTTCCATGAGCTTATCTGATTGAATTTATATTAACTACTTTTGGTTGTTGAGCTTCATGTTCGTGTTGTGGACCAGCATAAACGTGAAGATTTCTGTAAAGCTCAGCACCTAATTTGTTTTTAGGAAGCATACCTTTTACAGCGTGTTCGATAATTCTAATTGGGTGTTTTGCTAACACTTCCTTAGGAGTAGCGAAACGTTGACCACCAGGATAACCTGTGTGACGTACGTAAACCTTATCAGTTAATTTCTTACCTGTAAAACGTACTTTTTCAGCGTTGATAATAATGATATTATCTCCACAATCAACATGAGGAGTATATGATGGCTTATGTTTGCCTCTTAACACATTCGCCACTCTAGTAGCTAAACGTCCTAACACTTGGTTCTCTGCGTCAATAACTATCCATTCTTTTTGAACAGTTTGTTTGTTTGCAGATACTGTTTTGTAACTTAACGTATTCATTTTTTACTTTTATGTTTTTAAAACAATAATAATTTATACTCTTTTTTCAGAGCAAATATTATCAAAAATGCACTGAATCAATTCGCTTTCTAACGGGCAATTAGAATAAATTAAAACAATGTAAATCAGGTCTCTAAATTGGATAGCCGCCGTTAAATTGGAAGCACAACGACTATCCTTAGAGCCTGCAAAGATACAATCTTTTATTTTATTTCCAAGCATTTAGAAATAAATATTGATATTTTTTGCACTAAGGAAATTAATCTATATTTTTGCTATGAAAAAATATCACTTAGCTATGTATGAAGAAGATAAAACCTCAAAGAAGATAAGTATTAAAGAATGGGCTGAGGAAGACCGCCCAAGGGAGAAACTTATGCAATATGGGAAGAAGAAACTTACCAATGCAGAACTCCTCGCAATTATTATAGGTTCAGGAAGTAGAGAAGAAACCGCAGTAGAGTTATCGCAGAGAATACTGCGAATGGTAGACAATAATATAAATGAACTAACAAAGCTTACCTATAAGGATTTGATGAATAGATTTAAGGGAATAGGAGAGGCAAAGGCAATAAATATTGTAGCGGCATTGGAACTCGCGAACAGAAGAACATTTATTGCAGAAGAGAAACCAATAATAAAAGATGCCTCAGAAGCTTATCAAATTCTCTTACCCGATTTATCCGATTTAGACTTTGAGACCTTTTGGGTTATCTTACTCTCAAATGCACAAAGGCTAATAAATAAGGTATCAATAAGCGAGGGAGGTTGGAGCGAGACAAGTGTAGACCTAAAAAAGATATTTAAGATTGCATTAGAGAACAACGCCTCAAAGATAATCATAGCCCATAACCACCCTTCGGGAAACCCTCAGCCAAGTGATAGTGACAAGGCATTAACCGAAAGAATAATAAAAGCCAGCAAGATACTATCCATCCAAACCCTAGACCATATAATCCTAACCAACAAAACCTACTACTCCTTCGCCGAAAACGGTTTAATGTAGAGATATGCTTCATCACGCCTTTTTTTATACAATAGATGATTTTAATGAGAATGATAAGGGGGAAGAGAAATTGAAATCCTCTTCCCCCTGTATTAGAATATGAAAATCAGAGAGATATATTATTAGGGGGAAGAGGGGGAAGAGGATTTCATTGTACGGTTTTGAATATTGAACACAAATTATTATTTTCTATAAAATATAATATTCAATATTCAAAAAATAATCTATCCGCATAGAGATTTCTCTTCCCCCTCTTCCCCCTGAGAGAGTAAGTAAAAGAAAGATAGATATTTACACAGGGGGAAGAGAAATCAAAATTCTGCATTTTTCTCTTCCCCCCAGCCAAAATAGGGGTAAAAATGGGGTAAAATTGAACAAATTGAACAGAAAAAAAAGGAAGAATTAAGTAAAAAATCCTTGTTTTTTATGTTCAAAACGATGATTTTTGTTCAAAATACGAAGAAATTGAACAAAAATATAAAGAAAAAAATAGGACTTGCTAGATCCTTTTTAAAGGCTTAGCAAGTCCCAATTCGTCCTTGATAATATTGTTAAGGATTTTATTTGCCTTTTACTTCTTTGTATTCTTTGTTTAGGCCTTCTACTATTTCTTTTGTTATATCAAGTCCTTGGTCTGCGTATAGGACTGAGCTTGAAATATAAGAACGGCTTAGGATTACATTGTATTTTAGGTTCTTTGCGTTATAGTCTTTTATAAAGGCATAAACAGAGTTAAGAAGTTTTTTATTGTCTTCAACTTGGCGTTCTTGTAGTTGTGCCATCATTTTTTGTTGAAGCATTGGGAACTCCTGTTGACGGCGAGTAAGGTCTTCTTCCTTGCGTTTTTGTTCAGTAAGAGTTAGCTTTTCTCCTGTCTTCATATAGTTCTCGTAGTCTGCCTTAAGCTTTCTGCCTGTTGCTTCGTAGTTAGACTCTAATTGTGTTTGTAAAGACTTAAGCCCCTTTTCAAGATCCTTTGCATATTCATAATGTGCCATTATTGAATCGGTGTCAATATATGCTATCTTTAATTCTCCTTTTTGAATTGTTCTTGGAGCAGTTGCAGTTGCATCGGATGTCTTGCAAGAACCATTACAGAAGAACATCATACAAAGAATAATCACAACTCCAATAAATGATAATGCGGCAAGCACACCTGTTGCAATCATACAAGGACTATGTTTCTTCTTAGGTTTTTCTGTGCAACAAGTATCCTCTTTTTCTGAGCAGCAACAAGGCTCTTGATTAACTACTTCATTATTTTCAACCACTTCTTGATTCTCTAAATTTTCTTCGCTCATAACTAATTATTTTAATATTATATTTCTGCAAAAGTAGATAAAAAACTTAATACTTTAAAATTAAAAACCTGGTAATTCTATCAGCAATGTAGGGATTAATAAAGCCCATCCAAGAATTACCATTGCAAGGATAAACTTCCAAGCCCATCTAACCCATTTTGCATAGGGTATTCTTGCAATACCGAGAACTCCAATCAAAACCCCAGATGTAGGAGTGATTAGATTTGTTATCCCATCACCAATATGAAAAGCTGTAACGGCAGATTGTAGAGATATTCCAGTCATTGTTGCTACCTCTCTAAACATTGGCATAAGCATGGCAGCCTTTGCAGTCCCAGATGTGATAATTGCATTTAGCAAGGACTGGAAGCCATACATAAGGCTTAGCGCTCCAATCTCTCCAGAGCCATTTATTGAATTTGAAACACCATTTAGAAATGTATCAATAACCTTTCCATCTTCTAAAATCACAATAATACCCGATGCCAACCCCACTACTAATGCAGCCGAAAGCATATCCTTTGCACCAGCAATAAATAGTTTAGAAATTTCAGAGGCATCCTTTCCAAGAGCCATACCTGTTAGAATAGACATAGAAAAGAATAGAGCTGCAATATGAGTAAATTCCCATTCAAATATCATTACTCCTACAACGAGATAAGTTATTGTAAAGATAAGCAACATTAGGCAGAACATCTGAATAGATTTCTTTACCATCTTGTATCCAAGAGCTATAAAGGCCAAGGTTAATAATAGCATAAATATATATGTATTGAAACCTCCACTATAGTCCTGAGCATTAATACCAATGTTTATAGAATAAATAACAAGGATAAGGGAAGTAATAATATATGATAACCAAGTACCTTTATTTGCCTTTATAGGTTTAATCTCTTGGCTAGATGAATGATGTTTTCTCCAATATTCATCTTCCTCATACATTATTGATTTCTTAGGATTCTTCTTTATCTTATTAGCATACCACAAAATATAACCAATGCCTATTGCTGTAACAATAAACCAAATAAACAATCTATATTCAATGCCACTAAACATCTTTATTCCAGCAATATCTTGAGCAATACCAAGAGTGAAAGGGTTTAGAATACATCCAGCGAATCCGAGACCTGCTGCAAGGAAACACATAGAAACCCCGACTATAGAGTCATAACCCATACTTATTGCAAGAGGTACAAATATTACAACAAAGGCTATTGTCTCCTCACTCATTCCAAATATTGCACCAAATAGACTAAACATAACCATAATAAGAATGATGATAAGGTTGTTTACGCCTACCCATTTAAAGAGGGCGAACCTTTCGAGACGGTTACTTCGTTTTAAGAAGGATTGAACACCCATATCTATTGCCCTTGATTCATTAAGTATCCAAAATGCACCTCCAAGAATTAATAAGAATGCAATAATACCTGGGGCTTTCTGAAACCCTTTAAAGAATGCTGACATTACCTGCCAAGTCTGAGCAGAGGGTTCAACATTATGATAAGAGCCAGGAATTATTCCATTAATCACTTTCCCACTCTCAGTTCTTTGAGCCTTTCTATCGAATTCTCCAGCTGGCACAAACCAAGTTGCAATTGCAGCCAAGACAATCAAAGAAAAGATAATTACATAGGTATGAGGTACTTTTTTAAACATAGAATTATTTCTTTTTTAGTTTAATTAATATCATATTTGCATAGGAAATTATAAGAAGTAGTATTGATGCAAATACAGATGCTTTGGCAATGTAGTCGCCGTGTTTTACGTAGAAGGTAAGTCTTTTTTGAGGGACTAGAGATGCTTTAATAACATCCTCAGTAAAGAACTTAGTCTTTTGAGATATTTCCCCTCTTGGGTTTACAAAACAAGATGTACCTGTATTTGCACTTCTTGCAATATATCTTCTCGTCTCAATTGCCCTAAGCGATGCATATGAGGCATGTTGTTTATGTCCTTGAGAATCTTTCCACCAGCTATCGTTGGTTATTATAAATATTAGCTCGGCTCCTTCTCTAACTCTGTCTCCAATAAGACCTCCATATATAGATTCGTAGCATATTGGAGGAGTAACCTTAACTCCTGAGCTTTCAGAAATAAATAGTCCATGCTGATTATCTATTCCCAAAGATCCAACAGGAAGATTTCCTAAGGCAATTGCATAATCTAATACCTTACTAATATATTTTGTAAATGGCATCCTCTCAACACCAGGTACTAACTTTGACTTATGATATACCTCGAAACTATCCCCACTTTTTATATGTATTGCACTATTATATACAGAATAGTATGGTTTGGGTGCATCTTGTATTGGACGAGAAACCTCATCCTTTTCCTCTTCAGATTGTAGCTTTCGAGTAAATGACCCAATAATAAGTTGAGCCTTATCATAATTAGAAACAAATTGACTAAGTGTCTTAAGGCTATAATTATTATTTATATCATTTTCCCAAATCCTTTCCTCTAAGCAGCCTTCAGGACAGAGAATAAAGCTGGTATTATTATCAGTCTTCTGCGAGGCCATAGAGGTAATCAAATCAATAATCTCATAATTAGAAAGCATTAGACTCTCATCGTAAGGTTCGAGATTAGGTTGAAGAACAACAACATCTATTGGCTTGTTTGGCTCGTCCTTGTAGTTGTTCCAAATAATTAGTGAGATAATAATTGGGATAGCTATTATTGCAGTTAAGAGTGAAGAGTTAAGAGTGAAGAGTTTCTTGTCAATTATTTTTATTTTGAATTTTGAGTCAATAGAGACTTTCATAATAATCTTAATGGCAAAATAGTTTGCAATAAATACCCATAGACTTCCTCCGAACATTCCTGTATATTCATACCACTGAATAATCATAGGCATGGTTGAGAATCCATTTCCTAAACTCATCCAAGGCCATGAAAGCTCCCACTGGTGGTGGATATACTCCATAGTAATCCAGAATATTGGTAAAAGAAGAAATCCATTCTTGTTTTTGAATATTACTCTCTTCGAAAAATGATAGGTTTGAAATACTGTGGCTCCTAGTAATGCATTAATCACAGGAGCAAAGAGTCCAAATAGGGTGGAATAGGATATCCAGTAGGTGGTAATTATATTCCAGATTAGGAATGCAAAGAATGAATAGGTAAATACAGTGAACTTGGCAAAGCGAGAAAGGTTTTTTGAGATATAATCCTCAACCCAAAGTAAAGGAACAAATGCAATTAGAAGTAAAGGAGAGAAACCATAGGTTGGCCAAGCAAGTGATAATAATACTCCAGTAATACAAGCAATTAATAATAGTTGATATTTCTTCATTTTTTTGCTACTTAGTTTTTAAATTATCTCATCCATTCTAATATCAAACTCCTCAGTGGGAACATGGTCAAGATATTGGAAGTCGAAGCCAATACCAACCTTTCTTGAGTTTGTTATGGATAATAATCTATCATAAAAACCTCTTCCTCTTCCAAGACGATTACCCTTCTTATCGAAGGCAATGCCAGGAACTATCATTAGGTCTATGTCCTCGTAATCAAGAAACTCTTCTCCAATTGGCTCAAGAATAGAGAAACATTCTCCCACTTTCATAGAATCCATCCCCTCAAATATCCTAAGCCTTAAATCATCACCATCTACGCAGGGAAGAAGTATAGTCTTTTCTTTATACCACTTCAAAATGAAATCATGTGTGAAAACTTCGTCGTCCATCGACCAATAAAGCAGAATAATCTTAGAACTCTTAAACCAAGTTTTTGATTCCAATCTTTCGAATATTGGCTTGGATAGTTCTTTCTTTTCTCCTTTTGTATATTGTTTTTTTAAATCCTTAATCTTTGTGCGTAAAATCCTTTTTATTTCTTTCATCTTATTTTGAGTTGTTTTAGAATAGTATAGCTATATTATATGTTATAAAGGATAGTATCCATGCAAGTGAAGTTGTGTAGAAGGCTAAGAATATTGCCCATTTCCATTTCCCACTCTCTCTTCCTACGGCAGTAAATACTCCCATACAAGGGAAGTATATTAGCACAAATACTAAGAAACTAAGAGCAGAGGCATGAGTAAAGACTGGCTTTACAACGCTAATTGTACTTACAATTACCTCCTTTGCTCCAAAGCCAGAAAGAAGACTAATTCCTGTCTTCCAATCAAAGCCTAGAGGAGTAAGTACTGGTTCAATAAACTTTCCAAACATTGCAAGGAATGATGTATCAGGCTCATTAACATTTGGATAATTCATCAAAAACCATATTACCACAGAGGAGATAAGGATAATTCCCCCCATCTTTTTTAGATAATCCTTCGCATTGTACCAAAGAATTAATAGAGTGGTCTTAAGCTTTGGTATCTTATATTTAGGAAGATACATTGCATACTCAGAGCTAAGGGTTTTAAGTATGGTCTTCTTGAAAACAAAGGCAAAAAGTATTGCAAGTAATATGCCTAGTAAATATAAACAACAAAGTATCAATACCGCATACTTTGGGAAGAAGGATCCAATAATTAATATATAAACAGGGAGTCTTGCACTACAAGACATAAAGGGAATAATTAGCATGGTGAGTAATCTATTCTTCTTATTCTCAATTGTGCGAGTAGCCATAATTGCTGGAACATTACATCCAAATCCCATTATCATAGGAACAAAACTCTTGCCATGAAGACCTATCCCATGCATAAGCTTATCCATAAGAAAGGCAACTCTACTCATATAACCAGTTTCCTCCATTAGAGAAATAAACAAGAATAGGATAAGTATATTTGGAAGGAATATAAGAACTCCGCCAACTCCTTGTATTACTCCAAATGAAAGCATATCGGATAATATTCCCTTTGATACATTATTATTTAGCCAATTGCTTATCCAATTTACTCCCGCTTGCATCCATTGCATTGGGTGTTCTCCAATTGTAAATGTTGAGAAGAACATAAGCCAAATAAAGAATCCAAGAAATACATAGCCCCAAAATGGGTGGATAAGTACTGAATCTATTTTCTGTGTTTTAGATTTTTTACTCATAACTAATAAGCTTTAGCCTCAATACCTATTGCTCTAACTCTTTCAGCAAATAACTCTATCTCTTGTTTCGAAAGTTTTTCTAATTTGCTCTCAGGAGTAACCCTGTCGATTGGGTATAGCATCACGTATCTTGGATTAATCTCTTTTATTATCTCTAACCAAGCCTCAAACTCCTCATCTGAAGTATTGTCAATCCTCTTTCCCTCATTCTCTCCTCTTATCAACAAGGTTTGAATAATTGCTTTCTCTCCAAAGGCAATTAGCCTCTCTTTTACCTTCTCAAAATCTATTACATGAGAATCTGCCTTACTGATATTGTAGAACATTTCTTCTCTTCCAGCATCTAGTTTGAGTATTGGATTATCTACCTTTTGCAAGGCTGAGAATACATTTTCTTTAAGGAGGTTTGTAGCATTTGAAAGAACTGTAATCTTTGCCTTAGTGCAGAACTTATTTCTTAGAGCCACCACACCCTCAACAATTTCTTTAAATTCAGGATGAATTGTTGGCTCTCCATTTCCTGCAAATGTAATGGAGTCTAATTCTATATTTTCTTTCTCAAGACAGATTAGTTTTTCTTCAAGTGCCTTAAGAATCTCTTGTTTATTATTCAGGGAAACCTTCTCCTGTGAAGAAATTTCATTCCATCCACACTCGCAGTAAACACAATTGAAATTGCAGTATTTCTTCTCAATAGGTAGAACATTTACACCAAGAGAAGTGCCTAGGCGACGACTTTTTATAGGTCCGAATATTATATCTTCAAACAACATAGTCAAAATAATTTTTGCAAATATCCATAAAATGTACGAGTGCACAAAATATAGTACTATATCTTAAGAAAAAATCAAAGACTTTTTACCCATAGAAGCTGATATTTTAAATTTATATCAAGACTTTATACCTCAAAAAGCCCCTTTTTCACCTATAAAAAGCCCCTTTTTTGATATAGAAAAGCGGCTTTTTCATATATAAAAAGCGGCTTTTTATACCTCAAAGTCTTTGATAAAATTCAATTATATGGCTAGTTCCTATAAAATAACAGCGAATAAATTTAAAAATATTTTGTGGGAATAAATAATGTTCGTAGTTTTGCGAACTACAAACAAGCAATATGATAGAGAATATAAATATGGAGAACATTAATAAGGACTATACAATTGACCAAGAAGGATTGGCAAAGTTTGCAAAGGCAACAGTATCAACCAGTCTTAATTTCTCTGATTTATTTGGAGCTTTAAAAGTAAGGTTAGGGATAAATAGGGATAATTATAAGATTGAGCCAGGAATTTATAGGGTTGGTAACCCTAATTCAGAATCAGATGTTTTGGTTTCTGCAAATTATAAACTAAGCTTTGATGTGCTAAGAAAGAATCTTGAGGGCTTAAATATTTGGATTTTAGTTATTGATACCAAGGGAGTAAACGTTTGGTGTGCTGCAGGAAAGGGAAATTTTGGAACAAATAATGTAATCAAAAGCATTGTTGAAAATTCTCTTTCTACATTAGTTACCCACAGAAGAATTATTCTCCCACAGTTATCTGCATCAGGAGTTGCAGCACATAAGGTTAGGAAGTTTACCGATTTTAAACCAATCTTTGGACCTGTTCAAGCAAGGGATATAAAATCTTTTATAGAGTTAGGATATAAGGCTACTCCAAAGATGCGAAAGATTGAATTTCCTATGAAGGAAAGGGCAAAGCTTATCCCTGTAGATTTTCTTTATGAAAAATATAAGCTATTAATCATTATGGCAGTATTTTTCTTGCTTTCAGGTCTTGGTAGAGAAGGATATATGGTAAGTAAGCTAATTAGCACAAGCCTCTTCCCAATGCTTAGTATATTTGGAGGATATTTCTTTGGAATAGTAATTTCAACACTAATGTTACCATATATACCATTTCGTCCTTTTGCACTAAAGGGAGCATTTTGGGGGCTATTATTCTCAGTAATCCTAAACCAATTCTTTGAGGTTAATTACTTAGAAACAATATCTATGGGACTGGTCTCAATAAGTTTATCCTCCTTTATGGCAGCAAACTTCACGGGTTCATCGACCTATACTTCACAGTCAGGAGTAATGAAAGAAATGAAATGGGCACTACCTTTTCAAATAGGTTTTATGTTTTTAGGTCTTGTGTTATTTATTATCTCAAAATTTATATAATATGAAAATGCAATATATTAGGAACGTAGCCACATTAAAATTAGATGAGCAAAGATGTACAGGTTGTGGAATTTGTGTTAAGGTATGTCCTCATGAGGTCTTCGAAATTATTAAAGGCAAGGCAAGAATAAAGGATATTGATGATTGTATGGAATGTGGAGCATGCTCAAATAACTGTGAGTTTGAAGCAATATACGTAAAGTCAGGCGTAGGATGCGCCGTAGGAATAATAAACGGAATTTTAAGAGGGACAGAACCATCATGCGATTGCGGATGTGATGGAGGAAAGTCCTGCTGTTAATAAACAATTGAATTATATGAAAACAAGATTAAAATTTTTAGACAGGTATCTTACTTTGTGGATTTTTCTTGCCATGTTCATTGGAGTGTTCTTTGGATGGTTAGTGCCAAGTGTTGCAGATTTCTGGAATTCTATGTCTTGGGGGACTACAAATATTCCCATTGCAATTGGCTTGATAGTGATGATGTATCCTCCATTAGCAAAGGTTAAGTATGAAGAGTTAGGAGAGGTATTTCGTAATTGGAAGATATTATCTTTGTCCTTGGTTCAGAATTGGATAATAGGTCCTGTATTAATGTTTGCATTAGCTGTTTTGTTATTTAAGTTTTTCCCTGGAGAGAATAATGCAAATCTTCCTTATGTTTATGGTATTATTATGATTGGGCTTGCTCGTTGTATAGCAATGGTAATTGTTTGGAACGATTTAGCAAAGGGAGACACTCAATATGCCGCAGGTTTAGTTGCATTCAATAGTGTTTTTCAGGTTCTTTTCTTCTCCATTTATGCATATTTCTTCATTGCAATTGCACCACAATGGTTTGGAATACCTACAAGCGATGTTGTTTCAAAAATAACAATGGGTCAAATAGCTGAAAGTGTATTTATTTATCTTGGGATACCATTTATTGCAGGTTTTTTGACAAGGTTTATACTTACAAGAGTAAAGAGTAAGCAGTGGTATAACACCAAATTTATTCCAAAGATTAGCCCATTAACCCTGATAGCTTTGCTATTTACTATAATTGTAATGTTCTCCCTAAAAGGAGAATATATAGTAAAGATTCCTTTAGATGTTGTTTTGATAGCCGTTCCACTTCTAATTTATTTTGTAATTATGTTTATGTTATCCTTCTTTATGAGTAAGAAGACTGGAGCAAATTACGAACAATCCACAACATTGTCTTTTACGGCAGCAAGTAATAATTTTGAACTAGCGATAGCTGTTGCAATAGCTGTTTTTGGGATTAATTCAGGAGAAGCCTTCGCCGCAGTAATAGGGCCTCTGGTTGAAGTACCAGTAATGATAGGCTTAGTTAATGTTGCTTTCTGGTTTAAGAAAAAGTACTATTAAAATTTGGTCAGAATAAATAATGTTCGTAGTTTTGCGAACTACAAACAAGCAATATGATAGAGAATATATATATGGAGAACATTAATAAGGACTATACAATTGACCAAGAAAGATTGGCAAGGTTTGCAAAGGCAATGGCTCACCCAGCGAGAATTACTATTTTAATGTTCCTTGCTGGTCAGGACTCATGTTATTTTGGAGATATTCACTGCGAATTGCCTATTGCTAAGGCAACAGTTTCTCAACACCTAAAGGAATTGAAAGATTCTGGCTTAATACAAGGCGAGATTGAGACTCCAAAGGTGAAATATTGCATAAATAAGGAGAATTGGGATATAGCAAAGTCTATGTTTAGTGATTTATTTGAAATATTGAATGAATATAAATGCGATTGCAAATAATATAAAATATATAATTAAAGAGATATGAAAAAGTTATTATTACCTATTTTTATTGTTATTACACTAGTTTCTTGTAATAATTCTAAGTCAACAGAAACTCCAACATTGAGTGAGAGTTCTCAAGTCCAAGAAACAAGTCAAACAATTAGTTCAACAACTACTCAAACCGAGCAAGCTCAAACTAAGGTTGCAAGTGTAGCTAAGAATGAAAGGATTGAAGTTTTGTATTTTCATGGAAAGAAGCGCTGCATTACCTGCAATAATATTGAGAGACTTACAAAGGAAGTCCTTAACAAAGACTTTGCAAAAGAGCTTAAAGAGGGCAAGATTAGAATGAAAGTTATTGATATTTCTTTGGATGAAAATGAGAAAATTGCAGATAAATATGAAGTAACTTGGTCGAGTTTGCTTGTAAATAAATGGAAAGGTAACAAGGAAACAGTAAATGATATGACGGATTTTGGCTTTGAGTATGCAAAGACTCAAGAGGCGGAATTTAAAAAAGGATTAAAAGAAAAGATTAAATCATTATTATAGTTATGGAATTTATTCAAACACTTCTTGATAATTCAAGCATTCCTATTATTACTGCATTTCTTTTAGGGATATTGACCTCAATTAGCCCTTGTCCTTTGGCAACAAATATTACTGCTATTGGATATATTAGTAAGGATATTGAAAATAAGAAAAAGATTTTTTGGGGAGCATTGCTTTATACTCTTGGTAGAGTAATGGCATATACAATCTTAGCATTTATTTTAATTCCTATTATAAAAGAGGGGGCATCGATGTATGGGATTCAAAAGGCAATTAGTAAGTATGGGGAAATGTTCCTTGCTCCAGCTCTGATTATTATTGGTCTTTTAATGATGTTCTATGATAAGATGAGCTTTTTGCCAAAGTTTGGGTTAAATCCAAAAGGTGATAAGCTAAAATCTAAGGGAGGTTTTGGGGCATTTATACTAGGAATATTATTTGCTCTTGCTTTCTGCCCTTCAAGTGGAATTTTCTATTTCGGAATGCTTATACCTATGTCTGCGGCTGAGTCGTCGATAATTGGTTATTCTTATCCAGTGGTTTTTGCTATTGCAACTGGATTGCCAGTGATTATTGTTGCTTGGATTATTGCATACTCAGTCTCTAGCATTGGAAAGTTTTATAACAAGATGCAGATATTCGAAAAATGGATGAGGTATATTGTTGCTTCATTATTTATAATAGTTGGTCTTTATTACGCATATACATTTTATTTATAAAGAATATGAAAATATTAATTTTATGTACAGGAAATAGCTGTCGTAGTCAGATGGCAGAAGGGTTTTTGAAATCCATTGGAAAAGATTTAGAGGTTTTCTCAGCAGGTACAAAACCTACGGGCAAAATTAATGAGAAAGCGATTCAAGTTATGAAAGAAGTAAATATTGATATAAGTAAGAATACTTCTGATTCGGTAGAAAAATATTTAAACCAGGAGTGGGATTATGTAATTACTGTCTGCGATGGGGCAAAAGAGGATTGTCCATTCTTTTCAGGAAAAGTAGAAAATAGATTGCATTTTGGGTTTTCAGACCCTTCTGAATTTATTGGTTCAGAGGAAGAGATAATGAAAGAATTTAGAAGAGTTAGACTTCAAATAAAGAATAAATTCTTCTCCTTCTATCTTAGTGAAATTGTTGGAATAGATATGCCAACATGTGAGTGTAGTTGTAGTGATTGTAGCTCAGATTGTAATAGTTAATAGAATAATATAATGATAAAGTCATTTGCAGATTGGTTGATTTATGGAGTTTTGGGTTTAGATAGTGCTAACCATTGGGGAGCAGCCTTAAACTTCTTTGTGTACGATACAATTAAGATTTTAATCCTATTGTTTTTGATTAGCTCTTTGATGGGAGTAATCAATGCTTATTTCCCTGTTGATAGGGTTAAAAACTTCCTCTCAAGAAAGAAATTATATGGTTTGCAGTATTTCCTTGCATCTCTTTTTGGAGCTATAACTCCTTTCTGCTCTTGCTCTTCAATACCTTTGTTTATTGGATTTGTAAAGGGAGGAATCCCTCTTGGGGTAACATTTGCTTTTCTTATTACTTCTCCTCTTGTTAATGAGGTTGCCGTTGCAATGTTCTTAGGTACATTTGGATTAAAGGTAACTCTAGTTTATGCGATAAGTGGAATATTGCTTGGTACTATAGGAGGATTTATCTTGGAAAAGTTTAAGTTGGATAAGTATTTAAGCCCTTGGGTTAAGAAAATTCAAGAAGAGTCGGAAGTTGAAACGAAGTTATGGGAAGGAGAACATATTCCTTTTATGAAGAGATTGCCAAAGATTATTTCTGACAGTTGGGGTATTGTGAAGGGTGTATTACTATATGTGATTATTGGTATTGCAATAGGAGGAGTTATTCATGGTTTTGTTCCTAATGGTTTCTTTGAGCAGTATCTTACAAAGGATAATCCTTTTGCTGTGCCTATGGCTGTTATCCTTGGTGTGCCAATGTATGCTAATGCAGCAGGTATAGTTCCAGTTATTCAAGTTTTTGTTGCAAAGGGTGTTCCAATGGGAACAGCTCTTGCGTTTATGATGGCAGTAGTTGGTTTATCATTGCCTGAGGCAACACTGTTGAAAAAGGTTATGACTTGGAAATTGATTGGAATATTCTTTGGAACTGTATCCCTATTTATAATAATTCTAGGATATCTATTCAATATAATACTGTAAAAAAATACTCATTTGAATGAAATAAAATAAAATCTTGTAAATTTGCAGGCTTATAGATAATATGGAATGAGTTTAAAAGAGATTATATATCCTATACAAAGTTATATTGAACTATTTGACAGAAAATTCTCTGAGTGTATTAGCGCTGAGGGATTTTTTGTTGATGATATTTCAAAATACGTTTTTAAAAAACAAGGGAAAAAGATAAGACCTATTATTACATTCCTATCTGCTAGTATTGCTGGCAGAGTGAATGATCAAACAATTAGATGTGCAGTAATTTTAGAACTACTTCATACCGCTTCTTTAGTACATGATGATGTGTTAGATCAAAGTGATATGAGAAGAGGAGAGGGAACAGTGAATAAAATATGGGGAGAGAATACTGCTGTTTTGTTTGGTGATTATTTATATGGTAAATGCCTTGAATTAATTGAGACGGAATCAGACTTTATGCTAATGCCTATCTATGCAAAAATAGGGAAAGAACTCCCTCTTGGAGAATTATTACAAAAAGAAGTTTCTGAGAATCTTGATTATTCCGAGGATAGTTATTATAAGGTTATTAGTAAAAAGACGGCTGCATTATTAGAAGTATCAGCAGAAATTGGGGCAAAAAGCGCTAAAGCAGATATCGAGGTTGTTAATAATCTAAAGACCTTTGGGTATTATGCAGGTCTAGCCTTTCAGATTAAAGATGATATATTAGATTTTTCTTCAGATGGGAAAACAGGAAAACCATATGGAAACGATATTAGAGAGAAAAAGATCACCCTTCCATTAATATATATGCTAAATGACTTATCTCCAAAAGAAAGAGAAGAGGTGCTTAGCTTTATTAAGAGTGATGATAAGTCTGAGGATATGATCCAAGAGCTAATATATAAAGTAAAGGAAGGCGATTATCTGAATAAGGCTGAGGAACAAGTAAAACATTTTTGCTCTATTGCAGAGATTCAATTAAACAGTTTTCAAAATACTCAACACAAGGAAAGTCTTGTGAAATTATTATATTTTTTAGTTGAACGTAATAATTAGCACGTTTTTTGTGTCTAAGAAAAAAATCATTTTATTATAGAACATATTTAGAATAATTAATTATGAAGAAAGCAATCTTATTTATTTTTGCAGTAGTATTAAGCTGCGGAATGATATTCGCTCAAGAAGGTAAGGCTAAACTCCCTAACGTTTCTATCAAAACATTGGATGGAAAAACTATTAAGGCATCAGAGTTTCAAAATGACGGGAAACCATTTGCAATTTGTTTCTGGGCAACATGGTGCAAGCCTTGCATAATGGAATTGAATGCTATGTCAGAATATTATGAACAATGGCAAAAGGAAACAGGCATTAAGATTTATGCTGTATCGATAGATGATGCTCGTACATCATCAAAAGTAAAAACTGTAGTTAGTGGTTCTGATTGGGGTTTTGAAGTAATGATAGATCAAAATTCTGAACTTAAAAGAGCATTAGGTGTAAATAATCCTCCTCATACTTTTGTAGTAAATGGTAATGGTGAAATAGTTTGGCAGCATGTTGGATATGCACCTGGAGATGAAAACCATTTAATTGAAATATTGACAAAAGTATCTAAAGGAGAAGAAGTAAAATAATATTATCAATCTATAAATTCTTAATATGAAAAGACTAATATTTTTTATTAGCGTTTTAGCGATATCTGTAAGTGCTTCTGCTCAAGGTATTTTTGGAGGTAAAGTAACTGGTAATTTTCAAATGGATGTTCAAGCATCTAAAGAAGATACAGTAATTGGGGCTGCAAAAGTAAACGAAAAGATGCTTATGAATGCCTTTGGGAATATTCTTTATACTAATGGTGATTTTTCTGCAGGTATGCGTTTTGAAGCATACTTGAATCCAATTTTGGGTTTCGACCCACAATATAAAGGTGCAGGTGTACCTTATCGTTTTGCATCATACAAAAAGGACTTTCTTGAAGTAACCCTTGGGAATTATTACGAACAATTTGGAAATGGATTAATTTTCCGTTCCTATGAAGAAAGAAACCTCGGATTGGATAATGCAATGGATGGTATAAGAGTTGTCGCTCGTCCTTTGGAAGGAATAACAATCAAAGGTATTGTTGGAAAACAAAGAAAATACTGGGAAAAGGTATGGGAGAGTGATGATTTTGGGTTGATTCGTGGAGCCGATGCAGAAATATCCTTAAACTCCTTAATTAAAGGATTCAACGATTCAAAGGCTAGACTTAGTTTTGGAGGTAGTTTTATTTCCATTTATCAAAAGGCAGATCCAAGATTTATTACTGCAAAAGATGGAAGTCTTTACAAGATGACATTACCTGAAAATATTGGAGCAGGTGCGGCAAGAATGTTGTTCTCTTATGAACAATGGAGTTTAAACGCAGAATATGCTAGAAAAGGACAAGACCCAAATGCAGTTAACGGATATATTTTTAAACCAGGAGATGCAATATTTGTTTCTGCTGGATATTCAGCGAAAGGATTAGGGATAAATCTATCTGCTAAAAGAATAGATAATATGAGTTTTAAATCTCGTAGAGATGAAACTGGAAATATGCTTAATGTTAATTATCTTCCAGCTCTAACTCGTCAGCATGCTTATTCATTATTTGCAATGTACCCATATTCAACTCAAGTAAATGGGGAAATGGGAGTTCAAGCCGATGTTATGTATAAGTTTAAGAAGAATTCTATACTTGGAGGCAAATATGGAACAGAACTAAAGCTTAACTATTCAAGATCAATGTCAATAGATAAGACTCCTGTTGTGCAAATTGCCAATGGAAGTTTTGAAGGGACTGATGGATATACATCAACATATCTAAGTATGGGTGATGAGCTTTACTTTGAAGAATATAATTTGGAAATAGGGAAAAAAGTTACAAAAGAATTAAAGCTTAACCTTATGTATTCTTACCAAACATTCAACCCTATAGCTTTCGGGCACTCTGGAGAAGAATTTGTATATGCAAATATCTTTGCGCTAGATGCTACTAAAAAACTTGCGAAAAACTCTCTTCGTGCTGAATTACAATTATTATTGACAGAACAAAACTATGGAGATTGGGCAAAGGGAAGTTGGGTTCAAGGAACATTAGAATATAATATTGCAGGGAAATGGTTTATTGCAGCAACAGATCAATGGAATTATGGCAATAAATATGAAGAAAAAGTACACTACTATAATTTTGCTGCTGGATATAATCAGGGAACAAATAGGATATCAATTAGCTATGGAAAACAAAGAAATGGTATAATTTGTATTGGAGGTGTATGTAGAGAAGTTCCTGCTTCAAATGGATTATTTGCAACAATTACAAGTAGTTTCTAAAAAGAAAAGAATTATGAAAAAGATATTATTAAGTCTGATTTTAGTTTTTCCATTATTATGGATAAGCTGTGATAATATAGAAGATGAGGATAAATTAACCTTTGTCCCTTACATAACAAATCTTAGTACACCTATAACAGAAGTTCAAGATCAACAAAAGGTTTTGCTTGAGGATTATACTGGTTGGAAATGTACAAATTGTGCAAGAGCAGCTGCAAAGGCTACAGAACTGACAAATAAATACGGAGAAGAATTAGTAGTTATGGCTGTTCATTCTACATTGTTTGCAGTCCCTTCTGCAACAAATGGAAATATTGACTTCAGAACTGATTACGGAGAAAAATGGGCTATTGAGTTTGGATGTTCTGCATTGCCAACAGGGCTATTAAATAGAAATAAATTTGGTGCAGCTTATACTGTGAATGACGGGAATTGGGATTCTCAAATTCAATCTCTACTAGATAATTCTGAACATGTAATGAATATTAATCTTGGAGCTGAATTTAGAGCAGTAGAAAATAAAATATTGGTTAGTACATCAACGGAATTTCTAAGAAATTTTGATACAACTACTCTTATAAATGTAGTTGTAGTTGAGAGTGGAATAACAGGTGTTCAAATGAATTCTTTGCCAGAATATGGAACAACTCCAAAGATAGTAGATTTTACATTTAATCACGTACTAAGGAAGAAAGCAGTTATCGACTATCCTCTTTCTTCAGGAAGTACAGCTTCTGGCACAAAATTTGTTAACAATTATCTATTAGATATTGATACAGATATAATTGATATTTCTAAATGTAAGGTAATCGTATTTGTTACAAATTCTGTAACAAAACAAGTACTCCAAGTAAACGAAATCCATTTATAGTTGTTATTAATAATAAAGTTATTATCTTTGCACAATAAAATTTACGACATATGAAAAAATTATATATACTTTTTGCCCTTGCAATTGGATTTGCTTTCGGATTGAAAGCACAAACAATTGAGTTCACAAACGAAGGTACTGTTATTGATGATACTGTAAAATTTGATATTTCTACAGGAGATTTTAGAACAGATTTTGTACATTTCAAGAATA
Source organism: Bacteroidota bacterium (assembly GCA_017860275.1). Taxonomy (GTDB): domain Bacteria; phylum Bacteroidota; class Bacteroidia; order Bacteroidales; family P3; genus UBA10566. Next base: position 242,265 of record JAFNAQ010000004.1, read on the forward strand.
TTACAACAGAATCAAAGACAGTAATTGTTCAATTACATAGAATGCAACTTGCAGCAGATGCAGATTTGTTGATGTGTTTTAATGGTAATTGCCTTTTGGATACAATATCAACAACTCCTTTGGTTTTAGAACCAAATGTTGAATATGATCAATTCGATTTGCAATATATTTATGCAAACAAACAAACAACAATAGGAAAGATTAATATACTTGATGCATCTACAATGCAAGTTTTGCAATCTTTTGTAGCAAAGTATTATGATTCAACTTTAGTTTCTTTGCCAAAGCAAGTAAAGCCACATTTCGCATTAAGTTTGGATGTTTATCCAAATCCAGTTTCAAATAATGCAACAATTAACTACGCACTTCCATCTAATTATTCTAATGGACAAATTGTTGTTAGAAATATGATTGGCTCAACGGTTAAGTCAACCGAAATTAAATCAGGAGTTAGTGGAAAATATCAATTCTCAACAATGGAATTAGCGAATGGAGTTTATTTCTATTCTATTATTGGAAATGGAAAGACAATTTCTACAAAGAAAATGGTGGTTAAACACTAAGATTATTCTTTAATAAAAAATACTCTAAGGAGGTTTGAGAAATCAAACCTCCTTTTTTTGTTTTTTTGTCAGAGAAAAATCAAAATATCTCAGAGAAAATGAAAGATTTCTCAGACAAAAGTAAGGATTTCAGGAATAAATACGAAGATATTTCATTAGAATACGAAGATATTTCTACTCAACTATCTATATTCTTCCAATATAACTCAATGTACTCAATTTTAATACCTTAAACCTGCCTTTAAGGTGAAGATTTTGGGATGCCACTATCATAAATACAGTTAAATATTTTGTTTTTCTGGATTAGTAATATACTTTTGCAGTGTATTAATATACTAACACACTAAAACAATGATTGAAATTAATAATTTAAAGTTTGGTTACAAGCGTAACAAATTAGTGATTGACGATATTTCTTTGCATATTCGCAAGGGATATATACATGGTCTTCTTGGCAAAAACGGTACAGGTAAGACAACACTTCTGAAATTAGTTGCTGGTTTATTATTTCCAGATAGTGGAGAAATAAAGGCAATGGGTTTTGAGCCAATGAAACGCAAGGTAGGTTTCCTTTCCGATTTGTTTTTCCTTCCTGAGGAGTTTGATGTTTATAAAATGAGTATAGAGAACTATGTAAAGACTCATTCTGTCTTTTACCCAAATTTTTCAGAGGAGGATTTCTATAATTACCTTGAAGAATTTGAGATTACCAATAAAAAATCCAAGTTAAATTCTCTTTCTTTTGGAACAAAGAAGAAGGTAATTATAGCTTTTGGACTTGCAACTCATGCCAAGCTAATGATTTTGGACGAACCAACAAATGGTTTAGATATTCCATCTAAGGCTCAGTTTAGAAAAATTATTCTTCGAGCAATGACCGATGAGACAACAATAATTATTTCTACTCACCAAGTAAGAGACCTTCATAATCTAATTGATAGTATACTTATTATGGATGAGGGAAAAATTCTCTTGGCTGCAAATAATCAAGAAATAACTTCAAAGCTATATTTCGGAATTGAGGCTCAGCCAATTCAAACGCAAGACAAACTTTATAGCGAAGACACAATAGGAGGGAATGTATTTGTAAAAGAAAACAAGAACTTCGAAGAATCGAATATAGATATAGAACTACTATTTAACGCCGTATTCCAAAACAAAGCAAAGATTCAATCCCTATTCCCAAACAAGAAAGGAGAATAAGCCATGGAATTTAATATAAATCGTTTTATCGCTCTTCTAAAAAGAGAGTTAATGGTAGGGAGTAGGAATTATCTTAATGTTATTTTTATACTTTTAATCCTTGGGATTAAAGAAGTATCATCTATATTATTCTCTCTTGAATATAATTTTCCTTTGGATAATGGGGATGGATTCTCAATACTTATTGGGATACTTACCATTGCTGTTTCAATTCAGGTGTTGAGAGCGTCTGAGACAAAGATGAAATCAAATTTTGGGAATAGTATTCTGATTCCAGCATCTTCTACTGAAAAGTATCTACTTGAATTTATAAAAGTTTTCATTGTAATTCCAGTACTTTACACTAGTTCAATTATATTTCTTTTTTTGATAAGACAATATTTACTTACTAATCTTGTGGGAGAATTGCCTAAGGGATTTAGTTATTTACTTGTTATTAAATATCAACTTAAAGATTATATCTCCATACTACCGCTTTACTCCATAGTTTTATATTTTTCATTGTTCAAGAAGCAAATGGCTATATTAAGCGTTGTTTTTATAGTCTTTTCAGTGCTTATATTTTCTACATTGGATCAGTTAATTGGAGGAGTAATTGCAGGCAAGACAGTTTTTAATATTTTACCTTATTATGGAACTCAGGGATTTAATACTTTCCTAATAATATTTGAAGTAGGTCTTTTCTTATTCTTTCAGTATCTATCATATTTGAGAATAAAGGAAAGAGAAGTATAAACTTAAAAAACTAAATGAAATGAAAATATTAAATTATATAGGAATAAAGAAAGTCAAAAAGAGTGTAAGACTTTTAATCGGTGTATGGCTTATCGTTTTAGTTGCACTAATTAGTTTTGACAATATTGTCTATTTCTCAAATAGAGAGGAAGTCGAAAAGAATAGAGAAAAACTAAGCATTGATCAAATAAGAAATCTAAATATGATATCTACAAAATCTAACCTAACAATAAGTGAACAGAAATATATTGATGCAGGTTATATTTTAGATGACCAAGATACAATTAAGTCAAATAGCAATGACACAATAAACAAGAAGGGAGAATAATATGGAATTTAGTTTAGAAAGATTATGGAATCTAATCAAAAGAGATTTTGTACAAAACAGTAAGGTATATATTTACTGGCTTGGAATTATTACCATTATTAGTAGTTTATTACTTTTTACACCAACTACGAATGTAGGCTTTGCAGGCACTATTATTATTGTCTTTGTAGCAATATGGTCTTTCAGAGACTTTCAAACAATAAGTTTTAGAAGGCAGTATTTAGTATTACCTGCTTCAAATCTGGAAAAATATATTTCAAATGTAATAATAACATTTATAATATTACCATTGATAGTCTTAGTTGGAGTGATATTTGGATTATTATTAAATAAAGCATTTGGTTACTTATTATCAGACACAGGTATTTATTATAATAATGAATTGAACTTAAGAATATTATTTTTAGATTTCCTTGATTCATATATTAGGAACATACCTTTTCTAATTATCTTATTTATGGGAAATGCATTCTTTAATAAGATGGGGTCATTGAAAATGCTGATGATAATGATAGGAGCAGGAATAGGTATATTGCTAATAAATCTTTCATTATGGTATATGATAAGTGGGGATGTAACTATGGTTATTGCGTATAACCTTGTAGATTTTCCAGATTACATTAAAACAATAACAGCAGTAATAATATCTACATTCTTTTTGTGGCTTTCTTATTTGAGATTAACGGAGAAGGAGGGTTAGGTTATGATTACACAAGATTTAAATCCCATTTATTTAAAGCTTGCAGACAAGATTTGTGATAATATTCTCTGGAGCAAATACGAAGTCGAAGGCAGGATACCTTCGGTTAGAGATTTTGCCGCAGACCACGAAGTAAATCCAAATACTGTTATGCGTGCCTTTGAATGGTTACAACAAAAAGGGATAATTTACAATAAAAGAGGACTAGGTTATTATGTATCTCATAATGCACTCGATTTAATTAAAACCATTCGCAAGGAAGGCTTTCGTAAGGAAATTCTTCCAAATGTTTTCAAACAAATGGAGCAATTGAATATAAGCATTGAAGATATAATTAAAGAGTATGAAATCTATAAAAGGAAATAATTATGAGAACGAAAAAAAGTACAAAGATATTGACAGGATTTTTTTATATAACAGCATTATGCTCAATTGCATTTACTATTTATATAAGTAATAATTCAAAGGATATTATCAAGAAGGCTGAAAAATCAAGAATGGGGGTTACGATAATTGAGGATGATAATAATATTCAAACAGAAACTATCGTTAATTAGAAATAATAACTAAATTTGCATAATAACACATTAACCTTAATAATAGAATAGTATGAGAAATAAGCTCACTTTTGCACTATTGTTTGTTTTTAGTATATCATTTCTTTCAATCAAAACCTTTGCTCAAGAATCTCAGAAAGATAGATTGGTAAAGCATGTTTATTTTCTTGCAGATGATTCTCTTTTAGGAAGAGATGCAACAAGCATTCAAAATAAGATTGTCTCGGATTATATTAGGACAAAGTTTGAGGAGATTGGGCTCAAGACAAAGACTCAAGTTTTTGGAGATGATGCTAATGAGTATAATATTATAGGAATGCTTGAAGGAAATGACCAAGAACTAAAAAACGAAATGATAGTCATTGGAGCGCATTTCGATCATATTGGATTTAAGATTGAGGCTGGAGATACAATTGTCTTTAATGGTGCAGACGATAATGCTTCAGGAACAGCAGCAATGATAGAGATTGCTCGAAAACTTTACTCACAAAAAGATAAGTTAAAGAGAACATTTGTCTTTGTCGCTTTCGATGCAGAGGAGACAGGTCTTAATGGTTCTTCACATTATATTGCAGACTTTCTTGCAAAAGATAGTTCAAACTATATTAAGTTTATGATAGACTTAGATATGGTTGGATATTTAAAACAATCAAATAAGTTAAATGTTGTTGGAGTGAGGATGCTTAAAGACTATGAGGAATATTTCGATAAGGTTAAACTCCAAGGAGGCTATAATCTTTCGCTTGTTGATTTTGATAAAAGCTTTATGGGAGATTCCGACCATAGCCCATTTGCAAAAAGAAATATCCCTTCTGTACTAATTCAAACAGGACTAAGCTCTCCTTATCATAAACCAGAGGATGATGCAGACAAGATAGACTATGACGGATTGTCTTTGGTTGTTGATTATGTGTCTGATTTATCTCTCGTTCTTGCAAATGAAAAAGAGTTGGATTATTCAGGGAAATCTAGTTTCAAACATAAAGGAGCTGGCGACAATCAATTTGGATTAAACTTTGCAATAGGCTCTAGTAATCATTATTTCTACGAAGGCTCAATGACAGGTAAAACAGCAATGGCATATTTAGCAGGATTCTTTGCCAGAAGGAATCTTGGAGACAAGTATGCATTAAAAGCAGAAATAAACTACGAACATAAGCTAGCATATAGACAAGAAGGACAGTTTATAGATAATTCAATAAGTATCCCTCTAAGTTTTTTATTCAGGATGTCTTTGATGGACGATATATTAGATATTAGTTTTGGATTAGGACCATATTATAATTATAATTTTGGAGGCAGCTTAGCATCTAAGGCTTTGGACTATAAGATATATAACCAACATGAGGCAGGGTTTCAATTTGGCTTTGATTATAGAATATATAAAATCATTATAGGTTATCAATCAAAGATAGGTCTTAGTGATGTGATGAGAAACTCTCCAGATGGAAGAACTTCATCAAGAACCAACCTCTTCAAAGTAGGATACTTGTTCTAGATATAAATATTATGAAACAGATTTTTCTGCTTATTATCCTTATATTTACCTCAGCCCTATGTGAAGTTAATGCCCAAAGGTTTACAATTATTGGAAATATTGAGGATAAAGAATCAAAAATTCCAACGGCATTTGTAAATGTAGTGATTGTGTCTCCCAAAGATAGTCTAAACAATATCTCAGGAATATCAACTGATATCTCAGGTTTTTTTAAGTTTAAAAATGTAAAGCGACAAAGACTAATATTAAAGGCTAGCTATGTAGGATACCTCCCCCTTAGAATCGAACTAGACCTTTCCGAAATAAAGAATGATACCTTAGTTCTTAAGGATCTGAAATTACAAGCCTCCTCAAGCAATCTAGTAGAGGTAAGTATAGAGGCAAAAATAGAACGCTTTGAGCTTAGTGCTGATAAATTAATTATGAATATTGATGAGTCACTTGCAAATTCTGTAACAAATGCTTTTGACTTATTGAAAACTGTTCCTGGAGTTATAATTGATAAAGATGATAATCTAACACTTAATGGGAAGAGTGGTATCCTATTTCAATATAATTCAAGAGACTTAAAACTCCCATGGGAAGGAATTGTAAACATGCTTAAAGGCATGACACCTGATCAAGTTGAGAAATTTGAAATAATTTCAAATCCAAGTGCAAAATATGATTCAGAAGGGACTGCGGGGATAATAAACATTAAACTTAAAACCAATAAGAATTATGGAATTAATGGATCGGTTGGAACAAGTGCTAGTTATAGAAATGTATTGAATAATCGCTCCTCAGTAAATCTAAATTATGTTGATAACAAATGGACAAGCTCATTAAATTATAGTAATAATAATTCGACTTATGAATGGGAGTCAAAGGAACAAAGATACACAGCGAAACAAGAGAGAGATACAATTCTTATTAGAAATACATCAAAAAGTACGAATAAAAATAATAATCACAACTTAAATTTTAGTGCAGATTATTTGATAGACTCTTCTCAGTCGGTAGGAATTTCAATAGGATATTCGAAAAGCCTAAGCCCATGGATAGAGAAAACAACCCCTTACTTAATCTCTAGTTATCCAAGTTATTTTTCTAGGATAGACTCTTCATTCAATTACATGGTGGGCAGCAAAAGAAATTCAGATAATTTCAACCTAAGCCTAAGCTATATTAAGAAATTAGATACAAACGATGCTAATATTTCTGCCGATTTATATTTTTCTTCAAATTCTTCATTAAACAATAATCTAAAGGATAATAAATATTTTATAGGTGATATTAATGAAACACTATTAAGAGAAGAGGCTTTTGAAGAGTCAACCAATACTCAAACAAGAAATTTTTCAGCACGAGTAGACTATTTTAAACCCTTGACAAAAACCACAAAGTTAGAGTTAGGGATAAAGTCAAACCTCAATTTTAATGATAATAGTTTTAGTTCGCTTTTTTTGGAGAATCAAAATGGAAATAGTTTTATTAATGACACAAATAAATCAAATCACTTCAAATATTTTGAGAATATAAATTCAATCTATTCCTCTTTCTCGAAGTCCTTTAGTAAAAATACTTCTTTGAGATTAGGAATTAGATTCGAGCAAACAAATACTCAAGGATATCAGTATACTCTTGATAGCACTACAACAAGATCATACTTTAATGTATTCCCAAATATAAATTTCTCCCATGCTTTTTCAATGAAGAATAGATTTAATATCTCTTATAGTTACAGAATATCTAGACCTTGGAGTAGTAGTTTAAATCCTTTTTTATCAAAAAGCAGTGATTATTATTACTCGAAGGGCAATCCAATGCTGGAACCTCAGTTTTCTCATAGTATTTACCTTTCTCAGTCATTTTTCAGCAAGCTTTATGTAAATGTCTCTTATAGCTATACAAAAGATAATGTTTCTTGGCTTAGTGAAAAGAAGCCATACCCTTCAATTGCTGTAATTTCCTCCCCATACAATTTAAGAAATTCTCATCATGCTAGTATAGGACTTTCCTTCAACCATGATTTATTTAAGTGGTGGAATTTATGGGCAAGTGCTTCAGGGAATTACAACAAGATTGAGTCGAAAAATGATAATAAAAACATAAATAATCAATCTATAGGTTTTAATATTAATGCAAGCACTAATGTTACACTTCCTAAAAAATGGAGAATCAATGCATACTGGTATTATTCATCATCATCTTTATATGGAGTGACAAAGAGTAATGGTTGGCAAGGGCTTAGTGTTGGATTAAATAAAACATTTTTTAAGGAATCATTATCATTAGGAATAAATATTAGTGGGCTACTTGAGAAACAAAAAAGTTATAGCGAGACTATATATAATAGTACAATCTCAAAATCTTGGAGACCTTATTTAGGTCCAACCTATTCGCTTAACCTAAGGTATAAGTTTGGTAAATATTATCAGAATAAGAATATAATAAAACCACAAAAAGAAAGTTTTGACGATAGGACTGGAGGGAATTAAATATATATTATTAATATGGAAGTAAAAATTGAACCTCAGTGGAAAGAGGTCTTAAGGGAAGAGTTTGAGAAAGATTATTTTATTTCTCTTGCGACTTTTATCAAGAATGAATATAATACACAAGTAGTTTATCCAAAGCCGAGTAAGATATTCAACGCTTTTAACGCTTGTCCTTTCTCTAAGGTAAAGGTTGTTATTCTTGGGCAAGACCCTTATCATGAACCTAATCAAGCTCATGGTCTATGTTTTTCTGTTCTTGACCCAACTCCACCTCCACCTTCCTTGGTAAATATTTACAAGGAGATAAAACTTGACCTTGGAGTTGAGGCTCCAAAGTCTGGAGATTTGACCCGTTGGGCAGAGCAAGGGGTATTATTACTAAATTCTACTCTCACGGTTCAGGCTCATAAGGCAGGCTCACATCAAAATAAAGGGTGGGAAGTTTTCACCGATGCAGTTATTCATCTTCTTGCAGAAAATTCAGAGAATTTGGTGTTCTTGCTTTGGGGTTCTTATGCGCAGAAAAAGGGAGGCTTTATAGATAGCACAAAACATTTAGTCCTTAAATCTGTTCATCCTTCACCTCTTTCAGCACATAGAGGCTTCTTTGGAAATCATCATTTCTCTAAGGCAAATGAATATCTTGTCTCCAAAGGCAAGAGCCCAATTTCTTGGTAAAAAAACAATGGGAATTTCTTTATAAATTCAATGATAATCACTATCTTTGCAATAGAAATTCCCCTCAGGGCGAACACATAGGTTAGCCCCTACGAAAATCCCCAAAAAATTCAGATGCACATCTTAATAAATTATGGTAGGTACCCTAGCACCCGTAGGGTAGCTACCATAACACACCTAGGGTAGCTACCCTAGCAAGAATAAATCCTTA
>JAFNAQ010000050.1 GCA_017860275.1 Bacteroidota bacterium
TATTGAAGCATCAACAGGTTTGAATAATGTCTGAGAAAACATATATAGATTCTGCTTCCAAACTTTGAAGTCATGATGTCCTCCCGGAATAACCTGATAAATATGAGGTATTTGATTAGCATTCAAATAATCTTGTGTACGTTGACTATAAGTAATCAGATTATCTTTGTCACCACAGGATATCCATAGTAATTTCAGCATTTTCTTTGTTTTAGCAGCATCGGGTACAAGCTCCTGAGGTGTTTTTGTATTTGGAGCTGATGAGAATCCTCCTATCCAGGCAAATTTATCAAGATTACCAAGTCCGAAATTCAATGATTGTCCTCCACCCATTGAAAGACCTGCAATTGCACGGTGTTCACGATCCTTAAACACCGAATATTTTTTTTCAATTGAAGGAATCAAATCATTTATCAGATCTTTTTCAAATGTAGCAAATGCCTGAACCTTCACTCCATCATAGATATTACCAACGGCACGGTCATCCTTCATTGCCCTTCCATTAGGAAGTACCACAATCATCGGAGCTACCTTTTTAGCAGCATACAAATTATCAATAATCACTTGTGGCTTACCTTGAATAAGCCATTCCTTCTCGTCTCCACCTATCCCATGTAGCAAGTAGAGCACCGGATATTTTTTACTTTTCGAATAACCCGGAGGAGTATAAACTAATGCTTTACGGTTAACACCTACGGTTGCAGAATAGTATTCTATAGTATCTACTTTACCATGTTTTATTCCATCTCCAGAAACATCAAAACCTTCAGGCGCAGGATTAAACGTCTGACTGTTAATGCTTAAATTAGCAATAAATGCTAAAGATAAAAGCATAAAAAACTTTTTCATAATATCTATATTAAAGTTGACTATCGGTTAACAATTGCAGAACACCAACGTCATGCATATCGGACAGAACCGTTACCGGAGCATCCGGATTCTGCATAACTACTCTTCTGAACTAACTTTAATTCCTAATAAAGAAAGCATTTCCACAGCATATCTTTTACCTAGTTTTCTATAACCTTCGGCAGTAAAATGCAGTCCATCGCCCACAGCTGTGCAATCTTTAGAAGAAATAACATGAGAATTAGGAATTGTCTGAGGAAGTTTATTTATAATAGCATTCATGCTTGCACATTTTCCACCCTGTTCAGCTGCAACAAGTTCTCCGGCAAGTAATGGTACAGATTTTGAATTTAGTTTTAAGTCCTTAATCAGATTGTTATAAACACCTTGCACCTTTGATGGCCAAGTCTCATCATTCGTGTTAGATTCTCCCTGATGTAACAAGATTCCCTTTATTACACCTGATTTTTGAGCGATTTTAGCCATTTCAACCAGTCGTGCATAAGGATTTCCATCATACTGATTTAGCATACCAATCATCCAAGATGGAGCCGTAGCTACATAAGATTGATAATTATCTTTATCAAAAAGTTCTATTTTACACCCACCAACAGCTACATTTATTACACCAACTCTAACATTCTTTGGCAGATTGGCAATCATCGTTCTACCAAAATAATCAGCAGGCGTTAAACCAGTATTACATCGGCATAATGGTGGAACGGCAGGATACCAGTTAGCCTTTACTCTACCCATATCAGGGCAATCAACAGTTGACAAAACCTGAAAACGGTTATCAGTCATAATTGTATCCTGTGGCTCTATTTTGGCATTTCCCTCCATGTTAGATTGCCCCAAACAAATAAAAATATAAAAATTCTTATCTTGAGAATAAGAGTTCAAGCTCAATGCAAGCAATCCTACAAATGCCAATAAAGTAATCTTTGTTTTTCTTTTCATATTCTATTTAAGTTATCAATTTTACTTATCTTGAAATTTAAATTATATAAAGCAAAAATAGCCTTACCATATTGTTCTCTGTTTCAAATTAAGATATTTGGTTTTCAATTTTAGATAAAAGTAAAATTGGATTCACTTAAAAGCAGACCTATAAGCCAGATAAGAAGAACGTATTAGCTAAATGCTTGATGAAACCTTGGCAGGTTTATATCTAAAAAGAGCTGATTAAATTCAAGCTTATTTGAGAAGTAATTTTAAAGTGGGCAGAAACTTTTTCAGTCCTTTATGTGAAGACAATTATAACTTTTGAATGGGGCAATGAAACCTATAAAAAGAAGACGTTAGATAACATAATAATTATGGAAACTTATATAAACAAAAAAAAATCCTACAAACCATAGATTTGTAGGATTTCAACCTTTAAATTTATTAATCAGGATTGATTATTTTTGCGGAGAGATAGGGATTCGAACCCCAGGAACCTCGCAGTTCAACGGTTTTCAAGACCGCCGCAATCGACCACTCTGCCATCTCTCCAAAAAGTTATTGTTATGTTGCTTTCTCTCTCAAAAGCGTTGCAAAGGTACAACAATTTTTGAAACTTCCAAACTTTTAGCGCATTTTATTCAGCAATATATTCTTGAGGTTTTAAATTTAATGGGTGTGAGAACACAAAACGTGCACCATTTTTATAAGATGAATCTACCCAAATATCACCTCCCAATACATTCATAATTGTTTTGCAAATAGCTAAGCCTAAGCCTGATCCTTGAACAAAATCATTTAATTTCTTGAAACGATCAAATATCATTTCTTCTTCTCCTTCCCCTATTCCTTCACCTGTATCTGTTACAGAAAAAAATAACATTTTTTTCTTTTCATCTATCTTATAGTTTAAATTAATAGAACCTTCTTTAGTAAACTTACAAGAGTTTGAAAGGGTATTTAATAAAACCTGCTGTAAGCGATGTATATCTGTAACCATATAGAAATTGGGTTCAAAAGATTCGAATGTAAATTCCACAGGATATTTACACGTTGCTTCTACTGAAGCCAAAACCTCCTTACACAAAGATTCTACATTGCATTCTTCATAATAAAATTCAAGTTTACCAGATTCTAAACGAGATATATCGAGAATATCGTTAATAAGACGAAGAAGAAGATCAGAGTTAGTTTGAATAACTTTATTATATTCAACAATATCTTCCTGAGCACAACCTCCTGTAGCCAACACATTCGAGAAACCAACAATGGCGTTAAGAGGAGTCCGGATTTCGTGAGTCATATTTGCCAGAAAGGCTGATTTTAAACGTTCTGATTCTTCTGCTTTTTCTTTAGCAACTCGCAAGTCTGCTTCAGATACTTCGAGTTCATCTTTCAGCTTCTTTGTACGAAACAAGAAGTAAAGAGAAATAATTATACCTATTAAAAGCGTAAAAAAGACGAATACACATCCCCAAACCAGATACTTATTCTGTTCATAGAAAGAAGGTTTTTCATTAATCAGAACAGAACCAGCCGGCAGTTTATTTACACTAATTTTCAGGCTATCCAATTTTACCGCATCAAATGTATATTGATTAGAAATGAGTTCTATTTTTGGTTTAGCCCAAATTTTGCCATTTAATAAATTATAAGCCTGTAAAGCCATATCTTTGCCAATAGTACGATATTCTGGAATGCAGCCTCCTACAGCCCAATGCCCCAGCCCTATTGATGTTATAGTAAAAGCTGGCATTTTGGGTTTTGCAGCCATCATCATATAGGTAGCATTATTCATAAAATAGCCATTATTTTTATCTACCCTCCAAGTACCTAACAACATAACGGTATTATCAGGCAACTTATTAATGCTATCTACAATAGTATAAATTGAGTTTTTTCTTCCATCTAGCAAGATAAGATCTAATCCAGGAAACTTTGTAATTTCCTTTTTCACATACGCCTGCAAAGAAACCCCACCGTACGTATTATCTGTAACTAATGCTATATGCTTTGTCTTTGGATACAAATCCTGAATCAGCTTTATATTCTTATCTACATCATACTGATAAATATAACCAGCCAATTTATTTATATGATAAGCGTCCTTTAACGCATCAATACTTTTAGGATTCCATTTTTCCAATGACACACTATCATCTGGAAGAAGAATAGCATTTCGGCTCACCATACCAACAATAGACGGAATATTATGTATTTTTTCGGTCGTTTGAGCATCCTGAGAAAGATATGCAGACCATGCCTCCTGACCTAAAAGAATAATTATTCCTGGATGGCGATTGTTTAATAAATATTTATTCAGAATGTTCTTCATCTGCCCTTTCCACAAAGAAGCTTCAGTAAAACTCCCGCAATTCATATTTTCTATTATAACAGGAGATTTACCATCTAAAAGACGATATTCATCCAAAAAAGCAGAAATATTTTTAGATGTTTGAGACGTTTCCGGATTATATGAACTGATTATAAGAATAGAATTTGAGGGAGCGTTTTCTCCATAGGCATTTAAGCAACCAAAGATACCCGGCAGCAAGAAAGCAACTAGAAGACATATAATATTAAGTTTATGCGTGAGAAAAATTTTCATAATTAGGTTTTAAGCATTGTCCAGAGAATATAAATCCCTGCTTTGAGAACGCAAATATAAAATTTAAATTTAAATTGAAAGAATTGTTAGCCTGCTAAATGATTCATTTTTATAAAAGAGAATAATTAGGTTTCTTTCTGACAGTCACAATATGCATTTTGCATAATTATTATAATGAAATAACGCCAAATAGAAAAACAGCCTACAAAGGCAATTTCCTATCTCCTGAATATTCATCCTACATCAGATTTAGATGCAAGGCTTGATAACTTTGCTAAGAATATTAAAACAACACCTTCATTTTCTTGTGTAATACGCTTTGATGTTTATGTGGGCAAAGTTACCCAATTTATATACATGCACACTCTCAAAGAAGTATCTATCATATAAATTAAAAATTAACTAAATAAATTTTAGTTTTAATTCAAAATAAATATACTATTTTTGGATGGATAATTAAACAAAAGAGTACTATGAAGAAAACAACCTTAATTTTGATGTTTGCTATAATGTATAACATCTCATTTGGACAAAATAAAGTAGATGCTGAAAAGCTAGTTAACGAAGGAATTGCCTATCATGACAAAGGAGATTATGATGGTGCCATTTTTAGATACGATAAAGCTCTAATACTCGACAAAGATAATTTTCTTGCATTATCAGAAAAAGCATACAGTTTATTAATGTCTAAAAAGAACGAAGAGTCTATTAAATGCTGTGAAAAAGCAATTGTAACTCATCCAGAAGAAGAAGGACTAAGAATGGTTTATGTAACATACGGAAATGCTTTAGATGGCTTGAATAAAACAGATAGATCAATAGAAGTATATGACGAAGGGATAAAAGACTTTCCAGATTTTTACCTGCTCCATTTCAATAAAGGAATAACGCTATGGAGTGTGAAGAAATATGACGATGCATTATTATGTTTCCAAATGTCGGCTAAGCTTAATCCAAAACACGCAGGTTCTCATAACGCAATTGCAAGAATTTCGAAGATTAATGATACAAGAATCCCTGCATTATTGGCTTATTGCAGATTTTTATCTCTCGAGCCTGAAAGTGACAGGGCAAAACAAAATCTTGAAAGTGTAAAATCCATGATGAAAGCAAATGTTGAGAAAACCGGAAACAAATCTATAAACATTAATATTAATAGTAATATGCTTGGTGACGTATCGGCTAAAGGGAAACAAAAAGAGAACAATTTTTCGGTTACCGATATGATATTATCTATGGAGACTGCAATGGATTTTAATGAAAAGAATAATAATAAAACAGAAGTAGAACAATTTATCAGAAAATTTAATACTGTTTGTTCGTCCTTAAAAGAATCAAAGAAAGAAAATCATGGATTTTTTTGGGATTATTATGTTCCATATTTTATTGAGATGAAAGACAAAAAGTTAGTTGAGGCTTTTTCGTATGTAGCTTTTGCATCTTCAACAGACCCTGATGTTTCTAAGTGGTTAGAATCAAACAAAGAAGAAGTAGAAAAATTCTTTGAATGGACAAAATCATTTAAATTTGCTACAAACTAAGGAGACTATCTATTATATTGAGTATAAGAATCAAAAGGCTAACCTTAAAATAAAAATACAAAAACACATTAATCATGAAAAAAACATTCATTACTCTTCTTTTAATTACAGCATTCTCAAGTATAAATGCCCAAACGTCATTAACCGGAACTGAAATAAAACAAAAATGTGATTCAATATTAGAAGAAGGAAATACTTTATACAAATATGAAAAAGCAGCCTGGATAACAAGCGATATGGCAATGGATAAGAAAGAAATCAAAAAAGATTTTGGTGGACTTTTAATCTATCAAAGAAATGACTCTATATCGGCTATTGTATTGGCAAAAGAAGGTACAAAATGTATTTATGAAGTGATATTTAAAAATAGCTTCAACAATCC
>JAFNAQ010000102.1 GCA_017860275.1 Bacteroidota bacterium
GAAATAAAATTTTTAAAATTCCGCAAAATGCAGAATTTTTGAAATTCTATTTTTCAAAACGAAAAAAGAACAATTTATGTACACCATCTACACCACATCAAAACATATCTAACTGATAATCAGATACGTTTATTACTCAGAAAAGTGCTTAGTTGGAAATGTCTGTATAAAACGATATGGATTATTGCAATTCAGCCCTGAAAGTAATTAATAAGAATAGGGTTATTAGTAATTTATTGGCGGGAAGTTGAGACAAACATGTACATGTTTGAGTTCAATCTTGTACATGTTTGCTTCTAATCTTGTACATGTTTGGATTGACTTAACCTTATAAAATCATTAGTTTATGCTTTCATTTGGACTAAACTGATTCCTGGTAAATGCTAATGTTCCTAAGCCAATAATCAGCTCCTTATAAATCCATCTGAATGGATCTAATTATGACTGAGAACTTTGATATCAGAAAATTTAGCGAGGTTTTAAATATACCAAACCAGATTCATAAGAAGATGTCAAACTTGCTTTATAAATTGAGTCTTTATTTGAATGTACAACATCATTATAGTTATTGCCAGTCGAATATTCATAACTACATATTACTAATCCATCTTTCTTGGATTGGAATCTACTTATCATATTATAAGTAGGTGGCGTTCCGGTTAGATTTGAGCCAAAAAGTCTAAGGTTCCCCAATATATTACCTGAGGCATTATAAAATACCATCGTTACAAATGTTGTGTCTATAACTTCTGGGTCATCAATAGATGTTTTAGTACTACAATGGTTTAAGAATGTCAAAATAGAGCCATTATTGGGCAATTCTGTTTTGTAACCATAATAAATAAGAGATGTATCAACTCCTTGAAGATACGCTTTTTTAAAATTACTCTCTACTAAGTCAAAGCACTTATCTGATGATATTAGATAAGTATTCAAAAAAGAGGCTAATGATGAAAGATTTTTAATGTCAAGTTGTTTGAATTTTGATTTAAACTTATCGAAGTCAGATTTAGCCAAATCACCTTTTCCTGAAGGAACAGAATCTTGAATAAAATTCTTTTCATTAGTTGCATGTCTATTGCATGAAACAAGCAACGTCATGAAAATCAGTATTGAAAAGAAAAAAATACGTGTCATAATATTATTGTCATTATTTACTTGTTTATTCCTATTCATGGTCACAGTCATTTGATATTTGCTATATTTCCATTATACACAACTATTTTGCCAGCTCCAATAAAGGCGAACAAATTCGAACTTCATTTGGTGGCGTATGGCCAGTATAACGAAAGTAAAGCGGATTACGATTTACCTGAAATAGCTCTCTATAAGACTCGAATATTTTATTCGAACGCCTAATCATTTCTATATCGGGACATTCTCTAAACACTTCGTTTAACTCTTTTTTTCTTCCTTTCGAAATTATATATATCTTATTATTTTTTATATACATTATTGAATGATAAAAGGCCTCACAATACAATATTAAATCCGGATTTTCATTAACCATTTCTTTGATTAACAAGCTTAACTGTTTCCTCCTTTTTCTTTTATTAACATAAAAATCATCTTTTAAATCGATATATGCTCCAACTTCGCTAATATCAGTAAACCCTTTTACATTCATTTTTTCATCAACACATGCAACGATGAAAGTTCTTAAACTATCAATTATTAAATAATCATAGATATTATCTTCAAAACTATAATTTTCTGTATTAGCTAATGTTACAGCTAACATAAAAACTTTTTTCTCTTTATGCAAATCTATATTTGAGGGTCGGTACTCAACTTTAAATGGCAATGTATTTAATGATGGCAAAGTATCCACCAGCCAGCAATCAAATTTATTTAAGTCTTGTTGTATTTTCTGTTCATAGCAATCCAAATCGGATTTTGCATAAAAGTCTTTCAACTTGGTTATAATTTCATGTTGTGAAAAGCCATCCTGACAACAGAACATGAATAAAACAATTAATAAATATCGTATTCTCATTGGGTTGATATTTTTATTTTTAAATGTTATTATAAAGCACAATCTCCAATAAATGTAAGTTCTACTTTTCTATTGAGACAAGAAACTATAATATTCCCTTCAATAGCATAGGATTCATAATCAGTATCTTTTTTCTTTTCAACTATTACTTTTAGCAAATATTGTTTACTTCTATAATTATAGATTTTGTCCTTATCAACATTAATTAAAGTAAACCTCTCCATTTTCCCATTAATTACTAGATAAGCTATACTTGCCATATCATTTACGCAAACATATATTCCTTTCTTTTTGTCTTGAATTGAAGAATAGAAGCAGCAACTTCCGCCATCAATTTCATTAGGAATTGTAGTAAAATGCCCAATCTTAATATTGGGCTTAGAATACTCGCTTGTGACTGTTTGCTTTTTCCTCTGAATTGATTGAGAATAAATCGAACATGAAAATATTATCAGAAGAATAAATACGTTTCCTTTTAGCATAATATGTTTTTCAAATTTGTTTTCACAGTTTATCTTGAATCTGGTTTTGCCAATTTTTATATCTTTCTATTTTAACTATATA
>JAFNAQ010000103.1 GCA_017860275.1 Bacteroidota bacterium
TAAAGAAAAAAATGCATATTTAATAGATCTGTCTTTAAAGTTTAGCGAATTACTTTATGCAAACAATATGCTATACATACTTGGAGGACTTGAGGAATATAGTTTCTCGAAATCACCTTCCCGGAATTTGTATCGCATTGATCTACGTAATTTTAAAAAGACTATGACATTAATTAATCATCAATAGATTCAATTTCAGCAATTATTCAGCAACACTAATTAATACCTGGTTACACGTAGCAAAAAAGAGGAAATGAAACAACTCCATTTCCTCTTTTTACATTTCAAAACTCTCTTCGATTTTATTTAAAGAGCCGTTTTATATTTTATAAACCCATTGGTGTATAACTGTGATATATACGTAGTAATACGGTATTCATAGTTTTCTTCATGTTCGAAATGTTCAGCAAGTAGCTCTGTTATCTCTCTTCCGTAGGTTAATCCTGATTCTTCTTCCAAATAATCTACAATGTGCTTAAGATATTTCAGGCTTTCTTTTCTTGACAAGTTTAAGAGCTTTACACATTTCAAATACTCTTGCAAAACACCTTCAAAATCAAAAGCTCCAACACTCTTAAAAATAAAGGTCCTACCATCTTTGAAGATAAAGATACATCTAGGAAAATGAGGGCCTTGTCCCTTAAAAGAAAATAAACCATTTTTAAAAACAAAATCTTTTCGGTTAATTAAGTTCCATACATTTTTTCCAGCATTAACACTATCGCAACCTGTAATTATATTATATGCGCTTTCGAGTTTGAAGCTAATGCTATCAGGAACATCAACCATTCGGAATGAATTATGCTTATGAGAAACAGCAGCAGCTGAACTCACAAAAATAAATAATAGAATTATTAAAAACAGGTATTTACACTTCTTCATAATACTAATCAATATTAAAACAACTAATTAATATACCTTTTTAAATACGTACTTATTCTTCTTATAAGTATATTCAAACCTTATTATATGGAAATTATCATAATAATAATATTTTTCAAAATATGATGGAACATATAAACTATGAAGAGTCCTTATATATATCTTACCTTGTTTTTTTATAGTATATTCTGCAGCTTGTTTATTCAATCCTAATAAAAAAGGTATATACGCACCATCCTTAAATTCATCATAGATAAACACAGTGTCTTTCTTTGCAAAAAAAGGTATAGTATCCAATCCTCCTAAAAGTTTCTTTCGACAATCAAGAAGCATATTTCCTTTTAAAAAATAATCATTAACATATGTCCTTTTTAAATAAATACTCGCAACCGTTATTCTATCATTATAGTACTCAAACTTCAGACTTTTTAGTTCATTTAAAGAAGAATCTAATACAACAGAGTTTAAAGAATCAAGGAGTAACACATCCACTTTTTTACGATCTATATTTTTGGGGTTTCTATTACAAGAAAAACTTAATATCAAGATCAATCCTGCAATTAAAAATCTATTTTTCATATATTAGCTCTTTTTAGACTTCAATTAATTGACACCCTATGAATTTCAAGAATTTGCTTTAAATTTTATCCGATTGATATGCATACAAAAATCAGCCTATTCTATTCTGCTTACCTATTACTAATATTACAATTAGCCATAAAACGGACAAGACTATAAATGGGGTAAAGACATAGAATAAATCATTTTCAGTAACCTTATTGATTGATAAAATATTAAAGGAGTAAGGTATCTGATAAATAATTACAATACAAACATACAGAAAAACTATCTCAAAAAATAAAAATGTCAGTGAAAGAATTCTTTTGTACATTTGTTTATCGAATATATACGTAATTAGATATATTACAGACACAAAGATTGTATTAAGTATACTATAGATAACAGAAGAAATCACCAAACCAATACCATACATATTTGGTTCTGGAGGTATATCTATGAAATATTTTGCAATATAAAATAATACTCCTATCAAGAAAGTTAATAAGGCAACCTTTAATATCCTAATTATCCATTTCATTACACATCAAGTTATAAAATACATAGTTATTTTAAAATCACCTCAAATTACAGTCTTAATACATTTGAGGATGATTATAACCTGAATATTTACGAATCATTTTAACTAATATATCATTATCCATCATAGCAACACCATCCAAAGTATTATAATAGTCACCTAAAAGAAGAACTGAAGAATGTCCATCTTCAAAGTGCATTAAGCACTGCATATAAGGTTTACATTCATCAGGAATTGTCACAAACTTGTTCATTAGTAATAGAGCTTTTTACTAAAAAATCTGGGTGTACACCATTTATAACTTCTTCCCATTTAGGCCCAGCAACAGTTTCAATAGCGTAATTTTGATATTTCACATCTATTTTTACTGTGCTCTTGTTATGGCAACTTACGAGAACAAATATCAAAAGACAAACAAAAGATTTAATATATTTCATAATTAAAAAACAATCAATGTTTCAATCGGCTTATTCAACCGATATGTTTTCCCATAAATTTTAAGCATATCTCCTCTAAACGATAATGTCTTTTTTATATTATCCTTGTAATATACATCCAATTTATATCTTGATATAAATATTGCAGGCTCCCACTTTGCTTTATTCATTTCTTTTACGATTCTAGCAATCGAATCAGCATTTACAATTATAGCATTCATATGTTTTTCAAATTTATCTGTAATCACTAATTTTACAATATTTCTATTATCAATTATGTCATTCGGTTGACATGAGAACAAACATATAGTTATAAATATGAATAGATATTTTTTCATTATATAAATCTTTATACTATTTATTATCTTAATCTCACAATAGAGATCTACAACTGTCAGCTTCTCCGCTATGTTTGACAAATTTAGCAAATTGAATAAAATTCATATCACAAATCCAATAAAATATAATTAAATATATCCGAACATGAGTAATATTAAATTTTATATCCTAAAAGCATAACATATACTCTGCTTAACGTGCAAATATGAGTCGTACAAAATTATTCCACCTAATTATAAATCTACATCGGCCTTTTTTAAAACCTCTCGGGATATTTTATTTTTCAGGCGTGATCTTTATTTAATCTTGTACAAAACAATTCAATCTTCTGTACAAAAGATTTAATTGTTTTGTACAGAAGAACACATTTTTTTTGTACAAGAATACACAAACTAGTTTAGTAATTTTATAAAATGCAGGCGAGAGTTTTACATAACTCCGGAGTGATTCATCATAAACATCAGCTTCAAAAAAAGGCAGTTTCTAACAAGAGAATAGTAAGATGGTGTATTTATTAGATAATCAATTCAAACGAGGAAAGTGCCTACGGGTATAGGAATAATAAAAAAGAATAGCTGTCTTCAGCATAGATTTTAGTAGCAGATGATTTGATTTAGTAGCAGATGATTTTTTATCTGCCACTACCTGAAAAGCTTTATAGCAGGTGCTTTTAAGCATTTAGTGGGAGATAAGCAGATAATTTTGTGTTTTCTGTTTTTTTTGTAGCAATTTTCACTTTACATAAATCTGTACCCCTAGGTTTAGAACCAAATGCAAACAGAGGAGATAAGCGAACTTACCTCCCCTGTTTTATGTATGCTAAGCTCCTCTATTTTGTTTAAAGAGCCGTTTTATATTTTATAAACCCATTGGTGTATAACTGTGATATATACGTAGTAATACGGTATTCATAGTTTTCCTCATGTTCGAAATGCTCGGCAAGTAGTTCTGTAATCTCCCTTACCGTACGATTTCCATCGATTAAATTCCACACTGCAGAACCATGTTCTTCGAGCTTAACATGGAGATTGGCCGACTTTCCGCATGGAGCAAAAACTTTCTGCATAAACTTATTACGAAAACGGGGAAAGACAATCACAAAAAAATCGTCTTCCTTTTCCGTCGTAACATGCTCGCTGATATACGGAATTACATCAAATAGGTTTACTTGTTCTTTTTTCTTCATAAATTATTCTTTGATA
>JAFNAQ010000051.1 GCA_017860275.1 Bacteroidota bacterium
AGGAAGAGTAGTTATTGATGAGCCTTATGAAAATATGCCTGCTGCTAAATTAGGACTGAAGCCAGGAGATGTTCTTCTTGAGATTGACGGAAAAGATTTAAAAGGTAAATCTGTAGCTCAGGTCAGTGAGTTATTAAAAGGACAGATTGGTACAACTTTTATTCTTAAAGTAGAACGTCAGGGAGTAAAGAAACCTTTGGAATTTAAACTGACTCGTGAGTCAATCCAGATACCTGCAGTGCCATATTATAATGTTGAAGCAAATAATACAGGATATATCCAGTTAAGCTCTTTCACCGGAAAGCCAGCTAAAGAATTTAAAGATGCTTTTCTTGCTTTGAAGAAGAGAGGAATTACTTCACTGATTATCGACCTTCGTAACAATGGCGGTGGATTATTGGACGAAGCTGTTGAAATAGCTAATATGTTCCTTCCTAAAGGAAAAGAAATTGTTTATACCCGTGGAAAAATGAAACAATGGGATAGAAGCTATAAAACAACCCACGATCCTATTGATCCAAACATCCCTATTACTGTTTTAGTAAACAACGGATCGGCTTCGGCATCGGAGATTCTGGCCGGTGCATTCCAGGATCTGGACCGTGCTGTAATAATCGGAACAAGAACATTTGGAAAGGGACTGGTACAAACCACAAGAAATCTACCTTATGGTGGCAGCCTTAAACTTACTACAGCTAAATACTATATTCCTAGCGGACGTTGCGTTCAGGCAATCGATTACAAACATCGTAATGAAGATGGTAGCGTAGGTCGTGTTCCCGACAGCCTTACCACTGTGTTCCATACAGCTGCAGGCAGAGAAGTTCGTGACGGTGGAGGTATTACTCCTGATATGGAGATTAAAGCTGAAAAAACTCCAAATATTCTTTATTATCTGATAATAGACAAAAAGATTTTTGAGTACGCCAACGACTATTGTGTAAAGCATCCAACCATCCCTTCAGCACAGGAGTTTGCATTAACAGACGACGATTATAAAGCTTTCAAGGAAATGGTGAGCAAATCAGACTTTAAATACGACCGCCAAAGTGACAAGGTACTTAAAAACCTGAAAGAGGTTGCCGAATTTGAAGGATATATGGACGATGCATCGGAAGAGTTCAAAGCCTTGGAAAAGAAGTTAAGCCATAACCTTGACCGCGACCTGGATCATTTTTCAAAAGACATCAAATCGCTTATTTCAGCAGAGATTGTTAAGCGCTACTATTATCAAAAAGGCGCTATTACTCAGCAACTAAAGAATGACGATGAGCTGGTAAAAGCTATTGATTTACTTAATAATCCAGAAAAATATAACGGTTTATTAAGCCCTGCAAAAGGAAAACAAGAACAAAAAACTACTGCTGAAGTAAAATAAAGCTCTAGATATATTAAGATTGCATTAACCGAAAACTAATCATTTTATAAGGTTAAGTCAATCCAAACATGTACAAGATTGGAAGTAAACATGTACAAGATTACTCCCAATCTTGTACATGTTTGGTTTATACCCTCCTTTAAGAATTACTAATCTCCCTTTTGATATAAATAATTCCCCGAGTAATATTACAGTAATTTATATTGCATTTTTTACATTATCTTCAGCGAATCATTTTACAGCCAGACAAACACGACTGATTATCAATACAATACATTTTAAAAGGTGGAGAGGGTGGAGAGAAATTGTTCTTTTTTCGTTCTGAGAAATCTACTTTTTAAAATTCCGCAATTTGCAGAATTTTAAAAAATAATTTTCTGGAAGCCGAAAAAACTCTTTTTTACTCCACCCTCTCCACCTCTTTTGCAAACTATTCTGCTATCCCATTTTGCAATCAGCTGATTACTAACGATGTATTTTTTAGTAGGTGGCACAGGTGGCAGCAAATTAATACTTTTTCCGATTCTGAAAAATAAATTTTCAAAATTCCGCAATTTGCAGAATTTTCAAAATTTTATTTCTGGGAAGCCAAAAAGGTCTTTTTTACTGCCACCTCTGCCACCTGATTAATATTCGTCTTATTATAATACACTCATAAATAGGATGTTAGTTTTAAACACTATTCGGCTTCACTTAAATTATAAAAAATGATACAAATTCAACACAATTCATTACATTTGTCAATTGTATAGCAATTGATCAACTTAAAGTACTGATATAAATCACCTATGAATATAATAGATACTTTCTTTTATTGTACATATCGGTTTTTAATGAAACTAGGAAGAAGCGAAGATAATGCAAAATGGAGTGCTTTAATGCATGCAAGTTTATATGTCTGTTTATTGGTTGATTCTATGATCAAACTCGTTGGGTTGATTCATAATGACTCTATTATAAAATTGTATGCCTTATTAGGATTTTGGGGACTTTTACCTATTGATCTTATTGCTATGATTATACTCTATATTCGGTACTACAAATATAGTATACTTGAAAGATTTAATGATAGATATAAAAGGCTTAAGTCTAAGAATCTGGTAAAAATATTAGTATGCATGTTAATGATTTGTTTCCCACTCTTGTGGTTTTATATAACTAGAACTTATATTTCAGTTTATGTTTAATTTTACATTTTTGAAAATATAGAATTATCTTATTATGGAGTTTTATATTATTATTCAGCTACAGGGAGATTAGGAATTGCCCCTCTAGCAGGAGAATATACAGAAATTTCTTTTTCGCAGTGTAAACAGCCCTGCTAATTTAATTAACATAGATAAGATGAATTGACCTGTAGATAAAGATGGGAATTACATATACTGAAACAGTTTTAGATCTTTTATAATCAATAGATCCATTAATAATTTAGGCAAAAATAAGATGAGAAAAATAATAATGTTGTTTTTTATCTTACTTCTATTATGTTGTAAGAGAAGTGATTCAAGATTATATTCTAGAATAAATTTCAAGCCTGAGCTTTCTACTATAGTTGATTCATTTGTTAAAGTGATTCCTCATGGCAATCTTTATAATGAAATATATATAGATAAAGAAGATCCCCACAATTATTCTATAATTCTTTATAGTGGAAGAAATTCTCTTGCAGGAAAAGAAATTAAAGACAATAAGCTTTTTCCTTGTGTTTTTACAGAGTATAAAGGGGTGAAATTTTCTATATTCTCAGGAGTAGAAAAGTATTTTTGCAGTAATGATTCTATTTCTCAAAACATATATAATAGAAATTACAGCTATGATGAAGACAATATGAGATTATGGGTTGTATCAGATAGCTTCAATATAGTAACAGTTAAAGATTATCGATACGCTTATCCTTTTATGTCTTTGCCACTAGGTTCTTATAAGGCAAAAATAATTAAAATAAAACGCGACAAATAGAGCAAATTTCGTTCATTAAAAACGATCGATAAAATTTTAATATTATTAGAAATAAAACAAAAAACAAATTCAACAACAATACATGAAATGGGCAATTAAAATAATGAAAGTGGGATTCTTGACGTTTTTGGGTGGCATAATTTTATGTGCATTAGTATTAATTTTATCAAAAGAACCTATATCGAATCAATTCGGATTCTTAACCTGGGTATTAATAATTACATTAATACTGGCCTGCTTAAATATCCTCTTTGTTTTTCTTCTGTACTTTACAGTACATTTTTTACGGAATGGGATTAAAGAGAGTTTGTTTTCGTTGAAATATTTATTATTGGAAATTCCCCTCCTTTATATATTGTATTCCTTACCAATATATAGTATTAAAGATAGTTATTGGATTCAGCTTCTTACACCATTTGCTGTATTGTATATTTTGTCGTTATTTGTAATATCTATAATAAGCCATCGTCATGACGTAGATTGATATAATTGAAAAACTTAAATCCTAAAAAGAATATTTAGAAAAAGCAAAAAGAAAATATAGAGACATTTATAAAGATAAAAGATGAAATAATTTTTACTACTAACTTTAATTGAAAGAAAGTAAAGCTTTTGTTGTCTTTAACCGTTTATCCTCCTAATTTTATTGGAAATACAGATATATAAGAATATAAACCTTCATACTTCTGTGCATTCAATTTTACTTTTCAAAGCTATGCAGCTCCTGAATACACTTACGATGCCAATATAAATTCAACAAAAGATTCTCACAAAAATAGCAAAAATTAAATACAATTCATTACATTTGTCAAGTACATTATAATTAACTCAAAACCATAATACAGAGTATATTTATGATGCTGCTGGGATGAAACGAAAGGTAAAACAAGTAACATATTACTAAACCATAAATGTTATGAGAAAGTTAAAAATATCTGGCTTATTGATTTTGCTGGCAGCAACCGTTACTTCCTGCGATCTCCTTTTCGACCTTTTCCATACCCAATCTGATCTGGAAGAAAGTGTTGTTTATAATCTGGCCTTGAGTTTCCAGGATGCCTCCGGCAAAGATTTGGTAAATGGGATTGAACTGAAGGATTACGCAACTGTAAACCTTAATGCATATAACTTGGATATCATTGCTTCTGAGCCACGTGAAAGTCGATATGATGCCATAGTAGGAATAAAGAAATACAATGATAGCTGTTGTTATTTGACGAAAAATCTTAATGTATCTATAA
This sequence comes from Bacteroidota bacterium, assembly GCA_017860275.1. Lineage (GTDB taxonomy): Bacteria > Bacteroidota > Bacteroidia > Bacteroidales > P3 > UBA10566. The sequence goes on from JAFNAQ010000051.1 coordinate 4,579, forward strand.
GAGAAGATCGTCCCGAAGAGAGAAAGCTCACTTACAGGCTGCAATGCCCTCATGTGTTTGGCGATAATGATGTGCATTATATTGTTACCTACTGGGATATCCCGAAAGATAAAAAAGGATTGGAGTATTATGCCAAATGTACCCTCATCGAGTATGGAGGCAATAAGATAATGCCCCACATAGATGAAGACGAACGGTTTTATATAGCCACTATCATACTAAACAATTGAAAAAAGTAATAAAAGTAGGGTAGGTATGATATTAAAATTAGTTTATAAAAATTAGGAGTTAGCTACTCCATAGAGATAAGAAATAAACAAGACCAATAACCGCATATGGAATGGGCAATTAAAATAATGAAAGTGGGTTTCTTGACGTTTTTGGGTGGTATAATTTTCAGTGCATTACTATTCGTTTTTTCAAAAGAATCTTTATCGGATCTATTAGGGTTGCTACCTTTAATATTATTTATTATATTAAATCTAGTCTGTTCAAACATTCTCTTTGTCTTTCTTTTATATTTTACTGCATATTTTTTTCGGAATGATATAAAAAATGACTTGTTCCTATTTAAATATTTATTACTAGAGATTTTCCTTTTTTATATATTGTGTTTTCTAGTCATATATATTACAGAGAGTTTGTGGCTTCGGTTACTTATCCCATTTGCTGTTTTGTATGTTTCATGGTTAATTTTAATATTAATAACAAGTTTTCGTCATAAAGTAGATTGATATACTTGAAAAGCATGAATCCTAATTGAATATGAAAAAAGTTCTTTTAATTATTTCTGCATCACTTCTTTTTATAAGTAGCACTAGTCAGGACGAATATCCGATTAAAGGTGTATACTTAGATAAAAATGTTGTATTCAAGCTCAATGTAAATGATACAATTAAAGGATTTGCTTATTTTATTTGTACATTTACTATAAATAAAGGCATGGTGAGCGTATCTAAAACGAAAGTCGAAGATGTTATTATTAGAAACTCATTAAAAAATCAGACGTTAACAACAAATAAAACTTTGTTTGATAATGATATAAAAAAAGATTCTTCAGGTAAGTGGGGGCTAGTTGTTAGCAAACAAAAATTGGAAGAAACCAGTCTTATAAATCGAGTACATTTTTTGATCGACTCAGTTCTAACGAATAATAGACAAAAAATTAAATTTAATTATGATACACTAAATATTCGATATTATGAAAATAGTAAATATAAAATTCAGAAAAGATCTATAATCCCATTCCAAATACTTCCTCTCAAAAATAATCAAAATAAAACGCAATAAATAAAGGAAAGATTGTTCATTGAAAATGATTTGAATACCCTCTAAAAAACAGAAGTGATACACTTATACAAGTTGTACCACTTCTGTAATGACATTATATTTAAAGGATTACACCTTCTCAGCATAGTCCCCATTAGCCTTTATAAGCTCAATAAGCTTTTCAACAGCTTCTTCTTCAGGGATATTCTTTTCAATACATTCTTTCTTTTTGTACAAGCTTATTCTGCCACGGCCGGCACCAACATAACCATAATCTGCATCGGCCATTTCTCCCGGACCATTAACGATGCAGCCCATAATACCAATTTTCAAACCGGTAAGATGACTGGTTGCTGCTTTTACACGGGCTATGGTAGATTGC
>JAFNAQ010000012.1 GCA_017860275.1 Bacteroidota bacterium
TAGTTCTAAACAATAGTTCTGCTAAATTCTATGGATCAATTACCATAGGAACAGAGCAAATTGTAGCAAGAGGCTTTGAGTTTAAGACCGCAGCACAAATCTGGTCATCAGCACAAGACTTAACAGCAACAGGAACAAATTCTATTACTGCCACAGCAACAGGATTGGATACAACTACAACCTATAATGTTCGAGCTTATGCAGAAACAGGATCAGGAAAAATTTATGGAGATGAAAAGAATTTCGTTACAACATCAGGATTGAATGATATAGAAATTAAACAAATAGAAGTCTCATTATATCCAAATCCAGCAAGCACCACATCTACATTAGTAGTAAAGGGACTAGTTGGAGAAGCTAAGGTAATCATCACCGATGTACAAGGACGCACAATCAATACATTCACAATGAAATCAATTAACGGAGAGGCAACAAAATCAATCAACGTTAATGAATTTGCAAAGGGAGTATATTACTTACGCATCCAAAATGTAAATACAATAAGCATACAAAAGCTTATTATAAGATAAGAGTCTTTCATGTAAAGATTTTGTTAATAGATTAGACTATAAAGGGGTTCCGTTGTGAAACGCCGCCCCTTTTTTAAATGACTATTTTTTTATGATAAAAATAAATCCAAAAAACACTAGAAAGGTATTTTTGGTAAGATGACTAGATGATTAATTAGTAAGGGGTTCCGTTGTGAAACGCCGCCCCTTTTTTATTGAAAACTATTAGTAGGTCTAAATAGGCTTACTTTCAAATAAAAATCTTTAAAATAGTAAGATTTTCACCAATAGTTTTAATTAATTGTGTGAAGGGATACGTTGTGAAACGCTATCCCTTTTTTGCTTAAATATGAGAGGGTGCCTCTTTAGAATAAATTATAAAAACAGCTGCTTTTACTTTACTAACTTAGGTCAATTAAGAAACAAAATGATATTGACCACAAAATTTTTATACAATGTCAAAAATGATAAAAAAATCAGATAAAAAGATACCAAGATCTGACAAGAAACTTATTAATGGTAGAGAAGTAGCTGCCGAGCTAGGCATTTCTGAATCGAAATTCTATAAGATGAAAATCACTGATGAATTTAAAGATATGGGTATGAACAAGAGTTATTACACATGGGATGACTTTATGGTTATTATGCTTTATGTCTCCAAACCTAAAAAAAAGAAATAGATGAAAATCTAAAATCAAAGATAAGGGGCAAAATATTTTTTGCCCCTTATGTGTAATTCAATAATTCTTTTATCTTTGCATAGATTTTTTTTCTTGCTAAAAATATTCTTATGTGGATTCCATTTATTTTTTTGCGTAAATGTTTGAAGAGCTTGGGTAATTTTCTTGTAAAAAATAGGGTTCTGATTTCTCTATATTTTATAGCTCTGATTTTTTCTTTTCTAATCAATTTTGCAATAGATATTTTGGTCTATGATAATGAGATTCTATCTAAAGTGGGTTTTTATTTCTATACCAATATTCCTGTTCAAGTTAGTATGACGTTGGCTTTTCTATTTGCGGTTATCTATTTTAATGGTGCTTATTGGAAAAATAAATTTAAACTAAGGATTATATTAGAGGTACTTACAATTTTATTTATTACATTTTTAATTATGTTATTTCTTGCTTTATATGTAAGCGAATATCATAATCCTATTGAGTTGTTTAAGAATTTTAGGTCTATTTTTTCTCAGAAATACTTCTATACAACTTGTATTGAAAGTTTGATAATTGTATTGTTCTTGGAGATTGCTTATATGTTTATTAAGACTCAAAAGGACGAATTGAAGTATGAGAAGATGAAATATGATAATGAGAGGTTTAAATATAATCAACTGAAAAGCCAGATAAATCCTCATTTTTTATTCAATAGTTTTAATGTCTTGAATGAGATGCTATATGTGGAAAAGCCAGAGAAGAGCTCTGAATATGTTTGTGCTCTGTCGGAATTTTATAGGTATGTATTGGCAAGTCAGGAACATGATACGGTCTTATTGAAAGATGAACTGGAGTTTATAGACCATTTTATTGAGGTGTTAACAATTAGGTATTCTAATAATTTGATTTTGGTGACTAATGTAAATGAGACTGATTTGGAGAAAAAAGTTGTTCCGATGACTCTTCAAATATTGATTGAAAATGCAGTTAAACATAATATTATTTCGAAAAAGAGCGTGCTTATTGTTAATATTACTTCCGATAATGAGTACTTGATTGTGTCTAATATTAAAAGATTAAGAAAGGATAAGGTTTATTCAACAGGTATTGGTTTGAATAACTTGATTGAGACTTATAAACTTTTTAGCGAAAAGAGAGTATTAATTATTAATGATGATATTAATTTTATTGTAAAGGTTCCATTGATATGAAAGTTGCAATTGTTGAGGATGAGGAATTATCTCAAAATATACTTGTCCGTCTTTTAAATAAGATTGACCCTACTATTGAGATTGCTGTTATTTTAGATTCTGTAGAAGAGAGTGTGAAATGGTTTAGTGAAAATGTGGTTGATTTAATTTTTATGGATATTCATCTGTCGGATGGTAATAGTTTCTTGATATTTGATGAAGTGGTTATTAATACTCCAATTATCTTTACTACTTCTTATGATAATTATACCCTGAAAGCATTTGATGTTAATAGTGTTTCTTATATTATGAAACCTATTAATGAAGTTAAACTAAAAAAGGCTATTGCAAAGCTGGAAGATTTAGGCTATATTAAGCAAAAAAACGAGAAACAGTTTAAAAATAGATTTTCGGTTAAAGTAGGTAATAATATTATTGTGGTTGATACTAGAAATATTGCTTATTTCTATAATGAGGGAAGAGATTGCTTTATTATTACTAATGATGGGGATAGGTATATTGTCGATTATACTATTGCCCAATTGGAACAGATACTTGATGGAGAGATTTTCTTTCAGATTTCTAGGGCTTGTATTGCTACAATAGAATCAATTGACAGAATACAGAAAATAACTAATACGAGAATGAGAGTTTCTTTGACTCCTAAGTTTTTCGATGATGTTATTGTTAGTCAGAAAAGAATCGATGAGTTTACAAGATGGCTTAATTCTTAGCTGTTAAGTTCACTACACAAAAACTAAACTTCATACATATTTTTATTTAAGTTCATACATAGAACTAATATAATAGCCTCATTAGATATTATTTTTGTCTCCAAAATGATATAAGATGAGAGTTGTTATTATTGAGGATGAACATTTATCACAGAGATATTTAATTTATCTACTTTCTATATATTACCCCAGTTTTGAAATTGTGGCAGTAATTAAGTCTGTTGATGAGTCAATCAAATGGTTATCGAATAACTCTGTCGATTTAATTTTTATGGATATTACTCTTTCGGATGGTAATTGTATGGGGATACTTGATGCTATCGACCTTAATTCTCAAATTATTTTTACTACAGCTTATGTCGACGTTGATTTTTTAAATACTCGATTAACAGATTATTATTTGCTTCATAAGCCAATAAGTGAGAAGGAATTTAATAATACAATGAATAGTATATTGACAAATAAAGGATTATATAATTAAAAACTTTTAAAAATGAAAAGATTATTATTTTTTTTGATGGCGATTATTTTTGCCATTGAGTCTATGGGGCAGATTACTACTTTCCCTTGGACGGAGACTTTCGATGGAGCATGGGCAATCAATACTCCAGGAAATGGTACATCTCCTTCTGGATGGATAAATGTTAATGGAGGTAATCCTACATCTTATAATTGGATTAAAGGAACTAACACATCAAGAATAAAAAGTGGGACAGGTTCGGCTGAGTTCTTTGGAGGGAATTCTAGCACAGCAACTTCAACTTATGTTCATAGTGATTGGTTGGTTACTCCATTAGTTACTTTGACAGGAAATCAAAGAATGAGATTTTATTTGTCTTCCTATGCTTCTTATTATGGTTATTATTCTCAAGATTTTGGACTCTATATCTACAATGCGACTACAAATGGTCATGACGTTGTGTCTTTGTCTGATACTAGTTTGTTTACTCCAATCCTTCCAACCTCTGTTGTTACAGAAAGTACAACTACTAATTGGATTGAGTATGAAATAAATTTGAGTAATTATGTAGGAAATTATCGTCTTGCATTTGTGAGAAATAAATTAAAAGGAGGTGCTTATATAAATATTGATGATTTAACTATAGAAACAATTCCAACATGTGCTCGTCCTACTTCATTATTTGTTTCAAATATTACAGCAAATGGTGTTGATATTTCATTCACTCCTGCACATACAACGGATAATCAATGGCGTTTATATTATAAAAAATCCTCAGTAATAAATTGGGATAGTGTTGATATTTCATCAAGCACATATTCTTTGAATGGATTAACACCCAATACTGCTTATAAATATTATATTAAGACAAATTGTAATTCAGGATTATCAGATTCAACTTCAATAAAAGACTTTAGAACAGGATGTCCTGCTTCTGTTAGCTTACCAATATACGAAAATTTTGATTCCTATACTGCTGGTTCTGGTTATACATTATTACCATATTGCTGGACGAGAAATAGTGATTATACTTATGTTAATACTGGAGGCTTCTCTGGTAATTGCTTATATTTATATTCATCTTCAAATGCAATACCAAAAATTGTAGCTACTCCTCAAATTGATAATGCGTCACCAATAAATACATTAAGTTTGAGATTTAAGTATAAAAATAATGGATTTTCAGATAGATTACTAGTTGGTGTAATGACAAATCCTTTAGATTCTTCAACATTTGTTGTTTATGATACTATTTCTTACGATAAGGTAGGAGTATGGGAAGACAAGGAAGTAAATTTTAATTTATATCAGGGTTCTGGTTCCTACATTGCTTTAAAACTTGATGTTGGTTATGCTTATATTGACAACTTTGAGATATCACAAATTCCTTCATGTTCAAGACCTACAAAATTAAATGCAAATATTATAACATCTAATTCTGCTAATATTAGTTTTTCCCCAATTACATCTAATCAATCGTCTTGGTACTTATATTCCAAAGCAACGAATGATTCAATATGGGATTCTGTTTTGATTAATACCACAACTTATACTTTAACAAGTCTTAATCATAATACAGAATATTCTTATTTTGTTAGAGCATTATGTGGTTCTAATTTATCAGAGGCTTCTTTCGTAGAAAAGTTCAAAACTTCATGTATAGGAATTTCTTCTTTCCCATATTCCGAGAACTTTGATACATACGGTACAGGGTCTACAGCTTATCCTTCATGTTGGTCAAGAAATTCTACAACGGAAAACTCTCCTTATATTAATACAACAAACTTTTCTGCACCAGGAGCTTTATATTTTACAGCTCCTTCAAGTTCTCCTCGCTCATTGGCAATTCTAAGTCCTATTGATAGCTCTGTTCAAATGAATACATTAAGAGTTATGTTTAAAATGTATTCTTCTACTTTAAATAATATTCAAGTGGGTGTGATGACAGATCCATCCGATTGGAGTACTTTCTTGCCAGTAGGAAGCTATCAACCTAATATTGCTCTAAGTGCATGGGAGGATAAAGAGGCTTTGCTTGATACCTATGTTGGAAATGGGAGATATATTGCACTATTATTACAAAACTCAAGTTATAATAGTGTTTATGTGGATAATGTCGTAGTAGATGTCATTCCTGCTTGTGCAAGACCTAAGAGTTCTATTGTTTCCAATATTACTACAAATAGCGCAACTATTTCTTGGGTAGAAGGTCATGCTGGAGATAATACATGGTATTTGTATTACAAAAGATTTACAGATAGTAATTGGGATTCTCTTATTATAGGTACAACTCCAAGTTTTACATTATCTAATTTGCAGGGCTCTACAAACTATCAATACGCTTTAAAAACAGAATGTGGTGCCGTGTTATCCGAACCTACATTTATTAAGACTTTTAGAACTAGTTGTGGTGCAATATCAGCCTTTCCTTGGATTGAGGATTTTGAACTAGCTTGGGAAGCTACAGCCGTATCTCCAAGTAATGTTGTTGCTCCATATTGTTGGATGAACTTGAATGGATCTACATCTTTAGGCAAATGGGAAAGAAATACCTCAACCTCGTACACTAATAATGGAACAGGTTCAGCACAAATGCTAACAAGTTCCTTTACAAGTACCATTTTGCATAATGATTGGTTATTAACTCCAATATTAAGTTTGACAGGTAATGAAACTTTAAGATTTTGGGCTAAAGGCTATTCTACATATAATGATACTTTAGAGATTAAGGTATTTAACACAACTACAATGCAAAGAGATGTTCTATTGTCAGATACCACATCTACTAATTTCGTAACTGCTCTTGCAAAACGATATATACCTTCTGATTCTTATAATGAATACGAAATAGACCTTTCTCCGTTTACTGGAGATTGTCGTATTGCATTTGTAAGAAAATCATTTGGTGGTTATAGATTAAATATTGACGATATTAAGGTGCTAACTACCCCTACTTGTAAGAGAACCTCTAAACCAGTTTTTTCAAATATTACTGCAAACTCAGTTAGTGTTTCTTTTACTTCTGGCTCTGTAAGTGATAACTCTTGGTATTTGTATTATCTTGATATGACAACAAATATCTTGGATTCTGTATTAATAAGTTCAAGTCCTTATACCCTACAAAATATAAATCAGAATACAAATTATCAATGTTATATAAAAACTAATTGTTCTTCTGTCCTATCTGAAAAAAGTATTTCTAATAGCTTTAGAACTCTTTGTTTACCAATTTCTAATCTACCATATTCAGAAACATTTGATAGCTATGGTACAGGAAGCACTGCATTCCCATACTGTTGGTATAGAACAACAACTTATCAGACCAATTATCCTTATATAAGCACAACATATTTCTCTACTCCAGGTGCCATGTATTTCTTTGCTTCATCAGGAACAATGAATATTGCATGTTCTCCAAGTATTGATACATTGGTTTATCCAATTAATACCTTGAGATTGAAGTTTAAACTTAAAAAGACTAGTGCTTCATATCAAGGACTTGAAATTGGAGTAATGTCTAGCCCTAATGATACTTCATCGTTTATAAAGATAGACTCAACCATTGGGACAAGCTCAACAAGTTTATGGGAGGATAAGGAAATCTTCTTTACATCATATTCTGGACAAGGAAAATATATTGCCTTTAGATGTAAGGGTGTTGGAGCTACAAATTCATTCTATGTTGATAATGTAGAAATTTCTCAAATACCTCAGTGTATAAAACCAACAAATGTTGTAATAACAAATGCTTCTAGTAATTCAGCAACTTTCACATGGACTCCTGCCAAAACTACAGATAATTCATGGTGGTTATACTATAAAAAAACTTCTGCAACAAGTTACGACTCAGTAAGTGTTAGTTTAAATGCTTTGCCATTTACTCTTATGGGACTAGATCAAAATTCTCAATATAGTTATTATATTATTAATAGTTGTGCAACGGATTATTCTGAAGCTACTTTATTAGATTATTTTTGTACTTCTGTTAATGCGCAGTCTTCTATTCCATGGTCAGAAGGATTTGAGACAATAGGTGCTGCAAGTGTATTGCCAAAATGCTGGAATGCTACTAATTTTGGCAGTCTTACAAATACTCAAACTGCAAATTCAAATTATAATCGTTTTGCTCATACGGGAACAAATGCTGCTACATTTAAGTATGGAAGTAATGATATATTCTTTACTCAAGCCTTTGATTTGGTAGCAGGAACTACATATAAATTCTCTTATTGGTATATTACAGATGGAAATTCAGGATGGCAATCCTTAGGGGCAGGTGTTTACTCAGCACAAACATCAGGTTCTTATATCCAAAATGTGGGAATTCCACTTGCAAATCTTATTAATACTTCTTATCAACAATATATTGGAACATATACCCCTTCAACTAGTGGTGCTTATTATTTTGGAGTAAAATGTCAAGCGAGTTCAAGCCCTTGTTGGTATCTAACAATAGATGATTTTAAACTTGAATATGGAAGTTGTGGTATGTCTTCAAATCTTGTGGCTAGTAATCTTTCTCAAACTTCATTTGATGTGAAATGGGATGTAGGAAATAGCTCAAGTTGGCAGGTAGAATACAAAAGTGTAGATTCTGTTAATTGGATAAAACAACAGGTTTCTATTGACTCAATAAGTATTCTTGGACTTTCGGCGGGAACAAATTATTATGTTAGAGTAGCTTCACTGTGTAACAGTGGTCAAGATACATCTATTTTCTCTTCAATAAGTATATCCACACCTTGTAATCCAATAACATCTATTCCTTGGCAAGAAGGTTTTGAGTCAAGCTGGGTTTCTGCATTTGGATTATCCGATTCAAAGCCTTCAAACTGTTGGATAAACATTAATGGTGCTTCATCAAATGGATGGGAATCTACTCCTTATACATACTCTAATTATGTACATTCAGGAATTGGTTCTGCTAGCTTGTATGGTGCTAATAATTTAATGGGCGATTATTTAATGACTCCAATTATTACTCTTACAGGTAATGAGCAAATTTCATTCTGGGCTAAGAGTAATAATATGAATCCTTATCCAGAGAATGTTTGGGTAAAGGCATATAATGTTTCTTTAAATGGTGATATTGGCTCTTATTCAGATACCGCATTATTTACAAATATTGCTTCTATTGATAGTACATTGCCTACTACTTGGAAGTTGTATGAATTATCAATTGCAAATTTAGTAGGTGATTATCGTCTTGTTTTTGCAAGAAATAATAATATCGGATATTATTTCCATCTTGATGATGTTAGTATTTCTACACTTCCATCGTGTGTTAAACCAAGTTCATTAAATGTTTCGAATATACAAACTAATCAAGTTGATTTATCTTGGATTCAAGCCAAACCAACCGATAATGCTTGGCAGGTTCAATACCGCCAAGTAGGTACTTCAAATTGGAATGTAATAACAACTTCAACAACTAACTATACTCTTCAAAATCTTACACCAAACACTGCATATGACATAGCTGTCTACACAGATTGTGGTAGTGGTGCAATATCGCTTGGAGTAACAAAATCTTTTAGAACATTATGTACAGGAACTATTACATCAATTCCTTGGTCAGAAGATTTTGACTCATATGGAACAGGAGCATCATTAATACCTAGTTGTTGGACAAGAAATACTACTTATGCCGATAGACCAAACATAATGACAGGAGGTTATTCTAATAACTGTTTGTATTATTATGTTTCAGGTCAAGGACTTTATGCAATGGCTATCACACCTAAATTTGACCAATCAATTGCATTAAATACTTTGAAACTTGACTTTAAATTTAAGATTGGTGGAGCAACAGATACATTGAGAATCGGAATAATGACAGATACTACCGCTGCTTCATGGGTACAAGTTGCAGCTATTGGAGGTTCTTATACTTGGAACGACTACCAAGTAAACCTTTCATCATATAGCGGAGCAGGTAAATATATTGGATTTAAGGTTGAGAGTGATTATAATGCGGGATATGCTCGTGCTTATTTAGACAATCTAGTAATAAGTTCAAACATTACATGTTTAGATCCAGACACACTAGTTGCATCCAATATCAGCCAAACCACAGCCGACATAACATGGACAGCAGGAGGATCAGAAACCGATTGGCAAATAAAGCTTGGCAACGCAGGAACACCAATAGATGTTCAGGTAACAAATTATAGCTTTATAAATCTAACACCAAATACACAGTACACTGCTTATATAAGATCAAGTTGTGGAGCAGGTTTCTATTCAAATTGGATACCAGTAACCTTTACAACACTATCACAGCCTTCAAACCCTATAGTTACAACATCGAGCATAACAACCTTCACTCATAACACAGCAACACTAGGAGGTTCTTATATACAATGGTCAGATACAGTAAATGCAGTAGGCTTTGAATACAAAACTACCGCAGCAACATCATGGACAACTCAAACAGTATCACCAGTAGCATCACCGTTCATTTATAATGCAACAAGCTTAACACCAAGTACACAATATAAGGTAAGAGCCTATGCAACAACAAATGCAGGAAACTTCTATGGCGATACAGTAACCTTTACAACAGCAGCATTTAACGCTCCAATAGTAACAACCGACTCAGTAAAAGTTTTCTATGGAAATACCACTGCAAAATTCTATGGAGCAATTACACAAGGCACGGAAAGTATAGTAGCAAGAGGCTTTGAGTATAAAACCGCAACACAAGATTGGAGCACAGCAGAAGACCTAACAGCAACAGGAACAACCTCAATAACAGCAACAGCAACAAGTTTGTTGTCAGGAACAAACTATAATGTTAGAGCCTATGCAGAAACCCAATCAGGTAAGACTTATGGAGCAGAGAAGAACTTCAATGCAACATCAGGCATAGATAATATAGAAATAAATTCAATGTCAGTAAGCCTATATCCAAACCCAGCAAGCACCACATCTACATTAGTAGTAAAGGGACTAGTTGGAGAAGCTAAGGTAATTATCACTGATGTACAAGGACGCACAATAAATACATTCACAATGAAATCAATTAATGGAGAAGCTACAAAGGCAATCAACGTTAATGAATTTGCAAAGGGAGTATATGGGATAGATTTTGATTAATAGATTAGACTATAAAGGGGCACGTTGTGAAACGCTGTCCCTTTTTTAATTTCAGTAATATAAGGTTTAATTTCAGTGATATAAGGTTTAACTTCAAAAAGATAGGGATTAATATTGCTAAGATGTGCATCTCGCTGTGCTAAGATGTGCATCTTAAGATGCTAAGATGTACATCTCACCGCGCTAAGATGTGCATCTTAGTAAAGATAATCCTTGTAAAAATAATTTTATATCAAGTAATACTGAACTTATATAAGATATAAGTGAAATTTTATCCTAAAGATTAGGTCAATTCTTGATTTCTTCTTAATTTTGTTGCTTATTTAGATTAATTTAATAGCTAAAATATAATGGAAAACAACAGATTATTTCCTGAATTCCCAGCGGTTGAGACATCGAAATGGGAAGAAGTTATAATGGCAGACCTTAAGGGTGGCGATTATGAAAAGAAACTTGTTTGGAAAACTCTTGAGGGGTTTGATGTAAAACCTTATTATAGAGCTGAGGATATTAAAAACCTTGACCTTAAACCTTCTACTAAGGATAATAATGATTGGGATATCCGTCAAGATATTTATGAGGAAGATTTACTAACAGCTAATGCACTTGCTTGTGAGGGTGTTAGAAGAGGGGTTAACTCATTAGGTTTTAATGCTAAGAGCGTTAAGAGTGTTGAGGATATGAAGGTGTTACTAAATGGGATTGATATTAATAAGGTTAAGATCAATTTCAAGGATGCTAATTCATATTCAGAAATCATTGATTTGTTTGTTGCATATATAAAGGCTCAAGGAATTGATGGAACAAAGGTTTATGGTTCTGTAAACTTTGACCCTTATGGATATGCTTTAATATACGGTAAGTTCTGCACCGACCTTGATTCTGTTTATGAAAAGGGAGCTTATATTATTAACACTGTTAAGGCTAATATCCCTAATTTCGATGTTATTACTGTAAACGGAAATATATTCAATAATGCTGGAGCTTCAATCGTTCAAGAGTTAGCATATACAATTTCTTCTGCGAATGATTATTTGTTTAATCTTACTGAAAAAGGAATACCTGCTCACTCTGTAGGATATAGAATGCAGTTTGCTTTTGCAACTGGCTCTAACTATTTTATGGAAATAGCTAAGATAAGAGCAGCAAGAATTCTTTGGAGAAAGATTATGGAACAATATAATCCTAAATGCGAAACTGCTTACGATTTATTTATTTCTACAGAAAGCTCATATTACAACAAGACTATTTACGACCCTTATGTAAACATGTTAAGAACTACAACAGAGACTATGTCATCGGCAATTGCTGGAGCTGACTCAATATCTGTTTATCCTTTTGATGTTACATACAATACAGATAATGAATTTTCTACTCGTATTGCAAATAACCAACAAATACTTCTTAAGGAAGAGTCTTATTTAGATAAGATTGTTGACCCTTCTGCTGGTTCATATTATATTGAAAACCTTACTTATGCTCTTGTAAATCATGCATGGGATATGTTTAAGGAAATTGAAGCAAAGGGAGGTTTTGTTTCTGCAATTAAGGAAGGTTTTATTCAAGAATCAATTGAAAAGACTGAACAAATCAGAGCAAAAGAAGTTGCTACAAGAAAGACTACAATACTTGGTACTAACCAATACCCAAATGCTAGCGAAAGAATGTTAGATAAGGTTATTGATGAATGCGCTTGTAATAAGGCAGAAGATGGAGAAATAAAAACTCTTGGTTGCTCACGTTTAGCAGAAGCCTTCGAAGACCTTAGGATGGCTGTTGAAGAATCAGGAAAAGCTCCTAAGATATTCCTTCTAACTTATGGTAATCTTGCTATGCGTAAGGCTAGGGCTAGCTTTGCAACAAATCTATTTGGTGTTGCTGGTTATGAAATTATTGATAATATTGGTTTCGATACTCCAAAAGAAGGTGCAAAGGCTGCAATAGATGCAAAGGCAGATGTTGTTGTGCTTTGTTCTTCAGATGATGAATATGTAGATTTAGTACCAGAGGCAATCAATGAGTTGAAGGGTAAAGTAAATCATATTGTTGTTGCAGGTTATCCAGCAGAACAAATAGAAAACTTTAAGAAAATGGGTGTAACTGACTTTATTCACGTTAAGACTAACGCACTTGAGGCACTAACAAAGTACAATTCAGAATTACTATAAGAATATAGATTATTAATTCACTAAAGAGGTTGCCAAAAGCAACCTCTTTTTATTTGTGTATATCTTGTTTTTCGCAGGCGATGATATAGTTTATTTCTGAGTCAACTTGTTCTTCAATGGTTCTATTGTTTGCCTTAGCTTTCTGCTTAATTGAGCTGAACCAAGTATCGCTTTTCTTTATAGCAAGTCTTAATTCTTCGATTCTTTTTTGCCTTGCTTTGAGATTTGTCTTGTAATATTCTCCTCTTTCTCTGGATAAGATATTACTTATTGTTAGACTCGATGCAATAAGGCTATCTCCTTTAATCTTGAAATATGATATTTTTTGATTGGAAGGGAATGAGGCAGAAGGCATATTAATGGAATGATAGCTTCCTTGAGAGTTCATTAATAATTCATTTGCGTAGGCTTCATTTGAACCAGAGGCTATTGATACATTGAAGGATTTGTATGGAGATAAGTACCCAACAATTATCTCATTTGTTACAACATCGATTTGTTCTAAGGGTAGATCTTTGCCTTTTAGTTTTGCAAAATATAATATTGCATCCTCGCTCTTTGTGGCTTGCTTGAAATATCCTACATATACAATTGAATCTGTTCCTTTGAACCTTCTACATAAATCATCATAGCTTTCGAAGGTGTTGATATTTTTATCTGTTGTTCTTGCAACATAGTATGTCCATCTAAATTTATATCTTGTGGCATTGTTCTCTAAGGTCGATATTGATTTATGTACATCTTCGAAACAAAATCCTGTCATATGGTGATAAGGGCTTATTAAATCGTGACTAAAGAAATCTCTTACTATCTCAAATCTTGTGTTTGATGCCTTTAAATCATAGGCAATGGCTTTGTTTGTGGATTGAGTCAAAATTGTAACTATCAATACCAATAGACTAAAGATTATGCGAAGAGTTATGGCAATTGATTTGTTTTTAGAAAATAGATTATATATTAATAGGATGAGGCATGCTATAAAAATTGTTGCACCAAAATGAGAGAAGAAACTAGGAATATGAGTATCTAAACCCGATTGGTAATGCATATTTGATAATGGAGATATGATTATTGGTAAATAGAATAGTATAACCCCAATGATTAATCCAAATATGTAGATTATTGATTTTTTTGGCTTATGTTTAAGCAATAAATAATATGTCATTAAACTGGAAATTATACCTATAATAGCAACAGTAAGCTCAATTCTATAAGGATAGAAAGCAGAGTCGGTGTAAGGTGAATATCTAATTAATAAATCACTATAATTAAAATAGGATTGTAGAGGTATTGAGTATGTTCCTAATAGATTTGCAGAGTTAATAAAATCGATTAGTCTGAAATTTCGATTAAATTGAGAACCCTCATAACTTGAAGGGAAGTAATATCGGAAAGTAAAATATATTGCGATAAAAAATAAAAAGGAAATTAGATAAGGATAAAATTCTTTTAACGAATTATTGAGTTTTATCTTAGATACTCCCTTGAATATATTGTTTTTCCAAAGAACTATTAGTAACATAATCAAAAAATAAGCAAGGAATATTTCATAAAAACATGAGGCAAAGAATATTAAAACTGATGAAATAATACGTAAATGTTTTCTGTCAACTTTATAGGAATCTAGAGCTAATAATATTGCAATAAGTATCAAACAAAAGGCAAAGCAAAAATAAATGGGGTGGGTGGATGTTAAATGAGTTTTCCCCATTATTTGCATATTTGTTGCAAGTAATATACTTACTAATAGTGTTAGTGAATTATCATTGAATACCCTCTTGATAATTTTTATAAATAGTAAAAAGCTAATAGCAATAGGGATAATAAGGCAAAGGCTATGCCATAGATTATTATCAATTAGGTAGGGAATAAAATTAAACCATATAGTAATAAAGAAACCAAACCGACCTTGCTCGCCAACATAATTTACAACGTCAAGTATTGAATTCCAATTACCTGACATCAAATAATAACTTAAATCATCACAGGTTGTTAAACCAACATAACTCAAAGGATAAAGCGCAATTATATATACTATTAGTAATAATAAGTATATCAAATTATCTTTGTGAAAAATATTTGTTGGAGATAATTTCATAGTTGTCTTTTTGGAATTATTCTACAAAAATATGTAAATAAGTTTGTTTGGCAAAAAATATATCTTATTATCATGAACCAAAATACTTATTTGTTGTTTTAATTCTACGTAGAGTATTAATATATAAAAATATAATAATGAAACATTTGGTAATTTTGGCACATCATAATTCAAAGAGTAGTTTTTGTGCCGCAGTGGCTAAGGCAAGAGTTGAGTCTCTTAAAGAGAGAGATTTAGAAGTGAAATTTGTTAGTCTTTCTGATGATAATTTTAATCCATTACTTGGTGCGAAAGACTTTGAATATATGGCAAAGGGTGATTATGCTCCTGATGTTAAACCATATATGGAATTGATTAAATGGGCAGATAAGATTTCTGTTGTTTTTCCAATGTGGTGGGGAACAATGCCGGCCTTAATGAAGGGTTTCTTCGATAGGGTTTTAGCATATGGATTTGCTTACAAATATGGAGAAAATGGAGTTGAGGGACTTTTGAAAGGCAAGAGGGCTGAGGCTATTGTAACAACAGGTAATCCTCATGATTATTTGCTCGAACATAATATCATTAAAGCTCTTGATAATGATTTAAAGGTTAGTATCTTTGAGTTTTGTGGAATTGAGTATAAACAAACGCATTATTTTAATGCTGTAACTTCAATTACTAATGAAGAAAGAGAAATAATGCTAAAACAAATTTATACTTGGAAAAGCGATAAATAATTATTGATAAATTTTAGGGTTTATAAATTTCCCCAATACTTTCTTAAGAACCATTCTATAGAGAATATCAAAACAATTATTAATAAGTACCACCATAGGTCAATGAGCTTGTGGTGGCTTATATTTTGATGAATTATAGGTTTGATATCTGTCCTTTTCTTTAATAGGTCAATTATTTTTTCAACATCTCTTGGATAAAGCATTTTTGCAGACGTAAGACTAGATATATTAAATAATAGGTTGTGATCTGCAACAAGACTTATTGCTTCAGTGTTTTGTGTTGATACATGAAATACTCCATTTGCAGTGAATACCTTTCCTCCATAGTTTGTTTTTGCAGTATAGGTATATTTGCCAGAAGGTAATATGCCGCAGATAAGGTGATAAGCATTTGAGGTTTTGCTGAATGTAAATGGATATTTTTTCCCTGATTCATTAGAGATTGTTAAGTTTACTTCAGGCTCATTGACTAGTTCATAACTATCGTTATAAAGCTCTGCATCCATAATTATGGATTGATTCTCAGCAAATACATTGTCACATATTACTCTAAAACGACTTTTATCAACCTTTGAGGCAAGGTATTGAATACTCTTATGTATAATCTCGTTTGTTTGATTATGAGTCTGGTTTATTAGATAGTTTTGTAAACGCCAACGCCAAAACCCTTCTCCAAAAATAACCCCAACTCTTTGATTAGTATTATTTGAATATGCAATTAATGGATAGTTTGTATTTATTGACCCTATTTTTTGATTTGCAAGACTTTGAGTTATTGGAGAGGATGTAATATTTCCAAAAGGAGAAATAAGAGGAGGAAACATTGGTAGTATATTTTCTGTTTCTTTGCTAATGCTGAAGTATGTAAAATTAGGATTGAAACTTGCACTAACTTCGTTTGAGCTTACTCTTGTATTGCTTATGTTTATTCCTGTTGAAAGAGAATTGAAATATGAAAGATTTGTTTGTGAACCAATAATATAAAGAATTGGTATTCCTGCTTCATTAATTCGATTAATCTCTTTTACATGTTCTGGATTATTGCTTGGTAGTTGATGAAGTATAACTATGTTATAATCCTTTATTTCTTTTGGAGATTGGTTGAAAAGATATGAGTTTACTTCGTAATTTTCATTTGACTCAATGGATTGTTTAATTGCAGAAATATCTGGGTGGGCAGATGCAGCAATAATTAATACCTTCTGCCTTGAATCAAGAACTTCAACAAATATATCTCTTGAATTATTCTCTATTGTTTGTTCATTCTTTAATATTTCCAAACTAATAGTATAACGTTGTATTCCAACCTTATCTGCACTAAGAATTGAAGTGAAACTTTTTAAGAAATTGTCATTATCAATATTGAATTTTTCTTCGAAAAGAGTTCTACCATCTTTCTTTACTCGAATGATACTGGAGTTTGCGTTTGCTTTTTGAGCTAGTGCAATAATCTCTAATGGAAATTTATTATTTAGATATGCTATTTGATTATATCTTGTTTCACTAATTGCAAGGTCTTTTCTAATTGTGGTATCTCCCATTGCAATAGTGTATATGGGTACTTGCAAATCCTTAATTGAATTAAGAGGATTATTACCTTTATTGGTAATTCCATCTGAACAAAGAATAATTGAAGAGAGGTTTGAGTTAGAATATTTGTCATTTACTTTTAATATACAATCTGAAATATCAGTAGCAAAATCATTGTAAGTTATTTCATTCTTTAAATTTTTGGAGATGATTTCTTTGCTATTAGAACCAAAACTTATTATTTTTACATCATAGTTTTCACTTAGTTCATCTCTAACATTCTCTAATTTTTTTATGTAATTCTCTTTATAAAAACTTGAATCTTTTGTTAGAAGTAATGATGAGGAGTTGTCTTGTAGAATAGCAATGATTGGTTTTTGAATAATATTCTCTTTGTGCTTTATTACTGGGGCAATAATCAAAGATAGAACTAAGAATAATCCTATGAATCTTAATGAAGATAGAATAATTAATTGCTTATTATTATATGAAGCACGTTTTGGGTATAAATATAGTAATATACTTCCCAAAAGAGATATGATAATAATAGGTATCAAGAGCCATAGAGAATATTCTGTAAACATATTATGCTATATTTCTTTCCTTTTTAACTTGTTCGTAAGCATTACTTATTTGTTGGAATTTCTCTTTAGCAGCTCTTTGAGCATCAGCTCCAACTGTTGCAACCTTATCTGGGTGATATTTTAAGGCAAGTTTTCTATACGCTTTCTTAATCTCTTCCTCAGATGCTTGTCTTTCTATTTGAAGAATGGTGTATGCTGAATCGGTATTTTTGAAGTACATTGCCTCAATAGTCTTGTAGTCAGAATGTGTTAGCCCTAATAGATTTGCTATATTAGAAATTAGATTTTTTTCAGCTTCATTGCAATGATTATCTGCAATAGCTATTCCGAATAAATAATGGAGTAGTTGAAGTTTTGTTGAATAAGGAAGTGCGTATCTTATCTCGTTACAAGCCTCCTGAATATTAATATCTCTATTTAATAGTTCTTTTAGGATTTCGAGACGATTAAGTGCATGCTCGGCTCCAAACTGTCTTATTAAATATTCTTTTACAAAGTCCAATTCAGATTTCATTACCTTATGATCTGCTCTCATAATTGATGCAGAAAGGACTAATAGACTTATTGAAAAATCACCTTGTTGTTTAGTAACTCCTTTGTATTCTTTTGAGATAAGTTGCTCTAATAATGAGCCAGCGGCATATCCAATTATTCCTCCGAGGAAGCCTCCTCCTATTAGTGCACCAGCGATACTAGTTATCCATTTTATTATTCCCATTGTTTAATATTTTAATTTGCAAATATACCTTTTTCATTTTTCATTTTTTATTTTTCATTAAAAAAATTATCTTTGCAAACCTAAATCTTTAGTGATGAAAATATCTATTGTTATTGTTAATTATAATGTTGCCTATTTTTTAGAGCATTGCTTGTATTCTGTAAGAGATGCTTGTAAGAATATTGAGGCTGAGGTTTTTGTTGTTGACAATAACTCTGTGGATAATTCAATCATCATGTTAAAGGAGAAGTTTCCTGAGGTTATTCTAATTGCAAACAAAGATAATGTTGGCTTTTCTAAGGCTAATAATCAGGCAATGAGGATAGCTAAAGGTGAATATATTCTACTATTAAATCCAGATACAGTTGTAGAAGAGGATACTTTTGAAAAATGTATAGAGTTTATGGACTCTCATCTAGAGGCAGGAGGATTAGGTGTGAAGATGATTGATGGTGCAGGTAAAATATTGCCAGAGAGTAAGAGGGGTTTCCCAAGTCCATGGGTTTCTTTTTGCAAAATGAGTGGGCTTACCAAACTTTTCCCACATTCAAAAAAATATGCTGGTTATTATATGGGGCATCTTTCTTATGAACAAACAAATGAGGTTGATGTTTTAGCTGGTGCATATATGCTTATGAGAAAAGAGTGTTTGGATAAGGTAGGTTTATTGGATGAGGATTATTTTATGTATGGAGAGGATATTGATTTATCTTATCGTATTACTAAGGGTGGATATAAAAACTATTATTTTCCTCAGGCAAGAATAATACATTATAAGGGAGAGAGTACTAAGAAGGGTTCTTTGAACTATGTTTATACCTTCTATAATGCAATGGCTATATTTGCAAAAAAACATCTTTCCTCAAGAGCTAATGTTTTATTTTCAATAATAATTAAGCTCGCTATTTGGCTAAGAGCTGCACTATCTTTCTGTTCAAGAATTTTTAAAGATATGCTACTCCCTGTATTAGATTTTGTTTTAGTATTTTTTAGCTATTATTTTTTAGAAAAATGGTGGAGTGTAAATATATGGAATGATGCCAATTATTATCCAAAAGAATATTTGTTTGGGGTTGTACCAATATATATAGCAATTTGGCTGTTTTCTATTTATCTTTCTGGGGGGTATTCCAAACCAATAAGAATACAAAAGATAGTTTCTGGCGTATTTTTTGGAATGATAACAATTCTCGTATTTTATTCTCTATTGCCAGAGGAGTTAAGGTATTCACGTGCTTTAGTTTTATTAGGTGCAGTAGTTTCATTGTTTATTATTATTATTATAAGATTTGTATATAGATTTCTTTATTCAGGTAAATGGTCATTAAGCGATAGGGCATACAAAAGATATATAATCATTGGAAATGAAAATGAAGCAGTAAGGGTTGCAGACCTTTTAAGGACAACCGATGTTCAAGCTGAATTTATTGGATTGGTTGAGCCTCAAGAAAAAGAAAACTCAAACCCAAATTTTATAGGAAGCGCCAATCAGATACAAGAAATATTGAGAATTTACAAAATCAATGAAGTAATCTTTTGTGCAAAATGTCTTTCTCAACAGAAGATTATTAGCATGATGGCTCAATTACAAGCAAATGACATTCATTTTACAATCGCTCCTCCATCTACCGATTTTATTATAGGAAGTAATACAATTAATACTCCAACAGATCTTTATGTTGTTTCAATAAACTCTATAACCACCGAAGACAATAAAAGGAATAAAAGACTCTTTGACTTTTTTCTTTCAATACTTATCTTTATACTATCCCCATTATTATTCCTTTTCTTAAAAAATCCTTTAGGAATATGGAGGAATTGTATTTTAGTCTTCTTTGCATATAGGACTTGGATAGGTTATTCAAGCATAGATTTAAAACATAAAAATCTACCTCTAATAAAAAAAGGTATTCTTACAACAAAGGATTCTCTGGATTATAATAATATTGACAAGAATACTCTCCATCGCTTAGACCTCCTTTATGCTCGAAATTATTCTTTGCAGACAGATTTTAACATATTCTTTAAAGCCTTTAGAAATATAGGTAGGTAATCTTTTTATTAACATTTCATTGTTTGGTACTTAGAATAAAGTTCCTATATTTGCAGAGTACAATTTTTTATTAAATACTAAGACAAATAATTTAAAACATTGAAGAATTATGACTAGATCAGAAGAATTAATGGAAATGGAGCACCATTACGGAGCTCACAACTATCACCCACTTCCAGTGGTATTATCTAAAGGTGAAGGCCCTTTTGTTTGGGACGTTGAAGGAAAAAGATATTTTGACTTTCTTTCAGCTTACTCAGCTGTTAATCAAGGTCACTGTCACCCAAAAATTGTAAAGGCATTATGCGATCAAGCTCAAACTCTTACACTTACTTCAAGAGCTTTCTACAATGATACATTAGGACCTTACGAAAAATATATCACAGAATATTTCGGATACGATAAGGTATTACCGATGAATACAGGTGCAGAGGCAGATGAAACAGCTCTTAAGCTTGCTCGTCGTTGGGGATATAGAGTAAAGGGAATTCCTGAAAACGAAGCAATAATAATTTGTTGTGATGGTAATTTCCATGGTAGAACAATTTCTATTGTATCTATGTCTAATGATCCAGATTCTTATGGACAGTTTGGTCCTTTCACTCCTGGATTTATTCGCATTCCTTATAATGACTCTAAGGCTCTTGAAGAAGTATTGGAAAAACACGGTAAAAACGTTGCAGCTTTCTTAGTTGAACCTATTCAAGGTGAGGCTGGTGTTTTTGTCCCAGATGAAGGTTATCTAAAAACTTGTTATAATACATGTAAGAAACACAATGTATTATTTATTGCAGATGAGGTACAAACAGGTATTGCTCGTACAGGAAAGCTTTTAGCTGTTGATCATGAAGGAGTTCGTCCAGATATTATTATCCTAGGGAAAGCTCTTTCTGGTGGTGTGATTCCAGTTTCTGCTGTACTTGCTGATAATGAGGTTATGCTTACAATTGGGCCAGGAGAACATGGTTCTACTTTTGGAGGTTTCTGCTTAGCAGGTAAGGTTGCAATAGCAGCACTTGAGGTTGTTAAGGAAGAAAAACTAGCTGAAAAAGCAGAATATTTAGGAAAGGTATTTAGAGAAGAAATTGGCAAAGTTAAATCGGAAATGATTGAACTTGTTAGAGGAAAGGGTCTTTTGAATGCAATTGTTATCCGTCCAAAGAATGGAAAAGAGGCATGGGATGTATGTTTAAAGATGCGTGACATGGGAGTGTTAGCAAAGCCTACACATGGACATATTATTCGTTTTGCTCCACCATTGATTATTACAGAAGAACAATTAAGAGAGGCAATAGAAATTATCAAGAAAGCGATAATATCATTTGAATAATACATATTTGAAAAAACTAATTTAAAGAGAGTTGTAATATACTCTCTTTTTTTTTGTAATAGATAAAGATGTAGTATGACATTTATTCAATTACGTAATATGCTTAATTATATTGCTATACATTAGTTGCTATATATATATATATAATGATTGTGATTATTTATTCATTAAATAAAAAATACTTCGTATTTAGAAAAAATTACGAAGTATTTGAGGAATGAAAATCTAATAATTTTTCTTGAAAACGAAGAGTTTTTCTAAAGAATAAGTACGTTTATTTATAAAGGTTATTCAATGTTTAAAATTGATTCAAAACGTATTACTTTGTTTTCTTTCTGTCTTTGTATAGGTAACCTATTTTAAGGCTTGCACTACACATAATTGGACTTGTCCCACGATAAAGAAAATTATAGAACCAAATATTATCAGGATTATCATCGTGTTTTGAAAAATAATATCCTGTACCTACTCCAGCGCTTAAGTCTATCAGAAAACGATTAGAGAAAACCCATTGTTTACCTCCATTTATCATTAGACTCATGCTGCCAATAGTATTTTGATAGGAGATATTTTCATAATCTGTTTTATAACCATAATATGTTAGTTTTATCTCAGGCATAACATAGGCTCCTTTTAGTATATGAGTATATTCATTTTGACGAGCATAAAATTCTGGAACTCGATAGAAACGATAGCCTCCCTTAAGCATTAGACCTCTAAAAGTAGCGTCTTTTGAAGTGTTTCCTAAACCGATAATTCCTAATCCAACTTGCCAACTGATACCGTGTTTTAGATGTCTTTCATAATAAATTTCAGTGAAGCCAAGCATGGGAGAAAGAAATTCGAATTTTATTGCATTATTAGTATTGCCCTTGATAAGTGATTCAATATCTATTTTTATATTATTATCAATTTCTTTATCCTCATCATTTTTCGATTTTTCTTTCTTAGAATCGGCAACTACTTCATTATTTCCAAAATCAATTATTTCGGAGTTTGAAAACTTAATATATTCAATATTACTTTTTTCAATACTAAACTCTTTTTCAAGATCATCAACTATTATTGTGTAGATAATAAAGCTTGAGCGAACTTCTGTTATTTTACAGTTTATAATACTTTTAGGATTCTTCCTTGAAATAATATCTTGAGCAATAATATTCAAGCTACAAATTAATATTCCGATTAAAATAATTAATTTTTTCATATTGTATGGTATTAAATTATAAGACAAAGGTATAATTTAATTTTAATTATACAAATATTTCTCCCTAAAATGATTAATCTTCTTCCAAAGTGATTAAGTTGTCGACAGAAAAATTAAATGGTTGAGTGCATTCTTCTTTTCTATAATTACATGAAGACATTGTACACATTTTGCAATATTTTTCATCGCAGGAGTCTGAATGTACAGAGAAACAAAGTTCATTAAAGTCTTCCATTAATGCCGATTTAAGTTTTTCTGTAGCAGAATGACCTTGTTTTATTGTGTAAAAGAATGGAAGAGTAAGGTCGCAATCAATATGTAATGAACTTCCATATCTAATAACTCTTAGGTTATGAATATCTATCCAATCTTCATCTTTATGCTTGCTAATTCTTTCAGCAATTAGTTTTAGTTCCTCTTTATCGTTTTCGTCGACAAGGTTAGCAAAAGTTTTTCTAAGAATCCTTATCCCAGTAATAATTACTATAGAACCAAATAATAATGCAAGTAAGCTGTCTAAGATTACCAAGTTAGTCAGTTTTACCAATAACAAGCCAAGAACTAACCCTATTGTTGAGTAGGTATCACTTTGTAGATGCTTTCCTCCTGCAACTAGAGCCATAGAATTTGTCTTCTTGCCTTTTGCAATACTCCAATAACCCAAAATATAGTTTATTATTCCTGTTGCGGCAACAATAATCATCCCAATATCAAGGCTATTCAATTCACTAGGTCGATAAATTCTTTTTATACCTTCAAAAATAATAAGTCCACCAGCAATCATTATTAGCAAAGCTTCAATTGAGGCAGATATTAATTCTACCTTTCCATGTCCAAAAGGATGTTTTTTATCGGCAGGTTTTGCAGCCCAGCGTAAAGATAAAAGGCTAATAAATCCTGCTACAACATTTACAATGCTTTCCATAGCATCGGAATATACTCCTGCAGAATTAGTAATAAAGAAGGCAATAAACTTACCTATTAATAATATTGCTGATATTAATAATACTAACCGTTGAAATTTCCATTTAGCCATAACACAAAATGATATTGATGTAAATAAAAAAAAAGAGAACCGTAAAGTTCTCTTTTTCAAAAATACTAAAAATTATCTTATAAGTTCTCTAGTCTAACTATATACTTTTCTATTTCACGAGCCTCAGCAGAGTTAGGGAAGTCTGTCTTTATTTTTTTGTATGCTTCTAATGCCTTTGCATTATCTTTTTTAACCTCATAAGCTAATCCAAGTTTATAAAGATTAAAAGGAGTAGTCATATCATTAGGATTTTCTAATGCTTTGTTGTAAGAATTAATAGCATCGTCAACTTTATTTAATTCCATATAGCAATCTCCTATTAAAGATTTTGATTGGTTTCCAAGAAATGCATCTTCTGCATTGAAATCTTCTAGGAAATCAATTGCTTTTTGGAATTCTCCCTTAGACATATAAGCACAACCAGCGTAGAAATTAGCTAAATTACCACTCTTTGTACTTCCATATTTATCAATAAATGCAACTAAACCCAAGTTTTTTCCATCTCCCTTTAAGGCTTTTTCCATATCGTCATTTTTGAAATATTGCTCAGCTGCAAATAATTCAGCTGCGGCAGTAGCTTCTCTTGGTTCAGCATAAAGCTTTTTGTAACCAAAGTATCCTCCAATAACTAATACTATAGCTGCAATAACAATTAAAATAATCTTTTGATTCTTTTCAATAAAGTGTTCTGCATTTGTAATAACTTCACCTACAGCAAGATCTTTGTGTTCAGGAGTGTTTTTGTTTTCTGTGCTCATAATCTTTTGATATAAACTATTTTTAAAATTTGTTTGCAAAGATACATTTTTCTTTCAAAATGGCTATAAACAACTATTTTTTTTTCCTTAAATGTTATAATTATCAATTTATTTTGTTTTTTACAAATTTATTTTATAGTTTTGTAGCTTGAAAATAATACGGCTATGAATATAACTACTAAATTCATGGGCTTTGAGATAAAAAGTCCGATTATTGTTGGAAGTTGTGATTTAACTTCAAATATTGAAAATCTATTGAAGATAGAACAAGCAGGAGCAGGTGCAGTTATATTAAAATCATTATTTGAAGAGCAAATTACACAAGAGATGAATGTTAATGTTCGTGTACTTAGCTCAAATTTCAGTGGGTACCCTGAAGCTTACGATTATATTAAACAAAGTACTAGACAAGAATCTATTTCAAAGTATTTAGACTTAATTAAGGAGGCTAAAAGCAAATTAACAATACCAGTAATTGCTAGTATAAATTGTATTTCTGCATCTGAATGGATGTCTTTTGTGAAAAAGATTGAAGAGGCTGGAGCAGATGGAATTGAATTAAATATGTTTATTCTCCCATCTGATATTAATTTGTCTCATGAAGATGTTGAAAGATTATATGAAGACGTGGTTCAGGTGATAAAGAGGGCAACTAGCTTGCCAATTTCATTGAAAATAAGTAATTATTTTACATCACTAACACGATTTGCTCAAAAAGTATCCTGGCTAGGAATTTCTAATTTGAATATATTTAATAGGTTTTATACTTGTGATTTGAATATTGATACTTTGGAAACATATCCTGTTGCAAAGCTTAGTTCTCAATATGAATTTTACAATACACTTAGATGGACTGCAATCCTTTCACATGAGATTAGATCAAATCTAACTTCAGGAACTGGGGTTTATAGAACAGAAGACCCTATTAAATTGTTACTTGCAGGGGCAGATACTATTCAAGTAGTTTCAGCCATATATACAGAAGGATATGAATTCATTACAAAGGCAAATGAAAAGTTAATTTCTTGGATGGAAGCAAAAGGATATAATTCTATTCCTGACTTTAAAGGGAAATTAGCAACAAGAAAAAATAAAGATGCATCATCATTTCATAGAGTACAGTTTATGAAATATTATTCAGGAATAGAATAGTAAAAGCTAAAATATATATAAGTTCATCTTTATAATTAAGGGAGATGAAATACTAATTTAAAATAAACTAAAGTATGGAAAATCAAACTAAACCAGTAAGTTTCTTCCGATTTGAAGATTTAAGAGTATATCATAAATCTTTAGATTATTTTAACTGGATTGCTGAACAAACAAAATCAGCTAATAATTACGAGTTAAAAGTGGTTGTAAAGCCATTAATGAATGCTTCATTAAAAATTTCATTAAACATTGCTGAAGGTTCTTCACGTCACAAGGTTCAATTTGTCGCTTTCTTGAAAGATGCAAAGACTGCCGTAAGGGAATGTGTTGTAATAGCTACTTTAGCAAACAAGATTGGAGTTTTTTCTGATGAGCAATTCAATCAGTCTAATGATACTCTAGTTGAAATGACTAAAATGATTGGAGCAATGATTGTTTCTCTTCAAAGAAACACAATGAGAGACGAAAATGAGGTTAAACCTGATTTTAATAGTTCTACGGAAATAGAATTTGAATACTAAAAAATCAATCAATTTCCTGTAATATTGTTATTAATTGAGAGAATTGTCGTACATTTGTCTTTCTAATAGAAGGATAAAGTTTATGCAATTCTCTCATTTTTTTGAGCAATATGATTTGATAAATTCCTTGATCAAAATTGCCGATCAAGGAAGGGTTAGTCATGCTCAATTATTTTATGGAGATGAATCTTCAGGTGCTTTTGCAATTTGTTTAGCTTATGCTCAATATCTTAACTGCACAAATAAACAAAGATTTGAATCTAATACAAAGGAATCTTTGTTAGCAGATTCTTGTGGAGAATGTCCATCTTGCAAGAAATATTCTAAGTTAATTCATCCAGATCTTCATTTTATTTTTCCAAATACAACAACAAAGAAAATTGATTCTAAAAATTCATCAATACTTCTAATGAATGAATTTAGAGATTTTATACTTAAAAGTGATGGTTATGTTAAGCTTGATGATTGGTACTCATACTTGGATATTGGCAATAAACAAGGTCAAATAAATGTTAGAGATGCAAATGATATAATTGCTGCTTTAAATGTCAAGTCATATGAGTCTGAGTTTAAAATTATGATCATTTGGGCAGTAGATAAATTAAACTATGATGCAGCTCCAAAACTTTTGAAGATATTGGAGGAACCTTATGAGAAGACTCTTTTCTTCTTAATAACACAAGATAGAGAAAATATACTCCCTACTATCCTTTCAAGGACTCAACTTATTAAGGTGCCAAACAAATCCTCAAAATACAAAGAGAAAGAACTTCCATATTTAAATTTGTTTGTTGAATGGATGAGAAATTGCTTTCAAGTCAACTCAAAGATTTCAGAGATAATGAAGGTTGTTGAGGATATTTCAAAGTTAGGCAGAGAGGAAGAAAAACAGTTTCTAAATTTTACGTTAGATGTTTTTCAAAAATGTTTTATAGTAAAGATGGGGTTGACGATTGAAGCTAACCCACTGGAAAATTGTGAGCAGAAGTTTAGGGATAATTTCCCAAATTTTATTACAGAGAAAAATATAGAAAAAATATATAAAGAAATTGAGGGAGCAATCTTGCACGTTGAAAGAAATGGAAATGCGAAGATTGTTTTTCTTGATTTATCAATTAAATTAGGTTTTTTATTGATTAATAAATAATATGAATACAGAGAATTTTGATAATGATGAAGCATTAGAAAATGCAAAAAATATAGAGGGGGTTGAGTCTGAACCAAGAGAAAAAACAGAAGAGGAAATAATTGAAGATTACAAATTATCAGATGTTGAATTTGAGAATGAATCAGCAGAAGGGTTGTCTTTTGATCATCAAGGAACAAGCTTTAGGCGTAAGAAAGAGAAAAAGACTACCTATAGTGACGAAGAAAAAGAAATGATTTTCGGGGATCAGTTTGTACATCCATATTACGACGAAGATCCAGTAGTTGGGAAAAACAAATTTACTCCATCAGATATGCTAACAAGAGGGGTGATAAATGTCCCTCAATCATATACTCCAATAGATATTAATGAATTGGAACGGAATGCAAAACTACACGTTCATAACTGGATGAGTAAGATAATACCTCCTGCAAATGTAAATTTCTTTGATTGTGTAGAGGTTCGATTTAAAAATTCTAGGAAAGATTTTTATCGTTTACCTGAAGGATTAGAAATAGTTGAAGGAGATGTCGTTGCTGTTGAAGGATCGCCAGGTCATGATATTGGTATTATTACCTTGGTTGGAGAGCTTTGCAGAGTACAAATGAAGAGAAAGAAGGTAAATCCCGAATCAGAAAACGTCAAGAAACTTTATCGTAGAGCAAAGGTAGCAGATATTGAAAAATGGGTGCAATCTATAGAAAGAGAAGATCAAACAATATTCAGGACAAGAGAAATAGCTTCTAATCTAAAACTTGATATGAAGATAAATGATGTAGAATATCAAGGAGATAACTCAAAGGCTATTTTTTATTATACCGCAGATGATAGAGTAGACTTTCGTCAACTTATTAAATCTTTGGCAGAAGAATTTAGAGTAAGAATTGAAATGAAACAAATTGGAGCAAGGCAAGAGGCTTCACGTTTGGGAGGTATTGGCACATGTGGAAGAGAGCTTTGCTGTAGCACATGGTTGAACACTTTTAATTCTGTTTCTACTCAGGTAGCAAGAGTACAACAACTCTTTCCTAATCCTCAAAAGCTTGCAGGTCAGTGTGGAAAACTAAAATGTTGCCTTAATTTCGAATATGATGTGTATTTAGATGAGTTAAAGACATTTCCAGAAATAGGAGTGCCACTCCATACAAGAAAAGGTAAAGCTATTTATATTAAAACAGATGTGTTTAAAAGAATAATGTGGTATGTTTACGAAGGTAAATCAGAGTTCATGATGCTATCTGTTGATTCAGTAAAAGAGATAATTTCTAGAAACAGAGCGAGTCAATCGGTTGATGATTTAGAATCATACCAAATAAAGACAGAGACTAAGTCAAAGCTTAATAATGTTCAATAGCACCAAAAATAATATATTCAAGAGATGAAAAACTTATTATTCGGTTTTGTATTATTATCATTTCTATTTGTCTCATGCAATAATAACCTTGTATTCGATCAGACAAAAGAAGTAAATGTTAAGGGTTGGAATAAATCAGATATAGTAGAGTTTGAGGTAGAAATCAAAGACACCTTAAGGTTATATGATTTTGCAATCAACCTAAGAAACACAGTAGATTATCCAAAATCAAATATTTACTTTTTTATAAAAACAATTTATCCAGATGGTTCTGTAACTAGGTGCGATACTGTTGAATGTTACTTAGCTTATCCTGATGGTACATGGACAGGAAAGGGAAGTGGAAGTATAAAGGATAATCGTTTTTGGTTTACAAAGAACGTAATCTTTCCACTAAAGGGAAAGTATAAGTTTGAGATAGAACAAGCAACAAGAGACACAAGCATAGTTGGTATTAAAAATATTGGCTTACATATAGAATACAGAAAAACTAAATAGTATGGCACAAAATAAATCTTCTAACAAAAAGGAAGTAAAGACAGATGCATCATTATATGTAAAGAAGATGTGGAAAATCTATCTTGGTTTTCTAGCATTTATGACATTATTTTTCTTCTTCTTGTCCTTAGGTTGGTTGGGATTTATGCCCTCTTTTGAAGAATTGGAAAATCCTCAATCCAATCAAGCCTCAGAAGTATTTGCCGAAGACGGAGAAACGCTTGGATATATAGGTTTTCAGAACCGTTCTAATGTATCATACTCCGAATTACCAAAAAATCTTATCAATGCCTTAATAGCAACAGAAGATGTTCGTTTTTATGAACACTCAGGAGTAGACATGCGAAGTTTATTTAGAGTCTTAGGTAAAACAGTGCTTGGAGGAAATAGAAACTCAGGAGGAGGGTCTACACTTAGCCAACAACTAGCGAAAAACCTTTTCCCAAGAGAAAGGCAATCAAAGGTAGGGGTTATCTATTCAAAATTAAAAGAATGGGTAGTTGCCATTAAACTAGAAAGAAACTATACAAAGGATGAGATATTGACAATGTATCTTAATACTGTGGACTTTGGTTCCAACGCCTTTGGTATAAAAACTGCATCAAGAACATTTTTTGACAAACAACCATCAGAACTTAAGCTTGAAGAGGCGGCAGTATTGATAGGTATGCTTAAGGCTCCATCAGCATATTCCCCAGTAAGAAAAACAGAGCGTTCCAAAGAGAGAAGAAATACGGTTTTAGCACAGATGACTAAGTATAATTATTTAACCGATGCAGAACTTGAAGAAGCATCGAAGAAACCACTCGATATTTCCCATTATAATCCACAATCTCACGATGAAGGTATAGCAACATATTTCAGAGAATATGTAAGAAACTATATTAAAGAGTGGAGTAAGGACCATAAAAAACCTAATGGTGATCCTTATGATGTACATAAAGATGGATTAAGGATTTATACTACCATTGATTCAAGGATGCAAAAATATGCAGAGCAAGCTGTAAAAGAACATATGATAAACTTGCAAGCGCAGTTCTTTAATCATATAAAAGGGTACAAAAATGCTCCATTCACAGGCTTGTCTGATGAAGATATTCAAAACACTCTAACTCAAGCCATGAAGAATTCTGACCGTTATCGTAACTTAAAACAAGATGGATATTCCGATAGTGAGATAAAGGCGGAGTTTAAGAAAAAGACAGAAATGAGAATCTTTACTTGGTCAGGAGATAGAGATACTATAATGACTCCTTGGGATTCCCTACGTTATTATAAATTTTTCCTTAACACAGGTATTGTATCAGTTGAGCCTCAGACAGGACATGTAAAAGTATATGTTGGAGGTATAGACTACAAATATTTTAAATATGATAATGCAACCTTAGGACGAAGACAAGTAGGTTCAACCTTTAAGCCATTTGTTTATGCTGCGGCAATGAAGGACAATCAATTATCACCATGTTTTACTGTGCCTAATCAGTCAGTAACATTTGAGAACTATGACAATTGGACTCCAAAGAATTCTGACGATGCACGTGAGGGAGAAATGGTAACACTAAAATGGGCTTTAGCTAATTCTGTAAACTATGTCTCAGCAAGACTTATAAAAGACTATACCACACCAGGTTCAGTTGTTGAGTTGGTAAGACGTATGGGGATTAAGTCTCCAGTTTCTCGTTATCCTTCAATATGTCTTGGCACACCAGACCTTTCAGTATTTGAGATGGCTAGTGCAATGGCTACTCTTGCAAATAGAGGTAATCATATTGAGCCAATCATGATAACAAGGATTTGTGACAATAAAGGAATGGTATTGGAAAGCTTTACAACAAAGTCAAATGTTGCCTTAGATGCACAAACTTCCTATTTAGTATTAGACTTAATGAAGGGCGTTGTAGAATCAGGAACAGGTGCAAGACTAAGATACCGTTATGGAGTGCGTTCTGTTATTGCAGGAAAGACAGGAACAACAGATAATAACTCCGATGGATGGTTTATTGGTATCAACCCACGTCTTGCAACAGCCGTATGGGTAGGAGGAGAAATACGTTCGATACATTTCCGTTCAACAAATCTTGGTCAAGGAGCCTCAATGGCGCTTCCAATCTATGGATTATTCCTAAATAAATGCGAAAAAGATAGATCATTAAAATTCTTTGAAGGAGATTTCTTCCGACCAGAAGACCTATCAATAGAGATGGATTGCACACAATATCAACAAGAAATTCAAAACGAATCAAAACCACCAACCGAAAGCGCAGGAGAATATAGAAAGAATTGGTAAAACGATTTTTGCACTAAAAAAACAACAAAAGCATAAAAATATAAATCACCCCAAAGGTTAAACATAATCTTTGGGGCGATTTTTTATTCAATTTATTATTAACTCTTCCAGATAATTAAAATATTTTTTCTATCTTTGAGCAGTGAAGTAATTCATTTTGATTTTAGAAAGAGGAGATTATTTATAAGAGTATTATGAAGAGAATAGAATTTATTTTGATAGTTACTTTAATATCTGTTATTATCTGTTTTGGTTGTAAAGCTAGTTATAATATTGAGGGGGAATACAGTCAAACTATTGATAATAATAATTTATATGTATTGCATCACTTAAAATTAAACGATGATAGTACGTTTGTCTATCAATACAAATTTGATCATATTTTTGAATATTCAAGTGGTCATTGGAACGTATCTAAAAATAAAATCATTTTAAAAAGTGAGGTTGAAGATATTTTGAATATTCCAATTATTGTTGAAGAATATACTAATACCAAGCAAATAAATACTTTTTTATTTGCTAATTTATCTATTAATAATAATACCATAGGATGGGATATTGTTATCAATGATACCATAAATTACCCAATAACTGATAGTGTGATTGAGATAGATAAAACTATTAAAGTAAGTAAGTTTTATATTAAGGGAATAAAGAATTCTAACAATCCTTATAATATTATTTATCCTACAGTTAATGATACAGTGAGAAGTATAGTGTATCATGTAAATAATAATGGTAATAATAATTATGATATTTCTCTTTGTTTAGATTCAGTTAATAATGTCTTATATTATAAACCAATAGAGGATAGTATAGAAATAAAGAAATGGAAACATATTCAATTAAAATAAATGTAAATCCCAAATAAGTCAACTTAGTTTAAACGAAAACACCCCAATGGTTAAACATAATCTTTTGGGTGATTTTTTTGTCCTTTAAACAAGGGACATAACTAATTAAACCTTGTGTTGAAGTAGTAAATAGGCATTCTGTTGTCAAACGAAGCATTCTTCACTTGTTAATATTAAGAAATGGAAATAAGGTAAAATCTTCAAAAAACCTTGTTTTTGCTCTCTAGAATCAAATTCTAGCGAAATAGAATTTGATTCTATTTTCGTAGAATCAAGTTCTATTTTCGTAAAACAGCTATCTAACTGATTTTTATCAGATTTTCGTGTCGCAATATCTGAATTTGAGAAAAAAATCACTGATTTTATTCACAAAGAGTTTGATTTTTTCTACAAAGAGCCTGATTTTAGAAAAAAAATCGGTGATTTTTTAAATAAAATCAGTGATTTTTCCCCAAGGACATAAAAACCCAAGAAATTTCTTCAAAATCCCCAAATTCTATTATAAAGAATTAATAAACCATTTCCCCAACCCCAACACCTCTCTTCAAATATTCAACTCTCAACCCACAATGCCATTACGAACAATTAACACCAAAACTTGCAAAATGTTAGAAAAACAACCAAAACCCAAGGTTTTAGTTAAAACAATCTCTTTTTAGATATATTTCAAGAGATTGAAATAGTGAACGAATTGCTTACAAAGTTATCATGGACTTATTTGCGAATACTGCTCGACTGAGGAAATTCTTCATTACAAAAAAAGACCATCCTAATTTATAGAATGGTCTTTTTGTTATAGAATTAATCTTACTCAATAACAAATTTCTGCGTAGAAATGCCTTTTGTAATTTCTATTTTATTTGTGGGAGTATGATCTTATTCTGCTTTTTTTTGCTTAGAGATAGTGGAGTGGGGTTTGGTTTGGTGGAAAGAGATTGAAGATTGGGTGGCGTGGATTAAAGAGACAGGGGTGCTGTCTCTTTAATATAGTGTTAGTAGATTCAAAAGATAGTGTAGCTATCTCTTGATTCTACTAACACTAATAAAATATACTACTTTATTTGATAACTAGTTTTTGGTTTTTGTTTATTATATAAAGATTATTCAATTCTACCTAGTAATAATTCTTCAGAAAGAAAGGTATTTAGATAGTAAATAAATATTTGTATTGAAATGTAAGGTTATATATAATTTTGTGTCTTAAACTTAAATATATTATTTTGAGGATTATATAATACAAATTACTAAAAAAGAAATGAAAATTATAAAGTATCAAAAAGGAATAATGATAAGTTCTGAGAGGATATTCTTTTGATATTTTAGTAGATTATTATCTCTCAATTAATGACTTAATATAGAAAATCTGAATAATGAAAAAATCATATTTTATTGGAGTAATAATAGTGTTATTACTATTATTAGTAGTAAATGTATTTTTCTTTTTCAATAATACTTGCCGCAATAATCCAAATGTGGAAAGAAATATAGAAAAGCAAAAGACTAAATGCTATATCTCAGAACATCTTTTTCTTAAAAAATCCCAAATAAAAGAATATGCTATTATTAAGTCAAAACATCAAAAAATTGCTATTCGAATTACAGATAGTTTACATGTTTCTCAAGAAATGTTGATGGACTATATTAAAAATAAACCTTACTCTGCTTTAGAAGTTAATAATCTTGAAAATAAAATAACTTTCTTTCAAAAACAGCTTTTAGATCAATCAATTAAACAATATTATCAACTTAAAAGTATATTAAATGAAGATCAAATATCATCGATGGATGATATTTATAGACAAATATTTGTTTGTCGTCCTACTAATAAGCATATTTGTAAGTGTTGTGGAATTAATTCAAAGAGAGAATAAGTAAAAAATGAAAAGATTAGAATATATATTATTCATATTTTTATTCTTTGTAATATTTATATCATTTTATAGTTTAGATATTTATAAAGATAACACTATGAAAAAGACGGAAGTATATAAGGATACAGACTGTCATAATCATCAAAATTCAACAAGTCATCGTTCTGGTTCTTGTTTGTATCATCGTTGCATTTTCTCTATATATTACTTGGATTTTAATATTAATTTTCAATGTTATTCTTCTTCAAAAGTTCAGTTTCCTGTATATAATAGCACATATACCTCTTTCAATATAAGTTATATCTGGAATCCTCCTAAATGTAGTTAATATTATTTTTTTATTTCCTTATTTATTTATCAAATAAAGGGGGTTATTATGTAGTTGTATTAACTTATTTAGATATTTATATATGATAAAACAAATCATTCATTTTTCAATAAAGAATAAATTTATTATTGGACTATTTGTGTTTGCATTAATTGGTTGGGGGGTTTACTCTGTAACTCAATTACCTATTGATGCAACTCCAGATATAACTAATAACCAAGTGCAAGTTATAGCGCTTGCTCCATCTCTAGCCGTTCAGGAAGTTGAAAGTGCAATTACTGCACCTATTGAAGTGGCTGTTGCAAATATTCCTAATATTATTGAACTACGTTCCATTTCTCGATTGGGCTTGTCTGTAATAACAGTTGTTTTTAAAGATGGTGTAGATGTATATTGGGCACGTCAACAAATGAGCGAAAAGCTAAAAGAAGCAGAAGAGCTGATACCTGTGGGATTAGCAAAAATAGAATTAGCTCCAATTTCAACGGGATTAGGTGAAATATACCAATACCGACTTGCTATAGATAAAGGATACTTACAAAAGTATAATCCTATGGAGTTGCGTACAATTCAAGATTGGATAGTACGTCGTGAGATGTTAGGAACTCCAGGTGTTGCAGATATTAATAGCTACGGTGGATTTGTTAAGCAATATGAAATTGCTATTAATCCAGAAACATTAAGGAGTATGAATCTTACACTTAATGATATTTTTGATGCTCTACAAAAAAATAACGAAAATACAGGAAGTGCCTATATTGATAAAAAGCCTACAGCTTATTTTATTCGTGGTATAGGTCTAATAAAAACATTAGAGGATATTGAAAAAATTGTAGTTAAAAACAATGCATCTGGTATTCCTATTTTGATTCATGATGTTGCGACTGTTCAATATGGAAATGCTACTCGTTATGGAGCATTTGTTGTTGATACAACAGAGGCTGTTGGTGGAGTGGTAATGATGTTAAAAGGAGCAAATGCAAATGAAGTTATAAAAAATGTTGAAACAAGGATAGAATCTATTCAAAAATCTTTACCTAAAGGTGTAAAAATAGAACCATTTTTAAATCGCTCAGACCTTGTCGATCGTGCAATTGGAACTGTTTCACGAAATTTAATTGAAGGAGCTTTAATTGTTATATTTATTTTAGTATTGTTTTTAGGTAATATGAGAGCAGGACTTATTGTAGCTTCTGTAATTCCTCTTTCAATGCTATTTGCAATATCGTTGATGAATGTCTTTGGTGTATCTGGCAACTTAATGAGTTTGGGAGCCATTGATTTTGGTTTGATTGTAGATGGATCGGTAATTATTGTGGAAAGTGTCGTCCATAGAATTTCTTCCTTGGGTAAAGATCGCTATCAAGGTGTTGCAAAACTTTCGCAAAAACAAATGGATGAAGAGGTTTTTCAAGCCTCAGGAAGAATAAGAACAGCAGCAGCATTTGGTGAAATAATAATACTAATTGTTTATATGCCTATTCTTTTTTTGGTAGGTATTGAAGGTAAGATGTTTGTCCCAATGGCACAAGTGGTATCCTTTGCTATTTTGGGTGCGTTTATTCTTTCCTTAACATATATTCCTATGATTTCCTCTTTATTTTTAAGCAAAAAAACTGAACATAAACGTACTTTTTCTGATAATCTTATAGATTGGATTCACAAAGGTTTCTCTCCAATTATCAATTTTACACTTAAACACAAATTATGGATATCACTTTCAGCTATTGTATTATTTATTTTTAGCTTATTTGTATTTAGTCGTTTGGGGGGTGAGTTTATCCCACAACTCGAAGAAGGAGATTTAGCTGCGGGTGTAATTACTTTACAGGGAGGTTCACTTTCAAATACTGTTGACCAAGTAAAAAAAGCTAATAAAATTCTACTTACTAATTTTCCTGAGATAAAACATGCTGTGTGCAAAATAGGAGCAGGAGAAATTCCAACCGATCCTACACCAATGGAAACAGGAGATTATATTATAACGCTTAAAGACAAAAGTGAATGGACAAGTGCTAAAACTAGAGAAGAACTTGTTGAGAAAATGGAAGAAGCTTTGATTCCTTTGGCAGGGGTAAAATTCGAATTTCAACAACCTATTCAAATGCGTTCAAATGAATTACTTTCAGGATCAAAGCAAGATATTGCAATAAAAATATTTGGAGACGACCTTAATACATTATCAGAAAAAGCTTCGGAAGTTGAAAAAATAATTCAAAAAATAGAAGGTGTTGAAGATATTAATGTTGAAAAAGTTACTGGATTAGCTCAGATTCAAGTTGAATATAATAGAGATCGTTTAGCTCAATACGGTATTTCAATTGAAGATGTAAATCGTATCTTACGTGCTGCCTTTGCAGGAAGCCAAGCAGGAGTTGTTTATGACCAAGAAAAACGTTTTGGACTTGTAGTACGTTTAGATAAAGATTATCGTCAAGATATTGATAACATTAAAAACTTAATGGTCTCTCTTCCTAATGGAGGACAGATACCGTTTGAACAAATTGCAGATATTCAGATTAAATCAGGTCCAGCACAGGTTACCAGAGAAAATACTCAAAGAAGAATTACAATTGGTTTTAATGTTCGTAATCGCGACGTAGAAAGTGTAATAGATGATGTGTCTAAACAAATTGATAATAAAATTCAATTACCAACTGGTTATTATGTAAATTATGGTGGTCAATTTGAAAATCTTAAAGCTGCAAAAACAAGGTTATCTATTGCAGTCCCTATAGCTCTATTATTAATTTTTGTACTTTTATTTTTCACGTTCCATTCAGTAAAACAAGCTTTATTAATATTTTCAGCTGTACCAATGTCTATAATTGGTGGAATTTTTGCTCTATGGTTTAGGGGAATGAATTTTTCTATTTCTGCTGGAGTTGGATTTATTGCATTGTTTGGTATTGCAGTACTTAATGGAATTGTGCTTATCGCAGAATTTAATCGACTAGAAAGAGATGGAGTTATTGATATTGTAGAAAGGGTAAGAAAAGGATTGCATTCACGTTTGCGCCCCGTTTTAATGACAGCCGCAGTTGCTTCACTTGGGTTTCTCCCTATGGCATTATCAACCTCTGCTGGTGCAGAAGTTCAAAAACCATTGGCAACAGTTGTTATTGGGGGATTAATTACAGCAACTATATTAACTCTTGTTATCTTACCAATTTTCTATATTGTCTTTTCAAGTAAAAGTTTTAAATCAATATTTAAACGCAAATCGGTAAAAACTTTGTCGTTATTAATATTATTATTTATTGGATCATCTTTTTATAATAAAACAAATGCTCAAGAAATAAGAAGGATAAATTTGAAACAAGCCATTCAAATTGCATTGGATAGTAATTTATCTGTACGTTCATCTGTATATTCTGTAGATATTCAGAAAGCATTGAAAGGAGCTGCAATTGATATTCCGAAAACTTCTATTGAGGGACAATATGGTCAATTTAATTCCTATTCTAGGGATAATACTTTTACTATTTCACAATCATTTTCATTTCCTACTGTTTATGTAAATCAAAATAAATTAGCAAATGCAAATGTGAGAAGTAGCCAATGGGAATTAAAAATGTCTCAGCTTGAAATAGCAACACAAGTAAAACAAATTTATTGGCAACTTGC
This sequence comes from Bacteroidota bacterium, assembly GCA_017860275.1. Classification (GTDB taxonomy): domain Bacteria; phylum Bacteroidota; class Bacteroidia; order Bacteroidales; family P3; genus UBA10566. The sequence continues at coordinate 38,491 of JAFNAQ010000012.1, forward strand.
CTATTATTATTCAAAACATAAATTGTTTGTACTTCAAGACAGTCTTTACTCAAGATTTCAATATGCAGCAGAGTTAAGATTAAAAACTGGAGAGACAAATCGTTTGGAAATGATTACAGCTCGTTCGCAAAGCATGGAAATTAAAAACCAGTTAAAGCAAGTAAATGCTGATATCAATATATTAAATCAGAAATTAAATATATTTTTAAATACAACCTTAACCATATATCCGACTGATACTGTGTTATGTCGTTTTGTTTTTTCTCCATCAGCAGAAAGTTTATCAATATCTAATAATCCTTCATTAGGATTTGCTGAACATCAACTTGAAGTATCAAGATTAGAAACAAAATTAGAAAAAAGTAAAATGTTACCAGATTGGGGAATTGGATATTTCAGCCAAACTATGCAAGGGGCTCAAGAAATAAATGGACTTCAACGTAGTTTTGGTCTAGGAGATCGTTTTAATGGTGTTCAAGCTAATATTTCAATTCCACTTTGGGTTACTCCTTATACTTCAAAAATTAAAGCAGCAAGAATTAAACAACAAGTTGCTCAAATAAATGTTGAAAATTATTCAAAATCACTTATTGGAAACTATAATTCCTTAATGGAAGAATACTCCAAGTATAGTAATAGTCTTGATTATTATGAGAGACAAGCTATTCCTGAATCAGATTTGATTATTGATCAAGCAACAAAAAGTTATCAAACAGGATCATTAGATTATTTTGGTTATATCCAAAGCCTTAGCCGTGCTTTGAGCATTAAGCTTAATTATCTCGATGCACTTAATGACTATAACCAGACAATTATTTCTATTGACTTCATTCAAGGTAAAATCTTTTAAACAAATGTATTATGACACAAAATAAATTTATATCATCAGCAATTATATTTGCTATATTTATATTATTAATCTCTTGTACTGGTGGCAAAAAAGTAGACAAAGAAGCTAAAGAGCTTGAAATACTACCTGAAAATATTGTTGAGATGCGAGATGATCAGATAAAAATTGCCGACATTCAAATGGGAATAATTGAATATCGTTCAATAAGTGGGACACTTAAAGTAAGTGGCTTAATAGGTGTTACTCCTCAAAATCTTGCAACAGTTTGTATGCCTATGGGTGGTTTTGTAAAAAGTACAAAACTTATGCAAGGCAATACTGTTAAAAAAGGACAAACACTTGCTATTTTAGAAAATCCTGAATTTGTAGACATTCAGCGAGATTATCTTGAAGCAAAAAATAAATTAATATTTGCTAAGGCCGAATATGATCGTCAAGAAGAACTTTATAAAAATGGGATATCCTCCCAAAAAAATATGCAACAAGTTACCTCTGAATACAAAAGTCTAAAAGTTCAAGTAAATGCTTTGGAACAAAAATTATCACTTATAGGCATTAATCCTCTAAAATTGAATGAAGACAACATAAGCAGGTCAATAGCTTTAGTTTCACCTATTTCTGGCTATGTAAAAACAGCTAATATAAGCATTGGAAAAAGTGTTTCATCATCGGATATTTTATTTGAAATAATAAATACTGATAAATTATTCCTTGAGCTTAATTTGTTTGAAAAAGATGCAGATAAAGTTTCAAATGGACAAAAAATTCATTTCTTTATTAATGGAGAAAGAGAGGAACATGAAGCTTCAGTATATCAAATAGGAAGGTCTGTGAATGCTGATAAAACTTATAAAGTATATGCAAATGTTTCGAGTTATTGTAAAAATCTATTGCCAGGAATGTATGTTAATGCTAAAATAGATGCCTCAACTAATGAAGTAACAGCATTACCAACAGAAGCTATTGTTAGCTTCGATGACAAAGATTATATCTTTATATTTGAAAAAAATAAAAAAGAAGATGGAAAACCTTTTACTGAATATCAGATGGTACAAATACATAAAGGAGTTTCTGATTCAGGATATACTGAAATAACTCTACCAGAAGGCTTTGATATTAAAAAGATAAAAGTGGTTATTAAAGGGGCATATAATCTGCTTTCTGCAAAGAAAAATGCAGGCGAAATGAGTTGTTAATCAATAATAAAAAATATTTATGAAAGAAATAAAAGCATTTGTAAAACCATTAAAAATGTCCATTACTCCTACTAGGATAATTGAACGTCAAAAGTAAGCATTTTTTTAATAGAATACTATAAATGCCCCAAATTAATTTTTTAATCTGGGGCATGGTTATATTTTTAAGTTTGTTTTTCTGGGAGCAAACTTATTCGATAACTAGTTTTTGGGTTTTGTTTATTCTTTCGTTTTGGATGCTTATGGTGTATATACCTTTTGCTAGTTTTGAAACATCAAGGTTATTGTCGATTTGGTTGTTTGTTGGGTTAAGGCTTTTTTGCATTATAAGTCTACCACTTACGTCATAGATATTAGCCATAACATTTTCATTAATTCCGTTTATCTTAATATTTACATTATTCTTTGCAGGATTAGGATATATAGAAAAACTTATATCATTTTTTACTTCATTGATTGAGGATAGTTTTTCGCCCTTTAGTTCCAAATCCCAAGAAAACATAAAACCATTATCAACAATTGAATAATCGCATATCTTTATTTTCCATTTTCCATTCAAAGGACAACCTATCATGCCGTTAAAACTACCAGCTATACCACCTGCGTCAGGTAAATAATAACCAGAACTATCTGCCCTTGAAGTGGAATCACAAGTTATGCAATTATTGGCTAAGTGTGTTGGTTCACTAGCTGTTACATTTGGACAGTTATTTAGTATACCTCTTTGATTATTTGTATAAACATTTGAAAAACAATAATTATATCCAAGTCCAGGCACATTTGGTGGATATGTACAAACAATATTATTATCGTAAAGATAATCTCCATGGTTAGTGCCTCCATAAGGAATACCTAAATAACTTAATGACGCATTTGGGTTAAATGTTTTTAGATTTAAACTAGCACCACTAGGGCAAATTAACTCTATACCAATATCACCTACATATGAATGTTCAACACTTAAGCAAACCGAAATTATATCATTGGCATTTTGTATGGTTGCAGCTCTGTCAAATGAATCTACTATAATTGGAAATGAAATGCAAGCATAAGGCTCTCCTTCAACACATGAAGGTCCATCAGGGATAAATATTATAGAATCATAGCTAAACCTTTTTGAAATAACTGTTGTAGTGTCATTGTCGGCTAATGTATACTGAAAATCATTAGCATAAGCACTATTTATAAATAGGAGTGCAAATAAAATAACTAAAGATGATAATTTTGTTTTCATAAGCTTGGAATTAAATTTATTGTGCAAATATATTAAATGTGTTTACTAAAACAAACAATTTATTAAAAAAGTAAGTAAGAAAATATTTTGTTCTCTTAATTAAATAAAAAAAGCCAAGAAAGATTTACCCCTCTTGGCTTAGTTAATAATTTTCTATTTAATTATCTAGTTCTGCCATTTGATCTTGAGCTTCTAGAATCATCTTTGGATTCTTTTGACTCTTTTGCTTCTTTTTTAGCTGGCTTAGATTCCTTTGCTTCTTGTTTTACTTCCTTTTTAGCTGGTTTTGTAGTTCTTTCTGAAGTTCTTGTTTGGTTGTTTTCTCTAGGGCGTGTAGTTTCTCTTGGTTGTACTGTTTTTATAGGAGTAGTGCTTCTATAACCATCCTCCCTTGAAGTAGTGGTTGTTCTTCTTTGAGGGCGACCTTCTTCTTTGTCTTTAACATCTTGTCTTGGATCTACTCTTTGTGGTGATGAAAATTGAATTTTAGTCCTTTCGTTTGAGTTTGTTCTATTTGAGTATGATTCAGCATTGTCTCTATTACGATTTATTACTGTTCTATCATTCTTAATGCTTTTATCGTCAAATCTTATGTTTGAGTTATCACGTTTGAATGTTTGCTCTAAATTTTCATCATTTGGTAAACTTGAAATTAGTCCTAGTTCATCTTGGTCATAGTACTGTTCTGATTTAAGGTTCTTATATCTGCTATCACCTCTATTAGAAGAGCTGTTGTTATTGTTAAGATGACCAGTTTGAGTGTTGTTATTGTTTGTGTTATTAGGATTGTATTGACTTCTTACACCATTTCTATCTGTTCCATTATTTTTACTATAGTAGTTATTATAGTTGCCATAATAATTATTGTTATAGTTATTATTGTTTGGATTATAGTATGGATTGTTTCCATGTGAATGGCTCCATCCATAGTTTTCGTAGTAATAATATTCCCAATAGTCTTCACATTCGTCAATTACTCTTAGAGCATATTCTCTTGCCTTTAATGAGAAATGTACAGATGCACGATAATCTCTTCTTTTCATTAAACGATATGCATAATCGTTATAATATACTGCTCTTGAAAGATATTCTCCTTGCCAGTAATTATAGTAGTCTGCAATTTCATAAGCCTCATCAATGATATAAGCTGTTTTTTGGATTACTCTTTTTGTGTTTCCTCTATTATAGTGCCATGCACTAGCTTCTTGACTTAGTGCAAGAAAGGCAAGAAGTAAAACACTTACCCTTAGGAAACTCTTCAATAAATTAGATTTTGTTTTCATAATATTAAATTTTAATTAGTTTGATAATTAGAACTCAAAAACTATGCCAAAACTAAAGAATAGTTTTTTTCTTAGATTATATATTTGTCGATATCTTTATCAGTTATCTGAGAATCACATAATATGGCTAAACGTTCTGTTGCGTTTTTTAATTCCCGGACATTGCCCGACCAAAGCCTTGATTGAAGTTTTTTTAAGGCTTGAGATGTAAGTTTAGGCTTTTCGATATTTGCACCTTGGCAATATTCATCTAAAAAGAAATCCACAAGTAGGGGGATATCATCAATTCTTTCGTTTAGAGAAGGAACTCTTATTACTATTACAGATAATCGATGATATAAGTCTTCACGAAAGTTCCCTTTAGCAATCTCTTCCCTAAGGTCTTTATTTGTTGCAGCAATAACTCTAACATTAACTGTTATATCTTTTTCGCCTCCAACTCTTTGTATTTTGTTTTCTTGTAGAGCTCTAAGCACCTTAGCTTGTGCCGAAAGGCTCATGTCTCCAATCTCGTCAAGGAATAAAGTACCATTATCTGCCTGTTCAAAATTCCCTTTTCTTTGTTTTATTGCAGAGGTAAAAGCTCCTTTCTCATGACCAAAGAGTTCGCTTTCTATTAATTCAGAGGGTATTGCAGCGCAGTTTACTTCAACAAAAGGATTATTCTTTCTTGGACTTATTATATGTAATGCCTTTGCAACAATTTCTTTACCAGTCCCGTTTTCTCCTGTAATTAATACTCTAGCCTCAGTTTGTCCAACTCTTTCAATAAAGCTAAACATTTCTATCATGGGTTTTGAGCAGCCAACCATTAAGGAACTTGCTATGTTTGTTGATTCTTGGTTCTTATTTTGATTTTTTGAGGATTTTTTAGTCTTTGCATCACTTAGCTTTGGTTGCTCAATATTATATTGATTTAATATGCTAACTAATTTGTTTAGGTCTATTGGTTTCTCAATATAGTCCTTTGCCCCTTTCTTTAAACATTCTACGGCTGTTTCTATTGTTCCATGACCACTAATCATACAGAAGCGAACAGTCTTTTTGCTAAGTGATTTTTCTAATACCTCAATACCATCCATCTTAGGCATCTTAATATCACAGAAAACAAGGTCAAAATCGTTTTGAATAACTTTTTCTAAACCTTCCTTTCCATCGCTAGCCTCATCTACAAAATGTCCTTCATATTCTATAATATCTCGCATTGAGTAGCGAATAGCTCTCTCATCATCAATTATCAAAACTTTCATATTAGATAGTCATTTTATTATATGCCATTAACCATCGATCTGGGATTTCATCATTAAGAGCTGTTTTATAATCATCATAAGAGCATGGGACAAGATAATGACGCTCATATTTAATGAGTTTATCTGAAGTGCAAGGTACTTCCATCCACCAGCGGTCAGATTTCTTACTCTTGTAGAAGACAATTATATGGGAATTATTATGAATTGCTACGTGGAATTTTCTATAACTATCCTTTTCTTTATAAGGAAAGTCTTGCTTACGCCATAGGTAACCGTCAATAAAATACCAGATTGCATGAGCAACCATATGCGATGTTTGACCATCTCTATCATATCGAGGATTAAGCTCATAGAAACCTATAGAACTACATTTATCGCTCATGCCAGCATAGCGAACAAGCTTGCATAACTCCTCACCATAAAAACCATGGGGAGAAGCATTTCCATTTGCAGGAGCATCACTTTGTCTAACTGCACTAATATCGACAGAAACCATATCAGCATTTCTAATCAAAGGTTCAGCATTGTCAAGGTTTTCTTGTATTTTACCCAAACGATAGCTTTCGAAGTATAGGCTTTCCATTAAATCGGAAGTATCAGGATCAACAAAATATGTTTGATATCCTATTTGAGTATAATTGAATAGGTAGTTAGGTTCACGACAAACCATACTCATTAGATAGCTTTTTGAATTGAATATTTCAGGCTTATGTCCCATATCTATACCGGAGTCGATAGCAAAAGCATTTATTATCTGACCAATGTTTTCGTACCCTCTATAGTTAGCATAACAAATCTCGTTAGATCCTCCAAGTATGATAGGAATAATTCTATTTTTAAGCAACTCTGCAATAACCTCAGCAAGTACATGATAGGTATCCTCCACACTATTTCCAAGTTTAAGATTACCCATATCTAACACTCTGGCTCTTTGACGATGAGGAAATAGATTATATAAGTATTTTCTTATCTGATTTGGAGCAAGACCACATCCACTATTATTTACTGCATTTCTTTCTTCACCAACACCAATAATCGCTATATTTGCTCCGTCAAGAGAAGGAAAGCCTCTCTCAAGGCTATTAATCAAGAATGTATGACCGAGCTTTTCAACATTATCTTCCCCATAAAACGTAAACTCATCTATTTTAATAGGGTCAAAGTATATACTAAAATCCATAAAACTACATTTGAAATAAAGTGTAAAAGTACAAAAATTATTTGAATACGCTACTTGTTAACATTGGCTTAATATAAATGTAACAGAAAATACATATTTACTTCACACCCCATTAACATGATGGTTATAATTTTGCATCGTAGGAAAAAAGTAAATATCCTACGTAAATTTGAAACAAAAATAGATTATAATTTTAAACTAAACAAAGATGAATCAGAAATTTATTACTAAGTTATTATTAGCAGGAATTTTCACATCAACAAGTCTTACGCTAATGGCACAGGTAGAAGAACCTGTAAAAGACACTTTAACTCTTATGCAAGAGCAGATAGATGCTAATGCTTCAAACATTAAAAAAATACAAAAATTTAAAGTATCTGGTTATATCCAATCTCAGATGGAAATATCGGGTATTGATGGAGCAGCAAAAACAGGGGCTAATTCAGGTAAATATTCTTCGGCTATAGACGGAAAGGATGCTGAAACTTTTACTCGTTACGGAATCCGTAGAGGTAGAATTAAATTTGAATATACAGAAGGAATTGGTAAATCGGTTTTTCAATTAGATATTACAGAAAAAGGAGTTAATTTCAAGGATGCTTATTACGAAGTAACAGAACCTTGGTTGAATATGATTTCCCTAAAGGCAGGTATATTTGATCGTTGTTTTGGAGATGAAATAACTTATTCTTCATCAAAGAGAGAATCTCCAGAAAGAACATTAATGTTTCAGAAATTATTCCCAGACGAAAGAGATTTAGGAGCTCAATTAACAATAAAAGCTCCAAAAGGACATATGTTAGAAGGATTGAAACTTGAGGCTGGTCTATTCTCTGGTAACGGAATCAAGGTAGATGATAATGGCAAATTAGATTTTATTGGTCATTTGAAATATGATAAGAAATTAGATAATATATCTTTTGGAATAGGTACTTCTTACTATAGTGGCACAACTAACAATGCAGATACAATGTTCTATAATGTTGTTGATGGAGCATGGAAAGCAGAAAAACAAGAATCTAATAAATTAAATAAGAGAGAATACATTGGTGTAGATGCTCAGTTTAGTGCAGAAACATTTATGGGACTAACAAATATTAGAGCAGAATATGTAATGGGGACTCAACCATCAACAAAAGGAGACTTCTCTTCTCCAAAAGCAGATTCTTATAGTGCAGCCAAACCATTCAATTACAATCGTAAATTTTCTGGTTACCACGCTTATTTAGTACAAGATATTTACAAAACGCCGCTTTCTTTAGTAATTAAATATGCTTTCTTAGATCAAAACAGTGATTTAAAGGGCGATGAGATTAAAAATAATACTGACCTAGCAATGACTTCTCTAGGATATGGTTTATTGTGGAAAGCGACAAAAGATTTAAGATTACAAGCTTTCTTTGAAACAAATACTAATGAGAAATCAAACAATTTAACTGGTTACGATGTTGATAAGAAAGATAATATCTTTACTCTAAGACTTCAATACAAATTCTAATCAAATAAAAAAGATAAATTAAACAATAAAAATATAAAGAAATGAAAGCAAGAAAAATAATATTAGCAATTGCATTAGTGGCTTTATCAATGCCTACTCTAAATGCACAAAAGGTTAAAGGATCAGATACTGTTTTACCTCTATCTCAAAAGGAAGCTGAGGCTTATGGTAAAAAAGGAGGAAAAATTACTGTAACAGGAGGAGGTTCAGGTGTTGGTCTTGCTGCCTTGATTGATGGTTCAACAGATATAGCTCAATCATCAAGAAAGATGAAATTTGATGAAAAAGCTAAGATGAGTGAAGCAGGAAAGCAAGTCCGTGAGGTAATTATTGCTTATGATGCACTTGCGGTTGTTGTTAATCCAGCAAATAAGGTTTCTCAACTAACTCGTGAACAATTAGAAGGTATATTTACAGGTAAAATTAAAAATTGGAAAGAAGTAGGAGGAGAAGATCTAAAGATAGTTGTTTACTCCCGTGAAACTTCTTCAGGAACTTACGAATTCTTTAAGGAATCGGTATTAAAGAATAAAAACTACGCTTCAACTGTTCTTTCAATGCCAGCGACAGGAGCAATAATCCAATCAATAAAGCAAACAAAAGGAGCAATTGGTTATGTGGGACTTGCTTATGTAAATAACACCGTTAAGGATTTAAAGGTTAGTTATAATAAGGGAAAGACTTATGCAGATGCATCGGTTGCTAATGCTAAGAATAAAACCTATCCAATTGTAAGACCACTATACTATTATTATGAACTAAAGAAGGAAAAACAAGTAAAACCTTTTATCAACTTTGTTCTTTCAGCAGAAGGTCAAGCAATAGTTTCTAAGGTAGGTTACATACCAGTAAAATAAAATAAAAATGAACAAAATCTTTAGAGGTAGAAAGTATTTTTTAGAGGCAATTTGGGAAGGTTTATTGAAGATAAGTGGTAGCATAACAAGTATTGTTGTGCTACTAATTGTCGTTTTTCTATTCAAGGAAGGTATGGGTTTGTTTAACTCAAAGAAGATAGAGGATGGTTACTCCATTGCAATAAATAAGACAAACACTCTAACAAAACTCTCATCAGAGGAAGTTAAAAATGTATTTGATGCAGAAATAACATCGTGGAAGGCTCTTGGAGTTAAGATGGAGAATGATGAAATAGTTGTTTTGAGATTAAACGATGTGGAGTCTTATGCAAATGAAGAGGAGATGGCTTTACTTGACCAAAGCTTCGACAATCTACCAAAAGTTATTAATAGAATCATAGAAGACAATCCAAATATGATAGCCTTTGTTCCTGAAACATATCTCAACAAAGGTTTCTCTGGAAAGAAAATTGATTTGGGAAATATTAGTCCTAAGGAGTTCTTTGGAGGTAAGGAATGGTTTCCAACGGCTCAACCTGTTCCCCAATTTGGAGTTCTCCCAATTATATTAGGGACATTATGGGTTTCTTTAGGTGCAATTCTACTAGCCCTACCATTTGGGTTAGCAGTCTCTATTTATATGTCAGAACTTGCAAGCACAAGAATTTACAAACTAATGAAACCAGTAATAGAACTATTAGCGGGTATACCTTCAGTTGTTTATGGATTCTTTGGACTTATAGTTATTGTTCCTTTGATTCAAAAGGTATTTAATCTCCCAGTTGGAGAGACAGCAATGGCAGGAAGTATTGTTTTGGGCATTATGGCCTTACCTACAATTATTACTATTTCAGAAGATGCACTAAGAACAGTGCCAAGAGCAATGAAGGAAGCATCGCTTGCCTTGGGAGCAAATAAATGGCAGACAATTATTAAAGTAACAATTCCTTATGCAATAAGTGGTATAACTGCTGCTGTAGTACTTGGGATTGGTCGTGCAATAGGTGAAACAATGGCTGTTCTTATGGTAACTGGTAATGCAGCAGTAATCCCTCACACATTACTTGAGCCAGTTAGAACTATTCCTGCAACAATAGCTGCGGAACTAGGAGAGGCTCCTTCAGGGGGTGTTCATTATCAAGCATTATTTGTTCTTGGTTGTATATTATTTATACTTACTCTAATAATAAATCTAACCGTTGAGTATGTTTCTTCGAAGAACAAACATAAGGCTCATTAATTACTAAGGAGAAAAATATATGATAGAATATAATAAAAGGAAAAAAGTTAATCAAGCTACAATGTTTACTCTGCTTAGGATAATGAGTATAATTGTAGTTGGGATTCTAATTGCAATATTGGGCTTTATAATATTTAATGGAGCTTCGGCAATTAGTTGGGACTTTCTTACAAAAATGCCTGAGGATGGGATGACCAAAGGAGGAATTCTTCCAGCAATTTTAGGTACGTTATACCTAACAATAGGTTCAATGATATTTGCTTTTCCAATAGGATTACTTTCTGGTATATATCTTAATGAATATGCGACAAATGGTTGGGTAGTGAAGCTAATAAGAACAATGACAAATAATCTTGGTTCTATTCCTTCGGTTGTCTTTGGTCTATTTGGTATGTCTTTATTTGTAAATAAACTTGGTTTTGGTGACTCAATTATAGCAGGAAGTTTAACTCTTGGATTATTGGTTTTGCCTATTGTTATTAGAACAACTGAGGAAGCATTGAAGCAGGTTGATAATGGTTTTCGTCATGGCTCTTTGGCTCTTGGGGCAACAAAGCTTCAAACAGTGGTTAAGGTTGTACTTCCTATGGCTTTTCCAAATATAATTACTGGACTTATTCTTTCGATAGGTCGTGTCTCTGGAGAAACTGCTCCAATTATGTTTACTGCTGTTGCATATTTTTTGCCTTCTCTGCCAAGCTCAATATTTGATCAAGTAATGGCTCTTCCTTATCATCTCTATGTAATTTCTACATCGGGAACAGATATTGAAGCCTCCAGAACTATGGCTTATGGAACAGCATTTGTTTTAGTTGCAATTGTTTTAATACTTAATCTATTAGCAAATGCCATTAGACGTTATTTTAGTAAAAAAGTAAAAACAAATTAATAGAATGTATAATATAGAAACAAAGAACTTAGATTTCTATTATGGAGATTTTCATGCCTTGAAAGATATTTCAATGACAATTGAGAAAAATGAGGTTACTGCTTTTATTGGACCTTCAGGTTGTGGAAAATCGACATATCTTAGATTATTCAACAGAATGAATGATCTTATCCCTAACACAAAGATGACAGGCGAAATAACTATTGGAGGGAAGGATATTTATTCTAAAAATATATTAGTAGACCAATTAAGAAAAGAAGTTGGTATGGTTTTTCAAAAACCTAATCCTTTCCCAAAAACAATTTTTGAGAATATTGCTTATGGACTAAGAGTTAATGGGGAGAAAGATAAGGCATTTATTGAAGCGACTGTTGAGGATGCTCTAAAGGGAGCAGCTCTTTGGACAGAGGTTAAGGATAAACTGAAAAAATCTGCCTTTGAACTTTCAGGAGGTCAGCAACAAAGACTTTGTATTGCAAGGGCATTGGCAGTAAAGCCAAATGTTATCCTAATGGACGAGCCTTGCTCTGCACTAGACCCAATCTCTACTCTTAAGGTTGAGGAATTAATCCATGAATTAAAAGAGAAATATACAATTGTTATAGTAACACATAATATGCAACAAGCTGCTCGTGTAAGTGATAAAACTGCTTTTTTCTACTTAGGAGAACTTATTGAATATGGTCCTACTGCAAAGATATTTACTAATCCAGACAAGGAAGCTACTCAAAACTATATTACTGGACGTTTTGGGTGATGAATTAAGGTAAAATGTAAAAGTGAAGAGTGAAGAGTGAAAAGGGGGAAAAATAAAAGTTACAATTTAAAATTTAAAATTATATGACACCATTACATATAGATACAGAATTATATAAGTTAAAGAAATCTCTTCAAGAGATGTGGGCTTTGGTAGATAAACAATTATCTAAATCTCAATCAGCATTATTTGATTATGATAAGGCTTTAGCAAGGGAGGTTCTTTCGAGAGAGAAATTAGTCGATGCTTATGAACTAAAGGTTGATGCTGAATGTGAGAACTTTATTGCCCTAAACAATCCTGTGGCAATAGACCTTCGTTTGGCTCTTGCATACATAAAAATTAATAATAATCTTGAACGTATTGGCGATTTTGCAGAGGGGATTGCTAATTTTGTTCATCAAGGAATGAGTGAGAAAATTCCAGAAGATTTATTGAAGGAACTAAGATTAGAGGAAATGTTCCAAGAGGTAATAAAGATGTTCGTCTATGCAAAAGAGGCAATAGATACTGAAGACTCTTCTTTAGCAGAAAAAGTCTTTGGTATTGATTTTTTAGTCGATAATATTAACTCAAGTTCTTTTAAAATAATTGCAAAGGCAATTGTTGATAATCCTAAAAAAGCGGAGGAATATTTATATCTTCTTACTGCTATTAGAAAGCTTGAACGTATTGGTGATAGATGTAGTAATATTGCAGAAGAGATAGTTTTTTACTTAGATGCAAAGGTATTAAAACATAACGACTCTCAAAAAACTAAGAAATAAACCATAACCTTATGGAGAAAACTTATAAAGTCCTCATCGTCGATGACGATGAGGACATTCTAGAATTGCTTGAATATAATCTAAAGAAAGAAGGATATATTGTTCAAAAAGCCAATGATGGCGAAGGTGCAATTGCTAAGGCAAAAGAATTTAAACCAGATTTAATATTGCTTGATGTGATGATGCCTGTGATGGATGGGGTAGAGGCTTGCGAGGAGATAAGGAAGGATAAGAGTTTGGATAATTGCATTATTGCATTTCTTACTGCAAGAATTGAGGATTATTCTCAGATTGCAGGTTTTAAGGCAGGTGGCGATGATTATATTCCAAAGCCAATTAAGCCTAAGGTTTTACTAAGTAGAGTTAGTGCATTGCTTAAAAGAACTGATAGAAATTTTATTATCAACGAAGATAAAAAAGATACACCAAATACAAATCCTAAAATAAAACTTATTCAACTCTCAGAAGATGTTTCATTAAATGAAGAAGGTTATTGCGTAATGAAAAACGGAGTAGACCTTCTTCTTACAAGAAAAGAGTTTGAACTTCTAAACTATCTAAGGCAGAAATCCTATAAAGTAATAACAAGAGAACATATTCTTTCTAAGATATGGGGTTCAGATGTAATTGTAGGAGAAAGAACGATTGACGTTCATATAAGAAAGATTAGAGAAAAAACAGGATTAGATACAATCAAAACAATAAAGGGTATAGGTTATAAATATGAGGGTTAATAACTATATTCTAGACTAGGGTTGTTAGGTGTCTGATATAGTAGTTTTCTGATTCTTCTATCCAATGTTTTATATCGTTTTTATGCCTTAGAGGTTGTTTCGAATAGTCCAAAAGCTCAGTGAGATTAAAACTTTTCGATACAATTCCTGCACCGGCTTCACTAGCATCTAAGGCATTTATCTCTTGTTCTATATGAGTTGGTATCATCATAATAGGTTTTCCCAGATACATTGCCTCGCAAACAGATTCGAAACCAGCCGTTGTAATATAAGCCTTACAACCTGCCATATATTCCAAGAACTTAGTGTCGTTTATCTTATGGAAGGTTAGATTCTTGTCAACAACAAGTTCTTCTTCCTCATCTTTCTTATCCCAAAAGATATGTATCTCTTGCTCTGGATTTTCTTTGTGCCACTTTATAACCTCTGCGGCATAGCCATTACTAACCATATATCCTAAGATATAGTTCTCGTTTGTAGGTTTTAGGTTCAATACTTCCTCTCGAAGTAGGGGAGGAACAACGGCAATTCTTTTCTGAATGGAATCTTTAATAGGATAAAGAGACAGAGCAAGTTTCTTTACGGAGCCAATTGAACAAATCAATGCATTTAACCTTAAGTAAAGTTTTCCCTGCTCTGTTCCCTTACCATATTTATATTTAGGGTGCATAATCAAGAACTGATGAGCAATGCTAATAAATGGAACCTCTTCATTAAATCTTAGATTGGTCAGCCCAGCCAATATTTCATAGAAATTAATAACGACATCAGGCTGTTTAATACTTATTTCTTCATGAATCATTTCCATGCTTTTATTAAACTTCTTTAGTTTGCCAGCTCTAAGGTTATACACAACAGTTCTTAGTAGTTGAACATCTGTATTGTTTTTATTCCAAATAAAGTTAGGGCTATGATATGTTTTCACAGGAGCACCAATTTTTTCTAGAAAGAACTCAGGGATAGCTCTTGTCTTGCATTTACCAACTAATACACCAACAACTTGGTGGTTGTTTTTTCGAAGAATATTAGATAGAGCAATGGCTTGGGTAAGGTGTCCTCTACCTTCACCTTGAACAATAAATAAGTATTTCATAGTCTAAACAGCACCTCTAAGAACTTGTTCATATAGTATTTCATCTTCATCGGAAGTAATGATAGCCGAATGTTCGGAAACAATTTTCCAGTTACCATTAAAATCTTCTGTCAATGCTGTCAAAGACTCAATCCAGTCCCCAGAGTTTAGGTATAATATGTTATCATACATTTTCTTTTCAGCGTGGTGGATATGTCCACATATAACTCCATCGCAGTTATTCCTTTTTGCAGTACTAACAATATGTTCTTCGAATTCGCTGATATAGTTTACAGAAATCTTAACCTTCGACTTTATTTCTTTTGCAATAGAATAATAAGGCAATCCCTTTCTTGCTCTTCTCATATTATAGAATTTATTTATCCATAATAAAGAAGAGTATCCAATATCCCCCAGCTTTGCAAGCCAATTTATTGAAGAAGTAATATGATCGAAAATATCTCCATGAAGCACGAAATATCTTTTCCCATTACTCTCATATATAAAATCTTTCTTTATAGAGATATTTAAGAAGTTCAGAGGAGCAATCTTTTCTATAAAATCATCGTGATTACCTCTTATATAAATTATCTTTGTTGTGTGTTGTAGGTCTAGTAGCTTTTTAATAAAGTTAGTATGGTGTTCTGTCCATGTTTTATTACCTCGCATTATAGACCAACCATCAATAATATCTCCTGCAAGAATAAGTGTTTCGCAAGTGTTATTATCTAAGAATTCAATTACATCTTTTGTTTTTGACCATCGAGAACCAACATGGGTATCTGAAAGGACAATTGTTTTATGGTGATTAATTATTTTATTCATAATAAAAATACATATTTAATTAATACTGCAAATTTATCCTCTAAGTATTAACCAAATATGTATTCAATATTATCAAATTGATAATTCTATGTATCTATAAACTAATCTGTAATTCTAATTATTAATAAGGAGTTACAAACCTACTCCACTATAAACTTTTTGGAAACCAAACCTTGCTTGGTGTTTATCTTAGCAAGGTAAAAACCTTTATTGAAAGAAGAAATATTAATTGTCTTGGAATAATCTCTAACCTCTGAATGGTAAATTCTTTTACCCATAATATCATAAATCTCAATATCCTTTATCATAGAAGAACAAGAAAAGTTTATATCATCCTTCGCCGGATTAGGAAAAACAAATATCTTAGCTTTATCTTTCTCAATTGCATCAAGTCCTACAACATTAGAACAACCTACAAAACCATAATAACTATTTTCTGTATTATTATAATATTGCAATTCTCCATTATATTCATAACAACTTAAAAAACCTGTAGAACCACCAGTTACAATTTTATCTATAACATTATAGAGTAATCCCTGATTATTTCCTATTCCCTCAATCCATTTGAATAACTCATAATCACCCATACCCATAGAATATTGTCTTCTCAAGATACCAGATACTTCGATTGTATCTATTGATATAACTATGAAATTTTTATAAAACCATTTCATAGAATCTCCAACTGATAAAGAAAAATCATACAACATAATTCCATACCAAGATTCATTATCATAACCCTCTTTCCCTTTATAAAAAACCTGCTTTTGAGAATTTTCTCTTAGTCCTCCAATACATTCAGCCGTCGAGGGATTAAATACTGAGTCCTGAAACCAATATAGTTTTTTAAATAATGAATCCTCAATTATTGTATCCTCATCGGTTAGAGCAAACCTATTATAATGATAACCATTTGTTCCTTCACTGGCAAAATGCGTAGTCCAAATCTGAAGACCTGGTTTGACTATTGGAATATAAGAATAATCTTGTGCATAGGTTGTTAAACCGCTTATTAATAATAATACAAATACTAATTGCTTCATACTTATAGTTTTTTAAACA
>JAFNAQ010000104.1 GCA_017860275.1 Bacteroidota bacterium
ATAAGGATAACAAAAAGTACGTGGTACAAAACCTAAATTAGCACTAATTATACTATCATTTTTCTCTATTTCGACTGCAGCTTCCTCTAAAGTTATTTTCGTCAGATTTTTGTGTGACCATCCGTGATTGGATATTTCATGTCCTTTTTGACTCATCTCCTTCAATTCTCCCCAAGAAACATTAGATTTATCTGCGTCATTATCTGTTTCAACACTTAATCCATTTACCCAAAAAGTTCCTTTAAAGCCCAGATTTTCTAAACCAGGAGCAACAAGCGTATAATGCTCCTTTAATCCATCATCAAAAGTATAACTTATGGCACAAGCTCTATCATTCTTGTATTTAGCCACATACACTTCATTGTCTGCAGCATGCAGGCTATTAAAAATTGCAAGCCATGAAATAAATATTATTAGTTTCTTCATATTTAGTATATTTTATTCTATCGTGTAAACATCTTCAATCATAACATAATTATCTGTACTTCCGTAATCAGCCTTTCTTTTATCGCTCCATGCCGGATGCTCTCCCAAAACTTCAATGCTGAGGGTATAATTTCCAGACTTTAATATCGGACTTAAAAATTTCTGTGATGAATATTCGTATTTGCTATAAAAATCAATAATGGAATTTATAATTTCTTTGTTTTTATCGTTCTTAATTGAAATTCTTGCGTAACCACTTGTTTTGCCGGATAGTGCCTTTATACCAATCTGCTTTCCTTTAAATAAATAACTAATTATTGCACCTTTTTCTTTTGATTTTTGACACACATTCACTAATTTCCAAGTACCTTGTTCCACAATACATTTTTCTTTTATCGACTTTCTTTTAATATCAACCGCAGACCAACCAGGTAGAGACTTATCTATTTGCCAGCTTTCACGAAATACAGGTAAAGAAATTTCATCACCGCATATAGAGATGGGTTGCCAAACATAAGTAGCTGCAGAACCTTGTTTTGGGAACGACCAGCGATCTCCCATATATAAGTGCAAAGTATCGTTTCCATTAACGATAGGCAGTACAAAAGTAGATTGAGAATTCCACGTTAATGAACCTTTCGGTGCGAAAACGCCTCTTTTAATCCATGGACCTTTAATTGATTGAGCCGTTAAATAGTAATTATCATTTCGTTCCCAGCTTGTTTTATCTGAAAAAAGCCAGAAATAGGTTCCATTCTTTTTAAACATAGCAGGAGCTTCTCCTCCATGAATAGCATCAGATACAACAACTTGATTTACCGATTTATAATCAGAAGCTAATTCATAAATAAATCCTTCGTGAGTAAGCAAGTACCCTTTTCCATCATTATCCTGAAAAGTTCCTAAATCCCATTTCTTCAGATATTTGCCATTATGTAATAATTCTCCTTTAAATTCATAGTTACCGTTAATTGTTTTACAAGTGGCATATCCCACGTGAGGATCACCGTATTTTAAATTATCCGTATGCATGAACATTACATATTCTCCCGTAGCAGGGCATTTCATTACTTTAACCCGCTCTCCTATCCTATCAGGTCCCAGTAAACCATCAGCTTGCAATGGCAAAACTATCTTTTCGAATTTCCAATCCGTTAAATTGGAAGATGAATAACAGCTAAAACCAGTGAATGCATTACTGGCATCGGTGTGATATTCTCCAAATAAATAATATTTGTTTCCTTCTTTTATAATACAAGCTCCATGAGCATTTACTTCTTTATTATTTTGGTCAAACAAAGGTATGCCGCTATAAATAGCTTTATATCTATTTTCGCAATGAAGAGTTACAATTGACATAAAAGAGATGCATAAGCACAAAGTGAGAAGTGGTTTTATTTTCATCGGTTAACTGTCATTTTACTTTTAAATTATATGCCTACTTGTGAAACAGACATTTATTCAGCTACAAAGAAAAATATTTATTGCGGATATTCCCTATTAATTCCGTTCAAAACGCATGTAATGTTGTACATCTGAGCTAATTCTATTAACATTTTAAAATAGATATATTAAATCATGTTATAAAACATACTTTTGTAGCCTAAACTTTTGGAGATATCCCAAAACTCCGTACATTTGCAATGTGTTTTTCATAGTATTAGATTTAAGGTTAACAAAGGTTGGAGTCAGGCGTGACTCCTTTTTTTTTGCATATACTCCTATACTCCAAAGCTTCCCAAACGATAGCCTTATACTCTTTAAAATCAAAGTTCACTAAAAAGCAGATTAAAGATGCTAGTAGTAGATAACAGCGCTCATTAAAACATCTGCCACTAGTTGAAAAGTCCTGTTTATTATAGTTTCAAGAATTTTCATTGTAGTTGTAGCAGATAAAAATGGTTTTTTCTAATATTTTTTGTAGTAGCTATACATGATAGAAAATATTTTTTTTCTGCACTATATTATCAGAAACAATTATCTTTACAGTTTTAATCTTTGGGAGAAATTAAAGATTAAGTGAATTATAAGATGAATACTATATATAAAAAACATCAGGATGAAAAAAATTATTAATACCTTAACAAACAATAGACTTTGGCAAAGATTGATAATAGCTATATTCTGGGCAGTCCAACCTTTAGGCATTATAAGCTCTATATGTCTATTGATTAACAAAAAACCAGCAATGCTCTTTGCTATTGAATTTCAGACCTATCTTAGTATTTTGTTCCTATTTGTTGTAATATTCGCAATTTTATATGGTGGAATATCCAGTAACAATGATATTATTTTATCTATCACTTTAATCTTTATTGGTATAATCAATTTCCTGACAATTTTCATATCACGTAAATTATGGAAGCAAATCTTTTAATGAATAAGCTGTTTCTACTTATTCATTGATAAGATCAAATATCTAAAATAGATAAAAATAATAA
>JAFNAQ010000005.1 GCA_017860275.1 Bacteroidota bacterium
ATTTAATGTGCAAATGATGCACATCATTTGATACAAAAGATGCACATCATTTACTATGAAAGATGTGCATCATTTTTATTTAAGGAATTTTATATTTTGATTTGTTGGGCGCGCGGGCAAGCGGCGCCCGTACGTTCTATTTGTAATGCAAATATAGTAAAAATAATGGAATTATGGGAAGTATTCTATTATAAATTTTGATTGAATTTAGAAGTATTTATTTTAGAAATGAGCTTGTTTGGTTACATAATTGGATTTGTTTAAATAATTGACGAAAAATCATTAATTTTGCATTAATAAAAAATTATCTTATGGTATTATTATCCTCTTCATACTTAGAGCTTCCTTTCTTTGTAAACCTTTTACTTCTATTGGTTTTTACAAAAGTAATGGGGGAAGTTTTCGAAAGAATTAAACAGCCCGCTATGATTGGAGAAATATTAGCTGGGATTATTCTTGGTCCTACCCTATTTAATATTGTTCAAAGAACGGATAGCATTAATATTATTGCTGAACTTGGGGTATTTCTTTTAGTTATTATTGCTGGGCTTGAGATAAATATCGATGAAATTATTAAATCACTTAAGGGTAAGAGTATTGTTATTTCTCTTTGTGCTTTCTTTATCCCAATGTTTAGTGGACTATTAATAGGTTTGTTTTTTGGGCAAGATATAATGACAACAATATTTATTGGTCTTTGTATTGCAATTACTGCCCTTCCTGTAATTATCCGTATATTAATGGATATGAATAAGATGAATTCAGAGGTTGGTCAAAAGATTATTTCTATTGCTATATTCGATGATGTCCTTTCGCTTGCCTTTCTTGGATTGATAATCAATGCAAAGGGTACTGATTTATCAATAATTTCTATTGTTAAGGTTGCTGGTGTATCTTTAATAAAGCTTTCATTATTTATTGGAATACTTGCCTTTAGTTATTTCCTTCTTAAGAAGATTTCTAAAAGAAAGAACTATTTGGAAATAAAACTCAACTCTTTTATCAATCTACTTAAATCCAAGGAATCGCTTTATGCATTAATATTTGTATTTATACTCTTCTTTGCATCAATTACCGAATCGTTAGGTTTCCACTTTATTATTGGGGCATTCTTTGCTTCATTGCTACTTAATGAAAATATTCTGGGAAAAGAAAACTTCGATTCATTTCATAATACAACCAATAGTTTAGCAATGGGATTTCTCTCACCAATCTTTTTTGCAGGAATAGGTTTAGAGTTTAATATCTCATCTATTCAAAATTATTGGCTACTTACCGTTATTATACTTGTGTCTTGTCTTTCAAAGGTTATTGGAGGATTTGTTGGAGGAAGAATTGCAGGCTTAAATAATAAGACCTCACTAACAATTGGTATTGGTATTAATGCAAGAGGTATTATGGAGCTTGTTATTGCAAATATTGCCTATAAGGCAGGGCTTATTAACCTTGAGATTTTCTCAATGCTTGTAATAATGGGAATGGTAACTACAATAATTACTCCACTAATGCTAAAAAGAAGTTTCATTTATCTTGAAAAAAACTAAAATGATATTTATCTCTTGAAGATATTCTCCCTCCATATCTTCGATAAGCACAATTTCTGTTTTTAAAAGTGTCTGAATTTGAGTTTATTATTTATTTAATACGCTCAATTTAAATATTTGCTATTGTTTTAACTTAAAATATTAGTATTCTTTACATCTTTTAATTATTTTTGCATCCTGAAAGATAAGAAGATTTTTTTGACACTTTTTTTGAATTTATAGATTTAATGAGGAAAATAGCAATTATTGGCTCTGGCTTTTCGAGTTTATCGGCTGCATGCTTTTTGTCTAGCAAAGGACATGAGGTTTCGGTATTTGAAAAAGAAGGAGTTATTGGTGGTAGAGCAAGAAAAAAAGAAATAAATGGATTTACATTTGATATGTGGCCAACATTTTTTTGCATGTCAGATATCTTTGATAGATTCTTTGATAGATTTAATGTAAAAACATTAGATTATTTTAATTTTGAAAGACTCCACCCTAGTTATCAAATATATTTTTCTAATAGCAATAGCATATCCCTACCCTGTTCTAAGGAACAATTATTAAATGCTCTTGAAGAAAATGGGAAAGGTAATAGTAAGTTTTCAGATTTATTAATTAATGATGCCGATGTTAATCTCCAAACTTTATATGTTAAGGGAGGAATGTTTAAAATTATTGAATCAATAAAAAGACTTGCTGAAAGTTTTGGGACTACGTTTTTTGCGAACTCAATGGTTGAAGAAATTGTCGTGGATCAAAAATCGGCAAAAGGGATTATAGTAAATGGTGATTATAAAGAATTCGATTTAATCCTATCTGGGATTGATTACCAAAGCACAGAAAGCCTATTAAATAATAGGTATAGAAATTATAATAATCAAGATAATTATCGTCTTTCATATTCTGCTTTATTGTTTTATGTTGGTTTTGACAAAAAGATTAAGAATGTTTCCCATAATACTATTTTTTTAGATACTGATTTTGACTTTCATGCAGAAAACATTTATGATCTACCAGAGTGGCCTGAGAATCCAATGTTTTATGCTTCGTTTCCTTCAATTACTGATAACACAATAGCTCCACAAGGAAAGGAAACTGGAATATTTCTAATTCCTATAGCTTTGGGTTTAGGTGATAATGACGCTATAAAAAATGTCTATTTTGAGAAAATCATTTCGAGAATGGAAAAGATGACTGACCAAAAACTAAGGGACAATATTGAATTCTTTGAATCTTACTACGTAAATAATTTATCATCTGATTATTTTTCATCTAAAGAAGATGCTATTGAGCTTGCAAATACTATTGCTCAATCTAGTTCCAATAAAGCCAACATCAAGAATAAAAAAGTTAGAAATTTATTTTATATCGATGGGCTTACAATACCCGATTTAGGAATTTCTTCCTCAATGATTTCTGGTGAAATTGTCGCAGAGGAAGCATTGAAATCTATTAGTAAATAATATTTTATGAAACGAACCTATATTGCATTATTAAGAGGTGTAAATGTTGGAGGAAAGAATAAAGTTAACATGAAAGAGCTTATCCAATATTTGGATGAAAAAGGTATTTCTAATTCTAAGTACTATCTCCAAAGTGGAAACATTATCTTTGATAGTCAAGAAATGAAGTCAGAATCTCTTGAAGAGATAATTTCTTGCATTATTAAAGATAAGTTTAATCTTGAAATTCCAGTAATTATTATTGATAAAGAGATTATTACCAATGCTCTTACAAATAATCCATTTAAAGATGTAGATACTGAAAGGATTTTCTTTATGTTTATTGATAAAAGACCTGATGATACTTTAGTAGAAAGTATTAAATCATTTGAAAGTATTGATAGCTATATTATTGATGAGAGAGTGATTTATCTTAATATCAATCCTCCTTATCATGAGACAAAGCTCACTAATAATTTTTTTGAAAAGAAACTAAAGGTAAAAGCAACTACTAGAAATTATAATACAACTAAGAAACTTATCGATCTATAAACTTACTTGTATTTTTAAGCCATCATATGCAAGAAAAACATTCTCTGGCAACTCGGCTTGAACTTTTGCATGACTAATGCTGTGGCTTATATGAATTAAATATGATTTTTTTGGTTTTACTTTATCGATAAGCTCTAAAGCTTCATCAATTGTAAAATGAGAGAAATGCTCTTCTTTTCTAAGTGCATTTATTACTAATACATCTAAACCAATTAATTTTTGTGTCTCTTTCTCCGAGATTGATTTTGCATCAGTGATATATGCAAGTTTACCAATCCTATAACCAAGAATAGGCAAACGATAATGAAGCACTTCTATTGGTATTACTTCTATTTCCTTTATTTTAAAACTATTTTCAATATTTACTTCATTTAGTTCAAAAGAAGGAAGTCCTGGATATTTTGAATCTGCAAAAGCATAAGAATATACTTTCTTTAGTTCATCTAAGGCGAATACATTCCCATAGATAGGCATATCCATTTGTTGAAGATAATTATATGAACGAACATCATCCAACCCTCCAACGTGATCACGATGAGAATGAGTTATTAGGATTGCATCAATATAAGCAACCTTATTTTTTAACATCTGCTCACGAAAATCAGGACCAGAATCAATGACAATTCTTGTTCCTTTGTCGGAAGTTATTAAACAAGATGTTCTTAATCGTTTATCTTTATGGTCTTTAGACGAACAAACCTCGCAAGCGCACCCAATTACGGGTACTCCTTGCGAGGTTCCAGTTCCTAGAAATACTAAGGTTAGATAGCCCATTTAATCCAAATAGCTCCCCATGTAAATCCTGCACCAAAAGCTGTTAATATAAGATTGTCACCTTTCTTAAATTTGCTTTGGTTTTCCCACATTAATAATGGAATTGTAGCAGATGTTGTATTTCCATACTTTTCAATATTTCTTAATACCTTTGAAGGATCAACACCCAAGCGTGAGCCTGTTGCATCAATAATCCTTAAATTAGCTTGGTGAGGTAAAACAAAAGATATATCTTCTGCTTTAAGGTTATTTTTTTGCATTAAAGCCTCTGTTGCCTCAGCCATTTTTGTAACTGCCCATTTAAACACAGGCTGTCCTTCTTGGTAGATAAAATGTTCTCTTGCATCTATTGTCTCATGAGATGGTGGTCTTACTGATCCTCCAGCTTTTTGATGTAAGTGTATTCTTCCTACACCATCACTATATAAACCACTATCCATAAATCCAAACTCTTCTTCTGTAGCTTCTAACAATACAGCTCCTGCTCCATCTCCAAAGATTGGACAAGTTGCTCTGTCTTGATAATTAACTATTGAAGACATTTTTTCTGCTCCAACAACAATTACTTTCTTTACAAAACCACTTTCAATATATTTAGCGGCTGTTGTTAGACCATAAATAAATCCAGAACAGCCAGCATTAATGTCGAAGCCAAAACCATTCTTTATTCCGCATTTGTCAGCAATAATATTTGCTGTAGCAGGAAATAACATATCTGGTGTAACTGTACAACAAATAACTAATTCTATTTCTGATGGATCTATTGATTTTGATTCAAGAATTTTCTTAACTACTTTTTCTCCTAAGTCAGATGTTCCTTTTCCTTCTCCTTTTAGTATTCTTCTTTCTTTGATACCGATTCGTGTCATTATCCACTCATCGTTGGTATCAACCATGGTACTTAACTCATCATTAGTCAAAATATAGTCAGGTAAATAACCCTCTACTGCAGTAATAGCAGCTCTTACTTTTGTCATAATCTAGTTATTATTCAATAAAGTTGCTTCAATCATTTCATTTATTTTAGAAACAAAAATATTTTTTGATTGAAGTAACATGTTTTTTATTGCTTTCTCATTTGAGATTCCGTGACCAATAATCACAGTTCCATTTGCACCAAGTAGAGGTAAGCCTCCATAAATCTCATAGTTGAAACGTTGAATGAAATCATCTACAAAACCTCTTTTAGCAACCGTTCTGGCAAATGCCTCTGTTTGTTTTAAAATAATATTACCAATAAAACCATCACAAACAATAACATCTACGTTATTCTTAAATAACTCTATTGGTTCAACATTACCAACGAAATTAAAATCGTTAGTTGCTTTCATTAGCTGATGTGCATTTTGCACTTGAGCATTACCCTTTTCTTCCTCTTCTCCATTACTAAGAAGTCCTACTTTTGGATTGTCAATTCCTAAAGCATTTTGAGAATAAACACTTCCAAGTAATCCAAATTGGTAAATTACCTCAGGCTTAGAATCTGGATTTACACCCACATCAACTAATACAGAAACTCCTTCCTTATCCTTTGGTAGAACTGCTGCAAGACATGGTCGTAATACACCTTCAATAGTACCAACACTTTGCATTGTGCCAACAAGCATTGCACCTGTACTACCAGCACTTGCAAATGAGTCTATCTTGCCATCTTTTAGGTATGCAAAACCTACAGCTAAAGAAGAATTAGGTTTCTTCAATAAAGCCTTTACAGGTTTTTCATTCATATCAATTACATCTTCGGCATGAACTATTTCAAATAATTCCGGATTACCTCCATTTTCAAGAAGATGTTCTAAGATGATATCCTTATGACCAAAAAGAACAATCCTATCTTCGGAAGGAAGTTCTTTTTGAGCCAAAATAGCACCTATAATAGCAGCTTTAGGAGCAAAATCGCCACCCATTGCATCTAACCCTATTCTCATATTTTATAAGAATATGGATTATGCTGTTGCGCCTTTTTCGATAGCTAATTTACCTCTGTAATATCCACACTCTGGACATACTCTATGGCTTACCATTGCTGCACCACAGTTGCTGCAAGTTGAAACGTTTACACCTTCAACTTTATGATGAGTTCTTCTTTTTGCTGTTCTCGTTTGAGAAAATCTGTGTTTTGGATTTGGCATTTTTTTCTATTTTAAAAAATTATTATTACTCAAATTTTATTGTTTTCAGTGCTTCCCATCTTGGGTCAACACTTTCTTCATTATTAGTATCACTATTTATCTCACTAATCCTATCAACCATATCTTTATTACATCCTCCTTTTTTATGCACACACTGCATAGGTTTTTGTAATAATATATATTCATATATATAATGTGATAAATCAATTTTATGTTCTTTGTTTGGTATTACTATTATATCATCATCCTCTTCAAGAAACTCTTCCCCAAACTTAACATATAAGTTATTCTCTCCCTCAACCTTCAAATCTAGTTTTTCCAAACATCTATCACACAAAACGCTCAAAACGCCTTTAAATACAAAATTGAAGCTTAACATCCTTTCTTCCTTATCTAGTGTTATTTTCAAAGGAATATTTGAATCTACAATATCTTCGTCCTCATATTGTTCAAATAAAAACTTGTTCACGTTATACTCAAACTCGTGTTTACCAAAGGACAAACCCGTAAAGTTTATTGTATAATCGTTTTTAGTTCTCATTATTACCCATTTAAATATTTTGAGCTTGCAAAAATACAATTTTTTTCTTTATTACAATAATTCTATAGCTATTTTTGAATATATATTTGATATTTGAAGCCGCGAAAAGTATATATCATTTTAACTATAAGTCAAAATATTTTTCATTTTTTGGGCATAAGTATTTTTTATCATATCTTTGCTCAATCAATATCATTTTAAAACTTAATTAATTATGAACAGAAAATTATCAATATTCTTTTTAATCCTAATAAGTGTGGTCACATTCTCTTCTTGTGAACGTGAAGAAGATTATAATTATATCGAATACAATAATCTTAATAATAAAGCTATTGAATTATATGATTATATGGGGCAAGATTTCAATGACTTGATTGATGACCTTGAATATTCTGGATTAATAATAAAAAGCAAAACAAGTTCAAATGCAAGGCTTGCAAATTCAACAGGATCGATAGTATATTATATTGAATGTAATAGGAATAGCCGCATAGATTATGCAAGAGTTGAATATTTTACAAATAAGACCTCGCTTGCTCTTGACCGTTATGGATATTGGCATAATGATTGTTTTGATTTAGGCTTTGATATTAACTATTATGGAGAAATCTTCACTTATGATCAAGATTTATTCACTTATAATAATGAAGCCGAATTTATTAATGATTATTCTGCAATGAAGTACAATATTCATGATTGTTTTGAAGATTGGATTGGGGTTAGTTATGCAACTGGAGTTGATTACTTAGCCTTAAGCACATACGAAAGAAGAATAGGAATTCAAGTATGTGATAAAGATGTTTTAAAAAACACAAAAAAGAGTAGAAAATAGAGGAAGAAAGATACTCTAATCTACCAAATATTTCATTGGTATTAATGCTACTAGTTTCTTAATTAGTAGCATTAATATTATTGTATAAATAAATCTTATTACAAATACCCCTACCCAATCGGCTCCAACACCTATCATCAATAAGGAGTCCTCAATTATTGAATGAAAAAGACTCAGAAGCGCTAGACTTAGAAAAATATCCTTCTTCGAAATATCTTTTTCCTTCGATTCGGCAATTATCAAACCTCCTCCGTAGGCTAACCCTAAAGTCATTCCTATAAGAGTCAAAGGCATCACCTTCTCACTTATTCCAAAGAATTTTATTATCGGATAAAGAGCTTTATTTATCAAACTTATTACCCTAATTCTTTCTAAAACATCCAATGTTATTATTAAACTCATAACAATTAAGCAAATACTAAAATATTTCTGAACCTCAGAAATTCCCCACTCTACTAATGTTTGGTTTGGTTGAGATATTATTGGCAAATCCACTATTGTTTGATTAGTATTTGTAATGGTATAAATCAAATTAATTAGAATTGCATATATGTATCCTCCCACAAAACGGATAATAAAAGTTGGCAAAACCTTCACTCCAGCCTTCTTACATATTGGAATTTCAATTAAAAAAGTATGGGAAAAAAGAATAAGTGTTGTTAGAGTTGTTATTTGAGCTATAGTTAAAGGATTATTTGCATAAACACTACTAAGGGCTAATAATCCACCATAAATATTTGATAGCATTGCTGTAACCCAAACCAAACTCATCTCTCCAGGCAAACCCAAAGGATACATTAGTGGTTCAAATATATTTCCAATAATAGGCATGAGATTAGTCTCATTTAATATCTTAATCAAGATACTGATTGGTATCATTATCTTAAAAAATATTGAACAAGCCTGCCACCACTTCTTGATAATTCTATATATATACTCCTTTACCATAAATTAAACTCCGTCTTTTTAAATTTAAACGCCGTATCTTTTTATTTATCTCTGAGAAAAATAAATTTTTGTCTGAGATAAAAATATTTTTCTTTCCTTTATTTTTAAATCTTTGTTTTAAGTTTTTTATTATATAGTGGATGATATGCAAGAATTGTATCCTTGAGGTGTTGAGTATTTAAATGAGTATAAATTTCGGTAGAGCGAACACTTGCATGTCCCATTAACTCTCTTATAACAATTATATCAGCACCTCCAAGAATAAGCTCAGTTGCAAAACTATGCCTAAGAGTATGAGGATGAATGTTTTTTTCAATTCCAGCTTTTAGTGCAATTTCTTTTATAGCCTGATGTGCAGCCATTCTTGTAAGTTTTCCACCTCTTTGATTTAGGAAAATCACATCTTCATTCCCTTTCTTTATCGAAATTTGAGTTCTTGAATTTTCAATAAACAATTTCATTTGCCTTAATGCTTGTTTATTTAAAGGTATCCATCTTTCTTTATCACCCTTACCTATAACCTTAATAAGTTCTTGCTTCCAATAAATATTACTAATTGTCAAATCCAACAATTCACTTATCCTGAGTCCTGCTCCGTAAAGAATTTCAAGCATAAGATTCATCCATTGCCCCCTATATGTTGACTTATCAATAACACTAAACATTTTTATTATCTCATCATTCGAGAGCACAATAGGTAGCTTTTGATCTAAGCGTGGAAGCTCAATTAGCTCAGTTGGATCTGTTTCTACAATATTTTCAATCAAAAGATATTTGTAAAAGGCTCTTATACCTGCAATAAGTCTTTTTTGTGTACTTATTTTTAGCACCTTATCTTCCTTTGGGGCTTGAATTGTCTTAAGAAAATTCTGTATATGTTTATATTTTAATTCCTTTGGAGTGATATTTGGAAAGGTCTCTTTTAAAAAAAACAAAAGACGCTCACAATCTCTTATGTAAGCATCTTTTGTATTTTCAGAAAAAGCTCTTTCAATTATTAAGTATGATTTAAATCCCTTTAAATATCCATCCCACATATTAATGTCTTCTCTTTTTCTTTGGAGTTCGATGAAGAGGGTTTGGTAGTATTCTAGCTAAACTTTTAGCTTCAGAAAAACTTAGGTTCTTTGCTGATTTATGATAATAATGCCTTGAAGCAGCTTCAATTCCATAAATTCCATCTCCAAATTCAATTACATTTAGATAGACTTCCATAATCCTTTTCTTGCTCCAAAATGTCTCTATAAGAACAGTGTAGTAAGCCTCCATACCCTTTCTTACCCAATCTCTTCCTGGCCAAAGAAAAACATTTTTTGCAGTTTGTTGAGAAATTGTACTTGCACCTCTTGTTTTCTTATGAGTCTTATTATGCTCAACGGCTCTTTCTATTGCTTTCCAATCAAATCCATTATGTATATAAAACATTTGATCCTCTGTGCTAACAACAGCTCTAACCATATTAGGAGATATATCCTCTATATCAACCCAATCTTTCTTAAAACGAACTTCTCTTTCACTTGAGAAGGTTTGTTCGATAGTTCTTTGAACCATCAATATAGTTATCGGTGGGTTAATAAATTTATATGCAAAGCTTAGCAATAATGAAAATGCAAAGAATCCAATGACACAAAACATTGCAATTTTCCAAAATCTTTTCCAAAAGTTTTTTTTCGACTTCTTTTTTGAAGTTGTCTTTTCGTTATTCATTTGTCTATTTTTTACGTAAACTACGATGCAAAATTAATAATTTATACAATAAATAAATATGTATTTGCAAAATATGTTTTATCTTTGCACGTTTTGAAGGGAATACTTTCTATAATAAAACCTATGAAAATAAGAAATTTATCTTTAATTGTTATTGCAATTAGTTTAATATTAACTGGTTGCTCAAGCAAACACAAAAAATTACTTAATAGTAATAATCACGACGCAAAATACGAAGCTGCAATTGCTGCATATAATCAAAAAGATTATTTTCATGCTACACAATTATTCGAGAATCTTCTTCTTTACTACAGAGGAAGAGACAAAGCTGAGAGCGTTAATCTTTATTACGCTAAATCCCTTCTTGGTTCTGGAGATTATTATTCTGCTGGTTATCAATTCCAAAACTTTGTGAAATGGTTTCCTTATTCAAAAGATGCAGAAGAAGCACTTTTCCAAGCAGCCTATTGTAAGTACTTAGAGTCTCCAAAATATTCTTTGGATCAAACTTTGACAAAAGAATCTCTTAAAGAGTTTCAATCATATATTGAGAGATACCCTAAATCAGAAAAAGTAGCTCAAGCTAATAAATTAATGGATGAGCTAAGATTAAAACTTGTAAGAAAAGATTACGAGATTGCTTATAATTATTACAAAACGGGGAATTACCAATCTGCTCAATCTGCTTTAAGAACATTTCTAAAGGATTATCCTGATGCAGAATATCGTCAAGATGCAATGTATTATTTAGTATTATCTGGATTTACCTTTGCAGAGAATAGTATTGAAGGAAAAAGGAAAGAACGTTTTGAAGTTGTAATTAATGATTTTCAAAAATTTGAAGCTCTATTCCCAGATTCACCTAGAACTAAGGAATTGAAAAAAATAATGGTACAGTACCAAGAATTAGGAAAAAAATAACACATTATATAAATTATGGATTACAAAAAAGTAAAAGCAGACACGACGACACAAACACGTAATGTTAATGAGTTTATAGGTTTGACAGACAATGTTTATGAAACAATCAGTATGTTATCAAAACGTTCAGATCAAATAGCTCAAGATCTAAAACACGAACTATATCGTAAGATTGAAGAGTTTTCTACAAGCACAGATAATCTTGAAGAAATTTTTGAAAACAGAGAACAAATAGAAATTACTCGTTTCTATGAACAATTACCTAAGCCAACTTTGCTTGCTATCTATGAATATTTAAATGACCAATTAGTTTATAGAAATGAAGCTAATGGAAAAGGAATCGTTGAAGAAATGGTTTCTGATGTTACAAAAGTAATTGAAGCAAAAAAATAATTAATGCTTAAGGGCAAAAAAATAATAATTGGCATTAGTGGTGGTATCGCCGCTTACAAAACTCCTTTATTGATTAGAATGCTAATTAAGGCTGGATGTGAAGTAAAAGTCGTTACCACCAAAAATGCACTTGAATTTGTTACACTAACAACACTTAGAACCCTCTCTAATAGTTCTGTTTATTGTGATGTTTTCCCAAAAGACCTAGATTATTCAACTGAACATATTTCAATAACAGATTGGGCAGACTTATTAGTTCTTGCTCCAGCAACAGCCAATATAATTGGAAAACATGCAAATGGAATAGCTGATGATGCTCTTTCAACAACCCTCCTAGCCTTCGATAAGGATATATTCATTGCTCCTGCAATGAATACAAAGATGTATAATAACCCTATTGTAAAAAACAACATTGACTCCCTAAAAAAGCGGAGAGTGAAATTTATTTCTCCAGCCAAAGGACAATTAGCATGTGGATACGACGGTGATGGAAGAATGGAAGAACCTGAGAACATTTTTGCAGAAATAAAAAATTATTTTGAAAATAGCCTTCCACTAAAGGACAAAGTAGTTTTGGTAACTGCTGGTCCAACATATGAACAAATAGATGCTGTTCGTTTTATTGGCAACTATTCAACAGGTAAAATGGGGTTTTGTATTGCTGAAGAATTAGCGTCTCAAGGAGCTAAAGTAATATTAATCTCTGGGCCAACCGCCCTTAACGTCTCAAATCACAATATTAAAAGAATTGACGTAAAGTGTGCTGAAGATATGTATAACGCAGCTACAAAACATTTCTTAGAATGTGATGCAGCAATTCTCTCAGCAGCCGTTGCTGATTATAAACCAACAATCACTGCACCTAACAAAATTAAAAAGACAGAAGACTCTTTAAACATATCTCTTACTCAAACGAAGGATATACTTTCAAGTTTAGGAGCTCTAAAAAAAGAAAATCAAATCCTAGTTGGTTTTGCCTTAGAGACAGATAATGAAGTAGAGAATGCAAAATTAAAACTAAAGAAAAAAAATCTTGATTTTATAGTTTTAAATTCATTAAATGACAAGGGAGCTGGCTTTGGCACTCCTACAAATAAAGTATCTCTAATTGACAAAAAAGAGAAAATTGAATCATTACCTCTTAAATCAAAAGAAGAGGTAGCACAAGATATAGTCAAAAAACTCGTTAGTTTATTAAAGTAATTATCAAAAAATTATTACCTTTGCCAATAAGCAAACTAACAAGATGAGAAAAACAATCATATTTATATTTCTATCGTTATTTTCAATATCCCTATTCTGTCAAGAATTCAAGGTGAATGTCAATGTAAGCACCCAAATACAAGGACAAGACAGAAAGATATTTGAGAGTATGCAAAACTCATTAAATGAATTTGTCAACTCTCGAAAATGGACAAAATATAACTACAAAACAGAAGAGAAAATAGAAGGTTCAATATCTATTAATGTTAGAGAAAGACCATCTCAAGACGATTTCAAAGCAGATATTAGTGTTCAACTTCGTCGTCCAGTGCATAATTCTTCTTACACAACAACAATGTTGAATACACAAGAATCTGAATTCTACTTTAAATTTGTAGAGAATGCAAATATTCAGTTCGAAGAAAACACGTATTACGATAACCTTACTTCAACAATAGCTTTTTACCTTTACTACTTTTTGGCATTAGATGGTGACTCCTTCTCTCAAAATGGAGGAGCTCAATACTTTCAAATTATGCAAAATATAGTTACAGCAGCTCAAAAATGTCCTCAGAAAGGTTGGAAATCTTTCGAAAACACAAAAAATAAGTATTGGATTAGCGAGAATTATAATAATTCAGCATATCGCACGATGCACGATGCATGGTACCAATATCATAGATTAGGATTAGATCAAATGGCGACAGATGCTCAATCAGATGCACGAAATAATATATATTTAGCATTAGAATCTGTTCAAAAAGCCTTTAGAGAAAAATCCTCATTAATAGCAATTCAGCAATTTATTGACGCAAAATCAGATGAGATTGTTCAAATATTTAAGGGAGCTCCAGAAAACGAGAAAGAAAGAGTAGTAAAACTTATGAGCGAAATTAATCCTTCAAATATAAGCAAATACGAACAAATAAAGAAATCAAACAATCAAAGTACTAATCAACCAATAAAATAGTTTATGCAATCAAACATACCATTTAATAGAGAGCTCGTAAACGAGATTATCTCAAAAAACAAAACTAAAAGTGTAGGAGCTGCATCGATTCGTGAAGTAAAAAAAATCATTGATGATGTAGAATCAGCAACAGGTGGAAAATTTATTCGTATGGAAATGGGTATACCAGGTATACCTGCAACACAAGTTGGAGTAGATGCTGAAATTCAAGCATTAAAAGACGGAGTAGCCTCAATCTATCCAGACATATATGGAACAAAAGAACTAAAGCATGAAACATCGCGTTTTGTAAAAAACTTTATCAACCTTGATATACCTGAGGATTGTTGTGTACCAACAGTTGGATCTATGCAAGGAGGCTTTGCAGCATTCTTGACTCTAACAAAAATGCACCCAACAAAGAATAAAGTATTATTTATTGACCCAGGTTTTCCTGTTCAAAAACTTCAATGTCGTATTTTAGGAATTGAAACAGAACAATTTGACGTTTATGATTATAGAGGAGAAAAACTAAGAGATAAACTTGAGAGCTATCTTTCAAAAGGAGATATATCATGTTTATTATATTCTTCTCCAAACAACCCTGCATGGTTCTGCTTTAATGACGAAGAACTTCAAATAATTGCTGAAGTAGCAAACAAATATGATGTAGTAGTTATTGAAGACTTGGCATATTTTGCAATGGACTTTAGAAAAGACTATTCTAAACCAGGAGTTGCTCCTTTCCAACCATCAGTTGGGAATTGGGCTAATAAATATATGTTATTAATCTCTGGTTCAAAAGCTTTTAGTTATGCAGGACAAAGAATTGCAGTAATGGTAATGAGTCCTGAATTATTTAACTTTGAATCGGATATGTTAGAAAAGTACTTTGCTCAAAGAAACTTTGGACGTGCAATGGTATTCGGTTCATTATATGCACTAACATCAGGCACTGCTCACTCTCCACAATACGCATTAACTGCAATATTTAAAGCATGTAATGAAGGTAAATTAGATTTTATTGAAGCTCTTAGAGACTATGAGAAAAAAGCTCATATTATGAAGAAAGCCTTCACTGATAACGGATTCAATATTGTTTATAATAAAGATTTAAATGTAGATATAGCAGATGGTTTTTATTTCACTTTTAGCTATCCAGGAATGACTGGAGTTGAGCTTTTAGATGAACTAGTTTACTACGGAGTAAGCGCAATTTCATTAGGAATTACAGGAAGTAAAAGAACAGAAGGTGTTCGTGCTTGTGTATCTTTAGTTCCTCATGCAATGTTACCAGAGCTTGAAGTACGTTTAAAGAAATTCAACCAAGACCATCCAATAAAATAATAAAAAATAAATGAAAGAACTGTACAAACAAGTCCTATTAAACGAAGGAAAAGATAAGTCAATAAAAAGAATGCATCCTTGGCTTTTCTCTGGTGCAATAAGAACGAAAGATAATAAGATTGAAGAGGGGGATATTGTAATTGTATATTCTTCAAAGAATGAATTTTTAGGTCTTGGTTTTTACCAAAACGATACAATAGCTGTTAAGTTTCTAAGTTTTGAAAACATTGAAATCAACCAAGAATTTTGGAATGAAAAGATTTCAAAAGCCATCGAATACAGAAAAACACTTGGATTTTTCGACAAAAAAGATTCAGATATATTTAGACTAATCAATGCCGAGGGAGATTTTCTCCCTGGCTTGATTGTCGACTATTATGCAGGTTTATTAGTTGTTCAATTCCACTCTGTTGGAATGTATCACTATAGGAAAGAAATTGTTAACGCATTAGTTTCATCTCTTGGAGAGGAAAACATTGTAGCAATTTTCAACAAATCATCCTCTACCCTTCCAAAGAAAGGAAAGGTATTTTCTAAGGATGAATTCCTATACAAAACAGCTCAGACACCTTGGATGGCTAAAGAAAATGGCAATACCTATCATATTGACTTTTCTGAAGGACAAAAGACCGGTTTCTTTATTGACCAAAGAGAAAATAGAGAATTATTAAAGTCAATGTCTAAAGGCAAGAATGTATTAAATGCCTTTGGATATACAGGAGGTTTCTCTGTAGCTGCACTAAAAGGCGAAGCTAAATATGTTGAGACATTAGATATTTCAAAGAAAGCAATTGAAATTTGCAATCAAAATGTTGAAATGAATTTTGGAGAAAAAGCACCTCATGAAGCTTTAGCAGTAGATGTTTTAGATTACCTAGATTCAATACCAGAAGATAAGTTCGATATTATCGTTCTTGACCCTCCTGCTTTTGCAAAGAATATAAAAAGCCTTCAACAAGGACTTAAAGGCTATAGAACAATCAACCAAAAAGCAATAGAAAAAGTAGCAAAGGGAGGTTTTATATTTACCTTCTCTTGCTCACAAGCCGTATCAAAAGAAGATTTCGGAACAATGCTATTTGCTTCAGCTGCAACAACTGGAAGAAAAGTTAGAATAATCCAACGACTTCCACACGCAATAGATCACCCACAAAGTATCTATCACCCAGAAGGTGAATACCTAAAAGGAATACTACTTTACGTAGAATAGAAATCATTATTTCTAAAACAAAAATGCTGTCTAATTTAATTTAGGCAGCATTTTTTGTTCTATTATTCAATAATCAATTTCCTTGTTAAGTTATATTCCTTATTCCGAATATTTACATAGTAAATCCCACTTGGCAAATTAGCACAATTAATCTCTAATTGTTTTTGACCTGCATTTATATTGTAAGTATAAAACACCCTTCCAAACAAATCTGAAACAATAATATTCGCATCTTGCTTCAACCCATCAATCTCCAATAATGATTTCCCATTTGTTGGGTTTGGATATAGTTTGAATGTCTTTTCGCTATTTAACAAATCATTTAAGCCTACAATTTTTTTACATACACTTACACAAGGTTCACTCTTACAATTTTCATTAATAGCAATAATCGAATAGCAATATTCTTTTCCTTCAACAATATTGGTATCTAAAAAAATATGATGATTAACCTTTGAAATCAAAGAATCATCTCTGTATATTTCAAACTCTTTTCCATAACCTTGCCAAGTTACTTCTAAAAACGATGATATTTGTTCTACAATTAAACTATTTGGTGTTGTTGGAGTTGCTTCAACTGTGAGATTTAGATTAATAATGCTATCACAACCACTAATTGTTTGCATTATTTTAGAATAAAATCCAGCAGAATCAACATTGAATCCATTCTGTGTATAACTATTACCACTACATATATTAGCATTAATAGTATCATTATACTCCTTTCCCAAAATTATTGATAAAGATTTTAATGTATAGCAATTTCCTGTATCTTGTGTCAATTTATTATATAATCCTTCTTCAGTTTCATAAAATCCATTTTGATTATAAATATCCCCTTTACACATTCTATGATTAATAATAGTATCAAAATTTACTCCAATAATGTTATAGTCACTCCAACAATATTGAACTGAATTATATAATGATTTTGACGTACAATTTACGTATATAGGGACATCAGAATAATAATACCAACTATCATATGTTGAAAATACTGGTGGAATTAATGATTTAACAATTATAGATTTTAGACTATCACAATCGGTAAAAGCATCGTTACCAATTGCTGTAACATTTTCTGGAATAATAATTGACTTAAGCAACTTGCATGATGTAAATGAATTAGTATTAATATAAGTAACAGAATTAGGAATAATAACTGATTTTAGGCGATTACAATAAGAAAATGCATATATCCCTATGGAAGTAACAGAATATGTTATGCCATTATTCGTCACTGAATCTGGTATAGATATATATCCAACATAATCATTTCCAGGATGTAAATAATCATATGTCACTTCAACAGTATATGGGATAATTGAAGAAGTAATTTTGAAAAATATTGTATCTCCTTCATTATTTTTTGCGAAAAAGCTTTGTGCCTTTGATTGAAAACTTATTAAGATTACAAACAATAAACTTAAAAAAGTCAGATATTTTTTCATTATTTTTTAATTAATATATTATTATTCGATTATTAATTGACTGGTAATACTTATTTCCTTATTCATTGCTTTAATATTGTACACTCCCTTTGTAAAGTTAGATAAATTAATATCAATCTTCTTTTGACTTGCTAAAAGCTTATAACTACCTACCAATCTCCCATTAATATCATAAACATAAACATCCGCATCATTTTTTAGAAATTCTAATTCTAGACTAACCATGCCGCTTGATGGATTCGGATATAATTTTAGTTTACCTCCATTTTTAGAAATATTATCTAATCCAACATAACTTTTGCATACCTCGTTACTTAAGTCACTCAAGCATCCTCCATTTTTTGCCTTTATTTTATAGCAATATGTATTCAGATCAACAACATTAGTATCAATATAGGTTGTATCATTAACTATAGCAATAAGTGAATTATACCTATATACCTCATAACTTGTAGCATCACCTTGCCAGTTGATTTCTAAATAAGTAGGTTTTAATTGTACACTTAAATTATTGGGTACGCTTGGATATTGATTAATCTTTAGATTTAATGTAACAATACTGTCACATCCATTATTTGTTTGAAGTAATTTAGTATAAAGCCCAGAAGAATCTGCATTGAATCCATTTTGATTATAAACTTCACCATCACACAAAACAGAAAATATCGTATCGTTATACTTTGGATTGACATTAAGATAAAGATATACAATACTATCACAGCCATTATAAGAAACCAATTTCTTAGTATAAACTCCACTAAAACTCTCTGCGAAACCATTTAATAAGTATGTGTCTCCTTGACAAATGCTGCCATATATCTTATTGTATATTTTATTGGATGTCAAATTTAATGTAACAATACTATCGCATCCATTAGAAGCTTGATAATTTTTAGAATATATTCCTGCAGTATCAACATTAAAACCATTTAATGTATAAAATCCTTTGCATATTGATGCATGGATTGTATCGTAAATAGTTTTATCAGAAAGTTTCAAGAAAACAATACTATCATAACCATTTAAGTGAATTACTCTTCTATGAACGCCAAATGAACTAACATTAAATCCATTTTGATTATATGTTTGTCCTAAACACATACTTGCTTTAATAATACTATGAGGAAATTTTGCCTTGATATAGAATTCTGATGATGGATTATTACCTACTTTTGGTGATGTCAACTTTACTGATACATATTGATTATTGGCAAAAATATCATTGACATTGATATATAATTTATTATTAATTGGATTATTAGGATATAAGGTATTAATGCTATCTCTATAAATAATTGGACCAATGTTAAATTCACCACTCATATCATAAATATCATTGGCTCTAGTTATCCATTCATATTTATGAAAACCTATGGGAGCTTCCACAGATACCAGAGTATCTCCAATATATGAAGTATCTATCAATAAATTAGGAGTTCCCACCTTAGCACTTACATATCCATAAGCAAAATGACCTGTAGGAGAACAACTCGATAGGATAATATTTATTCTCACCTTAGTTCCTATATACTGACTTAGATTTATTGAAAACTGTTCCCAGTTAAGCCATATATCCGGACGGTAAGTACCAGGATAAGTTTCCCAACCATTTGGTATTGGGTTATCATTCGAAATATATTCCATTTTTGCATTAGGGCAAATAAGTCCGTCCTCTAAGCCTGTTACACTATTCAATTTATTAATTTCTATTCTAAACGTCCCATTCTGATAACCGGGATGACCAGGAGACTCCATAATTAATGCATATGCAATTGTAAGAAAACTGGATGAAGAAGTTAGGTCAAGATCATATGATAATTTATTCACATTTCCTCCATTCTTTTTCAAATTAATCTGAGAAGAATGAGTATAGCCCAAATGTGTTGGCACCTTCTTTATGCTTGGTACTGTAATATCCTTTGCCGTATCAGAAGAATAAATAACAAAACAATTACTTCCTTGCCAATAGCATGTTGCAGGATCGGAATAAACAGTCCAAAAATTTGCTAAGGATGAGAGCCCATTAGCTTGTCCTTGATATCCTGTCCAATTTTGATAATTATTATTTGTAAATCCAATATTTTGCCCTGTGATTTGAGCATAATTTTCATTTTGGCTAAAAACTATTATTGTAAGAATAATAATGGCTTTTATTGTGATACAAAATTGTTTTTTCATAATAAAGACTTTGAAGATTAGATTTAATAATTTACTGTTGCTCTAAACTCTTTCTCCCCTGCATACTCAAGTTTGTCTGTACCAAAATCATTATGGTATTTTCCTTTTGGAATATCAATTATTGTGTAATTATTGCATGAACGAGCTACAGATATTTCTTTAGTAAATGCTGTTTGAATCATGTTTGATGCTATATTCAACAAAACACTCCCTGAATTAGTACTAGGGTTAAAAGTAATATCACCTATTCTATTAAATAATACTTGATCAGTTTTTGTCGATTTTAATATATACTCAATCCTTACATTAATAGTTGATAGAATAGTAGACTTGCTCCAACTATGAATAATGGTAAATAATACAGCATCAGCTCCAAACAAATCTCCTACCTTTTGCATTGAATTATTCAAAAACAACTCAGAATCATAAGCACTTTCTTCTTTTAAGATTTCCATTGTTAAAAGTGGAGGCAGAACATAATAACCTTGTTGAGTAAAAGGAACATTCAAGGAACTATAAAAGATTTCTTTAGCTTCAACGTTAACACTTCTATTGATTGGAGGTAAAACAATTATAGATAAAGGTTTCTCATTATATAAATCACTGTATGCTTCTTCTTTTGTCATCATACGAGTATTACATGAAGCAAAGAATGATGTGATGATAATTATTAGAACTAGTTTTTTCATTTCTCAAATCTTTTTAATATTTTATCTATAAATGGTTTTGATTCTGGGTAAAGCATTATCTCCTTTTTCAATAAATCTTTACCCTTTGCTATCTCTCCCTTTTTAAGTAATAAATAGCCTAAATCAGCACAAACCCCTGGAGGTGGAGTATGTCTAGTTCCTTCTGGGTCTTCAATAATTTCTTCATAAAATTCAATCAAGTCAAGCAAACTCTCCTCATCACCCACTTTGGTATATTTATAGATTGCCTCATCGTATCCCTTCCAATTATATAAAGTTTGAGTTGCACACGAATATAAAAGTACTGCAACAAAAATTAGAGCTAATTTCCTCATCTTAAAATAATTTTTTTAGTTTCTTGTAATCCAATAAAGATATTTTCTTGAACAATAATTGAATCATTAAGCATAACCTTTACAAGATGTTTACCTGGAGTAATAACTAGAGGTTCATTATTGATTTTGTTTTTTACACTATATACATTATCAACAATATATTTTACTCCATCGACATCAACATTGACAGATGTATTTTCATATAATATATTATCGCTTAAAACAACAATGTAAGAGACATTATCTTTACCAGAAGAGGATGTATTGTATGTTTTACAAGCACCTAAGAATATTACAATACAGATAATTATAGGTATAATTTTTTTCATGACAATTAATTTTTTATTTCAGTAATATAATACTTATCGAGTTTAGTAACATCAATATTTCCGTCGACAAAAGTCACTATAGAAATTTCATCATTAATGTTAGTTCCAATAGTTTGTTCAACCTTTATCCTTGCTATTTTCTTTCCTGGGAGTTCAATTTCTATTCCTGTTTGTGGGTTCTTTACTTTTTTACCATTTTCGAAAACATCAAAAACATCTCCCATTGTAATACCTTGCGACTTACCCCCACTTATAAAGAATGTATTATCTTCAGCAGAAAGGAAATATGCCTTCCATTGATTATCCATACACTTATTAATAATATTTTCAACTAACTTACTAATTGCAGCCGAAATAGCCTTATCGGATAAAGTAGCGTCAAAATCAGCAGTTTTTCCAATTCCCATTACTTGTTTATTCTCTGCAATAGCCTCTCCCTTAGCCTCTCCACTGAATATTATTAACCCTGTAGAAACATCAACAAGTCTAATACTCACACCTGCTTCAACAATTTGCTCTTTTTTTGTTGAAAAAACATTGTCAGTACCTATTGTTTTTCTTCCGTACTCTGTTATAGAACCAATTATTAAGAAGTCAGCACCAATAGCCTTCAAGGAAGCATTGTTGGTCTTCATCTCTTCAGTAATCTTATCCATATCTTGTCTCTCGAGCAATAAAAACTTATCGGTTGAGGCTAATCGTGCAGCCAAGATATCTGCTGCCTGTTTACCCATAGGGTCATTATCCTTATCATAAAATACACTTTTTGCATATTGTGTCTCATTAGAGAATCTACCAATTGCAACTTTTCTTTTAAGCACCTTATTTTGAGCAGATAGATCAACGCTCGTAAATAGAAGTGAGACAATTAATAAGAAATAGATTTTTTTCATATCATATAATGTTTAAATAAATATTCATTAAGGAATTTTCTTTCAAATATAGTATATTTATATATTTTTGGGTTCCATTTGCAAATATATAAAATATATTAACTGATAACAAATTTGATGCCAAAGTAAAAAATAATTTCTATCCTTTGCTCCACATTGGGCTAAGGGTTATTATTTTTTTATGAATTGGGCAATCTTCGGAGTGGGCTCCTTTTAGATAACCTATGCTCATAAGAAACTCGTTGACAATTTCTCCTCCGACAAAACGAAATGTTTTCTTAAAGAGCTTAACCCACTCCTCTTTTGTCTTTGGGTGGTTTGCCTTAAGCCAGTTTTCAAAAGAGCCATGCTCTTCTTGTAGAGCAAGAATTGTCTTAGCGTTTTCAATAGCGGCATTTATCTTTAACCTATTGCGAATAATACCTGCATCATTCATAAGCCTTTCCCTATCCTTTTCGGAAAAAGCCGCAACAGCCTTAATATCAAAATTGCAATAAGCCTCTCGAAAAGCCTCCTCTTTCTTCAAAATAGTTTCCCAACTAAGCCCTGCCTGATTAATCTCCATAATAAGCCTACCGAAAAGTTCATTATCATCACTAAGAGGAAAACCATAATACAAATCATGATATCTCTTATGCAACTCCCTCCTACTCAAAGGCTCCATAGCCTCAATAACATTACAATACGACATAATCTTTATTTTTTCCTTTATTCCATTTACTAATTAATTGAACTATCCGGAAATTCCGGATAGTTCGGTTTTATCCCTCTATAGATACATGACATATCCGCAAAGAATATTTATTTACATTTGAGGTAATCTAATTCCCAATTTATAAAACTCTACAAATGATGAAATACAATAAGAAGACTTTTTAATTTGTATATCATATTGACTTTTATCTAGTGGATAAACTATTAAACATGGAACAATTACATTATTTCCCTTAATCCCTAGTTTTGATAATATTTTTTTATCTCTTGCGTATCCACTAAGTTGTCTAATATCTTCAATTTTAAAACGACCGCTTACAGACTTTTCAAATTTTAATTCATCTTCGTCTTCATTTTGAGTAAATATATCACTATAGATTGGTTTATATTTAGCATCAATTATTAGTGGACTATTTTTTCTAATATAGTCAACTCTTCCATAATTACCTTTAACTTGATACTCAATTTCATTCTTAAACCTTTTCTGTAGCAGTGTTAAAACATATACTTCAAATAATAAAGGCATATCAATCCAGAAAGGAGGAAGTGATTTATCAATCTCATTTGTAGCATTATCAATCGAATAACTAAATCGTTTTAGAATTAATTTAGCAACTTTTAGACTTTCAGAATACTCTTTGAATAAAGGATTGACTTTAAATTGTTTTATTTGTTGAATAGTCAAATCATCTGAAACATGTTCAAATACAGCCAAACAAGAATTACAAATTACATCCAATTCTTCATGCTTTATTGAAATACTATTATTATCTAAATACTTTTGAACATATCTTAATGTTTTCTTCAATATCCTATTTTCAATACAATCGGAAGAATAATCTTGATACTTACAATAAAATCTATCTTCTCTACCCTTAAAGACATTATATTTGACATTCTTAGAAAACAATATCTTGCCTTTAATCTTACTATTAAAATTCTCTTCAACTTGAATATAATCCTTCTTTAAATTACGCTTGGTAAGAGACTGCATAAGTTTTATAAAATGGATTATCAATAAAGGGGTTAATTCAAAAGTATTGTTTTTAACCTTTATTGGATCTCTTCCAAAATCAATATGATAAATATCCTTTAGTTTCTCTTTAGCTATTATATTATCACAATCAAAACAATCCATAAACATTTTCAAATAGTTCAACCCTTTTATTTTT
The DNA here is from genome assembly GCA_017860275.1 of Bacteroidota bacterium. Classification (GTDB taxonomy): domain Bacteria; phylum Bacteroidota; class Bacteroidia; order Bacteroidales; family P3; genus UBA10566. The sequence goes on from JAFNAQ010000005.1 coordinate 24,242, forward strand.
GGTTCTACCATTATCGCACTCTCTCCTTCAACTATCCAATCTAGCCCAATATAATAGTTAGTTTGAAATGTTTTGTTCTTATGATTGCAACAATTTAATCCCAAATACTTATTCGGATTATTTGGATCATAATCATTATAGATTATTTCTAAACAATCATTTAAGCTACCGTCACTTATTATCTTATGTTCAATAAAAGAGAATAATTTAGTCTTCTCCATTTTCAGAATCATCTTGATAATTATCACTAATATTAGATACTTTACCTAAGTTTTCAATTTCTTTATATTTCCCATCTACCTTCTTTAACTTATCTAAAATTCCATCAAAGGCATATTCACGCAATAAAGGCTTTATCTCATATTCTAATTTTGAATCTAATTCCTCTTCATCTTTTACTAAGAAATAACTATGCCCAATCATTAAATCTTCGGCATTAAACTCAGAAGCAATATTAGTTGAAATCAAATATTCAACATCTTCAAATAATTTTATAGCTCTATTCCTTAGCACCTCTTTATTTTGGTAATAGTTTTCAATAACAGACTTTTCAGCTTTTAAAGTATAGAAAGCGAATCTTCTTCTTACTGCGTAATCAATATACCCCAAACTTCTATCCGCAGTATTCATTGTACCAATAATATACAAATTAGAAGGAACCGAAAACTTTTCATTTGAATATGGTAATGTAGCTTCTAATTTATTTACGCCACCCACTCTTTTATCTACCTCTAAAAGCGTTATCAACTCTCCAAAAATCTTAGATATATTACCCCTATTTATCTCGTCAATAATTAGGACATATGGTTTATCATTTTCTTCAATTGCCTGATTATTATTATATTTTTTTATCAATTCCAATACCTTATTTATTGATATATTATTTAATCTATAAACAGTAGATAAAGTCATCTTTGTTTTATTATTTAGCTCATAAATATTCTCCTTGATGTTTTTTACTATCCAGTTAACCTTCCTCACACGCTTGTATCCATCAGTCAGAGTCTCATCCCATTCATATTCTCCCTCAACAATTCCAATAGCATCAATAACTTTTTCAGAATAACAACTAAATACAACATCCCCTATCTGCATTTTATTGATAAAAGCATTAAGTACAATTTTACCTTCTTCTAATTCTTCATATTTCAAATTTTCACCATAATGATCCCAACCTATCCTTATTCTATTGTTATTCAAACAATCAGTTCTAATTTCGTTTTCCCCTGTCTTTGCTAAAGACACCTTCCAGACTGTAGCTTTGTCATCAATCTGAAATTTTTCATCTTGAACAATTGGTTTTATTGCTTTTTCGCACATTTTTTTAAACATGCCAGCTTGCGGTTCATAAATCATTTCGTTTGAAACATTATCAACCTTAGGTTTAATTCCTTCAATAAACTCCTCATAATCCATTGATTGATGAAACGTTGTAAAAGCAATTCTTTCTTCATCTACTAATTTATTATACCTTTCCATAATATCCTTTCTTGTTGAGAGGATATTATCAACACCATCACAAAGAGCAACAGCTATTTCGGCAGTAATAAATGTTTTTCCTGTTCCCGGTGCACCTTGGAGAATTATTTGTCTCTTTGAATTAAGAATATTAATTATTGTATTTATATCTTTCATATCATTTTTTTTAATTATTACCTCACTACTATTTAAATATTGCTCTGGTATATATATACTATTTACACTATCAAAATTTCTTTCAATACTATACTTACTACATATATCCTTAAACATATCAATATATGATGAATGAGTGTCGTTTCCTTTTGCTATTGTTTTATATATTCTTTTAAGTTTAGAATCGGTATACGAACCATGACCTTGATCTTGTATATGACTTTCATACGAATTCTTTTTATAACCGATAAATCTTGATGGACCGAATAAATATTCTCCATCAATCAATTCTATTGCAAAATTATTTCCATATTTAATTAGGTCTTTGGCAAATTTTATCTCATCTTCATTTCCATTCCGCATATAAGAAAACAATTTCATTAAATTTTCTTTGACATCTTCCCTATTCTCTACATAAAAAATGCCTTGTTCCTCTAATGCTTGAACTAGTTCAGGGCGCATAGTCCATTCAAAATTATTATTATCAATATATTTACCTGTCATCGGGATAATCCAATAGGTAGGTCTGCCTTCTGTACTTATTACTTCAAAACGGTTAAGTATCTTTTGTGTTGCTTTAGCAAAGTTTGTAATTATACTGTTTGGAGTCTGTGGAGATATATTATATTTTTCTCCAATTGCCTTGCATGTTGATTTATGTTCTGGTTCACTATAGAACTTTATCAACATATCAATATAGTTCCTTTCAACTATATTTTCATCTTTAAGAATTTTCTTCCATTCTTCAACAGAAATATCTATATCGCATTCGTAAATGCCATTATTCACTACAACTTGTTTTTGTACCATTGTTTAATGTATATTATGTTGTTGTAACCCCATAGGGACACTTCACATGTCGTGTCCGTGATTGGAATGGTTAAATAATATTTTACTATCTACAAAGGTACATGAAATTAATAAATAAGCGTAATTTATTAAAACTTTTTCTTATTGGTTGATTTTATACTTGCTTTGGTTAGGGCGCTATCCTCAATTCTTAATTTTAAGAAATGGGATTTTGGTTTTTTTGGGGAAAATCTTCGTTTTTGTAAGAAAATATGAGGATTTTGTGCGCTGGATTTTGATAATAATTCTCTATATCTTGATAATATTTTACTGTCTCTTTATTCTACTTCCACTAGAATCAAATTCTATTTTACTAGAACCTTATTCTATTTTTCTAGAATAAGATTCTATTTCAATCAAATCGCATTATATCTGAACATTAAATGAATTTTTGCGAGACTTTATTATTGAAAATCGGCGTAAAAAATTAAAAAGAACCTGATTTTCCACAGAAACTCCCTGATTTTTCAGAAAAAATCAGGGATTTTTTTTGATTATTCGTAGGGGCGAAACATTTTTCGCCCCAAAAAAATAAATTATCATTCTAAAAGTGCGAATAATTATTCGCCCCTACAGGGATAAACGCCCAAATATTCAATTTTTATTATGAGTAATTAACGTACCGTTTCCATCTGCCCTATCATTGCCCGCAATTTTTCAATTCTCAGCCCCTAATAATATTCAGATAATTTAACATCAAAACTTACACAATGTTACAAAAAGTGTTGTTTCTGCCCATTTTAGTTAAAATCATTACTCTTGATGGATGTCTTTGCTGCTTGACATTATTCTAAAGTCGTTTGGGGTTACGCCTATTTCTTTTTTGAATGACGAATGGAAAACTTGTCTGTTGTTGTATCCACACATGATACCTATCGCTTCCATCTTATAGTTACATGTTTTGGCGTCCATCAATAGTCTTACTGCTTCGTTTACTCTGTATTCATTTAATAGGGCTGGGAAATTCTTATTAAAATATGAGTTTATTACTTTTGATAATATTGTACGGTTTGTTCCTAGCCTTTTTGCTGTTTCATTAATATTTATTTCGCTATCGAGATATATTTTTTCATTATCAAATAGGTTTATTAGTCTTGTTAGCAAATCTTTCTCCTTTTCGTCCAATGCAGAGCTATCCTTCTTTGTGAAATTTTCTAATGGTTCTTTTCTGTTAACCCATTCCATATTTTTTTGAACAAGTTTCTTATAGGCTCTTCTTTTTTCTAGATATAGAAATAAGAATAACCCAATAGCATCTAAGAGAAAGAATAAGAATATACCTAGGTCTAGCTTAGAGAAATCTACATTTGATTTTGTCTTATTATATTTAATAAAATATTCGCATGCAGTTTTATAATCTCCATTTTTATAATAATCCAAGGCTAACTTCTCGTTGTTTTCTATCTTTTGTTTGGCTTTGCCCTGAGCTTGGATTAGATTAGTAGAAATCAATACAAGCAAAACTAAAACTAATAATATCTTATTTCTCATGATTTTTTCTTAGCAAGATGCAAATTTACAAAAAAATACTACATTTCAAAGAAGAAAAGAAATCATCTTAAAATATTGATTGTAAATAATTTAATTGTAAAATTACAAATCATTACTTGTATCATTGCTAAATACTTACAATAAACATACAATATCCTTACATCTATAATAAAATATGTACATCAATTATTCATTTACTATTATATATTTGCACAAATTTATTTCCAAATATTAACTAAATAAAAAAATAAAGACGAATGAGAAAACAAGTATTTATTACTGCTATTATTATTTTAAGTGCTTTAAATATTATTAAAGCTCAAGGCAATTTTAATATTTCTACTGACATTCAAAGTAGATATATTTGGCGTGGACAAGCCTTAGGTGGAAATACTCCTAGTATTCAACCTTCGATGAAGTATAATATTAAGGGTTTTGAACTTGGTGCTTGGGGAGCTTTTTCTACCTCGCAACTTACAACACAAGAACTTGATGTATATTTATCATATACCTTTTTAGATAATATGTTTACTGCAATAATAACCGACTACTCATTTCCAAAAGATTTTACTCAATTTGATTACTTTGATTATGGTAAAAATACAACTCATGTATTAGAGGCTGGTATAGTTTTTAATGGGTTGAAGAATCTTCCTATCAATGCATCTATCTATACAAATTTTTACGGTGCAGACTCTAAAGATATTAATAATGATAATGTAATGTCTACATATTTCGAAGTATCTTATAATCCTTTTATTGAAAAGATAAACACAAGTCTTAGCGTCTTTAGTGGATTCGCCTTAAATGGTGGATACACAACTACCAATCCTATTAGTTCTTTAAATAATAAGATATATGGATATTATGGTAATATAGGATTTGCTTGTGTAAATCTTGGATTAGGAGCAACAAAGAACTTAAAAATAACTGAATCATTTTCATTACCAATAAGTACTAAGCTTATATTTAACCCTGAGGCTAAAAAGGCTTTTTTTACTGTTAGCACAGGAATTAAAATTTAAATAAGAAATCAATACAAATTAATCAATTAATATCAAAAATTATGTTTGACTCAGGTTCTACTGGATTTATGCTTGTTTGTACAAGCCTCGTTATGCTTATGACCCCAGGGCTAGCCTTTTTCTATGGAGGCTTAGCCTCTAAGAGAAATATTTTGGGGATTATGGTTCAAAGTTTTGTGTCATTAGGTTGGACAACGATCCTTTGGTTTGTTATGGGATATTCCCTTTGCTTTAGTGGTTCAATGGCAGATGGAACTGATTTTGCTGGAATAATCGGAAACCTAGACAAGGCATTCTTGAATGGTATTACGCATAATAGTCCTTTTGCTGGCAATGGTAAAATACCAGAATATGTATTCGTTGCCTTTCAAATGATGTTTGCAATTATCACTCCTGCCCTAATTACTGGTGCATTCGTTAATAGAATCACATTTAAGGCTTACTTTATCTTCTTAACGGTATGGCAAATACTTGTTTACTATCCTTTCTGTCATATGGTTTGGGGAGGTGGAATCCTTGCTGAATGGGGAGTGATTGACTTCGCTGGAGGTATTGTCGTACATGCCACTGCTGGTTTTGCTGCCTTAGCTTCTGTTATTTTTGTGGGTGCTAGAACAAACAAAAACTCTACTCCTAATAGTATTCCTCTTGTTGCCATTGGTAGTGGATTATTATATTTTGGATGGTATGGATTCAATGCAGGAAGTGAGCTTCAAGTTGACGGTATTACTGCAAATGCATTTATTAACACAGACGTTGCAGCTTCATTTGCTTTGATTACTTGGATGGTTATTGAGTGGTCAAGAGAGAAGAAACCCAAATTGGTTGGTATTCTAACTGGTTCAATCGCTGGTTTGGCTACTATTACTCCTTGTGCTGGTTTTGTTCCTTTATGGGCAGCACCAATTATTGGGATTTTTGCAGGTGCAGGTTGTTATATCGCTGTACTTTGGAAGAACAAACAACAATGGGATGATGCACTTGATGTTTGGGGTGTTCACGGAATAGGTGGCGTTATAGGAACTATCCTCCTTGGCGTTTTTGCTTCATTGAGCGTTAACCCTGCTGGTAATGATGGTTTAATATATGGAAATACTACTTTCTTCTTAAAAGAACTTGCTGCAATAACATTAGCATCTGTTTATGGGTTTGTGTTTACTTATTTAATCCTTTGGTTGATAAATAAAATTACGCCTGTTAGAGTTTCTGAACAAGATGAAATAGATGGAATAGATATGGCACTTCATGGTGAAAGAGCTTATGATGAGGGTTGTCTATAATTTGAAAAAACAAGATACAAAAAAAAGAGATACAGAAAACTGTATCTCTTTTTTTATGCAAAATAAAATTGATTATTTCTTCATTCCACTATTTTTCAAAACAGCATCAATTGATGGTGCTTTACCACGGAAGCGTTTGTACATTTCCATTGCATCATCGGTTGAACCTCTTGAAAGGATTTCATTTTTGAACTTATCTGCTGTTGTTTTATCAAAAATATCTCCTGTTTCAACAAAAGCTTGGAAAGCATCGGCATCCATAACTTCTGACCAAACATAAGAATAATAACCAACTGCATATTCTCCACCAAATACGTGAGAGAAATATGTTGGACGATATCTTGGAGGAATTTGAGATAAAAGACCTATCTTATCCATTGATTTCTTTTCAAAAGCATTGATGTCTGCAATTTTATCAGTTGATTTAAGCATATGAAACTCCATATCAAGATAAGCTGCTGCAAAACGTTCTGTCATTGAGAAACCAATATTGAAGTTACCTACTGTTTCCATTTTCTTGATTAAAGCATCTGGGATAACTTCTCCTTTTTCATTCTTAGCATACATTCTTAATACTTGAGGTTGCGTGCACCAATGTTCTAAGATTTGTGATGGTAATTCAACGAAGTCTCTTGGAACAGAGGTTCCTCCTGTTGATGGATAAACACAATTTGATAATAGACTATGAATAGCGTGTCCCATTTCGTGGAATATTGTAGAAGCCTCTTCTGCTGTAAGTGTTGTGCGACCAGATGCTGACTTTGCATAGTTGAAACAAACTGTTATGATTGGAGTAACTTTTTTACCTTTTTGAACAAACTGTTCACGGTAACCATTACACCATGCTCCACCAACTTTCGAAGCTCTTGTATATGGGTCAAAATACATTATACCAACATGTTCATTCTTTTCATTCTTACATTCGTAAACTGTTACGTCTTTTTCATAAACAGGAATATCTTTTCTTTCTGTAAATGTAAGACCGTAAAGTTTTGTGATTACATCGAAACAACCTTGACGAACATTATTAATTTCAAAATAAGGACGAGTTTCTTCTTCGTTGAAGTTGAATTTTTGTTGTTTTACTTTTTCAGCATAGTAGAACCAATCCCAAGCCTCAAGCTTAGCACCAGGAACATCTTTAGCTAATAGCTTTTGGAACTCAGATGCATCTTTTGTTGCTGCTGGAACAGAATATTTTAATAATCCTTCTAATAATTGGTAAACTTGAGAAGGAGTCTTGTTCATTCTATCTTCAAGAACATAATCTGCGAAAGTTTTGTATCCTAATAATTCTGCCTTAGAAGCTCTTAAAGAAACTAATTTAGAGATAATGTTTTTGTTATCAAATTCATTACCATTATTGTTACGGTTTATTCTTGCTTTAAAGATTTTTTCTCTAAGAGAACGATTTTCAGCATAGGTAATAAAAGGGAAAACTGATGGATTATCTAAAGTAAATATCCATTTACCGTTTTGTTTTTCTTCTTTTGCTGTGTTAGCAGCAGCTTCTATCAACCACTCAGGTAATCCTTTTAGGTCTTCTTTCTTATCAACAACAAGCTTAAAAGATTTTGTCTCTTTTAAAAGATTTGATACGAATTTTGATTGAAGTGTAGTTATTTCTTCGTTAACCTTTCTAAGTTTAGCTTGTTTTTCTGAATCAAGTAATGCACCTGCACGAACAAATTTCTTATAAGTCTTATCTAATAACATTTTTTGTTCTTGGTTTAGGTTTTCCTTAGCTCTATTGTCCCAAACTTGTTTTACTTTTGCAAAAAGCTTAGCATTCATCAATACATCATCGCTATGTTTTGCCATCATTGGACCAACCTTTTCTTCAATTGTTTGAAGTTCAGGATTAGTGTTTGCAGATGTCATATTGTAGAATACTCCACCTACCTTTGATAATAATTGACCACTATAATCAAATTGAGCAATTGTGTTTTCGAAATTTGGTGCATTCTTCTCATCGATTATTGCATCAATCTCAGCATTATGTTGCTTTATTGCTTCTTCGAAGGCTGGCAAATAATGAGTCAATTTGATTTTTTCAAAAGGAACAGTTCCATGAGGAGTATTCCAATCTTGTATTAAAGGATTATCTGTTAGATTTGAATCCTTTCTAGAACAGCTTCCTAAAATAATTGCTAAAGAAAGCATGGCTAAAATTGTTTTTTTCATTCTAAAAAAATTTATTATTATTGTTATTCGTCTACAGTTTTCTTGAACTTAAACTTAGGTTCTTCATTATTTATCATTCTTTTAATATTCTTTCTATGGGTATAGATTATAAATAACCCCACCAATATGGTAAATATGATTAATACTGGATACTTTTCGTAGTTTAACCAATGTCCACAGCTTAAATAGAATATTGGAAAAGAGATTGCAGCAAGTATTGATGAAAGAGATATGAATTTTGAAGAGATAAAGGTTACAATAAATACTCCTAAGATTAAAGGCAGTAATGGGTTAAATAAACCTATTATTACGCCAAGCATTGTTGCAACTCCTTTTCCTCCCTTGAAACCAACATAGATTGGAAGAGCATGACCTATTATTGCAATTATTCCTAAAATCAATTTATAATAAGTAAGATATTCTGCTCCAGAAATCATTCCCCATATATCTGTATAAAAACGTCCGAAGAAGTTTCCAATATAAACAGCAAACCATCCCTTAAGAGCATCAACCAATAGAACAAAGAGTCCCGGTAAGAGCCCTAACACTCGAATTGTATTTGTTGCACCAGCATTTTTACTCCCCTTTTCTCGAACATCTATCCCATAAAAACGTTTTCCTATCCATACGGCCGAAGGTATTGAACCTATTAAATAAGCAGCAATAACACCAAGCCCAATACCAATATAATCTACAATTGTCATCATATCTTTTTAATTTTTATTCACTTTTTTCTTCTGTTTGCCCTTCTGTTTCTTCAGAACCTATCTGTTGTAATTTCTTGATAAAATTACGTTTTTCATTAGGAGTTGCTAACCTATAAGTAAACATCTTTCCATCCTTACCTTTAAATTCTCTTTCCTTGTTAGGCACTTCTTTTATATAGTCATTAAATATTTCATTAGAACTAATTGCACTTATTGCAGCACCGTTGTACGTAAAGAAATACCAAGAGTTTATATTTTGTTCCAAATAAATCCTAATCTCACTAGTAAGTGCTGTCTTTATTAATTCTATTTTAGCTCTAACCTTTTTATTTGGCTGATACTTTCCTACAATTCCTAATTCAACATCTCCATAAGAGACATAAGAACGAAGTGCTGGGTCCCATTGAAGATTAACATTGGAAAAATAAAGAGTATAATCCATCTCTGAAGGTATAGTTTTCCATTCTCCTGTTACCAATAAATCATCATAAAGTTCTTGCCCTTTTTTACCATGAAGAGCAACAAGTTGATCCTGATATTTTGTTTCCTCTAAAACTAGAGTAGAAAGATTCATATCTTCATAAAACTCAACTCCCATAAAATCAAGAGCCTTTTGGGAGAAAGGGAATTTTATACCAAAACTCATATTTAGTTGAGCTGTTAGAGAAGTATTATTTACTTTTACTTCTCCATAATTACTCATTTGAACAACACCTTGATTATTAAAACCAATATTTAGAATACCTTGTGCCTTAGCATCGCAAGAAGTCTTATTTAGAGCAATGTAATCACCAAGGGCATCCTTCATATCTTCTAGTTTTTCTCTAGAAGCAATTCTATATTCATTGGAAGACTTATCATAAGTTAAGAAACCCTTAAGACTTACAAAAGCATTATCCGATGCAATATCATTTGTTAAGAAAGCAGATTTTGGTTCTAGGTTCTTTGGATTAAATAATAAAGACGCAGTAATTCTCTCATTATCGACAGAAACCGATGACTCATTTATTGGAATAAATATCTCCTTAGGGTCTAGTTTTGAATTAAACTTAAGCCATGCCAAGTTTTCATAACAATTATGTGTAAGTTGAACACCTCCATCAAACATATAATTAGTGTCTTTAGCATTTACAGTTACATTGCCATAGAAATTGAAATTTGAACTTAATGCTAAAGGATAATCTTTTTCTATACTTCCAATAGCTTTTGATATCTTCGACTCTGGATGAATATCTTTTAAGAAAATCTTTTGTTTCTTTTTATCCTCATCAACGTAATCAATATAACCATTAGCAGAATAAAACTCAGAAGAGAAGATTGCTATTCTTGAATCATATATATCATGAATCTTAGAATCACCATCGAATAGTATCTTAGCATTTTCAATAGTATCCATTTGCGCTCCTGGGCGAATGACTACCTTTGAATCCATCGGCTTAATTGCTGCATCGGCTGATTTGATAATAAATACCTCTTGCGCCGTTAGCATATTAGTCTTAAGATCTAATTTTGGCTTAACAGAATTAAAACTCAATTGTTTTTGAAGGGGATTTGTAGAGGTAAGCTTTACACCAGGTTGTTCTATTTCCAATAAAGGACGTAATTCTTTTTGAGCTAAGTCTCCTGATTGAAGACTTGACGAATTCATAAATGTTAGCTCCTTAGTATCTATACCCCATGAATATTTATCTACATAGCAATTATATTGAAGATATGTAAGTTCACATAGCTTTAAACCTCCATGTGTAACAAAGTCTCCCTTTCGTGAAATAAAATCGACACTAGCCTTAACTTCATTTGCTTTAAATGCAATATCATTACCATTTAGAGTATTAAGAGTGAAATTGGCAGTATCGGCAGTGAAATTCATTTGTTTATATTTAATATTTTCACTCTGAACAATCATTTCCCCTGCCTTATTAGTACCATTACCTCTTAGACCTGAAGGACTAACTGTTAGTAATCCACTATGCAAAGCCTCACCACCATACATCATAAATGGTTCTGCTTTTTGCTGAACATTCATAAAATCTTGATAAGGATACCATTTTTCAAGTGTCTTCGATACATTTACCTCAGGAAACTCTGCGCCAGTGGTTGGAGTTGTAGTACAAATAAATTTATCTGTAGTAGCAACCATTGAGTCTGGCATAAATATAAACATCTTTGAATCGGAACGAGATGCAATATATTCTAAATAACCTGCTCCTAATAATCCTTGAAGACTTAAATCTATTCTATTATAGTATTTTCCTTTTCCCCCATATGTTGGATAACCATCATTTGGAGTATTTGTAATAAAACCAAGTGAGTAATCTCCCATAACCTTCAAAGGTTCATTGATATCAGGGAATATTCCTGAAGATTTCAACGAACCATAGAATCTAACACTATCTGTTTTAAATGTCATTAAAGAAGTTAACTTGAATGGCTTAACTTGATAATAGAATTTATTTCTAGAATATACTCCGCTTTGAATTTTTGGGTAATCATAGTAAACATAAGAATCATTCAACGAAGCAAGAATTGGATAACCTGGTACATCCTTAATACTACTCTTATTATTAGGGGCATCAATAAGTATTTCAACCTTTAGATTATGTATTGGAGTTTGAATTTTAGTAATCTTTGTTGTGTCATTAAACAATGGAACGTAGAAAGATAGAGAGTCTATTGAAGGAAGAGTAAGTTTAAAATTTTCGTAGTCGAAAAAACAATCTCTACCACCAAGGTCTACCCTACCAGCCATTAGTCTACCATTAAAAGCAAAGCTACGATTCTTCTTCATTAGTATCTCTCCCTTTGTTGGAGCAATATTTACAAAATGTTTTTCACTTAAAGCAAATCTTTCAATTCCATTCATCTTAAGGTTCATATCCTTTGTATCTATAGTTGCATTTATTGAACCTTTGACCGAAGAAACTAAACGAATATTATCATAATCTTGGCGCTTAGTATTTGCTTTAATATAATCATAAAGTTTAGGCTTGACAATTGCCGTTTTTCTATATGCTTCATAAGAAATAAAACCATTAATAGCTAGCTTCATTAAAAGAACCTCTGCTTGTGTTTCATCCACACCCAAATCTCTTGCAAATTCTTTTACAGGAATAATCTGTTTCTTATATTTATCAGCAAATGCCTTAACTCTATATAGAGGATTGACTTCATCTATTCCTTGAAGTTTTTCCCATTTAGCAAGAGTATAATAGTTATTAGATTCGAATGAAGCAAATGAAGCTGCATTTGATGGACTCTTTATTGAACCAAACTCAAATATTGTAGTATTCATATTTGCATAAACAGCCTCTGTGTAAATATCGATAGAATGATAAGAATCAACCCAAGGACTACCAGAAATACCCTCCTTATTATTAATACACGCAATCTCACGAGTCGATTTATTATACTTCATCAAAATACCTGGGTGATAAATTGAATCTGTGTTGATATAATATGTCACTTGGCAATCCAATGTTGAAATACCATCACGAGAAAAAGGATGAACTATAGCCTTTGCCTTACAGAATACCTTTCCTTCTCTCTTGAAAACAAGCTGGGCAGGTTCAATTGCATTACCAGTTCCTAAAAATTTACCTCCCTGTTGAGTAAATCCTCCAACATAGTCTACATCTGGAAAAATATTTTTAATTATCTCTTCTCTTTTATAAGAATAGAAACGAGGGAAGGTTGGATTACCCACCTTATCAGAACATTGATCTTCTAAGCTACCAACAAGTTTATGTTGAAAATACTCCTTATTTGTAAACTCAACACTATCGGCAACAATTGCAGCTCGCTTTAGCGAAACGGTATACTTTTTTAAATCGGCATAAACCATATCACTCTTTAATTCAGCCCTTGTCCAATCAATTTTACCACCATAACCTTCAAAAATTTGATCCACAATATAGAATCTACCCTTTGTTTTGTATATTGTATTAAAATCCTTTGGTGAGGAATAAGTTAAATCTACAGATGCAAACTCAGCATAAGCACCTCTTGCGGTATCAATTCTAATATTATAAGCTCCATTCTTAAATGTCCAATTTACGGTATTTGAAGAATATAAAGAATTTGTTTTAACAAGGTTCAAGGAAGAACTAATGGCATTATTGAAACCTCCTATTGTTGAATTCTCTAACACCCATTGCATACCTTTAAACCATTGATTAAAACTCTCCTTAGACTGATTATACTTTGCAAAATAAACCTGAGTCTCAATAAAATCAAAGAAACCTGGAAGTGGTCTAACTCTTTTCTTTAGCATTTTGTTCGAAAGAGCTATCACATCATTTTTCTGTTGAGTTGGAAGAGTATTCCAAACCTCATTATATTTCAAGAGAAGTTGCTCATATTCTTTTTGAGACTCCTTCTTCATATTTACATCACTCTTATAAAACTCGCTTAGTTCCGTAATATATGTATCTGAATTTCCAGAAAACTCTGTAAAACGTCCTTGAGCCTTTAGCCCTAAAAGAGAAGAGATTGCAATCAAAAAAACTGCAATAAGTATAATCTTTCTATTTTTTTTCATAATTAGTTTTTAACCAATCTTAATGCTGCCCAATTTTCTTTAGTAAGTTGTTTCTCCAATACAAAACCATATTTTTTAACCTCATTTACAAGAATATCCACATCCGGAGTATAGAACCCTGAAAGGAATAATACCCCCGAAGGCTTTATATGAGAGGAATATTTCTCCATATCTTGTAGAAGAATATTACGATTTATATTAGCAATGAATACATCATAATTTCTATCAAGAGTATTAGCATCTCCAAGTTTAACTACAACATCTACATTATTTCTCTCTACATTCTCAAGAGCATTTTCATAAGCCCAACTATCATTATCAATAGCTTCAACATAGTTAGCCTCTTTAAGCTTTGCCAAAATAGCCAACACACCAGTACCAGACCCCATATCCATTACATCCTTTCCCTTAACATCCTCATTTTTTAAAAATTGTAGTATTTGATATGTTGTTGGATGATGAGCTGTTCCAAAAGACATCTTTGGAGATATCTCTATATTAAAAGGAACATTCTCCATAGGCTCATGAAAAGGAGCATGAACGTAGCAATAATCATCGATCAAAACAGCAGGATAAGCCTTCTCCCATTCCTCGTTCCAGTTTTGCTCTTCAATAATGATAGCCTCAGTAGAGATAGTAATATTAGGGTTATTATCAATAAAATTAATAACAACGTCCTTAATTTTCATCTCATCATAAAGGTCTTCTTGACAATAAGCTAAGAAACCATCTTCAGTATCTTGAAAACTCTCAAAACCAATATCACATAAATCAGATTGAAGGATTTCATTCAATCCTTCAATCTCACTAAGTATAAATCTTACTTCAAAATATCTCATTATAGTGCTTTTACAATTTCCACAAAGTCGTCTGCCTTCAATGAAGCACCCCCTATCAAACCTCCATCAATATCTGGATTTGAGAATAGCTCCTTAGCATTCTTAGCATTGCAAGAACCACCATAAAGAATAGATAACAAATCAGCTCTTTTTTCTCCGAATCTTTCTTTTACTAAAGAACGAATAAAAGCATGCATCTCTTGAGCTTGCTCACTTGTTGCTGTTACTCCTGTGCCTATTGCCCAAACAGGTTCGTAAGCAATAATAACTGTCGAGGCATCAATGTCAGATAAATGAAATATTGTTTCCTCTAATTGTTTTCTAACAACATCAAAATACTTTCCACTTTCTCTCTCTTGAAGGTCTTCTCCAACGCAAAGAATAATATTAAACTCACTTGCAGAAAGTTTTTGTATTTTTTCTAAGATAATTTGATTAGTCTCTCCAAAGTATTTTCTTCTCTCAGAATGTCCAACAATACAATATTCAACACCCATTGAATCGAGCATAGAAGCAGACACCTCACCAGTATAAGCTCCATTATCAAAACCGGAAACATTTTGAGCACCACATTGAATACATGTATCAGAAAGACTATCCGTTACAAGTTCAAGATAAGGAAATGGAGGACAAATGACCACACAGACCTCGTCTCCAAGACTATCCATATCAAGTTTTTCAACTATTTCATTTACTAAATCATCAGCCTCGCTGAACGATAGATTCATTTTCCAGTTTCCTGCAACAATTTTTGATCTCATAATTTTTTATTTTTATTTATCAATTCGAACCCTTGGATCGAGTACACCATAAAGTATATCTACTATAATATTAACCAAAACCAAGAGTACACATATTATTAATAATGCTCCCATAACTACAGGGAAATCGTATTTTTCTAAACCATCAACAATCACAACACCTACACCCTTCCAATCAAAAATATATTCAACAAATACAGCTCCTGCCAATAGAGAAGCAAACCAACCACTAACAGCAGTAACAACAGAGTTCATAGAATTCTTTAGAGCATGACGCCTAATTACCTGAATATAACTTAATCCCTTGGCCCTTGCAGTACGAATATAATCTTGAGAAAGAACCTCTAGCATAGCGGCTTTTGTCAATTCCGAAACCACAGCCAAAGGTCTAATGCCTAAGGTAAAAGCAGGAAGAATAATATTTTTAAGACTAATATATTCACCATTACCCATATCATCCACAGAATAAAGAGAACCAAACATAGAAAGATGAGTATAGTCGGAAAGTACAAATGCAAAAAGCCAAGCAAAGACAATAGCGGCAAAGAAAGAAGGAAGACTCATACCAATAACGGTGATAAGAAGATTAGCCTTATCGAACCAAGAACCATTCCATATTGCAGAAAGACTCCCAAGAATAACCCCTATTACCATAGCAAAACCCATACTCACAACAGCTAGGATTATTGTATTTGGAAAAGCCTCAGCAAGAATATCCGTAACCTGACGTTTCGACTGATAAGAACGCCTTAAATATGGTTGCTTAAGCACAAGAACATTTTCTTTACCACCAATCAAAGTAACGTAAGAATACTTTGTTGAATCGAGATATAAGCCCGAATTATTATTTTTCTTATGAAAAGAAATCGGAGAAAGGTCGTTTAAATAATAGCCATACTGAGTAATAAGTGGTTTATCAAGACCAAGGTCTCTCTTAATTATCTCCACACTTTCTTTGTCAGCCCTTTGCCCAAGCATCATCTGGGCAGGGTCTCCAGGCAATACATTGAAAAGAAAGAACACAAGAGTTATTACACCCAAGAGCACAAGAAATCCATAGCCAATTCTTTTCAATATAAAATTAAGCATCAATACCTTTATTTTTTATCTAATTCAGGAAGATATCTCCAAGACCATTTTTCCAGCACTACTCCATCACACATCATTACCACACCAGGACAAGAACGAATCATTGTCTTAAGAGCCTTATCGTCAGAGGAGTATAATGTTGCGGTCTTTAGAGAGTGTTTTTGTTTCCAAGCCTCCCATTTACTCTGAGCGCTAGAAGTAAGTACAACATATTTATAATTTCCATTAGCTAGTCTAGCCTTAAACTCCTTAACCCTTTTCATTGAACGATTGCTAGCCTTGTCAAGGTCTACAACAACAAGCATAAATAAAGTATCCTTTTGTGATAGAATTTCTAGAGCCTCATCCTTAGTTGAACCAAAACCTTGCATAGAAAAACCATCGGCATTAATCTTATTAGAATTAATCACTCTTGAATTAACAAAAGTCCAATTAGTAGCAAAAGCAGTATCTTGTTCATATGCCTTCATAAGCTCGTCCATATCAAACTCCTTAACCTCACCAGTTGAATTATTCTTATATTCAGCATAGGAAATTGGAGGTTTTTGATCCTCAATTCTTGGAGCAATACGATTACCCTCCTTCCATGGACGGAAATCAATCAAAGGTTCATAAACAGCATTGAATGTAGAGAAACAAAGTACAAGGACAATCACAACCATTTTATAGGTATCGGAATAAAGTAACTCTAAACGATTTCGTCTTTCTTTATTACTAAGAATCAAAACAACAAGCAAAAGACCGTCCAAAATAATATTCTTCCAAAATGTTTCCCAATTAGTAAGCTTTATTGCATCTCCAAAACATCCACAATCAGAAACCTTATTAGTCATTGCATCAAGAAAAGTAAGAATGGTAAAGAAAACCATCATAGTAACTGTAATCCAGTTAACCCAAGTCTTGAAAACAAAGCTAACAAGCATAATACCTATAATGAACTCAAGCGAACAAAGTGCAATAGAGATTACTAAAGGAACCCAATCTCCAATATCCAATAAGAAATTAAACCCAAAAACATTAAGGTATTCCTCAATCTTGAAAGCAGTACCATAAGGGTCAACAGACTTAACAAACCCACTAAAGATAAATGTAAGCCCAATAATAACCCTAAAAACTATCTCAAAACATCTTTTTACTTTTACACTATCCATAAATATCTATTCTTAATTTTTTAATTTAATACTTGCAAACACAGCATAGTTAATAATATCATTGTAATTTGCATCCACTCCCTCGCTAACCAATACCTCACCCAAATTATCCTCAATCTGCTTAAGACGCATAATCTTCACAAGTATTAGATCAACAATAGAAGAAACTCTCATATTCCTCCAAGCCTCACCATAGTCATGGTTCTTATCCATCATAAGTCTTTTGGCATTAAGTGCATGCTTATCGTAGAGTTCGAGGACTAAATTAACATCAGTATCCTCTCTAGATGAGATAACACCCATCTCAAGTTGAATAAGAGCAATGATAGAATAATTGATAATTCCAATAAGTTCCGAAGCAATGCCCTCATCCACCTTCATAACACCCGATTCTTGTATAGAACGTATTCTATTCGCTTTTATGTATATTTGATCTGTTAAAGATGGCAGTCTAAGAATTCTCCATGAAGCACCATAATCCTTTAGTTTTGCAGAAAATAAATCCCTACAACCACTAATAACTACATCATACTCTTTGCTCGTATTATTCATTTTTATCTATCTTTGCAATTAATATTTCAAACGATAAAATTACAAAGAAAAGTTCAAACATTCTATATGAAAACCACACTAAATTTACAAGGCAGATTAGTATCCATAGATAAGCCATTGATAATGGGAATATTAAACTTAACCGATGACTCATTTTACGATGGAGGAAAATACAATACTATAGACTCAGCAATAATAAGAGCGGAGGAAATACTTGAAGAAGGCGGCGACATAATAGATATTGGAGCTTGTTCCACTCGCCCAGGAGCAATATTAGTACCTAAAGAAGAAGAAATAGAAAGGATAATACCAGTACTAAGAGAGATAAGAAAACGCTTCCCCAATGCAATAATTTCGATAGATACTGTTTGGGCAGAAGTAGTGAAGCAAACAATCGACAACGGAGCAAACATAATCAATGACATAAGTGGAGGTCAGTTTGACCAAGAACTCTTCAAACAAGTAGCCCTAAGCAAAGCACCTTATGTGTTAATGCATACCCCTTCAACTCCCGACATAATGCAGAAAAATACCACTTACGAAAATCTATACTTAGATATTTGTAAATATTTCTCACAAAAAATAAACCTTCTAAAACAAGAGGGAGTAATGGATATAATCCTCGACTTAGGCTTTGGCTTTGGAAAAACAATTGAGCAGAACTACGAGCTAATGAGAAGAATGGATGAATTCATGGTTTTTGAGATGCCTATACTTACAGGAATATCACGCAAATCAATGATATATAAAGCCCTAAAAATCACAGTAGAAGAATCACTCAACTCAACGACAGCTTTAAATACAATAGCTCTAGAGAAAGGCACAAAAATCCTGAGAGTCCACGACGTAAAAGAAGCAGTACAAACAAGAGATATAATAGAATTAGTAAAAGGAAATATCCAAACTAAGATATAAAAAAAACTAATCCTCTTTATCTTTTACCACATAACCAATACCCCAAGTGGTATGACTATACTCTTTTCTAAAATCACCCAATTCCCAAATAGTAGTCTCACCCTTCTCATTCTTTTCAACAATCTTCTTACTGATATATTCAAAAAATCGTGTACCCTTATTGGTTTTAGAGCGAACCTTTGCCTCAAGCATCTCTGGAGATGTTGCCTTTAATAATTTAATTAATTTTGGGGTAGGAATAAAATTAGAAGTAATATTAAAATCATATTCTGCCTCATCATCCTTTTTAAAAATATCAGGTTTCTTTTGACATTGTTTT
Source organism: Bacteroidota bacterium (assembly GCA_017860275.1). GTDB lineage: Bacteria > Bacteroidota > Bacteroidia > Bacteroidales > P3 > UBA10566. The sequence goes on from JAFNAQ010000005.1 coordinate 43,576, forward strand.
TCAAGCTTTAGAATTGCATCCTCAGCCGAAGTTGCTTTAACTTCAACAATCTTTCTTGTAACCTTCTCCACCTCTACTCTGTAAGTCTTCATTTGAATAATTTTTTAGTATGAATTATTTATTAAAATATAATTTATCAATAACTTAACCTATAACAAACAAAGGAAACATTTGTTTTATAGCAATTTACTTTGTCTACTCAGAAATGCAAAAATAATAAATATTAAGATACAAAACTAATCTACAAATAAACAACTAAACATTTTTTTGTACTTTTGTAAATAAATTCAGAACACCATGATTTCACTATTTATTGATGGCTTACCTAATCTAAGAATAATTGATGCATTAGATATCATACTTTCGGCCTTATTATTTTATTCAATCTATAAACTAATCAGAGGAACAAATGCCATAAGTATATTTGTAGGCTTCTTTGTTGTATACTTAATTTGGAAGATAGTCAATATCTTAGAAATGCGACTACTCTCCGAAATAATTGGACAATTTATAAGCGTAGGAGTAATAGCACTAATAGTAATATTCCAACCAGAGATACGTCGTTTCTTATTACTATTAGGAACAAAGAGCATGAATAACTCAAAGAAAAGGAGATTTTTGTGGTGGCGAATGGATTCCGAAGAAAAGAAAAATTTCAACTCCACGGCAATTGTTCAAGCCTATCAGCATATGTCAATGCAAAAGATTGGAGCATTAATAGTAATTGCCAAGCATAATGAACTAGATACAATAGTACACTCAGGAGAGGTAATAAACTGCGATATAAACTCACAACTAATAGAGACGGTATTCTTTAAAAACACCCCATTGCACGATGGAGCAATGATAATAAAAGGCAATACAATAATAGCGGCACGTTGCATCTTGCCAGTATCCTCTAATAGAGAAATCCCAGCTAACTTTGGTCTAAGACACCGTTCAGCGATAGGGATAACCGAACAAACCGATGCCATAGCAATAATAGTATCGGAACAAACAGGACATATCTCCGCAGTAAAAGAAGGAGTATTAGAAGAAAACATCTCCCCAACCCGCCTACAAGAATTCCTCGACCAAGAACTAAACTAAGAATTGTCAAGTAATCCTTGACAGTTGCTTTGCATGGCGATGAACGTTTATCTTATTATATTACATTATTGTAGACTAGTTTTATAGTCTACAACCTTTTCAATATCTTCAAATTGACTATTATCTCTTATTTCAAAAATTAATTGACGAAACTTTCCAACAAGTTTAGTGTTTTCAAAATTCCTGATAACCGACTCCTCAAGACCTAAATCATATATACCTAAATAGTTTTTCTCATTAAAGTAGAAACCAATCTTAAAATACCCTTCCCAAACAGAAAGCCAAAACACTGTTTTCTTCTTAAATTGAACCTTGCAAAGCCAAGCCTTACCATCATTATAGTAGTTCCAAATATAAACCAAATCCTTTGAAACAAGCCTTTGCTCCAAATCCTCAAAAGACAAAAACACATCCCCTAACAAGTTTCGAAGAACACCACCATTAGGGTAAATTTCCCTTTCCCGAAGAAGCATATTTTCCATAATCAAGAATATAACTAAGTTATTACCTATCAGCCCACATCTCGCATTGCCTATAAACTGTTTCCAAGGCATCGGCACGCTTTTCAGGGGGATAATTATATTTTGCCAAGAGTCGCTTAATCATTTTTCTCATACCTGCTCTAGCGGTTTCCTTCTTTTGCCAATCAATTGTTTTATTCTTCTGCAATGACTCGGTTAACTCCTTTGTGATAGCAATAAGCTGTTCATTATTGAAGAAATCCTTAACAGCATCTGGCTTTGTAAGAGCATCATAGAAGGCTTGTTCCTCATCGTCTAAACCAAGACTAGAATTTTCCTCTTTTGCATTTATTATATCATGAGCCATCTTCAATAACTCTTCAATAACCTGCTCATTTGTTAGCATACCTTTAAGGTAATTGCTCATAGCTCGAGAAAGAATCTCCGAAAACTTCTCACTCTTTACAACATTTGTTTTTTGATAGACATAAATCTGTTCTGCAATCAGTTTTTTGAGGAGTTCAACGGCAATATTGCGTTCTTTAATATTAGCAATATCATGTAAGAACTTAGGATCGAACAAAGAAAACTCTTCTTTTATATCAGAAAAAAGATTTATCACACCCTCGCTTTTTATACTTTGAGCCAATAAATCATTTATCCTCTTGTTAATCTCTTTAATTGACACACCACCCTTGCCCTCAATCCTGGTAATAAGTGTTCTTACGGCTTCAAAATAAGCCGCCTCAATTCTTTGGTCATAACCTACAATACTCTTACAAAGGGAGAAAAAATTATGAAGCAACATAGCCTCTTTGACAAATGTTTGTTTTATGTTTCCCCTAGAAATTTCGGAAAGAAAGTTTACACCACCACTAATAAGCCTAGCTCTTTGAAGATCGCTACCCGAAAGAAACTTCTTATATTCAAAACCATGCATCGAGTCCTTGCAAACCTCTAGTTTATTTAGGAATTCATTATATGCCTTTGATGAAATATCTTGATCCCCGTAGTTTTGTTGGTCCCTAATTGTATAGTCAGACATGGCCTGTTTCAAGGCTGGTGCAATACCTACGTAATCCACAACCAAGCCCCCAACCTTGTCCTTATATACTCTATTAACCCTGGCAATTGCTTGCATAAGGTTATGCCCATTCATAGGCTTATATACATACATAGTAGAAAGAGAAGGAACATCAAAACCTGTAAGCCACATATCTACAACAATAACAATCTTCAGACTATCATCATCGTTTTTGAATCTTCTCGATAACTCATCTTTTTCTTTCTTATTGCCAATAATCTTTCTCCACTCTTCGGGGTCATCGTTCGAAGATGTCATCACAATAGCAAGTTTCTCACCCCACGAGGGTCTTAACTCAAGCATTCTCTCATAAATCTTCATTGCAATAGTTCGGGAATAAGCTACAATCATAACCTTTCCTGTCTGTTCATACTGACGAAATTCCTCATAGTGAGAAAGAATATCATCGCATAAGGTATTAATGGTTTGCTCTGAGCCAAGTATGCTTTCAAGCCTTCCCATCTCCCTTTTACTCTTATCTATAATATACTGGCTTGTATCTTCGCTAGCCTTATCATATTCATTGTCGATTAGGCTCAATAAATCCTCATCAATCTTTAGATTAACAACCCTACTCTCATAATAGACAGGCTTGGTTGCACCGTCTGCAACGGCTTGGGTCATATCGTAAATATCGATATAATCACCAAAGACCTCTCGTGTCGAGCGATCCTTCTTTGAAATAGGTGTTCCTGTAAAGCCAATAAATGTTGCATTAGGAAGGGAGTCTCTAATTATCCTTGCTGCTCCTATCTTTATCTGTCCTTCCTTAGAAATTTTCTCCTCTAGTCCATATTGACTTCTATGTGCCTCATCTGCTATTACAATAATATTTCTACGCTTCGATAATGCTTCGCTCGATTCCTCAAACTTCTGCATGGTCGAGAAGAATATTCCGTTTGCCTCTCTACCATCCAAAAGCTCTTTCAAGTTTTTCCTGCTCGTTGCCTGAATAGGACTTTGACGAAGGAAGTTTTGACATTTTGCAAACTGACCAAAGAGCTGGTCGTCCAAGTCATTTCTATCGGTTATTACAACTATTGTTGGTGAGTCTAAGTTTTGTTGTAGTAGTTTTGTATAAAAGACCATTGAAAGCGATTTCCCACTTCCTTGTGTATGCCAAAAAACTCCTCCCTTGCCGTCGGTCTTTACTGCTTGAAGGGTTGATTCTATTGCTTTTTTTACAGCAAAATACTGATGATACCCCGATAATATCTTAACCTCTTGTTTATCTTCCTTCGAAAAACAGATAAAGTTATGAATAATATCTATAAGCCTTTTCTTCTCGAACATTCCCTCAAAGAGTGTGTCGAAGCTTGCATGCCTTCTATCTTCATATCCTCCAGTCTTTGTCTTCCACTCCATAAACCTATCCTCCGAAGAGGTTATTGTCCCTGCCTTAGAATAGGCTTGGTCACTCATTACCATAAATGCATTATACACAAACAAAGACGGTATTTCATGCATATAGTTCTTTAGCTGGCGATAGGCAGCACTTGCATCGGTTTCTTCTCTTGAGGGTGATTTAAGTTCCACCACAACAAGAGGCATTCCATTTACAAAGACAATTAAATCAGCCCTCTTTGTTGTGTTTTCCTCAATAGTCCATTGGTTAGCGACCGAGAATATATTATTATCTGTATTCTTATAATCAATAAGGATAACCCTTGTAGACCTTTGATGCTCACCGTCATAATAATTTACCTCAATACCATTTTGAAGATATTCCATAAAATGAATATTCTTTTCCAAAATCGATCCACTCTCAAAATTCTTCAATTTATATATTGCCTCATCAATTGCCTCTTTTGGCAGCTTTGGGTTAATCTCGCAAAGCCCGTCAATAAGCAATTCCTCATGCAAGGGCAAATGATAATCCCTTTCAACCTCGGGACCATAATAATAATGATAACCTAAAATATCACGAAAAATCTCTAAAACAGCATTCTCAAAACTCGCTTCACTAAAAGACATAGGCGGTGGTTATTTTAGCATTTTGTCTGAAAACGAATTGATATGTTCTACTGCAATAGAAATATATTGATCCTTAGAAAACAACTTACTCTTTCTTTGACTCCATTTATTGATAGAATCTTTTATGCTTTCTATATCATTTGTTTTATTTTCTCTTATTATGTAATCAATGGATGAAAGTAATTCCAAAGCAAAATTTGAATAAAAACCGGAGAAGAATTCCTTTGTTTGATCAACAATAGTATTGTATTTTTTATTTTCTTCCTTGTTTAGATACTCAATAACATTTTTTTCTGCATCCATTATTGGCTGCAACTCTTCAAAGGGCTTAGCATTCATTGAGCTATAACCCATAATATAGCTGCCATTTAAATGATAAAGAACTCTTTTAACCTTACCAGAATAAGGACCGTAATAATAGGGTTTATATTCCAATTTAAACTCTTCGAAAGCTCCGAAACGTTGAAGGAAATAAGCAATTTTCTCAGAGGAGAATTCTGAAATAAATTCTCCATTTCTTACTAAATCATATAAAACAGACAAAAGCATGGCTCTGGCAGGTGTCAGACTTGCCCTCTCTGTTTTCATTTTGTCGATTATTGCCGAATTTGGTTCATAAATAATAATCTCGCAATTCAAATCTCCCAAGCAATCAATAATCATTTTCTTTACCCTATTCCATTCTAATCCACCATTACCTGCACCCAAAGGAGGAATAGCAATTGATTCTATATTATTTTCTATAATAAAATTCCTAAGTGCTATTAATCCTTTTTCAATATATTCATATTCTGATGGTTTTCTCCAATCTTTTTTAGTAGGGAAATTAATAATTATTTTCTTCCCATTTAATGTAGATTCTTCGCTAACAAGTATTTGTCCTACATCAAAAGTCTTTTCTTTGCAAGCCTTTTGATATAACTTGAAGTTAAGAGGAAAAGCGTTTTTAAATTGCAAAGCAATACCTTTACCCATAACGCCAACGGTATTTACTGTATTTATTAAAGCCTCAGCCCTACTTTCAAGAATATTACCTTCTTTAAAACTTATCATAATAATAATCTTTTTTCACTATTATTTTTTTCTCATTGACTCCAAAGCCAATCAATCTATTTTTAGCCCTTTCATCATAAACTGCGTATCCGATAATGAAATCAACACCCAAATCACCTATCAATAATAACTCTGCTTCTTTTCTTCTCTTTAAATCCAAATCATTTTCATCAGACCATTGATTGCTCTTTATTGCTTTAGTATCAATGATTTCAAATAAATTTTCAATTTCTTCTTTTCTGTGTACTGAAGTAAAGGCATTTATAGCGTGACCGTCGGTAAACACAAAATCGTTGCCTGAGTCAATAATTTTCTGAATCGAACTTACACAATAAACAATATTTGAAGGATGAACCTTCTCAACCCCATTATATCCTGTTTGAATAACTAACAGCATAGGGGTTCTGAATGCAAAATAAAAAGGGATGAAATCACCTATTTTCTTATCGTCAATTAAAATCTTATCCTTTCTTGTCTCAATAATTGTTTGATCTCCAATTCCTATATATTCCCCATTCGCAAATTCAGACTCCGGATGAGTAATCCCATACTTTAAAATATGAGGGATATTCTCAATATGAGTCATACGAAAAAGATATACCTTATTAAAATCAACCATAAAACAAAAACTATTTAAATTTCAAGCGATTAATATATGCAAAGATAATAATTAAATTAAAAAACGCAATTCAATACAAAAAATCCCCAAAACAGCATTCTCAAAACCACCTTCACTAAAAGACATATGCGTTATTTATTTATAATACTTTTATGGGAATAAAATTTATCATTCCTGTCTGGTCGCAAGAATAACTATTAAGTAGCACTTGACTTATCCCTTGTGACTTTATTATTGCAACAATATTATTCAAAGTATCTTCCGAGATTTCTGTTTCAAGCATTTTAAATAATTCTTTCCCTGCTGTAGATAATTTATAACAAGGAATATTTAGCTTTATTATCATAGGTGTTTCATTAACTATTGATATGGCCTTTGTCCCATCTAATTTCAATAATACAAATTTCTGCGGTTCAATTTCGAAATTATTATAAATTGATTCTAAAAGAACAAGACCAATGTCATTAAGCTTAAGAATTCTATCTAAATTATTTTCATTTTTAGCTTTAAAAATCCGTTCGTAATTATATACTTTGGGTGCTATTTCAACAAATAATTCAGCCTCCTCCTTGGTCATATTCTTTAAAACATCAAGCGTTCTTAAAGAAAATGATTTTGGTTGTTTTACTTCCCCTGCAAGTATTTTTGCCCAAATATTTTGCATTTCTTCTTCAGAAACTCCCTCTGCACAATCAAAAAATCTATTTAACCAGTCTTTATCAACTGGTTCATTTGAAACCTGCTCTCCTTCATTGAACTGTTGCTCTGCTTTTGCAATAATATTTGCAACATTCTCAACCTTCTGTATATTTCGTATTTCATTATACTTCTCAACTATTTCATGACCATGAAGTTTTTCAATTTCAATTGCAGTATCTGCCTTTGCGTTTTCGATACGTTCATATATCCTTGCATCAGCCATTTTCCTATAACCTTTAGCAGACCAACCAAAAGCATTGCAAATAGTTTCTCCTAACTTTGCTAATCCATCAGTATTTATTTCAATTAATGCTCCCATCTTCTAATTTTATTTTTTTCTTAATACAACTGGTAGAAAAGCATCTATTTCCGCATCTGAAAAAGTCATTTCTTCATTTTTCTTAAGGGATTTTGTTGCTTCATTGTAAGCTTTTGAAATAGTCCTTGGCCCACCCTTATATATTTCTTTTAATTCACTTTGTAAATTATCTCTTTTTTCAATAATTTCATCATAGGAGATAATCCCAGCCCTAATATCTGTTAATAGAGATAAATAACTTTCTCTTATATTCCAAATTTCAACTGCTGAATCAGAATGTTTTTGCATCAGTTGTCCTAAATCATATTGTTTTAGATATGAATTAATACAAACAAGTACTAGAGATAATATCGCAGAAACATATCCCACCCAATTAACTTCGCCAAATATGGTATACAATATTCCACCAGTATTTATAGCTGAAATTATTATTTGAGCCCATTTAAATCGAGAATTAATTCTCTTTAATATGTCTGCACATTTTTCTTGTGTTTTGTGAGAATAAACAACTCTACCATAACATTCTCTAAGTTGTGCCTCTATGTGACTAATTTGGGAATTTGTTTCCATATATTTCTCTCCATTTATAGTTTGCTGACCATTCGTATTCTTTTACTTCGTATTGAATTGCCTCTAAAGCATTATTATATGCTTTTTTTGCTTTTGCAACAAATAATCCATCATTATAAATATATTGATTACTTCCAGCTGCATACCATAAAGCTTGTTTGTCATTTTGTTCACTTAAAAACTTAAAAAAATCTCTTGTCATATAATCATAAAAAGAATATGAACAATTTTTATATTCCCAATCTTTCAAAAATTTATGAGCCATTGTATCAATTAATAAACCACCCATATCAACATTACATGTGTCCTTCCACGCTCTTATCATTCTACATAACCTTTTGAGATTTTTATTGGTATTATTGTTTAATGTATTAATAGCATTAATCTCGTGTTCAGGTTTTGTTACTTTCCAACTACCACCATTATTTGAATCGGGGTATGTAAAACTAATTTGGTCTGTATTTAAAAAGCACGGTACAATTTCATATTTTATTCCATCTGAAAATTCTACAACAACAACTTGACCATCGCCCTTTAATTTTGTTTGAAAATATGTATTACTGATTGAGTTCTTTACTGCTTGCAATAATTGAGATTGTCCATTTGTAGTATATTTATCATATTGCCAATAATAACTACATGGCAATGTAAATAACATATCAATATCACTTACATGAATAGCTGTTCCTCTTCCATATGATCCAACATAAAGACTGTTATTAATATCAGAATCTGTACCATAAAAATCTTTATTAAGTCTTTTGGTTATTTGTTTGTATCTGGATGATACATTATCCACCACTGTCTTTTCCATTCTAATATTTTTACAGAATGTCTCAAATTTTACTGATATACTCATAACTTTTATATTTTAATTATACCCTAACCTCCCCATTCATAAGTTTAGGTAACAAACTATCCCTAAGCTCCGATAGGTTTATTTTTTCATATAAGGAATCTCGTAAATATGAGATTATTGGTTTTGTTTTTATTGAAAATTCATCTAATATTTCTTCAGATGGAATAATGATTTTCATTTTTGATAATCCATTTTCCCAAACTGCATAAGGCATTGTTGAACCTTTTGATGTATTTTGAGCATAATCAATTGTTGCATTTTGATTGCAAACTAGCAATGCATATTCGAATAATTCGTATTTTATTGGTCTTAAAACAAAACATGTACTTCTTGTCACTCCTTCACAAGGTGATATAGAAACTCTATGAAAATAAACCCTCATTGCACCAATCAATATATCATTTTTTTCGAACTTTATTAGGCTTGATTGAGCTTCATTAGAAGGTTTAAACTCAATTAAACCTAATTTATTCATCGGTATAATATCTATTGGAAGATAGGGCAACTCATTAACTTCCTCTTTTTTTATAGATATTTTGATATTTTTAATTACATCCCCTAACGTTCCAACTCTCCATCCTTCTGGGATTTTTCCTAGTTCGGAATCTATGAATTTTCCTCCATTTGTTTTATATGGTTTTCCTTCTTCGTCTGGAAATTCAAAATCCACAAACCACTGCTTAAATATCGCTTGTGCTTGTGCTTCTAAGTTTTCATTAATCTTATTATTTACCTCTATCTTATCATCCAAAGCACTCAAAACATCGGCAATACGTATCTGTTCATCAATATCAATAGGGAAAAAGACTTCAATTGGATGGATATGATTTCTATTTAATGTAGGTACCGCACTGCCTCCTGCATAATTACCTAAATTTAAAGTTTTAATAAAGTAATAAATGAATTTTGGATCATTACCTTTATAATCATCAATATATAAAGCGGTGTTATGAGCCCAACATTTTTCATAATAATATGGAGTGCCAACATTACCACTTCTGCCAATTGTTATGCAAGGTTCGATATTTGTTTGTTTATCATGATAGCCAATAATACCATTTGAACCTGCAACAGGTATTTCTCCTTCTTGCATATCATATTTTGGCAAATCATGACCTCTTCTAAAGTTGCATATCTCACCTAATGTTGTTGTTTCCCAGTTATTCATTCTCTGTTTTCTTATATGGTTTTATTATTTTACTCATATTCTGCTTTTTTACTACCAACTCTTTCTACATATTCTTTTTTCAATTCAGCAATATATCTAATTTCATTTTTAGGAGTTTCCTCTTTATTTATTGGAACATTTATAGGGACATTCCAAAAATATCTAACTCTATATATGACTCATTAAATTTCATACCCAATCTTTTTTAATTGCACTTTTATCTCTTCTTCTAACTCATGCGATTTAGAAAATAGTTCTGAAAGGTCGGTGGTTAGGCGTGTCATTTTTTCTTCGAAGGGTTCGGCGTCTTCTTCCTGATCTGCTATTCCTACGTAACGGCCTGGAGTTAGGATATGGTCTTGTTTTGTTATGGTTTCAAGATCTGCTATTGCACAGAAGCCCTTTTCATCGGTTAGTGTTCCTTCATGGAAGGATTCGAAGGTTTGGGCTATCTTGTGTATATCATCCTCGGACAATTGCCTTAGCTTGCGGGTAAACCATTGTGCCGAGATTTCTTGCATCGATAAACAGGGTCTTGCCCTTTTGTTTCTTGTTCTTGGAAATAAACCAAATAGAGACGGGAATCTGAGTTGTATAGAAAAGCTGTGAAGGCATAGCAATAATACCCTCAACGATATCAGCCTCAATCATTTTTCTTCTAATCTCACCCTCTCCCGAAGTGTTGGAGCTAAGAGAACCATTGGCAAGCACAATACCAGCCTTTCCGCTTGGGGAAAGATGATGAACAATGTGTTGTATCCATGCATAATTGGCATTACCATTTGGAGGAAGACCATAAAGCCAACGAACATCCGTCGAAAGCTTGTCCGCTCCCCAATCGGAAAGATTGAAAGGAGGATTAGCCATAACATAGTCTGCCTTTAGGGTAGGGTGACAGTCGCTAAAGAAAGTATCGGCATTATATTTCCCAAGGTCAGCCTCAATGCCACGAATGGCAAGATTCATCATCGCCATCTTCCATGTTGTAGGGTTGGAGTCCTGACCATAGATTGAGATATTATTTATATTAGCCGAATGTGATTCAATAAACTTGGCACTCTGAACAAACATTCCACCGCTACCGCAACAAGGGTCATAAACCCTTCCGCTCAAAGGTTGCAATACTTCAACAAGAGTTTGAACAATACATGAAGGAGTATAGAACTCACCAGCCAATTTACCTTCCTGCTCTGCAAATTTCGATAAGCAATATTCATAAACTCTACCAAGAACATCCTTCGACTCGTCCTTAGAGTGCATACTAAGATTAGTAAACAAGTCCACAACATCGCCAAGACGCCTTTTGTCGAGCTCAGGGCGAGAGAAATTCTTTGGCAAAATTCCCTTTAGCTTAGGGTTTTCATTTTCAATATGACGCATAGCATCATCAATAACCATTCCAATCTCTGGAGTTCTAGCCCTTGAAGCAATAACGCTCCAGCGGGAATCCGTAGGCACATAAAACACATTCTCCGAAGTATATTCATCCCTATCCTCCTCAAAGCCCTCTCCCTCTTCCAAAAGCTCATTATATCTGAGTTCAAATCTATCGGATATATACTTCAAAAAAATTAAACCAAGCACAACGGTTTTATACTCCGATGCATCAAGATTACCACGCAAAAGGTCGGCAGCCTTCCAAATTTTATCCTCAAAACCTATTTCAGCACTATTCAACTCAGCCATATACTATATTTTTTCAATATTTATTATTTTCTCTTTTTTTCTACCCTACAAATCTACGAATAAAAATTTTAGCTAAGAAATTTATTTTCTTAATTTGATTGTTACTAAGAGATAAAGAAACATAGTTCTAAGATAATCGGATTAAATAAAGAGATACTTCGGCGGATTAAAGAGATAGTAGTACTGTATTTTGATTCCAGTTTATTAGCTCTTTGATCTATTGTTGCTATCTCTTTAATCTATTTTGGCTATTATTTTATCTATGAGAATATGGTATTAAATTTTTATGCTTAAAACACTGATTAACTGACAATAAGAGCGGTTTGGGTTAAGGTAGGTTAAGGTAAAAACATAAAAATAAAACTTTTCTGTAAAACAGCGAAAGCGAAATTTTTTTTTTGAAAAAAAAATTTCGCTTTCGCTAAAACTAAGATACTTTTTAAAAATCGATTTTTACCTTAACCCACCTTAACCCAAACCGACTAAACGCTCTTTATATCAATGCTTTAAGCCCTTGTAAAATTCCAGCTCAAAACCACTTCTTTTTGGTTAATTCCTATTAAATTTAACCCGAAATTTTGAGTGAGCGAAATTTCGAGGTACGATTTTTTCACTCCTTTTTTTGGTCATTTTCGGTTCGCTGACAGCCTTAAGCGAAATATTATTTTTATAATCCTAAACTCTTTATCCCTCCTGTTTGGGGATTGAATTTTAGGGAGGATTCTTTTGTGTTTAGGTTGGTTATTATTCCGTATTGCGTTATTTCTATTGTGTTTTCGAATACCTTATTGTTGAACTCTACGCTTACTCTCACATTCTCTGGTATTGAATAATAGACTCCTGTTCCTTTCTTTGATAGCTTTTCTTGTTGTTTTAGGTTGTTTTGCTTGGCTTCTTCTAGCTTTTGGATATTCTTTGTTGTGTTGGTTGTTTGGAAACGTGCCATAAGTATTGGCATATCGGAGCTTATCTCTGCTGCACTTAAGCCTGCGTTTTCGGAAAAGCGACATAGTTTCATTACTAGGTCTTCTTCTGGTATTATTGGTTTTTGTGGGTTTAGTGTATAGGTATAAGTTTGTTCTATTGTTGTTTCTACTCCTGTAAATAGTGAAACATATCCGTCGATTATCTCATCTATTTGTTTGTACATGAAGTCAATTGTGGTATTAATAAATGTTCCGTCTAGGCCACCAGATAGTATATCTATCTGTTTTTCTCTTAGGGCTTCTATCTTCTTAACCACTTCTTCAGCACTCATATTCACTTTCTCCAATTGTCTCATCTTTAGTAGTCTTGTCTCGTAGATTGGCTTTGTGGCAATTGCTTCAGGTTGTTTATCTTCTTTTTGTTGAATTTCTTTTGGCGCAAGGTTTGGATAATATGCCTCTCTGATTGATTGAGGGTGAATTTTCGTTCTTGGAGATATTTCACAAAGAGTGCCTATCTCGGAGGTCTTTACATTCACTCCTTCTTTTACAAAAAGAGCATAGACTTGGCTTGGGTTGCTAACTGCCTTGGGTTTAATCTTTATATCGGAAATATTATATCTTACCTCGTCGCTTGTTATTAAATTCTTTATACCCAACATATAGGCATTTTGACAATATACACCCTTTGTTCTTATTGTCTTTTGAACCTTTACCTCAAATTCTACCTGTGTTTGTGGTATATTATAGTAGATTACCGCCTTGTCATTATCCTCTTTTACTTGGGATATTGGGAATGAACGATATGTTTGCGCATTTGCAACAAACCCCATTATTGTCATTGCTGATATTAAAACTAATCTTTTCATAATATATCTTTTATTATTTTTAATCTTATTATTCCGTATTTATTCCCGTTTTTTACTATCTCATAGTCCTTTTGGTTAAGGTATGAGGCATAGAGTATTCTAGCTATGGCTTGAAGCTCAGTATTGGTTGAACCTTTGTCTATAACGCTAAAAATGGTATTAAAGTTCTTATCTATTACATTTAATTTCTCATTTTCAACAACAAAGGCATATCCATTTACCATTGGGCTTATATAGAAATAGCGTTTTGTGGTTATTGGTCTAAAGGTGTATTTGTCGGCATAGGTCCAACCTTTTTGGTCTTTTACTAATAATAGGCTATCAAAGACTAATGAGTATTCAAGGTATTTTGCATCCTTTATTGGCTTAAAGTCTTTGGAAGGCTTGTTGTTTACTATCTTTGTGCTTACTACTCCACTTTGGGTTATAAGTATTAAGGTATTATCCCCTTGTATATCTAGTACTGGGTTAAGACCGTCGTAGATTATTATCTTTTTGGTGTTAAATACGGTATAGCGATTGTTTACCCTTGCAACAAAGAAAGTGTCCTTGGCAATAATTACCCTTGCATCGTCATAGACGGGATTAACATATACTCTTCCTTGTGAGTTCATTATTCCCCTACCACCATTTTCTATCTGTGAATAGAAACCATTGTAGTTTGTAAATTCTATATCGGAATAATAGGGTTGAAATAATAGTTTCCCTGCACTTGTGAAGAGGGAGGTCTTGTTGTCTTTGTTTATTGCCTTAATATATTGCTTACCTTTGCTTTGAGTGATTGAAATGGTCTCGTATTTTGAATAGGTTAGTATCTTCCCCGTTTTGTCCATCAAACTCCAACCCTCATCACTCTTGACCGAATATGTTTCATCGTTAATTACTATTCTTGCATCTTTGAATTGTGGCTCTTTAATTATATTTCCCTCATAGTCTGCCATGCCAATTAGAGTGTCTTTCTTAAAGAGTATTCTCTGCATATCGAAGGCTATTATGCTCTTAGTGTCGATATTCTTTATCTGCTTGGATTTTATTTCCTTTTGGTTAGAGTTTAAAAGAAATGCTTTTTCGGCTCTTCTTCCATAATAGGTATCACTTCCTATATGCTTCACAATCTCTGCATTAGGCTCAATTATCCACGCAAAAGGATGTGGGGCAATTGTATCAACTTGGTAGATGATTGTGGTATCGTTATCGAAGTATTTTACTAACTTGGAATTGGTATTAAAGACCATATTCTTGTCCTTCATTGAGGCTACAAAGAAGGTGTCGTTTTTTATCAAGGTCTTCACCGTGTCGAACTCTGGGTGTAGTATTCCTTTCCCATAGCGTGTGGCTATACCATACTTTCCCTTTTCTTTTGTTATTATAAAATCTCCCTCAAGCACATAGGCATCCTCATAGTAGGGCTGAAAGACTACCCTGCCCTCTGTGGTTATTATTGCTGTTTTAGAGTTTTTATACTTACCTTTTACATATATTCCAAAGGGTGACTTATAAATACTTATGCTATCGAAGAGTGCCTCGTAGATTATTTTTCCCTCACCACTAATCAAACCACACTTATTATCCTTTGTAAAAAGATATAGGTCGGAGTATAGAAGGTCTTGAATCTTATCGTAAATAAATTCCGTTTTCTTTGACCCAAAGCATGAATACATGGCATATTTTCCATCCCTCTTTAGGATAACCGTATTATTACTCTTTCCTACAATCTTTACCGTGTCGCCGAATACATATTTCCCCAATTTATCCATTAGTCTAAACTCACCATTTACCCATATTATACATGCTCCCCCTGAATACATATAGGGCTGAAAGAGCATTATGTTTTCTATGGTTAGGATATTTGATTCAAATTTGATATTTGGTCTAATATGCATTATCTCTGCCCTATCCATATATCCTAACTTACCATCCTTAATTACTCCAATAAACCCTTCGCTCTCCGAAAGCAGGCTATCGTATTGTATCTTGAGTTTTTGAATAAGTGTGTCCTCTTGTGCCTTTGATATTTGAACAAAGACAATTAGGATTAAGAATATGGATAGTATTTTCTTCATTATAGAGCTGGCTCTTGTTGGCTTAGGCAATGAAAGGAACCAAGTCCCCAGATAATATCTGTGGAGTCTATCCCAATAACCTTTCTATCTTTGAAACATTCCTCAAGTGTATATATTGCCTTATTATCGTTCTTGCAGTTAAATATTGGAACAATTACCGCCTCATTTGCAATATAGAAATTTGCATAAGATGCTGGCAAGCGCTGGTCTTCCCAAATCACTGGCTCAGGCATAATAAGCTCTACAACATTTATCTGCTTACCATTCTCAAGTCTTGCCTTATTCAATAGTTTTAGGTTTTCTTGAAGTGGCTCGTAATTATAATCTGATTTATTTTCTTCCACTACTGTAATTACAGTATCCTCATTCACAAAACGAGTTATATCGTCAACATGACCATCCGTGTCATCTCCCTCTACTCCATCCGCTAGCCATATAACGTTCTCTACTCCATAATAGTTTATTAACTTTTCCTCTATCTGCGATTGGTTAAGACTTGGGTTGCGATTTTCATTTAGCAGGCAAGCTGTTGTTGTTAAGAGAGAACCTTTTCCATTAAAGTCTACTGAACCTCCCTCCATTACTATCTCAGGGCGAAATACCTCTAAGCCTAAATATTTAGCCATTTGAGATGGTATCATATTGTCTAATTCTGCTGGGTATTTGCCTCCCCAAGCATTATAGTCCCAATCTACAATTGCACGGCTCTTTCCATCATTATTTAGTAATATTGATGCTCCATGGTCTCTTGCCCAAGCATCATTGGTCTTAAAATCATGAAAGACAATCTTTGTCATATCAACTCCAAGAACAATAAGCTCCTTGCTTACTCTTTCCCTCATTTCTTGGTTAAGGATATTGATATTTACTATCTCACCCCTGGCTAACTCTTTAATAAACTGATTATAGAAAGGGAAAATAGTTTCAATCTTGTCTGGCCATGAGTTCTCGTTATGTGGGTATGAAAGCCATGTTGAGGCGTGTTTTACCCATTCTGCTGGGAAATAATATCCTAATTCTTTTGGTGTCATATTAATCGTTGTCTATATATCTTTTTGTAATTGGTTGGTATGAGTCTATTCTTCTATCTCTTAGATATGGCCAATGTGTGCGATAATAATCTGTTAGGTTAAGGTCTAATTCAATAACCTTTATCTCTTCTTCTAAATGTGGTGCTTGGTAGAGAAGTGTTCCAAATGGGTTCGAAACAAAACTTCCTCCCCAAAACTGCATATCTCCCTCTACTCCTGTCCTATTTACACTTACGGTATGCACTCCGTTTGCTATGGCATGTGAGCGTTGAATTGTTTGCCAAGCGTTATATTGTTCTGTATTTGTTGCCTCGTCTTGAGTCTTTGCCCAACCTATTGCCGTTGGGTAGAATAATATCTCTGCTCCCATTAGGGCTGTGATTCTTGAAGCCTCAGGATACCATTGGTCCCAACATATCAGAACCCCTATCTTTCCAAACTTTGTCTCAAATACCTTATACCCTGTGTCGCCTGGTGTGAAATAGAATTTCTCGTAATAACCCGGGTCGTCTGGTATATGCATCTTTCTATATTTGCCTAAATACTCTCCATCTGCATCAATAACGGCTGTGGTATTGAAGTATAGTCCTTGTGCTCTACGTTCGAATAATGAAGCAATTATTACCACTCCCAACTCTTTAGATAGGGCTTGGAATATCTCCGTGCTTTCTCCTGGTATTGGTTCTGCTAGTTTAAAATTTTCATGGTCTTCTACATCACAGAAATAAAGCGAGGCAAATAACTCTTGAAGACATATTATATTTGCTCCCTCTTTTGCTGCAAGGCGTATTTTTTCTATTGTCAATCTTATATTCTCTGCCTTTTCCTTAACGCAAGAGGCTTGTATCAATCCTACTTTAACTTTCATATATCCTTGTATTTGTTTTCTTTTTAAAATTTATCTGACTTAGGAATACTCCTAATAAGACTACTACTATTCCTAATACCTTATTCATTGTCAAAAATTCCTTACCTAAGAATACTGCAAATAGTATTGTGATTATAGGCACTGCGTTTGTAAATACTGAGGTTTTTTGTATTGTGAGTCGTTTTGCTGAATATGAATAACAGATAAAGGCAACGGATGAACATAGTATTGCTAATGCAAATAATGGGTAAAGTGTCTCGAAATTAAATTCCAATGTTTTTAGTGTCTTGTATTCGAAAACAAAGAAAAAGGGTAGATAGTAAATTGAACCTATAATATTTTGGGTTGTAGTTATTGTAATGGGTTCATATTTTTTTATCACCTTATATAGCACAACACTATAGCTAACTGCCGAAAATACAGCCAAAAACATTAATCCTATCCCCTTACCACTTACTGAGAATGTTGCCGAGGGTGATATACTAATAATCATCAACCCAATTATTGTTAGGAATACTCCTATTATTATCTGCCAACGTAAGGCTTCTTTGTGAAAGAAATATAGCCCAAAGGGAACAAAGACTGGTATTGTTGAAATAATTATTGAGCCTATGCTTGGGTCGAGGTATTGCAAACCCCAGTTTTCTCCAAAAAAGTATAGGAAAGGTTCGAAGAATGATAGTAATAGAAAGAGTTTATAATCTTTTTTATCTATCTTATCTAATTTACCTGCCGTCTTGAAAATAACAAAGAGTAGTACAGAGGAAATCAATACTCTTAGCGTGATAATAATTATGGGAGTAAAACCGTAATTGAGTAAGTCCTTAGTCCAAATAAAGCTCATACCCCAAAAAAGCATTGAAAAGAATATTGGAATATAAACGTAAAACTTCTTAAGCATATATATTATATTAATTTAGTTTGCAAATATCCGAAAAAAAATACATTTTATTATTACATTTGCATAACTAAACAGCAGAAAATGACAAAAATTGGAGTTTTATCGGATACTCATGGCATTTTGCCAAAACAAGTTTATAGTTTTTTTAAGGATGTTGACCTCGTCCTTCATGCTGGGGATATTGGTTCGATTGATGTTTTAGATGAGCTAAAGCTTTTCAAACCTACAATCGCCGTGTATGGGAATATTGATGGTTATGATATTATTGGGGATATTAATAAGGTTGAGTATATTGATATTGAAGAGATGAAGATAATGATTACTCATATCGGTGGCTACCCTAATCGTTATGAAAAGGGTATTAAGGAACTTATTGAGACTCATAAGCCTTCGATATTTATATCTGGTCATTCTCACATTCTAAAGGTAATGTACGACAAGAAATATAATCTACTACATATTAATCCTGGTGCTGCTGGAAGATATGGTTTTCATAAGGTAAGCACAATGGTTCGTTTTGCTATCAATGGCAAAAGGGCTGAGGATTTGGAGATAATTGAATATGAGAAATAAATATATTAAATAAAATTCTTACTTTTGCACTAATAAAATTTGATTAACCTTTCAAAATTGACTTATGAAAAAGTTTTTTCTTGCTATATTATTGATCCTAATTTCTTTGACCTCTTATTCTCAGTTTTTAGAAAAATCGGAACTTGGGGTTATTGTTGGTGGAGGGAATTATATTGGGGATATTAATCCTAAGTATAATTTCTACAATACAAAATTTATGATTGGAGGAATATATCGCTACAATTTCAATCCTCGTTGGGTTTTTAAAGGCTCTGCAATGTTTGGAAGAGTTGGTGCTTATGATTCTGACTTTGAATTTAATATTAGAAACCTTAGCTTTGAATCAAATATTAGTGAGTTTGCTGCAACATGTGAATTCAACTTCTTCGATTACCAAACGGGTAGTAGAAAACATCGCCTTTCTCCTTATCTTTTTGCTGGAGTTGGTGTTTTCCTTATGAATCCAAAAACCGAAATATATAATCCTCTTACTCTTAAGAAAGAATGGGTAGAACTTCAACCTCTTCGCACAGAGGGACAGGGTATGGAAGGTTATAATGACCCTTATTCTCTTACTCAAATTTCTATTCCTTTTGGTCTTGGTCTAAAGTTTAGCGTAAATTCATATGTTTGTCTTGGCTTGGAATGGGGATTAAGATACACTTTCACCGACTATATGGATGATATTAGTGGTAATTATGTTGCAAGAGATGAGATTGCTTTATGGACAAATGAACTTGCTGCTGCTTGTAGCGACAGAACAAATGAGATTGCTACAGGTGTTTACAACGAAGCAGGAACAATGAGAGGCAACCCAAAGAAAAATGACCTTTACCAATTCTTCGGTTTAACAGTAACAACAAAACTTGACTTCTTTAGAACAAGAGTTAAATGTGATACGTTCTAAGAAAACTATTTATTTCGTAAATAATTCTTAGGAACAAAAAAAAGGAGGCTAAAACATTGCCTCCTTTTGAAATATGTTTGTTTTGTTTCTATCTTAAACGGTCGGATGAGCGAACTAAGCGTTCGTCTTTTCTTATTGCTCTTTGTGCAAGAATCATTAATAATAACTGAAGAATTGGAAAATAGCATCCTACCGCGTAAGTTACCTTTGGTGTTGAATAGATAGCAGCTATCTCTTTTGATAAACCATCTATTCTGTATAGGAATAAGTATCCAACATAGATTGCTAGTAATAGAAATGCTGCTGAAAGAACCTTTAGTTGTAATGACCTATTCTTGTAAAGAAATATCGCTACTAAAGAAATTAAGGCTATTCCTAACTGCATAAATATTAAACTCCAAGCTGGTGTTTTCTGAACTAGTGGCATTGCCTCTGGAGTAAGCTTTGTTGGCAATAGGCCATAAATTTCATTAAACTGTAATGACTTAAAGTCAAAACTAAATATTGCTAATGGGAAAAAGAATGTAGCTACTGTAAGTAAAACTACAAATGCCATCCATAATGTTTGAATTCTTTGTATCATATCAATTATTATTATTCTAAGTTATTTCTTTAAAAAACAAGTCTTTAAAACTATGCTACTTCCATCTATCTTACAGTCTACCTGCTCTGGATTCTCGGTTAAACGAATACTCTTTACCTTTGTACCCATTTTAATAACCATTGTTGAGCCTTTTACTTTTAGGGTTTGAGTAACAATAACAGAATCTCCGTCCTTTAACTCATTTCCATTTGCATCGACACATTTATCCGAAACTTCTTGGTCTTGACCATCTCCATTCTCATTCCACTCATAACCACAATCAGCACACACATTAAACATACCATCAAAATATGTATTCTCCATTTGGCATTGTGGGCAGCTTCCTATCTCTGACATAATTTCTTAGTTTTATTCTCTTAATTATAAACTATTCTTCATTGCAGCCTTAATAAAGCTGATAAATAATGGATGAGGATTTTCAACTGTCGACTTATACTCTGGGTGGAATTGAACTCCAACAAAATAAGGATGATCAACAATTTCGACAGCCTCAACAAGATTTGATGCAGGATTCATACCCGTTGCTATCATCCCTGCCTGAGCAAATGCGTCTAAATATTTATTATTAAACTCGTAACGATGACGATGACGCTCAGATATATCTTCTTTATTATATGCCTGGTATATCTTTGTTCCTTTTACTAGCTTGCAAGGATATGAGCCTAAACGCATTGTCCCTCCCATATTTGTGATAGCCTTTTGCTCTTCCATCATATCTATTACAGGATACTTTGTACTCGGAGACATCTCAAAAGAATGTGCATCTTTATATCCTAATACGTTTCTTGCAAATTCAACGACAGCCATCTGCATACCTAAACATATTCCAAAGAAAGGTATCTTGTTTTCACGAGCATAACGTATTGCACAAAGCTTTCCGTCAATTCCCCTCGCTCCAAAACCTGGGGCAACAAGTATACCATCTAATTCCGAAAGTAATTCTATTGTCTTTGAGTCGCACTCTTCTAAGTGTTCGGAATGAATCCATTTTACTTTTACCTTGCATTGTAGGAATGCTCCTGCATGAATAAACGCCTCTGCTATTGATTTATAAGCATCTTTAAGCTCAACATATTTACCTACTAAACCAATTGTAACCTCGTTTAATGGGTTTTTTAGTTTATATAGGAAACTCTTCCATTCTTCAAGATCTGGTTCTCCTTGAACTGTTACTCCTAAACGTTTTAAAACTTGAATATCAAGTTTTTCTTTCAACATATTTAGAGGAACTTCATATATTGTTGGAGCATCGATAGACTCCATAACATTTAAACGCTCAACATTACAGAATAAGGCTACCTTATCTCTAATTGCTTCTGTTAAAGGACGCTCTGTACGACAAACAATAATATCAGGTTGTACTCCTTGCTCAAGCATCGCTTTTACTGAGTGTTGTGTTGGTTTTGTCTTTAATTCCCCTGCAGCTGCAAGATATGGGATATAGGTTAAGTGCACAACTGCTGCGTGATTTCCTAACTCCCATTTCAATTGACGTACCGATTCAACAAATGGTAAAGATTCAATATCTCCTACTGTTCCTCCAATTTCTGTTATAACAAAATCATATTTATTGGTTGAACCAAGTATTTTTATTCTTCTCTTTATTTCATCTGTAATATGAGGAATAACTTGAACTGTTCCTCCAAGGTAGTCGCCACGACGTTCTCTATCTATAACTGTTTGATATATTTTTCCTGTTGTAACATTATTTGCTTGGGTTGTTTGAACATTTGTAAATCGTTCATAATGACCTAAGTCTAAATCTGTTTCAGCTCCATCTTCTGTTACAAAACACTCTCCATGCTCATAAGGGTTAAGAGTTCCTGGGTCGATATTAATGTATGGGTCTAACTTCTGAATTGCTACTGAATATCCTCTAAGTTTTAATAAAAGTGCTAATGAGGATGCAATAATACCTTTTCCTAAAGATGAAGTAACTCCTCCTGTAACGAAAATATAACGAGTATTAAACATGGGTATTGAGATTATTATTTAAGATGCAAAGATAATTATTTTTTTAAGTTTGTCTATTATAATAATAGTATTAATTTTGCAGATATGAGTATTAAACAAAAAACTATCAATGGAATTATATGGAGTGCGATTGAAAGATTCTCCATTCAAATAGTTCAATTTATTGTTCAAATCATCATTGCACGACTTTTAATCCCAGAGGATTATGGTCTTATTGGTATGCTTGCTATTTTTATGGCCATTGCTCAAACTTTTATTGATGGTGGTTTTGCTAATGCTCTTATTCAAAAGAAGGATAGAAATGAGGTCGACTACTCAACAGTATTTTATTTTAATACTATTGTAGGGATAGTATTGGCTATTGCCTTCTTCTTTAGTTCTAATTTTATCTCCAATTTCTATAAAATGCCTAAACTTGCACCCGTTATTCAGGTAATGAGTGTGAATCTTATTATTCTTGCTCTTCAGGTTGTTCATAAGGCAAAGCTTACCATAGATATTGATTTCAAGACTCAGGCAAAGGCTTCTTTATTTGCTGTTATCGTTTCAGGTATTATTGGAATACTTATGGCATATTATGGTTATGGAGTTTGGTCACTTGTTGTTAATGTTACTCTTAATAATCTTCTTCAAACAATTATTCTTTGGTTTTTACTAAAATGGAGGCCATTGCTTGTTTTCTCAAAAGAATCTTTCAATAGATTGTTTGCCTTTGGTTCAAGGATATTATTATCTAATCTTATCCATACCATTTATCTAAACCTTTATACAATGATTATTGGTAAGAGGTTTTCGGCAACAGAACTTGGGTATTATACTAGGGCCGATCAATTTGCTCAATTTCCATCATCTAATATTACTGGTATTTTAGGAAGAGTTACCTACCCTATTCTATCATCTATACAAGATGATGATGATAAACTAAGAGAAATTTATCGCAGCTATGTAAGACTTTTTGCTTTTATTGTTTTCCCCCTAATGATTGGACTTGCTGCAATTGCTAAACCATTTATTATACTTATTTTAACAGAGAAGTGGGCAGGGGTTATACCTATTCTTCAAATACTTTGTATTTATTATATGTGGTATCCTATTAATGCTGTTCACCAAAATCTTATGCAAGTCAAGGGGAGAAGCGACCTCTTCTTTCGTTTAGAGATGGTTAAAAAAGTAATTGGAATTGGTTTATTATTTATCGCCCTTCCATTTGGAATTATATATCTATGTGTTAGTTTAATTGTGTATTCTTTGGTTTCTTTATCCTTAAATACCTATTTTGCAGCAAAGCTAATTGACTTTAGTATTTGGCAGCAACTTAAGGATATTTCTAGAATTTTTCTTCTATCAATTACTATGGGGCTTTCTGTATACTTGGTAAACTACGTCCCCTTGAATGATATACTTAAAATAACAATAGCTATCATTAGCGGATTTGTTATCTACATTATGATAGCTAAGGTTACTAAGATGAGCGAACTCAATCAAATTTCTAGTCTATTACTTTCAAAATTTAGAAAGTAATTTCTATTTCCCCGTAGGTGGTGTAGTTGGAATAGGTTCTGTTGGAGTTGGGGTAGGTTCTGGTGTAGGGGTTGGTTCTGGAATTGGTTCTTCAATAATTTCTGGAATTGGAGTTTGTTCTGGAGTAGATTTATCTTGTTTCTTCCAGTAATTCTTATATCCGAAAGCTAGGTTTGTTCCAAAAAAGAAATTCACACCCGACATTTCTGCGACATTATATGAAGAACTTACTGCTCCTCCAAAATAGATGTTTATCATATATAGATTTAAGTTCAAAGCAGCAGATGGATTCAACATAGATGAACTAGAGTTTTTACCTCCAAACATAAATGTATTTCCAAATGATAGATTTAGGTATCTTTCAAGTTGACAATTATAGAATAATGAAAGTTGATTATCGAAGTAATTATTGCCTATAGATGCTTTGTATAAAGCATTTAAAAATTGTGTCTTTGCAAAATTCCATGTATATCCTGCATAAATCTTAGTTGGAAGCATTGTTGTATATGATTCTGTTTCTACTGCTTCAAGATCTAATTTACTTATTATACTATCTTCAATTCCTTCAAAAGAATCATCATTTTCTCCATTTCCATTAATATTTATCGGCTCAATTGTAAATTTTCCACCAGGGTTTTTTGATTGAATATTGGTAGTATTTGTTGACCATTTAATATATCCTAAATCTTGGATACTAAAACTTACTAACATATCTTTCCTAAGTTTATATGTAGCACCTAAGTCAACGGCAAAACCTCTATTCTTCAACATCTCATCGACATTAATATTTTCAATGATTTCTGGAGAAGTTGGATCGTTTAACCCCGACATTTGTAGTTTGCCATAAATATTTGAAGTTCTAATTAGAAAATCTCCAATAGCAGAAATACCATTATTAAAATCCAAACTAAGTGAAGATTTTTCTGTTTCAATATTCAATAATCCAAAAGGCATCTTTGCTCTTAAACCTACAGTAAGTTTATCATTAACAACTCTTGTATAACCAATAGAAGGTGTAAGATAAGCATTCATAGAAATTAATTTGCCATCAAGTATATTCACTTGAGCATTGCTTAAATCTGTTCCGTAAACCAAGACTCCTATCAAATCTTTTGAGAAATTAATTCTTGTGTCGAAGTTTAAATCAATACCTAATGATACGTAATTCTTCTTTCCGACACTAAAACCAAATCCAAAGAGTTCAAAGTTTGTTGCTAACTTAAAGAAATTATTATCAGTTAGCTTACCATAAAACCCTTTTAAATCCAACTGCAATGAGTCTGCATATTGAGGATGTTGATTAATTAAATCCTTATAAACAAATCCAGAGGTTCCAAAATCAAGATTAAATGCTGAGATAACTGGAAAATTCAAATAGAATTTAGCAACAGGTGTCATTGCTGGATTCATCTTATATGACCCAGGTACATTTCTCATAAAATATACTATATCCGAAGTCTGTGCAGATGTGTTATTGCTAATAAATAAACTACTTACTGCAATAATTATAATAAAACATATCTTTTTCATAGCGATTCAAGTATTAAATTATTTTACAATAAGTTTTTTAGTTTGCTTAATATTTTCACCAACAAAAGTCAGAGTGTAAATACCCCTTGATAGCTTATTAACATTATATATCAAAGTATTCTTTGTTAGTTGTTTTGTATCAACCACCCTTCCCAATACATCTGAAACAAACATATTAATCTTAGCAGGATTATTCTCAATGGTTATAATGACATCATTAACTGCTGGATTTGGATAGATTGAAATATTAAATTTATTATTATCTACCTCACTAAGAGAAACATTATGAAGTCCTAAAGTTCTAAATTGACCTATTTGGCTGACAATTACTCCTTGAGAATTCAAGGCGTAAATACCGACATAATATGTTGTTCCTTCAAGTAATGTATCTAAAGTAATATTAAAGCTAGAACCTTCGAAAGGATAAGATGTAAATAATTCATCACCCCATTTCTTAATAATAAATGACTTAACATCTAAAGCAACAGTCCCCTCTACAATACTCCCAGAAAATGTTGCAGAATTTGTATCAATATTTGAGATAGTGACATTTGATACTGTTGTTGGAACATAATTTAAAGTAGTAAACATTACTGAATCTCCATAGAAATATCCATTCTTTGTTTTTGAGAATGTTCTAAAATAATAATTAGTATTTGGAACAAGCTCATTTAAAAGATAATTGAATGTTTGGTCTTGAGTTGTAATAAATATTTTTTCGTATTCAGATTCTGACTCGGCTCTCCATTCAAAACCTCTAAAGAAAACTAATTCCGAACCAGAATTAACCTCACCATTTAATTTTGCAGAAGTAAGTGTTATTTCTGAAGGTTGGTGTGTAAATACTGTCATAGGTACAGGTAGAGTTACAAACTCCACTTCTTCGCTATAGGTCTTTGTACCATTAGCATTTACAGCAAAAGCTTTGAATTGATAGGTAGTATTTGCATTCAAAGCAGAAAGATTATAATATATATCATTTAACTGAGATATACTTAAATTTAATACTACATAATTAATATCATCCTCTGACTTATACTCAAAACCAATACTTGTTAGTGAAGGAGTATATCCTGATGCAATACTTGCTTTTAATTTTGCTGAATTATTAGTTATACTATCAGGAGTTAATGCAGTAATTGTTGGAGTAATTTCTAAAGGTATTAGAGTTTTGAAAGTTTGAATTGAGCCATAGATAGTATCTAATTGATTAATTGCATATGCTCTAAAATAATAATTAGTATTGCTAGATAAAGAAGAAACAGTATAAGAATAATTTCCCGCTGTATCTCCTGCTACTATATATTTATTAATCCCTAAAGTATTTACATCAAAGTTAGAATTACTAGAAAGTAATAATCCCTTTTCTGAAACTTTTGGAGCTCCTGAATTAACTAATTTAGCATTTAACTTAGCAGAACTTACGGAAATATTAGTTGCTGATGAAGAAGAAACAGACATAGGAATAGAATTTGTTCTAAAACTAATCTCTCCTCCTTCGTAAGAATTATTTAAACCTAAACCAAATGTTTTATATGTATATTGAGTGTAAGGCTCAAGCTCTGTCATATTGTAGAAAATAGTAGTAGTTGTATCTAAATTGATGTTTTGAGAAATATCAAATACTCCATAACTACCACCTTGTTCTTTAAAATAGAACCCATAAACCTGAATCAATAAATCTGACTTAAAAATCTTTCCATTGAGTTTTGCTGAGTTTGTAGTTACATCTGTGGCAGCATAAGTAATAAATTCAGGCGGAATTTGCATTGTTGTAAATGACTTTTCTTCTCCATAAACTCTTCCATTAGTAGTTGTTTGTACATAAGGACGGAATCTATATGCTGTTGAAGCACTTAATCCACTCAACACATAAGACATACTATCACCGATTGAAGATATTGGGATATCAGTATAGTTAGACTGTGATGACTTTTTGTATTCAAAACCTTTTGATGTTATTGTAACATTTTGTCCTTGACTAATAATTTTTCCACTAATTGTTGCTGAATCCTCTGTTATTGAAATTGGATCAAATGTAGTTAAGGTTGGAAGGACAACATTAAGTGCTGGGGTTGTAAAAGAAGATATATCTCCTAATATAGTCCCGTTTGGATTGATTACATACATTTTATAATAGTATGTAGTTCCTGCGGTTAAACTATTAAGAATCTTAAAATAAGCTCTGGCTGAGTCAATAGTCAAAGTATACTTAGTTGAACTCATATTTATATTTGGAGTTGTACCAAAAATAAAACCAAGTTCAGTTGGTGCTGGATTTCCCATTAAAACTAATGAACCATTAATGGTCGCAATAGTCTGAGATATTGATGTTGCACTTGAAGTTGAAACTATAGGTGTGATAATTGGATTGGCTGTTGTAAATGAAAGCTCTGGACCTTCATACATTGAATCTATTACCACTGCAATAGTTTTATAAACGTATTGTGTATTATATGGAAGATTCTTCAATACGTATGAAAATGTATCAGCCATATTAACCGTGACATAAGAATAATTATTATCGATAACTTTCTTAAAGGCAAAACCCTTACCCATTAACATTCCTCCACCTGTATTTTTCTTTACATATCCTCTTAATTTTACAGAGTCACCTTGTATTTCTGTTGCACCAAGAGTAATAATTGTTGGAGGAGTAGTTTGAGCCATAGCAATGGTAGTAAATAATACCATCACAAGACCTAAAATATTATATTTAATATATCTTTTCATGATTCAAAATTTTAAAGATTATTACTTACTACCAAGTCTAGCATTTACATCCAAACCAACCTTTATACTCATTCTAGCTTCATTTGCTAATCTAATAAAAGGTTTATTCCCATTATTATCAGATGAAGTATTTAATGTCAATCTTATTTTTAACTTATTTGCCTTACTTAAAACATCAAATTTATCTGAAGTAATCAATACTTCAGTATTTTTATATTGAATATTAGCAAAGTTGAGTACAGAACCATAAGCATCAACATCAGCTCCTTGTACAGTAATCTTATTATCAAATACAGAATCAATAATTACATCATTTTCATTGAATGAATATAACTGAGCCTTTATTTCGAATGGGAATCCATTCTTAATATCAAGAATTAACTTTGCTGAATTAATAAAATCAGCAGCATCACCTAGGTCTATTGAATCGAGATCTATATCGTATTCCAAATTACTTATCTTAATCTTAAAAGGAAAGACAAATTTCGTTTTTATTCTAAATGATGCATCACTAGTAATAAAACCAGAGACATGATTTGGGTTTAGTTTTATCGAAGCATCATAATCTATTTTATTTGGAGCAATAGAAAAGGCATTAGCGTTAAAATTCAATCTTGTTCCAGATGTATTATAGGTATGAGGTTGTAATGCTGAAAGAATGGAGATTGTAGTATTAGGATTAATCAAATCTGCAATAGTCCCTGCTTGATTTGAAACCGTTGCATGATTTACTTTTATCTCAGTAGGTACACCAATGTTTGAAATAGTAGTTAAATCAAGGTAAATACCATCATCAAATTGGAAGGCTCCTTCTTTGAAAATATTACTAATTGTTGAATCGGAAAAGAAATCTAAGTCTTCACTTTCTGCAAAAGTTGTTTCAAAATAACCTAAATTACCATAGATAACATCGAAATCTAATTTTGTGAATTCAATATTTAGATTAGTATTATACTCTTGTTTAAGTGTTCCATTTACTTTAATAAATACTCTATCATAGAAATTAATCTTACCTGAAGCATCATTAACAATTTCATATTGCGACAAATCAATGCTTGTGTTTACAATATTTGTAGTTTGTTGACCTGCATTAGCAATCTTTAATTCTAATTTAAAAGTATCACCAGTTGTAATATGTCTTAGGTTTGGGCTCATTAATTCAATATATGACTCATGATTTAAATCAGAGGCCACGGCAATCTGAATTGAACCTTTCTTGAATTTAATTTTTTCAATGGTTTGTCCATTATCTAAAGTAGGTAGATCTATCGAAGTATTCTCCATTGCTTCATCCAATGAAGGATAATACATCTCTCCAACTATTGCGCCATTTACTTTTGGAAGGTCAAGATTTATATCCATATTTATCCCATCAATTGAACCAAGTGAAGGAATATCTGGAGTAAAAGTCGTATCTTTTTCCATTGTGAATACCATAAAAGAACCATGACCGTCATTTATGGTATCGAAACCACAGCCAGTAGTATCAGCAATAAATCTAAAATCAATTACATCTAATAATGATAAATCAATTTTTGCAATATTTCCAAGACCTATTCTTGGACTTACTGAAGGTGTTGCTATCCTATCAAATTCGAAGTCCTTTTCATCTACACAAGATGAAAAAAACATACCGAAAATAAAACTAAACAACAGTACAAAATAATACTTTAATTTTTTCATACCTATTATTTTAAATTGTTAATTATTATATTTAAACCACTTCCAAATTTCTTTATAAGTGATATTTTTTCCATACATTAATATACCTGTTCTATATATTTTAGCAGCAAACCAAATTGCACCTGCAATAAAAATAATCATCAAAGACATAGAAAGAGCAATTTCCCAAATAGGAACTCCAAATGGTATTCTCATCATCATAACCATAGGAGCAGTTAATGGAATGATTGACATCCAAAAAGCAACATTCCCAGAAGGATTATTTAATATTATAGGGAAGCAGACCATAGCCAAAATTAGCGGTATAGTAATTGGCAGAGTGAATTGCTGAGCATCAGTATCTACATCCATCAAAGCACCAACAGCACCAAATAATGAAGCATATAAAAAATATCCTGCCATAAAGTAAAAAAGAAACATTCCTATAATTAGAACATAATTTATTGAGAATAAACCTTGAGTAATCTGACTCACCTTCTCAGTCTCATTTGAAAAATTATCTAATTTATCAACGCTAATAACTCTTTCATTAAGAGTAATATTCTCTTTTTGAACAGGAGAAAATTTCTGAGGGTAAATCGTTTGAAGACCAGTAATTAATAAACCGCTGAGACATACCCAAAGCACAAACTGAGTAAGTCCAACCAATGCAAGAGCAATAATCTTACCCATAAGCAATTGTATCGGCTTTATTGAAGAAATTAATACCTCCACTATCCTATTAGTTTTTTCCTCAGAAACAGATTTCATTACTTGTGCTCCAAAGATAAAAATAAACATATAGATTAAAAATCCAGAGATTGTACCCAAAACGGTCTTTATTTCCTTATAAGAATTCTCACCAGAACGAATATCCTTTGAATAAAAACCAATCTTTGGATCATTAAACCAAGCCAAATCCTTAGCATTCATACCATAGTCATAGGTAAGAACATAATTTTTTAAAACTTCGGTAAGTTGATTCCTAATATTTTGTTGAGCCGAGAGACTTGGTTCATTATCCGAATAGAATAAAAAGCCCTTAATTGGAGGCATATCGTTTGTATTCACAATCTCCAAAACAGCATCATACTCTCCATTTTCTAATTT
This sequence comes from Bacteroidota bacterium, assembly GCA_017860275.1. Classification (GTDB taxonomy): domain Bacteria; phylum Bacteroidota; class Bacteroidia; order Bacteroidales; family P3; genus UBA10566. Next base: position 74,429 of record JAFNAQ010000005.1, read on the forward strand.
TATTTGTGCCTCATTAATATCATAACCATACTCAAAGCGTAAATCTTCGGTATTTTTAAAATTATTGAGATAAAGAGATGATTTAGATTCTCCCTTTTCAAAAATAGTTTCATCAACAACTAAAACTTTAGATTGCGTTTCTGAATTTAATGCTAAGAAAAAAGGAATAATCCATAGCGAGGCAATAAGAATAGGACCTAAGAAAGTCATTACCAGAAAAGACTTCTTCTTTATTCTTGTTAGATATTCACGTTTAATTATGATACTAATCTTATTCATTGCTCACTGTTTGTATAAAAATTTGATTCATAGAAGGCAAAACCTCTTTATATGAAATAATATCTGTTTGTTTAAGTATATTGCTAAGTAAATCAGCATTTTTCCCATGCTCTATCTTAAGTCTTGAGACTTGAGTTTGGTAATAAACCTCCGAATTAATTAACTCTGAACCTTCAATCAATAAATCTTTTATATTGTAATCCTTAGGTATAACTATTTCAAACTCATTTTGTTTAAATCGTTGTTTAATTTCTGTAACTTTTCCGTCCAAAATTTTCTTTGAACGGTTTAGAAGAGCTATTGAGTCGCATATTTCTTCTACCGACTCCATATTGTGAGTAGAAAAAATAATTGTAGCACCTTTGGACTTAAGCTCAAGAATTTCAGCCTTTAAGAGATTAGTATTTACGGGATCAAAACCACTGAAAGGCTCATCGAAAATAAGTAATTCGGGTTCATGAAGTACTGTGGTAATAAATTGAACCTTTTGTTGCATACCCTTAGATAATTCTTCAACCTTCCTATCCCACCAAGAAAGAATATCAAACTTCTCGAACCAATACTCCAGTCTTTTCTTAGCCTCTGCCTTCTTTATTCCTTTTAACTCTGCAAGATATATAGCCTGCTCTCCTACCTTCATCTTTTTATAAAGCCCTCTCTCCTCTGGAAGATAACCAATATTATGAACATGGCTAAGGTTTAACTTTTCTCCATTAAAAAGTATCTCCCCCTCATCTGGAGCTGTAATTTGATTGATAATTCTAATAAGAGTGGTCTTGCCTGCTCCATTAGGACCAAGAAGTCCAAACACACTGCCTCTTTCTACATCGATAGAGACACTATCCAAAGCCTTATGATGAGCATAGGTCTTGGATACATTTTTTGCTGAAAATATTGCCATACTATTCACTTCTTACGCATCTGACACTACGTCCAAATGCTCTAAATCCATATATACTAATATTTGTAACAAGTTCTTCCTTATTGAAATCAATACATCCCGAAGTACCTATTGAAACGGCATCGCTAGCCCAATAATAACCTCTTGTTCCTAGATGTTGGAAATTTCCTGTATAAGCACTTCTCAAACCTGAACATGGAAGTTTCAACTGACCATTAGCAATACTAATGTAGTAATAACCTCCAGAACTAACCTTCATCTCATTACCAAGACGCAACAATGCCTTCCATTCTTTTTGAGTAGGAAGTCTATAACCACAAGGGCATGGATTATTCTCTCCCTTTTCACCTTGCCAAAGATCATCGTCCGAATTCAATAACCAGTCGTTAGACTTTTTTTCATCAACAATAAAAAGTCGATGATTGATGTTTGTTAGATTTGCTCTAATCAAGGTAGTATCGGAAAATCTCTTTTCGTGACCATCGGTATTTCTTCCCCATTGATAAAGGTCGCCCCAAGAGTCCGAAAACTCTAAGTCGGCAGTAGAGGCACCAAGATTTCTGTCTAAAAAGTATAAAACACCCTCATCTGTCTTGATAGGAGGAAGTTCTAAATAAACAAATTTTCCTTTTTCTGTGTTAATTGGTCTTGCAAAGTTTGCATCATAACTTTGAGCTGTTGTATATTTGCAAAATAATACAAGTAATAAAATGCAACAACTGTAACGATAATATTTCATCATGTTTATTAATAATTTACAATTGCACAAAGATATGAATTTAATTTATTATAGACACAATATCATATTACAGAATGCGTTCAAAACTGATAAAAAAAACTTATGCAACTAAATATAAATACTTTTAATTCCTTAAAATACCGAGATTTCAGACTATATTTCATTGGGCAATGTATTTCATTAATTGGTACATGGATGCAACAAATAGCCATGAGTTGGCTTCTCTATAACCTTACCGGTTCTATAGCGATGTTAGGTGCCATATTTTTCATATCTCAAGCACCAATCTTACTAATAACGCCCTTTTCCTCAGCCTTTATTGACAAGGTAAACAAAAGAAAAATACTAATAATAACGCAAGGAGCATCGATGCTTCATGCAATAATACTCACAATACTTACCCTCACAAACACCATAGAAGTATGGCAATTAGTCCTCTTAAGTTTCTTTCTCGGAATAATAAACGCAATCGATATGCCAACAAGGCAAGCATACTACACCTCATTAGTTCCAAAAGAAAACCTAACAAATGCCGTTGCTCTTAATTCCGCAATAATCAACGGAGCAAGACTTATTGGACCTGCAATAGGTGGAGTAATCGTTGGGCTCGTTGGAGAAGGTGGATGTTTTCTCGTCAATTCAATAAGCTATATATTCGTAATCATAGCTTTATTTATGATAAAGTCAGAGCAAATTATAATCAACCAAAACAAGACAAGAGTTGTAGAGGATATTAAAGAGGGTTATAAATACATGAAAAAACATGTACCAATAAAAGTATTAATATTCACGACTCTAATTTTTTGCTTTCTAATTTTTCCAATAACAACCTTTATCCCTGCATTCACAAAAGACGTTCTTGGAGGAAATAGCGAAAAGTTAGGATTAATTCTTTCCGTAGTTGGCGTTGGTTCATTTATCTCTGCAATGTTTCTTGCCTCAAGAAAGGGACTACTTGGGCTCGAAAAGCTACAACTTGCAGCAATCTTCGTCTCATCAATAATCTCAATATTTTATTTCTTCGTAACATCGCTATGGATAACCTTAATTCTCTCGGCAATCTTAGGTTTTAGCATGGTTTGCACAATTGCCACAACAAACACTATGCTTCAAGCCCTAACCGACCTCAACATGAAAGGAAGAATTATGGGATATTATACGATGTGTTTCTTAGGTGGCTCTGCTCTTGGTAGTTTGTTGTTAGGCTGGTTAAGCAAAGTATTCACCCTACCCTACACAATGGCGGCAAGTGGAATAATTTGCGTAATAGGAATAATCATATACCTTCCATACCTCGAAAGAGTAACACAACAAACCAAAGACAAATATATAGAAAATGGGATAATCCCCGAAATCCCAGTATAAACCTTCTTTGTTCGAAAAAGCTGTATTTTCTTAATACCTACCGACTGTTAATATTAAGAAATGCAAATTAGGTATTTTAGCACAAAAACCTTGTTTTATCACTCTAGAATCTTATTCTACGACAGCGGAATCTTATTCTATTTTTCTAGAATCAAATTCTATTTCACTAGAACAAGGAGTTATTTCTCTAAATACCTTATTTCTACAAAATTAAACCTCGTTTCTGTAAATTTTTATCAGACATAAATTCATAAATATGAGGTTTCTTTGAAAAAAGAGGAAATAAATCTATAAAAAATGGTCAAATGAAGATATTTATTATAAATAATTAACGAATCTTTTTCCCCAAGCCGCCCATTGTCTTCAAATTTTCAACCCACAAGACCCCATCTCATTACTAACATTTAACATCAAAACTTGCAAAATGTTAGAAAAATACCCAAAAACCAACGTTTTAGTTAAATCAAAACCAACAACCAAAAAATATACGCCGTAACTTTGAAACTTTGTTTTACATACAAATTATCACTAAAATTTGTGCTGTTAGAATTCTTAGGAACATGGTTAGTGGGTAGACTGTTGCGTATGCTACCGATGGTGCTTCATTTGTCGCTACTGAGTTTGCGAAGGCAAGTGCAGGGGGATCGGTCATTGAGCCTGAAAGTAAACCTAAGATTGTATAGTAATCCATTTTATATCGCAGTCTTGCAAAAACACCAACTAAGAATAATGGAATTACCGTTATCATTAAACCATATATTGCCCAAATATAACCTCCATCCATAATTGTGCTAACAAATTTCTCTCCTGCTCCCAACCCTATTGCTGCTAAGAACATAGAAATACCTATCTCTCTAATCATCATATTGGCACTCGTTGTGGTAAAGGTAATTAGTTTATAGTATGGTCCAAAGCGTCCAATTAGAATTGCAACGATAAGTGGTCCTCCCGCTAAACCTAGCTTAACTGGTGATGGCAATCCTGGAAAGGCAATTGGTATAGAACCTAAGATTATACCTAGGGTTATACCTAAGAAGATTGGTATTAGATTTGGATGGTCAAGACGTTTCATTGAGTTGCCTAATAAATCGGCTACCTTTTTAATATCTCCTTCTTTTCCAACTACCGATACTCTGTCTCCAATTAATAGCTGAAGGTCTTGTGTTGCTATAAGTTCAATACCTGCTCTTGTAATACGTGTAATGTTTACACCATATAGTGAACGTATCTTTAGAGCGCCTATCTTCTTACCATTTAATGATGGCTTTGTTACTACTATTCTCCTTGATAATAGTTTTTCTTCTCCACTCTCCCACTCTGCCTCGGTAACATTTGTTGTTTCTCCCAAAAGCATGATTATTGCGTTTGAGTTTGCTTGTTCTATTACTACACGAATAATATCACCCTCATTCACAATTGTTTTATCTGTCACTGAGTTTACCTCATCGTTTGATTTCTTAATTCTGGTAACTACCATTGGCTGACCAAATAATTCTACTATCTCTCCAATTGATTTTCCAAAGATATTATTCTTTTTTATTACTATTGAGAGAACTTGATTTGTCTCTTTATTTTCTTTGGACAAACTTGCATCTTTCTCTGGTTTAATCTTTAAAATCCATTTTATTATCATTGGAGTAAATATTATACCTATAACTCCTAATGGATATGCTACTGCGTAACCTAAGGCTACATTCGGGTCTTCTGCACCTGTTATATCTTTTATCGCTCCTTGTGCTGCACCAAGACCTGGAGTATTTGTAACGGCTCCAGAAAGGACACCGACCATTGTTTGGATATTAATTCCTGTTACTATATGAATAATATATGTAACCACACATCCTAAAAGGACAATCATTGCGGCAAGAGAGTTTAATCTCAGTCCTCCTTTTTTTAGGGATGCGAAGAACCCTGGTCCTACTTGCAACCCTACTGAGTAGACAAAAAGTATTAGACCAAATTCCTTTACGAAGTGAAGAAGTTCCTTTTCTAACTCAAATCCAAAATGACTTATTGAAATACCTACAAAGAGTATCCAAGTGATACCGAGTGATATGTTTGCAATTTTTAATTTCCCAAGTTGAATTCCCAGTGTAATTGTGATGGCAAGCAACATAATAGAATGCCCAATTCCACCTCCATTAAATAATTCGATAAACCAATTCATGATTATTAATGTTGAAAATAATAAAAGTCCATCGAATCAACCCTTAAGTTTATCCGATGGACTATTTGAAAAAAATAATTAATTTCTATTTTTGAAATAACTTTGTAAAGTTCTTTGGAGTTCTATTCTTCCAATCTCCCTTGTGGTAGTTGTATGACATTATCGCTGGAACAACTGTTGTTGCTTCTGCGAATACCATTTGTTCGTAGGTTGTGTCTACCTTACCCCAAGAACATGCTTCTTTTAATGTAGAGCTTGAACATGCTCCATCTCTTGAGTCAGCTACAGTTATTTGAACTGCATATTTATGCATATCAACTTCGTGTCCTAAAATTTCTGCACAAACTACTGTGTCTTGAACGAAATTCTTAGGAACTCCACCGCCTACCATAAATAAACCTGTTGTTCCTGCTTTAATTTTTATATCTGTCAACTCTCTAAAATCTCTTACTGAATCGATTGTTAGATGTGTTTCTGGATTTTCTACTTGGTGAAGTACTAAACCAAATCCTGCTGATGAGTCTGTGAATGCTGGACAAAAGATTGGAACATTGTTTTCATAACATGCTTGAATCAATGAATCTGTCTTCTTTGCATTTCCATCTGCTAACCACTTTCCTATCTCATGGATAAACTCACGAGAAGAATATGGTCTCTTTTCAAGAGAATCAGCTATTAATTTTATTGTTCCGTCACAGTTTTGTAATTCTTCTTCATCGATATATGTATCATATATTCTATCTACATAGTTGCTACGAAGGAATTTATCATCGATAAAAGGCGTTCCTTTATAGTGTTTAAAGCCTAAGGCTTCAAAGAAATCCATATCAATAATCGATGCTCCTGTTGCAACAATTGCATCAACCATTTTATTCTTAACCATATCAACATACACTTGCATACATCCAGCAGCAGATGTACTTCCTGCCAAAGTTAAGATAATAGAACAATCTTTATCATTAATCATCTTATCGAAGATATCAGCAGCTACAGCTGTATCACGAGATGAAAAAGACATATCACGCATTGCATTAATCAAATCAGTTGTGTCGATTTTTTTGATGTCGATATGTTTAACTACATCCTTTAATAATTCTTTTTTTTCCATTTTATAATATGTATTTGATATTAGTCTCCGATTTGGGTTTGCAAATATACTACCTTTTCTCAAATCTGTCAAAAAATATTTTTCAGTTAATCAACCAAATAAGGTATATTGTTAAAAAAACATCAGAAAAATTTAATCAAAAATTTGGTAGTAATAGAAAAAGCTGTACCTTTGCAAACGGAAAGATGGCAGAGCGGTTGAATGCGGCGGTCTTGAAAACCGTTGACTGTAACAGGTCCGGGGGTTCGAATCCCTCTCTTTCCGCTGAACAAAAACTCCTTAACAATGTTAAGGAGTTTTTTTGTTTTTAACCATTCACTATTTCTCTTTTAATTTTGCGAAGTACATTGCAAATGAGCGGTACATAAAGTGTGTCCATTTTCCAAATGGTACTATTATTAAAGCCCATTGAACTAGCACAATTAAATGCATTAGGTATAACCACTTATTTCCTTCTAAAATATCTAAGTCAATAAAAAGTCTTACTAAAAACGCCGTTAACCCCATTAGAAATAGCCATATTACAAAGAATAAATCTGATGGCTGAGTATATTTGCTCACCTCTTTATTTCTCTTCATACGACTCGATACAAAATCAATAGTAACAACAAATACAATTGCACTCATTACGTATCCTAATATTATTACAAATAAATATGGAGAAGCAAACCAGTTTAAAAATACAGTTGTAAATAATAATGATAGGTATCCTATTACTAGAACGAAATGTTCGAACCATCTAAACTGATTATCATCGCATCCTAAGGCTCTTTTTTGTGTAAACATATGAATAAATAATTCCCCCATACTCTTTACATACTTAGCAATAGAAACCTTAGTCTTAGGTTTAAGAATAGTATAATACCACATTCTTGCAACATTTGGCATTAATATAAATACACCTACTGCTGCAATTGCAATCATTTCAAACATATGTCCAAAGTGAATCATCTTTTCTAATTCGTAGCCCACAGAGCCTGCAAACCATAAAACTCCAATAAGTGTGATTATAAATGCAATAATACTTATTGGCAGTGATTTGTATAGAAGTCCAGATAAACCCGTCCAATCATATTTTGAAGTAAGATAACGTCTTAGTGACATCATTAATTCTCCTGGATTTGCCTCTTGAGGACAATGTGTTGAACATTCTCCACAATAATAACATTCCCAAGGTTTAAGTGATGCTTTTATTTCGTCTTCAAATCCTATGGCCGAAAGCCTTACCATCTCTCTTGGAAAAGAGACTTCTTCGGTTGATAGAGAACATACTGCTGTGCAGTTCCCACAGTTATAACAGGCTCTGAAGTTTACTGCTCCGTACTTACTTATTTCATTTCCAAATTTAGTGTTTATCTTTGCCATTACTCATTCAATTTATAGGTATAATACTCGTCCATATCATCAATATCTCCAGTTTTTACAAAGCCGTACTTTACCAGCGACATTAAATAATAAAACACTTTATCTGTAGGCATATTCAATTTTTCGCTCAATTGAATAACCGTAAGGTCTTCCTCTTTAAGAGCTTCAAGCATAAGTTTCTTTATACTATTAAACTCTTTTAGATTGTGTTTTGCCTGCTCTGGTACTCCGCCCAATTTTTCTCGCAGGTATTTTGCTGTTTTCCCTTTTTCTACTTCCATCTCATTATTAAGCTAAAGCATCAATCATACTCATTATTTCAGAACTTGAATATGCAATTAGGTTTATTGCATCTGGCTTACATACTGGGGCACACATACCACATCCCTTGCATACTGTATTGTTAATCTGGGCGATAGTCCGTCCTTCCTTTTCTTCCATATGTATGGCATCGAAAGGACAAGCCTCCTGACATGCTCCACACCAAGAACATTTATCTTCTTCGATAACTGCTATAAGGGGGCTAGTCTCCAACTCTCCCTTACTTAGTATTGAATATGATTTTGTTGCCGCCGCAAGTGCTGAGTTCACGCTCTCTGTAATATTCTTAGGACCCTGACAGGCTCCTGCAATGGTTATCCCATCTATAGCTGTCTCAACTGGTCTTAGCTTCATATGAACCTCGTTATAGAATCTATCCCTACCCTTAGGTAACTTAAATAGGCTACCAACACTATTATCTGCACGAGGAACCATACCACCTACTAATACAACGAGATCAGCCTCTACCTCTACTTCTCTATTGGCACTTAGTATATCATTTATTTTAACAATAGCCTTATCTCCATTTACACTTATTTCAGGGATACTATCCTCATTGAATTGAAGATAAATATCTCCTGAGCCAAGTGATTCGGCATATAGTATCTCCTGCTTTCCATAGGTACGTATTCCTCTATTGAAATGGTAGTTATTAATATCTGAAAACTTATGCCTTGCAATAATTGAAGCGTGAATTGTAGAGGTGCAACAATTACGTGAACAATATGTATTACCTCCATCACTCTGACGAGAACCAACACAATAGATATATACTATATCCCTAATCTGCTTACCATTATATACTAACTTCCCATTTTGAGAGTCAATCATTTTCTTAAAATCAACAAGGGTAATAACATTTTCCAAACTCTTATAACCATACTCTCCTTCCCCTGGTGTGTATGAATCAAAACCCGTTGCCATAAGAACAGAGCCTACATTAACATCTATTATTTCTTGATTATCATTGTTTGTAATTTTTCGAATCTTTAGGCTGAAATTTCCTACAGAGCCCTTATTTTCTATAACCTCACTATTAGTTAAAAGACTTATGTTTCCTCTCTTTAATACTTCAGAATATAGACGTGTAATTATTTGATAACCTGTCTCTGTGGTTGTGGAAAGAGAAGTAAACTCTGCTACATGACCTCCTACTACTGAATTTCTTTCGATCAATATTACATCACAATCCTTCTCAGATAATGATAATGCAGCCTTAAGCCCTGCAATTCCGGCACCAATAACAGCCACTTTCTTTATTGCCTTTACTTTTGTTGATTCAAGTGCCTCGGCATATCTTGATTTAGCTATTGCTGCTCTTACTAAATGTATTGCCTTCTCTGTTGCTCCCATCTTATCGTCGGAATGAGCCCAAGAGGCTTGCTCTCTAATATTTGCATGCACATAGGTATATTTATTTAAGTCTGCACGCATAGATACATTTTGGAAGGTTTGAAGATGTAGCTTTGGTGAACATGATGCTACTACTACTCCATCTAAATCATTGGCTTTTATATCCTCCACCATATCTCTTTGATTAGAATCTGAACATGCAAACATTGTAGTCTTGGATAATAATACTATACCTTCGTCTGCAATTGCCGCACGAACTTTTTCCACATCTACATAATCGGATATATTACCCCCACAATGGCAAATATATACTCCTATTTTTTTCTTTTTCATGAGTGTTGAATTAAGTAACTTATTGCTTCTGATGATGCTGAACCAGCCGAGAGTATTGAGTCTGGTATATCCATTGGTCCCGAAGCTGTTCCAGCAACAAATACTCCATCAATACTTGTTCTTGAAGGGCCTGCTAAGGCATCACTCTGACCTATAAAATTAAATTTATCTAGGCCTAATGTATCTCCCTCAAATAACTCGCTAATTCCTTCATTTGGCAATACTCCTGTTGATAGTATTACCATATCATGCTCCTCTTCTTGTAGCTTACCTGAGTTTATGTCCTCATAACGAAGAATTAAATTCCCATTCTCTTTCTCAGTAATTCTTCCTATCTTACCCTTAACAAAGTTTACCCCCATTCCCTTGGCTTGTTGATAAAACTCCTCAAAGCCCTTACCAAATGAACGTATATTTATGTAATATATGGTTACGTCTGCCATTGGCAAGGCTCCCATTAATAATTGAGCCTGCTTGATAGAGTACATGCAACATATCTGTGAGCATATAGGGTTACCTACAGAGGCATCTCTTGAACCTACACAAAGAACATATGCAATCTTATCTGGCACCTTACCATCTTTTGGACGTAGAATTGTATTGAAAGGACGTGTTGGAGCTATCTCCCTCTCCATCTGCATGGCTGTGATAACATTTTTGAACTTACCATATCCATAGCGTGGGATATCTAATGGATCGAATAGCTTAAATCCTGTTGCTAACACAACTGTCTTTACCTTGATATCAATTATTTCTGGTTCCATTGTGAAATCTATACAGTTTGTTGGACATGCTCTTTCGCAGGCCCCACAAAGGGTACAGTTTTCAATATCTATTGCCGCTGCCTTTGGGCTACATATACTAAAAGGAATAAATGCTGCCTTACGACCTATCAATCCATATTGATACTGGTCGCTTACACTAACAGGACATGCCTCTTCGCATAGTTGACATGAGGTACAATCCTCTATATGAACATATCTTGGTTGCTTATTTATTCTTGCAGTAAATTCTTTTTCTCCTATCTTTCTAATATTACTTGCTTGCGCACCTGTGAATATGGTAATATTGGAATGACGTGATATTTCTGATACCTTAGGGGTTGTTATACAAGCAGAGCAGTCAAGTGTTGGGAATACCTTACTAAGCATTATCATCTTACCACCAACTGATAATTCCTTATCTACTAACAATACCTTATATCCAGTATTTGCAAGATTAAGAGCTGCCTCACCACCTGCAATACCTGCACCTATCACCAAAGCGTCGTACGAAGTTTTGTCTATATTCTTTTCCATTATGCCTCTCTAGTTTTTAGTAAGTACTCATTGAAACTTCTCATCTGTTTTACAAATGATTCACTACAAACCGAACACATAGCAGCCATACGTAAACGTGCTGGATCTATTTCTTTTTCCTTCATTTGATTATGTGTATTTGCAACAATATGCCCCGTTTTCTCTGTACACGACTCTCCATATATGCAATCAGATCCATCCGCTGCAATAAATACTCCATCAAATCCTCTCTCAAAAGCATGTAGTATCCAACTTGGCTTAATCCCACTAGAGCATGGAAGCGATATTGTATATACTGTTGGTGGATAATGCAATTTTAATAATCCCGCCATATCTATGGCGGGATCAGAAATTTTCTCAGTGGAAAAAACTAGAATTTTCGCACTCTTTTTGTTTAATTCTCCCATGAGAGTAAATTATTTTTTCTTCATGTACACTTTAAAATATCCATTTTCGTCAACTGAACCTAGATATTCATGACCTTGTTTTGTACACCATTTAGGAATATCTTGCTTTGTACCCTCATCGGCAGAATATATCTCCATAATATCTCCTGATGCAATTGTTCCTATTGCTTTCTTTGCTTCCAAGAGTGGACCTGGACATGCTGTACCTCTTGCGTCAATTGATTTTGCTACTACTACTGATTTTAATTCATCTTGTGTCATAATATTCTATTTTTTAAATTTATTTATAATTGAATTTTCTTATTTCTTAGATAAATAATTGTATTGAGCTTTCTCCTGCATCTGCTACAAATGTTGCTGCTCCTGCAAAACTAAGATGAGGATAATCTATCATCTCTTCCTTCTTGAAACCCATAAGTCCCATAGACATTTCACATACAACTATTTCAATGCCTAATTCTCCTGCTTCATTAAACATTTGCTCTAAAGACATAACATTCTGCTTTTTCATTAGCATTTTAATCATCATTGGTCCCATTCCAAGCATATTCATCTTTGATAATGATAATTTATTTTTACCATTTGGCAGCATTAATCCGAACATCTTCGAAATAAAATCCTTGCCTTTTGGACTCTTCTTTGGATCACGAAGTGCTGATAATGACCAAAATGAGAAGAAAAGTTTAACTTGAGTATCCATAGCTGCTGCTGCAATTGAGATAACCATTGCGGCAAGAACCTTATCCATATCTCCAGATACAACTGCTATAGATAATTGGTCTTTTCTAGAATTTTTCAAATTTTCAATCTGCTCATTTAAAGCATATATTTGCTTTTGTAATTCTTGGATGTCTGTTTTTTTAATGTCTTCCATAACTTAAAGATTTTGAATGAATTTTATTTAAAAATTATATCTGCAAAAATATATAACTTAAACAAACTAAGTTAGATTATTGTTGTGAATATGCACACAATATTTTGTGATATGCATCACAATGTATATATTTGCCGAATGGAAAACGAATGTAAAATATGCCCTTTTAGCTCTAAAGCATCAGAAAAACTATGCGAATGCAGCTACGATGAATTAAATGAAAACCATGCTAAAGTAAATTTTATCAAGGGGAATTCAATACTTAAACAAGGTAACCTTTCTTCAAACGTAATTTTTTTAAGGACTGGTTTGGCTAAGATTCATCTCTCAGGACCTTCACATGAGCAAATTGTTAGACTTGTCAAAGCTCCTACTTATCTAGGGTTACCTACTACTTTCGGGAACAAAATAAATCAATACTCGGTTACCACTCTATCAGATGTAGAGGTTTGCTATATTGATATTAATGTATTCCAAAAATTACTTAAATCAAATGAAGACTTTTCGTATGAAATAATACTTGAACTATGTAATAGTGAATTAGAATCTTTCCGTCGCTGTGCAAATAGGACTCAAAAACAAACTCGTGGCAATCTTGCTGATGTATTACTAGAATTTGCAAATCATATCTTCGAATCAGAAACATTCACCCTACCTATTTCTCAGTCTGAGATTGGAAAACTTATCGACACTAGTAGAGAAAGTGTCAGTAGGTTATTATCCGAATTTGATAAAGATGGGCTAATTAAGATGAATGGGAAACAAATTGAAATTACTAACAAAAAATCATTGGAGTTGATTAGCCAAAATGGATAATTACTAGGATTAGACAATAAGCTTATCCTAGTTACTTAATCTCAATCTTATACTCCTTCTTTTCATTTGAAGTTGAAGTGTTTCTTGGAATGGTTATTGTCAGCACTCCATTTTCCATCTTCGCCAAAATCTTATCTTTGAGAATATTATCAGGTAATGATAGCGATTGCTTAAAATGTGTGTAAGAAAACTCCCTTCTAATATACTTTTCTTTTTTTTCTTTCTCCTGTTTCTCATCTTTCTTTTCCATAGAGACTTCAAGTATATTATCATCATTTATTTTTACACAAAAATCATCCTTAGTCATTCCTGCTGCAGCAATTTCAATCCTAAATTCATCGTCGGACTCAATAATATTAACCGCAGGTGCCATTGAATTATTCTTTCCAAACCAATTACTACTTAGAAAGAAATCGTCAAAGAATGTTGGCATCCATTCTGTTGTTTTTTTTACTGGTAACATAACATTTGATTTTATTTCATTAAAACAATTTGAAATGTAAATTGTTTAAGTTAATACCAATTTCAACAAAAGATATTATCTTTGTAATCTAAAGTTAATTAACCAATTAATTAATTATTAAAAACACGAATTATGGAATGTTGTTTAAATGGGGCTTGCCCTTTATCAGAAATCTCTTGGTTGTGGTATGCTATTGCAACCGTTGTTTCATTTTTTATTGGTGCTATTTGGTATGGAGTCTTATTCTCTAAAACTTGGATGAAGGCCATAAGGTATGAATGTGCTTGTGGTGCAGATGTAATTAACGGAGAAAAGTGTACTTGTAAGTCTAATGGAGTATTCCTAACTATGCTTTTCCAATTTATTTCAACAGCTTTTGTTGTATTTATGTATTTTACCTTAACTTCAATCTCAATCTGGTTATCGGTTATAGTTGTTGTGGCTGTTTGTGCTTGGATGAAATCAAATCTAAAGTTTCAAATAAGTGATTGGAAAAGATATTTTACATTAGCCTTAATTGATGTTGGATATTTCTTCATTGTTTCTGTTGTTGCAGTTCTTTTTTCATTAATTTAAAATCAAAGTAATTATGCTTTTTAAAAGAGATAGAATTAGTAGCGAATTTGATATAAAGATACCTAAACTTATTGAACGTACTAAAAGAAAAGTTGCTGTATATACGGTAATTGGAGAATATGGCAAACAAGATTATACTACTTGTTGGTCAAAACTATGGTCCTTTATTAATCAAAACAAACTTTTTGGGATGAGAATGGAGTTTTTAGGTATATTTCCCGATGACCCAACAACAACTCCTAACGAAGAATATCGTTTTGAAGCTTGTATTACTATCAACAAAGAAGCACAAGATAATGATGAAGTTAAGATTAAAGAAATCGAAGGGGGTAGATATTTAATGTTTCTCTATACAGGGTGTTATGATAATTTCAAACCAGTATATGATATAATTTATAATGAATACTTAGCAGATAAGGACTATAAATTTAGATCCGCACCATGGTTAGAGAAATATCTAAACAACCCAGAAAAGACACCTCCTCATAAACTCAGAACAGAGATTTATATTCCAATTGAATAAAAAAAAGCCGAGAATTTTAATGTTCTCGGCTTTTTTATCTTATGATATGGTTTAATCTTCTAAAAAAAAGACTATTGTACTCACAACTCTCGCTTTTTGCAAATATGCTTCCTTTGGTGCTGATGAAGCTACTTCCTCATCGTTATAATAAGATCCGACAATTGATATTTGACCTTGAGATGCTGTTTTAATCTTTCCTAATTTTGACTGAGAGTCATTAGCAAATTGTTCTCCAGCTAGACGTGCATTCTTTGTACTCTCGGCAATTAAAGCTGGCTTTATACTATTAAGTTCTGGAAAAACAAATTCGCAGCTGATACTTGAGGATAAATTTCTATTTATTAAATCTAGATCAATATTATTACTCATTTCTGATGCTTTTTCAACATTTTTTATAGAAATTATAATTGTTCTTGAACTCCTATATCTATCAATTTTAATTTTTTGCTTGAGTTCATAATCATATCTATAATATTCTTTACCATCATAAAGACTTATTTGACTTACTTTAATATCGCCGTCTATATATCCCTTTTCTTTTAAATACACCTGAATAGCTTTAACTTGATTATCTGTTTTTGATATTAATTCTTTCGGTATATCGCCAGAAAAAGATATATTTATTTTAATAAAAGCTTGGGTAGACTTTATTTCTTTTTCGGCTAAACCTTTTACTGTTACTATTCTATCTTTATCGCTAAATGATTTCAACCCTTTAAATACATAATAACCAGCAATTATTAATCCTAATGCAATAGAAATTGCAAGGATAAATAACCCAAAATCTTTAATTTTATTCATATTCGATTATTTTTTAGCCGGTGATATTGGAAAATCTTGGAATTGAATTGTTACAGCTCTAATGTCTTCGAAATCGTAAACATCCACTAACTTCCCAATAAACCTTCCTGAAATCTTTCCATCTTGATTCTTTGTTATTACAAGATTACCTTCTTTATAATACATAAATTTATCAAAGGTAACGGAATTTTCTGTTGCACCTCTATTTTTGAAATACATTACATTGTAGTCTAAAAAACCACCTTGGTCATTTACATTAACATGAAGAATAAGATATTGTCTTAGTGTGGCAACATTATCTGATAAATCTTCAGTACAAACAACAAAGTCAATAAACTTTGATTCACTCTCTTGAGGTTCTGTCTTTGCATACATAGTTGCAAAATTATTCCCTCTCCACATAAAATCACCGCCAAGTTTCATCTTAAAATATAATCCAGATGATGGGATTGGGCTATCATCTATCTTGACTTCATCTGTTTCTTCTTTACATGAAACAAAAATTAATGAGATTAATATCCCAAAAACGATGGCAAAATTCTTAATATTTTTCATAGTATAAAGTAATAATGTGTTTTTCTTTGTGCAAAGGAAAACATTTTTATGTAATTATCAAACTATTGAACAATAAAAAAGCCGTTATTGTAAGTAATAACGGCTTTTTTATTTAGAAATAATATTAAACTAATTCATGAATTACTAATCCTGAACGAAGTTTTGGTTCAAACCAAGTAGTCTTTGGTGGCATAATATTTCCTGAATCAGCGATATCAATTAATTGTTGCATTGAAACAGCATATAATGCAAATGCTACCTTCATTTCTCCATTATCTACTCTACGTTTTAATTCACCAAGTCCACGGATACCTCCAATAAAATCAATTCTCTTAGATGTTCTTAGGTCTTTAATATCTAATACTTCATCAAGAACTAAATTAGAAAGAATGGTTACATCCAATACCCCAATTGGGTCATTATCATTATAAGTTCCTTCTTTAGCTGTTAGCTTATACCAAGCTCCTGATAAATACATTGAAAATTCATGAAGTTTTGAAGGGGAATAAATATCTTCTCCCATTTTTTCAACTACAAACGATTTTTCTAACTTAGAGATAAATTCTTCTTCCTTTAAACCATTTAAGTCTTTAACTACACGATTATAATCAATAATCTTTAATTGGCTATCTGGGAAAATTAC
Source organism: Bacteroidota bacterium (assembly GCA_017860275.1). Classification (GTDB taxonomy): domain Bacteria; phylum Bacteroidota; class Bacteroidia; order Bacteroidales; family P3; genus UBA10566. The sequence goes on from JAFNAQ010000005.1 coordinate 91,316, forward strand.
TGCCATAAAGTAATTATATTCTTCTTCTCCTGTATGATTAGGATTTGCAGCTTTTCTTTCTTGACCTACTCTTGCAGCAGCAGCTGTTCTATGATGACCATCAGCTACATATAATGAAGGAATCTCATTTTCGAAGATTTCTTCTATTCTTTTTACAGTTATTGGGTTTTCAATAACCCAGAAATGGTGTCCAAAACCGTCTTCTTTTCCTACGAAATCATATATTGGTTTTTCATTCTTAACAATATTTGCTACGATTTGATCAATTTCTTTGTGTGCGGGATAAGCAAAGAATACTGGCTCTACGTTTGCATTTGTAATGTTTACGTGAATCATTCTATCGTCTTCTTTATCCTTACGAGTTAGTTCGTGTTTTTTAATGTTATTATTGAAATAATCATCAACGTGAGTACAACCTACAATACCATATTGAGTTCTTCCATCCATTGTTTGTGCATAGATATAAAGCTTTGGCTCATTATCTTGAACCAACCATTTATTATCTTTAAACAAATTAAAATTCTCAACAACTTTATCATATACTTCTTTTGAGTGCTCATCAATTCCCTCAGGTAGATCTATCTCTGCCTTGGTTACTCTTAATAAAGATACTTCGTTTCCTGCTGCCATTACTCTTGCTTCAGCAGAATTCATTACATCATAAGGAAGTGTTGCTAACTTATCAGCAATCTCAACAGGAGGGCGATAGCCCTTGAAAGCTTTTACTCTTGCCATTTTTGTTTTATTTTGAATGTTAGTATTTTAACTTTAAATTGTTGTGCAAAGATAAATTAAATATTTCAATCCTCAAAAAGGGAAAAATGATTTTAGTATTAAAGCATTAATTAGAGACAATAATTATTAATTCTTTATCTTATAATTATGAAATTTCGTGGAAATAAAATATATTTGCAGATTGGTAGTTATTTATAGGTAGGTACAATATATTTATAATTATTTGATTTTATCTTGAAAACAATTTATAAAAGAACTCTTAAAATTCTATTTACTCTTGTTGTTATTTCATTCTTAGTATCATGCTCTACTAAGAAAAATAAATGGTATACAAGAGCATATCATTCAACTGTTGCTCATTACAATGCTTATTGGAATGGTAATGACGCTTTTAAGCAAGGAATAAAAACTGTGAATGAGGCTCAAAAGGATGACTTTTCAAGGATATTACCCGTTTTCAAAGTTGGTCTTAATGATAATGTGGCTACAATAAAACCTAATATGGAAAGAGCTATTGAGAAAAGCTCTAAAGTTATCAAAAAGCATTCAATGTTTATTGACCAAAAAGAAAGAAATCCAGAGATAAAAAAAGCCTATCTTCTAATTGGAAAATCCAGCTTCTACAAAAAAGATTACAAGACCGCAACGGCAACTTTCAAATATATAATCAACTCATACAAAGATAATGATGTTGCTTATGAGGCTATGATTTGGCTTGCGTTTACTTATTGTAAAACAAAAGAATATTCATTATCGGAAACTACGTTAGATCAGGTAAGGAACAAAATTCAAGATGGTAAAGCTCCTAAAAGTTTAAATAAATTTCTTTATTCTGTTTATGCAGAAACTGCAATTGATCAAAAGAAGTATGGTAAAGCACTTGAATACATACAACTAGCAAAGAAGAATTCATGGTCACGTTCTTTCAATACTAGATTGATGTTTATTGAGGCTCAGTTCTATCAGCAAGCAAATGAATTAGAGAGGGCAAGTAAACTTTATGGAAAAACATCTTCTAGAGCTACATCTTTCGACATGCAATTTGCCTCAAAGCTTTTTCAAGCCATGTGTTATGATCCCAAAAAGGGAAATAGTAAAAAGATTATTTCAAAACTGGATGACATGGCTCAAGAAAAAAAGAATGAAATATACAAAGACCAAATTTTCTATGCATTAGCAGAAATATATTATAAGGATAAAAACGTTGATAAAGCCTGCTTGTATTGGGAAAAATCGGTTAATGCATCCTTTAATAATGATAATCAAAAAATATCCTCTTCTCTTCGTTATGCTGATGTAAATTACGATCTACTTGAAAAATATGAACAAGCTCAAATGTATTATGATACTGCACTCTCTGTTATGAAGAGGGATTATCCTAACTATGACAAAATTAAAAGCAAACAAATAGTTCTAACAAATTTAGTTACAAATATTAGAATAGTTAATAGATGGGATAGCCTTATGGCTATGTCTAACCTTAGTCTAGCAGAATTAGATACAAAGATTGTTGAATGGATTTCTCAGTACAAGAAAAGAGAAGAAGAGAAGAAAAAAGCTGAAATGCTTGCAAAGGCATTATCTCAAAGAGCAACAACAGGAAATCCTTATGATCAGTATCAACAACAAAGCTCTTGGTATTTCTATAACAACAACACTGTTCAAGCTGGCAAAACTGAATATATTCGAATTTGGGGAAATAGGAAACTAGAAGATAATTGGCGTTTAAGCGACAAACAACAAAGTTTTGATCTTAGTGAATTAGAGGATTCAACTTCTTCCGAAGATATTGATTCTTTAGATACATTTGGTCAACCAATCAAAAAACCAGTTATTACAACTCAAGACCCCCTTTCAAAAGATTTTTACACAAAAGATATACCTAGAACCCAAGGTCAAAAAGATACTGCAAACTTTGAAATTTCAAAGGCTCTTCTAACAATTGGCTATATATACTATCAAGGTTTATCAAACAATGGAAAGGCTATTTCAACATTTCTTGAGCTCCAAAAGAGATTTCCTACCTATCAAACAACATTACCTTCCTCCTATCATCTTTATAGAATATATGATAAGATTGGTCAAACACCTAATGCAAACTATTATAAGAACAAGGTATTAAAGGAATATCCTGAAAGTGAGTTTGCAATGATGATAAGCAATCCTGACTATTGGCAAGAGCTGGCTAAATCAAATACCAAATCAGAAAGATTATATAAAAACGTATATGATACATACTCAAACAATGATTATCAAAGTGCAATTCAACTTGCAAAAGATGCTATAGATTCTCTTAATTTTGGACCATATATTCCTAGACTTTTGTATATCGAAGCCTTATCTAAGGGAAAATTACATGGGATTGATTCACTTATGAATTATTTGAATATGATTGTATTTAATTATCCAAGTTCTGAAATAACTCCAACTATAGAAAACCAACTTAAATATCTAAGCTCTAATTATAATATTGCAAGTAAAAATCTTGCATATAAGCCAAATGAGATCAAGTCAAAAAATAATAAAGAAACTAAGGAAACTGACAACGATGAATCTAAAGAACAAATTAACAAGAAAGAAGTAGTTGAAAATACAATTATTGATGAAGACATTCTTGATTCTGAAAGTCTTATTTATAGATATAGAAATATGGATCATTTCTATGTAATATTATTTGATGATGATAAGATTAATGCATCCGAATTGAAAGTTCTTTTTTCTGATTTCAATTCAAAATATTACCCTTCTGATAATCTAAAGCTTACTAGTTTACTATTTACTATGAGTCAACAAATGATTACTGTTAATAAGTTTGAAGATATTGAGAAGGCTATGACTTATTTTAATTCAATTATTTCAACAAACGAGGTATTAAAAGATATTGATCCAAGTAGCTTTAAACACTTTATTATATCTAGTCAAAACTACCCTACATTCTATAACAGAAAGAATATTCCTGCATACTTAAAATTCTTCAGAATATTCTATTTAAACCCACAAAAGAATAATAATAAATAATCTAAAAATATTATATTATGGCAAAATCTTTATACGAACAAGAGACCAATTCTATTAATATCATTAATAGTAAAACTAAGATTAAAGGAGATATATCAAGTGAAGGAGATCTAAGAATTGACGGCACTATTGATGGTACTTTAATAATTAAAGGGAAATTAGTTGTAAGTACTACAGCTATAATAAATGGGAATATTTCTTGTCAAAACGGTGACATATCTGGAAAGGTAGAGGGAAATATTATTGCCAAAGAATTATTATCATTAAAAAGCAATTCATATATCAATGGCGATATAACAGTTGGACAACTATCAATTGAACCAGGGGCTTTATTTACAGGTAAATGTAGTATGGTAAATGCTCAAAAACCTATAATTGCTAACGTTGAAAATAAATAATATGCAAAATAATCCTATTACTTCTTATATCCTTAAGCTAACATTCTACTCATTGGCTATAAGCTTTATTGGAATGTTTTCTCTTATATTTTTACCCAAAGAATATATAAGTCAAAACCTACCCTACTTTATTGCGATGTTTTATGTCTGCACAGGAATAAGTTACATATCAATATATCTTTTAGTTAAGAATAAAAAGATGAGATTTGAGAATATATTTATGATAACAAAATTCTCTAAATTGTTTGTTTATATAATAACATTCTGTGTAGTACTTTTTCTTGGGAATGAGAACCCAATTTCATTTTTAATTTCTTTTGCATTACTTTTTGCATTATATTTGCTGTTCGATACATTAACACTTAAGAAGTTAACCAAAACATTTTAAATAAAAATATATGAAGAATAAATCATTACTTTTTTTAGGAGCAGTATTAATAGTTAGTATTTTTTCAACCATTGGTTGTAAAGAAGAGGTAGACAATGATATTATTACTGGTAAATGGGTTGAAAAAGAAATCCAAAGTGATACAACAATTGCAGATTGTGTTAAAACATCTTATATAGAATTCTCAGAATATAATATTGATCTTCACAAAAGGGTATTATCATTCAATAATGTATGTGACACTATTTACCGTTCTGTAGGAAATTACACAATAAATGGAGACACATTGGTAATTAAAGACACAATGAATGTAACTAAGCTATATACAATTCAATTTATCAACGATAAAGAAATGAGATTTACTGAACCAGACGTAAACAGTGGAGGTTTAATTTATCACAATTACCTAAGATTTGATAAGTAGTTTTAAATACTACTTATCAAAAAATGCCTTAGAATCTCCCCACTCGTTATATTTAATTTCATGATTAATAGCCTCCATTTTTAAATGCAGGCTATTTTTTGCATCTATAGGTCTATCCTTTACGTTTTGTTTATTTGGATAAATAAGATAGTTTTCTCTGTATTTCAATGGAGTCAGATTTGGCATCATAATATTTGCTCCAGCAAGTATTGCCTTTTCTCTACCCTGTTTATCTATGGTCTGACAAGCAGTTGCTGCAACCATATTAATTCTTGGCATCAATAATCTAAGACAAGAAATCATTTTAAGGGTTAAATTCATCCTCATTTCATCCGATAATAACTCATTCTTATATTCATAAAGAGGAGTCTCATCATGAGGAATAAATGGTCCCATCCCTACCATTGCAAGATCTGTATTTTTAAAGAATAAAAGATCATCTGCCAAAATTTCTAAACTTTGAAAGGGGAGCCCTATCATTACACCTGACCCTGTTTGATAACCAACCTTCTTAAGTGTTTCAATTCCATTTATTCTAACATCATAGGAATGTTCTTGATTCCTTGGATGAATCTTATAATACAGTTCAGTATTAGAACTTTCAATTCTAAGCAAATAACGATGTGCACCTGCATTAAACCATCTCCTATACACATCCTCTGATTGTTCTCCGCAAGAAAGAGTTATTCCTAGCTTATTATTATAACGCCTAGATATTTCTGAGACCAAATACTCAATCTTATCTGCAAATACCCTATCACTTCTTTCTCCCGACTGTATTGCCAAGGAACCTAATTGCATTTCCATAGCAAGCTCAGCGCAATCGAAGACCTCTTGGTCTGTTAAAGTATATCTAGGAATATTTTTATTTGAGCATCTAACCCCACAATATAAACAATCCTTCTTACAGGAATTGGAAAATTCTATCAAACCACGAAGGTATACACCATTTCCCAGCTCACGAAGTTTTACTTCTAAGGCCCTATCCAAGAGTCTTTGCATATCTTGGCCCTCTAAAGAGAGCAAATATACGAGTTCCTCTTTTGTAAATTCTGTATTATTTAATATTGTTTCTAAATTCATTATCAATTTGTTTATGATTTCTCAATTCTCTTTATTCCCACTTATTCTATATTTTCTTTGCCAGTAAACAAAATTATTGTACTTTTGCATTGGGTAAGTCTTATACGATCAGCTCCCTTTGAATCTCCCCAGGGCAGGAATGCAGCAAGGTAATTAGGTTGTAGCGGTGCGATATAAGTAGCTTACCCATTTTTTATTTGGTTTAGTTTTCTTGAATCTCTGCCTTTTCAATTCCCAAAGCATTTAAAGCTCTCTGATATCTTCTAGCATTATTAATATGACTATCAAAGTCAACTGCAAAATTATGATATCCCGAAAAATCTTCTCTTGCACAGAAATACAAAAAGTTATGCCTTTCATAATTAAGTACAGCATCAATTGTTGTTATTGAAGCAACACATATAGGACCTGGAGGTAACCCAATATTTCTATAAGTATTATATGGAGAATCAATATCCAACATATCTCCTGCAACTCTTTTAATAGTAAAATCTCCTATAGCAAACTTGATTGTAGGATCTGCTTGCAAAGGCATTCCCTTATTCAATCGATTTATATATACTCCTGCTACCCTCGACTTTTCCTTATTCATATTTGTCTCTTCTTCAACAATGCTAGCAATGGTCAAAACTTGTAGCTTAGTCAATCCAGATTCTTTCAATTTACTTAGACGCTTTGACCAGAACTTTTCTTGCTCTTTATTCATTCTTTTTACAAAATCCTCACAAGAAATATCCCAATAAATCTCATAAGTATTTGGAATAATAAGTGATAGAGATGTGGTTGAGTCAAGACCATATTCCTTTAAAATTTCATTGTCATTCAATTTAATAAGCATTGAGTCTTTATTAATAGAAAGATTGTTTGAGATAAACTCTGCAAACTCCTGCTTTGTTCTAAACTTATTGATAACCAACCTTACTGGCGACTGTTCTCTATGAGCTAGTTTATTAATCATCATAACAAGACTCATACCATCTTTCAGTTCGTAACGACCAGAATAAACCTTGTTATACCTAAATACTTTTGAAAGAATATCAAAAGCGAAAGAGTTAAAAACAATATCTTGTGACTTAATCTTCGAGACTAATTCTGTCTTAGATGTATTTGGAGATATATAAATATAAACCTTCTCTTGAGGAGTACTAACCCTAGAGCCCAAGAGAAAAACCACACAAATAATAAATGTCACTAAAACTGCTGCAACAGGTATAACCCAACCTAGATTTTTCTTTAAATAATCTATAAACATAAACCGAATATTTAACCTCTATTTTATTTTTTGAAATAATTTGACGTCAATAAAGCCATCTCCCCTTCTTAGCCATTGTCTTAATATTGCAGTTTCCTTAAAGCCACATTTAGAGAAAAGCCTAAGACTTGAAATATTATCCTCAGGAATATGAGCAAAAAGCTGATTAAGATGAAGGATGTCTCTTGAGTAGAGCCATAATTTATCGATAGCCATAGATGCATAACCCATATTACGATATTTAGTATCGATTAGCACCCCTACTCCAGCTCTAAGATTGTCTGGCTCCAAATCATATAAATCAACACAACCCACAGTAATAACATCATTATTTTCAATAATATCAATCATAAAGCGTATCTGCTTAGTTGTGTAAATATCATAGTTTTGAACACTTTTTACATAATCCTCTATAGCATATCGTGAAAAAGGAGTTCTAGTTGAGCATAGATTCCATAGAGAAAAATCATTCTCCCATTCAAAAATCCTATCAATATCCGATAGTTCAACCGCTCTTAATCTTAAATCCATAATACTAATTACCTCTTTATTTTACGGGGCAAATATACGCAAATAATACAATAGGGTATGTCATCTATGATACAAAGGCTTGAAAATATATTATATATTTAGGATTTTTAGAAGTTTTTGATTTTCTAAATAATAATAAATGAAGTACCTTTGCAAAAGATTTCAAACATAATAAAATTCAAATAAAATATGATTACAAAATTAGATCAAATTATCGAAGCTGTTAAGGCTAAAGGTAAGAAAAGATTAGTTGCTGCTTATGCTATGGATTCACACACAATTGGTGCTGCATCAATGGCTACTGACTTAGGAATTATTGAAGCAATCTTAGTTGGAGATGAAGCTACAATTAAAAAAGTTTGTACAGAAGAAGGCATAGATGTAAACAAATTTAGAATTGTTCAAGAGTCTAACGAACAAGCTGCTGCTAACCTTGCTGTAAAATTAATTAACGACGGAGAAGGCGATATATTAATGAAGGGTCTTTGCTCAACTGATAAATATATGAGAGCAATCCTTAACAAAGAAAAAGGTTTAATGCCTGGTGGAAAAGCTGTTCTTTCTCATGTAACAGTTTTTGAAGTACCAACATACCATAAACTTTTAATCACATCTGACGTTGCAATTATACCTGCACCAGACTTCAATCAAAAAGTTGCAATAACAAACTATGTTATTGGCACTGCTCACGCTTTAGGAAACAACAACCCTAAAGTTGCATTAATTGCTGCAACTGAACAAGTATCTGTTGGTATGCCAGCATGTGCTGAGGCTGCAATAATTGCTGCTATGGCAAATCGTGGACAAATCAAAGGAGCATTAGTTGATGGACCTTTAGCAATGGATGTTGCTGTTGATATGGAAAGTGTACAAATCAAGAAATTAAAATCAGAAGTTGCTGGAGATGCTGACTGTCTAGTATGGCCAACAATCGAAGCTGGAAACGTATTCTACAAGACTGCTACTAAATTTGCAGGAGCAGAACTAGCAGCAATGGTAGTTGGAGCAAAGGTTCCTTGCGTTCTTTCTTCAAGAGGTGATAGCACAAAGACAAAGATGTACTCTATCGCTCTTTCAGCTCTTTCTTGTAAATAAGAAATAAAACTCTGACTAGGTAAAAACACTAATCAGAAAAAATACAAAGCGAGTATCATACGATACTCGCTTTTTTTGTTTAGTAAACTTAGTATCATTAAAAGAAAAACTTTACATTTGCAATTGCTTAATAAAAAAACACCATTATGGCTTCTAGTGTAGATTTTATGGAATATGTTTTTGACCAGATTAAAGATATTGGTGAAATTACATACAAGAAAATGTTTGGAGAGTACTGCGTATATTATAAGGATAAGGTAATTGGGCTTGTTTGCGACGACCAACTTGTAATAAAGAAAACCGTTGCAGGCAAGAAAATACTTCCAAACTCAGAAGAGATACCTCCTTATGAAGGTGCAAAACCTTGTATTCTTATTGATAACCTAGAAGATAAAACAATTCTAAGAGAAATAATAATAGCAACCTACAACGAACTACCAGAGCCAAAACCAAAAAAGAAGAAACCAAAAAAATAAAAATAAAAATATGGAAAAATGGGCTAAAGAGCTTCCTATCGCTATAACAGTTAGCGATAAGGATGGAAAGATTATTGATTTGAACGATCGTTCTGCAATAACATTCTCAAAAGACGGAGGAATGGAATTAATAGGTAAAGACCTTCTTGCATGCCATCCACCAAAGGCACAAGAGATGATATTATCAATGATGGCTAATCCAAGAGTAAACGCATACACAATAGAGAAAGAAGGCGTAAAGAAACTAATATACCAGATGCCTTGGTATGAGAATGGGGAATTCTCTGGACTAGTTGAGCTAAGCCTTGTGCTTCCAAACGATATGCCTCATTTCGTTCGCACTCCAAAGAAAGTATAGTAGATGAAAAATATAGGATTTTTGCTATTTATTATCCTCTTCCTTGGAGGGTTATTAAGCTACGTCATTATCAGAGGCTATCAATCGCTCTCTGAATTTAGAGTAATAAAATTGACCTACGCAATAAGCTTTGTCGCATTCTTTGCTCTACTAATCACAACCTTAATGTATGCAGATACTCTACATAATAAATTTGCAAACATCCTATATTTTGTTTCCTATACCTTCTTTATCCTTCTCGCCTACCTCTACCTACTATTTATCATTGTGGATATATTTAGGATAGTTAATCATTTCTTTATCCATATCCCAAAAGAGTCTATGCTTGTAATTCGTCTTTGGAGCATGATAGTTGGTTTAATAATCATCACAACTACTCTAATTATTGGAAACTATAGGTTCAATCATCCACAGGTCGTTAGACTTGAGATAAAGTCAAACAAACCCTTGCAAAACAAGAGACTCAAGATTGTTGCTGCAAGCGATATTCACCTTGGACACTATATCAACAAGGATAAGTTCGATAAATATGTTTCTCTAATAAATGCTCAAGAACCAGATATTGTACTTTTTGCAGGAGATATTTTTGATAGAAATCTTCAACCAGTGTTAGACCAAGGCATGGATGAAGAGTTTTTAAAGATAAAATCTAGGCTTGGAGTATATGCCGTAAGTGGTAACCACGACTATTATGGAGGTAATAAACATAGAAACTTCGACTTCCTTACAAAATCAGGAGTAAAAATACTTCTCGATAGCACTGCCTTGATTGATAATAGCCTTTATATTATTGGAAGAGAAGATAGAACAAACACCAGAAGAAAGCCCCTAAATGAGATAATTAGCGGAATAAATCCTAACCTTCCCTCAATTTTACTAGACCATCAGCCCTATATGTTAGAAGAGGCAGAAAAACATAATATAGACCTTCAAATCTCAGGTCATACACATAATGGGCAATTCTTCCCAATAAACATCATCGAAAAGAAAATGTACGAACTCTCCTACGGCTTTATGAAAAGAGGAAACACCTCCTACTACGTCTCCTCAGGCCTAGGAATATGGGGACCAGAATACAGAATAGGCTCCCAATCCGAAATATTAGTAGTAGAATTCAGTTACTAAAATATTACAACCAAATGTTTTCAGGGTATAGATAAAACAGCTAACGATAGTTTGTTATCAATTTTGTTTATTCATCCTATTGTTTTACTCAACAATTAGTTTCTTTGTCTGAATATCTTTACCACTAATTATACAAATATTATAAATCCCCTTTGCTAATCCTTCAACATTTATTTCTAGTTGACTTTTTCCTCCCTCTAGTTTATACATATCAACTATTTTTCCATACATATCAATAATTTGCACTTCTGTCATTTCTACTCCATTTTCAATAGATAGAATAGCCTTTTTATTTGTAGGATTTGGATAAAGTTTAACAGAGATATTATTATCAATTTCGTTTTCTAAGCCTACAAAACTTTTACACATTATTTTACTAAATTCAGATACACAATCTCCACTTATTGCTTTAATTTTATAGCAATATGCTGTAGAGCTAATAACATTATAATCAAGATAAATAGATTGATCAACAACTGTAACTAAAATATTATTTCTATATATTTCATATTTAGATGCATCTCCTTGCCATATTATCTCTAAATAATTATGCTGAGGATATACCTTTAGATTACTAGGTATTGAAGGAGTAGAATTAAGAGTTAGATTAAGGATAACAATACTATCACACCCATTTATAGTTTGTAAGTTTTGTATATATGAGCCTGCTGTATCTGCATTAAAATTAAATCCATATTTATTATACACTTGACCTTGACATATAGTGTCATAAATTGTTTTTGAAAATATAGTATTAACTATTAAATTAAGGGTAATAATACTATCGCAACCATTTATTGTTTGTAGGTTTTGAGAATATACTCCAGAAGTATCTGCATTTAAATTAAATCCATAGTTATTATATTGTTGCCCTTTGCAAATTGTATCATAAATAATTGTTGAATATCTAGAATTTACATTCAGAATTAAAGTAATACTATCACAACCTGTAAATGTATATATCTTATAAATATTAATACCAGATGTGTCTGCAATAAAATTAAAGCCATATTTATTATACAAAAGTCCTTGACATATCGTATCATAAAAAGTTGTAGAATATACGGTGTTTAGTAATAAGTTAAGTATGATAATACTATCGCAACCGCTCATGGATAGTAGGTTTTGTATATAAATCCCCGATGTATCTGCAATAAAATTAAATCCATATTTATTATACATTTGCCCTTTGCATATTGTATCAAAAATTTCTATCGAGTATATTGGAGTGACAATTAAACTTAATGATAATACACTATCACAGCCAGTTGTTTTTTTAAGACTTTGAATATATACTCCTATCGTATCTGCAATAAAATTAAATCCAAATTTATTATATTTTTGCCCTTTACAAATAGTATCATAAATTATTGTTGAATATACAGTATTGACGGTAAGTGTTAGTTTAACACTATCACAACCATATACTAAGTTATAAACACCAGCAGTATCTATATTAGCACCATATTGGGTATACTGTTGTCCTTGACAAATTGAGGTTGTAATATTTTGATAAGATTTTACAGGGAATTTATTACTAAAACTACTCCAATATGGAGCAGTAGAATATAAATTCATTGAAGCACAAGGAACATATATCTTAAAACCTGCAGGTACTTGATAAAAAATATATTGCGACGCTATGGTTGGTGGATTATTTGCAAGAAAATAAATTGACAATAATCCTGTGCAATTATAAAAACATGACTCACCTATATAAGTAACTGAATTGGGAATAATAACTTTATTCAGACTTGTACAAGAATAAAAAGCCTCCTTGCTGATTGAATCAACTGAGTTTGGTATTGTAACAGAAGTTAAGCTAGTGCAATATCCAAAAGCACCTAATGGGACAACATTAAGAGAATTTGAAATTGATATAGAGTTAAGTCCTGTACAATCAATAAATGCATAATCACCTAAAGATGTAACAGAGTTTGGAATTATTAATGAAGATATTTTTTCACACCCTCGAAATGCATTAGCGCCTATAGAAACAAGGGTGTTAGGCAATGTAATTGCTTTAATTTTATAACAAAGATAAAATGCATAATCTCCAATAGATATTAAAGAATTTGACATTGTCACCATAGATAAACTGTCGCAGTGAGCGAAAGCTGACTTCCCTATTGATTTTACAGAGTTTGGAATGAATATGGACGGCAATTCTGCGCACCAAGTAAAAGCATATTCACCTATTGAAGTAACTGAATCAGGAATTGAAATGGATTTCAAATTATGGCAATAATAAAAGGCAGTATTTCCAATCGAAGTTACTGTCTTCGGAATAACTATAGAAGTTAATTGAGTGCAATCTTTAAAAACACTATTGCCTATTTTAGTAATTGAATTTGGCAAACTTATTGATTGTAATCCATTACAACCTTCAAAAGCAGAATCTCCTATTGATAAGGTAGAATTTGTAATTGTTACAGAAGTTAAATAATTGGAGCAGAAAAATGCTTTTGGAGCAATTGAAATTACGTTGTTAGATACTGAATAACTTCCCTTTTTTCCGGGAGGGTAACACACTAATGTATCTTGATTCTTCGAAAATACAATCCCATTACTTGAAGAATACTTCGCATTATTCGAGTCAACTACAATTGACATTAGACTATTACATGTTTGAAACCAATCAGGTTTGAATTTTGGGATTGAACTTCCTATTGATACAGTTGCTAAACTTGTACAAATTGCAAACGCATGTTCACCTAATGATAGTACGGAATTTGGGATAGCAATTGAAGTAAGTTTATCGCACCAATAAAAAGCATTATCCCCTATAGTTGTAACAGAATTTGGTATTGTTATTGATGTAAATCCCTTACATTTTGAAAATGCAGAATTTCCTATAGAAGTAACCGAATTTGGGATTGTTATTGAAGTTAATCCAGTACAATTTTCGAAAGCATTAGCTCCAATATATGTAACTGAATTTGGGATTGATATTGAGGTTAATCCAGAGCAATTAAAGAAAGAAGAACCAGCGATTCCTATAACATGATATGTATTGCCATTATACGCTACTGAATCTGGAATATTTATACTACCAGTATAGAATGGACTTGATGCTACTTCCACCCTATTTGAGTACAAAAAATTGTAGTATATTGTTTTACCTGAATTTACTGCACTAAAATTATATCCAAAAAGAATATTTACTGAAAATAATATTATTCCAACTAACAAAAAAAATTGTTTTTTCATATCAAAATTATTTTTCTATAATAAATTTCTTAAACAAATTCAACTTCTTTCCAATTATTTTTAAGGTATAGACTCCATTCTCAAATTTATCAGAATTTATTCCCAAATTATTTCCCGTACTTATATTAATATATCTAGCCACCTCTTTTCCCATAATATCGTATATAAATACATCTACATTTTGCGAAATTCCAGTAAATTCAACATTAATCTTATCTTTCGCAGGATTTGGATAGAGTAATATTGATTTGTCATAATACATAATATTTTCCAAACCGACATAATCGCCACATACAGTATCACTAAAATTTGATTCACACTCCCCAATCAATGCCTTAACTCTATAACAATATGTTGATGAATTTTCGACATTGTTATCAAGGTAAATTGGTTGTTCAACAGTAGAAATTAAAGAGTCGTTTCTATATAATTCATATTGCTGCCCCTCTCCCTGCCATGTAATTTCTAAATAATTTTGCATATGCACAACCAGTAAATCATACGGTTCAGAAGGTAAGGGATTAACAGTCAAATAAAGATATATATTACTATCACAATCTGCTATCGTTTGCAAGTTTTGAATATACAAACCAGTTGAATCTGAGTAAAAATTAAATCCATAATTATTATACAATTGACCTTGACATATGTTGTCATAATGTATTATTGAATATGTTGGATTTATTACCAAATTAAGCGAAACAGTACTATCACAACCTTTTATTGTTTGCAAATTTTTAATGTACAATCCTGTTGTATCTGCAATAAAATTAAATCCATAATTACTGTACAATTGACCTTTACATATTGTATCATTTATTTCTGTCGAATAAGCTTGATTTACAACTAAATTAACTTCAACAATACTATCACAACCTGATAAAGAATACAAGCTCTCACTATACTTCCCTGATGAATCGGCACTGAAATAAAATCCGAATTTATCATAAAGTTGACCTTTGCATATTGTATCGAAAATGGATGTCAAGAAAGTTGGGTTAACAAATAGATTTATTTTATAAATACTATCGCAACCGCTAATTGTTTGAAGGTAATTTTTATATAACCCGGAAGTATCAGCAATAAAATTCAATCCATAATTACTGTACAATTGACCTTTGCATATTGTATCATGAATCGATATTGAATAAATTGGGTTTACATATAAATTTAATGATATTATACTATCACATCCTGTTGTCTTTTGCAAGTTTTGCGTATATAATCCTGATGTGTCTGCTATAAAATTAAATCCATAGTTACTATACAATTGTCCTCTGCATATTGTATCGTAAAGTACCGAAGAGTATTCTGGATTGACAGCCAGTGTAAGAAAAACGCTATCGCAACCATTTACAAATTTATAAAGTCCCGAGGAATCGTAATCAATCCCATTAACAGTGTATTTATCTCCTTGACAAATTGTTGCAGAAATATTTTGGTAGGTTTCAATAAATGGAAGAAAATTGGTTATTGAACTCCAATATTGAGTAGACATATATCGACTCATTGAAGAACAAGGAACAAAAATAGGAATATTTTTAGAAACACTATCAAATGTTGTTGATACAATAGTTGGAGGAGGATATACAGACTTAAATATTAATGATTTTAAGTTATTACATGCATAAAAAACCTTTCCTCCTATAAACGTAACAGAATCAGGAATTGTTATTGACTCCAAACTATCGCAATAAGAAAATGCAAAATCCCCTATAGAAATTATTGAATTTGGCAACGATATAGAACTAATATTTCCACAACGATAAAATGCATAATTCCCTATTTTATTAACAGAATTTGGGATTGAATAATTCCCTGACTTGCCTTCAGGACAGGTAATTATTGTATCAAAATTTTTCGAAAATAACACACCATTATTTGAAGAATATCTTATATTATTCGAATCAACATTTATTGATACTAAATTTTCACAATATCCAAAAGGGGGAAATTGGCTTATTGAATTAATTGAACTTGGAATAAAAATTGATGTCAAGGCTGTACAACCAATAAAAGCATTAGCTCCTATTGATGTAACTGAGTTTGGAATAGTAACTGAAGTTAAATTAATACACATATAAAATGCCATGTCTACTATTGTGGTTACAGAATTGGGAATAGAGTAACTCCCTGATATTCCCTGAGGGCAAATTAATATAGTATCTCGGCTTTTAGAAAATAATACCCCATTATTTGATGAATATCTAGTATTACTTGAGTCAACCTGAATTGAAGTCAAATTAGAGCAGCCTACTAAAGCATAATTAGCTATTAATGTTACAAAACGCGGAATAGATAAAGAAGATAAATTATTACAAAACTGAAAAGCATTGCCTATTGATGTAACATAATATGTATTTAAGCCATATTCAACCGAATCTGGGATAACAATATTCCCAGAATAAGGAGTTGTGTAGTTTTTTTTTGTAACCTCAACAGTATTTGTTGATTTAATGTTATAGTAAATCGTATCACCATTGCTTACATTAAAAAAACTATATGCAAAGAGTGTATTTATGGATAATAGAATCAAACCTAAGATAGATAGTATTTGTTTTTTCATAGGTATTAATATTTTTTATAGTGTATATTTTAGATAACAGCCTAGTTTATAAGTATTATATCTATTACATATTTTTTGACTTATAAAGAGGCTAATATGATTTATAAAAAGAATTATTGCAAAATTATAAAATAAAATCTTATAAAAAATATTTTATCTTTTTTTTCAAGTTAAAATTAATTAATTTGCGGAAAATATGACTCCGTATCTTTGAATCTAAACTCCGTATCTTTGAAATTATTTGAGATATAAATTTATTTTTCTTAGAGGAAATTCAATGGAAAGGGCGTTTATTTTTTATTTAAAGGCTATATAAAATATTATTTGCTTGATTGCGGAAATTCTAATGCACATTTGAAACTTTTTTATTTGATATAAATCTCCTGAATCCTTATTTTATTCTCTGAAATGCTTGATTTGATCTTTTTTTATAAGGATTTATTCTTGCTAGGGTAGCTACCCTAGGTGTGTTATGGTAGCTACCGTAGCAGTGCTAGGGTACCTACCATAATTTATTAAGATGTGCATCTAAATTTTTGGGGATTGTTTTTTGGCGCAGGCAAGCGGCGCCTTTACTTATTGCAAATATACGAAAAAATATTTGATTATCTTAGCTTTAGATTTCCTTCTTCTAGGATAATAATACCATCGTCTAACATTGTGCGGATGATTGGGATGATGGTTTCTTTTGTCCCGTATTTTATGCTATTTGAGAAATAGTCTGGGGTTCTTGGATATTGAGAAAGTTCTTCTATTATCATATCCTCTACCTTCTTTGGCTTATGTTTTTGTGAGATGCAATAATCACATTTCCCACAAGCTGGGCTTTCAAAGCCAAAATAGTTCAAGAGATATTGCTGACGACATCGCTCAGAGGAAATAAAGTCTATAAGCTCATTTGCTTTCTTAATATTTACCTCTTTTATGTTGTGGTAGCTCTCTTCGGAAAGAGCAAAGTTATCCTTGTGAAGTCGGTTTTGAGTAAAGATTAATTGTGGTTTATCGCTCCTTGGGTCATAGTATAAGACTCCATATTTCTCTAACCTCTTTAGGTTACTATATGTATTTGACTCGGTATCGAAACAAACCTTTGAAATCTTCTTTTCGTCAATGATAGTAAACTCCGTCATTACTCCTGTGTACATCCTTCGCAGAGCCTCCAAAAGATTATAATACATTGGATATTCTATCATAAAATTATAGAGGGTTGTTCTATCTACTATAATCTTTATCTTTGAGAAAGGATTTCTATTCTCGGCAATCTCTAAGAGTCCTGAGTTCTCAAGAATGCGCACAGAGTTAAAGACAAGAAAGGGTTCTAGGTTATAGTTTTGAGAAAAAGAAACTATATCCCAATCAAACCTTCTATCTATCCCCGTTCCTACTGGCACCTGAAAATAATTAGATATGCCATTATATACATTTTGTATATACTTTATATCTGGGAAGTTGGCATCAACTGTTTCTAGTAGACGTTTTTTATCCTTTTCGGTATATAATAAGACACCATAAGATTTCTTACCATCTCTTCCTGCTCGCCCAACCTCTTGAAAATATGCCTCTATGCTTTCAGGTAAGTCGTAATGTATAACATAGCTTACGTTTTGTTTGTCTATCCCCATACCAAAGGCTGTTGTTGCTACCACTACATTAACCCTATCCTCCATCCAATCTTTTTGAATCTTATTGCGATGAGGAATTGTAAGCCCTGCATGATATGCAGCAACGCTAACCTTTAATGCTGCAAGACTATTAGCAAGCTCAGTAGCTTTCTTGCGAGAACGAACATATATAAGACCTGAGCCTCCAATATTTTCTATTACCCTTTGTATCTTGGTTATCTTGTCTGGCTCTTCAAAGACTGTATAGGAAAGATTAGCTCTTTCGAAGCTCGATGCCAAAGAGTTCTTTTCTCTAAACTCTAGCTTTTCTTGTATATCATCTATTACATCCTTGGTTGCAGTTGCCGTTAGTGCAAGCACTGGAACATTTGGATGATACTTCCTTATATCTGCTATCTTAAGAAATGATGGTCTGAAATTATATCCCCATTGAGAAATGCAGTGAGCCTCATCAACGGCAATAAGGTTTATCATCATCTTCTCAAAATAAGATATGAATAATGGAGATGATAGTCTCTCGGGTGACACATAGAGTATCTTCACCTTACCATAAAGACAGTTATTTAGAATAAGCTCTATCTCGGAATTACTCATTCCTGAATATACTACCCTTGCAGGAATACCCTTTTGTTTTAGAGTATTTACTTGATCGACCATTAAGGCAATAAGAGGAGAGACAACAAGACAAACACCTTTTTTTGTTAGTGCTGGCACTTGATAGCAAAGAGACTTTCCTCCTCCTGTTGGGAGCAAGGCAAGGGTATCTCTATCAGACAAAACAGAGGATATAATAGCTTCTTGATTTAATCGAAAGCTATCATATCCCCAGTATTTCTTTAGTATCTCTAAAGGTTGTCTTGTTTGAGACATTAATATTCGAATGGTGAATTAAAGTCTTTAAATATTGGATTATTCTTATCCCTTTCGGAAAGAATAGGGTTCTCTATTTTCCAATCTATTGCTAGGTCTTTATCGTTCCATAATAAAGAGCCTTCCGATTCTTTATTATAAACATTTGTACATTTATATGCAAAGACTGTTTCCTCCTCAAGGGTAACAAAACCATGGGCAAAGCCCTCTGGTATATAAAACATCTTCTTATCTATTGAATCAAGCTCTATTGAATATGACTCTCCATAGGTTGGAGAATTCTTGCGGATATCTACTGCAACATCCAATACTCTTCCTTGAAAAACTCTTACAAGCTTTCCTTGAGCAAAGGGAGGTCTCTGAAAATGTAATCCTCTTACAACTCCTTTAGATGACTTTGATTCATTATCTTGAACAAAAACCATATCCAAACCATTATCAGCAAACCTTTTGTAATTGTACGACTCAAAGAAATAACCTCTTTCGTCACGAAATACATCTGGCTCAATAATAACAAGACCTTCTATGGGAGTTTTGATTATTTTCATTTCAATTTTTATTTTATCCGTGTATTGCTTTTCCGTAAGCTGCCTCAATTGCCTCCATCATTGCCTCTGACATTGTTGGATGTGGATGAACTGCATCGATAATATGATGTGCATTGATCTTGTTTTCTCTAGCAAGAACAGCCTCAGCAATCATCTCAGTAACATTATCGCCTATCATATGACAACCTATAAGTTCATCGGTATTTGCATCGATGATTACTTTCACAAATCCATCTCTATTTCCTGATGCAGATGCCTTACCTGAAGCCATATACATAAACTTACCTACCTTTATTTCCTTTCCTGCCTCTTTTGCCTTTTCTTCTGTTAGTCCAACAGAGGCAATTTCTGGAGTTGTGTATGTACAACCAGGAATATTATCATAGCTAATTGGTCTTGGGTTTAAACCATTTATTGCCTCAACACATATTAAAGCTTCTTTAGAAGAAACGTGTGCAAGAGCCGGTCCATGAACTATATCTCCAATAGCATATACTCCTTCGATATTTGTTCTATAATAGTCATCAACAATAACCTTTGTGCGCTCTGTCTTAACTCCTAACTCTTCAAGACCTAGGTTTTCAATATTTGTTGAAACTCCAACAGCAGAAAGAACTATATCAGCTTCGATAGTTTCTTCACCCTTCTTTCCCTTTAGAGTAACCTTTAATTTATCGCCTGTAGTATCAACTGCCTCAACAGATGTTGATGTCAATACCTTCATTCCATTTTTCTTAAATGCTCTTTGAAGAGTTGAAGCAACTTCTGCATCTTCGTTTGGAACAATTGTTGGCATAAACTCAACAAGGGTAACCTTTGTTCCTATTGATTGATAGAAATGAGCAAACTCAGAACCAATTGCTCCTGAACCTACAACAACCATAGATTCTGGCTGAGTGCGCAAAGTCATTGCTTCTCTATATCCAATTATCTTCTTTCCGTCTTGAGGAAGATTTGGTAATTCTCTTGAACGAGCACCAGTTGCTAAGATTATATGATCTGCCTCGTATATTTCTTTAGAACCATCTTTTAATTCAACTTCTACCTTCTTTCCTTGTGCAAGTTTTGCATAGCCTTCAATGACTTGAATATTATTCTTCTTCATCAAAAACTGTACTCCCTTACTCATATTCTCTGCAACCCCTCTACTACGGTTTACAATTGCATCCATATTTGGCTTTGCTACTCCTTCTAATTCAATCCCATAATCAGAAGTATGCTTTAGATAATTAAATACTTGTGCAGATTTCAAGAGTGCTTTTGTTGGGATACATCCCCAATTTAAACAAATTCCTCCAAGGTTTTCTTTTTCAACGATTGCTGTTGAATAACCTAATTGTGCAGCACGTATTGCTGCAACATATCCTCCAGGACCAGAGCCTATAACTATAATATCAAATTTCATTTGTAAATATTTTAATCGTGTGTTTTTTCAATTGCCTCAGTGATATTAATCGCAAAGTCTGCTAATTTCTCATACTGAGCATAAAGACTACTATAATATATACCTGTTTGGTATGAATATTCATTATTCTTAATTGATTCTGTATGTTCTGTTCTTAATTGATCTCTGAAACTATTAATCTTGTTTTCAATTTCATCAGCTTCAATAGATGATACTTGTGAATAATTATTATTCAAATTTTCATCCATTAGTGCAATAGCTTCATGAACATATTCATACATCATATTTAATTTATCTCTCATTTCTTGAGTAAACCAAATATTCGATTTATTTTTATTGTCAATTGATAATGCTATCTGAAAACAACTATCGCCTATACTTTCTAGATTATCAACAATACGAAGCATTGAACTAACTTGCATTGAAGCAGAATGACTTAACTCTGATTCTGAAACCTTTGTTAGATATGAGGCAATCTCAATTTCCATTCTGTCTGTAATTTCTTCGTATTTACATATCCTCTCATAGACTTCTTTATACTTTTTGTCTTCTTTTATTTTTAGTAAGCCAGGAAGCATTTCATACATTCTCAACACTCGCTTTGAAAATATCTCAATTTCCTTCTTAGCTGGTTCTAGGCTTAACTCTCCAGCAGAGAGCATCCCTAAAGGTAAATATTGTAGTCTGAAATCATCTTCTTCGTCCTCTTTTGTAGGGATCATTTTATTTACAATCTTGATGATTTGAGGAATAAACCAAACTAATAACATGGTATTAGTGATATTAAAGAAGCTATGGAAAATAGAAAGTGCAATTGGAATTGCTGTGCTATTAACTAGTGGGTTTACACCCTCTGTCATTAATGATATTTTACTGATCAGGGTAAGTATAGGATTAAATAAACACAATATCCATATTACACCTATTACATTAAAAATAAAATGAGCCCTAGCTGCTTTTTTTGCTGTTTTATTTGCTACAACTGCTGCTAAATTTGCAGTAATTGTTGTCCCAATATTTTCTCCTAACACAAGTGCAGCTCCTACTTCAAAACCTATAAGACCTTTGCTACACATAACAAGTGTAACAGCCATCATTGCCGAAGAGGATTGAACTACACAAGTAAGTATTGTACCTATTAGTACAAATAATAACGTTGAAAAATATCCATAATTCGATAATGAAGCGATATATTCAAGCACTCCAGCATATTCGGGCTTAGTAAAGTCAGGAACTCCATTGGTCAAAAACTGCAATCCAAGAAACAATAATGCAAATCCAATTAAAAACTCCCCTAAGTTTTGCTGTTTCTTGATAAACAAAAGTGGAGTTGCTATTGCAATTATTGGTAAAACACAATCAGATATTGAAAATTTAAAACCCAGTAATGATACTAGCCATGCTGTAACCGTTGTGCCAATATTTGCACCCATAATCACAGATATTGCTCCAGCTAATGATAAGGCTCCAGCATTAACAAAGCTTACTACCATTACTGTTGTTGCTGAGGAAGATTGAATAATCGATGTAATCCCCATCCCTGTCAAAACTCCGCTGAACCTATTTGAAGTCATTTTTGAAAGAAAACCTCTTAGACTGTCACCTGCAAGTTTTTGCAAGGCATCACTCATGATTTTCATCCCATAGAGAAAGACTCCTAATGAGCCTAAAAGTTTAAGAACTAATATAAGTACATCCATAATTATATATCTTTGGAAAGTAAAAAAAGTTTGCAAATATACATTAATATATGATAATTAGCAATTGTTTTCATTAAAGAAAAAAAGAAAGGATTATACATTCTGCATAATCCTTTCTCAAATATAATGATAATATTAATCCGCTATTTTCTTCTCAATATCATCTACCCAAGTTTTATAGTTTTTGTCGGTATTATATTGATTGACGACTTGCTTACATGCATGAAGTACTGTTGCATGGTCTTTTTTCCCACATTGAGAACCTATTATTGCTAAAGAATGTTTTGTAAGTTTCTTTGCAAAATACATTGTTAACTGACGAGCTCTTACTACTTCTTTTTTTCTTGTTTGAGATTGGATATTATCTACTGAAATATTAAAATAATCGCAAACAACCTTTTGAATATAATCAATTGATACCTCTCTGACATTACTTTTGATAAACTTATCTATCATTTGTCTAGCAAGATCAATAGTAATTGTTTTCTTATTGAAAGAAGATTGCGCAAGTAAAGAAATTAAGGCTCCTTCTAGCTCTCTAACACTTGTATTAATATTATATGCTAAGTATTCAATTATTTCATATGGCATTTCAATGCCATCTTTATATAACTTATTTTTTAGAATCTTTATTCTTGTCTCAACATCTGGACCTTGCAAATCAGCACCTAAACCCCATTTAAGACGAGAAATCACTCTTTGTTCAAAATCTGAAAGTTCGGCAGGAGTTTTATCAGATGTAATTACAAGTTGCTTCCCTGCTGAATGAAGAGTATTGAAAATATGGAAAAATGCATCTTGAGTCCCTGTTTTCTTTGCAAAAAACTGAATATCATCAATAATCAACAAATCTATCATTTGATAGAATTGCATAAAATCATTCTTAGTATTATTAATTACAGACTGAGAGTATTGTTGAAAAAACTGCTCTGCTGAAACATATAATACAGTCTTATCTGGATAATTCTTCTTTGTCTCAAGACCTATAGCATGTGCTAGATGTGTTTTTCCTAAACCAACACTTGAATAAAGGAATAATGGATTAAAAGAAGATTTCCCTGGATTTTTTGATACAGCATAACCTGCACTTCTAGCAAGACGATTACAATCCCCCTCAATAAAATTATCGAAAGATAGGTAATCATTCAATTGGGAGTTAATCTTTAGCTTTTTTAGCCCTGGAAGAATAAATGGATTTGGGAATTCCCTTGAAGGAGTATTATTAATATCCAAAGGAACATTTATTGGTTTATTGTAAGTGGCAGACTTATCAGTTGATGGTTGTAAAGTAGAATAAGGCATTCCTGAATCCATTACAATACTATATTGTAATTTAGATCCATTACCTATTTCTCTTCTGATGGTTTTCTTAAGGAGATCAACATAGTTCTCTTCTAACCAATCACAAAAAAATTGACTTGGCACCTGAATTGTCAACACCTTTCCATCCAATTGAAGAGGACGAATAGGTTCAAACCAAGTCTTATATAAGTATTCGTTTTCAAGGTTATCTTTTATAATCTTTAAACAACTACTCCATACTTCTACATGACCTCTTTGCATATTAGTTAAAAACAAAAAAAATTAAACAAATGATATATTGAGACTATTTATTTTCCCAATCACAAAATTATATCAAAAATAATCCAATTAAATTTTATTTTCTACTTGCATATTCCAAAAAATATACATACAAATCACCTAAACAATAAAGTCCAGAGAAAGGACTTTATTTAAAAAAATCTCAATTTGTATAGTTTTCAACAAGTTCTGAAAAATATTAACATTAGACTGGCAATATATAATAAAGTTTTCTATAAAAAAAATTATTTAGCAACTAAATTGCATAAAATATCAACAATAAAAATCAATGATATAAATCTGGTTTACAGTCTATTAAAGAGACTAATAACAATATTAACTAACAAAACACCAAACCAAACTTCTTTTTTAACATTAAATCAAAGATAAAAATTTAACGCTCACATTTGAAATTGAAGACAAGTTATCAACAATTTTCACAGAGTTGGATTTTCTTGTAATAAACTCTAAATAGCAATCCATTTCAAAACGATGATTTTGTTGAATAACGTCGAATTCTTTTAAAATTTTCATAACATCATTCATAAGTACATACTCAAAACTAACACTGTAGAGTTCATTGACTGTTTTCTCAATAATGCAAGAATTATTAAGAACATCAATCGTTGCCTGCTTATATGCGTTAATTAATCCACTAACTCCAAGCTTTGTCCCACCAAAATATCTAATAACAACAACTAAAATATTTGTTAAATCTTTTGATAGCAACTGTCCATATATAGGTTTTCCTGCAGTTGAAGATGGTTCTCCATCATCATTCATCCTAAAAGTCGACTTATCAAATCCTAAAATATATGAATAACAATGATGTCTTGCATCGTAATATTCCTTCTTAATATCCTTAATAATATCCTTAACCTCATTCTCATTTGAAACTGGAAAAGCTAGCGAAATAAACTTACTTCCCTTCTCCTTATATATTCCTTCTGACCTCTCCTTGATAGTTAAATAAGTATCTTCAAACATATCTCACTTCAAAATCAATATTAATAACTATAGTTTCTATAAAATTTGATCTTATTGTCTCCAAAATTCTCAACTCTATCCAACAACACATCAGCTATAGTTGGAGATTTTAGCCCATGATAAAACCTATTATTACCAACAAGAACATTAGCTTCATCCCAAGCTCCCTTGTCAAGAAAACTATCTAAAGTATGCCTTCCTCCCTCAACAATAATTGATTTTATTTTTATACTATATATATATTGTATAATTTGATCTATTATATCTTTTTCAAAATCTAGTCGGACAAAAACCATATTTCCCTTTTCTTCACCAATAAGAGAATTAAAAATAATTGTTCTTTGACTATTATCGTATATATTTCTATCTTTTGAGATATTCAAATCCCTATCAATTATTAATCTAATAGGTTGCTTACCCGCAACATAACGAACATTTAGTCTTGGATTATCATTTATTACAGTATTTTTTCCAACTAAAATTGCATCCTCCTCTGACCTTTGCTTATGAACCCAAACCTTTAAGTTATCATTTGTAATCCAATAATCTTTCACCTCTCTTTTTCTATCTATATCCATAAATCCATCAATGGTTTCAGCCCATTTAAGAATAATATATGGTCTGAATTTCTCGTGAGAGGTAAAAAATCTCTTATTAAGCTCCCTACCCTCTTTTTCCAGCACACCAACAACAACTTCTATTCCTGCATCTTCAAGAATCTTTATCCCTCCTCCATCAACCTTTGGATTAGGGTCTCTATTACAAATTACTACCTTTGGAATATTGGAAGCAACAATTAAATTTGCACAAGGAGGAGTCTTACCGTAATGACAACAAGGTTCAAGACTAACATATAGAGTCGATTTCTTTAGAAGCTGCTTATCCTCAACGCTGTTAATAGCATTGACCTCCGCATGAGCCTGCCCATATATCTTATGATAGCCCTCACCAATTATTCTATCATCACAAACAATAACACAGCCTACCATAGGATTAGGGCTTACGTTTCCTGCCCCAAGCCTAGCTAATTCCAAACATCTTCTTATATATATTTCGTCTTTCATTATTATATTCACTATTTAAGAATACAAATTTAGATAATTATTCGGATAAAAATTGTTTTATCTTTGCAAAAACGTTTTTATGAGAATACCATCAAATAAAATTTGCGACATAACCCGATTTGCCTTAAATGAACTAAACGGCATATACCCAGAGAGAGAGATTAAATCCTTAGTCAATATATTAATTACTCATTTTACTGGTTTTTCTCTAGCTACAATAATAGCAGAACCAAATAAAACGGTGTTGGAATCAGATCTATTAAAGCTAAACTTCGCAATAAAAGACCTTAAGGCAGAAAAACCTTTGCAATATATTATAGGAGAGACTGAATTTTATGGACTAAACATAAGACTTAAACACAATGTGCTAATACCTCGTCCAGAAACAGAAGAACTTGTAGACCTAATCATAAAGGAAAACAAGGACATACCTAATCTTAGGATTGCAGACTTAGGAACAGGAAGTGGAGCAATAGCACTAGCAATAAAAAAGAATATCCCTAATGCAGAGGTTTTTGGTTTTGATATTTCAGAGGATGCTCTTTTACAATCCAAAGATAACGCAACAAAGCTTAACCTTGACGTTATATTTGAAGAGGGTAATATATTAGATAATAATTTCACCAAAGAAAGATTCGATTTAATTGTTTCAAATCCTCCATATGTAATGGAAAAAGAAAAGAAAGAGATTAGAAATAATGTATTAGAATACGAGCCGCATCTTGCATTATTCGTTTCAAACAGTGACCCTCTAATATATTATAGAGCTATTGCAGAATTTGCAAAGACAAATCTAAATAAAGGCGGAAAGGTTTATCTTGAAATAAACGAGGCCTTAGGACAAGAGACTGCCGAATTATTTAATTGCACGACAAGAATAATCAAAGATATATTCGATAAGGACAGGATTATTGTAGCCAATTACTAATAATCTCTCTTCCGCAATTTGAGATTATTGACTCTGGGTGAAATTGAAGTCCATTAATTTTATAATAAGGGTGATAAACACTCATTATATTTCCATCCTCATCATAGGAGCTAACTCTTAGTTTATCTCCGATACCATCTCCAACCCAAGAATGATAGCGTCCAATAACTGGGTTTTTAGGGAGGTTATTCATCAACCTATCATTATAATCAATAATATTTAGAGAAGATAAATGCCCATGCTTAGGAAAATCCATAATCTTAAGACTTCCACCGAAATATTCGATAATTGCTTGATGCCCTAGACACACTCCAAGAATTGAATGAGAAGTATAAGTTTTATCAATAAGTCTTAGCAATTCTCCAGCCTCTAAGGGAATACCAGGTCCTGGAGAGAGAATAATCTTATCATATAAATCCAAAGACTCAAAATCAATTTCATCATTCTTCATAATATCAACACCGAAATTAGAAACCTCTCTAATCAAGCCTATTATATTATAAACGAAGGAGTCGTGATTATCAATAATCAATATAGATGACATATATTATTCTATTTTTATAGTACAAAGATAGTGAATATAATTAATTCGACTAATTTTGCATTATGATTAAGGTAAATGAGATAAGACAGAGAATGAACGCTTTTGGTAGAGATAGAAAGCCATTCTTATTTATTATTGACTTCGAAAAAGAAAACGGATACTTTATTGAAAACCCCATAAACCAAGAAGATATCCTCTTTAATATTGAGGGCATTACCAATTCATCCTCTAAAGATTTTAATATTTCCGACAAGGAGGCTTATCTAAAACACTATCCCCTATCTTATGATGATTATAAGAAAAAGTTCGATATTGTTCATAAGGCATTACTTCGTGGCGATAGCTTCCTAACAAACCTTACACTAAAGACGAGGATAGATACCAACCTTTCCCTTGAAGAGATTTATCATAGGAGTAATTCCCCATTTAAACTCTATATAAAGGATAGTCTTGTATGCTTTTCTCCAGAGTGTTTCGTAAGGATAATTAATAATAAGATTTCCACCTATCCAATGAAGGGAACAATCGATGCCAATATCCCCGATGCTGAGAATATTATACTCAACGATTATAAGGAGACTGCCGAGCATTATACTATTGTTGACCTAATGCGTAACGACCTTAATCAAATAGCTAGGAATATTAGGGTGGAGCGTTTTAGATATTTAGACCTAATAAACACAAATAAGGGTAAGATATTTCAGGTAAGCTCAGAGGTTATTGGAGATTTAGAGGATGATTACAATAATAATATTGGAGATATAATTCTTGAACTTCTACCTGCCGGCTCAATATCTGGAGCTCCAAAGGAGTCAACCGTTAGCATTATCAATAAAGCAGAAAAAGAGAAAAGAGGATTTTATACTGGTGTCTTTGGATACTTCGATGGCAAGAACCTAAACTCTGCCGTTCTAATAAGATATATCGAGAAAGAAAATGAAGAATTTTTCTTTCGCTCTGGTGGTGGGATAACCATCAATAGCAATCCAAAGGACGAGTACCAAGAGGTTATTGATAAGATTTACCTTCCCTTTTAATTCCTTTTTACTATGAATAACCTTAGTTTTATTGAAACAATTAGAGTAAGAAATGGAGTCTTGGAGAATCTTTTCTTTCATAAGAAGAGGATGTTTGAGACCTGCAAGGAGTTTAATATTGATTTCAAAGAAGACTATCTTGAGAATATTATTATCCCAAAAGATTTATCCTCAAAGGAGCTTAAGCTTAGGATTATTTACTCAAAAAACTCGTTTGAGCATAGCCTTGAGATATATAATAGAAGAAAGATAAGTACCCTTAAGCTTATTGAGGCAAATGATATAGACTATTCTTTTAAGTACGAAGATAGAGATAAACTTAATAATCTATTAAAACAAAAAGATGGTGCCGACGAAATACTTATTGTCAAGAACGGCTTTATAACAGACACCTCCTTTTCAAATATTGTTCTCCTAGACCAAAGCAACCAACTATTCACCCCTACAACCTACCTACTAAACGGAACCCAAAGACAAAGACTTCTTGCACAAAACCAAATAAAAGAAATCCCCCTAACCCCAAAAGACCTAAAAAACTACAAATCCCTACACCTAATCAACGCCCTAAACGAACCCCTCGACACCGCACCAATACAAATCGAAAACATTTATTGATTTATTTCAGAGAATCTTTCTCCCAATTCAATGGATTTTCACGAATATATTTAGATATTATATCGTATGATTTTTGATTTCTAATTATATGTTCGTGGTAATTGCGTTGGAAAATTTTACCAATCTTATTATTATCATGGGCGCAATTATTATCATGGGCGCAGGCAAGCGGCGCCCCTACGATACGCGTATCCAAATTAATAATATGTTTCACCGTTAATGATTTATATGCACGAATTATGGCGCCTAACGTAGGGGCGCTGCTCGCCTGCGCCCTTGTCTGAGAACCATTTTGAATTCTTGTCTGCGCACCAATTAAATCTGATTCGTTAATAACAATTATACCATGAATATGATTGGGCATAATACAAAACGCATCAAGAAATATATTAGGAAAACGATTACCAAGTTCAAACCATTGCTCTCTTGCAATAACCCCATAATCATTCAAAACCATTTCCCCATCAACAATATCTCCAAAAAGATTAACCCTATCCTGAGTACAAATGGTAACAAAATAAAATCCCGATTGAGAATAATCCCAACCCCTCAACCGAACACTCCTACGATTATGAATATATTTATTATACGGCACAGATATAGAACTTTATACCTAAAATAAGTTTTATATTTTCAATTCATGATTTGCAAAATACAAAACGTTGATTACATATCAAGAGTGTTAATATCAATAAGCTTCATAATTTTAGGACGAAGCTTATCATGGACAAGTTCTAAATAGTTCTTTCTATCTATAATAACAGCATCTAATAATTTCATAAAATTATCTCCAAGATAGCCTGCTAGTTCAGAATATTTATTCAAAATTTCATCTTTGCTATGTTGTTCAAGTATATAGTTAATAATTAAACTAGGTTCCTCTTTAATTTTGCAATATTCTCGCTGCATTTCAGAAACATTATTATTAATTTTATTGAACAAAACCGAAGCTTTTTGCAAATCATCACATATGTTTTCTGCAAAAATACTTTTTGCAATTAGATTATGTCTAAATAGCATTTTATTTTTATCGTTAATATAAACAATATACCTAACAGAAATTAAATCATTACAAACAAATAAGATATCATCTACCTTCTCCATTTCAATAGAAACATTATTATTTTTTGGTGCTAATCTTAAATATGTATCTACAAGATCATAATAAACAGCAACCCTTTTATCATATAACTGAATCTTTAAACCGTGTATTTGTATTTTTTCCTGATTTTTAGCAAACTTATAATTTAGGCAAATAATAAATATTGTAAGAATAATAAAAGCAACTACATTTGCAATTGATGCCCAAAACATCCACCAATCATAAGTGCTTGGAAACATTAATTCTTTTACAATTTCATTAAGTATATTAAGTTGATTTGCATCCATATATTATTTATTTGATTTAGTTATCTATAATATTAACTGGATTCAAAGATAGTAAATATTTTTTGAAATTGCATATCACTAAAGAAATATTTTAACTAAAAGGGGTATTTTTCGTGGTTTTTGTAACATTTAGTAGGTTTTGGGGTTAATTGTTATTAATTTTATTAGGGGTTTAGAATTGAATAATTGAAGAGAGGTTGTGGGCTCATGAAAAAGATTCGTTAATTCTTTATAATAAATTTGGGTTTTTTGATAGATATTTTTTGGAATTTTATTTGTTTCAAAAAAATCAGGGATTTTAGAAAAAAACTCCTTGATTTTTTCTGAAAAATCAGGGAGTTTTCGCACAAAAT
The DNA here is from genome assembly GCA_017860275.1 of Bacteroidota bacterium. Lineage (GTDB taxonomy): Bacteria > Bacteroidota > Bacteroidia > Bacteroidales > P3 > UBA10566. Next base: position 122,618 of record JAFNAQ010000005.1, read on the forward strand.
CAAGGAGTTTATAAATAAAATCGGGGATTTTTTGGAGCTATATCTTATAAAATTTTACTTTTCTCAGAGATAGTTTCAAAGAAATGGCTTTAAAATTCAGATAAACAGCCATTTCATGAAAATAACTCCTTATTCTACGAAAATAGAATCTTATTCTAGAAAAATAGAATCAAATTCTATTGTCGTAGAATCTTATTCCAGAGCACAAAAACACGGATTTTTACTTATAAATGATGATTTTCATTTCTTAATTTTAACAATAAAAAAGGGCGTGCTAAATTAATTACACACCCCATTAGAAAGGTATTAAAAAATTAGACTATCCCATAAATGGGTAACGGAAGTCCTCTGGTGTTAACAAAGTTTCCTTTACACATCTTGCGCTAATCCAACGATAAAGATTAAGTTCAGAACCTGCCTTGTCGTTTGTTCCTGATGCTCTTGCACCTCCGAAAGGTTGATTTCCTACAACTGCACCTGTTGGTTTGTCGTTGATATAGAAATTACCAGCTGCATAACGAAGTTTATCTAATGCTGTTTCAACTGCATAACGCTCGTTAGCAAAGATTGAACCTGTTAGTGCAAATTCAGAAGTCTTGTCGCAAAGCTCAAGAGTTTCTTCAAACTTATCTCCATCATATAGGTAAATAGTAATTACTGGACCAAAAAGCTCTATCTCCATTGTTTCATACTTTGGAGTAGTTGTTGTGATAATTGTTGGCTCAATATAATATCCTTTTGATTTATCTGCATTTCCACCAATTGCTATTTCAGCATCTGGAGATGTCTTAGCTCTTTCAACATATTTCATGATTGTGTCGAAAGCCTTTTCGTCGATAACTGCATTGAAGAAATTGCTAAGCTCTCTTACGCAACCCTTTTTCATTTCAGCTACCATTTCTTTGATATATCCTAGAGTTTCTGCCCAAAGTTCTTTTGGCATATAAGCTCTTGATGCTGCAGAACATTTTTGTCCTTGATATTCAAAAGCACCTCTTACGATAGCAACCGCTAATTGTTTTGGAGTAGAAGATTTGTGAGCAAAAATAAAGTCCTTACCACCTGTTTCTCCAACAATTTTTGGATAAGTCTTATAGTTATTTACATTTTCTCCGATAGTCTTCCAAAAAGCATTGAAGGTTGAAGTTGAACCAGTGAAGTGAACGCCACCAAAATCAGGTGATGCAAAAACAGTATCTGAAATAACTGATCCAGCACCTGGCACAAAGTTTATTACTCCATCAGGAAGACCAGCTTCTTTATAGATTTGCATTAGATAATAGTTAGAAAGGATAGCTGTTGTTGCAGGTTTCCAAACGGTAACATTACCCATAATTGCAGGAGCTGTGTTTAGGTTACATGCAATTGCAGTAAAGTTGAATGGAGAGATTGCATAAACGAAACCTTCAAGTGGACGATACTCCAAACGATTAATTGCAGTATTATCACTCATTGGTTGTTGTGCATATATCTTTGATGCAAAGTAAGCATTGAAACGTAAGAAGTCAATAGCCTCACATGCTGAGTCAATCTCTGCTTGGAATGGGCTCTTACCTTGACCTAACATTGTTGCTGCATTGATAAGATAACGATGTTTCTTTGATATTAATTCAGCAGCCTTAAGCATAATTGAACAACGTTCAATCCAATGAAGCTTAGACCATTTTTTATGAGCTTCCATTGCTGCATCAATAGCCATTTGAACAGTTTCTTTTGTAGCCTTATGATATGTAGCAAGAACGTGTCCGTGTTCTGTTGGCATTACAACCTTACCCATATCTCCTGTCTTGATTTCTTTTCCACCAATGATTAATGGAATCTCAATGCAAGTATTATATTGTCTATCTAACTCCTTCGATAATGCTTCTCTCTCTGGTGAACCAGGAGCATATCCTAATATTACTTCATTTTTAGGTCTTTCGAAAAAGAATGTTGTGTTGTTCATAAAAAATTAAATTTGTTAATTGTTGATTATTATATTTCTTAGTTTAAATTTATCGTTTCTAAATCTTTAGAACGATTTAGACTGCAAATATATTTTTAATTTTTGTGCTTTACAAGAAAAATCATACTTTTGTATTAAGATAATAATAAAGTTATGAGCAAAAAACTAGAAATTGCAGGCACAAACATCTCTCATAAAGACCTATCAATCATCGGAATAATGACCTCTTTGAGTAGTTTTTCTTTAGCTCAAACAATTAATTCAAATTTCCAAACTAATTTAAAATTATTAAAAGATTTTGAATGTTGGGACAATAAGGCCGAAGAGACTCATTTGTTTAAGCATTACTATTACTTCAACGAACAATTAAAGCTTCATAACATTCTGATTAAAAACAAGAATAGTGAGGATGTCGACTTATTTACCCATGCTAATAAATACAATTATATCTTTGTTTTTGTTGGAAGAGACCACTCAATCTATTCCAAAGAATTTATAGATTGTTTGGGTAAGGTTGAAAATATCAATTCTATTAAACAAATTAATCCATTCGAAAAACCAAAGCCTGAGGTTGCTAGTTATGACTTATTCGATAATCCTATTGTAATAAAACCTAAGAAGACTTCAAAACTAAAGTCTTTAACTTCCAAAAAAGATGATATTCCTATTATTCATTATAATATGAATCAATTTGTCAGCGATTTGGACTTTTATCTCGAAAACCTGATTAATGAGAAAAGACTTTTCGTTGCCTTTAAGGTAAGACTTAACGATAAGCTATTGAGTGTTGTTAATAATTTCAAGGCTGAGTTTAAGGAAGAGAATCTAAAGTTAACGGAGCTAGAAAACATTCATGTAACTCTTGTTTTTCTTGGTTCAACTGCCAATAAAAAGATTAGCAATATTGAGATTGCCTTGATTGAAGCAATTGGAGAAACAAAAGAAATTGAGATAGAGATAGAGAGTTTGAATTATTTTGAACAAGGAAAGATTTCTACAATATGGTTTGGGATAAAGGAGAATGAAATCTTGGATAATTTGGTTAAGAAAATAAATTATTCTCTCGATAAAGAAAAGATTAACTACTGCAAAAGGATTAATTTTATTGGACATGTAACAATTGCCAAAGTCAAAAAGATTAAGAACAAAAACAAACTTGAATCTAGGCTAAACACTCTGTTTAATATCGAACCTCAAAAGATTATTATCGAAAATCCTACCCTATTCGAAAGTATTACATTAGATAATGCTACTCGATATGATATTGTGAGAGTTTTCTAATTCACATATAGAGATATAGAGGTCTTGTTCTTGTTGGTAAAAAGAATTTATTTGTACATCTTTGGAATTATGTATTTCAACCTCTGGTTCAAGGGTAATATAAAAGGTATTGAATGTATTAGCAATACCTGTTCCTATGCATTTCACATATGCTTCTTTTAGTGTCCAAATCTTTGTGAAAGCAATATCTAAACTTTCTTGGTCACTTATTGAGTAGAGATATTCTGCTTCTTTTTTATGAAAGAACCTTTTAGCTATCTCCAGCTTAGCCTTTCTCTTATTTTCAATATCTATTCCTATTTCTTTCTCTGAAAAACATATAGCAATAAAATTATTGTTATGAGATATTGAAAAATGAAGGCTTGTGTTATTTAAGAAAAAAGGTTTACCCTCTTGACTATAACTTATTATAGGCTCGAAGGTAAACCCCTTATCTTTAATGTGTTTTTGAACTAATTGTTTTGCCCACAAAGAAACTTGCTTTGGTTTAGTTAGGTTATTATCCTCGCCAAATAACTCCTTAGCTTGCTCTAGTTGGAAAACAAAAAATTCCATTAAACTATGCGTTGATTCCTAATAATTCAACATCAAATACTAATGTACTTCCAGCAGGTATATTTCCTACAGGAGAATCTCCATAAGCTAAGTCAGCTGGGATAAAGAATGTATATTTAGAACCTATGTTCATCAATTGTACACCTTCTGTCCAACCTGGGATAACTTGATTTAATGGGAAAGAAATAGGCTCATTTCTTAGAACTGAAGAGTCAAATACTTCTCCTGTTAATAATGTTCCATGATAGTGTACATTTACTGTATCTGTTGCCTTTGGCATATCTCCTTCTCCTTTAGTTACAACCTTATATTGTAATCCTGATGGAGTTTCTACTACACCTTCATTTTCACGGTTAGCCTTTAAGAATAAAGCACCTTCTTCTCTAGCCTTTAGACCAGCTTGTTTCATGTTTGCTTGTTTCTTTGATTGCATTTCTGCTTGCCAACGTCCCATAACCTCATTCTTTTCTGCATCTTCTAATGCATCAAGATGTTTTCCTTCTGCAGCTGCACGTAAAGCCTCAATCATTATGTCAAGATCTAAATCGTACCCTTCTCTGTTAAAGCTGTTACCAATGTCTTCTCCAATGATATAACTTACTTTTGCTTTGTCGTTTAATAATTCCATTTTTTTGTTTTTGTATTTTGGTTACTTAATAATTTTCAATTCTTCAATTAAATTCTTTGCTCCCGCAAACTTATCAATAATGAATAATACATATCTTGCGTCAACATTTATTGTACGTTGAAGTGCAGGTTCAAATGCTATATCTCCACTCATTGCTTCCCAGTTTCCGTCAAATGCAAGACCAATTAAATGACCTTCTGCATTTAGAATCGGACTACCTGAATTACCTCCTGTTATATCATTATTAGAAAGAAAACATGTTACTACCTCTCCTTTTTCGTTTGCATATTGTCCAAAGTCTTTCTTCGCATAAAGCTCTTTTAGTTTTGAAGGAACAACAAACTCATCAGATGTTGGATCTTCTTTTTCCATAACACCTGAAAGTGTTGTCACATAATCATAATGAACTGCATCAGCAGGGTAATAGTCTAATACTTGTCCATAAGTCATACGCATTGTAAAGTTTGCATCTGGGTATTGAACAAGGCTTGCATCCATTTCTCTAAGAGCTGCTACAAAACGATGACGAGAACTTTCTAATTTTTCATTCGCTGCATCATAAACACTATCCTTTACTCCAATAAGATTATATGCAAATTGAGAAACCATAAACATATGGTCTTTTCTCATTTTCTTTGCATTTGGCTTCTTAATAAATTTGTCAAAGCTTGCCTTATTAGCTAAAACAGATTCTTCAAATGTTTCTTCAACAAATTCATCAATATTACCATCAAACTTCTTATCAAGATATGCCTTCATTTCTGATTTTTCAACAGTTGATAGAAGTATAACTAAAGAACGGAATAGCTCTTTTTCTGTTTTATCATCGTATTTGACAAAGTGTTCATCAACCTGTGCCTTAATTCTTCCTACTACTTTATCATAATTAGGATTTTTCTTATCTAGTGAATTTAATGTGAATCCTAATCTTAAAGCCATCAATGTTCTATTGCTAGACATTATACCTAGATTACCATACCATGAATATTTTGCAATCTTAGAATCACCAATAGTTTTGCATGCTTGATTCAAATCCTTAACAACATCTCCATAACGTTCTTTTCTTGAGTTGTCAGCATTTATCCAAGAAGTTAATCTTTCTTCAATAGCTTTTTTCTTAGAAAAAACATCAAGACGTTTCAATCCTCTTAGTTCTCCTTTTTTATTCTTCCACATATTCATATAACCTGCATAATCAGAAGCATATAAAAGACGTATTCTATCATCTGAGTCCATCATCTTCTTCATTGTAGGTAACATAAACTCTCCTGCTTTTATTAGAGAAGGATCTGAGACATTGATAGTATTTGAAACTTCTCCAGAGGTCATATAGCGTTCTGTTGATCCTGGGTAACCCCATATCATTGTAAAGTCTCCCTTATTTACTCCCTTAATGTTTATTGGTAGAAAGTGTTTTGGTTTGAAAGGAACATTATCCTTCGAAAATTTTGCTGGAGAATTATCCTTATTTGCATAAACTCTAAAAATAGAGAAGTCTCCAGTATGACGTGGCCACATCCAGTTATCTGTATCTCCTCCAAACTTACCTATTGAAGATGGAGGTGCACCAACAAGACGAATATCTGTAAATATCTCATAAACGAACATGTAATATTCTAAACCTTCAAAGAAAGGTTTAATTACTACCTTATATTTTCCATCTTGAGAATTTTTTTCTTGAAGGGTCATGATATTCTTTGCTATCTTATCCTTAATAGCAGCTTTATCTAAGTTTTTAGCATCATCTCCAAGAATATCTTTTGTAACATCAGACATGCTTACTAAAAAAGATACTGTCATATCTGGGATAGGAATCTCTTGAGAGTGATCATAAGCCCAAAATCCATTTTTTAGATAATCATGCTCTACTGTTGATTGACCTGCAATTGCATCATATCCACAGTGATGATTTGTAAAAAGAAGACCTTTTTCAGAAACAATCTCTCCTGTACATCCATTACCAAATTGAACAATTGCATCTTTTAATGAAGAATTATTAATATCGTAAAGTTGTTCTGCAGTTAGCTTTAAGCCCATTTTCTGCATGTTTGCATGATTCAATTGCTTGAAAAACATTGGAAGCCACATACCTTCGTCAGGTCTTGGTGTTGGTTTTGCAAATATTGATGTTGCAATAAACATCAATGCTAAAGAAAATAATGTAATTTTTTTCATACTACCCAATATATTTAATTAGTGAATACTTATTTTTATCAAAGACAATTTTTGCCACTTCTTGTATCTCAGAAGCCTTAATCTCATTAATTGCCTTATTTGTTAACGCAAGAGTATCTATTCTATTATGGTTGAGTACTGATTTACCCATAGATATTACCTCGTTTTGATTGCTCTCGAACTGGATTGCTAACTGACCTATAAGTTGTAATTTAGCTTGATTAAGAGTTCTTTCACTCATAGGCTTATCGCAAAAATAATCTAATTCTTTTTCAATAAGACTTATTGTCTTATCTATATGTTTTTCATCTGTTCCTGCATAAATAGTAAAAATCCCTGTATCGGAATAAGAAGAATAATTAGATTCCAATGTATAGGTATAACCATATTTCTCTCTAATATTAAGGTTGAGCCTTGAGTTCATTGCTGGTCCTCCAATAATATTAGTCAATAAAGAAAATGGAACTTTATTCTTATTATTATAGCTAAATGCTACATTTCCAATTATTGCATGAGATTGGTATGTGTCTCTTTTTAATTCCTTTTCTCTTGGCTTATAATCTCTAAAAGGTGACCGCTTATGAGTATTTGACTTCGCCGGAATATGACCAAAATATTTTTCACAAAGTCTTATCCATTTATCAAAGTCTATTGAGCCAATGGTTGAAATAACCATCTTATCTGTTGAATAATTTCTATCAATAAAAGATTTTACTTTCTCAGAGGTAAAAGCTTCTACTTTCTTAGGAGTTCCAAGTATCAAACGACCAAGTCCATGATTTCTAAAAACAAGATTTTCAAAATCATCATAAATTAGCTCGGCAGGGTTATCCTCATAGGAGTTTATCTCATCTATGACAACTTTTTTCTCTTTTTCTAACTCCTTTTCTGGAAATGTTGAGTTGAATACAATATCGGCAAATAGTTCTATAACTCTATCATAATATGAATTTAAGAAGGTTGCATAAATACATGTTTCTTCTTTGGTTGTAAAGGCATTTAACTCACCTCCAACTCCATCTATTCTATTTAAAATATGTAAGCTCTTTCGCTTTTGAGTACCTTTAAATATACAATGCTCAATAAAATGGGCAATACCATTCTCGCTCACTAGTTCATCTCTGGAGCCAACATTTACTGTTATTGCGCAGTGAGCCACAGGTGAATATGTAGAACGATGCACAAGCCTTATTCCGTTAGAAAGCTTGTGCATCATATATGGTAGTTCCGATTCTAATATCACTATCTTGAAATTATATAAAAGTCGTTTGCTCCTACTTTTTTATTTATTTGTTTCATAAATACACTTGCTGCACCATAAGTATCACGAGAACCATAGCTAACATAGTATACATTCTTTCCTTCTTTTTGTCTTGAAATAATATAGCTATCAAATCCCATACTTCTTGCCTTACGAGCAGCTTGCTGAGCATTAGTCTTATCTCCAAAAGATCCACCAACTACATCAAATCCTCTACGAGATACATCTTGCATAGCAATTGGTGTTGTATAGTCTATTTCTACTGTTGGAAGTGGTGGAACATCTTTTTCTCCACTTATCTTTGGTTTTGCAGGCACTTTTGGTTTTACCTTTTTAACTGTCTTAGGTTTTTCTGTATTTTCCTTTGCAGGTTCTACCTTAGCTGGCTTAGGAGTTTCTGTAACCTTATTTTCTAGTAATTGTGAAGGAGTATTATCTACATCTTGAGTTAATATGTCAGTAGGTGTTTCTACAGGAACTATAGGTTCTGGCTTTACTTTTGTAGTTAGATTGAGTTGTTCTGCTTGACATTTAGGTGTGATATAATTATTTAATCTGAGAGTTATAGGTTCTAAAAATTTCACATCCTTTGTCCAACACATATAATGAGTAAGAACAAGAATACCGGATGCTATTAATGCGATTAAAACCAGCATAAAAAGAGAAAACCATATAGCTTTTGCTCTAACTTTTCTACTCTTTTTAGATCTTTTTTGACGATGTTTTTCTCTCTTTGCTCTAATTTTCTTAACAATAGAGTTTACATCATCGTTTCCTTTTGCGTCTAATTCACTTTCTTCTTCTTCTGTTTGAGAAATTCTTTGCTCTACCTCTTTCCTAGCTTCTTCTAATTTATTAATATCTCTATCTATTGCTGCCTTTTCTTCAAAAACTATCTCTTTCTCTTGTTTTTCTTCAACCTTAATCTCTGATTGAATATGTTTAGGTTTAAAATCAATTGAAGGTACATTCTCTAATGTCTCAATCTCAAACACTGGTGCTGAGACTGAAGTTGAAATAACAACTTTTTCTATTTCAACATTCTTAGGCTCTGGTTTTATTTCCTCAATAGCAGTATCTTCAACATTCTCTATAGTAACAATAGGCTTAATAATATCTTCCTTATCAAATGTTTTTACATTTTTAAGAGTTGCAAATGCAAAGCTTTCATCCAAAAGGTTAAGTCCTTCCAAAGCTTTAAAGCTAAAAGTATTATCCACATTCTTTGTTAAAACACCAATCTCTCCTATCTTATAAGAACCAACAGCATTAAGCTTATCCTTAACTCCATTACTATATTGTGTAATCCAACTTAACGCAGTTTCAACTGAGATAAACTCATTACTTGCCATGTAATTAACAAAGCCAAGATCATTATTTTGAATATTCACAAAAGACAACTCTCTTGTTGGAGGAGTAATTGTATTACTAACATAAGAATGAGAAGCTGGAGTGTATCTTACTTTAAAGGTTCCAATACCAATAAGTTCTGCACTATCATGCTTCTTTAAATAGTCTAATAAATTTACTGCAACATTCATTGTTATTATTATTATATTATTATTATCAATTTAATTTACCACCTTTGGTAATTTTAAATATATATATCTTTTAAAATTGAGAGTTTACAAATTCTAAATCCTCTGGAGTATCAACCCCAAAACTATCAAAATTACTTTTAACTACCTTAATATTATAGCCTTGCTCAATCCAACGTAGCTGTTCCAATGACTCAATCTTCTCTAATTGCGAAGGCTCAAGCCTTACAATTTCATGCAATATCTCCGAGTCAAAGGCATATAAACCAACATGTTTATAATAGTATCCCTTAGCAATTCCATATTCAAGAGTCTCACCTCTGAAGTAAGGTATTATTGCTCTGGAAAAATAGATTGCATTATCTCTATCATCAAAAATTACTTTTACGCAATTAGGTGAGGATAATGTTTCAATATCTTCAATCATTTTGCATAAAGTTGCAATCTGAGTATCTTCATTAGTAAAACTAGAGATAACCTCATCTAGTTGTTGCTTTTTAATAAGTGGTTCATCACCTTGAATATTTACAACAATATCATACTCTTCTCCCTCTTGCTCAAGCCTAGATAAAACCTCATTGCAACGCTCTGTTCCACAACTATGATTTTCATCAGTCATCATTACATCATATCCGTATCTGATAACAGTATCAAAAATCTGTCTTGAATCTGTTGCAACTACAACCTTGTCAAATAAGCCACTCTCAATAACTGCCCTATAAACACATATTACCATCTCCACTCCATTCACCTTTGCTAAGGGTTTGCCTGGAAAACGTGTTGAGGCATAACGCGCAGGAATAACTCCTAATATTCTCTTCCCAATATTCATTAGAACAAACCGTTTATTTCTGCATTAATCTTATCGATAACAACTCCTAAATCCTCCTTATTTGTACCAAAATCTAAATCATCAATCTCAATTACCAATAATTTTCCTCTTTTATATTCCTCAATCCAACGATCGTAACGGTCATTCAAAGATGTAATATAATCTAAACGGATAGCATTTTCATAGTCTCTACCTCGTTTTTGTATATTTCGGATTAGAGAAGGAACACTAGCCTTAAGATATATGAGAAGGTCTGGTGGTTGAATAAAAGAATTTAAGAGTTCAAAGATATCAAGATATGTCTCATAATCCTTTGTTGCCATAAGTCCCATGGCGTGAAGATTAGGTGCAAAGATATAAGCATCTTCAAAAAGTGTACGGTCTTGAATTATATTCTTGTGTTCTTTCTTTGCATCAATAAGGTGACGGAAGCGTTTGTTTAGGAAGTAAATTTGAAGATTAAAACTCCATCTACGCATATCATCATAGAAGTTTGCAATATATGGATTATCATCAACTTGTTCAAACATTGGTGTCCATCCAAAGTTTTTAGCCAACAACTCCGTCAAAGTTGTTTTTCCCGAACCAATATTTCCAGCTATAGCAACATGCATATTATCAAAAAATTTTACTTATACTAATCGTCAAAGATACAAAATTATTTAATATCAATAATAAAATGGATTTTTTGATACGCTGAATTCAACTCGAAAATGAAAAAATATAATAACTCCGTACAAAAATATATGAAAAATAATCAGAATTTAATTTGAAAAAAAACTAAGTGTATTTGATTCTGAACTTACAAGATGAAAAGATAATACTTTGCTAAAATAATGATAATGAACATTATTTTTTCGATAAATATAAACAAAATTGTATTTTTGACGTTCTATTGCTAAATATTGCTTAATTTATAATATTAATCTTGCTATAATGGAAATTATTAATGATAAGCTTAAACTCATAAGAAATAAAATTATTGATTATTCAATAATTGGTCTATTGGCATTTTCAATTTTTATTTTTGGGGCTTCAGTTATTGGTGTAATTCTTTATGATATTAATATGTTAACTATCTTGTATGGAATTGAACTATTAGTAGTATGCCTTACTTTAGTGTTTAACAAATATCTATCTCCAATCTTAAAAACTCACATTGTTTGCTGTTGCTTTATCTTTCTAAGTTTTCTTAGCGCATATTTATTTGGGCTTTCTGGTAGAATACTATACGGAATAATTGGGGTAATTATTGGGACTTTAATGTATGGAAGAAGGCTTGGAATAATCTATACCATTATTGCTATATCTGGAAATTTTACCATAGGGTTACTATACTCGCTTGGTTACATTGACTTACATCTGGATTTTAATAAAAACAATCTTAATATATTATCGTGGGTTAATGCCTCGGGTTCATATATTTTTGTAGCAATTACAATTATTTTAGCTATTGGTGGGTTTTATAAATTGTATGTTCAATTGATTTTTGATCTAGGAAATAAATACGAAGAATCTCAATGTCTCAACGAAGAGTTGATGAGTAACAAAGTAAAATTAGAGGAAAGTGAGGAAAAAATATTATTACTATTAGATTCTACTGTTGAAGGAATATATGGTGTTGATTTAGATGGAAATTGCACTTATGCAAATAAATCTTGTTTGAATTTTTTAGGCTATAAGTCAGAGGATGAATTAATTGGTAAAAATATGCATAATTTGATTCACTATAAGCCTAATAATATAGAATCCGATATTCATGATTGTATTGAGACAAAAGTATTTGAGAAACAATTAGGGTTAATTGCTAACGATGAAGTTTTTCAAAGAAAAGATGGTTCTTTTTTCCCTGTTGAATATTATTATTATCCACAGATAAAAGATGATAAAGTTATTGGTTCAGTAATAACTTTTATTGATATTACAGAAAAAAAATCTAAAGAGAATATTATACTAGAAATTAATCAAGAGCTTAACTCTCTAAATAATGATAAAGATAAATTTATTAGAATCCTTGCTCACGATTTAAAGAATCCTTTTAATTCACTTATAGGTTTTTCACAGTTACTATTAGAAAATATTGATGAATTTGAGAAGGATACTATTAAGGAACAGATTAGTATAATAAATGAGACATCTATCAATACTTATGAACTTCTTGAAGATATACTCCTATGGCTTATGTCGCAAGCAGGAAAAATAAAAAATGAACCATCTCCTATCCTATTTTCTGATATTTGTAGTGAGATTATTAATAATGCAAATATTCAAGCATGTGAAAAAAATATCAAGATTGATTTTTCTTTGGAGCCTAATCCAACAATTTTTGCAGATAGGAATATGTTTAAGACAATTATGAGAAACTTATTATCAAATGCAATTAAGTTTACTAAAATGGGAGGGAAAATTTCAATTAGTGCAAGTATTGTTGGTAATGATGCTATCATTTGCGTAAAGGATAATGGTATTGGTATGAGTAAAGAAAAAATGAAAAACATTTGGGTTGCATTGCAGGAAGATAAATCAATAGGAACAAGTGGAGAAAGAGGAACTGGTTTAGGGTTATCTATTTGTAAGGAGTTTGTTGAAAAAAATAATGGGAAAATTTGGGTAAAATCAACCTTAGGCGAAGGCTCAGATTTTAAATTCACATTACCTTTAGATGGAAAGTAATAAATTAAAAATAAATATTATCTGATATTGATACAATAATAACAATTGCGTTTCGTTTTTCAGCAAAGATTTTTTTACTACAAAATAATTTAGATTAAATGATAAATAAAACTATAACTTATAAGATGATTAAGTCTGAGGATTTGAATCATCACGGAACACTTTTCGCTGGGCGTTGTGCTGAATGGTTTGTTGAGGCATCATTCATTGCTGCTGGCTCTGTTTTGGATCCTAAACATACTGTATGCCTAAAAGTACATGGTCTAGAATTCGTTCACCCTATGAAAATAGGAAGTATACTTGGTTTCGAAAGTAGAATTGTTCATACAGGAAGAACGTCTGTAACAGTATATACTTGCGTACATGAAATTAAATCTATGGATATTCAACGTCTTGATGGTTTTGTTACCTTCTGTTATCTCAACGAAGAATCAAAGCCTACACCTCACGGACTAGTTGTTACTACTGAAACAGAAGAGGAAATAATGCTTAACCAAAAAGCCTCAGAACTTCTTAAGAGAAGGAATTAATTCTAAAATTTATTTGCACAATAGCTTCAAAGGATTGGACTAAATAACTAGTCCAAAAAAATTAGATATTTGTGTAAAAATACAAAGATATTGAACCTAAATTGTTTGATATTTATAGCTGAAATCTTCGTTATTTATTTCCAAATTTCCAAAATGTATATATTATATATAAAGATTTTGGAATGACATTTTTTAGGACCTTCCTTACCTTAATCCTTCCCCAATTATCTGTTCTCATTTCACGGTGAATAAAAAATGAAAATCCAATTTTTAATTATATAAGGACACCCAAAAATCTTTTGTGGATTTTGGGGCTGTCCTTATATTTAATAATTAAGTTATTTGGTAATGTATCAAATTGTGGCCTTTTTTTGAGTTAAGAGCTAAAAGCTAAAAGTAATACGCTGTATCACTCATAGTAAAACAGCGTATTACTCATAGTAAAACGCCATATTACACATCGTAATACAGCGTTTTACTTTTGTATATGTTTTGCTTTGTTTTTGAAGTCTTATTTTTAAGAAGGGAATAGGATTTTTTCTACTTAGTTATTTTTTCATCAACTCCTTTATTAAGAGCAAAGAAACTCCGCTAAAGGGATAAAAACAAAAAAAACTTTATTGAATTTAGCACTTCAACTTGAGAATATTAATAAAGGTTAATTATCAAGAAAACTATTTTTGTTTCTAAAGTTTTCTGTAATTTTGCATCTCAATAATTTTCAAATAATATGGAATTAAGAGAAAGAATTATTAATGAGAACTTTAGGTTACTAACAACAAAGAGTGCAAAAGCGATTACTATGGATGAGCTTGCTAGCAATCTAGGCATTTCTAAACGTACACTTTATGAAAACTTCTCTGATAAGAAAACACTTTTAGAAGAATGTTTATTGAATTTTCTCAATAAGAATAAACAAGAGAGCGAAAAAATTTGGAATGAATCCGAAAATGCGATGGTTGCTTTTATTACCTATATGCAAAAAGCGAATGATTTAATGAACACTATCGGATTTGATTTAATCATGGATATAAAGAAGTACTTTCCTGATATCTTTGCGCATACTTTCGAAAAAAATATGGATGATCACCGTACATGTACTCTTAATAGCATAAATACTGCTATCTCACAAGGCTTAATAAAAAAAAGTACAAATATTGATTTCCTTATAAATATGATTCAACTAAATATGACATATGCAACAGGGCAAGAATACATATTACGCAATCCTAACTATACAGCAAGTTCGTTAGCTAATGCACATCTTTATATCATCCTTCGTGGTTTTGCTACTTATGAGGGTATAAAGATTTTAGATCAATATGATAATATATTTTTAAAATAAATAATTGACAAAATAAAACAATAAATAAGATGAATAACAGATTTTTTAAACTATTGATTTTGGGGTTATTTCTCTGCTCAATTGAGAGCTTTGCTCAAGAATCTAAAACTTTGAAATTAGATTTAGATTTAGCTACTGCTCTAAAGATTGCTCATGATAATAATCCTACAATAAAGATTGCTGAAATTGAGATTAAGCGTCAAGACTATGCAAAAAAAGAAGCTATAGGTTCTTTGTTACCAAGCTTAAATGCTGCTGGGCAATATACAGATAACGTGATGAAGCAAGTAATGTTTATGCCAGAAAGTTTTGCCACTCTTATGGGTGGTCAAAAATACATGGAGATGGGATATAAAAACTCTTTCTTGGCTAATGTATCTGTTCAGCTTCCTCTTGTGAACTTCACTCTTTGGCAAAATATCCAGAACAAGCAAAACGATATGGAAATGATTATCGAAAAAGTTCGTGCATCAAAAATTGAGATGACTAAACAAGTTAAGGATGCTTATTATGCTCTTTTGCTTGGTAAAAGTTCGCTAAAGGTTATTGAGCAAAGCTTTGACAATGCCAAAGAAACCTTAAAGAATGTAGAAAACTCTTATAAACAGGGTGTTGTTTCTGAATACGATTATATTCGTGCCCAAGTAAATGTGAATAGTATTAACCCAAGCCTTATTAATGCTAAAAATGGAGTTGACTTAGCAACAATGCAGTTAAGAATGATTCTTTCTTTGCCTTCTGATATTGATCTAACTATTAAAGAGAGCCTTGAGAGCTTTACAGACAATTTAAGTTTCTTAAATACTCTGGATAAGAGAAGTATTATGAGTGATAACTCAGACCTACGAGTTTTAGACTATAACATTAGAGGTTTACAAAACCAACTAAAAATTATCAATACTCAACATCTTCCTTCTCTTACTGCTGTTGGTTCTTATCTTTATCAAACTCAATCCGAGGATTTCAAAATTGCCGATTACACTTGGATTGGTTCTGCCTCTATTGGTCTAGCTTTAAATGTTCCAATTTTTTCAGGTATGACAAAGGTTAATCAAGCTAAACAAGTGAAGATGGCAATCAAAGGTCTGCAAATGCAAAGAGATTATGCTAAGCAAGGTATTAGCCTTAGTGTTGAATCTGCAATTAATTCTATTAATGCTGCAAAGGAACAACTAACGGTAAATAAAGATGCTATCAAACAAGCTCAAAGAGGATATGAAATTGCTAAGGTTCGTTACCAAGTTGGTTCAGGGACTATACTTGAACTTAACTCTAGTGAGCTTTCTCTTACTCAAGCAAACTTAGTTTACCAACAATCCCTCTATAATTTCCTTTCAGCTCAAGCTAATTTGGAAAAAGTAATGGGTAGCGAAAAATAATTTATAATGAAATATATAAAAGAAATAAACATGAAAAAGATTTTGTATTTAATGTTGATTGCAGGTGTATTATTTACTGCTTGCTCAAAGTCAGAAAAAAAAGATGACACAAAGAAAGACGAGGTTGTTAAGGTCAAGATTGAACCTGCCTCAACACAAGAAGTTGAACAAATATATGATTTTACCTCAACTGTCGATGCTGCGGTAAAGAACTTCATTACTTCTGCAGGTGGTACTCGTATTGAAAAAATATGGGTTGAAGTTGGTCAAAGAGTTTCCAAAGGACAGAAGCTTGTTACAATGGAAAATACAAACCTTGCTACTGCAAAGGTTCAACTTATGAATGCTAAGAACGATGTTGATAGAATGGAAGCTCTATTTAATAGTGGTGGTTGTTCTAAACAACAACTAGATCAAATAAAGACTCAATATGATGTTGCTAAAAGAAATATCCAAAATCTTGAGAGTAATATTAACCTTACCTCTCCTATCTCTGGTATTATTACTATGAGAAACTTCGATAATGGAGATGTTTCTGGAGGACAACCTATTCTTCAAGTTATGCAAATATCTCCTGTAAAACTTAAATTCAATATTAACGAAGCACTATATAGCAAGATAAAGATTAATTTGGGAGTGAAGGCAAAGATAGAAGTATTTGAAGGAGAAGAATTCGCAGGAAAGATTAGCTTAATTGCTCCTACTATCGACCCATCTACACGTACTTTTATGGTTGAGGCTTCATTTACTAATGCAAATCAAAAACTTCGTCCAGGGATGTTTGGTAGAGTAGAATTAAACCTTGGAAAAGCAAATAAGGTTGTTGTTTCAGATAAAGCTGTTATCAAGCAATCAGGTTCAAATGATAAATATGTATTTATTGAAAAAGATGGAGTTGTTGAAAATCGTAAGGTTGAATTGGGAAGAAGAATGAAAGACAAATATGAAATTCTAAGTGGTATTGAAAATGGAGAAAATGTTGTCGTTAGTGGACAATCAAGATTAGTAAGTGGTTCTAAAGTTGTTATTGTAAAATAATTTTGAAATGAAAATATACGAATCGTCTGTTAAAAAACCCATTACAACGGCACTGATATTTGTTGCCATAATTGTACTTGGTTTATTTTCTTTTAGCAAGCTGAGCGTTGATATGTTGCCTGAGATTGAGATGAATCAAGCTATGGTAATTGTAAACTACCCTGGAGCTTCTGCTGAAGATGTGGAAAATAATGTAACTAAAATACTAGAAAGTGCTCTTAGTACTGTTTCCGATTTAAAGGAAGTACGTTCTACTTCTAAGGACAATACTTCGGTTATAACCCTTGAGTTTAATTGGGGGGTTGACCTAGATGAGAAGAGTAATGATATGCGAGACAAGATTGAGCTTGTAAAACAAGCACTTCCTGCTGGTTGCTCAACTCCGATGATTTTGAAGTTCTCTACCGATATGATGCCTGTTATGTATATATCTGCAACTTCAAAAGAAAGCACAAATAATCTATACAAACTTCTTGAGGATGGAGTGGCAAACCCACTAAATCGTATCAATGGAGTTGGTACAGTTTCTATCTCTGGTGCTCCAAAGAGAGAAATTAGTGTAAATGTTGATCCAAACAAACTAGAGGCATATAATCTTACAATAGAACAAATTGGTCAAAAGATTGGTGCAGAAAATATTAATACTCCTGGAGGTAGTTTCGATATTGGTTCCGAAACATACGCTCTTAGAATTGAAGGAGAAATCAAGGAAAGTGAAAAACTAAAAGAGGTTATTGTATCAAATATTGGAGGAAAGACTGTATATTTAAAGGATGTTGCTTCAGTTAGTGACACCATAGAAGAAAGAGCTCAAGAAACATATATCAATGGTCAGAGAGGCGCATTGATTGTTATCCAAAAACAATCAGGAGCAAACAGTGTTGAGATTGTAAATCAGATTAGAGAAAAACTTCCAGAGCTTCAAAAGAACCTACCTAATGATGTGAAGACAACCGAGATAATGAACACAACAGATAGCATCTTGAACTCAATAAGTTCTTTGACCGAAACTGTTATCTTGGCTATATTCTTCGTGATTATTGTAGTGCTATTCTTCCTTGGACAATGGAGAGCTACAATGATTGTCATTATAACCATCCCTGTCTCTCTTATAGCTGCATTTATTTACCTGTTTATATCCGGAAATACCATAAACGTTATCTCCCTTTCTGCGATATCCATTGCTATTGGTCTTGTGGTAGATGACGCAATAGTTGTACTTGAAAATATTACCACCCATATAGAAAGAGGTTCTCGTCCAAGAGAAGCTGCTATATATGGAACTAATGAGGTAGGTGTTGCAGTTATTGCTACAACGCTAACAATCTTAGCTGTATTCTTCCCATTCACAATGATGACTGGTATGGCAGGTATAATGTTCAAACAACTTGGTTGGATGATATGTATTGTTATCACAGTTTCTATGGTTTGTGCTTTAACTCTAACTCCTATGTTATGCTCTACCTTGCTAAAGAGAAAGCATAACTATGTGACCAAAACTGATAAACTTTATGCCCCAATTGCTAATGGCTTAGACAAAATGGATAACTTCTACGAGAGAACTCTTTCATGGGCAGTAAGAAGAAAGTGGCTTACTATTGGAATGGGTGTGGCTATCTTTATTGGTTCAATATTTATCGCTACAAACATTGGCTCTGAGTTTATACCTCAAACCGATAATGGTCAAATTACTGGTACTGTTGAATTGCCCGTTGGCGCTAATGTAGACCGTACTCGTGAGATTGCTAAACGTTTAGATGCTAAGATAAAGAAAGACTACCCTGAGATTGAATACTCTACATTTACAATTGGTGCTCCTAGCGACGACAACGACAACGCTTGGGCTGCATTCCAAACAAGTGGCTCTAATATCCTATCTGCTCATATCAGACTTACAGACTATAAGGAAAGAGATAGATCAATCTACGATATTTCTGAGCTTATCCGTAAAGAGCTTGACTCCTACCCCGAGGTGAGCAAATATAAGATAACTCCTGGAGGTCAAGGAGGAGGTATGACTGGAGGTGCTGCCGTTGAGGTTGAAATCCTAGGTTATGACTTTGCGGAAACAGAAAGGATAGCCAAAGAGATAAAGACTAAGATGGAGAAGATAAAAGGTTTCCGTGACGTTACCATCTCTCGTGAACAGTACAAACCTCAATTTAGAGTAGACTTCGATAGGGATAAACTAGCCCTAAATAATCTAAACGTAGCTACAGCTTCTCAATACGTTCGTAACAGAATGAACGGTATGACAGCCTCTTTATTTAGAGAAGACGGAGAAGAATACAAAATAAAGGTTCGTTACGATAAGGCAAACCGCCAAAGTATCGAGGACATAGAGAATATTATGATTGTTAACCCACTTGGTAAATCGGTACGACTATCCGAAGTGGCTAAGGTTAATGAAAACTTCGCTCCACCTCAAATCGAACGCCAAAACCGTGAACGTGTTGTAAAGGTCTCTTCGTCTCTTTATGGAGAAACCCTCGACAAGGCTGCTGGAAACCTACAAAAGGAAATAGACAAGATGGATGTTCCGTTGAATATTGGAATCCAGATTGGTGGAACAATAGTTGACCAACAAGAATCCTTTGGAGAAATGGCTACACTGCTATTACTTATCTTGATGTTGGTATATATCGTAATGGCGGCTCAATTCGAGTCCCTTACCTACCCATTCATCATCATGATTTCTATACCTTTCGCATTCACAGGGATGTTCCTTGCACTGTTTATGAGTGGAATTACGCTTAATATGATGAGTGCTATCGGTGGTATCATGCTAGTTGGTATCGTTGTAAAGAACGGTATCGTGCTAGTGGACTACATCAACCTTAACCGTGAAAGAGGTATGAAGATTATACCTGCCGTTGTCTCTGGAGGTAAGTCTCGTCTAAGACCAGTACTTATGACTACAGCAACAACAGTATTAGGTATGATACCAATGGCATTAGGTATAGGAGAAGGCTCAGAGCTTTGGCAACCAATGGGTGTAGCTATCGTTGGAGGACTAACAGTCTCAACCCTAGTAACACTGATTATCATCCCAACATTCTACGTTATCTTCGCATACCGTCAAGAAAAGAGGATAAAGAGAAAGAAAGAACGTGAATTCGCAGAAAGTCAAAGGGTATAAAAATGTAGGGGCAGACCTATGTGTCTGCCCATTTATATAAATGTATTGATTAGCAGACCTATGTGTCTGTCCTTCAATACAAATGAATGAAATAGAAAAATTCGTGGACTTAAATAAAATAAAATATGAAAGCAGCATTTATATCATATAATCAAACTCACGTCGAGGATATTGAAGAAATCCTTAACCAGTTGGGAATCCGTGGGTTTACACGTTGGCTGGATACTCAAGGCAGGGGAACGGCAGATGGCGAGCCTCACTATGGCACTCACGCATGGCCTGCTAAGAATATGGCGACTTTGGCAATTGTTGATGAGAATATTGCCCCAATCCTTAAGAAGCGTATTCAGGCTCTTGACAGGGAGCAACCTAGTCATGGTCTTAGGATATTTTTCTGGGAGACCTGCGATGTTTAGTTTTAAAGATTAAAATAGAAAAGAAATAGGGAGCTGCGTCACGCCGGCTCCCTATCTACCAAACAAAAAAACTAAAACTAAAAAACTATGAAGAAATCACAATCTCTTCTAATTCGATTGTGTTTGCATAGTAAACAGCGTGAGAATAAAAATGTTCAAAAACAATTCGTTCAAACGTCACTTTTAACATTTTTCACTACTGGGAGGAACAATATTCCTCCCTTTTTTCGTATTGACGAGGTAGTTAGAATGGGGTTTGAGGTTTGTGTAAAAAAGTGTAACTTTGCAGCATGTTTGTACAACTTGGCTATTGGGGACTTTTGCTCTCGAGTTTTCTTAGTTCTACCGTTATCCCACTTAGTTCGGAGGTGGCACTTGTTGCCCTGCTTGCCATGGGACTGGACCCTGTTTTGTGTGTCTTGACTGCAACTGTGGGTAATTCTCTGGGGGGTATGACCTCTTACGGGCTGGGCTATCTGGGAAAATGGGAGTGGATTGAGATGTTTTTCAAGACTCCTAAGCATAAGGTGGAGAGGTTTCAGCATAGGATAGGTCGCTATGGGGCTATGGCTGGGCTATTTGCTTGGCTGCCGATTGTGGGGGATTTGATTGCTCTGGGACTTGGTTTTATGAAGTTAAATCCTTGGTTGTCTTGCCTTTATATGTTCGTGGGTAGGCTTGTTCGTTTTTCGGTGGTTGGGGGGCTTATGCAGTTGTTTTAATTTTGCTATCTTTGCAACTCTGAATTTAAAACAACTTATGAAACGCAAAAATTTTGTACTTGTCTTTTTATTTATCCTCACTGCCTCAACGGCTGTTTCTCAGACGGATAGTCTCGAAAACCCTTGTAAGGGCATTGAAATCGAGAAAAAAATACTCCTTTCTCAGAAGGATAGCCTTGTAACTAAGGTCGAAAACCTCAATTATCTTTACGAAACAACTGGATTTGAACTCACTAATTGCAGAAAGAGTTACCATTTAGATTCCCTTGCTTGGATTAGAAAGCATGGGGAGATGGAGGACTACACATTTTCTCTAAAGAAGATTAATGATACCCTTACCAAGCTCAATGAGGAGTTTCGCAAGCAGCTAAACGATAAGAATTTACTCCTTGAGGAGAAGATTAAGATTCTGCAACAGAAGGAAATACTCTTTGCCGAGAAGGAGCAGCTCTACAAGGATGCCATTAATAGTTCAACCCTTGACAAGACGAAGGTGGAAGGTTTGGTTGAGGCGAAGAATGCAAAGATTTCGGGCAAGGAGAAGGAGATTGAGCTGCTTCAGAAGAGCATCAACGACAAAGAGAGTTCTATCAATCTTAAAGACCAGACTCTTAACAAGGTAAGCCATGAGAAGGACATGTATTACAAGATGGCCGACACCCTTCGCACAAAGCTTGTGGAGGCAGAGAAGGAGCTTCTGAAGATAAACGAGGAGCTTAAGTACACACGCCAAAGGGCTATAGATGCAGAGACGAAGATTGCCGCTGCAACCAATCGCAAGAAGAAGGTAAGAGTTATACAAGGCATTGCCATGCGTTACCCAACCCCTGCGTGGGACATCTCGCCAAGGGCAAACAACAGCGGTGGATACGACTACGTTATCTACAACAAGAACTCCTCTGTGGTTGAGTTTGACTTTATTACAGGAGCATCGGTTATGCTTTACGATTTGACGAAAGAGGGTTCGAAGTTTGACCAAGATATTTCTGTCTATGTAGGATTTGGGGGTGCTAACCTGTTCAAGAATTTCTACATAGGTCCCTCCTATCGCTTCCTCGACTTCTTTCATCTAACAGCAGGTGTGAATGTGGCTGAGTATTCTGTTTTGGCAGAGAAATTCAATAAAGAGGGAGATGCCTTAGCTCCAGGTTGGTCTATAAAGACTACGAATGAGTGGAAGATTACTCCCTTTGTGTCTCTTTCTCTTGACTTGGATTTTCTGTCCTACATGGGTAAAAAATAATACAACCAAAATAAATATATGGGTATGGAAACAATCTTAATCAAAAACATCTTTCATATTGGGAATATTGTAGATGTGTTAGTGGAAGGTAATAGGATAAAGACTATCGCTCCAAATATTGTGGCTGACGCTACTAAGGTTATTGACGGAAGCAACAAGGCTATTATGCCTGCTTTCTATAACTGCCATACTCATGCTTCGATGACTCTTCTTAGGGGGTTTGCCGATGATATGCCTTTGTTTAAGTGGCTAAAGGAGTATATTTGGCCTTTTGAGGACAAGCTTACTGCGGAGAATATTTATGATGGTTCTCGTCTTGCTATTTTGGAGATGATTCGTTCTGGTACGGTGTTCTTTGCCGATATGTATTGGCATCACGAGGCTACAATTAGGGCTGCCCATGAGATGGGTGTGAGGGCGAATATTGGAGTGACCTTTATTGAGGCTAGAGGTAAGGCTGAGATTGATAACAATTTCAATTTCATCAATAGCTTTAAGTCCCCTTCTGATTTGATTTCCATTAGTGTTGCTCCTCATGCTATTTATACTATTGGGAAAGACCTTTTCCAAGAATGTTCAAAGGTTGCCAATGCGAATAACCTTATCCTTCATACCCATCTTTCTGAGACGCTTAAGGAGGTTGAGGATTGTAAGATGTATAATAATGGTCTTACTCCTGTTGGTTATCTTCATTCTATTGGTGTTCTTTCTTGTAAGACTAACGCTGCTCACTGTATTCATATAACGGAGCTTGATGCCGAAATAATTTCAGAGCGTGGGGTTAACATTGTTCACAACCCTTGTTCAAATATGAAGCTTGCCTCTGGGAGTTTCAATACTCCTCTTGTAGAGAAGTATGGTTGCAGTATAACCTTAGGCACCGATGGCACGAGTTCGAATAATAATCTTTCGATGCAAGAGGAGATGAAGTTTGCTGCCTTTTTGGCTAAGCTTTCTTATAACGATACCTCTTTGCTTTCTGCCAAGAGGGTTTTTCAGTGGGCTACGGAGAATGGTGCGAATGCCTTTGGTATAGATGCTGGACTTATTCAAGAGGGTAAGCTTGCCGATTTCCTTATCATTGACCTTAATAACGAAAGACTTGTCCCTAACCATAAGCTAACTTCCAACTGGGTATATTCTGCCGATAGTAGGTGTATTAGCTCGGTTGTTTGTAATGGTAAATTATTAATGGAGAATGGAGTTATTGAGAACGAGCAAGAGATAATAGAAAGAGGGAAAAGAAAACTCTAATTTTATAAGAATATTTACAATTAACATCTAGCCCAAATTTAGTCGTGGTTTGAAAAAAATGACTTAACTTTGCAGACTATTAATTCTAGGTTTAATAATAAAAAATATACAATTATGTACGAAAAGTTTCAAAGCTTCCTACAAAACGAAATATCTGGTATTCACGATGCAGGACTTTACAAAAAGGAAAGAGTTATCATTACTCCTCAATCAGCTTCTATCAAGACTGATTCTACAAAGGGTGAGGTTTTAAATTTCTGTGCTAACAATTATCTTGGTCTTTCCGATAGCCAAGTGCTAATTGATGCTGCTAAGAAAGCTATGGACGAAAGAGGATTTGGTATGAGTTCTGTTCGTTTTATCTGTGGTACTCAAGACCTTCACAAAGAATTAGAGAAGAAGATTGCTGATTTCTTTGGAACTGAAGATACTATTCTTTATGCTGCTTGTTTCGATGCAAATGGTGGAGTTTTTGAACCTCTTTTAAATGAAGAAGACGCTATCATCTCAGACTCATTAAATCATGCTTCAATTATCGATGGTGTTCGTCTTTGTAAGGCACAACGTTTTCGTTATGCTAATGCTGACATGGCAGACCTTGAGGCTCAACTTATTGCTGCTAACGAAAAGGGATGTCGTTTCAAACTTATCGTAACTGATGGTGTATTCTCAATGGACGGAAATGTTTGTCCACTTGATAAGATACATGTTCTTGCTCAAAAATATGATGCTATGATTATGGTTGACGAATCACACTCTGCTGGAGTTGTTGGTCATACTGGTCGTGGTACAACAGAACAATACAACCTTAGAGGTAAGGTTGAAATCATCACAGGTACTTTAGGAAAAGCCTTCGGTGGTGCTATTGGTGGTTTTACTACTGGTAAAAAAGAAATCATCGAAATGTTACGCCAACGTTCTCGTCCTTACTTATTCTCAAACTCAATCCCTCCAATGATTGCTGCCTCTGGAATAGCAATGTTCGACCTTATTGACAAAACAAATACACTTCAAGATAAACTTCACTCTAACACAGAGTACTTCGTTAAGAAGATGACCGAAGCTGGATTCGATATCAAACCAACTCAATCTGCTATATGTGCTGTTATGCTTTACGATGCAAAACTTTCTCAAGATGTTGCCTCATCACTTCAAGAAGAAGGAATATTTGTAACTGGTTTCTACTACCCTGTAGTTCCAAAAGGACAAGCTAGGATTCGTGTACAAGTTTCTGCTGCACATGAGGTTGAACATTTAGATAAATGTGTTGCTGCATTTACGAAGGTTGGAAAAGAACTTGGAGTAATAAAATAATAAACAATGAAAAAGATATTAGTTTTAGGCTGTGGTGGCCAAATTGGTTCTGAACTTACGATGCGTTTAAGAAGCGTGTATGGTGGAGAAAATGTTGTAGGAACAGATATTAGAATGCCTCTTTCTGATGAGCTTATGCAAAGCGGTCCAATGTTAGCATGTGATGCAACAAACAAAGAACAAATCCAAGAGATTGTAAAGAAATATGAGATAGATGCAATTTATAATCTAGTTGCTATACTTTCTGCTACTGCTGAGGCAAACCCAATGCTTGGGTGGAATATCGGTATGGGAGCTTTGTTAAACTGCCTTGAAGTTGCAAGAGAATATAAATGTGCAATCTTTACTCCTAGTTCAATTGGAGCTTTTGGAGATAACTCTCCACTCAATGGAACTCCTCAAGATACTATTCAAAGACCAAAGACAATATACGGTGTAACAAAGGTTGCAGGTGAGTTATTAAGCGATTATTATTTTACACGTTTTGGTGTAGATGCTCGTTCTGTACGTTACCCTGGTTTAATCTCAAACGTTACTCTTCCTGGTGGTGGCACAACAGACTATGCTGTGGAGATATACTACGCTGCCGTTAAGGGAGAAAAGTTTATTTGTCCTCTTCCAAAGGATATGTCGCTTGATATGATGTATATGCCGGATGCCTTAGATGCTGCTATCAACCTAATGGAAGCAGATCCAACTAAGCTTATTCACCGCAACTCTTTCAACGTTACTGCTATGCACTTCACGCCAGAGGATATCTATGCTTCAATAAAGAAATACATTCCTGAATTTGAAATGGAATATGATGTTGACCCAATTAAGGCTAAGATAGCTTCTACTTGGCCAAACTGGATGGACGACAAATGTGCAAGAGAAGAATGGGGCTTTAACCCTAAGTTCGACCTTGACGCAATGACTGTTGACATGATTAAAGTACTAAGAGAAAAATTCAACAAATAAGGTTGGAAAACATATCAACTTAAAAAAATAGGCGAAGTAAACTTCGCCTATTTTTTTCTCATAGTTTAGATTTCTCCTTTTATTATCATATGTCTCCATATAAAACGACAGCGACCTGTTCCTTTGAATTTTATATTCCTAAAGCCTGCGTTTTGCAGAAGGATTGTTATTGTTTTTCTTGACCAAAATTTTATATGTCCTCCTTCCCACAAGGCACTAAAGCTATGATCCATCTTATTGAATAAGGCTAATACTATATTCTTTAAATAACCATAATATGGTGTAGTTAGTATAAAGGTTCCACCTCCATTAGCAACAAGAATTGACTTTACAAAGGCTGTAAAAGATGCTGGGCTATATAGATGCTCTATTACCTCTGTTGATATAATTGTTTTAAAAGGAATATCTTTTAATTCTTGTGGGAGTTCCGATGAGGTAATATCTTTAACAAAGAAATGATTAGGATAGTTTCTATTAGCAAGTGCTACTCCTTGTTCTGAGGCATCAATACCATATATATTAAATCCCATACTTATTAATACATTGTCCATAAACCCATTACCACAGCCTATATCTAATATTGGAGAGCCATCTCTTGGCAATAGGTCAATAATGTACTTAAATATATCATTAAAATATGGTATTGAACTTTGTTCGCTCCATCCAAATTCTTTGTATTGAGTCTTTTCCATCATAAAATATCAAATAAATATTTTTACTATAGAATAAACACATAACTCAAATAATAGTTTATTACTTAATTGATTTTTATGCATATTTGCTCTGTTGTGGGGGATATGCCATCCCCCACATTATTATTATTAGGATATATTATCCGATAAATAAAACCTCTCTTAATTTTCAGATATATTCCAAATATTTATTTCTCACCGTTTTTCCTCTCTCAAAAACTATCACTTCCCTACAATCTTATTCAAGAAAAATAGAATAAGATTCTATTTTAGGGAAGGGTTTAGTTGATTTTTTTAATAGCAAAGAGTTTGGACTTGGCACTAAACAAACTTGATTTAGTGCAAGTCTGAACCTATTAAACTTAGGGCGTGAATTCCATGTACTAAGGGGGTGGAAATCACGCCCGATTATTAAATATCAATCAATTACACAAAGACGTTAGAAATCTTCAAGAAAATTAACAATAACATGCGATACGAATTAGAGAAATATAAAGAAGCATTCAAAAACAATAAAAAAACGATACTGATTTTCTAAAAAAAATCCCTGATTTTTTCTGAAAACTCCCTGATTTTTCCCATAAAATCGGTTTCTTTTCCCAAGAAATCAGGGATTTTTTTTATAAAATCAAGTTTTTTTAGCATATAGTCGGCAATGTCCAAACCTTGTACTCTGCCCCTAATATTTTTGTGATTATTTGATAATAAACCTTGTTCCATTGTTCCACCCCCTTAGTACATGGAACAATGGAACAAAGTTTAATAAGTCAAGTTAGCATAGTGCAGAACTCTCCATTTTCGTTTATTTAAAACTTTTTAACCATGCGTGCATGCACGCCCCTTAGTAGTGTGCATGCACGCAACAAGTTTAATAGGTTCAGACTTGCACTAAATCAAGTATGTTTAGTGCCAAGTCCAAACCTTATGCTATTAAAAAATCTCGCCCTGCATTAATTCCAAATCCCCCAACCCAACCAATTCCCCTAATTTATCCCCCACAAACCCAAAACTATCCCAGAGAAAAATCAATCTTTCACAGAGAAAAAAATAATTACCTCAAGGAAAAATTAAAACATTTAGTTAAATATCAATTCAAAACTCAAAATAACTTGAAAATATTTTTACCTTTGAAACTTTAAACAAAGTCTTAACAAACATATAAAAAGTTGCATTTGCAACATAAATTCAGCATAGATAAAATCAAAGAAAAATGAATAAGATAAATATTAGTATTTATTTAGTAATTATATTGACTTCTAATTTTTGTTTTGGGCAGTCAAAAGATTTTAAGGGAATAATTGATAGTATAACTTCTATTAATAGAATTGAACATGAATATACTGGGATTGCAGGCAAAGAAGGTAATAACTACAAAAACTTTTTAAAGTTAAAAGAGAGTGCCTCTACTAAAGAACTTGTTCAACTAACTAAAAGCTCAAATCCAACTCTTGCTTGTTATGCAAGCTGGGGATTAGCAGATAATTCTTATTCTGAATTAAAATCAATTTTCAAACAATTCCTTTTAGAAAACAGAAGAGCAGAAACTTTTTCGGGATGTATTCTTTCCGAGGATTTTATATCTTCAGTATTATATCATTGGTATTGGAATAGAATTGATGTTAATGAAAGAAAGAATGACAAAATACTCCAAGAACTTGACAGCATAATTCTATTTAGTGATTCAGTTTATTGGCTTCTATTAACAAGGGCTTTAGATAATAGAATCTATTCAGAACCTTATAAATCCCAAATAGCAAAATTTGCGTTTGACAAAGGTTATGATGAAGCTATTTTTTATTTATCCAATTGGCATAAAGCAGAATATTATGATAAAATTAAATATGCTCTAATTAAATACCTAAATGATACAGATTTTAGCACAACAGGAACTACAAACTACTATAAGACTGTTGATGAACTTTTAAAGTTCAAAAACAAAGAAATCAATGAAATTGTAATTAATAAGCTAAAGAAAGACAAACATTGGAAAAGAGAAAAAGAAAATTTCATGTATCTATTATCTATGTACAGCATATACGGATTATAAAGACTTGCAAGACAACCTTTTCCTTAGGACAGAGATAATGACTAGTCCTAAATATGGGTTACAGATTTTATACAAAATCATTCACAGTGTCAAAAAAAGTGAATGATGAATTAATTTGGAGTCTGCTCAAATAAAAACAAGACAAAGACCATGAGTTTAAAAGCAAAAAGGCAATAAAAACGTTATTGTACTATAGGTAATAGATAATTATATCGGTGGTGCTCCTTATCATAAACTACAGATGAATAAGTCCTCAAATAATTATTTTCACAGAAAATAGATACATAACTCATTTAATAGTTTATACCTTAATCCTTTTTATGTATATTTGCACTAATTAATAAAAAAACACCTTTAGATGGAAAAAAAACTACCATTCTTTCTAATTATTCTCTCTTTATTTCTATTATTAATATCTCCTAACTTCTTATCTAGGGGAATGTTTATTGATGGAATTGTTTACTCAAATTTTTCAAAGAACTTTGCTTTAGGATTGGGTTCATTTCTTCATCCGTACTTTTCTCCAACATATCTATTAAATTTTAAATCACACCCTCCTATGTTCTTTTTTATTGAGGGATTATTCTTTAAAATATTTGGATTAGATTTTTATATTGAAAAAGTATTTTCAGTCCTTTGTATTCTAATCTCAGGATTTTTAATGGTAAAACTCTATATAAAATTAGGTTTTAAGGTATCGTTTCTCCCTTTTTTATTTTTTGTTTCTATACCATTAATATTTTGGAGTGCTACAAATAATATAATTGAAAACGCACTTATGGTATTTACTACTTTATCAGTCTTATTATATATCTATTCTTTAAACAATAAACACTTTTTTTGGATATTTCTTTCAGGATTATCTATCGCAATTGGTTTTAGTCTAAAGGGTTTTGTTGCGCTATTCCCTTTCTCCTTCCCGTTCATTTACTGGCTTGTTGCAAGAAAATTAAGCCTAAAAAGGATGATTATTGACACATTACTCATAGTTGTTTTCACAGGCTTACCTATCATAATTAGCATATTTTCTTTCCCTGATGCAAAAACTTATTTTGAGAGTTATTTTAAAATACAGATTATGGGTAGCATAACAATTGCACAAACTGTAGACTCTCGTTTCTATATAATTGGCAGGTTTTTGAGCGAAATAATTACTCCTATAATTATTCTAATTATATTTTTAATCATTAATAAGAAGAAGAATATTAAACTATTTCCAAAAAATGAGGATACTAGGAATGGTTTGGCAATATCCATATTTTCATTAACTGCAATCTTACCAATTATGATAACTATGAAACAAAGCGGCTTTTATATGCTTCCAGCCTTTCCCTTTATATCAATAGGCATAGCTTCAATTATTGATTTGAGGGCAAAGGAATTGCTATCTAAATTAGAAATCAAATCAAAATTATTTCATATTATCAAATATTCGTCCTTTGTATTATTATTTATTTCATTCATTACTTGCTTTAGTTTTTATAATAGTTACAGTAGAGACAAAGAATTATTATCTGATATTGATAAACTTGCAAGTCATCTTCCTAGTAAAGCTCTTGTAAATATTCCTCAAGAAATGAGACATGAGTATTCATTAATTGCTTATAGTGCAAGAAATTACAATATATCCATTGACCCTAATATTACCAATAATAGAAGATATTTATTGGTGAGAAAAGAGATTGATAAAAACCAATATTTTCAAGATTACAAAAGAATTGAATTAGAGACCAAGCAATTCTATTTGTATGAAAGGAAAAAATAATAATTTCCTACTTTTGAAACTTTACATTGTTTTTGTATATTTGCCAAATGATTAAAATTAAGTTACTAATATTCTCTACTATAGTTCTATTATTATTCATGATAGGGATTTCAAAGGCATTTGCACAGTACAAGGGAAGCTTTTATAATAATTATAATTTAGATAGCAATAAGATAGGCTTATTATATTTGGATATTGATAATATTAATTTTTTCAAGAATAATGAGTTTTTGGGAGAGAAGATTAGTGGTTACACCCTACCAGGTTTTATTCTCAAACCAAAACTGAGCCTTCAGTTATCAAGGAAAATTAAGGTTGAAGCAGGATTTAATCTATTACATTTCTGGGGAGCCGACGAATATCCTTCATCTTATTATTATAGTACAATTGCTGAGTGGAAAACAAAAAACTATCAAGATGGATTTCATGCTACACCAATATTTACTGCCCAAATTGAACTAGCAAAAAATCTACACCTTGTCTTGGGTAGCTTTCACAGAAATAATAATCATAATCTAATCACACCCCTATATAATAACGAGATAAATATTAGCTCCGACCCTGAATCGGGTATTCAACTCCTTTATAATTCGAAGTATTTCTCTTTAGACTCATGGCTAAATTGGCACAACTTCATGTTTAAAAATAATGCAGAGCAAGAGAGTTTTACATTCTGCCTTTCTACCAATTCAAAGATTCTTAACACAGATAAACTAGAACTATATATTCCAATTCAATGGGTGGTTAGACATTATGGAGGAGAAATTGACACAACTCCAAATATGAAGACTGAGACTTATATGAATATGGATATTGGTCTAGGGGTAAAGTATAAGATTGATAAAAAGTATATTAAATCTTATGGTTTCGATATTAATTATGCAATATATAATTCCAACTGCAATTCTACATTAAAGAAAGGATATGGAATTTTCCCTCGAATATTCATGGAAAACAATGACTATAGGTTCAATCTTGGATATTGGGTAAGCGAAGATTTTCTCCCTATTTTGGGTTCTGCTCATTTTGGGAATATCTCAACAAAGATACCTGATCTAATATTCAATAAGATGAGTATGATTTATTCTTCCATAGAGTATACATATAAGTATCATAAGAATTATAGTCTTGGTTTCGATATTGAGTATTATCACTATCTTCCTTATAGTTATAATGTCAGCAATATTGAGTATAAAAATAAAATAGGGAAAAATAGTTTTTCAATCGGGTTATACCTTAGGTTAAACCCACGATTCAAATTATTAAAGGTCAATTTAGATTCATAGATAAAATCCAAATTAATTTTCAAATAATTATATTGATTTTTTCTATGCAACATAATTAGAAAAAGAATGTTCTATACCTAAATAATTAAAACATGAAAAAAATACTTTACACACTAGCTTTTATATTATTATCCCTATATTCCTTTGCTCAAAAAGGGAGTGTAGAGGGACATATTTATGATAAAAATACTAACGAACCGATTATGTTTGCCAATGTAATTGTTCAAGGAAGTACACTTGGAGCCTCTAGCGACCAGAATGGTCATTTTATTATAAAGGATGTCCCTGTTGGATTTATTCGACTTGTAGCAACAAGCATTGGATATTCCAAAACACAAACTCCAGTCTTACAGGTTTTCAATAATAAGTCTGTAAACCAGAATGTATATTTAGAACCCAATAGCACAAGTCTTACTGAGGTAAACATAGTTTCAGATATTACCGCTAAAAAGGCTGAGACTCCCCTATCTGTTCAAACAATAACTGTTGAAGATATTGAGAAATCCCCTGGAGCAAATCGTGATGTTTCTAAGGTAGTACAAAACCTTCCTGGTGTTGTGTCAACAGCTGTAAATAGGAATGATTTAATTGTTCGTGGCGGTGGTGCGTCCGAAAATGTATTTTATTTAGATGGAATAGAAATACCTATTATCAATCACTTTGCTACTCAAGGCTCTGGTGGTGGTGCTGTGGGAATCATAAACCCTGACTTTGTTCGTGAGGTCGAGTTTTTTACCTCTGCCTTTCCTGCTAGTAAGGGAAATGCTCTAAGTTCTGTCATGAATATTGTTCAAAAAGATGGTTCTTTAGATAGACCTCATTTCAAGGCTTCTGTTGGGGCATCGGACTTAGCAATAACATTAGATATCCCTACTGGGAGTGAATCAACTCTATTACTTTCCTATAGACGTTCTTATCTACAATTTCTTTTCCAAGCTCTTGGGCTCCCATTCCTTCCTACCTATAACGATTACCAATTCCGTCATAATGTTAAGTTTGACTCAAAGAATGATATAACATTTATTGGTATTGGAGCAGTGGATAATATGGTATTGAATACTGGAATTAAAAATCCTAATGAGAGTCAAAGATATTTATTAAACTATCTACCTGTATATAATCAATGGAATTATACAATGGGAGGTATATACAGACATTACTCTTCTAATTTTTACAATAAATGGATACTTAGTCGTAATGCGTTAAATAACTCTTCTTATAAGAGACAAAATAACGATGAAAATCTTCCTAAGGTAATGGATTATAATTCTCTTGAGGCTGAAAATAAACTGCGTTATGAGCATTATATTACTAATCTTCCCTTTGAATTTATGTTTGGTGGTGGAATAAAATATTCTCGCTATAGGACGGAAAGCTTTAGAAAAATATTCGCAAACAATCAATTGATTACAGATGAATATAATACTAATATTGATTTATTTGCATACCAACTATTTACTCAAGCATCAGATAAATATCTTAATGAAAAGCTTTCTCTTTCATTTGGAATTAGGTTAGATGGTAGCACCTATTCAAAAGAAATGGTAAATCCATTAAATCAATTCTCTCCAAGACTTTCTGCATCATACGATTTATCTAATGGTTTTTTTATCAATTCAAGCATTGGAAGATATAATCAAATGCCTGCATACACAACTCTTGGATATAAAGACTCTACTGGTAGCTTGGTTAATAAGAAAAACAACTTGAAATATATTGACGTTAACCATGGAGTTCTTGGACTTGAGTACAAACCTAATAATAAATTCAAGGTATCCATTGAAGGATTCTACAAACAATATTACAATTACCCTATATCTCTTAAAGATGGTATAAGTCTTGCCAGCAAGGTTACTGATTTTGGAACAGTTGGAGATGAGGCTGTATCATCTCTTGGTAAGGGAAGGTCTTATGGTGCTGAGTTTCTTATAAAACTCTCTGAAAGCAATAAATATAGTGTCTATTCAACATTTACATATTACGTTTCTAAGTTCACCGATATAAAAGATAACTATATCTCTTCTT
Source organism: Bacteroidota bacterium (assembly GCA_017860275.1). Taxonomy (GTDB): domain Bacteria; phylum Bacteroidota; class Bacteroidia; order Bacteroidales; family P3; genus UBA10566. The sequence continues at coordinate 156,661 of JAFNAQ010000005.1, forward strand.
CATGGGACAATAGATACGTCTTCAATATTAGTGCAAATCGTCAGTTAAAATATAATTGGACTCTTAGTGCAAGGTGGAGATTTATTGGTGGAAGTCCTTATACTCCTATCGATTTAGACCTTTCTTCTTCTCGTCAGGCATGGGATGCAAAGAACCAAGCCTATCTTGATTACTCAAAATACAATACCCTAAGACTTGCGAATTTTCACCAATTAGATATTAGAATCGACAAAGAATTCTTCTGGAGAAAGGTTTCACTTACCCTTTATGTAGATATTCAAAACGTATATAATTTCAAACAAGAGTCTGTCCCAATCTATTCTAACCTAACCACTAGTGGGCAGCCAAACATAATAGACCCAAGTCTTCCTGAGGCTCAGCAACAATATAGAATAAGAGAAATAAGCTCAATGAGTGGAACAATACTACCAACAATAGGAATAATAGCATACTTCTAAGAAGAGAAAACTTATAACATAATTGAAATAAAGACTCTTTCCTTATAATTTAGCAATATAGGGAAAGAGTCTTTATAGTTTATGGTAGTATCTTTGCAATGTAAACAAAAGATAAAATAAATTATGGGTAATAATGATTCTACAAGACAAGATTATTTAAGAAGAGTAAATCTTGTTATTGACTATATCGACAAAAATTTAGACAAAGAAATAAAACTTTCTACGCTAGCAGAAATATCATCATTCTCTCCTTTTCATCTTCATAGAATAGTTAGAGCTTTCTTAAACGAACCAATAGGAGTTTATATAACAAGACAAAGAGTAAAAAAAGCAGCATCTTTACTTCGTAGTACAGATATATCTATTCAAGATATTGCTTATAAGGTAGGCTATGATATGCCTTCCTCGCTTTCTAAGGCATTCAAACAACTCTACAATTTTTCTCCCTCAGAATACAGAACCGATAAAAATATAGTAATTATGAACAGAAACATTTCAAACGAAGATTATATTCTTCAAGAGCCACAAATTGTAGAACGTCCTGACAGCAAAGTTGTCTACATACAAATAATAGGAAAATATGGAAATAAAGAATACAATGGAGTGTGGGAAAGAGTATGCCAGTTTGTAGGCAAGAACAATCTATTTGGACAAAGAAACGAGTTTTTAGGAATAGGACATGATGACCCATCAATTACAGAGGCTTCAAAATGCCGTTACGATGCTTGTATTACAGTCGATAGAGATGTAAAACCTGAAGGAGAAATAGGGTTTAAAACCATAGAAGGAGGAAAGTATGCAGTATTTTTTCACAAAGGCGCATACGACAGACTACCATTAATATATAATGCAATATTTAGTAAATGGCTTCCTGAAAGTCCATACCAACTAAGAGAATTTCCAAGTTTTGAAAGCTATTTAAGCGACCCTTGCAAAGTAAAACCCGAAGACTTAGAAACATTGCTCTATATCCCAATCCAATAATAACATCAACCAAAAAACAAAACTTATAGTCAATTATTTCACTATAAGTTTTGTTTTTTGGTTAACTTTTTCATTTACTATCCTAATAGTATAAATTCCCTTAGCAAAACCCCTAACATCAATCTCCATTTCACAATTTCCCTTTCTAATCCAACAACTATGAACAACCCTTCCAAACATATCATAAAGTATAACCTCAGCATCAGATTTCAATCCCTCAACCTCTAATTTTGCTTTATTATCAGTAGGATTTGGATAAAGTCTTGTTGTTATATTATTTGATTCCATGTTATCTAAGCCTAAATAACTTTTACATACAATATTACTAAATACACTTTCACATTCTCCAATCAATGCTTTTACTTTGTAACAATAGGGTTGTCCAGCAATTAAATTATAATCAAAATAAATTGGTTGTGAAATATTAGCAATCAAACTATCTTCACGATAAATATCATAACTCATTCCATTACTTTGCCAAGTTATTTCAAAATAGTTTGGATTTTGATTAATAATTAAATTTGAAGGTATATCTGGAGTCGGATTTACAATAAGATTTAAATTTACTATACTATCACAGCCTTTTATTGTTTTTAGACTTTGTGTATAGAAACCTGTTATACTTTCATTAAAACCAAACTGATTATAAGTTTCACCTTGACAGATTTCTGCTATTATTGTATCATTATATATTGGATTGACAGTTAATGTTAGGTTTACTATACTATCACAGCCTTTTATTGTTTGTAAACTTAGTGTATGTAGTCCTGCGGTTGAAACATTAAATCCATTTAGTGCATAGGTGTCACCTTGACAGATTTCTGCTATTATTGTATCATTATATATCGGATTAACCGTTAATGTTAGGTTGACTATACTATCACAACCTTTTATCGTTTGTAAACTTAGTGTATGTAATCCTGCGGTTGAAACATTAAATCCATTTAGTGCATAGGTGTCACCTTGACAGATTTCTGCTATTATTGTATCATTATATATCGAATTAACCGTTAATGTTAGGTTTACTATACTATCACAGCCTTTTATCGTTTGTAAGTTGAGTGTATGTAGTCCTGCGGTTGAAACATTAAATCCATTTAGTGCATAGGTGTCACCTTGACAGATTTCTGCTATTATTGTATCGTTATAAAATGGATTAATACTCAATGTTAATATTACACTATCACAACCATTTACAAAATTATATACACCAGCTGAATCAATATTTGCCCCATAATTAGTATAAAAATCACCCTCACAAATTGAAGTTGTAATATACTGTGGAGTTCTAAATGCAATTTTATTTGTAAAATCA
>JAFNAQ010000105.1 GCA_017860275.1 Bacteroidota bacterium
TATAAAAGCAGATACAAACAATACGCAAATCGCGATAAACCAAAAATTCAGGATGCACAATCTCCTAACAGGATATACTGGCTTTGTTTGCATAATCTTCAAATTAACTTCTGTTCTATTAAGGAATAGTAGAGTTCAAAGTTAAAGAAATATTTTATATGCTGGTGAGTTTAATTTAAAATTCTGCAAAGCCTCTATAAGAAACCTAATTGGGATACTCTTTGAACAAATGCTCTTTTATATAAAACTGGAGGTAATGCTTAAAATTACGGAATGTGGCAAAGTGGAAGTCTACCAATTACAAACAGTCTCTGAACATTGCGGATACGATTTAAAACAGCATCACCACGCACTATCCGATGCAGAAGCTTGCGCGGCAATAGCTTTAAACATGTTCCAAAAAACTCGGACTGCTAGTTTTGAGGAGCTTTCTGCATTTGTGAAGCAGAATTATTAGAAGAGATTTTTCATAACAATACAAAGTAAATAAAGAGGAAAAATAATTGTTAGTATTAGATTATATCCATATTTTTGGAAGTAATTTAATAATAACAAAATGGAGAAAACACTTTTAATCCTCATTTTTATTATTCTATCAAATAATTTTTTGTTTGGGCAGGATCAAAAATATAAAGATATTAGTGATTCTGAATTAAAATTGTACAGAGATATTATTTCTACTTTGAAAGATACATCTTTTATAGTTTATCCTCTGATCGAAAATCCTATTAAATCATCAATGCTTGATATTCCTGAATTAGTTCAAAAATACGGTTTCAACAAAGATCAATTCAGAAAATCAGCTATTGATGATGCCTTTATAATTAAAAACAATAGCAGTTTCAAAGTTATTAATCCCGACTCAATAGATAGTTATCAAAATTATAAAGAAGCGAATGGTGCATTAATTATTGAACCTTTTCTATACTCAATAAAAAAACACTACCACAAAAATGCAGTTTGCTATTTTAAAAAGCTTCTATTATCAAAAAATAAAAAATTTGCGATAGCTGATTATTTTATTTCTTGCGGCAGTTTATGCGGAAATGGAGCCACAGTTTTAATGAAAAAGAAAAAAGATAAATGGATAATAATCAAATACCTAACATACAAAATAAGTTAATCGATCAGCTTTAATACAAAAAATGCGGTTTATAAAATAAACTCCGAAAAAGATATTGATAATTAATCTCAAAACATAAAATGATATTAATCGGAATATTTCTAATAATAGGGATTCTAATTTTCTTAGGAAATAAAGCTCAGAAAAAATACTATTATAACACTCTAACATTAATAATATTGATAATGGCTATTATTCAAGCGCCATTATTTTATTATTATACGTCAGGAATGTTAGCCATTTTTCAATTGATACCATATTTAGCAATTGGAGTTGGACTATCAATATACTTATTATCGCCTTTCTACAAAAAGTCTGACCAGGTAAAAACTAAGTTCCATAAGTTTGGACTTATTACCGCCATCACTTTAGGTCTTATTTCTTTATTATTTGGTTCCAGTATTGTAGAAAAACTAGATTGGGTAATGAGACGTAAAACCAGAGACACAATTGTTACAAACATCAAGAATGAGATACAAAACAGAAAGACTTTAAATTCTTATAATATAGAGAAATGGAATTTTCCACCTATCTCCAATGGAAGTAAAGAGATAGATATTTCAAAAGGAGAAAAAGGAGAACTAACAATTAGCTTTTATATTGATCAAGGTTTTATTGATCATTTTTCTGCATTTGTTTACACTAATGATTCTAATGAACTGAAAAGATTCTATACCTCTGGTGCAAGCGTTAAACAACTTGATTATAATTGGTATAGAGTATCGCAATAGAAATTCATAATAAGATATAACTTTGAAGATCAAAAAAACTAAGAAATAAAAAATTAAAATACATAGATATGAAAAAAGCTTTCTTATTACTCTTATCCATCTTTATTTTATCTTCCTGTTCCAAGGGTGATAAAGATAATATAACTGAAGATTACAATTCAATTGTGATATTGAAAGTAGATTATATGACAAACAAGTTCGAAGGTGGATATGAACAACAGGTAAATAGTTTTGGGAATATATCCTTGTATTATAAGCCTACCAATGATTTGCTATTTGACGGATCTATAATTTGGATGGGAACAGGAACTATTAACTATCCAAAGATATTTATACCTGCAAGCAAATACTCGCTTCTGGAAAGTCCTATAACAAAACCGGAAGACTCAAAATTTAAATGTATTTTTGGTACACCACCTACTGATTATTCTTTAATATGGAATTCTATAAATAGACTTACGATCGTATCTAATTGTTTAGATAGTAAGAAAAAGATAGACCTGTTTCTCTACACTCCCAGTGTTGGAGCCGGAAACCCTAATGACTGGGACTGGATAATCGTAATGAACAGAACCATTAAATATGATCCTATTAAATATAAATAAAATAGTAATAGCCTGCCGGGAATCTATCCAGACAGGCTATTACTTTATTATTTCTCAATAATTTGTTTGCAGAAATTACTTCTTATAATACTTCAAAGCTTCGGGCATTATTTTCTTTATATTGGCAATACGAGTTGCATCAGAAGGGTGAGTACTAAAGAACGCTGGAACTGAAGCTCCACCCAGACTCATTCG
>JAFNAQ010000052.1 GCA_017860275.1 Bacteroidota bacterium
TGGCGACGTGCCTGTAACGTATGCTGATACCACTCCTCTGGAAAGAGATTATGGATTTAAGCCGAATACTCCATTGAGAGAGGGATTGAGAAGATTTGCTGAGTGGTATAAGGAATTCTATGGATAAGACCTTGAATGCGGAACTAATGACTGATATTTTATTAAAAATAAACTCAACCCATTGAAAAGGAACAGCAAATAAAGGAATATAGTCAGGAGTAAAAATAAGAGTGTTTAGTTGTTACTAAACGCTCTTATTTTTTTAATATATTTATAATTTGTTTGTAACTTAATCATGAAAAAATGCCATTTAATTATGTTTCAAAGTACTTGGAAATTGGAAGCTTAGAATTTGTTCGGCTATTCTGGCCAATGACATACGGTATGCTGATAAGCATTGTGCTTTATGCTGTTTCATTTAGACTATTTCGTACCTACGCCAGTTCCCCGTGGCAATATCAACTTCACTGTGCCGAAGGGAAGTCAATCTGCCCGATTCTATTTCCGCAAGGCTGCTACCAACATTGTGTTCTCCGTAGTATCCGTAGTTATAGGCATAGCCTCCCTTATTGTAACCGTTGCCAAGTAATTAAATTTATATATTTTTCCTCTTAATATCGTTCGTGAAAATTAAAATATATAATTTTTTAATTTTATTTCTTGTTTGCTAATTGGTTAACATTCAGATGCTTATTTAACAAAATAATGCTAAAAAAATTTCTAAAGTATAATAGCAATCGAAATTAAATATCATTTGTAGTTAAAACGTTTCTTTAAGACAAAAAATGTGTTTACCTTTGCGGCGGATTTTAAAAAATAGGAATTCGTCGCTAAAGTTATGTTAGTGACGAACCTTGTTGCGTAATAACACAAACCGATTCGTACAAACTATGAACAGACAAAACTATCGCTATCTACTGCTATTCACAGTAATACTTCTTTTTTCTTCATGTAAATCTGCTAAAAATATTGCCTATCTGGAAGGAGCCGAATCACTCACTACTGATCAACTGGCTCAAAGTTCACAACCCTTTAATGCTACCATCAAGCCGAACGATTTACTACGTATTGTGGTAAGTGGTTCCGAGGATGCCGAAACATATTTCCCTTTCAATATACTTACTGCAGTCCCTGCAAATTCAAACGAAACTTATTCTACGGCAACTCTACAAAATTATTTGGTAGATAGTAAGGGAACCATTGATTTTCCTGTATTGGGAAAATTAGCTGTTATAAACCAAACTACCGATGCAGTAGCTAAAACAATCACGGCAAAGTTAAGAACTTACTTAAAGGGAGATATCGTTGTTACTGTTCGTTTTGCGGATTATAAAATTTCCGTATTAGGAGAAGTAAACACTCCAGGGGCTTTCGTTGTAAAAGATGAAAAAATTAACATCCTGCAGGCTCTTTCCATGGCTGGAGATTTAACTATCTATGGCCGTAGAGATGTGGTTAAAATTCTCCGTGAATTACCCGACGGACAAAAGAATATTGTTACACTTAATTTGAATAATAAAAATCTGATATTCTCACCTTACTTTTATTTGCAACAAGGTGATGTGGTTTATGTAGAGCCTAATGAAGCCAAAGCAAAAGGTTCTGATGTTGGTAGTGCAACTAATGTCGTATTTTCTGTTGCTTCTATAGTGGTAGGAGTTGCTTCATTAATTGTGACTATGATCAAGTTTTGATTATAAAGAAAGTGTTTGTTTTAAATTTGTGGTTTTTTATGATCTAAATAGAAATGTATTTCTGTTATCTTATAATCTTATATGATAGAATGCAAATTTTTACATAATTCGTTGTTATAGTGAAAATTTTTATTTATAAAATAATTTACTTAAAATTCATCTCAAATATTTGTAATATACTTTGTGGAAAGCATTGTGTTGTAAAGATAAATAGATTATATAATTATGAAGCAATATGATTACTTAGTTGTTGGAGCAGGACTTTTTGGCTCTTATTTTGCTTATAGAGCAAAAAAAAACGGGAAAAAAGTCTTAGTTATTGAGAAGCGAAGTCACGTTGGAGGAAATTTATTTTGTGAAAGTATAGAAGATATTAACGTACATAAATATGGTGCTCATATTTTCCATACATCTAACAAAGAAGTGTGGAACTTTGTGAATTCTATAGTGGAATTTAATCGATATACAAATTCTCCTGTTGCATCTTATGGTGGTGCTCTTTATAATCTTCCATTTAATATGAATACATTTTATGCATTATGGGGTACCAAGACACCTGAAGAGGCAAGAATGAAAATAGAAGAACAACGTAAGGCTTCTGGTATTGTTACACCAAAAAATTTGGAAGAGCAAGCTATTTCTCTTGTAGGTAAAGATATTTATGAAATTTTGATTAAAGGTTATACAGAAAAACAATGGGGACGTGATGCGACCGATTTACCAGCTTTTATAATTAAACGATTGCCAGTAAGATTTACGTTTGATAATAACTATTTTAATGATAAATATCAGGGTATTCCAATAGGAGGATATAATAAATTAATAAATGGACTGTTAGAAGGAATAGATGTTCGCTGTAATATAGATTATTTTTCTAACCGACAATCTTTATCTTTATTAGCAGATAAGATTGTCTATACTGGGAAAATTGATGAGTTTTATGATTATTGTTATGGTAAACTTGATTATCGTAGCCTTCGTTTTGAACATGAGATATTAAATATTCCTAATTTTCAAGGTAATGCTGTTGTAAATTATACTGATAAGACTGTTCCATATACAAGAATAATTGAACACAAGCATTTTGAATTTGGACAACAACCTAATACTGTTATAACAAAGGAGTTTTCACTTGAAGCTAATAGTAATACGGAACCATATTATCCGGTTAATGACGAGAAAAATAACACATTGTATAAGAAATACAAACAAATAGCAGAGATGGAGCAGAAAGTCATTTTTGGTGGACGTTTAGCTGAATATAAATATTATGATATGCACCAAATTATAGAAATAGCGTCAAAATTAGAAATTTAGCAAATGTTTTGAACTAATAATTCTGTGTATAAACTGTTCATTACATTTCTGTATATGTTTTTTTTAAAATAAGATGAAAAGATTTTTGTTTAATTTGTTTAATAGTGAGAGTCGTTACAGAATATTAGTTCAAAATTTTTCTTATTTGTCTTCAATACAAATAATAAATGTTTTATTACCATTGGTGGTTTATCCTTATTTGATAAAAACATTAGGAACAACTTTTTACGGTTTAGTTATTTTCTCGCAAGCTGTAATAAATTATTTCGTAATCTTTGTTGGCTTTGGCTTTAATATATCTGCAACTAAACAAATCAGTATATACAGAGATCAGCCTTCTAAATTAGATGAAATTGTAAGCTCTGTTTTAATTATAAAATCTTTATTGTTTATTTTTGCTTTATTTTTATTATTGTTACTTATAAATGTTATACCACATGCTAAAGATTATAAATTGTTATTCTTTTTATCAATGTGGGCTTGTATATATGATGTAGTTTTCCCTGTTTGGTATTTTCAAGGTGTAGAGAAAATGAAATTCATAACTTTAATAACATTAGTAAGTCGATTCGTCTTTTTTGTTCTAGTTTTTTTATTTATTATATCTCCAATAGATTATATTTTATTTCCTCTAATCAATGGTTTTGCGTCATTATTAGGTGGAGGGATAGCTCTATGGATTATTTTTTTTTATTATAAACGTAGATTTATTTTTCAACCTTTTCGGGTGTTGAAGTTTTATTTTATGGATTCAATACCAATATTTATTTCAAATATATCTTCAAGTTTATATGTTAGTACAAATAAAGTAATTGTTGGATCTTTTTTAACATTAGGGGATGTCGCATATTATGATATAGCCGAAAAAATTACAACTGTACTTAAAATACCTCAGTCAATTCTAGGACAAACTTTATTTCCTAAAATGAATAAAGATCGTGATATATCTTTTATTAAAAAAATATTTAAATTGACATTAATATTTCATGCTATCCTTTTATTATTTTTATTTGTAAGTTCTAAGTATGTAATTTTATTATTAGGTGGTGAGCAGATGTTACCAGCTTTTTGGGTTGTAAATCTAATGAGCTTAATGGTGCCTATTACAGCTATGAGCAATGTTTTTGGAATCCAAATTTTGATAGCATTTGATTATAGTAAGAAATTTAGTAAGATAATATTAAATTCAGGGCTAGCTTATTTTATTCTAGTTTCTCTTATCTTTTGTTTTAGTAGTTTTAATTTGTATAATATTACAGTTGTGAGTCTTTTGACTGAAATCTTTGTTGCATTTAGCATGTATTTTTCTTGTAGAAAATTAAATTTGTGGTAATGTTTTTTTTATTTAATCAAAATTTATGTTTTGTGAATTTAAATAAAGTAAAGAATCTTCTTGTTGTTAAATTTATTTATAAATTATTAATCGTTATATTATGAGTGTCATTGTGAATAAAGATTCGAAGATATATGTTTTTTGTCCAGCAAATTGTGCAACCGGTGGCCCGGAATTACTTCATCAATTTGTATATATATTAAGAAATAATGGTTTTAATGCTTTTATGTATTATATTCCGAATAATAAATTGAAACCGGTACATTGTAGTTATGAAATATATAATGTCCTGTATGTTAATGAAATAGAGGATAATTCGAAAAATATTTTAGTTATGCCTGAGATGTATAGTTATATTAAAATGTCAGAGAATTATGTAAATATTAAGAAAATAATTTGGTGGTTAAGTGTTGATAATTTTTTTATTACAAGAGATCTGTCTTATTTAAAAACAGCATTTAAAATAAATCTTTATCGTTTTGTAGATAGAGTACGAATAAGACTTTTTCATTCTTATAAATTTGATTTACCTAAATATGTTTTAAATAAAAATAAGAATTTCAGAAATGACCAAGATAAATTACTTTTATCACCTGTTATGCATTTAGTGCAATCATATTATGCATATGAAACATTAATACATATGGGGGTTAGTAAAGATAAGATTCTGTTTTTATCAGATTATTTAAATGATGTCTTTTTGAATAATGTTATAAACTATAATGATCGAAAAGATATAGTATTATTCAATCCGACAAAGGGGCGACCTACTACTGAAAATATAATTAAACATTCAAAAAATATAAATTTTATTGCAATTGAAAATATGAGTAGAGAAGAAGTCTTTTCTCTTTTAAATGAAGCAAAAGTTTATATTGATTTTGGTAATCATCAAGGAAAGGATCGATTACCCCGTGAAGCTGCTCTTTCTGGCTGTTGTATAATTACTGGTGAAAGAGGTGCTGCTAAAAACAAATATGATATTGAAATTCCTGATAAGTACAAATTTGATGTTGACAAAGTCGATATGAATGACATAATTCATTGTATTTCTGATTGCATTGAAAACTATAATAAAAATATTCTTAATTTTGAAAAATACAGAATGAAAATTTTATCAGAAAAGGATTTTTTTGTTAAAACGGTTTCAGAGATATTCACCTTTCAAGAATCAAATTAATATAATGAGAAAATGAATTTTGATGGTTCTTTTGGTTTTAAATTTAATCGTTATGCAATTTACCCAATTTCAATTGGACTTCTTCAATTTTTAGGATATAATAGTATTTCTCTATTTCTAGTTTTTGGGGGTATATTATTGTCAATAACATCAGTATATAGAAGTTTTATTAAATCAAATTTTTCTTTTTTTCTTTTTTTGATATGTTCTTTTATCATAGGTTCTATTTTCTGTATTAATAATTTTCCATCAGAAAGATCGTTGTCTGTTTGGGGACAGTTTTACTTGATATCTTTTTCTTTGTTGTTTGTTGAAAAAAAAGAATTATTGATTGATTATTTTAAAAAGGTAATCATATTAATTTTTATATTAGATATT
>JAFNAQ010000053.1 GCA_017860275.1 Bacteroidota bacterium
TTGCCGCCGTTTTAACCTTTTAAGAAAATGCAAGGAATTTATACGATTTTACTATTAGTTGTAGCCAACATTTTTATGACAATAGCGTGGTATGGTCATTTAAAGTTGCAACAAAATGGAATGATTGGTAACTGGCCGTTATATGGTGTTGTGCTGTTTTCGTGGCTGATTGCTCTGGTTGAATATTCATTCCAGGTCCCGGCAAACAGAATGGGGTACATTGGAAATGGCGGTGCTTTTACTCTGATGCAGCTAAAGGTTATTCAGGAAGTTATTACGCTGGTAGTGTTTACCGTTTTTACTACAATACTCTTTAAAGGCGAAGTACTCCAATGGAATCATTTTGCTGCTTTTGCCTGCCTGATAATGGCGGTGTTCTTTGTGTTTTTGAAGTAAATATAGACTTGAAAAGCTTGTTGAATCTAATTTGTGATAGAAAGGTTACAAATATTATTATCAAATAAAGCAGTTGACATTTTGGATATCTGAATTATGAAGTATCAATTAGGATTGATAACGCTTATATCATTAATGACATTAATACTTCTTCAAAATTTTAGTGTCAATAACTTTAAAACTTTCGATAATATCATTGATGTTTTCAATATTCCAAAAACTCATATCATTCTCATAATGTTCTTTATTAGGGATTCTTGTGCTCGAAGAATAAATCTTGCCTAAATTGGTATAGATTAGTACCACCGAGTTTGATATTTTTATTTGTAAGTCAAATTTCGTTATAGGTTTATATTCTCTGCTTACTATTTTAGGGTGTTTAAATTCTTTGATCTGCAATCCTTTGCTATTTTTATAACTGTTATATAATTTATGATTTTTGTCTAGTTGTGCAAGGCTTTTGTCTATAAGAAGATTGTATTTCTGCATTATATTTTCGACAATTTGTACCGGTACGAGCTTAACATTCAGTTTGCTATAAGTAGGAATATTCGTTCTTTTAGATTTGCTGCCAACAGATTTTGAGTTAGATGATGAGCCTTTCACAATTGTTTTTACAGATGAAAATAATAGTTTGGTAAGAAAATTAAGTTGCCTGTTACCAAAATTTACGGAAGATTTAGGGAATCCTCTATATCTATTATATGTCATTTCTTATTTGATTTTAAAATTAATAAGTTAATTGATAATAGTATTTGAGCATATGATGTTCTATATGATCTTAATGTCAAGTGTACTTGTAAATTTACTAGAATAAAATTTTATATATAATGATTGCCTAATGCTAAAAAATAATATTCCATAATCAATACAGGCTTAATTATATGTAAGGAGTGCCACCAGAAGGAGCACAGTAGCTAAAATTCAAATATTTGGTCTAAATTTATACAATGTTGAAATGTGATATGATTTTCATACTCTTTACTGATTGTAGTCCCAGAAAATGATTCAACATCTAAAAAAACTGCTTTGTCCACAAAAGTTGCCCCAGCTAATTCACAATCATTTATATTAAAGAACTGGAATCTTGGTTTCTTAAACATAACTAAATCAAAATTAGAAGAAGAAAGTTTATTCCCATAAAATGTAGTTCCTTCAATTGTTGAACCAAAAAATCTACATTGATCCATAATAGTGTCCCTATTTCCAAAAGAGCAACTAGTTATCTTTGATACTTCAAAAGAACAGCTTTGAACATTTTTTCCAAAAAAACATCGATTGAATTCACAATGATCGAAATTGCAATTTATTACATCGGCATTAATTGTCACATCTTTTAATAATATACGAGATAAGTTTAATTTTAATCCTATAAATATATTTTCAGAATTGAATAATAAATCTACAATCGTTCTTAATATTATTGGGACATTAAAATTGTTGGAAAATTCAGATTCGTTGGTTGGACGATTTTCTAAGTCTTTATATAAATCTACAGATTTATCTTGTAGATAACTTGTGTATATTCCAGCAATAATTGATTTATATCTACAATCTTCTTTTGCTAATTGATATAAAGCGTATATTCCACCTAATACAATTGAAGTGTTCTCACTACCAAGATAACCAATTGCTTCTCCAAATCTTTTATCAGCATCATATGACTTTTGATCTTGATTTCTATCCTCAACTAATTTATTTTGTTTATTCTGAGCTTTGATTCTTTGGCTATTTATCCACAGCCCATAAAAAAGTCCAATACCACCCAGAATAGATAATATTACCTTGAAAAATTCTCCATTTGGATCATCCTTTTTAAAATTCGAAGCAATATCTGAATAAAAGTAACAGAATGAACCAATAAGACTTAATAGGAATATCATCCCAATAATAAACCATATTTTATAATCATTCCATAGTTTCTTTAGTTTTTTCATCTTGAACAGCTTTAGATATACAAAAGTATAATAAAAATTCAAGGTTATTTATGAAAGTTAAGAATCTTTTTGTTTGGTGTTCAGATAATTGTATTTAACTTTAAGGAATGCATTTCAATAATTTTTATTGGTATTATGATGTTACGATTTATTAAAACATTAAAATATTTTTTATGAAAAGATTAGTTATTTTTTCCCTTTGCATCTTGATGTATTGTACAATAGATGCTCAAGAACATTTAAAATTTAAAGGAATTGAAATTAATGGGAATGTAAATACTTTTGGTAAACTTCTCGAAAAAGATGGTTTTAAACTAATTAGTAGTAAAGGGAATCGATTAGACTATTCTGGTGATTTTGCTTCATATGCTAATTGTGAAATTATTATATTAGGATCGAATAAGACATCAACTATTTGGAAAGTTGTAGTCTTCTTCCCTGATAAATCTACTTGGAGTGAGACAAAAAGTTTGTATAAAGAGTTGAAAGAACAATTTTCATTTAAGTATGGAATAGGAGAATCATTTGAGTTTTTCAAAGATCCTTATAAAGAAGGAGATGGATATGAATTACAAGCAATTTCTTTAGATAAAGGTAATTATTCTACTTTTTGGAAAGTACAACATGGATCACTAATGGTTAGTATTTCATCTTCTGGACAAGTATATATTTCATATGAAGATCAGGTTAATTCAGATCTTGATACTATTGAAAAAAAATCAATTATGAATAATGATATTTAAATTACATACTTTGCAATTAAAGTTTCTTGTAGTATTAGAGCTTTTTCTTTAATGACCAGAAGATTATATGTAACTATATTACAAACAATAAATTATATAATTATGAAAAAAATAATTTGTAGTGTTCTGTTTATACTTCTTTGTTGTTCAATTTATGCACAAGAGCATATGAAATTTAAAGGGTTAGATATTACAGGGAATGTGAATTCTTTTGGGAATCTCCTTGCAAAACAAGGATATAAACTTCAAGAAAGTGAAGATAATGCACTAACATTTGTTGGAGGTTTTGCCTCAATTCAAAATTGTATTATTTATATAATAGGATCCCCTAAAACCTCAACAATCTGGAAAGTTGCGGTATTATTACCTAAAGAAAACTCTTGGAGCTCTGCAAAAGAGACATATAGAAAATTTAAAACCCAACTATCAGAAAAATATGGAATTGGTAAGTCTTACGAGTTTTTCAAAGATCCTTATTTTGAAGGAGATGGTTATGAGTTTCAGGCAATTTCTAAAGACAAGTGTTATTATTCTACTTTTTGGACACTTCAAAGTGGAGCAGTTTCAATAGAAATTTCATCTTCAGAAAAGATAATTATTAGTTATGAAGATGGAATTAATGTTCTTATCAACAGAAAAGAGAAGGCTGAGGCTGTAATAAATGACCTTTAAATTATGAATCATTTTTCATCCTAATCATAAATTGAATAAAAGGGTTCCACGAAAGTTGAGAACCTTTTTTGTTTGATGTCCTTATAATCAAGTATATATATATATATATATATATGTAAATTTGGAAAATATTATTAATATGGATAAAGAGAGTAAAAGGAAAAAGGAAGAGTTAAAAAATAGGCTGAAAAGATTGAATAGGCATTCAAAAATTTTCAATCAGAAACAAAAAATCAAATTATGTGATATTAATCACATAATTATAGCTATTTGTGTGTTTATAATTGGAGTATCGATATCAATTTTTCTACTGTCTGAAAACGCTAAATCAAATGGGACATCAGCTACTTTAATAATGTCATTTTTAGTATTTTCATATGGTTATTTTCAATTCGAACAAAATAGAAAAGAAGCAGAAAAAAAGAGAATTATCAATCTTAAACTTAATGCTTATAGAGAGATAATGGGGAAATGTGATGCTATTACACAAGATTCCTATTCAATTTGTTTCGAGTACATTACTAATGAAAAAGATGGATATAGTCCAAATGTTATTCTTCAAAGAATGATTTTAGATCAAAAAATTAGATCTCTTAATATTATAATTGACTACTATCAGTCAATTATAAAAATAAATATCAAAACAGAACATTATAAACATTTTATAGGATTAGTTAATATTATAGCTTTATCTCAAGATAACAGCGTATTTAATGAAGAGATAATAAGCAGCTTGGTACAACTAAAAGTTGATTTAGATTGCAGTTTAATATCAACATTTAAATAATCTAATCTACTATATATTTTAGTATTTGGGAGTCAGATTACTATGCTTGTAATAAAATTACATTTGCTAATACTAGGATAGCACTAACGGTTATTACCATAATATTTAGTTTTTCTAGAATAATAAGCCAAGAAATGGAATAATCTCAGTCTTTATGCCTCCGGAACCGGTACTGTAAAGGAGAATCGGCTGCCTTTGCCCAACTCGCTTTCGACATGGATTGTTCCGCCGTTTTTTTGAGTAAATTCCTTGCATAGCACAAGTCCAAGGCCGGCATTGTTGTTGAAGTCCCAGATTTTTGCAAGTTGATTTTCGTCCATGCCTATCCCGTTATCGGATACTGTAATTGTTGCAAATTCCTTGTCAACTGAAAAATCAATCCCTATTTTCCCTTTTTCCGGAGTGAACTTAATAGAGTTGGTTATTAAGTTACGTACTACAGTTTTAAACATATTTACATCGGCAAAGAGAGCTTCTTTATCCGGTTTATTGCATTCAATTGTTATTGATTTTGCTGATGCAATTATTTTAAGATTGGCCATAACTTCGCGACAAACATCCCCTACATAGAAAACTTTGGGTTCGAAAGGGAGCCGCCCCGCCTGAGACCTATACCACATAAGCAGGTCTTCAAGTAAATTATATGTTTGCAGAGATACCTGATTTATTGTTTTGATGCAATTTTCAACCTCCTCTTCGTCCATCTGATTTCGTTCGCTTACAAGAAGATTTGACAACCCGAGCAAACTATTGAAAGGGTTTCTCAGGTCGTGTGCCAGAATAGAGATAAACCTGTCCTTGTCTTTTATTAGTTGTTGCAACTCCAGCGAGAGTTCAGCAAGTTTAAGCTCGTTTTCTTTCCTCTCCGTAATATCTCTTGCGGCAGCATAAATCAAACTGCCTCCATAAGGAATGGATTTCCATTCTATCCATTTATATGTTCCGTCCTTTGCTCTGTATCGGTTTTCAAAATTTAATACCAGCCCTCCGGAAGAGAGACGATTCATGGTATCTATCGTTTTTTCGACATCATCCGGGTGTACAAAATCGAGAAAGCGGGCATTGCTGATATCTTCCAGATTATATCCAAGGGTATTTTCCCATGCTTTGTTGAGCTTATGAAAATAGCCATCGGTATCTGCGATGCATAATAAATCCAGAGCCAGTGAAAAGAACCTTTCCAGCTCTTCGTTTTTTTTCTTAAACTCATATTCGGCCTCTTTCCTTTTCTGAATTCTACGGGAAACGCCAAGTATTTCAATGTCTCCGTTGGCAGCCGTCTGAAATTGAGTAGTAACCTCAATCCAAACAAGACTTCCGTCTTTGCATAAGACTCTCTAAAAGATTTTCCTTTAACGCCTCTTCCACGGTAAATCCCCTGAGACGCAATACCGATGGACTTATGTAAGTTAGCTTGTCAATACTTACATTATAAACCCAAATTACATCATTAATATTTTCTGCAAGCAGCTTATACATTTCCCGGCTCCGGGTAATGTCGTCGGTTGAATTCAAAATATCAGACATATCTAATGATTTTGGTCTATCAAATATAAGAAATAATCATTTTACTTCTATTTAAGTTTTTGATTATTTAGTATTAACCCGTAACTTTGAATGCAGAACCTAATGGAAAAGCTATTTGTCGAAATTTTTAATTTGCTGGCAATC
>JAFNAQ010000106.1 GCA_017860275.1 Bacteroidota bacterium
ATCATACACCATTATTGTATCATTTACAATTATTTCATAGGTTTTTGCATTCTTTACAGGATTCCATTTTAAGTAAATATCTTTATCAGTAGAAGATATATCAACTGAAAAATCTCCGGTCATAACAGATTCAGCCGGTTTTTCAATCCTTGGTTCTACCACAATTTCTTCTTTGGTACATTGAGCAAGAAGTAAGCATAAAAATATATATATAGTTATCTTTTTCATATTTGTAAAATTACGGTAATTCAACCTCTACGAATAGAGGTTTATTTTCATACTTAATAGCTGAATATCCTATTCTAATTTTGTTTTTATATATAAACGCTGGCACATTTGCATCTTTTAAATATGCATCAAAAATGTCTATTAATCTCCAACATTGCGTTTTCAAGTCATACTCCCAAACATCTCTAATATTAATAGACGTTTCTCCTCCTACTAGATATAATTTATCTTGATTATATAATAATTTACTATAAAAACGTGGAATTGGTCCTCCTCTAAGTGAATTTAATTTTTTCCAGCTATCATTTAAAGGAGAATATTCCCATAATTCAAGAAAACGACTAAAAATATAACCTCTATCAGGGCTCTACCCATCATAACGTGTATTATATGGTAAATTATTTTTCTGTATCCATTTATCATTCGTAATGTCGTATTCCCAGAAATCTTTCAGATTTTCGGTCGTTTCAAAATATCCATACTTATTATAACCATCCCGAGCTCCTCCACCAATATAAATCTTGCTGTTTATTTTAAATGCAATGACTCCTCTTGTTGCCATTCCCGGGTAATCCGAAATTTTTATCCACATATCTTTTGATTCATCAAAGTCAAACAAAGCCATTTTTCTAGTGGCATTATCCTCAGATATGTAGTACATTAAAATATAATGATCAACTTTACCAAAAACACTTACCTGATATGGAGCTGATAACGGATCAGCATTTTTTTCTCTCCAAGTATTACTTTCAAGATTGTAAATCAACATTTTGAGCGGATTGAAGTCATTATGAAGATAATAGATTTCGTTCCCTTTCATAAAACTAACAGTAGGGGGCCAAATTGCAGTAATGGAATATGGCATATTGGACAGATATATGTTTTTGCTAATTCCTGGCAGTACATTTATCTTATAATCCAGAATATATTCTTTATCATTTAAATAGACATGAACTGAATATATGCCCGGAACAATATTATCAGGTAAATACCCAAAGCCAAGTACATGATCATCTTCCATCGAACCAGAATAACTGATTTCTGTCTTGATGGGTATAGTACCATTTAATTTTATTTCAGTTTTAGTATCTGCAGACGGTAGTTTTGAATAATAGACAATAAATGAAAAACGTTCTCCTCTTTCTAGATTCATTCCAACTTTATTTGCTTCATCTACATAATACTGGCTTAAGTCAGCACCACTAATATAGAGATCAATATAATTAACCCCTTGTGCAAGTCTATCGCTAAACCTTATGATTTGAGGTGAGCTGCTAAAATCATTTTTTTCTGATCTTAATATTACCTTTACTTTGTAATCATGTTTTTTCTCAGAAACTTTTATCGTCAATTTATGCGTTTGCTCCTTTTCTTCGGTTAATTCTATTGGAATTTCTTCTGGTTCTGCATTTTCTGTTGTCATATCCCAAAGACTGATATAAGCCTCTTTGATAGAGGCACCGTCACCAATATTGATTTTAA
The DNA here is from genome assembly GCA_017860275.1 of Bacteroidota bacterium. GTDB lineage: Bacteria > Bacteroidota > Bacteroidia > Bacteroidales > P3 > UBA10566. The sequence goes on from JAFNAQ010000106.1 coordinate 1,711, forward strand.
GTTCTAATTCACAAGTATTCTCAGAAGTTATTTTGGTAGATAATATATTTATAGCAGGCGCTACAAAGTTTTCTTCATTATACTCCTTTATAGTGCAACTAACAAGAGAAAATAATCCAATTGACAATAAACATACTTTTTTTATATGAACACATTTAATCTGAACCATATACAATATAAAAGATAAAATATTAGCAAAAGAAAGAATATAGGAGTTTTGTTTCATAGTATTATATTGCATACGTTTAAATAAATTATTCCACCAGATAAAGGATATACAAAATTACACATTTATCACATCCAAGCAACTTTTTTTACAATTTATCTTTTCAAATCAATAAAAATGAAGAATAGCATAAAATGGAATAATTTTGAGAAGTTATTTAATAAGGAGGAAATATAATTGAAGAAATATGTAGAGTTACCTTCCGGCAATATTATAGAAAAAACATTTTTTACAACCTATAGAACTAATAATAAGTAATATAACACATTTTAACTATACAAATTCACTTTTGAGGTAAACTTATAAGGACGTTTTCTGACAATCCGTTTTACTTTTTGGGCTAATCTACTGATTATAAGCTGCGGAAAAATTAGTTTCACCCCCTATAATAACAAAAAAGAGGACCTATTTTTCCGCAAACTTTAAAAACATTAGTTCATTATAAATTCGGTTAACTTTAAAGATGCGTTATGCAGCAATAGCGGCAAACTCAATTAGTTGACAAGCTTTTCATTTAAATGCTTGTCGGCCTTATACAAGACAGCACAATAAATCTTTGAAGTAAGAAAGAATTGTGCATCATAGTTTTATTCA
>JAFNAQ010000054.1 GCA_017860275.1 Bacteroidota bacterium
CCGAACAGAACTTATGATAATCAGCACATTAACTACTTCTTCCTAATAAGTTTACCAATTTTGTAAAGAAACTTAAGTAAGCCCGCGGCCGAGGGCCCACGGGTTCTCGAATAAAGACCCATGGGTTCTCGACCGTAGACTTATGGGTTCTTAAATGTGGGCTTACTTAGATAAAATGGAAGAAATAGTTAGCTTGTTAAATAAAGCACCTTACCTTATTAAACCAAGCGAGTTGTTGTTTCCAGAATTAAAATGCAATCTAAAAACTGACTGGTAGCAGATAACTGACAAAATCTAATATTTATATTAAACAACGAAAGTTTGCGAGCGAGAGCGACGCATGCCGAGCCACTTAACCCCCAATTAGTTGCGAGCCTGTGTTAGGTAGCTTTTTTATTATTTATTATTTATTGTAAATTCAATCAACTTATGTTTACTAACAAAACCATTTTTCTCAAGAGTTCTCTGAGATGCAATGTTCTCAATCGCACAACCACAAATCGGTTTCCAACTATTTGTTAAACAAGTATCCTTTAAATACGATATTATCATGGTTGCAATTCCTTGCTTCACATTCCAATATCAAAGTAATCATAATTATCATGAACTTTTATCAAATATCCACATCCCAACAATTGACAATCCCTTTGAAACATAATAATATTATTCCCATTTACAAATTTTTCAAGTTCATCAGGTGTTTCATATAATTCGCCTTCTTGTTGAAGCAAAAATGAATAATCTTTGTTCTCAGCAAATCTTATTGTCAAATCATTGATTGTAAATTTATCAGTAGAAAAATAATCACGAAACAATGAGCCAATCAATTTGTATTTATAAGAATTTATCAAACAGCAATTTAATAACAAAGAATCAAAAGACTTACAATAAATAGTATTAATAGCTAAAACATTTATAATTGATTGAAAAACATCAGAACAAACGTAAATATATTTATCAATTATATAGAATTCAATCAAGATATTATCCACTGTTATTATTGCATATCCTATGAAGATACCTTTAAACTCAATTTTATAAATATTAGAATCATCTATAAACATTTCCAAAATAACTCTTGAAATTCAGATAAAAAATCCAAGTAGTCAAACCTTAATGGACTTATATCATTTAATGCTGCTTTTACTATCTGTATCATGTTGATTATTTTAATTTTTGATGCCACCTAACGGTCGGTGGTGTGCGCCGTAGGGAATTTCGGAGCTACATTAGTATCACCCGTTACGAACCTTGATGTTTAGCACTCCCTACCATTGCTTATACAAAGTGTTAGGAGGTGTTATCTTTTTAAAAATTCAGTCACTTTCAAAGGACAATAAATTTCATTCTCATTATTATAAACATCATCACCCAGTTCACATTGAAATGCTACTTCAAAAGAATCTTCTTCAGTAGAAAAGTCTATTCTAAATGGAGCATGAGTTAATGCATTAATTACTTTTTTCTTTTTGTTCTCAGGAATTTGAGAGATAAAATCATCTAATAAATCTCTATGAAAATCAAAAGAGCCTAAACAATCTCCGCCATATGGTATTCCAGATACGAAAGTATAGTTACTCTCATCAAGTTTTCCGAGATTATTTAACCAGGTTCCTAAGAAGTAGTACTTGTTTCCTTTCACCCATCCTGTCTTCATTAATCTAATTCCAAAATCAGGTTTAAAATTAAAGATGTATGGCTTAGTACATCCAAGAGGACTTATAACTTTATAAAACTCTTCCCATTTTTCTTCTAATTCTTGGATTTCTGAATAGAAGATTGGTTCAATTTCATTTACATCAAAAAAAGCAATCTCATTTCCATTGCATAATCCATACTTATTAACCCTAATCTCTTTATGAATAGCATAACTATAAGCTTGTTCTGGATTTTTCCCTTTTAAAATATTCTCGCGGGGAGATTTTGCGTCAATAACAGCGACATTTACGCCGTTAACTTGTAATAAATAATCAGGAATTATAGTTATATTTTCCTTTTTAGTTCCAAAGTAAATATATGGATGCTTGAGATTCTGGCTTCTAACTATTTTATTCTCTCCAAATGCTGAATATCCTAATTCTTTTAGAATTGGAGCTATAATTTCTTCTCGAACGCTATCCTCTTTAAATTCAGGACTATTAATAATTCCATAATCGAATGACTTAAATATCTCCATCGTTATTTTTGTTATAACCCCTAACAATATATATCCTACCTCAATTGGGGATATGTGGAACTAAGTTCCGTATATCGCATTTATACGTTTGAACTTAGAAGCTAATTACTTGATATATACAGTTATATTTTTATTACTTTTTGATCCAATTCCGCATATCCATATTAATTTGCACTGAAAGATAAAAACTATTTTTTACATTAACAACATCTTTTTGATTCTTGTTTGTCTTTATTCTATTTTTCATTGTTGGAGTTGTTTATTAGTCTATACAAGAAAGCTAATCAAGCTGTTGCTCTCTCAATTATAGAGCTATTAAAAAAGCTAGCTGGTAGCAGATAACTGATTTTAGTGGGAGATGATTTGTTTATAAGATTTATCTTCCACCAAGTTATTATATTATAAATCAGCACTTTGATATCTGTTTGGTAGCAGGTGGGAGATAAAGTAATGAAAAAAAATTCATCCCAGAAATTAAAGAAAGTATCGGAGCTACTATCGGAGTTAATTAGCTGTTATTTAAACATATAGATGATTTAATTACATTTACTAACGGAGCTACTAACGGAGCTGAGACTTTACTTGCCGAAGCTTTACATACAAAAACAAAAGAAATGCTTATTAAAACAGATCTCTGGATAAGTAGAAAAGAATTATTTAAGAATTAAGTCTAAATACATTACATACGTATCGAAAATAAAACAGATTAGAATACACTAATAATTAATTAAGTTTTTATATTTGTGACATATAAATGTTATGCATTATGTACAGTATCAATAAACTGAATAAATATGGCATGATCTCAATTACAAATCTTAAAAAATTTAGCAATGGATGCCTTAGAACAAATCAAAAATAAAATTACGTCATTATACAATGACTTTATTCCTTTGGCACCATGATAAAAAATGATCAGTCTTACAGTAATGAAAAAGATATTATCAATTATAATACTGTTCATATTCTCAGTAGCCCTATATGCACAGAAAGATGTAATCCAATTTCTTGAAACCTACATTGCGATTCAACAAATTAACAGTATCGACAAATCAGCTAAATACCAAGCATTTTATCATTTAGAAAAAAAAATCATTATGCAGATAATTACAATCAAAAAAGAGAATCTGGCACAGGAACACATTTGTTGTGCCATAGCCAGCAACAAGAGTATAATGGTGGCTACAAAGAAGGCGTGGATGGAGGCACGACTTGATGATGGACTTGTATTTAAGAAAGGTAACGTGCGTGGGAAATGTTTTATCGAATACATTCCAGCAGAGAATGCGTGGGCACCAATTAGCGCCGAAGGCTATATGTACATCAATTGCCTATGGGTATCGGGACAATTTAAGGGACATGGCAATGCAAATCTGTTGCTCGACGAGTGTATCCGCGACAGCAAGGCAAAGGGAAAGAAAGGGTTGGTTATTCTCTCGTCTAAAAAGAATACAACATTTCTCACCGACCCTAAGTTTTTGAAGCATAAGAAATTCTTGCTTGCAGATGAAGCCGAACCTTATTTCGAACTAATGTATCTACCGTTTGATGCTTCGGAAAAGAATGCCACCAAACCACAATTCATGCCACAAGTAAAATTACAACAATCATCAGAAAATAATAAAGAAATCACCATTTATTATACCCATCAATGCCCGTTCACGTCAAAGTTTGTTCCGTTAATTGAAATCGTTGCTAACGAAATGAACATTCCTTTCCGCTCGATATTAATAGAGTCGGCAGAGCAGGCCCAATCCTCACCTACCCCTTTTACCACATATTCGTTATTTAATGATGGTAAATTCATAACACACGAAATATTATCAGAACCAAAATTTCTGAAAATTATGACAACACTTGGATATAATCGCTAATATAAAACTCCAATTAGTCTTTGACTCGTCTTTTTGGGCATAGTGCAAAGCAAATATTTTTGTATCTATCTTTTTAGCAAGATAGGGAAAGCCGTCCGTATAAGTTTGCCATACATTTGCATACGATAAAGGGACTAAAAGTTGGTTCCGTTCGTTAAAGCATATACAACCATTGAGTCATGCAACAAAAGTTATCAACAAGAGAGGAGTATTCCAAGCGGATAAACATCGTGATAGAATACATTAACAACCACCTGAGCGAAGAAATGTCGGTAGAGACACTGGCCAGTATCTCTAATTTCTCGCCTTATCATTTCCACCGCATTATGCGAGCCGTACTCGGTGAACCTGTTGGCGCATTTATCACAAGAATGCGGGTCGAGACTGCAGCCCGACTATTGCGTTACTCAGATATGCCCATCCAGGAAGTAGCTTATAAAGTGGGATATGATGTGCCAAGTTCTCTATCGAAAGCTTTTAAGACATTCTATGGTATTTCGCCAAACGAATATCGTAACAACAAAACTTATTCAATTATGAAACCAATTCAAGTTAATCCTGATTTTAAATTAGAGCAAAGGATTGTTGACCTCAAGTCGATGCAGGCTATTTACATTCACCTTCAGGGAGATTATAACAATAACGATTACGGTGCGGCATGGGGAAAACTTTGGGAGTATGTTCACAAATCAGGACTGTTCACTGAACAGATGTCTCGTCTGTGCAGCAATACGCCAAAGTCGCATATATTAAGAAAGATGTGCGATGAGACAGGGATCAATCACATCTGTATTTATCATGATGATCCTAAAGTAACTGAGGGGAATAAGCAGCGCGCTGATGTTTGTTTGTCTATCAAAGCAAAGGTTGAACCAAAAGGTGAAATCGGGGTTAAACAGATAGAAGGTGGCAAATATGTTGCTTTTCTATACAAAGGCCCATACAGCAACCTTGGAAGTGTATATGATACGATTTATGGCAAGTCTATTTTTGAATTCAAGAATCTATTGGCTTCGCGTCCAGGTTTTGAAGTCTACCTTAACGACCCTGAATGCACCAAACCTGAAGACTTGATGACCGAGATTTATGTGCCAATAGAGTAAACCATGTTCACACATTCTGTAACAATCACATTCTGTCCACCATTGTGGATCGCATTATTCGAGATGCACGATGATGGACAGTATTCTGTTGCCCGGGAAGTTATAGGAAATTCAGAGCCAACGGGATCAGATATAAGACTGTTCTTCCAAAGACTTGACTACAACAGATTACGATATACAAAGAATTTAGAAGAGTCCGCTAATACTGAAAATAGAAAATTCAGTTATAAGAAATTGCAGAAGAAAGTTAAACGTGAAACAGAGAAAACGAATTTCAAATATGCTTTTACTAAGGCACAAATAGAATTAAAGAAACAACAAGAAGAAATGAAAACCAATAGTAAACGTCAGTCAGTGGAAAGACGCATGGCCTTAGAAGAAAAGAAATTTGATCTAAAGCAAATCAAAAGAAAAGAAAAACATCGTGGGCATTAACCCCAACCTGAATTATCATTTACACAATTATATGGATGGCCCCGATTTTTTTTGCCGCTATTATAAAATTTCATAACTACGATTTTTACGGCTGTAAATTTTACCACCGTTGCAAAGATTATAAAAATGTCTATTTACAAAATAAAGACATCCAATAATTACTTCCATTTTTGCTCATAAATATTTTATACTTTTGTATATTTACACACTGTAAATACATTGAATATGAATCTAATAATGAATCTTCTGTGGTTACTTTGTGGTGGATTTTTCACTGCTATAGAATATGCTATTTCAAGTTTACTACTGATGATCACAATCATCGGAATACCATTTGGTATTCAAACACTCAAACTCTCTCTATTAGCGCTCTGCCCATTTGGTAAAGTTGTAATAAATATCCCTAGTCCCGGAGGTTGCATAAGCTTAGTCATGAATATAATCTGGCTAGTTCTTGGAGGTATTTGGATAAGCCTCTCTCACCTTGGATTTGGCATTATACTCTGCATTACCATTATTGGAATACCTTTTGGATTACAACATTTCAAATTGGCCAAACTAGCATTTACTCCTTTTGGAAAAGAAGTTATTAAAAAATAAGACTTTTGTTTTAAAAACAATCTCATTACCCATACACGGTACACTAATTAAAAAAGCTCCGTAAATTATTCATTTACGAAGCTTCAAAGGATGCACCTTTGTACCCGAAGCGGGACTTGAACCCGCACAGCTGCAATAGCCAAAGGATTTTAAGTCCTTCGTGTCTACCATTCCACCATCCGGGCATCCTTGATAGAGAGCGAAAGACGGGACTCGAACCCGCGACCCTAACCTTGGCAAGGTTATGCTCTACCAACTGAGCTACTTTCGCGTTTTAACGGGTGCAAAGATATGACTATTTCCTATATC
>JAFNAQ010000107.1 GCA_017860275.1 Bacteroidota bacterium
GCTAAATCACTTGTTGCACCATTTTCTAAAATTCTTCTTTCACTAATTCCGGTTCTGGTTTTTATCCATTCATCATTTGTTTCAACTATAGACTCAAAATATTTGTTATCTAAAACTTTTTCAGGAGCATACATTCCAACCCCTGTTATCATAGCATTATATCTTTTATCTGACATTAATTTTCCGTTTTTATTTTTAGTGAATAATGTTTGATAGAATTTTCTATCTTTTTAATTAAATCTTTATTATACATTTCACGCGCTTTTAGAACCATATTTTTAATTGCTTTTGGGGAGCTTGAACCGTGTCCAATAATACTGATTCCGTTAACACCTAACAATGGCACTCCGCCGTGTTCCTGATAATCCAATGATTTTAAGGATTTTTTTAACGTACCTTTTGATATACCAACTTTTAATTTATCAAAAAAACTGTCTTCAGCCGTTTTGGTTAATAGATGTTTAAGAAGCTTTGGAACTGATTCACCAAATTTTAGGATAATGTTTCCAACAAAACCATCACAGACAATAACATCAACTTGTTTCGTCATTATATCTCTGCCTTCAACATTTCCAATAAAATTAAGCTTTGATTCTTTTAACAAATGATATGCTTCATTAGCAACTTCATTTCCTTTGCCTTCTTGATTCTTTTAACAAATGATATGCTTCATTAGCAACTTCATTTCCTTTGCCTTCTTCTTCGCCCATGCTTAGTAAGCCTACAGAAGGATTTTTAATTCCACCCATTTCTTTTGCATAGATTGTACCCATAACCGCATACTCAAAAAGATGTGAGGGCTTTGCATCCTTACCTGCACCAACATCATAAAGATAACAAATACCGTTAACATTCGGCATCTCTGCGCCAATTGTTGGACGACCAACACCAGAAATTCTTCCCATAATTAATGTTGATGCACTCATCATTGCACCAGTATTACCGGCGCTAACAAAAGCAGCCGCTTTACCTTCTTTAACTAATTGGGCACCTTTTACGATTGAAGAATTTGGTTTAGATTTAAGAGCGGCGGTTGGTGAATCACCCATTTCAATAACTTCATCAGCATGGATAATATATTTTTCATCAAATGAAAGTTGATTGGATTTAATTACAGATAGAATCTCATCCTTTTTACCTATAAGAAAAAGATCAAAGTCTTTTTTTTCACTATAAGCATCAATGGCACCAACAACGGCATTTTGAGGGGCATAGTCGCCCCCCATTGCATCCACAATAATTTTGCAATTAGAATTTTTAGCTTCTGATTCATCCATCGGATAAGAAAGCTGTAAAACTTAGCTTTTAGGAATAAACACTGAGCGTTCGCTGTAGTAACCACAAGAAGGGCAAGCACGATGAGCAAGTTTCATTTCACCGCAATTTCCACAAGTGCTTAACGAGGGAGCTACTGCTTTATAGTGTGTTCTGCGTTTATCTCTTCGACTCTTAGACAACTTACGTTTTGGATTTGGCATATTATCATTCCGTTATATTTAATTGAGATTTAATTTATCTTTCAAATTCATAAGAGGTTTCCACCTCGGATCAATTTCTTCCGTGCTGCAAGTACATTGTTCTTTGTTCAAATCTTTACCGCATTTATAACATAAGCCCTTACAATCTTCTTTACAAAGTTTTTTCATTGGAACTGATATTAAAGCAAATTCGCGAACATCTGATTTAATATCAATCTTATCAGCATCTCTGTTTAGATAGCTAACATTAATTGAGTCAGTTTCTTCAGGCTCCTCATTCATAAGATAAATCATTTTATAATCACTCTTTAAACCTGATTTAAATTCAGTTCCACACCGGTCGCATTCATATTTTACTTTAAAATCTGATGTTACCGAAAGTATCAACTGATCATGCAATTTATTAAGAATTACAAAAGATTTATATTTTCCATAAAATGGTTTATCTAAATCCAAATAATCAACTTTGTCTTCAAAAACAAAATTGTGTTCCCCCTGGCTTAAATTTGATATTTTAATTATCATCTTGCAAAATCACGCAAAAAACGAGGCTTAATATATAACTGAACCACTATATAATCAAACTATGATAGACCCAAATATTCGACTTTTATGGATAATTAAGCCATTTATTTAGAATATTCAATATTCTAAAAGTAAATATAACACAATTTAATTGTTGGTCTGTTTTAGATTGAGGATACAACGTATTCTTTAAATCACAAAACCGAATTATCAAGAAACCTTTGGCACAAGACCTGTTTTTGTCCTAATCCGGAAAACAACCTGCCCCTGTAGATTATATTTGTGGTACCTTTTCGATAATCGCTAAACAATCTCTGTGTATGATGTCTTATTAACTCAAATCTGATAAACGACCCAAAATAATTTTGGTTTTTTCAAATCTAAATCAATAATTTGAAGCGGATATTTTAATAAAAGTTATTATTGCCAAAGTAAATGTTAATAATTTTTTCTGCATTAGCCGCAATTGTTCCAATGTCAATATACTTAGTATTGATATGGAAATTTGATCGATACGATAGAGAACCATTTAAACTTGTTTTGATAAATTATATGTGGGGTGCGCTTGGCGCTATAGTTCTTGCATTATTGGGTAGTTT
>JAFNAQ010000108.1 GCA_017860275.1 Bacteroidota bacterium
CGGCGCGTGCTCTGAACACTGTCCTACAAAAGCAGTTATGATGGTTGATTATAAAGGTAATTTAAAGATTCCGGAAGTAACAAATAAATATTGTGTTGGCTGTGGTGCCTGCGAACACGCCTGTCCCACTAAACCTTACAAAGCAATTTATGTTGATGGAAATTTTGCGCATCAAATAGCAGAAAAAAAACCTATCGAAAAACTTAAGCAGGAAATTGATTATAAAGAAGAATTTCCATTCTAATAGCTAGAGCCCTCTGAAAAATTCAAATGGTCATTATCGTGGCAGGTGAAATTCAATAAATATGAAATAGGCTCCTGCTTTCGCGAGAATAATATTCAATCCGAAATTTGTTTTTCAGAAACCTCAGATATTTAGTGGATTAAAATATACCCTTATTTCTTTAAACCCTTACAAATATATTTTTGTCTAAAAGCTGAATTACAGAATTTCCATTAATAATTGTTTAATTTTACCCAAAAGATTTAGGAGAAAATATGAAACTTCATCTTTTAAAGATTGTCTTATTTTCATTGCTCGTTGTAGCAATCGTCGGATGTAAGTCCGAAATAAACTCACCGGATAAGGCAAATACTGATGCAGCAGAGTTATTAAAATTTGAAACCGTCGAAAGTGATCTCGCACTATTAAAAGGAGGCGGAATGCCTTTACCGGAGGGAGATGCAGTTTTTTCTATCGGCTGGAATGAGATTTTTAGACCATTTAATGACGATTCAAGTATAAAAGGGATGGCATTTGCAGTTGCCTTTGGTGATCGAATCACTGAATCTCCTGACTTTCCAAGATTTGGTATTGATATGGGTACAATAAATATTCAGTATGCTGGAAATCAAATTGAGATGCATAAAATGTTTCATCAAAGAAGAGGCATAGCATATTCATTATTCCGCAGACCCTTTGGTGGATCAGATGTTTTGTTGGAATATTTACCAAGTACTGACTATACTTTTAATATTTCCGGTTCTGAAAAATTTGCTGCGACAACAGTTACTTTAACATCCCCGGCAGCACTTATTGATATTACAAGTCATAATCACGGCGATTTAATTGATTCTCAACAGGATTTAACAATCACCTGGAGTGGTGGCAATCCTGATGGAAAAATTGCAATAAGAGTTATGCCGCACTTTCAACCTCCACAGGATGGTGGTATGGGTGGTATGAACGGGGGACATAATCTGGGGCATATTCCTCCTCCTCCTCCGGGTCCGCATCCTGGACGAGCTATTGTTAAGATATTAGACAATAATCCGGGTCAGTTTACATTTACGGCAGAACAGATTCAAAATTTAATTTCAGAATTTGATGCAGATAAGATTGTTGTTGATGTGTCACAGTTTGACTTTGGTGAAGTTCAAAATGATGAAAAAGTACTTCATACTGCGATGCGTAATAGTTCAAGCGTTATGATTAATGTTCAATAACATAATTTCAAGATAGTCAACAAAAAACCCCAACAAATATTACTAAGTTGGGGTTCTTTAAAGAATGATAAAGTTCTACATTTTTAGCGAGGTCTTTTTCCCGCTCTGATGTCAACACAAGCCTTACAAAGTTTCTTGTTACCTTTTCCAGCAACTTTGTTTTTTTTAGTAATAATACTTCCAGAAGCACATACACCATAGATATGATACACTTCTCCGCCCTTGGAATGGAATGGTGAAACTTGCTTTGCCATAGATGATCTCCTTAAATGATTATTAATAAATAGAAACGTTAACTATCAAAAAAGTATTAACCTTGGTTATTCTACTACTTGTAATATTGTTCTGCGGCGTCCTTTGGCTCCGACCGCAGTAAGTAAAATGCGCAAGGCATTAATATTATTACCATGTTTGCCAATTACTTTTCCAATATCATCTTTATCTACTTTGATGTTTATCTCTACGGTGTTTTCATCAGGAGTATTTTCTTCAATAACAACTTTATCCGGACTATCAACAAGTTGTTTTACGATAAACTCAATAAATTCTTTCATTAATTCACCCATCAATAAGTAAGAGAAATAATCGTTTAACATTATAATAGAAATAATATTACTAAGAAGCAATAAATGTCTGGTTATTGTCAGCCAAAAACTTTCGGTGCCGACCCGCCTGTGGGTAGCCGGCTGGCGTTAGGAGGGGAGGGTATCACTCGGTTTTCTCAATTCCAAAGTACTTTGGCAAGAAGCTTGCTACTCCCAGTTCAGCCCAGTAGCCATATATAGTTATTGCCCTATCTTCCAAAGGATACCCATATTTATCAATAGTAATAGTTGGATAATTTAGTCTTAACCAGGATAGCCTTGAATCCTTCATATCGATATTGTAATTATATACTTCTAAATATTCTGAAAAATTCAGCTTGTAAGTTTCAGCCGGATGATCTTTTGTTATTATTTCTGAAGATTCTAAGATCTCAATTCCTGTGTTTAAAGGTTTATAAACTAATGATACTTCAAAGCCATTATCTCGAAAAGTTCCCTCTGAAAGAGATCTTAGAAAATAGGCTAATGATTCTTTGTACTTTTTTATTCGATTGTTTTCCCAATCTTCTTTTATATCAAGATCATTTGTATCCAACTCAGTAAAAAATAAACGATAAGTATAGTCGCATCTTTTAAACGATTCTGTGTATTCAAAATTTAGTATCTCACATTTTATATTGTAGCCAAGTATATAATTAATAATTTCAATAGGATTTTCACTCTGTGCCTTCAATACTTTTCTATTTGGATGCTCAAAATTTATTTCATATTCGTTTACAAATTCACAATCTAAGGAATAAGGGGAGTACCCTAGAAAGTGTTTCTTGAAAATTTTCAGATCATCAAACCATTCCTCGGGTATATTTGCAGTAACGGTAACATCTGAAATCTTATAAATCTTTGGAATCAGATCTATATGCAAAAAGATTTTGGTGGAATCATTTACTTTTATTTTTTTTGATTGAGAATCGTAACCGATCATTGAAAAAACTATTTCGTGATTGCCCGGAATAATTGAAAGAAGTCTAAACGTTCCATCTAATTGCGAGGTTGTACCCCAGGTGGTATTAGAAATATAAATATTAACATTTGGAAGTGGTTCTTTAGTTGCATTGTCTAAGATGATTCCGGTTATTGAATTATGGAATGGTTGGGGATAAAGAATTCCTCTAAATAAAAATATAATTGCTGCTATATAATGAAAAGCCTTTTCCAAAAAACTCTCCATAAAAAATATTTAGCGAATATTATTTAGTATAGAAAAATCACTTACCGTAATTAGCAATAAAATTTAGTCAAAGTCAAAAATTATTGATTTGTAAATGCTAATGATTGTTGAATGTGTAAAATGAAAGGGGATGATCATCAAAAAAAAATCCCTCGCATTAAATACGAGGGATTAACTTTAATAATGTACTTGTTTATAAATGAACATTAAGAATTACGCTGGCAGTACCAATTCCAAATTCTGATCTGCTTGTACCTTCAACAGTTGTATTTCCAGATTTAGCTTCTGGTTTTCCATATGATTGATATCCAAGGGTGTATCGTCCTCCCAAAGATAGACCTTCAGTAAAATACCAATCGAATCCAAAGTTAAGTCCAACCCCAAACCC
>JAFNAQ010000013.1 GCA_017860275.1 Bacteroidota bacterium
CACTCCACCTTTACAACACAGGCTTCAAGTACTGGGAAAGCGGAGAAGAAATCCAAAAAAGAAGAGAAATAAACCAAAAATACACCCGCCCAAACCTAATCCGTGAACTCCTGCTAAAATTATTCAAAGTCCCTTCAAAGGATGAAGTTTTGTTGAAATATGAAAATGCAAAATTCTATACATGTAGCGATATTACAAGAGATATAATATTGTACTTCGGTTCAAATCATAAGGATATTACTGCAATAAAGGTAGGAAAGGAACTTTCTAAGCTAGATCTTGTAACTAAACGAAAGGATGGATACAAAATGTATCTTTTAGTAAAGAAAGATGAATTTGAAAGAAACAAAGATCAGGCATTCGAATTAGTCGAGTCGGAAGTAGAGCCGGAGAATGAGAAATATGATGATTTGGAACTGCCTTTCTAGGTTGTCGGTTTAATAAAAAAAACATTTCAAGTGGGGAAGTGATAGTAAGTGATATAAAAATGCAAATAAAAAGTATTCTTACATTTTTTTTATTTCAGACAAAAAAAAATTGCAAAGCAGAAAAAAAATTGCAAAGGAGCTGTAAAATCTCAATTTACTATCACTTACTATCACTTACTATCACTTATTTAATATATATTTAATCAAATTAGCAATACTTAAGGAATGTGTAAGAGCAAAAAAACATCAAAAAACACACAAAAAAAAGGCAAAAAACAGCCAAAAAATGACCAAAAACACCCCTAAAAAACACAAAAAATCGACTAAAAAAACATCAAAATAGAATAAGATTCTAATTTCCTAGAACCTTATTCTATTTTTTTAGAATCTTATTCTAATTTTGTGGAATAAGGTTCTATTTTCTTGGAATAAGATTGTAAGGAATAGATAGTTGTTGAGGAAGGAAAAGGAGTTTAAAAATGAATATTTGGAATATATCTGAAAATTATGAAAATAAATTTCTTGGGGTGGGATTTTGTTTGTAAATTTGGAAATTGAAAAATAAAAATAATATGGAAAGTTATATATCAGAATTTGAAGAAGGATTAAATGTGTTTGTTGGTGAATTGAAAAAATATGTATCTACAAGTGCTGGTGATTGGACGATCAAAGGATTTATAGATGTACACAAAAACATATATACAATTTCATCAGACACAAAGATTGTTTCGAAAATTCTCGAGATTCATATATTTCCTGAAATTATGCGATTTGCTGAAAATATGGGGTATAAGATAGAATATGCAGATCATCAAAATTGGTATCCAGACTTAACCTTTGTTCATAAGCAAAATAATAAAGTGAAATTTGCACTTGACTTAAAAACAACATTTAGACGGAATCACTCTACTGCTGGTTTTACTCTTGGTAGTCATGGTGCATATTTTAAAGAAAGGGATAAGGATAAAAACATTCAATACCCATACAATCAATATGTTGGTCATTATTGTTTAGGGATAATCTATACAAGAGTTGTTTTTGATAATGATTTGGCTGAAACAGAGATTTATAAAGTTAATGAGCTTCAAGAACAATACGGAGATAAACCTGACCCTATAACAGATAGAAAAGTGACTAAAATTGAAAATTTGCAATCAATAACTTCTGTAATTAAAGATTTTGATTTTTTTGTTGCACCAAAATGGAAAATAGCAAGCGATAAACAAGGGTCGGGTAACACTGCTAATATTGGTTCTATTAACGATATTAATGATTTAAAGTCAGGTAATGGCGTATTCAGTAAACTTGGGGAACAATGGTTTGATGAATACTGGATGAATTACGGAAGTGCAACTATGATAAAAGATGGTAAGTCTTTGAAGATTACAAATATATGGGATTTTCTTGAATTTAAGGGAAGGTCGGATTTGTTTGATAAAGTTGTTTCTAAAAGAGCAAAAAGGAGGTTAAAATAATGAAAAAAATATTTGTTCCTCCAATAAAATCTCAAGGGATAAAAACAAAACTTGTGGAGTGGATTAGCTCTAATGCAAGTGAAGTTAAATATGAAAGATGGGTAGAGCCTTTCATGGGTACAGGGGTTGTTGCATTCAATATTAGACCCAAAAGAGCATTAATGTGTGATAGTAACCCTCATTTGATAAATTTTTATAAAGCTCTTCAGGATAAAAAAATTACTAGCAGTTTAGTTAAAAAACATCTAACTGAAGAAGGGGTTAAGTTATTAAAATCAGAAGGAGAGTATTATTATGAGGTTAGAGATAGGTTTAATAAAAATGGTAATCCACTCGATTTTTTATTTTTAAGCCGTTCTTGTTTTAATGGGATGATGAGATTTAATAAAAAAGGTGGGTTTAATGTCCCTTTTTGTAAGAAACCTAATAGGTTTGCACAAGCTTTAGTTACGAAGATTTCAAATCAAGTTGGTTGTATTTCTCAAATCATTGATTCAGGAAATTATACATTTATTAATCAGGATTTTAAAGATACATTAAAAGAAATTAATTCAACTGATTTAGTGTATTCAGATCCTCCTTATCTTGGTCGTCATGTGGACTATTTTGATTCATGGACAGAGGAAGAAGAGATCCTATTGAATAATTGGTTAGAGACATCAAAAGCTAAATATATTCTTTCAACATGGCTTAGTAACAAGTATCGTACTAATGATTATGTTTTCTCCGTGTGGAAAAATTGTAAAATTTCCACAAAGGAACATTTTTATCATGTAGGAGCGAAAGAAGATAATAGAAATGCTGTTTACGAAGCTTTATTGACAAACTTTGATGTTAAAGATTGTATTTCAGTCCAAAATATGAGAAGTAGAATTGAAAGAGAAGAATCGCATTTAACGAGTAAACAGAAAATATATTCAAATAAAATACAACAATACAGCTTACAAGGATTGTAGTAAAAGAAAGTCAGGTAAATAATTTTGAAATAAAATTTTTATATTTTTGCAGTTGGAATAAATTATTTCCTAACCTCAGCGGTTTTACTGCTGTTTTGGAGATTGTTTGTTTATTTGAGAGTATTTGATAACAGCAACTTAAGTAATAGGAGTTTGAAATGGATTGAATACTTTTTTTATGATTCTTCTAGGCGTGATGAATCACGTCTTTACGGTTGGATTTTTTTTGATTTATCGAATAATATATCCTAATAATAATAAAACAAGGGATTCGGAAATCCCTTGTGACGAGTATTCTGTTATTATCTAAATATATAATCAATATAAAGGTGAATATGCTGGTGTTAAATTGGAGTGGATAAAGGTTTAAATGATTTTTTTAAACATTTGCTAATAAAAAAAACCACATTTTTACATTTGATTAAAATAAATTACTAACTTTGCAGCTACTCATAAACAAAAATAATAGAAATGTCTTTAACAAAGGAAATTAAAAGTCAGACAATAGTTATTATTGCTGAGAATTTTAATCCATCAATATTTAATCAGCATTGGTTGATAAAAAATGGTTTTGTAGAAGAAAATCAAATGAAAAATTATGTTTTTTCAAATGAAGTTGCACAATTTTATACTGATGATTATAAGTTTCTAGTTGCACAAAATCAAATACAATTTTCATTAACAAATCACTCTAAAGACCTTTTTTTAGTCCTAGAGAGTTTTTTAATCAAAGTATTACAAAAATTAAAAGAGGTTCCATATAAGGCATTAGGTGTGAATTTTGATTGGGTTATTAAAGATAACGAATTATCTACAAAAGAATTAACAAAGAAGTTGTTTTTTAATGAGAATTCTGAATTTTATAGTCAGTTTTCCAATGAACAAAATTCTAGGTTTGGATCATACATAAGTGTAGATTTTGAAAATTCGAGAATGAAGTTAGATATAAGGCCTGCATTCATAAATGGAGAAACAGATAATGAAATATTAGTTTTTTCATTTAATTTTCATGTTGAATTGAACAATAGAGAAAAATATTTTGAGGATCTAATGAGTAGTTTGAAAGGATGGAAAAACTATAGCAATAAAGCTGAAAGTATTATCAATATCTTAAAATAATTATCATGAATTCTACATATAACTGTTATATTTCGGATATTATTCTTAACCCAAATATTAATCCCAAAATAGAAGATCTGTTTAATAAAGATATTGATATTATTCCGAAAAATATTTCGCTTAAGAATTTCTATAAAAAAAATGAGTCAGAGTGGAAAATGTATGTTTTTGAGGATCATTGCAACAGAACGGATAATCAAATTATTGATAAAGTAAAAGATTTAATTGAGGTTAATTATTTTTTTGCTGAACTAGAAGAAAGTAAAAAAAAATCCACTCAATCTATGTACGTTTATATATATTCATATTTTGATAAACTTATTGAAAATAAAAAATTTGATTTATGTAGCGAAATTTTAAATGATGCTATTTCTAAAATCAATGAGATGAATTTGTTAGTGTGTATACTTATGGCTACTTATCCTTATAAAATGCATATTAATTCAAGAGAAGGGTTTTATATATTTACCAAAGAAAATGTTAGTAAAATTTATTCAGAAGAACAAACACAAAAGCTAATTGCAGGTTTAAAATGATTTCTGAAATCTCAAATTGTGTTTATCCAATTCAACAATTTAATATATATGACGGTAAATTAGGTGTCGCAATTTCTACGGGTATCTTAGGTTTCCATTGTGGAATATGTTATAAAGATTTAGATAAAAATCAGGAATATCTTCTACATCTTGCTTTTCATTTTGATTTAAAAAATCAGAATGTTTCCGAATGTGAAAATTATTATTTTGTTGCTCCAAATTTAAGTGAATTACAACATGAATTAATATCAGCTAGATTAATAGCTCTTGGAATGGAACTGCCCCGAATTCCGTATGCTTTAAGGTATTTGAATACTTGTCTTACGAAAGAAGGATGTTTGAAATTAGGGGATGGTGAATGGGGTATGACTTGTGCAACATTTGTTTTGGCCTTATTTAAATCTTGTGGTGTTGCATTATGTGATGTTGTTACATGGCCTCAAAGGGATGAAGATGAAAATTCGCATAAAAATATTGTAGAATTGCTTGTAGAACATAAGGTTCGATTTAAAATTACTCAAGAACATATAGAGAATGTTAGAAAAGAGGTTGGCTGTGCGAGATTTAGACCAGAAGAGGTTGCTGCAAGTGTAACTTTTAACCCAATTCCCGGTTTAAATAATGATATAATTTATAGAGGAAAAGAAATTAAGGAATTTATTCTAAATTGCAGTAACAAAAAAGCTGGAGAAAATTAACTCTAGCTTTTTTTTATCCAATCATGTCAATTATTGTTTTAATTAGTCTTTCAATGATAATTGTAAACTTTATAATTGCCATTATTTTTTTCTTTTTCTTTATAATAATTACATGAAGGTTTCATCATAAGTTTTTTACAGCAAGATAAACAAAAAATATTAAAGTAGAAAGTATGAAAATAAGCGAAATTGGACTGCTACTGAGTTGATAGTTTGTTTCTTTGAGAGTATTCGATTACAGCTCGTCCGTTTTGGACGTAGAAATGGATCGAATACTCTTTTTTCTTTTAGACGTGATACAATGTTAGACGTGATGAATCACGTCTCTATGGTTGTATGATTTGGCGAATAATATATCCTTATAATAATAAAACAAGGGATTCGGAAATCCCTTGTGACGTTCGTTCGTTCGTTGTTTTTATTTGAGGTTTTATGCCTTTGTTTCTTTTCTTCTTTGAAGTTCTTTTTCTATTAGCTTTAATTCACGGGAGGTTTGACCTTTTACTGATGAGTTTTCTTCTGCACGGCGAAATAGATAGGGCATCATTGTTTTAACCTCTCCATAAGGAACATACTTTACTACATTATATCCTTGCTCTGCAAGATTATTTGTAATATGGTCACTCATTCCGTAGAGCTGTGCAAAATAAATAGAAGGATGGTTTTTGGGTAAATTATTTTGGGCTATTAATCTTGCTAATAGTTCAGAGCTTTCTTCATTATGTGTTGCTACCATAAAATCTATTGTGTCGAGATTTTCAATTAGGTATTGAATGATTGCGTCGAAATCTCTATCTGTTGAATATTTATCTGGTTGTATTGGTGATGGGTAACTTTGCTCAAAGGCTCTATTTCTTTCCTTTTCCATATATGCACCTCTTACTATCTTTAAACCAAATCTAAATCCTTGTTCTTTTGCAATTATATGGTGAGCTTTTAATCTTTCTATGCTGTCATGACGATACATTTGATAGGTATTCTGCACAATTGCTTTTTCCTTATTATATATCGCCATATACTTTAAAACTAAATCGTCCAACATAGGTTGTATCCACGTCTCTTCAGCATCTACTAGTATTGGAATACCTAATTCATGACCCTTTTCGAATATAGATTTAACCCTATTTTCTACTCTTTGAAATTCTTGAACCTCATCTTCGGTCAATTTTTCTCCTTGACTTATTTTTTCATATAAAGCAAATCTACCTAGACCTGTTATCTTGAAAACACTAAATGGGATATTGGTATTTGTGTGTGCAAATTCAATTGTTCTAATAACTTCTTCGAGGGTTGAGTCAAAGAATTCTTCCTCTTCTTCTCCCTCGGCAGCAAAATCGAGTATTGTCCCAACTTTTCTTGCTTTGAGCTTCTCTACTGTTTTTAGACAATCCTCAATTGAGCTTCCTCCAACGAAGTATTTGTATATTGTATTACGGATTATACCTTGAATAGGCAGATGAATAGAAAATGAAAGGTCGACTAAGTGTTTTCCCATTTTCACAAAGAAAGGGTTATTCATTATCTTGAATAATAAATATGCTTCTCTTAATTCTTTATTAGACTTATTTTTGAAGGAGATTTCTGAATTGCTGAAATCAATTGTTTTTGGGGTTAATTCCATAATTGTTCTTTTAGTTAGTTGATACAATGTTTTTGGAAGTAACCATTTCTCTAGGTCAATTGTTTAACCTAGGCTTATATATAAGTAAATTGAAATAATCTATATTTCTATTTCTCCCTTAAAGACTCTCTTTGCAGGTCCTTCAAGATAGATTTGAGAAAACCTATCTCCTTGTCTTTGGAAATGTACTCTTAGGTCTCCTCCTCTTGCCTTTATATTTACTTGGTTAGAGGTGATATTGAATTTGTTTGCATAGGCTATTGCCGATGCTGTTATGCCTGTGCCACATGCAAGAGTTTCGTCCTCTACTCCCCTTTCGTATGTTCTAATCTTAAGGTTATTTTCTGAAACCACTTGAACAAAGTTTGCATTTGCTCCAGAGGCAAAATCAAACCTCTTATCGTAGCGAATTGCTCTGCCTTGAGGAATTATATCTATTAGATCTACATCTTCGCAGAACTTCACAAAATGAGATGTTCCTGTGTTTAAATATTCTCCATCTTCGAAGACTTTTATTTCTGAGACATCAGAGATGGAGAGTTTAATTATATATTCATCATTAGAATATGATTTAATTTCCGCATTATGTTTACCATCGGGTGCTAAGAAGGTTGTATTGTCGCCTTTTATTAGTCCAAGACTATGTGCAAATGCAACAATACAACGGCCTCCATTACCACACATCATATCAGATGAACCATCTGAGTTATAGTACTTCATCACAAAGTCCACTCCTTGTGATAGCTCTAATAACATTAAACCATCTCCTCCTATACCAAAGTGTCTATCGCAAAGAAATTGTATATCTTGTTCTGATAGATTAATAATGCCTTGCCTATTATCTATTAAAATAAAATCGTTTCCTGCTCCGTGATATTTTACAAATTCAATCATTATCTTTTTCTTTGGTTTAGGATATTTGTATTATGATTAGATTCTTCCTGTATTGAACTTATAGCAAAACGCTAAAGACAATCTAAAGTTTCCAACATATTCAGAATTAACAACCTTTGCTGTGTTTGCTTCCCAAAGACCATATGCTGCTGCGGTATATTCTACCCCTGCAATAAATGATAATGCCTTGTTTGGATAAATCTCTAATCGTGGAGCTATTCTAAAAATATTATCTATATCTTTACCTACTCCATAGAAATTCTCTACTGCAAAGTATGAATTATATCCAAGGTTTTTTTGGTAACCTAGAAATAAAGCTGGGCGAAAAACTCCTTTAGGATAAGCAATATCAATCCAACATGAGGCAATCTGAGTAGGTGTATAAGTAAATTCATTATTTATTGAATCAAATATACTTTCAACAAAACCACCCAACATCATATAGTCATTCATATTTTGCCCCCAAAGTCCTTGAAGCTTAATGTCAAGAAAATCATTTTTATAATTTGCAAAGGCTGTGGCTGCAAAAGAATGAACTAAATTGTCTTGTGCATATTTTTTTGTTCCTAATGTATAATCTGTTCTAGGTCTAACTGCTTTATATTCCCCTCCTAATCCTGCAAATAGATTATCTTTTTTATAATGTAATTGAAGATTAAACTCAGGAATATTAGAGTTTATTTGATTAAATGGACTGCGTGCACTATTTACTCCATAAGAAGAATAATCTCTTTGAAAGCCTGCTGTTGCAACAAGCTTTAAGTCGGAACATAATTTTTGATCCAAACGAACTTGATTGGTTCTTGAGAATGGATGGAAAGGACCTCCTGTATGTAGGTCTTGCATAGATGGAACCATTTCTGGAAGAAATAATGCGCTCCAAGCGTGTCCTATTAATAATTTTGTATTTCCCCAATCCAATGTAATATTAGCTTGACGAAGACGAAAAAGATGAATATTTGCATCTGATTGTCCTGTAAAGTCACCCTCTATTTGCCCTACTATCTTTGCTCCAAAAACATCTGGAGAATAAATTTTCATCCCTATTCTCGATGTTGATAAATTGAAGTTTGAGGTTGGTCTTGCATTTATATCTTTCCCATTCTCATCTAAACTTTTCGGTAAACCATAATAACTTAATAGTCCTTCACGAGAATATCCTGTTTGACGAGTGTCATAAAAATATTGCCCACTAACCCAACCATAGGCTTCAAATCCAAAATCTTTTGTAGATTTTTGCTCAGTTTGGGCTGTCAAGTTTTGACCTAATGATAATGCAATTAGACCAAAGCATAAAAGACGCATTTGTTGCGTCTTTATGTTTATATTAATATTTAACTTCATATTTTATTATTTCTTTTTCATATTTGCGATGGATAGGATTACTCCTAAGGCAACACCCAATAAAGCTGCAAAAAGTACTTGAAACTCTTTTGGCAACATAAATGTAATTGTATGTGCTGGAATCCAAAAATAAGGGAGAGTCTTCTTGAAAACAAAATTCCATTGAACATTCCAGTTAAGATTACATATTATTCTTCCAAAAGGAATTGGTCTAAACAATCCAGCAACCGTTCCTTTATTCTCAAGAATATGTGTATCTGTAACCTTATGAATTGTCATAAATACAGGAGCAAATATTAAATTCATAAATACTGAAACACAGAAAGCATAAAGGAATCTAACGCCAATTACTTGTTCTGATAATAACTTAGGGTCAATTTCTAATCCGAAGTATTTTAAAAATCCGAAGGTTCCACCTGCAAATATTCCCATTGCTATTGATATTGCTATACCAAGTATACCCCATACAATTGCTCTTGGCATTATACCAAAGCCTTTTTCGTTATATACTCCTTTTGATATTCTTAGTCCTATACTTTCTCCAAGTGTTGCAAGAACAGCAAACTTCATAAAGGCTAAAACAAAATAACGAACATCTTTTGCCTTACTCCACTCCAAAAACCAAGTATTTAATGGTTCAATAACGAAGAATAAAGATAATATTCCCAAGCATATTAGGATAAAATACAAATCTTTTAATTTCATATAAATAAGTTTTACTTTATTCCAATTTTTATTTCTCTAAACGAATACGTGCATCAACAGCTATTACTGCCTTTGCAGAACCTAATAGTGGGTTTAAATCCATTTCTGCTATCTCAGGAGCTGCTTGAACAAGAGCAGATACTCTTGCAATTTGTTCTGCATATAGATCTTCGTTAACTGGCTCTTGACCTCTTACACCTTCAATTATCTTATAACTCTTTAGAGATTTAATCATATTCTTTGCCTCTGCTACTCCTATCGGAGCAAGGTTAGATTGTACATCTTTAAATACTTCGATAAATATTCCACCTAAACCACAAAGAACTTGGTGACCAAATAATGGTTCTTTCATAGACCCAATAAACACCTCAGTTCCTTTAAGCATTTGGTTCATTTGAACAGCATAAGTATCTTTTATCTTCATTAAGCGGTCAAATTCTCTTCTTATTGTTTCTTCATCTTTTACATTTAAAACTACCCCTCCAACATCACTCTTATGTAAAGGTCCTACAACCTTCATTACAACTGGGTATCCATATTTCTTTGCAAAATCAACGCAGTCTTCTACCTTATCGGAAGATAATTCTGCTGCATGTACAATACCCGCTGCATCTAATAAATCATTCAATGTCTTATTATCCATATAACCACTTTCGCAGCTATCAATAATTTGGCGAATCTTAGGAACATCAATTGAAACAATATCTTTTACTTCTACAGATGGTTTTGGTGTAGAGATTATTCTGCCAAGTGCATTTCCAAATACTGTTTCGTCTGGGAAGAATACATTTCCTTTTGAAGCAAAATCTTTAACTTCATCTGCTGCAACCATTGTTGAAGGAAGTATTGGGAAAATTGGTTTCTTCGATGTCTTCATCTTTTGATCAAGAACATTATATGCATCATATATTGGCGCAAGACCTGGAGTTCCAAATATAACACACATTGCATCGATATTATCAAAGTCATTATTACAAGCATCAATAATTTCTGATAAATGTTCAGGAGTACCTGTTGCTAAAAAGTCTATTGGATTAGCAACAGAAGAACCACCATATAATTTAGATAAAAGCGCATCGGCCTTTGGTCCTTCAATATGAGGAATTTCCAAACCACCCTTACTTAGAGCATCAGTTAGCATTACTGCTGGTCCTCCTGCATGAGTGATAATTGCTATATTTTTACCTTGGAGTTCAGGATATGTGAATATTGAAGCTACTGTTGCGAGTTCTTCTCTACCATAGCAACGAACGATGCCAGCTTTTCTGAATAATGCATCAACTGCAACATCTGGAGAAGCTAGGGCTCCTGTATGTGAAGAGGCTGCTCTTGAACCTGCCTCAGAACTGCCTGATTTGATTGCTGCAATCTTACACCCTTTTTTGATTAACGATGATGCATGTTTAAGAATCTTTGCAGGGTCTTTTATGTTCTCAATATACATTATAATAACCTTTGCCGAAGTTTCTGGATTGAATACATCATCATGATATTCTAATAAATCTTCAATTCCTAATTGTGCAGAATTTCCTACTGCCCAACAATGATTGAAATTAAGTCCTAACTGCATTCCAATATCCATAATAAAACAACCTGTTGCTCCTGAACCTGTAATAAAGTCTACACCCTTTGCAGATGCTGGAGGAAAAGGTTTTGTGAATATTGCATGATGGTGAGGAGTAAATACACCTGTGCAATTTGGTCCAATCAAACATGCACCTGCATCCTCAATAAGTTTTACTATTCTATTTTCTAATTCTTTTCCTTCATAACTTTCTTCACCAAAACCAGCAGAAATAATAATAAAAGCCTTAGTACCTTTTTCTTGAGTTAATATTCTAACTGTTTCTTCTGAAAATTTTGCAGCAATAGCAAGCACTGCCATATCTACTTGTGGAAGGTCTTTTACATCTTTTGTGCACTTTACGCCTTGAATCATATCCTCTTTTGGATTCACAACATGTAACTGTCCTTTAAATCCTCCTTCAATAATATTTTTTAGAATAGCTCCCCCTGGTTTAGCCGTTTCGTTAGAACCACCAACCACAACAATACTTCTTGGATTTACCAATTCTTTTGTAACCTTTGTACTCATACGTTTATATAATTTTATTTATTAAATTTCGATTTAAGGAGCAAAGATACTCAAAATAATAATAATGGAAATAGTTAAAATAATAATTTCCCTTTATTTGTTTCTAATTATATAATTCACTATTTTTGCGAGCTTAATCGGTATAATATAACAAATTGAAATTTAATCTATGAAACGTATTGACCTTGTCCAAGCAATTGATTTAATCCAAGATGGGATGACAATAATGGTAGGTGGCTTTATGGGAGTTGGTGCACCTAATCGTTTTATTGAAGCTCTTGCTAAAGCTGGAAAGAAGAACCTCACGATGATATGCAACGATACTGCTATGCCCGACAAAGGTTCCGGCATATTGGTTGCCAATCATTTAGTCAAAAAAGTAATTACATCACATATTGGTACTAACCCAATTTCTGGAGAACTTATGCTTTCTGGAGAAATGGAAGTTGAATTAGTTCCTCAAGGGACATTAATCGAAAGGATACGCAGTGCTGGGGCTGGTCTTGGGGGAGTGCTAACTCAAACAGGACTTGGAACAATTGTTCAAGAAGGAAAACAAATAATAAATATTGATGGAAAGGATTTTCTCTTAGAAAAACCATTGAAGGCTGATGTAGCTCTTATTGGAGCATCTGTTGCTGACAAATATGGAAACCTTTTATATAGAGGTACATCGAAGAATTTCAACCCAATGATTGCTATGGCTGCTGATATTGTAATTGCAGATTGCTCAGAAGAAATCGGTGTTATCGAACCTCATAATGTAGCAACTCCATATATTTTTGTAGATTATCTAATTAAATACTAATTTTTATGACCAAATCAATGATTAGAGTAAGAATGAGCTCTCACGATGCACACTATGGTGGAAACCTTGTTGATGGTGCAAGGATGTTAAATCTTTTTGGAGATGTAGCTACTGAGCTATTAATAATAAATGATGGAGATGAAGGACTTTTCTGCGCTTATGACAAAGTAGAATTCCTTGCTCCTGTATATGCTGGAGATTATATTGAAGCTGTTGGAGAAATTACTAAAGTCGGTAACTCTTCTCGCACAATGATATTCGAGGCAAGAAAAGTTATTGTTCCTAGACCAGATATTTCTGATTCGGCAGCCGACATATTAACAGAACCTATCGTGGTTTGTCGTGCTTCTGGAACATGTGTTGTCCCAAAACAAAGTCAAAGAAAATAATTTAATTCTAATAAGAGATGGAAAAATTAATTATTACAGCAGCTATATGTGGAGCTGAAGTTTTAAAAGAGCATAACCCTGCTGTTCCATATACAATTGAAGAATGTGTTCTTCAAGCAAAATCGGCTTATGATGCAGGTGCTTCTATTATTCACCTTCATGTAAGAATGGATGACGGGACTCCAACTCAAGACAAAGAACGTTTTAGAGTAATTATGGAGGCAATTAAGAAGGAATGCCCTGATGTTATTATACAACCTTCTACTGGAGGTGCAGTTGGCATGACTAATGACGAACGTCTTCAACCAACCGAGCTTTGTCCTGAAATGGCTACTCTTGATTGTGGTACTTTGAATTTTGGTGGCGATGATGTATTTATGAATACAGAAAATACTATCAAATATTTCGGAGAAAAAATGATTGAAAGAGGTATTAAACCAGAGCTTGAGGTCTTCGATAAATCAATGATAGAGATGGCAATAAGACTAAATAAGAAAGGATATATTAAATCTCCTATGCACTTTGACTTCGTAATGGGAGTTAATGGAGGTATTGGTGGAGACATTAGAGATTTTGCTTTCCTAAGAGGTTCAATACCAACAGACGCTACCTACACCGTTGCTGGAGTTGGACGATTTGAATTTCCTCTTGCTACTCTTGCCATAATAGACGGAGGACATGTTAGAGTAGGGTTCGAAGATAATGTTGCAATTTCAAAAGGAGTACTAGCTAAATCTAATGGAGAACTTGTAGAAAAGGTTGTTCGTTTGGCAAAAGAACTTGGAAGAGAAATTGCAAGCCCTTCTGAGGCACGTCAAATCCTTGGGCTTAAAGCCTTGTAATAAATGCTTTTTAGGACAAAAAACAAAATTATAAAGCCTTTAATCTCATCTACTTCAATTGAAATAGATGAGATTATTATTAATATCCAATTCCGAAAAATAAAGAATATTCATTTAAAAATCCTACCACCATATGGTGATGTAAGATTATCTTTACCTCTAAATACAAGTAAAGAATTTGCTACTGGATTTATTAATTCCAAATTAGATTGGATAAAGAAACATCGCATTAGATTCAACACCGAGAGAATTGATATTGAGAAAAAATTCACTCATAACGAGAAGCATTTGTTTTTTGGCAAAAATCTCGAATTAAAACTCTTGGAGAATAAGTCTCGCCCAAAGGTATCGGTTGATGAAAACAATATTATTGTTTTTTGTAATGACATTTCTAATACTATATTAATTGAAAAGGCTATAGATGATTTCCTTAGAAAGGAGTTGATAGATGCTTCTAAAATATTTTTTGATAAATGGGAAAGTATATTAGGAGTAAAGTCATCTGATATTGGTATAAGAAAGATGAAAACACGCTGGGGAACATGCAATATTAGAACAAAGAAAATTTGGCTTAGTTTTGAACTTGCTCATAAACCAATTGAATGTTTAGAATATATTATTGTTCATGAGCTATGCCATCTTATTGAGAAAAATCATAATGAAAGATTCTACAATATTCTTCATCACCATTTCCCAAATTATAAGATGATTAAACACAAACTAAATAATTTTGTATATTTGCCTAACCAATAAATACTAAATATGAGCAATCTTTTAGATACTAAGATAGAATTTCTAAAAGGTGTAGGTACAAAGAAAGCCGAAGTTTTAAAGAAAGAGCTTGGCATAATTACCTATGCTGATTTATTAGAATACTATCCTTATCGCTATATTGATAAGAGTAAGTATGTAAAGATTAAAGAAATTGCTAGCGAAGATGTTTATATTCAAGTAAAAGGAAAGGTAGTTGGGAAAGAACAAATAGGTATTGGTGCAAAATCAAGATTAGTTGTAAAGTTCTCCGATGAGACAGGTATTATTGATTTAGTATTCTTTAAGGGGCTCAAGTGGATAAGTGAGAGCATCAATATTGGACAAAACTATGTGATTTTCGGAAAACCAAGTCTTTTTAATGGAGATTATAATTTTGCTCATCCCGACTTTGAAACCCTTATCTCTCACCAAGCACAAGAACCCGAGAAATTCTCTCCGCTTTATTTTACATCGGAGAAGATGAAAAACTCTTATCTAAACTCAAAGGCTATCTCAAGACTTACTAAAACATTGGTTGCTCAACTTAGTGGTATTATTCAAGAAACTCTCCCAAGATATATTATTGAAGAGTATCATCTACTTTCAAGAGAACATTCTTTGAAGCAAATCCACTACCCCACAACTCCAGAGGCTCTCAACCAAGCTAAAGCAAGGCTTAAATTTGAAGAGCTTTTCTTTATGCAGTTAGAGCATCAACTAATGAAAAACTTTAGAATAGAGAAATCCCAAGGCTTTGTATTCAATATTGTTGGAGAAAACTTCAATAATTTCTATCATAAATATCTACCTTTTTCGCTTACAAATGCTCAGCAAAGAGTTGTGAAGGAGATTCGTCAAGATATGAGAACTGGTCATCAGATGAATCGACTTCTACAAGGAGATGTTGGTTCTGGGAAAACCTTGGTAGGTTTACTTTGTATGCTAATTGCTATTGACAATGGTTTTCAAGCAACAATGATTGCACCCACTGAAATCCTTGCCCAACAACATTTTTTTTCATTGAAAAAGTTCTTGGCAGATATGCCAATAAATGTTGCATTACTCACTGGCTCTACAAAACAAAAAGAAAGAAAGCTCATACTGCCTGAGCTAGAAAACGGTACAATAAATATTATTATAGGCACACATTCCCTATTAGAAGACAAGGTAAAATTCTTTAATCTTGGACTATGTGTTATAGATGAGCAACATCGTTTTGGTGTTGAGCAGAGGGCTAAAATGTGGACGAAGAATCATACCCCTCCTCATATCTTAGTAATGACAGCTACCCCTATTCCAAGAACACTCGCAATGACTGTTTATGGAGATTTGGATTGTTCTGTTATTGACGAATTACCTCCAGGAAGAAAACCCGTTCAGACTGTTCACTTTTACGATAATTTTCGTCTTCGTCTTTTTGCCTTTATGAGAAAACAAATCTCTCAGGGAAGACAGATTTATGTAGTATATCCATTAATCAACGAATCAGAAAAGCTTGACCTTAAAGATTTAATGGATGGTTACGAAAGTATTGTTAGGGAATTTCCTTTACCCGAATATCAAATAAGCATTGTTCATGGACAACTTAAACCTGAGGATAAGGATTATGAGATGGATAGATTCAAAAGAGGAATAACAAATATTATGGTTTCAACAACAGTAATAGAAGTTGGAGTTGATGTTCCAAATGCATCTGTTATGGTTATTGAAAATGCAGAAAGATTTGGACTTTCTCAACTCCATCAGTTAAGAGGTAGAGTTGGAAGAGGTGCTGACCAATCATATTGTATCTTAATGTCTAGTTATAAGTTATCGAATGAGGCAAAGACAAGAATTGAAACAATGTGTAAGACAAATGATGGCTTTGAAATTGCAGAGGCTGATTTACAATTAAGAGGACCTGGTGATATGGCAGGGACAAAACAATCTGGTTTATTAGATTTAAAGATAGCAGATATAGTAAAAGACGAGGCAATATTAAAGATGGCACGCAATCTTGCCATTCTAGTTTCAACACAAGACAAAGAGTTATCAAAACCAGAAAACTACTTACTAAAACAATATTTCCAAAAAAACAAACCCCAAACCGATTTCTCAAAGATTTCATAGATAATTTTTTTTGAATACATTAAAATTTATATATTTGCAAAAATAAATATTAATATACTATTATTATGAAACGAGTTCTATTACTATTATTAATTATTGCCAATCTGCAATTATTTTCTCAAACAACAATAAATGAAGGTTTTGAAGGGACTACCTTCCCTCCAACTGGATGGAATATACACTCCCCAGCAGGAAATCTTTTATGGAGCAAATCAAGTTCGCTTAAACATAGTGGCAACTATTCAATTTATCTTCCAAATTGGAATAAATCACACATAGTTAGTCCAATGGTTAATATAACTTCAGATCAAGACTCTCTAACATTTTGGACAAACTATAGTGTAAATTATGGTACTGGAATTCTAACAATATACGCTTCGACATCAGGACAAACCTTTAATGATATTCCAGATACAGCTAATTTTATTAAAAGAGAATTAATCTCATCTTCATCAAGTGGCTGGGTAAGAAAAGCTATTTCTTTAAAGAATTATATTGGGCAATCTATTTATCTAACAATCCAATATGATAGTTGGAGTACAACAATGAATATTGATGATATTTCAATTTCAACAGCTAATAAACCATCTGTTTCAACTATCAAACAGTCAAATGTCACTCAAGTTTCTGCTACGCTAAATGGTAACTTCTTTAATTATGATAATGAAATCACAGCTAAAGGCTTTATTTGGAGAAATGCAAATAATAGTAATTGGGATACTGTATTAATTAGCTCAGATACATTAAAGTACAATATTTCAAACCTTATCGAGGATACAAAATATGAATATAAGGCTTTTATTTTAACCAATACAGATACAACTTATGGTAAATTACTTTACTTCTATACTAATATAAATCCAAATAAATCAATTCCATTATTTGAAAGTTTCGAAGATTCTATTTTCCCATCAAATGGATGGAAAAATTTAGCAGATAGTAGTTGGAATACGGCATGGGCGAGATCTTCTGATTCAAAAAGGACAGGAAATTACTCAGCATTTAGATCATATTGGAATGGTTCTTTGCTTGTTTCTCCTTTGGTAAAAGTTGAAAAAAACTTTGATACTTTGAGCTTTTGGTATAATTCAAATTCTTATAATAACGGGCAATCTGGTAAATTATGGGTATATGTTTCTGACTCGTGTGATTTTAATAATTGCAGGGACTATTCTAATTTAGCTCTTTATAAAGTGATTAATTCAAATACTAGTGGATGGGTAAATATAAAAATACCATTAGCAAAATATATTGATCAGAAAGTACATATTGGAATATTGTATCATAGCTGGACATATCAATTTTACCTTGATGACATTTCTGGAGTTTTGTATGCTGACAGTACTAAATCTTCTAACGTTACCACAAAAACACAAACTGATGTAACCCTATCTTCTGCTACCCTAAATGGTAACTTCTTTAATTATGATAATGAAATCACAGCTAAAGGATTTATATGGAGAAATGCAAATAGTAATAATTTTGATACTATATATATTGTTTCAGATACATTAAAATCTAATCTATCAAACTTATATTCAAATACAAAATATGAATATAAGGCCTTCATCAAAACAAATACAGATTTTATCTGCGGAGATTTATTATACTTTTACACCAATATTAACCCTAATATTTCTTTACCATTATTTGAAAGTTTTGAAGATTCAATTTTCCCATCAAATGGATGGAAAAATTTAGCAGATAGTTCTTTAGATATTCCTTGGATTAAATATAACAACCTAAGTAATACTGGCAATAACTCTGCTTTTTGTTCTTACTGGAATGATGCTTGGCTTATTTCTCCTCTAGTAAAAATTGAAAACATTTACGACACTCTAAGCTTTTGGTATAATGCAAGCACATATAATAATGGACAACATGGAAAATTATATGTTTATATATCTGATTCTTGCGATTTTTCAAATTGTAGAGATACTAATGGACTTGTATACTTAGATAGCATAGATAGTTATGATTGTAATGGTTGGATGAACATCAAAATATCATTAAATAACTATATCAACAAAGAGGTATATATTGGAATAAGATATGATAGTTGGACATACAGATTAAATATTGATGATATTTCTGGGGTTCTTTATGCTGACTCTCTTAAAACAATAACTCCTACCATTGATACTATTACCTATAATAGCGCAAACTTCAGTTGGCAAAAATATAACGCAAATCATTGGAGATTACAATTAACACTTGATAGTCTTGATTGGGATAATACAATTCATGACACTATTATAAGTGACACAACAATATTAATTAATAATCTTAACCCAAAAACTAATTACAAGTTTAGAATCAAAGCAGACTACGGAGATAATATTGCCTCAAGCTGGTCAAACACTATTCAATTTACCACATTAGATAATGTATCTATTGAAAATACAATAATTAGTAAAATTAGTCTTTCAATTATTCCAAATCCTGCAAAAAGCCAGACAACAATCAATATAGATAATATCTTTGGAGAAGTAAACATCTCTATTTATAATATTCATGGAGTAATAGTAAAGACATTTAATGAAACAACTAATGGCTCATTAAATAAGACAATTGATTTAGAATCATTTGAAGAAGGAGTTTACTTCGTTAGGATTGAAAATAAGGGTGCGATAAAAACAGAAAAACTAATAATAAAATAAATACCAATACATTTATCTAAATCATGAAGGACTACATTAAGAAAAACTATAATTGGCTTTGGATTTTATCCATAATATTATTTTCACTTGGAACATCACTAAACATTATTTTTGATATTGAAACTAGTGTTGAAGATAATGCTATTCTTGGTGAAATTGCAAGCTCAAATGGATGGATAATGTTGATCTTAACTATCATTATTGCCCCATTGATAGAAGAATTTTCATTTCGTTCATGGGCTATAAATAAAAAATGGACAAAATATCTATGTCTAATACTATCTACCGTAATTGTTGCATCAATAAATATTTATGTTTCAGTCTTCTATTTCTTTATATTATTATTAATAATATTATTATTAGAAGATAAACCGAAACATCAAACTTTAGCTTATATTTTTATAACAACAATTGGCTTTGTCCTTTCTCATTGGTCTAATTTAGATTTACTAAACTATTTAGTTGCCTTACCCAGTTATATAGCTGTAGCCTTATTCATATCTTTTATTGCCGTAAGATTTAAATTTCGTTATGCTATTCTTACACATGGAATTTATAATTTCACTCTTCTACTACTAGGAGGATTTATTATTCCTTACGGAACTACTATAACATTAAATGAAGGAAATTATAAAGGAACACTTACACCTGTTTCTGGATTATTTTCTCATAAAGGGGCTGATTACTACGGAGGATATTCTGCGAGCATAAACAGAACATTACTCCCTAAAATAGTTGCTTCTCTAAATTTCGATTCAGATTTTGAAATAAAGACCTATCCTTCGACTTACTCATTCTATAATCTCAAAGTAGAAAATAATGATAAAATTAATAAAATTGACCTAAAAGCAATAAGCAAAGAGTTAATCAAGAAGTGCAAACTAAGAATTGATACAATTACTGAGATTAAGGAAGTATATTTCTTAACGGTTAAAGATATTAATAAGATTAAGCTTAATGAAGCCGATTCAAGTAATCCTAAAAAGATATACTATCCGAGCGTATTAAAATACGTTGTTTCTAGTTATGCTAATGCTCATAAGATAATAATTAGAGTGCCTGAAGAGTATAAGGAAATAATGATTAAAGATAATACACAATTTTATATTGATAACCAACCTACGAAGACTAAACTCCCTCAATTTCTAAAAAACTTAGAAAAAGAATATGGATTTATATTAACTCCAAAACAAGCGGAGGTTAAAACTATAAGAATATTTGAAGATTAATTTATATTTTTTCTTTGTTCAATAGAATATTATTGTATTTTCGTCCTTGATTTGAAACATAAACAGAAAAGCTAATAATCTTCTAGATTATTATATACTAATAGATTAAAATATACCATGAAGATTAATTTAATGAAGAACTATAGGTACTTATTGGTAATATCTATTGCCTTAATTATTATTGGAATAACATTAAACTCATTATTTGATACTAACGAGGATTTTTTTAATGACCCTATTTATAAGTTTATTATTAATATGCCATGGTATGTTGTAGTTTTCTTCGTTGTTATATTTGCACCAATAACAGAAGAAATTGCATTTAGGTCGTGGGCTTGTAAAAAACAATATTGGAAATGGATTAGCTTTTGCTCTTCAACCAGTTTTGTCGCTTTTACAAATATCTACATAGGTATTGCTTATGGACTAGCTTTCCTTTCTATTATTTTATTATTGAAAAACAAACCTAAATTTCAATTATTTTCCTTTCTTATTCTTACTTCACTCACCTTTGCATCTCTTCACTATGGGAACCTTCAACCTAAATCTTTCCTTTTAGCATTCCCCCAATACTTAGGCATTGGATTATTCTTATCTTTTATAACTCTTAGGTTTAATCTATTAACATCCATTCTTGTTCATGCTCTAAATAATGGTTTTGCATTATTAGTTTTAGGATTATTCTCTCCTGCTGAAAAACCTATAAAATTTGAGAACACAAGCTACAAAGCAACTCTAACTAATCTTTCATATAAGTTTAAATTTGATTTATACTCCTCTGGTACATTCCATGGAGATTTTATTGAACTAAAAAATTATAAACTTTCGAGTATAATTGAAAGTTTAATGGACAATGATAGTGTTTATTATATTACACAAGATGAAGTAATCAGCTTCAGGAAATACGACTTTTACGCAAAGCAGAGAGACACAACTCAACTAATCAATCAAAAAGAATTGATTTTAGACCTATGTAAACTAAAGAACATTAAGGTTGATACCATTAAAGAAAAAAGAGAGGTTTATTTATTGTCTGTTATGGATTGGGGTAAAATCATTTATAATGAAGAGGAATTCGACACAATCAATCCATTAATGACTACTACAATATTTGGATTATGCAATACTCTAACCAACTTAGAATTATTTAGTAGTCCAAAGCAATATATTATTCCAGAGAAAAGTATGCAAAACAAGGTTATTGCTTACGATTATGATTTAATTTCTTATGGAAAAACATTTGAACAAAAAAGGAAATCCCTAGACTCTGCTTATTCAATAACCCTAAGAAAGAAAGACACAATAGTAACTATTATTCGAATTAGGGATAAATAACTCTTTTTTGTTTTAATAATTATTCTTTTTTTCTTTGTTCAATAGAATATTATTGTACATTTGCACTTGATTTGAAACCTGAGTAGAAGACTTTTATTTAATCTCTTCTACAAAGCGAGTAGACTCAACCTAATATTTATTTATAAATCTAATCCAAAAGAAAAACTGATGGAAAAGAGAATTGGAACAATATCCATTGTTATTTACGAGAAAACAGCCGCAGTGTTGGTAAATCAATTACTTTCTGAGTATTCTGATTATATCTTGGCACGCAATGGTTTACCCCTGCATCAAAAGGAGCTTAGCATCATTTCAATTATTATCGAAACATCAACCGACAATATCAATGCATTAACAGGAAAACTTGGTCGCATTAAAGATGTTGAGGTTAAAACAATATTATCAAAATACAAGGAATAATGAATATAGAAGAAAGACATCAAAATTTTATTGATAGAGACAAACTATACTCCATGATTGAAGGCAAAGAGCCTTCTCAAAGTGAATTAGAGACAGTTATCAACAAGTCTTTAGAGATGAAGGGGCTCTCTCTTGAAGAAGTAGCACTTCTTTTAAGGGTTGAAGACCCAAAGCAAATCCACCAAATAATGGAGGCTGCAAAGACAGTTAAGGAAGAGATTTACGGAAAACGTTTAGTATTATTTGCTCCTATTTATACTGGTAATGCATGTGTAAATAACTGTACATACTGTTCTTTCAGAATGGATAATAAACTTATAAAGCGTAAGGTATTATCTATGGATGAGATTGCTCAGGAGACTTCTTCGTTATTAAAAGAAGGTCATAAGAGAGTATTATTGATTTGCGGAGAAAGCAAGAGAAACGATATAGACTACATGGTTGAGGCAATTCGCACAACCTATGCAGTCTCGACGCGTGATGGAAAAGACTCTATTCGTAGAATAAACGTAGAGCTTGCACCAATGAGTGTTGAGGACTTCAAGAAGATTAAGGCAGAAAAGATAGGAACCTATGTTTGTTTTCAAGAAACATACGACCCAATTAAATATACAGAATTCCATCCGGCAGGCACTCCAAAGTCAGACTATATGAATCGTCTTACTGTTATGGATAGAGCCATGGAGGCAGGAATTGATGACGTAGGTATTGGAGCTCTACTTGGACTTATCGACTATCGTTTCGAAATCCTTGCAATGATGGAACATGCCACTCACCTTGAAAGAGCCTTCGGCGTAGGACCTCACACAGTTTCTGTTCCTAGAATAGAATATGCTGTTGGTGCTCCTCACTCAGAAAACATACCTGCAAAGGTTGGTGATGATGATTTCAAAAAACTTGTTGCAATAATTCGTTTAGCTCTTCCTTATACAGGAATTATTCTTTCAACCCGTGAGAGCGATGAGATGAGAAATGAGTTAATTGAATATGGAGTTAGTCAACTTTCGGCAGGAAGCAAGACAAACCCTGGCTCTTATGCACATGAAGAAGAAGGCACTGGCTCTCAGTTCTCAACAGGTGACCACAGAACACTTGAAGAGGTTATTGGTTCTCTTGCAGACCATGGTTATATTCCTTCTTTCTGCACAGGATGTTATCGTAACGGAAGAGTAGGACACGACTTTATGGATTTAGCAAAGCCAGGCTTGATAAAGGAGTATTGTATGCCTAACGCATTATTCACCTTTAAAGAATACCTTGAAGATTTCGGCAGCGAAGAAACAAAGCAAAAAGGTCTTAACCTAATAAAGAAACTTGTTTCAGAGGTAAACAAACCTCAGCTAAAAACAAAAATCGACGAAAACTTAGAAAATATCCATAAAGGACAAAGAGATATATACTTTTAGTCATATATATAAATTACCTCCAAAAGGCTATTTTGATTTTTTTCATAATTATCAAGATAGCCTTTTATCGTTTAATTCAAGCAAGGGTCTTTTGCCCTTAAATCTTTGCATACAATAGATGCTGTCTCCCTACAACCACAATCACAATAATTCACATCCTCACACATAATACAAGAATTAGGTATATAGGCACGAGAGGTAAAGGTTTGCCAATAATCTTTATTAGAGATAATCTCCTTATCAAATATATGTCCAACCATAATAGGAGAATGATTACAAGCCCTCACCCTTCCACTTGGGTCAATAACGAAGAAGTCTTTTGCTGCGGAACATAAAGAACCTATCCTAAGTTGTTTATACTTCTCCCTATCCTTGATAATACATAGTGGATACTCTGTTCCAACAGACCCTATTCTCTTTGAAAGCTCAAGAATCTTTTCTGCTGTTTCCAACATCCCATTTAGCTCTTCTCTATTAAGTGAAAGTTTGTCCGAATTAGTTATTCCCCTTCCACCGATAAGAAATCTATTTAATAGCAATGTATCGGCTCCTGCAATAAGTCCATTGGCAATTGTTTCATATAGTTCGTGGTAGTTTAGTTTTGTTACAGTAACATTAACCGTTGTTTCAATTCCCATCTTCTTTGCCTCTTGAAACCAATATAATACTCCTGCCGCATTATCAACTCCTGTATGCTGTTCGAAGGTGTCGAGCCCTGGAAGGCTCATACTTAGATGAACATTATATTTTTTAAAAGCCTTAAGGTAGTCCTCGTTCATAAGTAGTCCATTAGAGATAAGCACAATTGAGCTTCCAACATTAAAGACATTCTTCTCTCTAATATACTCCAATATATCCAAGAGGCAATCCTTCAAAAGAGCCTCCCCACCAGAAATAGATATATTCTCAACACCCAAATCATGTAGAATATCAATAGCCTTCTTCCAATCCTCAAACTCTAGCTCCTCAGCCTTATCATACATAACATATCCTTCTTCCGTAGTTTCCCAAGGACAAGAACAAAACAAACATTTATGATTACATCTATAAGTCAATTCCAAAACCACCGACTTAGGTATAAAAACACTACTCTCCATCGTCTCTTCTTAAAATTTTTCTAATCTGTTTTTCACTTTTACCCTCTTTTTTAAGCTCCTTAATATATTCTTCTTTATTTAAAGAATTAAAACCATAATGTTTAGGAGTAGAAACATCCCTACCCAAACCAGACATTAATTTAATAACATCTATACTTAAATGTATTGGAACATCCCTTTCATAATCAATCTCATAAATATCATTCCCTTTTAAGAATTCATATAAACAACTATAATTTCTTATCCAATTTGTTTTTGCAATATGATAATTTGAATTCTTTGAGAATCGTATTTTAAATATTAATATAGGTTCTTTTATCTCACTACCATTACAATGTTTACAATACTCTGTTTCATCTAAAACAACATCATAACCCAAAGAGTCAATCTTTCCAACAATTTCTTTAATACTAATCAAATTCCATATCTCATAACTTGATTTTTCTATTATCTTACCGCATGCTGGGCAAGTATAAGGTTTATTTAGTAATATTTCTGAGCTATAACACATAGCGCCACGTCTCAAATCCCCTTTATATTCTGTAACAGAAAGTTCCTTTAGTCTTTGTTCTAGTTCTATACTGTCCTTTTTGGGAATAAAGGTTTTTGGTTCAAGTTGGTTTTCTTTATTTGGATTATTAGATAACTCCAAAGAATCATTCTCAACTTGTGCCTCGCAGTTGGTTGCGCCTATTACTGCGCTGCCTATTAAGATTGCGGTTGAAAGTTTAGTTTTATTCTTCATACCATTTCTTTTTTTTCTTTGGCTTTATTGGGATATTTAAATCAGAACCTAAACCCGTCATCTTTTGAATAATATCTATATTATCATGAATAGTATATCTTCTGCTGTTTACAACAAATGTTTTCCTGAATAATAAAAAATGAAATAAACAACTATAATCACCTGAAATATCTGATTTAACAACATGATAATCTGAATTTTCCGAAAAGCGAATTTTGAACACAAATGAAGCATTATTCAAAAATATTCTACCACTACAATATTTGCAAAATTCTTTTTGCTCCAAAACTACATCGTATCCTGCATCCTTAATTTGCTTTACAATTTTTTCAATATTCTCAATATCGAACAAGACTAAACTTGGTCTTCTTGTCTCTTTTCCGCAGGTAGGGCAAACATAATATCCATAAGAACTAGAAATTGAACTTTCATAACTAGACGGTTGGAATGAAATAGGAGAATAAAATTCTCCTGTATAAGGAGTTTCAGATAAAAACTTAAGTCTTTTCTCAAGTTCAATACTGTCTCTAATTATTATTTTAGCATATCTATCGTATTCTTGATATACTTTTCCCAAGCCTGTCATCTTATATATTACATCAGTATTATCTCCAATAGTCAATTCCCTTCCATTAATAGAAGGATATTTTTCTTTATTAAGAAAAAATTGGAGTAGACAATTATAATCCGATATAATATTTGTTCTTACTATATGATATTTTGAATTAGGCGAAAACCTAATCATAAACTTTAAGGAAGGGTCTTTTATAATTTTCCCACTGCATTTTTCACAAAAATCATCAACATCCAAAACTACATCATACCCTAATAATTTAATTTCTTTAAAAATCTTGCCTATCTTGCCTATACTAGATACTTCAGAATGCTTTTTATTAGAATTTTCTCCACAAATTGGGCAAACATAATCCACTTCCGTTATTCCTCCGCTCTCGTAACACATTGCTCCTCTCTCCAATTTCCCTTTATAAGTAGTTGTAGAAAGTTCCTTTAGTCTTTGTTCTAATTCAATGCTATCCTTTTTGGGAATAAAAATTTTAGGCTCAAGTTGGTTTTCATTCTTAGAATCCTTTTGCAAGTCCTTAGAATTATTCTCAACTTGTGCTTCGCAGTTGGTTGCTCCTATTACTGCACTACCAATTAAGATAGCGGTTGAAAGTTTAGTTTTATTCTTCATAAACCTATTATTGTTTATTTTCTCTCATCTTGTTTTAAATACTTCTCAATTCCTTGTTAGAATATAAATAATTATTTTTGTTGTTCTTTGTCTTTATTTTCTTTTGAAGACTCTTCGAGCATTTTTTTAAAATTCTCTTGCGATTCTTTATACTCTTTTTTGTTCAAATATAAACCTGTGAATCCGTCATAGTAATGTTTATGCAATTTTACTTTCTTTCCAAGTCCAGACATTTTTTTGACAATATCAAGATTATTATGAATTGAATATTTATCATGTCCGTCACCTTTATACGTATCATTTCCCAATAAAAACTGGAGTAGACATTCATACTCTTGATCAAAGTTTGATTTAACAATATGATATTTTGAATTTTTTGAATACCTAATCTTAAATATTAATACTGGTTCTTTTGCATTTTTTCCATTGCAATGTTCACAAAATTCTTTTTCATCAAGAATTACATCATAACCAATATCTTTAATTTTTTGCACTTTAACTCTTATTGTATCAATAGCAATAGCGTCAAATGCAGAAACCATTCGAATAGTATTACATACAGGACAAGTATAAGGTCTATCGTTTATATACATAGGCATATAACACATAGCTCCACCTCTTAATTCTCCTTTATACTCTGTTTCAGATAATTCTTTTAACCTCTTTTCAAGTTCGATGCTATCCTTTTTGATAATTGGGAATGTCTTTTGAAGTTGATTTTCTTTATTTGGATTATTAGATAATTCCAAAGAATCCTTCTCAACTTGTGCCTCGCAGTTGGTTGCGCCTATTACTGCGCTGCCTATTAAGATTGCGGTTGAAAGTTTGGTTTTTGATTTCATTTGTTTTTGTATTTGTTCAATACTTGTCTATGATTCAAGGAATTTTCCACGCTTTTGCTTGGAATAATTTTGTCTTGATTATTAATAGACTACAAATATAGTTTTTTCTTCTTAATCCACATCATTAATCAACATAATTTGAGCTCTTTTTGATTTTTGAATATCTTGTTTTGTTCTTGTAGAAAGGGATTTTGTTATAATAAAACGAAGTTATAATTTCATATGTTGGCAACATATGAATACTATGTTGGCAACATACGATAACTATCTTGCCAACATATGACAACTATGTTGCCAACATATGAAAATTAAATAAAGAATAAAAACCGTCAAATGCTTATTTACGTCGGCAAAACTGCGTTAATCTTAGTTTTTCTTACTTATTGATAAAAGTCCAATGAAGGTTAGTAGACCGTTTAGAAGTAGTAGTTCGAAGTCGAAGCTATAACCAAACCATTTGTTTGAATATAGGTTTAGGATAAAACATATTGAAGGCGCAAGAATGCAGATTAATGGCACAAACTTATCATTAGGTTTTAGCTTGGTTAGAAGACCGAAGGCGAAAAGACCAAGTAGAGGTCCATAGGTTATACTCGCTACTTGGAAAAGTATATCAATAAGATGTTTGTTTTGATGGTAATTATAGAAAAGGATAACTCCTACAAATAATAAGGCAAATGAAAGATGGATTAAATGCCTAACTTTTTCTTTCTTCTTCTCCGAAAAATCTTTTCTATGTTCAAGGTTTAGGAAATCTATCGAAAAGGCTGTGGTCAAAGAAGTAAGAGCACCATCGGCAGAAGGATAAAGAGCAGAGATTAAACCTATGATAAATACTACCCCAGCAATTGGGCTAAGATGAAATATTGCAATTGTTGGAAAAAGAGCATCGCCCTTAGCCTCTATTCCATTCTTTGAGGCATAGATATAAAGAGCAGCACCTAATAATAGGAATAGGAAGTTTACGAAGATTAATATACCTGCAAAGCTTATCATATTCTTCTTCGCCGATTTTATATTCTTGCAGCTAAGGTTCTTCTGCATCATCTCTTGGTCAAGACCCGTCATTGAAATAGTAATAAACATTCCTCCAAGAATCTGTTTCCACCAACAAAGTCTTGAGCTTGGGTCTGTGTAAATAAAATGATTATAATCACTCTCCCATATTGTTGAAACTAGTCCTCCAATATTTAGATTCATTGCCTTGCCCACCATAATAAAACACATCACTAAGGCAGCAAGCATAAAGGTAGTTTGAAGAGTATCTGTCCAAACAATTGTCTTAATACCACCTTTGAAAGTGAATAAAAGAATAAGCAAAAGAAACATTGAAACAGTAAGCTCAAAAGGAATTCCCCATTCACCAAAGACAAAGTTTTGAAGAACAGATATTACAATAAACATTCTTAGACTTGCACCAAGAGTTCTCGAAAGAATAAAGAAGAATGAGCCTGTCTTATGTGAAAAGAAGCCAAAACGTGTCTCTAAGTATTTGTAAATTGAAGTAAGGTTAAGTTTATAATATGTTGGCATTAGGACAAGAGCCACAACCATATAACCAATAAAGTATCCAAAGACGGTAAGCATATAAGAGAAGGCTCTTGCATCTACCCAACCCGGAACACTCATAAAGGTAACCCCAGAGAGTGATGCTCCAATCATACCATAGGCAACAACAAACCAAGGAGAACGTTTATTACCGGAGAAGAAAGATTGATTATTTGCTTTACGAGCTGTGAAATATGTTATTACAAATAACATAAGAGTATATAGGACGAATGCCAAAAAGATAACCTTTTCCATAGTTTTTGTTTATATTTGCAAAGCAAAAGTAACTATATTTTTTAATATTAAGTCTATTTTAAAATGGAATATCCTTCATCGCTTGTTGAAAATGCGGTAAATGAACTATCAAAATTGCCAGGAGTAGGGAAACGTTCGGCTCTTCGTTTTGCACTTTATTTGCTTAAACAACCTAATCAAACGACAGATTCTCTTGCAAACGCAATTACAAGGATGAGAAACGAGATAAAGTATTGCAGAATATGTTATTCTCTTTCCGATACTGAGGT
Source organism: Bacteroidota bacterium (assembly GCA_017860275.1). Classification (GTDB taxonomy): domain Bacteria; phylum Bacteroidota; class Bacteroidia; order Bacteroidales; family P3; genus UBA10566. The sequence continues at coordinate 29,774 of JAFNAQ010000013.1, forward strand.
ATGTTCTATTTGCAATCATCCAAAGAGAAACCATAATATGATATGTGTTGTTGAAAATATTAGAGATATTATGGCAATAGAAAACACACACCAATATACAGGGGTTTATCATGTTCTTGGAGGAGTTATCTCTCCTATTGAAGGAATAGGAATAAACGATATAACAATCAATCAATTAATCATTAGAGTAAATAAAAACCCTATTGAAGAAATCATTCTTGCCCTGCCAACAACAATGGAAGGTGATACAACAGGTTTCTATATAAATAAACTTTTGCAGGGTTTAAATGTTAAAGTTTCAACGATAGCTCGTGGAATTGCAATTGGAGATAATATTGAATTTGCAGATGAGATAACACTTGGACGTTCTATTCTCAACCGCATGCCTTTCGAGCAAGTACATAATAATAGATAATGACAAAGAGAGTAATTATAATAGGTGCAACCTCTGGAATAGGAAGAAATATTGCCGAGAGATATACTAAACAAGGTGATATTGTAGGTATAGCAGGAAGAAGAGATAATCTACTTCAAGAAATTAAATTATTAAACCCAGAAAATGTTTTCACTAAAGAGCTTGATGTTTCTAAACCTCAATCAAAAGAAGAGCTAGAAAGCCTTATTCAAGAAATGGGAGGAATGGATATATTTATATTCTGCTCAGGTTTTGGACAAGTAAATAAAGAGTTGGACTTAGATATTGAGCTAAGCACTATAGCCGTTAATTCTTTTGGGTTTACTCTCCTTACAAATGTTGCCTATAAATATTTCGAGAAAAAAGGTTTTGGACATATTGTAAATATATCCTCTGTTGCTGCAACAAGAGATATTGCAATTAGCGCTTCTTATTGTTCAACAAAACGCTATCAATTAATGTATTATAATTGCCTAAGGAAATTGGCAAAACAAAATAAGTTCAAACTTGTTGTAACAAATATACAGCCAGGTTTTATTGATACGGATTTTATTAAAAGTCAGAAATACCGCCTTACAACATCATTGGAAAGAGCAGGCAAACTGATTTTTAGAGCCATTGAGAATAAAAAAGATAGGGCTTTTATTCCTTCTTATTGGAGATTAATTGCCTTTATTTGGCTATCTATTCCTAATTTTATTTGGAAAAGAACTATTTAATATATACATTTGCATAACTTAATATAATTACAGTGATTATGGCTACTACTAATTTTAAAGTTAAAAAAAGACCCGCAATCTTGGTTCCTTACGACTTTGGACCAAAGGCTATAGCGGCACTTGACGAAGCAATTAAGATAACAAAGTATCTTAAGGGAGAAATCTATCTTTTATCTGTTGTGCGTAAGGGTGACTTTTTCTCAAACCTATTTAGGTCAGAGAAGGAGAGCAGGAAACTAATTAGAGAAACTCTGGTTCAATTAAAAGATATTGCAAAAAAGGTAAAATTAGAGACAGGGACTTTTACTCATATAACCGTTGAGCAAGGAAATCCTATCGAGATAATTCTTGAGCAAGCCTCATTAATTGGAGCTCAATATATTGTTATGGGTAAGATGGAAAAATCAACAATAGAATTTAATTTTGTTGGACCTAGCACACTTCATGTTGTTGGAGAGGCTCCTTGTCCTGTAATTACAGTGAGTGCAAATACTATTAAAGAGGATGGTTTTAAAAATATTGTTCTCCCAATTGACCTTTCGAAGCAAACTCATGAAAAGGTTATAAAAGCTATTTCTTGGGCAAAGTATTATCATGCGAATATTCATCTTATTGGAGTTTTGACTGGAAAAATTAAATCTTCGAATAGTCGTCTTGCTGCTAAGATGGAAAAGGCTAAATGGATCGTTCAGCAAGAAGGATTGGAATGTAGTGCAGAGGTTTATGAGATGTCAAGCAAGCCTATTCATCAGATAATCCTTGAACATGCCGACAAAGTAAATGGTGACCTTTTAATGATCATGACTCACCAAGAGCTTAGCGTGGTGGATAACTATATTGGTGCTGTGGCACAAAAAATACTTAAGCAAGCCGATATACCTGTTATCTCCTTTACATCTAAGGCTGTTGAAGATAAGAATTACTTCGTTTCAGGCTTCCTTCCTTTCCAAATGCTTACAAATAAGAAAGAGATTGAGTATCTAAGGGGTTAGAAAGAAAATCCAAAAGGGAGTAATGAGTTTACTCCTTCAAAAATATTAAAATGCTCCGAACTAATCTGAACAATTATTCGGAGTTTTTTATTTGCTCTTTTCTCTGTTTCTAACATAACTTGAAGACATGCCCCACAAGGATAAGACTCCACCCACTCTCCTTTTTCGTTTTGGCAAGCAATAGCTATTGACTCAACATTATCTGTCTTAGTGCCTGCGTAGAAAAGCACTACCCTTTCTGCACATAGACCACTAGGATAAGCTATATTTTCTTGATTAGCTCCTAATATAATTTCCCCTGTTTCAATTCTTATTGCAGAGCCAACCTTAAACTTAGAATAAGGAGAATATGAGCCCTCTATTGCCTTTCTTGCTTCTAAGATTAAGAGCCTATCATCCTCCTCTAAAGAGGTAATTCCTAAGTACTCTTTGAATTGTATATTTATTTCCTTTTCAATCATATCTAAATAATTTCGACAAAGATATAAAACTTTTCTTATCTTTGCTCTCCAAAATCAATAAAACTATGAACCCATTTATTGCAATTACAGCTGTAGTTATTATAGCAGGGATATTTGTCTATTTTATAGTAAAAGAGATTATTAAGACCTATAAAAACAAACCTTACGACCCTGAGGACAAAGACAAACTATAGTGAGCTTTAGAGACCTTATACCAGAATTTTCATTAATCCTTTCGCCAATGGAGGCGATAACCAATCAGCCCTATCGTAAGATTTGCAAACGTTATGGTGCAGATATTCTTATTACAGAGTTTATTGCATCGGATGCTCTTGCAAGAGATGTGCAGATGAGTGTGCAGAAAATGAACTTCGATGAGATGGAGCGTCCTTTGGGTATTCAGATTTTTGGAAACAATAAAGAAATGTTAGTTAGGGCAACAGAGGTTGCACAGGCTGCCAGACCTGACTTTATTGATATAAACTGGGGATGTCCTGTAAAGAAAGTTGCTGGCAAAGGTTCTGGTTCTGGAATACTTAACAATATCCCTAAGATGGTTGAGCTAACAGAGGCTGTAGTTAAGGCAACAAACCTTCCTGTTACCGTTAAGACACGACTTGGATATGAAGAAAAATCAAAACCAATTGTTGAGATAGCGGAGCGTTTGCAAGACATAGGCATTCAAGCAATATCTATTCATGGCAGAACTCGCTCCCAAATGTATAAGGGCGAAGCTGATTGGACACTTATTGGAGAGGTTAAGAATAACCCAAGAATGAGTATTCCTGTCTTTGGCAATGGAGATATTGACTCTCCACAAAAAGCGTTGGAATATAAGAATAGTTATGGAGTTGATGGAATTCTAATAGGAAGAGCGACAATAGGAAATCCCTTTATCTTTAAGCAGACAAAAGAACTTCTAATGGGAGAAATACCTTCCATAATACCAATTGAGGAAAAGGTTTTAGTCTGTAAAGAGCATCTTGAAGGACTAATTGAGCTAAGAGGAGAAAGAAATGCAATAAACGAGATGAGGAAAAACTATTCAGGTTACTTTAAATCCCTACCCCACTTCAAACCCTTTAGATTAAAACTCGTTACAACCAACGACCTTAAAGAAATAAACCAAACCCTAGACGAATTACAAACCTTCTACCAAACCCAAACCTTCGACCACCTCCACAACCTCGAAGAAGAATAATTCCCCTACTATTTATATAGTATATTCACACGCTAAAGTTGTGGGGGATATGCCATCCCACATATATTACTATTAGAATATATTAACCAACTCAAAATTGCGTTCGGCTAAAAGAAACACAACGGGCACAACTTTGAGCTGGGCTAATAAACCAAAGAAAAAACAATCCAAAAATAATCACCCTACATTAAAAAAAGAGTATTCAATCCATTTCTACGCCCTTAATCAAGAACGAGCTGTTATCGAATACTCTAAATGAAATAAACAATCTCCCAAACAACGGTACAATTTCGCTGAGGTTAAGAAATCATAAATTAAATACTAAAAAGGCAATTCATTTTGGTAAGATATTTCATCCTCATTAACCATAATTGAGGGTTCTTCTGTTCTAATCTTAATGCCCCTTATCTTATTCGTAAATAGATCTACTATCTTTCTATCCTCTATCTCAATTTTTCTATTTCTACTAATTTCAAGAAACTCCTTTTCTTTATCTATACCTAAAAATCGTCTATTATAAAGATTTGCAGCAATACCTGTTGTACTCCCACCTGCAAATGGGTCAAGTATCCAAGCATTAGGTTTTGTACTTGCTAAAATTATTCTTGTTAGTAGTGCAAGTGGTTTTTGTGTTGGATGTTTCCCACAAGTTTTTTCCCATCGAGCAATTGCTGGTAATTCCCAAACATCTTTCATTTGTTTGCCTTCATTGCTCTCTTTCATTAATTCATAATTATAGTAATGAGGGACTTTATCGTTTTTTCTTGCCCAAATAATAAATTCGGTTGAGTGTGTAAAATATCGACAAGAAATATTAGGTGGTGGATTTGTTTTTGCCCAAGTAATTACGTTTAATATTTTATATCCTAACTTTGTTAGTTGATGAGCAACAGAAAATATATTATGATATGTGCCACTTATCCAAATAGTACCATCTTCTTTTAACTTATCTCTGCAAGCAGAAAGCCATTTTAAATTGAACTCATTAATAAACTCCTCACCATAACTTCTATCCCATTCCCCTTTATTAACACTTACAACCTTACCGCTCTGAACACTAATACCATCGTTAGAAAGAAAATAAGGAGGGTCAGCAAATATCATATCAAACTTAAACTCAAACTGAGGTAAAAGTTCCATACAATCCCCCTCTAAAAGAGTGAAATTCCTATCCCCCGACCTAAAATAGGGTTTAATCATTTTGTATTTAGACCAATAATTTTATATCTAGCCGATTTCAAAAGTTTAATGCTATTATAATCGTTCTCATTTGTAAACCCATATTGCCAAATATTATAATGGTCTCCTTGTTTCTCAAAAAACAAAAGAAATACCTCTTTATCAGTATAACTTTTCCACTGTTTAAATGGGTAAAATAGCTGTCTAATAATTGTATTTGATGTTTTAGAATTTTTTGCCTCAATAAGTACAATTTTATTTCTACCCTCATAACCAGCATCAACCTCCGTTTGAACACCATCCACATTAATTAATGCGGCTCCAATATTAAATGAAAATCTTGGGGTATATTTCCGCCCTCTTATTGTGAGTAATAGAGATTGATCTTCCATAAATGTTCTTATCAATGAAGATGCATATGCAAAATCTAAATGTTGCATTTCTGAATTTCCAATTTCTGAAGTTACTAATCGAAAATCAAGTTTAGAGTCATAAGTTAATATCTCAGAAGTTATTTCTTCAATGTCAATATATCCTTCTCCTTTTACAATGCAATAATTTCCATTTTTGGTTGGAAGCAAAAAAAGGTTATTATCAATAAAAACCTGAGGTCTATCCTCTCTTTTATCTTGTTTACACAAAAGTCTAACTTCCTTTTCGGCTGTTTTCTTAAAATCCTGACAAGAGTCTTTTATCTGCTGTGCGGATAATTCAAAAGGAGAGCCTTCAAAATCATGTTCTAATACATAATAATCATCAAATATTTTTTTCCATGAATTATTTTGTTGTGCCATATAGTTTATTATTGAATTAGAGCAATATAAACTACTAATTTAAGAAGTACTTTCATTGCTTGACTATTAATCATATTTTATATATTTGCGTATTGGTAATTTGGTTCTTGTTTTTTGAAATTGTAATCTAGGGTTATAAGTCTGTCATCTTTGAAGTTACTTATTAGTAATTCTGTTAGTTTTCCTCTCTTTTCTGATTTTGCATTTACAGAACGAGAAGCCCAAACTCTTTCTATCTTATATTTAGAATACAAATCATCGAAGAAACTATCTAGTGGATTTGCTCCCTTACAATCTGAATTACTAAGCATTAAAAAACATCCCTTTTGAGTAATTTTATCACAGAAGCCTTTTAATCTTATCTGTTCTGTATCGTTAAAAGGTTCTTTGGCATAAGAATTAAAGCTTGATGTAATATTTAATGGTCTATAAGGTGGGTCTAAATACACAAAAGTATTATCATTGAGATAATCAAGTGTTTTTTCAAAATCGGCATTGATAATCTCTACTTTTTGTAGTAATTTACTATCTCTTAATATCGTTGCTTCATCACAAATTTTAGGGTTAGAATACTTTCCAAAAGGAACATTAAATAAACCTTTGCTATTGACACGATACAATCCATTGAAGCAAGTTCTATTTATAAAAATAAACAACGATGTATTTTCTATTTCAGTTAATAGTTTTGTGTTATAAATATCTCGTTTTTCCAAAAAATACTCTTTTCTCTTTTCTTCGTTCAAGGATAAATACTCAGATTCAATAACCCTCAACCTATTTATTAAAGCATTAGGATTGTCACGAACTGTTTTATAGGCAATAACTAAATCATTATTTACATCATTTATTATTGCACGATCGATATTGTTAAACTTCTCTAGCATATAAAACAACATAGCACCACCACCAACAAAAGGCTCAATATATGTTATTGATTTTTCTTTAAATAGTCTTTTAGGTAAAGCATTTTCTATCTGCGATAGAAGTTGTCCCTTACCTCCAGCCCATTTAATGAATGGTTTGCCTTGTTTTTCCACTTTTTCCATTATATTATATTTAGCCACAAAGATAATAATAATTTAATTATAAACTCGCTTCATATTTTCAAACACCAAAGGTAGTAAAAAATAGGAAAAGGAAGAAAAATTGGCTTAGTTTCTATACTAATTATTGACTAATTTTGTGGTACAGGAGAATTATTATTTATCCAAATTGCTGTTTTAAGTTTTTTTATGAGTAAATTTTCTGAAAATACCTGATTAATAGAAGCATAACCAAATAATAAGATGATAATAATCTAAGATTAATACTAACGTTAGCTCCTGCTCACTTTTTATTTATTAAAAGCCAGCTTTAATATACTAATAAACAAATATATACATTGAATAATTTAGGTTGTTGTTTTTACTCAATTGAGTAATTTTGTTAATTGGAAAAAAATCACTACTTTTTAACTTAATAACAACCATTGTTGAAAACTTCTAATTTATTTGACAATTCTTTCTTTATTATATTAAAATCTTGTTGTAATTTTGAGGAACCAATTGATTTATAACAAAATTGATGAACCGAGAAAATACAAAGAAAGATAAAAACAAAGAAAATTTAGACAAAGAGGATACGAATTATCCTCTTACTAAATTGTATTTTGTCGATTCAAATATTTCTCCATTTGATAAGCCTAAATCTGAAACAATAATTACTTCCCCTCTTACAAACGAAGAATATTATAACTTAGTTATTAATATAGGTAGTTTATTTGAAAATAGAATCACTATTGATACCTTAAAGTATATACATATCAATAAAAGACTGCCCCCTGGGCAAGATAAAATTAGAATAAGTAACGCAAGGGGAAATAAAGCAAAATTGTTTAGATTAATTATTTTGCTTGAAATAAAGGTAAGTGAGTGCAATAGAATTTTCAAGGTTACACTAAAAAATGGAGAAAAACCAACCGATGAGTGTTTCTATGATGATTTTGTACATCATCTTAGCCCATATTTCCCTGATTTTGATTTCTCAATCTATCCCAATAGTCCTGTATATTTATAATAATAGTTATTATCCTTCAATTATTTGAGGGATTTTTTTTGCCCACAAACTTATATTATCACCTACCTAGTTTAATACTATATATCCTTTATAGTATAATATCGATTTTCAAATCCTTTTTCATACCTTTTTCCATACCTTTTTCCATACATATTACTATATTATAAATCAAGTATTTAATAAAAGATTCTATGAAATTTAATACATAGTTTCATACATCAAAACCTACATATTTTACTCCATAATTACCTATAAATTTTATTACCATAATTCTTATATATTTTCTTATCATTCTTTATACATTTTTCCATACCTAAAAGATTATACTACTGTATTTTACATTATTTTTTGCCCATATCTTTGCATCGTTGAGTTCGACAAGAATAAACGGAGATTGGCGCCGGTCTCTTTTTATTTATCCCTTAAAAACAATTATAAAATGGGACAAGCAAAAGAGTCAGCTATGACTATAAATAGCGAAACAGAAAACAAAAAATTTAATTTCGAACAAGAGTTTGAAAAGGCAAAACAACTTTTAAAGTCTACTCCTATTATTGGAGAGGATACGGGGAATGATATTCCTAATGCTAATGGGATGGAACTCCTGAATGATGATATTGTGGAGATTCCAAAACTTATTGACCCTATTTTTCATAGGGTAGGTCTTGCAGCTTTGATAGGTAGCTCGGATGGTGGTAAATCGTCTTTGCTAAGAGATTTGGCTGTAAGTGTGGTGTCTGGAAGAGATTTCCTAGGTTGGAAGGTTGAGCCTATTCACCATAGGGCTTATTATGTCTCAACAGAGGATGATAAGATGGCTATTTCTTGTTTGCTTAAGAAACAAAACGCAGACTATGGTCTCAAGCCTCAAGAATTGGAAAACTTGGTTTATATCTTCGAGACGGATAACCTTATCTATAGGCTCGAAAATGAGCTTAAGAACAATCCTGCCGACTTGGTAATCATTGATGCCTTTGCCGATGTGTTTGATGGGCAGCTCTACGAAACAAATAGAGTTAGAGCATTCTTAAACGACTACTCGCAACTCTCGCAACGTCATGGATGCTTGGTGGTATTTCTTCATCATACCAATAAGAGGAGTGATAATTTAGAGCCAAGCAAGCATAATGCCCTCGGTTCACAAGGTTTTGAGGCTAAAATGAGGCTTATGATTGAATTGAAAAGCGATATGCAGTCGGTTAATCTAAAACACTTCTGTATTGTCAAAGGGAATTACCTTTCACATAAATACAAGACACATTCTTTTGACCTTAAGTTTACCGAAAACCTAACGTTTAATAATCTTGAACAAAGAACTCATTACGAACTTCTGACTCAAAAACAAGAAAGAAGAGAAACCATTGAGTCGGAGTATAACGAGATTTCAAGGCTAAAGGAACAAGGGCTTACACACGAGGAAATTGGCTTGGAGTTAGGAGTAAATAAATCATCTATATCAAGAAAAATTGCAAGACATAAAAAGCTTATGGCTCTTGAAGAAAGTAAACCCAAATAATTTTAAATAACTAAAGGGGAAGAGTTCTGCACTAAGCTAACTTGTCTTAGTGCAACTCTTAACCTATTTAACTCTTGTTGCACTGTTTCTCTGTTCTAAGGGGTGTGCAACAACGCAACAAAACGCATTATCAGCACTTTACGAAATTTTGAGGTGCAACAAACGTTAAAACCGATTAAGAATAACAAATAAACAAACAAAACAAATGAATATTATACTTGAAAAATATAAGGGACAGAGTACAAGGTTTACTTGCCCTTCTTGTGGAGAAAAGAGAGCTTTCACAAGATATATTGATACCATTTCAAATTCTTATATAAATGAGAATGTAGGTAAATGTAATCATATTATTGGATGTGGCTATCATCTAAGCCCAAAACAATTCTTTGAGAATAACCCACACCTTAGGACTGGGGATAAAAACTATATTACGCCTCCTTTGGAAAAGAAAAAGGAATTAGTGCCCATTAATAGCATTGAGGTAAATACATTTCTAAGAACGCTTAATAAGTCCTCAAACTTCATGGAATTTCTAGGCAAGGTCTTTGACAAGGAAACATCAGAAAGACTATTTGGAGATTATTATCTTGGCGGCACAGAAAACAAGGAAGTAATATTTTGGCAGATAGATAAAAGCCTAAGAATACGCACAGGAAAAATAATACAATATGATCCCAATACCGGTAAACGCAACCGTAGGGGCGAATTGAATTCGCCCAATATTAATTGGGTGCATTCCGCATTAAAGAAACAAGGCAAATTACCAGATAAATGGCAATTAACCCAATGCCTATTCGGCGAACATCTAATAAATAAATATCCACATAAGCCAATATGTTTGGTCGAGAGTGAAAAGACGTCAATAATAATGAGTGGGTTTGAGCCTGAGTTTAATTGGGTAGCAACAGGTGGCGTTCAGAACCTCAACAAAGAAAGAATATATCCAATAAGAAACCACCCTATTATGGCATTTCCTGACCTAAAATGCTTTGAGTTATGGAAAGAGAAGGCAGATAAAATAAACTCCGAAATAGGCTCTACAATAAGAATATCTCATTATTTGGAAGATATAGCAACAAAAGAGGAAAGAGACCAAGGTTTGGATATTGCCGACTATATGCTCAAACGATGCTGATTTTGGGAAAAAAGAGTTTGATTTTACGGAAAAAATCGGGGAGTTTTGGAAAAAAGAAGGAGAGTTTTCAGAAAAAATCGGTGATTTTTTTTGGAAAATCAGCCTCAAAAATAACGTGAAAAAAGATGAAAAAAAGATGAAAATTTCTTTGTTTTTTCTTTGTTGTTTTAAATATTTTTTGTATCTTTGTCGTAGGTTAATGATTTAATAATCAATGCCTGTAAGGGCGAAAAATGTTTCGCCCCTACGATGACAATTCGTTTAGTTTTAACAAAGAACCTCGCAAGGATATAGGGTTAATTGCACTAGATTATGATTTACTACACAAAGGTAACAAGAAATGTACCTGTTGGGTACAATCCAGGGCAAAAATTTCTTTGCGCTATTGTTCGTTCTGCTCCTAT
>JAFNAQ010000029.1 GCA_017860275.1 Bacteroidota bacterium
GCTAGGGTAGCTACCCTAGGTGTGTTATGGTAGCTACCCTACGGGTGCTAGGGTACCTACCATAATTTATTAAGATGTGCATCTAAATTTTTTGGGGATTGTTTTTGTTGTTTGTTGGGCGCAGGCAAGCGGCGCCCTTATATATGCAAATATACGAAAAAAGGTTGAAAATAAAACTAAAGAATATTCAAATATTTATGTTCTCAAGATAGAATATTTATTCGAGAATATAATTAAATTCAAATTCTTTTAGGTTATTATCTGATTTGAATTTTACGGCTTTGAATCTGTTTTTTAGTAGGTTCTTGTTTTGTGAATAGTAACCGATGGCTTGATTTATACTTTTTGAACAGACTGATATTATTACTGACTTTGAATTATTAGATTCTATCGCTAGAAGCTTTTCTTCCCATATTTTGGTAAGAACTAATTCTCTAAAAGATACATGGAATGCCCCTGCAACCAAGTCTTTGCTGTTTATCAATGCTTCCGAAGGATGAAGACCTACCCTAAGAATTGTTATATTATTATCGTGGAAAATTGGATATATTTTTGAACACCAATCTACTGCTTCTTCTAAAGAAAGAGATTTATATACACCTTGTTCATACATCTGGGCGAGCTTAGTGTCTTCTATTACCAAAGTGGGATAAATCCTTGTGCTTTTTGCTCCAAGATGAATTATTTTATTCGCCGTTAAGATTGATTTTTCCAAGGTGTCCAAAGGCAAGCCTATCATCATTTGCAATCCAAGTTCAAAGCCATTGTCATTGATTAATTTTGCTGCTTTTTCTACATCTTCAACACTATGCCCTCTTTCAGAGAAATCAAGAACATCCTGACAAAGTGACTGAGCTCCAAGTTCTATTGTCTTGACATTATATTGTTTTAGAATATCTAATATATCCTTATTGATATAATCAGGTCTTGTAGATATTCTTATGCTTTCAATGTCTTTATTTTTTATATATGGCTGCACTAACTCTAGGTAATTGATTTGTTTTTCTATCTCAATTCCTGTAAAATTTCCTCCAAAGAACGCAACTTCTGCAATATAAGGTCTCTTGAAACTTAGTAAATGCGAATTGATTTTCTCAATTATCTCTTCTTTTGATGGGAGAAATAACTGCCCAGAAATATTTTGTTGGTTGCAATAAATGCATCTATTAGGGCAGGCAAGCTCTGGGATAAATATTGGGATATTGTAATGTCTCATATATTCAAATAAAAAAGGCTGTCATAAGACAGCCATAAATTATTTCTTATTTCCATTTTCATCATCAAAATAGCCATAGCCGTAACCGTAACCGTAGCCATAGCCATAACTACCATAACCACCATAACTGCCATAACCATATCTATGACCAGAATTAGAAATTCCATTAAGAATGAAATTAACCTTAATCTTATCTCTACCTTCTAAATCTGAAATTGTTGAACCAAATATGTTCTTATTAGTACATCCTGAACGAGCAACAATAATATTCACATCAGAAAACTTAGTAAGAGTTACTGCATCTGTGATTAAAGAGATAGGAGGTGTATCAAGAATAATAGCATCATATCTCTCTCTTAACATTTCAATCAACTTTCTATTCTCTTCAGAATCTATTAATTCAGAAGGATTTGGAGGAATTGGACCTGAGGCCAATATATCTAAATTCGCAAATTCAGTTTTTTGGATAACCTCATCCAAGCTATGCTTTCCTATTAGATAAGTAGTTATACCCACATTATTCTTTAGATTAAAGAGAGTATGTACCTTTGGTTTTCTTAGGTCATAGCCGACAATAATTGTTTTATTACCTGACAAAGAAATTACAGAAGCTAAATTCATTGAAGTAAAACTCTTACCATCTGAAGGCATAGCCGATGTAATAAGAATCACTTGATTTTTACCTCCTCCTAATATATATTTTAGATTTGTTCTAATTGCTCTAAAACTTTCTGATATTTGTGACTTTGGTTTTGCAAATACAATCAATTTATTTGCATCCTCTGGTATTGTAGGAATATATCCAATAATTGGGGAATTAGAAATTTTCTCAATATCCTTTTTCGACTCGATTACATTATTCATCGAATATCTAATGAAGACATATAATGCAGGTAATATTAAGCCCAAAAGCAAACCGATTAATAGGTTCATTGATGTTTTAGGATATACCTTAATTGCATTTCGTGCTTTATCAACAATTTTATGATCAGGAAGTGCAGAATTCTTAGCAATTTCTGCCTCAGCTCTCTTTTGATATAAAAAATTATAAATCTCATCATTAAACTTGAACTGACGTTCAATGTTTATCATGTTTCTTTGCGTAGAAGGTAATTTATCTAACTCCGATTGAAATAGGTTTAATTGCCTAACTATCTCATTAGAAGCCATGTTGTTTACTTTCTTTAAACTCCTAACATTCTCTTCTATTTGGCTTTTTAGCATATCGATCTCTGATTGTATCTTCTGATATGCAATATTTTTCTTTGTGGTTATTAAGGCAAGAGATTTCTTTTCTGCAAGCTTTGTTGCAAGCTGACTAACTAATTTATTCAACAAAGCATCCTCAACACCCATAACTGCTGGAGCTACAACTCCTGCATCCATATCGGCTTGACTAATATATTGTGCTAAATAATCATAGTATTGTTTCTTGGTATATTCCTCAGCTCTCTTGCTTTCTAGTTCGTTGGCTTTGTCGAACAAAAACTTTGCATCAGAACTTAAATCAATAGTTTTATTTCTTACTTGGAAATCCTCTCTTTTTCTCTCCGCATTATTTAATGAATCTGCAATGTTTACAATTTGAGCATCTACGAATTTTATAGTACTTGTATTCATATAGTTCTTCTCTTCGAAGGTAATATCTATATAAATCTTACAAAGCATATTTAAGAAATCAATTGCTTTTTCTTGATTTTGATACTTAAATATGATATTAATAATTGTTGATTCTTTATTTATTAATGAAATCTCTGTATTATTAAACTCTTGGGCAACTGCATCAATATTGTTTAGGATAAATGAGTATCTAATTTTAGAGAAACTATTATTATACTTTACATCATCTTTCAGAAAAACTCTAAATCGCATTCCATCTTTCTCATACCACTGACCATATTTCAAAGTTTGTTCACTCTTATCTACACTAACTTTGTCCTTAAGCACCTCATCTAAAGCATAATCGTAAACCAAGGCATTATCATTGCCTGAATAAGAAATCATACATTTATCCTTCGATAATAGTTCTATTTGAATAGGAACTCCTACTGTCTGAGGTTTGATTAAATCAACTTCTACCTTAAAAGGAGAGTCCTTATATATTTCAATATCTCTAAAATTACTTTCTTGATAGTAGTTAACATAATAACCTAAAGCCTTTACAGTCCTTTTAACCATTTCGTAAGACTGAATTTGACCTATTTCGTTTTGAAAATTAGATTTATTACTTGATCCAAATGAATTTGAAAGCATTGATAACTGAGAAAGAGCATTCTCGTTATTCTTAATAAGTAAAGAGGCTTTAGCCTCATATTGTGGTGTAGCAAACTTACTAAAGATAAAGAATGCAGCCAATGAGATTACAACACAAATGACAAAATAATGCCATTTGCCAAGCATCTTATATAATAATTCTACTAAGTTTATTGAAGATTGCTCTTCATTTTGGATGTTATTATTGTTTTCAGTCATATTATTATTTTTTCAAAGCAAAGAATAATGTTGCGATAGTTGTTATTAATGATAGAGATGCTGTGATTGTGCTTAGAGGTTGACTAAAATAAGTAAAGCTTTTAGTCATCTTATTAGCATTTACATAGACAATATCTCCAGGTTGAAGATAATATTGAGGATCTTGCAATAGAGCCGCATTTCTTAAATCTAAAGTAATAATTATATCCTCCGCAGATGTTTTTCTAATAATCTTAACATCCTTTCTTTTTCCATAATAAGTTAAGTCACCAGCTGCTGCTATTACATCAAAGATACTTACATTATCTTGATAAAAAGTATATGAACCAGGTCTATTTACATCTCCAAGGATAGAAATTTTGTAATTAACCATTTTGCATATTACTACTGGTTTAACAATCCATTCAGCAACCTTATCTTCAATTTTTTGTCTTGCTCCTTCAACGGTTAGTCCTTTAAGTAAAATCCTTCCAACTATTGGCAGATTTATCTCTCCATTATTATCAATTATATAGCTATTCAAATAAATACCAGATTCGTTTTGGGTAGCATAAACTTGATTATTATCGGAAAACATTTTATTACTTTCAACATCAACAGATGACTTTATTTGAATATAAAGCACGTCCTTTTCCTCTAGTAAATACTTCGGAGCGTAGTTAGTCTGTCCTTGAGGGTATGTATATGTAAATACTTTATCTTGTTGTTGCTTTGGTTGTTGGAAATAACTTAATTCTTTCTGAGGCGTACATGATGCAAATATCATAATCCCTATAATTAAATATATTCCCCTATTTAAACTCTTCTTGAAGCTCATTATCTGCGTGTTTTGTTGGTTAATTGATATGCAAAGTAACGAAAATTATATATATTAAACAAATTAAACCACTTCACCTATAAGTGTGCCAGAGGTACAATCAATTATTTTTACCTTTGTATAATCTGCAATTTTAAGGTCATTTTTATCAAAAACTACAACCTTATTCTGAGAGGTTCTTCCGAATAATTTATCCGCTGAACGTTTTGATGTCCCTTCAACTAATACCTCGTATACTTTGCCAATATCTCTTTTATTACTTTTATGAGATAAATCTCTTTGCATTGCTATTATTTCTTCGAGACGTCTAGTCTTTTCTTCAATACTTATATCATCTTCATATTTCTTTTCTGCAATTGTATTTGGGCGTTCAGAGTAATTAAACATAAAAGCATAATCATATCTAACATATTCCATCATTGAAAGAGTGTCATTGTGGTCATCCAATGTCTCTGAACAAAATCCAGTAATAATATCTGTACTTAGAGATACATCTTGAATCTTAGATTTTATCATATCAATTTTTTGGATATACTGCTCTCTAGTATATTTCCTATTCATCTTTTCCAAAATTCTTGTACTTCCCGATTGCATTGGAAGATGAATATATTTGCAAATATTATCGTATTTAGCAATAATGTCTATTAACTCTTCAGATATGTCTTTTGGATGAGAAGTAGAAAAACGTATTCTTAATAATGGAGATACCATTGCTATCATTTCCATAAGCTTGGCAAAGTTGATAATTTCCCCATTTTCTTCCCATGAATATGAATTAACGTTTTGTCCCAAAAGGGTTATCTCTCTATATCCCTTTTCAAATAAATCCTTAGCCTCTGCAAGTATTGTTCGATAATCCCTACTTCTTTCCTTACCTCTTGTAAAAGGTACAACACAATATGAACAGAAATTTTCGCAACCCCTCATAATTGAGATAAAAGCAGATACCCCATTCGAACCTAAACGAACTGGAGTAATTTCGGAATAAGTTTCTTCCTCTGAAAGTATAACATTTGCAGCCTTTTCTCCCGTTTCAACTGTATCCAAAAGACTAGGAATATCTCTATAAGCATCAGGTCCAACAATTACATCAACCGATTTATTTTCCTTAAATAGTTCCTCCTTCATTCTCTCTGCCATACATCCCAAAACACCGACCTTTAAATGTGGCTTTTTCTTTTTCAAGAACTCAAATTCGCTCAAACGTTTCTTCACTTTTTGTTCTGCATTATCGCGAATTGAACAGGTATTCACAAATATTATATCAGCCTCAGATAATTCAGTTGTCAGCTCATATCCATTTTTTTCAACAATAGCTCCTACAATTTCACTATCAGAT
The DNA here is from genome assembly GCA_017860275.1 of Bacteroidota bacterium. Classification (GTDB taxonomy): domain Bacteria; phylum Bacteroidota; class Bacteroidia; order Bacteroidales; family P3; genus UBA10566. The sequence goes on from JAFNAQ010000029.1 coordinate 5,845, forward strand.
TGATTCATTTGACAACCATATGTCTCAATAAAAACCTTTTTCATCCTATTTATCTTTTTTCTTTATTTTTTCACTAATAAGCTCATAAATTTCTCTTTCGTCATCCTCAAGACTAGATTTATGGATTTCCATTACCTGATCATCATTTCTTATTGCTGGTCCTGTTTGAACATCAAAAGGATTATTGAGCTTTGCCTTTTCTATTGTTTGATCAATCAGTGGGAATAAAATATTAAAGGGTATATTCTTCTTATCTAATTCTTCTTTAGCAATGCCAAGTAAATGATTTGTAAAATTACATGCAAATACCGCTGCAATATGTAACTGCTTTCTCTGCTCGGAATTAATATCATATACCATTGGTGTAAGTTTTGAGGCTAGAGTATTCAACCTTTGTCTAGCTTCTTGATTGCTTGCCTCAATACATAATGGTATTAACGAAAAATCTATATCGTTACCTTTAGAAAGAGTTTGAAGAGGATAAAACACACCATAATTCTCCGCTCTTGCCTTAAGTATTTCCATATCCATACTTCCAGAAGTGTGAACAAGAATTGAATTATTAATTCTTAATTTATCAGCAACCTCTTCTATTGCCTTATCGGATACTGCAATAATTATTAGGTCTGACTTTAAGTCCTCTTCTTTTATTTCACCTCTTGAAGAAATACATCTTACATTTAACCCAAGCCCTTGCATGGCATTAGAATACTGCCATGCAACATTGCCTAAGCCAATAATAGTAATATCTTGTATTTCTTTAATAGGGGACATATTTATTTCTTAATCGCTTCAATTGCTTTGTTTATTCTCTCTATAGACTCTTCTTTTCCTATCATTGAAACAATATCGAAAAGATTAGGTCCCTTACCAGCTCCAACCAAACTTAATCTAAGGCAATTCATTATCTGCCCCATATTGATTTGTCTTTCTTCAATAAAAGCATGAACTATCTTATCTGTATTCTCTGTTGTAAAATCAGAAACAGAATCTAATAAACCAATAATTTCTTTCAAAACCTCAGGAGTATCTTCCTTCCAACGTTTTTGAATTATTTTTTCATCATAGCTTGATGGTTTTTCAAAGAAAAAGCTTGATTGTTCCCATAAATCTGAAACAAAACTACATCTTTCCTTAACCAAAGAAACAACTTTCTCAATATAATCTAAACTAGCATTAATTTGCTTATCCTTAAGTATTAAATCAAACTGTTTTGCAATTTCAATATTAGATGCTATTTGAAGATATTTATGGTTATACCATTTTGCCTTTTCAAGGTCAAACTTAGCGCCAGACTTACTAATTCTTTCGATTGAGAAAGCCTCAACTAATTCCTGCATTGAGAAAATTTCTTGTTCTGTTCCAGGATTCCATCCAAGGAAAGCAAGTATATTTACAACAGCCTCTGGAATATATCCACTTTCTCTATATCCTGAAGAAATATCTCCAGTCTTTGGGTCAGTCCATTGAAGAGGAAATACAGGAAAACCTAATCTGTCTCCATCTCTCTTGCTTAGCTTTCCATTACCATCTGGTTTTAGAAGTAAAGGTAGATGAGCAAACTCAGGCATAGTATCCTTCCAACCAAAGGCTTCATATAACATAACATGTAAAGGACAAGAAGGCAACCATTCCTCACCTCTAATAACATGAGAAATCTCCATAAGGTGATCATCCACTATATTTGCTAAATGATAGGTTGGCATTCCATCAGACTTGTAAAGCACCTTATCATCTAATAAGTTAGAATTCATCTTAACCTCTCCCCTTATTAGGTCATTAATAAGAATTTCAGTATCTTTTGGAAACTTAAATCTAACAACATAAGGAACATTATTATGTAATAACTCTTCAACTTCTTCTTTTGAAAGAGATAGAGAGTTTCTAAGAGCTCCACGAGTATTACAATCGTATTGGAAATTCTTTTTTTCGGCTTCGTATTGCTTACGTATTGAATCAAGTTCTTCAGGAGTATCGAAGGCATAATAAGCCCAACCTGAATTTAATAGTTCATCGGCATATTGTTTATACATTGGCTTACGGTCGCTTTGGCGATATGGACCATATTCGCCTCCAATACCAACTCCTTCATCAAAATTAATCCCTAACCATTTAAAAGCTTCAATAATATATTCTTCAGCACCAGGTACAAAACGAGTCTGGTCTGTATCTTCAATTCTTAATAGAAAATCTCCATTATTTTGTTTAGCAAACAAGTAATTATATAATGCCGTTCTTACCCCACCAATATGTAGTGGACCAGTTGGGCTTGGCGCAAAACGTACTCTAACTCTTCTATTCATATTTATTCCCATTCTATATTAAATTTTGTTTCTTTATTTTTTATATTTTCCTTCTTATTAATCTTATTACTATCAACCTTATCACCTTCCCAATCAATAATATATTCTCCCTTCTCTTGTTTCTTCCAATCCTCCTTATCCTTCTTCATCTCCTTAATACCAAGTTTAAAATCTTTATCTATCGAATTAGCAATTTTCACCTTATCCTCTTTAATAATCAATTTTGCCCTTTCAATATTTCTCTTTGCATCATAGGAGAATATTGGTTTATCCAATGTCCCTCCAATTTTAACAAACATAGTCATCCTTGATTTTGCATCCTCTTCAAAGTCTCCAAACTCCTTTCTCTCCTTTTCTAATTTTGCCTTCTTCTTCTTACTTGAAAGCTCCGAAAGCTGCATTTTTAGACTATAATCAATCCTATTATCGAGATAATGCTTCCCAAATATTGAAAAATTCACCGCATTTGATTTTACATTTACTTCTTGTATAGTAACGCAAGACTTATTAATAGTAATATTAGACTCAAGGGTGCTAAACTTTACTGCATTTAGTGATGACTCATCAACAAAATAAGATAGTTTTTTCAGCAGAGGTACATTTGTCAATTCCCCATTTTCAATTTTATAATTAATATTGACTGAGAGCCTATCCTTTATAAGATTAAAGTCCTTATCCATTTCTGCAGAAAAATTAACCTTAGCACTTACAACTCCATCAATATTCTTACTCGTTATCGAATTCTGATTAAACTCATTAGCTGCCTCAAAGAATTTCTTTGCCTCAACTTTAGACAGACTTAAATCTCCAACAAATTTAGGACTATTATTTGTAGAAAAGAGCAAATTGCCATTTATATTTCCTCCAAAGGCATCAAAACTCATCTCATCAAACCATACACTTCCATCAACCATTTTTATTCTAGCATGAAAACTATTCAACTCTGCCTTGTCGTAGATAAGCTTATTAATATCTGTCTTTACATTTATATTGACAAATCGAGGAAGCTCAAAGGAATTAGAACTTGTCTTTTGAGTAGTTTCTTTAACCGATGTTTGATTATTTGCTTTAGCTTTCTTGAAATCGTTTAGATTGAATGTGCCAACTTTTAACTCTCCCAAAAGATTAAAGCTCTTATTTTGCTTGAATAAATAAGGTAATATCTGGTCTACTTCTCCAGAAAAACTTATTGAAGATGAGCCAAAGCTCCCCTTTAGATTTTCAATAATTATTGAATTATTATTGAAAACAAAACTTGCATCAGTATTAATAATTGGCTTAGGTAATCGAGCGTCTGTGTAATTAAGTTTATTAATACTCCCCTTTCCCTTCATCTTTACCCCATTTAAACCTTTGTCAGAAATCGAGCTAAGATTTTTCAAATCTCCATTTAACTCAACGTTTAGGTTTAATAAGCCTGATAACTGAGTAATTTCTTTATTCTGAAGAAATCTCTTAAGAGCATCAATAGGTAGATTGCAATCAAGCTTAGCATCAAGATTTAGACTAGAGAAGTTTGAAAGTTTAGCATAACCCTTAATCTTTCCGTTATTCCAAAGCAATGAAAAATTATCAATATTGATATATGAGGTTTGTGACTTTCTCATTTTCCCATTAGAGAAACTTCCACTAAGATTAATATTCTTAAACGAGATACCTAGTTTACTATTATTTAGTTCAGCATTAAATATTTTAAACTGAGAATTAATACTAGGCATATTTTTATTGTCAAGAATACCATTCATATTGAAAGTAAAAACTAAACCACCCTTACTCTCATACTCATTAAAATATTTCTTAACTCCATTTGGCAATAGGCTAAGCATATCCTCAATATTGATATTCTTGCTTTTTATGGAAAGATTTATATTTGTTTTTTGCTTATAACTCAAGTTACCAAACACATCGAAGGTGAAATTATCAATCTTCATCCCTCCACTCTTGATTTCTATTATCTTAGAGAGGGTGTTATTTGAAAAACTTAAATCGAAATCTAATATTCTTTTGTCTGAAATCTCCAAATTATCAATTCTTATCTTCCTAATCTCAGAATCTGAACTAATATCAATAATCTGTTGCTCTTGAGTAAAATTACCCTTGGCAATTGCATCATTGAGAAAAATCTCATAATACTGCTTTGAGTAATCATTCTTATATGAATACTTAATGTCTTTTAGCTTGATTTTATTCAAAGAAAGGGAAAAATTGCCCTTTTGTTTGCTCTGGGAAGGTTTCCAGAATATATAATTTACATCCCCATTGCTTCGAACCTTCATATTAAACTGACCATTCTTTGCAATAATCTTCTTTATCTCATATTTTTCGCTAACAATATCCCATACATTGAAGGTAAGATACATTTTCTTAAAATAAAAAAGGGTATCGTTCTTAGGTTTTATTGAAGATAAGGAGTCTAATATTGGGAAAGCATCAAATGCGGTTACATTATTTAGGTATAAAGATGCTTGTGGAAAAGACGAAAAAAATTCTATCCCAATAGATCCAACCTTAATATCAGTTACCAACTGTTTATTCAATTCAGTTACAATAACTTTTTTAATCTTGTCTCTATTAAAATAGACCAATAATGTACAAACTATGGTCAATGCTACAATAATAGCCATTGACCATAGTAAGATTTTTCCTATTTTTTTAATAATTGTTTTTCTCATCTTCAATCAAGACGTAAATTATCACGTCTTTATTATTGACCATTAACAATTAATAATCAATATTTAATTTAGTTGTTGCCTTTTATCATTTTTAAGAAGTTAACTTCTTTTTCTGATAAAAAGCGATAGTTTCCTCTTGGAAGGTCTTTTTTAGTTAATCCTGCAAAGATAACTCTATCAAGTTTCATTACCTCGTATCCTAGTTTTTCGAATAATCTTCTAACAATACGATTCTTCCCTGAATGTAGTTCAATGCCAACAACTTTTTTGTCACTACCATCTCCTGCGTACTGAACATCATCTGCAACAGTAACACCATCTTCTAATTCAACACCTGACATTAATTGTTGTAAATCTGCATTAGTTACAGCTTTATCTAATTCTACGTGATATACTTTTCTTGCGCCAAAAGATGGATGAGTCAATTTCTTTGTCATATCCCCATCATTTGTGAAAAGTAGAAGTCCAGTAGTATTTCTATCTAAACGACCAACAGGATAAAGACGCTCCTTACAAGCACCATTTATCAGTTGCATAACTGTCTTACGATTTTGAGGATCGTCAAAAGTTGAAATATATCCCTTAGGTTTATTTAGTAATAGATATTTCTTCTTCTCATTCACCAAACGTTCTCCACCATAAACAATGATGTCATCTGGGCTTACCTTATATCCCATTTCTGCTACAATCTTACCATTAACAGTAACTGCACCAGCTCCAATCAATACATCTGCCTCACGTCTTGAGCAAATACCAGAATTTGAAATATATTTATTTAAACGGATAAGTCCATCGCTTTCAACCTCTGGTTGATTGAATCTTGAAACAGGTCCACTCACTTCAAAGTAGTCTCCATCTCTTCTTGTGCGGTCAAATCCACCTGATGATCTATTATCTCTATCTCCAAAACTTCTTCTTGGACGGTCCGATGAACCAAAGTCTCTTCTTGGTCTATCATTTGAACCAAAGCTTCTACTTGGTCTATCTCCATCTCTTCTTGGTGCTGAGAAACTTCTTTCGCCTCTGCTATCTCCTCTTCCTTCTCCAAAGCTTCTGCTTGGACGGTCAGATGAGCCAAAATCTCTTTTTGGTCTATCTTCTGATGAACCAAAGCTTCTTCTTGGTCTATCATCATCTCTTCTTGGTGCTGAGAAACTTCTTTCTCCTCTATTCTCACTTCTACCTTCTCCAAAGCTTCTGCTTGGACGATCAGATGAGCCAAAGCTTCTGCTTGGTCTATCTCCATCTCTTCTTGGTGCTGAGAAACTTCTTTCTCCTCTACTCTCGCCTCTTCCTTCTCCTCCTTCTCTATTCTCTCCAAAGCTTCTGCTTGGACGTTCTGATGAACCAAAGTCTCTTCTTGGTGCTGAGAAACTTCTTTCTCCTCTACTCTCACTTCTACCTTCTCCAAAGCTTCTGCTTGGACGGTCTGATGAACCAAAATCTCTTCTTGGTCTTTCGTCTGAAGAACCAAAGCTTCTGCTTGGTCTATCTCCATCTCTTCTTGGTGCTGAGAAACTTCTTTCTCCTCTACTCTCGCCTCTTCCCTCTCCTCTTCTTGCTCCTGCTTCTACGCGAGGTCTTCTTGTTCTTGAATCATTTGATTCTTCGTTTCTCCCGAAACCTTCTCTTTTCTTGAATGGTGCACGACCTATCTCAGGCTTTCTGCTACCAAAATTTCTTTTTTCTCTTTCCATTACATTATAAAATAGCTTGCAAAGATAGCAATTATCCCTATAACTTTAAAATTCAGTCAAAAAAACAAACACATTTAATCTTTTTTCACATTGAAAAAAGAGGATGCCCAAAGAAACAAATCTCAAGACATCCTTCAATAATAAAAAAGTAAAATATAAAAAGTAAGATTAAAAATATAACAAAGCAATTACTCCCCAATAACAATCTTCCCACTAACGCCCTTACCATTTAGCACAACTCTATATCCATAAACTCCAGCCCTTAAGTCCGAAACATCAATCCTATTTCCAACCTTAGCCGAAAGCTTGCTCTTCTTAACCATTCTTCCGCCCAAATCATAAATCTCAATATCAGCCTCAACGAACCTATCAGCCTCAATATCCACCAAAACAAAATCCTTAGCCGGATTAGGATAAACCCTCAAAGAAGCCCTCTCCCCACTCTCAACATTACTAAGCCCAACAAAACCATTAGGCATAAACTTGATAAAATAACTCTCAGTTAATGTAATAACCGCGATTATTAAACCTCCTTCTGTGGTTGCCTTTACTCCAGTAATAAATTTCCAAGTATTAGTATCAAAATCATATGCATAGTCATAATTTAAATTCCCATTAATATTAAAGTTGATTATCCTTAATATTTGGTATTTGCTATTCATAGGGTTGATCACATTGTTTATTATAGTATCTTTTGATGAATAGCAAACAAAATATATTGAGTCTAAATTTATATAATCTAATTTCTTCGAAAATTCAGGGAAAAAACAATCATCATCTATAGAATTACTAATCCCTAATGGCAATTTTATAACTTTGCTATTTAATTTATTCCTATTTGCTATTTTAATTTGCATTTGCATATCATCAAATCCTTCATCGTAGTTTCCAACTGTTATGTAGGTTGAATCATTAATATTATATAAATTAGATTTTGATATTTTTGAATCAAATCCTTCAATTGTATCAATAACATCTAGAGTATTCTTATCCAATACAAATATTTTCGTGTAAATTGTATCAGAATATATATTACTAAAAAACTCAAAATTACTATCATTTTCAACTATTTCTATATCTGAATCCTCTTCTAATTTATGAATCTTTGTTTTTAACACATTTCCCAATGTATCTAAAACTATTAGCTTTGAATAACCATTAGATGAATATGTAAAATTCTTTTGAAGTATTACAAAATTTCTTTCTTTTGTAAATAATACATTAGAACTTAAATTACCATATTTAAGGGTATCACTATTGTAAGTGCTTATTATATTCTTAATTAATTGAGTACCATTAATATCATAGCAATAAAAAGTAATTGTATCCATATATCCCATTCCATCAACATACTTATAGTTACGCATATGAATTCCATAGATTTTATTATTATACTTAATGGATAAGTTCTTTGCAGATGTTTTTATTGAATCTTGAACATATAAATCATTATCTATTTTATATATTTCAAAATTAACTTCATATCGTCCTTTGCTTAATGCAACCCAGTTATTCTCTGAATTATCATAATCATGAAATATCTGTGGATAATACTTTATTCCATTAAATTTATATACCTTTTCATTGTTGCGTGTGATTACTGTATCACCAATTTGAGCATTTGAATTTACAGAAATTAAAATTAAAAGGATTAAGAATAAAAATGCAGATAGTTTTTTCATAAGTAATACTTATTTGTTAATATTTTGACAAAAGTATGGAATGTTTTGGTTAATTCATAGGGGATTTTGGATTTTAACTTTGTTGTTAGGGATTTTGGGATTTTTTTCTTTGATTCTTTCTTTTTTATCCTTGATTTGTTGTGGGGAATCCTTGATTTAAACTTTTTTTATAAGGATTTATTCTTGCTAGGGTAGC
>JAFNAQ010000055.1 GCA_017860275.1 Bacteroidota bacterium
ATCATTATATGACACAGATTTTATGCCCGATAATTTATTCGGAAAGATAAGCCATACCTCTCTTTGTGTTTGAAAATTGCTTTCCAGCCACTTTCTCCAAATAGATCTGTCTTCAGCTTGAAATGTCTCTATCATATTAAACCTTTTTATGTCTGCAAAAATACTGATAATCCTCTGATAACCTTCAGGCAAATTGTAATTATCAGCCCAGAGTTTAGCAAAACTCCGGTTTACTTTCTAAAAAATAACTAGACAAGTTTGTGCATCCTTGTACAAAAGATTGCATTCTTCTGTACAAAACAATTAATTCTTTTGTACAGAAGAAAGATTTGTTTTGTACAAGATAATACAAACATCCCGCCTGAAAAATAAAATCTCCCGAGTAGAAAATAAAACTTCCGGTTGCATACTTGTAAACAGCAAAGGTGGAAAATCTAGTGGCAGATGTCGCCGACTTGTAGCAGATAAAATGTATCGAAAATTTATCTTTTACTAGCTGTACATCCTATGAATAGGGATATTTATTCAATTTTGGTAGCAGGTGGCAGTAACTTTTTATTTTTTTTTTGTTTGGTGTCAAATAGAATGCGTGATATAGTTAAATAGCAAACGTTCATTTATTGATATTTTTATTATTCAAACAGAATAAAAAGAATACCTTTGTTTTTCAGAGTTTAAAGTAAAAAGTTTATGGCAGATAATTATTTAGAAAATCAGTACGAGCAATACCAGGCAAGAAAAGCTGCATGGGAGAAAGCTAACAAATACGGTAAAAAGAAAACAACTACAGCCAATCAGGCGAAACCAGAACAACCGTTTGCAGCCTCTGAAACTGATACTAAGAATAAATTCGTTTACAGAAAACTGGATGCATTTACAAGCGGAAAGTCGAAAGGGAATCCTGCTGCCTGTCTGTTCCTCGATAAAGATCAGCAATTAACAGAAGAAGAGATGCTTAGTATAGCAAAAGACCACAAAGGATTTGTGTCCGAAGTGGTTTACTGCAGTCCGCTTACTGATAAAGCATACAGATTGCGTTATTACTCTTCCGAATGCGAAGTAGAATTCTGCGGACATGGCACTATTGCATGCATGTATAATCTGGTGAAAAGCAATAAGGAACTGCAACAGGTTAAAGAAATTACAATTAAAACCAATAAAGGAGATTTGGCGGTATATAACGAACTTCAGTCACTCGATGCCGTATTTATTACAGCTCCCAATCCTGAATATCTTGAAGTAAAACCTTCTTTGGCAGATATAGCCGCGAATCTTCAGACTGCCGTAGAGAGTATTGATCGGCAACATCCTGTTATGTTGATTGATGCAGGCTTAAGAACACTGATAGTTCCGATTGTGGATTTAGATAATATACTTGGTCTGCATCTGGATGAACCAAAGCTGAAAGAATTCTGCCTCAATAACGATATAGATATAATCCTCGTTTTTACCAATGATGTAGCTGATAAATCAAATAAAATCAGGACTCGTGTCTTTGCTCCGAAGTTTGGATATCTTGAAGATCCTGCAACCGGTTCAGGAAATTCGGCAATGGGGTATTATATGCTGAAGAATGAGATGTGGAACGGTGAGCCAGTTTCAATAGAACAGAATGGCGAAAAAGATCTCTTTAATATTGTGAAGCTTAATACCAAAGATGGCAAAGTTCTTTTTGGTGGTAATGCTGTTGTTAAGATTGATGGGGAATACCATTTATGATTTAGAAATAAATATGAATATTTACATAGCATTGCTTAGAGGAATTAATGTAGGCGGAAAGAATATCATAAAGATGTCTGAGTTGAAGAGCACCTTCGATTCAATTGGGCTTTGTGAAGTGCAAACATATATTCAAAGCGGTAATGTTATTTTTAAATCAGATGAAGAGGAAGCTGTTCTTCAATCTAAAATAGAACATCAAATTGAGCTGGTTTTTGATTTTCCGGTAAAGGTGGTGCTGAGAACTCTAGCTGAGTTAGAAGAAATAATCCTTGATTGTCCTTTCTCAAAGGATGAAATTTCGGAAGCTGAATCTTCGTCAGACAAGGAATGCTTGTATGTAGCGTTATTGTCTACAGCTCTCCCAAAAGAGAAAACAGAATTTCTTATCGCATATAGAAGTGATAGCGATAATTATCGAATTATAGGCAGAAACGTATATCTTTTATTTCGCAATAGCATTAGTAAATCTAAGCTTGCCAATAATGTTCAGAAACTTGATGTCGCAGTAACTGTTCGCAATTGGAAGACTTTAAACAGGCTTGTTTTGTTGGCAAAAGAGACTCAGAATTGAATATTAACAATATACACTCATACGACTTATGAAACAAAGAATATATCAGGTAGATGCATTTACAAGCGAAGTTTTTTCAGGCAATCCTGCAGCTGTTTGCCCATTGGAAAAGTGGCTGAGTGATGATGTTATGCAGAAAATAGCAATGGAGAATAACCTTGCCGAAACAGCCTTTTATGTGAAACAAGATGATAAATACGAGATAAGATGGTTTACTCCGGCGGTAGAAGTCGATCTATGCGGACATGCCACTCTTGCTACTGCTTTTGTTTTGTTCAATTATGAAGGCCATAAGGAAGATACCATTCATTTCTATTCACCCAGAAGCGGAGAATTGTCTGTCAGCAAGAGTGGAGAACTGCTAACCTTGAATTTTCCTTCCGATGAATTTAAAGAGATAACACTCACGGATGAAATAGCAAATGGATTTGATCTAAAACCAATAGCAGCCTATAAAGGTAAAACCGATTATTTCTTAGTCTTTGAAAAGGAAGAACAGATTGTGAATATAAAGCCCAATCTGAAAGAGATTTCAAAGTTAAAGGGTAGGGGAGTAATCATTTCCGCAAAAGGAAATAATGTAGATTTTGTTTCAAGATTCTTCGCTCCTCAATCCGGCATCGATGAAGATCCGGTTACCGGTTCAGCTCATACAACGTTAACTCCTTATTGGTCGGCAAGACTAAATAAAACAGAACTTTCTGCAATTCAGTTGTCAGCTCGTAAGGGATACCTTTCTTGCAAATACTTAGGAGAACGAGTTGAAATTAGCGGAGAGTGTAAATTGTATATGGCTGGGGAGATTTATTTGTAGTTTGTATTTTGATATATGAATAGTAAAAATTAAAAATGAATTTGTGCGAAGTTTCTTATTAATGACTTAATTGATTATGGCTGAATATGATTTTTCAACACTAAATAGTTCTGATTTAGAAGAACTAGTTTGTGATCTACTTAATGCTCAATCAGAAGACAGAGCAATCAAATATCGAACATTTAAAGATGGTAAAGATAAGGGGATTGATTTTTTATATTCTACTAGAGAACATGAATATGAACACGTTGGTCAAGTGAAACATTTTTATAGGACAGGATACAAAGGATTATTAACAGTTTTAAGAAATGAAGAACTGGCAAAGGTCCAAGTTTTAAACCCGAATAAATATATTTTTGCAACGTCAGTTGATTTAAGTGTTTCGAACGTACAAGAAATAGCTAATTTGTTTAATCCATATATAAAAGGTTTAAATGATATTTATGGAAAAAAGGATTTGAATAGACTTTTAGAATTACATGATAAAATACTCACAAATTATTATAAACTTTGGTTTTCAGATGCTACGGTATTAAGCAAAATCTTAAATTCTGATTTAGAGTTTAGATCTTCATTATTTACAGACTCAGAATTTAAAAGAAGATTAAGAATATATGTTCAGACACGTATTTTTAGGGAAGCTAGAAAATCATTAAAAAAGAATAAGTTTATTATAATTACTGGGCAGCCAGGAGTCGGAAAAACTACTTTAGCAGAAATGTTGGTTTATGAATATATAAAAGATGATTATAAACTTTCTTATATTATTGATGATATAAAAGATGCTTTAAGGTTACTCACTAATGATAATTCAAAACAAATTATATATTTTGATGATTTCTTAGGTAGTAATGAAGTTGAGATAAATAGGGCCAAAGGTAGTGAAACTTCTTTACGTAAGATCTTGAGGGCGATCACTAGTCTGGAAAATAAAGTATTAGTATTTACAACAAGGTCATTCCTTTTAAATTCAGCAATTGTCGAATCGGAAAATTTGAATCGATTTAATATAAAAGCTCATGAAAGTATTCTTCAACTAAATGAGTACAATGAAAATATAAAAAAGGAAATATTGAAAAATCATATTGAAGATTCAGAATTGAAAGACGAAATAAAAGATTTTTTAAGATTAAACAAAACAGAATCATTTATAATAAGTCATAACTTCTCTCCTAGAATTGTAGAGTTTATTACTAATAAAGATATTGTAAAGGATATGGGGGTTGTTGAATACAAGGATTTTTTATATTCAAGTATTAACTCACCTATTAATATATGGGAACATGCATATAATTATCAAATAAAAGAAGATGATAGACTCTTACTTAATACTTTGTTAAGTTTTGGAGATTCAGCCAACATAAAAGAATTAAAAAATGCATTTCAAAGTAGAATTGATTTTGAAGTACAAACCAATAATAAACACAAAGAAATATCCGCATTTAATAAAGCTTTAAAAAGATTGAATGAAGGATTTATTATTCTTAAAAATAATGATACAGAGGTTCATTTTATTAACCCTTCTTTAACAGATTTTTTAATAGCGTATATAAAGACTGATTCTGATGAAATAATGCGTATTGCTAAATCTGTTCGATATACATCTCAGCTGACTAAAAGATTATTTTCTTTATCATCAAGTGAAAAGGAAGAAATGCCTATCGTATTAAAAGAAAGATTGCTTCAAAATTATTATTCTTTTATATCAGACGGGAATCGTAATAGTGACTTAATTCAACTGGCGATGGTTGTTTATAAGTATATAAAGACGCAAGAAGGAGAAACTGTTGTACGTCAAATAATAAGTGAAATTGATGATTGGAGTTCATTACACGAAGATTATTCATTAAATATATATTTTAGAGAATTTCTTGAGACAATTAAGGAAAATAATACAATAAATATGATGGTTGATGAAAGGTTTATTGTTATATTATCAGATTTGATTAAAGGTGAAGATGATATTTCAGAAGCTATAGATCTTTTGGAAGATTATATTCAAAATTACAATCTTAACTTACGGTTTTTAGATACAAAGTTAATTGTTGAACATTTTGATGAGTTATTATCCGATTATATAGACCAAAAAATTGATGATTTAAAAGAATCAGCAACATCTTTAGGAGATGAATATTATAAAAGAAAAGAAATTTTAGCTTTAATAACTAGAATAAACAAATTAGGACTGAATATTAATCAATCTTTAGAAGAATTTGATAAAGTTGATTGGTACGAGGTTACTGTAGAAAATGAATTCAAAAGACAAATGGAAAAAGATGATTAAGTTTTCATCTTTTTAAAATAGCTTTTCCCTCATTACAAAACCGCCCTTTCTTCGTCCTTATAGTTAACACATTATATTAACGAAAAAAGAAATGATAAAGAAAGGACTTCTTACACTTGGTTTATTATCGGCTTTTATGGCTT
>JAFNAQ010000056.1 GCA_017860275.1 Bacteroidota bacterium
GTCCAATAAACCTTTCCTCCTGCATGATCAATTCATTCAACCACTGCAAAACTTATAAAATATACTCCTTCAGGATTTTTGAATTTACAGTTTCTATTCATTGTAACTTTTGCTCTTTTGAATCACTGTCTTCTTATGAGACTTGTTACGCGATACATCGTGCGGCAACGGGGGTTTCTGATGAGACATTTATTTATATCAACTGTATTAATGATTTTACTTTTTATTTAATCCAGTGCTTTGTTCGTCAAATATTTCAATGGAGAATATAATCTCTCAAATAACGTTCTGTCTTCGGTAATAATTTCAGCTGTACCCATTAATTCGCCTGTAAATTTCAAATCTTTTCCTGTAGTTGTGCGTAGTCCTTTGGTTAATTCAACTTCTAACGTATAAAAATTATCATTAGTAACGAGTGATTTATTTCTAATTTTACCTTTCAGTATCCCAAATTCCATATAAGGATAACCTGATATTTTAATATTGACCATTTGTCCTGTTTCCACTTTACCGGAACCATTTACCGGCAGTTTAATTTTTCCGATAAACTTTCCACTGTTTTCCGGTACAATTGCCAATACCTTATCTCCAGCTTTTACATATTGATTTTGTTTCCAAAAAGAATTAAATGTTATAATACCCTTTTGAGGTGAAATAAGCACATAATTTTGTTCCCAATTATTAAGTGTCGTTTTAAGCTCTCTATAAGATGATTTTAAATCGGTAATTATTTGATTTTTTTCTTGAATCTGCTGTGTAGTGAGTTTTTTTACTGAGCCCTGAAGTTGTGAATTCTCTATTTCAGCTAAGGCTATATTTGTATTGAGTTGTAGTAAATCTTGTTTCTTGTTAATAAAAGTTTGTTCGTTAGTTTCCAGATCGTACTTTGAATTCACTTTGCTATCGTAGAGTGATTTTTCTCTGTTGTATATAGAAGCAGATAATTCCAGCTCTCGCTTTTTTAAGTCTAATTGTTTGTTTAAGTTAGAGATATATATTTTTCGTTCTTCCAATTGTCTGATAATATTGTTTTTTTCATCGTTTGATGGATTGAACGATTTCATATTATTATAATTCATGATAGCTTTTACGAAATTAGAGAAACTAGTTTGTATTTCACCTAATACGAAAGTAGTTTGTGTTATTTGGTTTGGAATATTTATTATTGAATCAGAAATCTGCACCGTATTCAACATATTAATCAATTGAACAACATCTTTGGTTTCAGCCGAATTCTCAAGAGTTAATAATACTTTTCCAGTGTCAACAAGCTGTTTATCGATACATGTTAATTCTTTTATCCGTCCTGTGGATTTTGCAATAAGCCAAACGGGAGGATTTTCTGTGGTGACTGTAACCTCTCCTTGTATTATTTCAGGATATTTAAAGATAAAACTTCCAATTAATAAAATCAAAATGATTATCCCAATCAATGTAATACCATATCTGATTAATGAGTGAGGAGGACGGGTAAGTATTTCTTGCACTTCATCACTTCTTAATTCTATATCTGCCCCCCGCCCCCCTAAAGGGGGAGTTAATTCTGATTCCTCCAAATAATCCTTTTCATTATCCATAATATCTGTTATCTAAAATAACAATGTAAATCCATTTATAACATTTAAAATTAAGCTATAACTCTTGTTTTACAATTCCAATTGATTTTTCACTAATTTGTAATATGCTCCCTTTAATTTTGACAGTTCCTCATGTGTGCCTTGCTCCACAATTTCACCTTTTTCTAATACAACTATATTATCGGCATGCCTTACGGTGCTTAATCTGTGAGCAACAACAATGGACGTACGTCCTTTAATGAATGAGTTGAGATTTTCCATTATCTGACGTTCATTATTCGTATCCAATGCATTGGTGGCTTCATCAAAAAACACAAACATCGGATTTTTATATACTGCACGAGCAATTAAAATACGTTGTTTTTGTCCCTGGCTTAATCCGTGTCCTTCGCTACCTATTTTAGTATTGTATCCAAGGGGTAACGATTCGATAAATTCACGGATATTGGCTGTAACAACCGCCTGCAAGAGTTTTTCTTTGTCAATAATTTCCGCACCCGGACCACGCCACATTGTTTGCGCCACTGCCGGATACTGTAATTAGTCAGGTTATTTTCTCCTAATAAAATATCTCCTTTTTGTAGCGGATAAAAACCTAATAACAATTTAACCAGTGTGGTTTTACCGCTTCCGCTTGCGCCAACAATGGCTGTTTGTTTACCTGATGGTATAGATAAATCAATGCCTTTAATAACCGGTTCACTAATAGAGATAGTTTCATAACCAAAAGTGGCGTTCCTCAACACTAAATCCTTGTTATTTGGAATTTCTTTTATCAATTGAGCATCATAAGGTTCTTCGTCTTGTTTGGTTTGTACTTCCGACAAACGATTCAAACTTAACTGTGCATCCTGTGTTTGACGTAAAAAACCGATTAACTGATCAATCGGACTGTTCATCTGCCCGATAATGTATTGAACTGAAATCATCATACCCAGCGTCATTCCACCATCCACTACTATTTTTGCCACCAATGCAGTAATGGTTAAGTTTTTAAGTTGGTTAATTAATAACGCTCCCGAATCTTGATATTGCCCCAATGCCAGTCCTTTGATTTGCAACTTAAAAAGTTTGGCTTGAATCCGTTCCCATTCCCATCGTTTTTGCTGTTCGCAGGCATTGAGTTTTATTTCCTGCATTCCCTGTACCAACTGTATAACATTGCTTTGATTGGCCGATGATTGCGCAAAACTCTTATAATCCAATTCAGCTCGTTTTTTCATAAACAACCATACCCAGCCTATATAAAGCAAACTTCCGACTAAGAAAATAAAGAAAATCATCGAATTGTACATTAACAGAATGACTGTGAATATTATCAGGTTAAACATCGAGAAAAGAATGCTTAATGATGAATTGGTAAGAAAATTCTGGATACGGCTATGGTCTCCAATACGTTGAAGGATATCCCCTGTCATTTTGGTATCAAAATAACCCATCGGTAGCCGCATCAATTTAATAAGGAAATCGGAAATAAGGGCAATATTAATCCGCGTACCCAAATGAAGTAATATCCAACCCCTGATAAACGCAACAGCCGAACTACTTATAGTAAGCACCAATTGTGCAATCAACACCAAATAAATATAACTGATATTCTGCGATGATATACCAATATCTACTATGCTCTGGGTAAGAAAAGGCAAAAACAGTTGCAGTAAACTGCCAAAAAGCATCCCCAAAATTAACTGAATAATTAAACTTTTGTGAGGACGAAGATAGCCAAACATAAAACCCAATCCACGACGGGTTGTTTTCTCATCTTCCTGTTTGTAGAATTCGGGAGTAGGTTCCAATATTAAAGCCACCCCCATTTCTTTGTTGTTTTCTTTGGTACTTAACCAGCTTTTGCAAAACTCTTCACGGGTTAGTTTGACTTTTCCTACGGCTGGGTCGGCAATGTAAACAAAGCCCCCTTTTCTATGTTGGTCTGACCTTACCCCCTGCCCCCTCTCCAACCTCATCTGTCCTTCGGACACCTTCTCCTCAAGGAGAAGGGAGGAGGATTCTCTCCGTTTTTTGAGAGGGGAAAATACGGCTCCCCATTTAGGGGACTGTGTGGTTTTATATACTACCACAAAATGCACCTGATTCCAGTGGACTATGCAGGGCAGAGGGGCTTCTATCAGATCTTCAAAGGTGGTTTTTACCCCCACTGTACGAAAGCCCAACTGCTCGGCGGCTTCGCTGATACCCAGCATGGATACTCCTTCACGCGTAATACCCGACCGTTCACGTAACCCCTCTAAAGAAAAGACCCTACCATAATGGGCAGCAATCATCCGAAGGCAAGTTGGACCGCAGTCCATTGCATCATGCTGAGAATATTGAGGAAAATTTAGATTCAAAATAATATTTTAATTTAAATCATTGTTTCTTAATTTGTTTTTTTGTTTCAATGTGTGCATTAAGAAATTCAGGCAGAAAACCTTTTAGATATGTGCATGTATCAATAGACTTTCCATAAAATTCATTCTCTATCCTATGAAAGGGACACCCCCCCATACATATTGGTAAATATGAGCATTGTCTACATTTCTCATCATCAATAGGATCTGCACCATACATAAATCTATTGTATGTTTCAAAATTCATTTCTTCAAATTTACCATTTACAAGCTTTGCAAAAGCAAATTCTTTCTTACCAATAATCTCCCAACATTTATACACAAATCCTTCAGGATCAACGGCTATTACATTTTTGTTTCTTATTGAACATTCGTGAAAATAAGGTTCTGGGTATTTAATATAATGTGAATGAATATTGTTTGTATTATATAAATCAAGAACATATTTTGCACTCTGTTTTCTACTAAAACAATCATCGCAATCATGTAGACCTGATGTGTCAAAAACAAATGCAGGACTCATTCCGATGTTTGTTTTCTCCTTATAGCGTTCTGAGATAAAACCATATAAATCAGCATATTCAGTAGAATTTTTTTTATCTATATTCACACGAATTGAAATGTGAATATTGGGCGTTATTTTAGAAATTAAATCGATATTTTCAATCGTCTTAGAAAACGTATCAGAACAATTTTGGGTAAATTTGATTTTGTTATGAGTTGATTTATTTCCATCTAATGTTATCTGTATAGATTGAATCCCAATGCTATCCAAGTCTTTTAATATCTTCGGTGTTATAAAAAAACCATTGGTAATAATATTAGATTTATATTCCTTATTGAAATTAAGTTTCATTTTTTGGTAAAACTCTTTCATTTTATCTATTGCCATTAGTGGCTCACCCCCAAACCATGTTACATCTAAAACATTTACATCATTGTGAAACTTAATATATTGAACAATGGAGTCAATGACCTCCGAACTAATGTATTTTTTCTCGTTTTTTTCAAAACAGTAATGGCAACTATAATTACAATCCATAGTTGGAGCTATTGTAATATTTAAATTATTTATATTTCTATAATTTGAAATAATAGATTTATATAACAGAAATTCATCACTGTTATTAGCTACAATGAATCTTTTATCTAGTAATAAGTCATAAAATTCATCGTCATTTATTGTTTCTTTATCAATATTTTGCCCTTTTTTAATTAATGACTCGAATAAACTTTTTTGACTTATATCTATTTCGATTAGTGCATTGGATAATGTGTTATACAAATATAATTCATTATCATTATTCGAAAATAAAAATGTATATCGTGATATTTTCATAAATCATTTTGTGTTAAATTTAATGATAAAATCATCTTTTAATGAGTATGCTTTATCGGAAAGGAATAAAGCGTGATTTAAAGTGAAACCATAATTAGTATTTGGACTTAACTCCGTAGAAATGACAAACGTCTTTTTATCATCAGACCAATTCGTTAATTTAAGTTTAGGCTTTAAAAGAGTGCTGTCGTTCGTCACTGAGATACTGCTCGCATCCCACATTGGTCTTGAAAAAGTGATTCTAATTTCATTTATTGAATCGCTCACAATGCTATTAATATTTGGAAATACAGAAACAATGACAGGATATTTTTCTTTATATAGTAACTGTACTGTTTCAAAATTATCTGATACATATTTCATAAAACAACTTAACTGTGGTAGGTAATCTGAAAATGATTTGAAAACCTCTCTATTATTATAAAAGTTATCTAAAGAAGTTACCATATCATCCATCCAAATAAAACCCACATCTTCATCATTTTTTATGTAATACTGCTCAAAGAAATTTGGGTATTCTTTGAAATATGCATTTACGCACAATCTATTAATATTCTCATAAATAAGAGTCTCTGGATCTCCATATGCGAATAATCTCATCTTATCTTCAATGAAAGGGAAAATCGCATTTGCTGAAGTTAAAAAGTCCTTTATATTACTTTTTATTAATGGTACGGTATATTGATGGCATATTTCATGAATTATAGTTGGTATTATACTTTCATCGAAAATGGGAATTCTATTCTTATCTACTTTCACACAACCAATGATAATTCCGTAAGTATTCGTATTATTATTATTCTGAACCGTAAGACTGTAATTTGATGAGCCGTTGCATAAATTTACTATTATATCTTGATTGGGAAGACTTTTACCAAAAAACGATTGGAACCAATTCGATTCTATTTGGTTAAAAATCACATTAAAATTTGATTGAGTTTTTTCATACAAGGAATTATGTTTTACATAAAAATTATGGAAACCTGTTTTCTTGTAGAATTTATTGAGAAGTTTGACAAAAGTATTGATATTATTTAAGTTCCATCTGTCATCAATCACACACAAATTATGTATATTTACTTTGGGGCTTATACAGACTGTGTTTTTAGTAATTAATAAATGACCGGTAATATTAGATACTGCATCATAGCCAATTCCTCTATCTTCACGAATTCGTTTTACAAATTTTATCAGAGTATCATTCTTGTATGATTTAAAATAGTTATCAATATCTTGTACGTAATTTGGCACGTTATTGTTCACAAATTCATTGGCATTGGCTAATCTGAAAATAATACTCGTTAGCTCAAATCTTTCATCAACTTTAGCATTTAAATTAGCAAAAGAGAAGTTTATAGAAAAGAATAAAATCGTAATGGTAATAAATCCAAATCTCACTCTAATTATCTTGCTCATAATTATTTAAGTTATTTGTTTGAAGTTTTTATAATTTAAATCCTATTTTTTTCATTATTAAATTTAAAAATCTTGAAGCTATTAATCAATATTAATTAAACTTTTTCTATTTCAAAAACTTATTTATTTTGTATTTTTTTTAGAATTGTATTCTTGATTATTATATTGGTAGCTTCAAGATTTATTCTAATAATTTATATCTCACCTAATGGGCCAGGACTTCCCTTAAAATTTCTACAGGAAATATATGAGGTGTTATTACAACTCCAATATATCGGACAAGTTGCAAGTTCAGCAAGGCAATTAGGAGTTATGGAATATGTAGGTTTACATATTGGTTGATCACTACCTCCATTTATTGAAGACATGTCTTTTTTACTCAATCTTCCTTCTTCTATTATTTTAAACTTTTTCATAATGTTTATATCTTTTTATTTTTTCCTTACTCTCTTAAAGCTTTTCAGGATTAACGCTCTTTTTTATTGTTTTCTACGTCACCGATTTGTAATAATAATCACCAACCCGAACGTTTCCGTTTTGCTTCGTACCTAGTACTATCAAATTTGGTATTCAATGTTTTTTCGTACCTTTACAGGCGCCTTCTTGTGGTTTTAAGTACCCCTACCTCACCCGCCCTTCGGGCACCCTCTCCTTAAGGAGAGGAAAAAGAGCAGGCGAAGTG
>JAFNAQ010000014.1 GCA_017860275.1 Bacteroidota bacterium
CGCCCCTACAGGGGTAATATCATCAATAATAATAATCCCATGAATATGATTGGGCATTATACAATGAATATCCAATTTAATATTTGAAAAATGGTTAGGAATATTAAGCCACATATTATTTACAACAATCCCATACTCATTTAAGACCATTTGATTGTCTATTATCTCTCCAAAAAGGCTTAACCTATCTTTTGTGCAGATAGTAACAAAATAAATCCCAGATTGAGAATAATCATAATTCTTTAACCTAATGCTACGTCTATTATGTATATATTTATTGTAAACCATAATTAATAATTATTCCCAAATCAACAATTATAATTATATTATTGTTCATTATGGGGCGAAAATTATTATGTTTTATTCTGGGATTCTCCAACCCCGTATGGGGCGAAACATTTTTCGCCCCATAGACATTTTTCTCCTCTTGGTTTTGTCTTTTTTTTATTGTTCGTGTATTTTTTCTTCGCTTTTGGAGAAAAATATCAAATAATTGGGGTTTGGTTTCTTTGTTTTTGGAAAAAATTGTTTGATATTTTTTATTGCTTTCTCTTCCCCCTGTTACTCTATTGGATTTCACCTTTTTACAAAACTAGGGGGAAGAGGGGGAAGAGAAAACTATATAGTTATATGACGCACGCAAAAAAATATTTTTTTATTTAAAAAATAAAATATAAAATAAATACACATACGTAATAATCCATGTATTTCTCTTCCCCCTCTTCCCCCTAGAGTTTTAATTTATTGATTTTCAATATCAATTTAGGGGGATCAAAAGAGACTTGATAAATCGAGTCTTTACAATTTTATTATTATTTCGGGTTGTACTTGAAAGTGTTTATTGCTTTTACTTCTGCTTCTGTGCGAAGATTGACAAACCATAGGTTATTGCCCTTGACTTTCTTGGTCTTAAAGCCTTGTTCCTTTAGTTTTACTCCTATCTTTCGGATGGAGTTGGTGTTGATTTGCAGTTTGGCGAAGGTTGAGATATAGGATAGTATTTCGGAGGAGGTTTTCCATATTGGTGGGTTATTTATTAGCGATTGCTCGTCTTCGGATGGTTTGACTATATATTGAGAGAAATATTCTTCTTCTGGGCTTATACTTACATAAGATTGGTTTGTCTGCTTGCGATTTGCTATATCTTTTTTGTTCAACCAATATCTCTCTCCCTTATGATATAGATAATAGGCTTGTGCATAAACCATGTCTATATCTACTTTGTGCATATAGTCTAATGTGATTGGTTTATGTATTGCAAATCGTCGCTGCCCATTCCCTGATGGGAGGAATACTTCTTCGTTTAGGGTTCCACAGAATGAGGTATTGTGTTCAAAGTTTTCTGCAAAATGTCCATAGGGTTTTCTCATTCTTATTCGTGGCTTGGTGATTAATTCTTTTAGAAAGTTGAATTCTTTTTTCTCTAGGGTGTCTATTTCATCAATATTGCATATTAGTGTTTCGTGGAGGAGTTTGAGGGTATCTTTGTCGTCGAAGCGTGGCAAGCCCGAATAGAAATATTCTCTTAGACATTCTGGTAATAGGTTATTTATCCAAGTTGTTTTTCCTTCTCCTTCGGTGGAGATAAATACCAGCATGGAGTGATTGACCTCATCTTTTCTATACTTTTTTTCTATTGAGGCTATTATTCCTATCATAAAACCCTTTAGGTCGTAATACCATTGTTCTTGATTCTCTACTTCGACTGTTTGTGATAATTCGTGTATATAATTATTCATTGTCTCATCCCATTTTTCAAGGTTAAGTAGGTAATCTTTGAATGGGTGATAGGGTTTTACAAAATTACTCTTTAGTAGGTCTATTACTTGGGATGTTCTAAAGTCACAGTTATTTAGTTTTAGGTATCGAGATATGGTTGATGGGTAGTTTGAGCTCATAAGGGTATAGGTGCTCAGGAGGTTTGTGGTGTCTTCGAGGTCTATATATTCTACATTGTCGAGTATCTCGTTATAGAGTAATTTGTAGCGCGCGTTTATTAGTTCCTCTGCTTTTTTCTGCATCTCAATTACTGAGACTTTTTCTCTTTGCTTTGTCCTTTTGGGGACTCTTCGAATGATTGTTTTGCACTTTTTATGCAGCTGTCTATCTCGATAAAGGGTAGATTGAAATTTTGATTGGCAAAATCATAAAGCTCTTCTTCCTGAATATCATTTTTAAAGGCTTTACACGATAGATTGAACAAACAATTGTTTCTTGAGCCATCTTGGTTTGGGTATTGTTTGATTATTTTGTTGTAAATCTTCTCTATCTCTGTTGTTTCTTTGTAGTTATAGCTTTCAGAGTTTGTATTTATGTATAGTTTGGGATCATAGCTTGCAAAACATAACCTGCCTATGTCTTGACCTGAACGATCTATAACTATTTTATATTCTTGCTCGAAATAATTGGCTATATCGGCAAAGGCTTTTTTGTGGTTTTCTTGTCCTGTACTTTCTGATAACTTAACCAAGAATTTCACTCCTTTGCCCGAGGGAGATATAAAGCTTGAGAATACATAACTATTCTTCGACAATGCATCACGAAGATCTATTGCTGCTTGATTATCAATTAGCTTATCTATATCAAAGACTAAAATATTAGTATAAAGTTTAACATCTTTTAGTTGTCGTTTTTCTCCGAAAATGGCAGAAAATGTGACTGCGGGAAGGTTTTTCTTAAGATTTTCTGCTCCTTCTTTGTCTCCTTTTTCGAGCAATTCTCTGAGTGCATCTATCTGTTTTTGGTAGTAACCATTTTGTATTCTCTCTAGGTAATCTAATAGGCATATTGTGCCTAAATTCTTCGAAAACCTCATCCATTGACTTATTTGTATGTTATTGTTTTCCATTTTCACGCTTTATTAAGTTGCTATTGTTTGATATTATATTGATAATCTGATGAATATCATCGGAGCAATAAAATCTTTTGTCTAGATTTTGATCGATAAATAATTTAGTCTTCTTCAATTTATAGAAATAAGATGTGCTTATTCCGATTGCGAAGGCTAATTCCTGTCCTGAATAAAGTTTTTCTTTCATATTTTTATATTTAATAATTAATATATACGGCTAAATATCAGCCTAGTAATAATTAAAGTTACAATAATTTTTTCTTATAATAAAAATAGTTATTAGTCAAACAAACGAAGGGTGAGAGATATGAAAGAATATACTTGTTTTTTAGTTCTAGGATTATACTTTTTTGATGAGTTATTTTATACTTTATTATCAATAAACTATTTTAAATAGCATTGGTCATCATAGTTTATCACTCTATTGTTCAGTTATTTAGATAGTATTATCTTTGTACTGTTGGATATTCAACATATAACAATTTAAAAAGAAAGGAATGTTATGGCTATTGGCTATGTGCGTGTAAAACGTATGATTCACACTGGGTATAGTCCTGGTGAGAAGTATTTGGCAGTAATCCAAAGAGGTGGGATTATTGATTTTAATCAGATTGCTTCTGAGATTGCTCTTGTGAGCTCTCTTGGTGATGGCGATGTGATGAATGTTCTAAAGACCTTAGAACAAGTTATGGTGAAGTATATCACTAACGGATTAACGGTAAGGCTTGGATTGCTTGGTGCCTTTGTGCCTTCAATCAAAGCTACGGCTTGCGACACCTTGGAGGAGGTGACAGGCAGCACAATCATTAAGATTCGCTGTCGTTTCAACCCTTCGGTTTGGTTTAAGCTAAGACTAAAAGAGTCAAGGACAGAACTAAAATCGCTAGAGGTTAAAGGTTACCAAATAGATGTACCCGTTGTACCTGCACCGTAAACCCCGTAGAGACGCGATTCATTTATCGCGTCTTTTTTTCATTGAGACGCGATAAATCGCGTCTCTACTTTTTTTTATCACGTTTCATTTCCCCTTTATTTATATTATAGGTAAGGGATAAATACTAAGAAATTGCAATGGAGATTATTTTCTGAAAAATGAATATTATCATAGAAAAATTT
The DNA here is from genome assembly GCA_017860275.1 of Bacteroidota bacterium. Taxonomy (GTDB): domain Bacteria; phylum Bacteroidota; class Bacteroidia; order Bacteroidales; family P3; genus UBA10566. The sequence continues at coordinate 3,968 of JAFNAQ010000014.1, forward strand.
GGTTGAATGGAATACATTTAGTAATTTTGCCGCCGAATAGGGAAAAGTAGTTTTCCTTTTCAACATTCAAAATATCCTTTCTAGGTTTTTTTGGATTATTAAGAACGAGACTAGAGAACAGGCTCTTTGACCCTCTGGCAACCTTCCCTAAGATATTTTGGAAAAGGTGCCAATACCTGCCGTAAAAAACGGGATAATAATTTAAACAAAAAAAATTATGACACAATCAAGTTTATTGGCTAAAAGCCCAAAAAGTTCAAAATCATCAACACTCGATTTTCGATGTTGTATGTCATGCCCAGATATTCTTTAAGTTAAAAGATACTCTGGCTACAATTTCCAAAAAAAAGGTAAATATTTTTTATTTCCAAAAAAGTTCATCAAATTAATTTAACCATTATTTTTATTGGTCAATATTCTAATATTTTTCCCACTTAATAATTTAATTAATTTCTTGCCTTTGGGCAGGTCTAAAAAATAATAATATGAAAATAGCCAAAGATATATCGGAATTAATTGGCAATACTCCATTAATTCAATTAAACAGAATTGGCAAGAATCTAAATACTGATATTATTGCCAAACTTGAATTTTTAAATCCTACTGGTTCTGTAAAAGACAGAGTGGGTTGGGCAATGATTGATGATGCCGAAAAAGCAGGATTGATTAATAACCAAACTACTATTATTGAGCCAACTAGTGGAAATACTGGAATAGCCCTTGCTTTTACTTGTGCGATAAAGGGATACAAGCTAATACTGACTATGCCAGAGAGCATGAGTGAAGAAAGGAGAAAATTATTAAAAGGTTTTGGTGCCGAATTGGTATTAACTCCTGCTAATCTAGGAATGAGTGGAGCTATTAAAGCGGCTGAAGAATTAGCTAAATCAACTTCAAACTCCTTCCTCGCTCAACAATTTAAGAATCCTTCTAATCCAAATATCCATAAAAGAACAACTGCTCAGGAAATTTGGAACGACACTGATGGAGAAATAGATATTCTGGTTTGCGGAGTGGGTACTGGAGGAACAATCACTGGAGTTACTGAGGAGTTGAAGAGGTTAAAGCCACAACTATTAAGCATTGCTGTTGAACCTCTCTCCTCTCCTGTTTTGTCGGGTGGTTCTCCTAGTGCTCATAAAATACAAGGTATTGGGGCTGGTTTTGTTCCTGAGATTTTGAACATAGGTATTATTGATGAGATTGTTCAAGTAAGCAATGAAGATGCTATAAATACAACACAAAGAGTTATGAAAGAGGAGGGAATACTATGTGGGATTTCTTCGGGTGCTGCTATTTGGGCTGCTATAGAAATTGCAAAGAAAAAAGAGAATATTGGCAAGAAAATTATTGTGATTTTACCCGATACTGCTCAACGCTATCTGAGTACTGATTTATATAAATTTGATTTGTAAAAGAAAGATGAAAAAGGAAGAGACTTCTTATAATAAGATTGCATTAGAACTATGTGATTTGATAAAATATAAATCACTATATCATGAATCTAATATAAATTCATTGATGCCTTCAATTATTGATTTAAAAGGGATATTGAATGATTTAAAGGAGATTTTGTTTATAGGATTTATTGGTGCTCAAATACAAGAGCATGCTTTGACTAGCCATGTGAGTGATAAGCTAAAAATGATTCAAATATCTCTCAAAGAACAAATAAAAAGAGGTTTATGTTTTAATAATTCTGAGAAGTCTCTAGATTATGATGAGTGTGAACAAGAAGCATTGGATAAAGCAATAGCATTTATTGAAAGTATGCCTAAAATAAAACAGCTTTTATTGACCGATATTATTGCCGCTTATAATGGAGATCCCGCTGCTAGAAGTTATGGCGAAACTATACTATGTTATCCTAGTATTGAAGCTCTCACTTATTATAGGGTTGCACATGAATTATATGGGTTAGGCGTTGAATTAATCCCTCGTATGATAATGGAAATTCTACATTCTAAGACAGGGATTGATATTCACCCTGGAGCAAAGATTGGAAAGTATTTTTTTATTGATCATGGTACTGGAGTTGTGATTGGTGAGACAACAATTATTGGAGATAATGTTCGTCTTTATCAAGGTGTTACTCTAGGTGCTAAGAGCTTCCAAATTGACGAAAAAGGAAACCCTATCAAGGGGATTGAAAGACATCCTATTATTTACGATAACGTGATTATTTATTCTAATGCAACTATTCTTGGTAGAGTTTCAATTGGAGAAAATTCAATTATTGGTGGTAATACTTGGATAACGGAAGATATTCCTGCAAATTCAAAAATATTTAATACAAAGTAAGAATGGAAAAATTGTCTTCCTCTGAAATAAATTTACACATTTAGAAACAAAAAGTGTAAGCCTAATTCAGTAAAAGATTATTATCATATAAAATAAATAATTGCTTTGTTATTGGGATAAAAATTTTACTGTGAGGCTTATTAGTTTTTAGGGAAAATGCTTGATGTTTTAGAGCATATTTCTCTTCCTACTCGGAAGCTATTGGATTCCACATTCTTACAAACTTAGGGGGAAGAGAAATTAATATTGGTAAAAAAAAAAAAGACGTGATAAATCACGTCTTTACATATTTTTATGATAACTAATCTATCATTATTAGTCTATCATTATTACTAAGAATTTGCTCTTACCCCAAAATGCTTGGCTATTTGTGATATCCATGCTTGTTGGTTTTTCTCCTCCATTGATTTTATATGAACTTGCAGGGTGAGATGTCATTACTTTAACTTTCTTCCCTCTTAATGGAATTTCATTGATTTTTCTAATATCAACCTTATTGTATTTTGATAAATCAGAATCTCCACTTACAGCAGTCTTTTTTCCCATTCCTAAGAAACCACCAGTTGAGCTAACTATACCTTGTGCTTGTAATTCTTTCTTTGTTCCAATTACGTAGTATGCAGTATTCTTTTCGTTTTCTATCTGAAGTATTTGTTGATCTTTTGTTGTATTTTGTTTTGAAAGGTTATCAATATTCTTGTTTAGGTTTTCGATAACGATTTTCTTTTGTTGTAATTCAGCTGTTAGAGTTTGAATTTGTGTTTCTTGTTCTGTGATACGTGTTTGAAGGTTTTCGATAAAAGATGTTAGTTCTTTATTTTTTGATCCTTCTTTATTTACTTGAGAGTTTAATTTAGCAATCTTTTGTTTGTTGTTGTTCAACATTTCGTTGATGTCTTGAATTTGAGAAGTAATTCTTTCACGAGTATCTTTAGAAACTTCTTTTGTATTATTCTTAAGCTTGTTTACATTACCATATTTAGAATTAACCTCAGAAAGGCTTTGTTCAATTGCGTTTAACTCTTGGAACAATGCTTCCATTTCATTATCCTTTGCTGTTAATACACTCTGGATTGAGTCTTGTAATTTTTGTTGTGTAATGATTTTGTCTTCTAGTTCTTTTTTACCACAAGAAGAAACGATAAGCGCTATAACACTTAATGCAAGAATTAATTTTTTCATTTTCTATTCAGTATTTATAATTAATATTTATTTTCTACGTTAATAAACAAGATTTGGTTTAAAAAGTTCTTTTTTATCGCCTTATCAAAAAAAGATTTATATCTTTGCAAGTGTAATAACGAGGCAAATTATATTATTATTGCCTTTTTATAAAAAATTTTATCGGGGTGCTTACTTTTTCATAAGTTTGCTGAGATTATACCCTTTGAGAGCTTAGGTAATGCTAGGCTTGAAAAAGAGCAGACTCTTGCTAATTTGTTCCCCTATATTTTTAATTAACTAATAATTGTTTGATGAAAACATTTAATGTTGCTCTAACTATTGCTGGTTCTGACTCTGGTGGATGTGCTGGTATTCAAGCCGACTTAAAGACCTTTAGTTCTCTTGGCGTTTTTGGCACTTCGGCTATTACCTCTATTACTGCTCAAAACACTGTTGGTGTAAATGAGGTTATTGCTATCGATAGCAATATGGTTAGGGCTCAAATCAAAGCTGTTTTAGATGACTTTGATGTTAGGGCCATTAAGACTGGAATGTTACTCACCCCTGAGAATGTTATTGCAATAAAAGAACTTCACAAAGAGAATATCCCTTTAATTATTGATCCTGTTATGGTTTCTACATCTGGAAACTCTTTAATCTTCGATAAGACTATTGAGGCCATTAAGCAGCACCTCTTCCCTATCGCTACAATTATCACTCCTAACCTCGATGAGGCTTCGATTCTTCTCTCTAGAAAGATTATCACAACTCTCGATATGACTAAGGCTGCCAAAGATTTTATTGATTTATATGGAGTTAATGCAGTATTGATTAAGGGTGGTCATTTAGATTCTGAGGATAACACTAATTGTATTGATGTATTACTTACTAAGGATAGTAATGAGCCTATATTCCTTGAGTCTCAAAGAATTATTACAAAGAATTCTCACGGCACTGGTTGTACTCTATCTTCTGCTATTGCCGGATATATTGCTCTTGGATATGATTTGATTGAAAGTGTAAAGATGGCTAAGGATTATATTACAAATGCTATTTATTTCGCTAAGGATATTAACTTAGGTCATGGTCATGGGGCTGTTAATCATTTCTTTAATCCAAAGAAACTTAATATTATAGAAACAAATAAATAATAAATATGAAAATCAAATTAAATAATAGAGATAAGATTCTTCCAGATAATCTCTCTATTACTGAACTTGTAAAAATTCTGGGCTATACTGATTCTTCGGGTATTGCTATCGCAATGGGAACTACTGTTATCCCAAAGACTGATTGGGATAATAAAAGACTTTCTGAGGGAGATAGTGTAACTATTATTCAAGCAACATGTGGAGGCTAGTAGGTTTTACTCCAGAGAATAGTGTCAAAGACGAAGTAGAGAGGATAATAGAGCTTCTTAAAGGGGATATTGATTATTTTCATATCCGTAAGCCAAAGCTTAGCGAAGATGAAACTCGTAGTTATATTCTAAGTTTTCCTTTGGCTTTAAGACAAAAACTAACTATTCACTACTTCCCTAAACTAGCCTTGGAGTACAATCTTGGAGGAATACATCTTAATTCAAGAAATCCTGAATTAAAGGATGAATTTCTGGGGAAAAGAATTTCTTATTCCTGTCATAGCTTAGAAGAGGTTAGAGAAAAAAAAGCGTTTTGCGACTATGTTTTTCTAAGTCCTATTTACAATAGTATTTCTAAGAAGGGTTATAATAGTGGATTTGACTTAATAGAATTACAAAATTCTAAAGAGATAGATGAAAAAGTCTTCGCTTTAGGTGGAATAAGAGAGGAAAACTTCAAAGAATTGAAAGAAATTGGATTTGGTGGAGCTGGACTTTTAGGTAGTATTTGGAAATAAAAAGAAAAATGAAATTAGAAAAGATACAATTTATTACACATCAAAATTCTAAGTATAATTATTTAGAATCCGCTAAGCTTGCCCTTGAGAATGGTATTCGTTTTATCCAACTTAGGATGAAGAATGCTTCAAAGGAGGATATTGTTTCGCTAGGTAAGATTATAAGAAAAGAATGTGATAAGTATAATGCTACACTTATTATCGATGATTATGTAGAGCTTGTGAGTGAGATTGGTGCCGATGGTGTTCATCTTGGGAAGATGGATATGTCTATTGATAAGGCTAGAGAGATTCTGGGAGAGAATAAAATAATTGGAGGCACTGCTAATAGTTTTGAGGATATTCTTTTACACTATAATAAAGGCGCTAACTATATTGGTCTTGGTCCTTTTCGTTTTACAAACACAAAGGAGGTTCTTAGTCCAATACTAGGTCTAGAGGGTTATAAGGAAATTATTGATAAGTGTAAAGAAAAGAATATTACTATCCCAATTTACGCCATTGGTGGGATTAGACTTGAGGATTTGAATTCAATAAAAGAAATTGGAGTATATGGCATTGCTATTAGCTCTATTATTCTCGATAGTGAGAATCCTATATCTTGCACAAAAAAAATATTAGATTTCTCTAAATAAAAATAAACACATTAATATATGCAAAAATTAAAAATCGCAGGTAAGGAATTTGATTCTAGACTATTCTTAGGAACAGGGAAATTTCCTTCAAATAAGATTATGGGTCAAGCTATTATTGCTTCTGGGACTCAAATGGTTACTACTGCAATGAAAAGAGTGGATATTGAGCATAGCGAAAAGGACGATATGCTTAAATATATCCCAAGAGATGAGATTGTTCTTCTTCCTAATACCTCTGGTGTTAGAAATGCTAAGGAGGCTGTTTTTGCTGCTCAGATTGCAAGAGAGGCTCTTGAAACGAATTGGCTAAAACTTGAGATTCATCCAGACCCTAAATATCTTTTACCAGACCCTATCGAAACCCTAAAGGCTACGGAAGAATTAGCAAAGCTTGGTTTTATTGTACTTCCTTATATTCAGGCAGACCCTGTCCTTTGCAAATTACTTGAAGAAGCTGGTGCTGCAACAGTTATGCCTCTTGGTGCTCCAATTGGCACAAATAAAGGTTTACTTACAAGAGAGCTTTTAGAGATAATAATTGAGCAATCAAATATTCCGGTTATTATCGATGCTGGTATTGGTGCTCCTTCTCATGCTGCGGAGGCTATGGAGATGGGTGCTGATGCTGTACTAGTAAATACTGCAATTGCAATTGCAAGAAATCCAATCGAGATGGCAAAGGCATTTCGTTTAGGAGTAGAAGCTGGTAGAATGGCTTATGAATCAGGATTAGGAAAAATTGCGAAGAGTGCAATGGCTTCTTCTCCATTAACATCATTTTTAGATTAATAATAATATGAAACAAGATATTTGTAAAGCGTTTGACGCATCAGAAAAGGTTTATGTAGACGGTAAACTTCACCCAATTAAGGTTGGAATGAGAAAGGTTACTCTTACCGACACAGTTGAAGACGGAGTGGCAACAAAAAATGGAGATGTATTGATATATGATACTTCTGGGTTTTACACAGACCAAAACCAAGAAATTGACATGAAGAAGGGCTTGCCTCGTTTTCGTGAGCAGTGGTTGAGTAAGAGAGATGACCTTATTAAACTTAATGAGTACACATCTGAGTACAGCAATCTTAGACTAAAAGACGAGGAATTAAAGGGTCTTCGTTTTGGAATAGACCATTTGCCTTATATTGCTAAGGAAGGCAAGGAAATAACTCAGATGGCATTGGCTAAACAAGGCATTATTACTCCTGAGATGGAATATGTTGCTATTCGTGAAAACCAATTAATAGAAGAGACTGGTCTTAATACCTATATTACTCCAGAATTTGTAAGACAAGAGGTAGCAGAGGGAAGAGCCGTTATTCCTGCCAACCCTAATCACCCTGAGGCTGAACCTATGATTATTGGTTCTAAGTTTTTAGTTAAGATAAATACAAATATTGGGAACTCTGCCCTAAGCTCCGATATTGAGAAAGAGGTTGAGAAGTCAATATGGTCTTGTCGTTGGGGTGGTGATACTCTAATGGATTTATCAACTGGAAAGCATATTCACGAAACAAGAGAATGGATAATTCGTAACTGTCCTGTTCCTATGGGTACTGTTCCAATCTATCAAGCTCTTGAGAAGGTTGACGGTATTGCAGAAAAGCTTAATTGGGAGATATATAAAGATACTTTAATTGAACAATGCGAACAAGGTGTTGACTATTTCACAATTCACGCTGGTTTATTACAAGAACATCTTCCTATGGCTGCTAAGCGTCTTACTGGTATAGTATCTCGTGGAGGTTCTATTATGGCTAAATGGATGAAGGAAAACCAAACACAGAACTTCCTTTACACTAATTTCAGAGAGATTTGTAAGATTCTTGCTAATTATGATGTTGCTGTTAGTCTTGGAGATGGTCTTCGTCCTGGTTCTCTACACGATGCTAATGATGAGGCTCAATTTGGAGAACTTGAAGCTCTAGGAGAACTTACTAAGATTGCTTGGGAATATAATGTACAGGTATTAATCGAAGGTCCTGGTCATGTTCCTATGCATAAGATTAAGGAAAATATGGATAAACAAGTTGAGGCTTGTTTTGGTGCTCCATTCTATACCTTAGGACCACTTACAACAGATATTGCTCCTGGATATGATCATATCACTTCTGCAATTGGTGCGGCTATGATAGGATGGTATGGAACTGCTATGCTTTGTTATGTTACTCCAAAGGAACATCTAGGCTTACCTAATAAGGAAGATGTTAGAAATGGTATCATGGCCTATAAGATTGCTGCTCATGCTGCCGATATTGCTAAGGGTCATCCTTCTGCAATGGTTAGAGACAATGCACTCTCAAAAGCTCGTTTCGAGTTTCGTTGGAATGACCAATTCAATCTATCTATCGACCCTGACCGCGCAAGAGAATACTATGGAGCTGAAAAGGTTCATGGAACTGCTTTTTGCACAATGTGTGGACCAAATTTCTGCGCAATGAGAATTTCTCGTGAAGTTTCTGGAAAAGGTAAGATAGAATAATTCACAAGGAAATGGAGACAAAATTTTATGATACAATAAAAGACCTTGATTGGGATGAAGTAACTAAGAGTATATACGAAAAGACAACTGAGGATGTTGAAAGAGCATTAAGTGCAAAGCATTTATCTATTGAAGATTTTAAGGCTTTGATTTCTCCCTCAGCAAGTAAATACTTAGAACCAATGGCGCAAAGAAGTAGAGAGATTACTCAGCGACGCTTTGGCAAGGTTATGCAGTTCTATGTGCCTTTATATCTTTCTAATGAATGTACTAATCACTGCATATATTGTGGATTTAACCATAATAACCCAATTGAGAGAAAGACCCTTAGCGATGAAGAAATATTGGCTGAGATAAAGGCAATAAAAGCAATGAATATGGATAATGTTCTCCTTCTTACAGGAGAACATCCAAAGAATGTTGGTATTGACTATATCGAAAACGCAATCAAGCTTTGTCGTCCTTACTTTTCAACAATTAATTTGGAAGTCTTTCCAATGAAGGTAGATGAATATAAGAGAGTTATTGATGCTGGAGTAAACTCTGTTTATGTATATCAAGAAACCTATAACGAGAAAATATACAAACACTACCACCCAAAGGGTATGAAGTCGAACTATAACTATCGTTTAGAGACACAAGAACGTCTTGCACAAGCTGGAATGCATAGAATAGGTCTTGGTTCTTTAATAGGTTTAGAGGAGTGGCGTACTGAAATGGTCTTTATGGCAATGCACCTTCGCTTTATGACTAAGAATTATTGGAGGTCAAAATATGCTGTTGCATTCCCAAGGATGCGTCCAGCAGAGGGAGGATTCCAACCTAATTTCATAATGAGCGACAAGGAGTTTGCGCAAACAATATGGGCTTACAGGATGTTTGACAACGATATTGAAATATCTATGACAACAAGAGAATCTAGAGACTTTAGGGATAATTTCGTTTCTTTGGGAATAACCTCGATGAGTGCAGGTTCAAAGACAGACCCAGGTGGTTATGCAAAACCAGACACAGAACTAGAACAATTTCATATCAACGACAATAGAAATGTAAAAGAAATGGAAGAAATGGTTCGCTCTAAAGGCTATGACGTAGTATACAAAGACTGGGACAAAATACTAAATTAAATATGACAAAAGAAGAATTAGATAGATACAATCGGCAGATTATCTTGCCTGAATTTGGAGTCTTGGCTCAGGAGAAATTGTGCAAGGCTTCGGCACTTGTTATTGGAGTTGGTGGACTTGGTTCTATTGCCTCTTTATATCTTGTTGCATCTGGATTTGGGAGGGTAGGATTAGTTGATAATGACATTGTATCTATCTCAAATCTTCAACGTCAGATACTTTATCGAGAAACAGAGATTGGAGAACCTAAGACCGAAAGAGCTAAGGATACACTCTCTAAGCTTAATTCTAGTGTCAAGATCGAAACCTATCCCTGCTTTCTAACAGAAGAAAACGCTATCTCGATAATTAAAGACTATGATATAATTATTGATGGAACAGATAATTTCAAGACAAGATATTTAATAAATGATGTCTGCGTTGGTCTTGGCAAACCTTTTGTTTATGGTTCTATTCAATCTTATTCTGGACAGGTATCGGTCTTTAATGTCAATGATAACTCTTGTAATTACAGAGACCTATTCCCAAATGCCGAAGAACTCTCATTAAAAGAGAATACTAATAAAGGTGTTATGGGTGTGCTGCCTTCTATTACTGCAAGCCTTCAAGTTAATGAAGCAATAAAGATAATAACCTCAACTGGAGAACCTCTTATAAACCAACTCCTAAGCTTTAATATCTCAAATAATCAATTCATAACCTTAGACCTAACCCCTACTCAAAAAGCCAAAGGAGATTCATTAGAAGCATTTAATAAACTAAAATAGGGAGCTTTTGGCTCCCTATTTTTTTAGAATCTACTAATTAATTAGTGATTTCCTTGATGACCTCCACCTTGATGTCCTCCACCGTGGTGTCCACCTGAATGCGTTCCTGTAACTGATCCTGTTTCTGTAGCTGTACATGTACCTGTTACTGTTGGAGGATTACCATGATGTCCAAAATGGTTTCCCTGATTTCCAACATGATTACCTTGATGTCCAAAATGATTACCAGTATTAGTACACGTTCCTGTAACAGTTCCTGTCGTAGTACATGTTTCTGTAAGATTTTTCTCAGAAGATTTCAAATCTTTAATTTCATCAAATCCTTCTGTACATGCCCAAAGACCAATTAACAAAATCGTCATTGCACTTAATGAATAAACTACTTTACGCATATTCGTTTGTTTAGGAGTTCTGTTTGTTTATCAATACTTTTGGATGAACTCCAACTACGTCCAAAAATATTCTTTGTCTTGGCAAAGATAATCACAAAACTCACAAATGCAAGGAAAAGTATACAAAAAATATATTAAATTATCAAATTGATAAATATATTTTCCTACCCAGAAAATATTTTATCTAAGTATCTATTTTCTACTTTCTTGCTTTATAAATATAGGAGTTATGAAGTAGAAATATTTTGTATTGGGGAAGATTAATTCTTTGTTTTTCTTAGAAGAAAAGTTTCGAATAACAATGAAAGAATCACTAGAATTAATAGAATAATAAAAAACGGAAGGGCATTATCTGATTTCTTAAAATATGATGCCACCATCTGTTGTTTTGTATCTATTACATTATAGTTCTGCAATCCATCTTTTTTTAACTCTGATTTGATTTCGTTTGATGTAAGAAAGCTTAGGTTTGACTCCACCCTATTATAATTAAGAGATAGACCTGCAATTATCTGACCATCGTTAACAATCTTATAATTCCCTGCATTCTTTACCTGAGAATGAATAATTAGACAAGTTCTTTGGTTATCTTTCGTTAGCCCAGGTATGAATTTCAGCTTATTGTCTAATGAAATTATCTCAGGAATATTTATCTTAGCAGAATTTTCAACATAAGATATATCAATTGGTTTATTATCAGTCAAAAAATAATAAGCCTCTGGAATAATTTGGCTATAAAGAGCCATATTCCAAAGCGTAGGCACAAAAAGGGCTTGATTTATTAGGTCTGTATTATCCTCCGTTAGATTTGTTGTAAATATATATACCTTACTCCCTCCTCTTTGGCTAAGTGCTAAGAAGTCATCATTGTTTTGGAGTTTCATAATATTCTCTCTTGAAACTTGTCCCAATTGAGATAGACGGAAGTATTTCCTAACAGAGGGCATCTCCATATTATCTACCTTAGTACTAAAGACTCCTCTAAAAAGATTATTTTCTTGATTTATTACCGATACCTTCGTTGGCTGATTAACAAGCGTTGAGTAATAAGGTAAACCAAGACTCTGCATTGAGCTTTGAAACAAAGAGAGGTTCATATTTTGCTTTGGAATAATAAGAATATCTCCTGAGTTTTCTCTATATCGTGATAGCTCTGAGGCAAGACCTGAAGAAAAATCAATAAGACCATTAAGAATAATAAGTGAATATATATTTAGGGTAGAAAAATCGATTGACTTCTCATTAATATTTGTAAGTTTTATCTCATTATTATCTGAAAATAGTTTAGAAATATAAGGATTTGGAGCTTCAGAATTGATTGATAAGACCTCTATTGCCTGCTTGGTTTGAAGAGTGAAGTAGAAATTATCGTCAAAAGTAATAGGATTATCAATAATACTTACATAGCCATATTGAATTCCATGCTTTTGAAGAGTAAAGTTCATCGTTATCTCCTGCGACTCATTTGGCTCGATATCAATACTTGAAACGCTTATTTGCTTATTGTCAAGGAATAGTTTTACCGAAACCTTCTCTGCCCTCACATCAGCCTTGTTCACAACCCTAACCTTTATTGCTACTTTCTGCCCTATCTGAAAAGTTGGATCATTAAAAGAAATGTAGTCAACATAAACATTATTTATATTATTTGCCTCAATAGGTACCAAAAGAGTATTGATGATAGAATCCTTTGGAAAATTCTTTGTATCGAAGGATGAACTTTGAAAATCTGAGACAAAGAAACAACGCTTATTAAACCCCTGTTTGGTATTTAGTAAATCGAAGCTTCTTTGAAAAAGCTTTGAATCAAAATTTGTCTGAGAACTTATCTCCACCTCTTCAAGTAACTCAAGAAATCTTTCTTTATTGACAAACTGCTGATGCCTTCCTTCCATATCCATTGTCAGTAAAGAAAAGACATCATCGCTCTTATATTGATTAGCTATCTCTCTAGCCTTTTTCTTTGCCTCATCTAAAACTCTTCCCTCTTTCGAAACATTCTGCATTGAAAAGCTATTATCAATAAATACAAGCACAGCATTTCGACCTTTGCCAACAAGTTTTTCTTCTCCACTAGGTATAAAAGGTTGCGCAAATAGAAGGACTATACAAATAATAGCAAGTATACGTGAGGCTAAGAGCAATAGGTTTCTAACCTTGTTTTGTTTCTTGGTGGTTATTTCAATATTCTTCAAAAAACTCACATTAGAAAAAATCACTTTCTTGAATCTTCTAAAGTTAAACAAATGAATGACAATAGGTATAGCAATTGCAAGTAAACCAAATAAGAAGAAAGGATTTAAAAACTGCATCTAATATACTGATTAGGTTATGTAATTCTAATGTCTCTGAGCTAACAAAATTATAACTTTATTCCTATAATGCAAAGGAAATTTTGTTTAAGATTAAAATTATATTATTTTTGTAGACGAATAAACAATTTATTCACTTAATAAATTTAATCCTTAACATTATGGAAGAGATAGTAGAACAAAAAAATGATTTAATTATTAATGAAAAAATTAAATCCTATTTATCAAGCTATACTAAGTGGGGTAGCTTTTTTACAATTCTAACATATATTTTTGCAGCCTTTGTTTTTGTACTTAGTTTCCTCTTTTTGTTTGTTGATATCTTTAATAGGGGGAATAAAAGCTACGGAATTATTATGTTTATTACCTATTTTCTTATTTCAGCCTTTTATTTAGTTATAGCAAGATATTTTCAAAAATCTGTCGAAAATATAAAACTTGGAGTAAACGATTGTGATCAAGAAATTACAGAAAAGGGGTTTTATTTCCTTCATAAACTTATGTCTACCGCTGGAATAGGAAGTATTATTTTATTAGTACTCTCTTTAATAATAGGAATGTTAACTCCAATATTATTTTTATAATATCGTAAATTAAAAAACAATTATTTATAACTTAAGACCATGAATAGAAATCTATTACTTATTAGTAATTCAACAAACCCTGGTGAAGAATATTTAGGATGGCCACAACAAATTATTTTATCTTTTTGCCAATGCCATGATGTGAAAAACGTATTATTTATCCCTTACGCAGGAGTAACTATGGGATATGATAATTATGAAGCAAGAGTAAAACCTATTTTTGAAAAACTAGGTCTTGGTCTTGTTAGTATTCATCGTTTCAATGACCCAATAAAGGCTGTTAATGAGGCTGAATGTGTTGTTATCGGTGGAGGAAATACTTTTCATTTGGTATCAGAATTATACAAGAATAGAGTAATGGGTGCAATATCTGAAAGAGCAATAAACGGAATGCCTTATATTGGATGGAGTGCAGGAAGTAATGTTGCAGGACCTACTCTAAAGACAACTAACGATATGCCAATAATTGAACCAGAGAGTTTCTATTGCATGAACTTAGTTCCTTTCCAAATCAATCCTCACTACACCGATTTCTTTGACCCAAAGCATGGTGGAGAGACAAGAGATGACCGTTTGAAAGAATACCAAACACTTAATCCAAATATGTGGATTGCTGGTATTAGAGAGGCTACAGCCTTATTGCTTGAGAAAGGAAATCTATCTTTGATTGGTCGTAACAATAAGATGAAGGTTTTCAAAGGAAATACCGACCCTATTGAGTATTCTTTAAACGATGATATAAACTTCTTGATGAAATAATCTTTCTAATGAAAGAAATAGAAATATTGAATAATGGTGGAATAATTCTTTATCCTACCGATACTATTTGGGGGTTGGGTTGCGATGCAACTCAACCCTTAGCTATTAAGAAAATAATAGAATTAAAGGGAAGAGATGAGAGTAAAAACCTTCTTATTCTTGTGAAGGATATTGAAATGCTATTAAACTATGTTGAGAATATACCTAAAGAGGCTCTTGGGCTAATAGAAAACACACCCACTCCCCTAACGATAATATACCCTAAGGCAAAGAATCTTCCTATTGAGTATTTATCACAATCCCAAAGTATAGGTATTAGAATTCCAAAACATAGTTATTGCCAAGCTCTTCTTTCAAAGTTTGGAAAACCAATAGTATCAACATCAGCAAATATATCTGGAGAGCCTTCTCCTATTGACTTTTATTCAATAAGCCAAAAAATAAAAAATGGAGTAGATTATATATCGGAAATTGAAAAAGATAAAATATCCAATAACCTTGGTTCAAGCATAGTATTAATAAAAGATACTGGAGAAATAATAAAAATTAGATAAGCCTATTATAGCCTTGCAACTAATTTATTAATATCTATTGTCTTTGAACAATTGAAATGTTGCTTTGGGCATTGTTTATATCCATGTAATCCACATGGTTTGCAAGAAAGTAAGAGTTCCGATTGAATAATAACCGAATCATCGCTAAGAGGAGTAAATCCAAACTCAGGAGTTGTGCAGCAGAATATTGCAGTAATTGGAGCATTAACCGAAGAGCAGAAGTGTAGCGGTGCAGAATCGTTAGTAAAATTCATTTTAGCCTCCCTCATTAATGAACATGATTCCAAAAAATTAAGCTTACCTGCAAGGTTAATACATTTAGTATGATTAATAGATTGTTTAATTTCATCACATAATACTAAATCATTAGCACCTCCAAGAAGATATATTGTGGAATCCTTATCCACTCTACTAAGAAAATCTATCCAACCTTGTTTATGAAACTGTTTTGTATACCATAGCGAAGCAGCAGATATGGTATAATAAATACCTCTCTTATATTCCGACATCTTTGCATCCGACTTTTTAGTTGGATAAAGTCTTGGGTAATATTTTTTATCCTCCCTTTTGCAAATATCTTCTATCAAAAGATAATTTCTATCTATCTCGTGAACAAACCTATCCTTGTCGATAAGATGTTTAACCCTCTTTGTAAAGAATAACGAGAGAGGATTCTTTGAAAAACCTATTCTTTGTTTAGCCTTCGAAAATAATGTTATAAGTCCACTTGAAAGAAAACGTTGGACATTTATCACAATATCATATTTTTCCTCTCTTATCTCAGTAATTAGAGCCAATAGGTTAAGGTATTTTTTATCTCTTTTATTCCATATCCATACTTTACCTATAAAAGGATGATCTTCGAAAAGAGATTCTATTCCTTTTTTCACAAGAATATCAAGTTTTGCATCAGGAAAATTTGAATGTAACTGTTCTAGTAATGCCGTTGCAAGAACAACATCACCAATAGAGGCAGTTTGAATAACGAGAATTTTCTTCATATACTTTGTTTGAAAGGATTTGCAAATATAGCAAAAAAAGCGAAAAGGCCGAGATTCACATCGTGGCCTTTTCAAAAGTTATGTTTAAAAAGAAAGGAATGTATTTATGTGAATAAATACCAAATAAATTATTCTACAATATAATTCCAATTATGAGTATCAGGCTCTGTACCTAATTGAATTCCTCTTAAAAGGTTATATAATTTTGTAGAAGTTGGTCCTGCCTCGGTTCCGAAGTTATATTCTTTACCTGTTTCTCTATCTACAATTTGTCCGATAGGAGAAATAACAGCCGCAGTACCACAAGCTGCAACTTCTTCAAACTCTTTTAATTCTTCAATAGCAACTGGACGTTGTTCAACCTTAAGACCTAAGTCCTCTGCTAAAGTTCTTAGAGATAGGTTAGTGATTGAAGGAAGAATTGAACTTGATGAAGGAGTTATATATGTATTGTTTTTAATACCAAAGAAATTTGCAGCACCTACCTCATCAATAAATGAATGAGTTGAAGGGTCAAGGTAAATACAATTAGCATAACCTTCTGCGTGAGCTCTAAAGCCCGATTGTAAAGATGCAGCATAGTTACCACCTACCTTGATAGTACCAGTTCCATGAGGAGCAGCTCTATCGGCATCTTTTACTATTTGGAATTTTACTGGGTTAAATCCTTCTTTGAAATAAGGACCTACTGGACCAGCAAAGACCATAAACAAATATTCGTCAGCTGGTTTAACACCTACTTGAGCACCAGTCCCAATCAGTAATGGTCTTAGATATAAAGAAGCACCACTTTCTGCAGGTGGAACGAATCTTTCGTTTAGTTTTACAACCTTAGCACATGCCTCAACAAATAAATCTTCTGGAACAGGTGCCATCATAATACCATCAGCAGAACGCATCAAACGTTTTGCGTTTTCATCTGGACGGAACATTCTGATTTTTCCATCTTCTCCTCTAAAAGCTTTTAAACCTTCAAAGGCTTCTTGTCCATAGTGAAGACAAGTTGCAGCCATGTGCATTGTGATTTCTTCCGATTGAGAAACTTCCAATTCACCCCATTTACCATTACGGTAGTAACAACGTACGTTGTAATCTGTTTTGAAATAGCCAAAAGGCAGGCTTGACCAATTTATATCGCTCATAATAATGTTTTAAAAAAAACTTAGTTTGTAATAAAATAGTTACAGATTGCAAACATACAGATTTTTATTTATTTGGTCAAATATTCTCCTTTTTCTTTTTTCAATATTTCTCGCAAAGAATTATCTTACAGTTTATTAAAAACAAATAAGAGTCACATTTTGGCAACTCTTATTTAATAATTAATTATAAACTATAGTTTAATTTGCTATAGAGAATAGAATATTTCCTAATCTAACATTAGTGCCTCCAACAATATTTATTGTTGTATCTTTTAATATTAAATTAGTAGTAATATCTTTAAACTGTAAAGAATATGTTCCAGTATATAATCCATGTATTTTAAAATAGTTATCTGATGTTACGTCAGAGACAGTTGAAACTGTATCCGATCCTGAAACAACAAAAACATTCATTGTTAAAAAAGATGGAATAATATTACCATCGATATAAGATGTGTTTTGAACTATATAAGCTCTAATCACAGGCTTTAGAGAATAATCTCCATTTCCTTTTTCAACAATTGAACGGTCAGCATCGAAGTCGATCATAACAGCATATCCACTTTCTGTTGAAATACTTTCATGGATATTAATTTTCAAACCAGAGGTCGCCGCACTTGGAGTTTCAAGTGTTTTAATGGTTCCATCTGCCAATTTAATAGTATTATTTGTTCCTAAGACTAATCTCATTTGATTAATTCTTGTTCCTGCATCAAGTTTGATATTCGCTAAAAGAGTATCTAAACCATTTGTTAGGTCTAATAAATTATAAACATCCTGAGTAACGGGTAACTTAACCCAATTTTCTCCTGAAACAGAATAATAAACTTCCTTAACTTCAATATTGACTTCTTGGAAATTTTGGGAAGAAGGAGCATCGGTTAATAAGAACTTTACGTCCATTTGTTTAGTTGCCTCATCATCTCGACAAGCAACTACAGTTGATAACAAAGCAACTGCAACTAAAATTTTCAATAGTTTCATAGTAATAATATTTAAATTAACATGTATATAACGATTTGAATTAACCGCATACCATATAAGAAACTATATAACCTCGAATATGTTTCTTGGGTATGATAATTTATGAAGAAATAAGGCTTTAGCAGGAACAGATACTCCAGCCAAAGACCTATCCTTTGACTCAATTATTCTACAAAAGTCCTCAATTGTGATTTTTCCTAAGCCTACATCTAAAAGCGTACCAGTAATGGAACGCACCATATTTCTAAGAAAGCGATTAGCACTTATAGTAAAGACCAATAATCCATCCTTTCTCTCCCAAAAAGCCTCAAGTATTGTACAATTATTATTATTGACCTGAGTATGGAGTTTAGAGAAAGAAGTAAAGTCAATATAGTTGAATAGACATTTTGCAGCCTCATTCATCTTTTCAATATCAAGTTTGCGACCAAAATAATAAGAATAATCATTATTAAATGGTTGCTTATCCTCTGCCACATAATATTTATACGTTCTTGAAATGGCGTCGAAACGAGCATGAGCCTCATCCTTCATCTTAAAGATATTGAGGATACTAATCTCATGAGTAAAATAACGATTGAGCTTAAAGCGTAGCTGCTCCAACTTTTCTAAACTCATCTCATCAAAGTCGAAATGAGCATAATAATCACTAGCATGAACACCTGTATCGGTTCTTCCGCAACCCGTTACACCAATCTTTTGTCTTAGCAAATGTCCCAAAGCAACCTCAATACTCTCTTGCACCGAAGGCTCATTGGGTTGTATCTGCCAACCACAAAACCCACTACCATTATAAGCCAAATGCAAAAAATACCTCATCAATCATAAATATTTCAACTGCAAAAGTACAAAAATTATCCAAACCCCTACCTTCCCACAAAAACAAAAAAACTTCGTAATTTCATCAAAATACGAAGCATTCACACCAAAATATCTTCACATTTTTAAAAAAATACGAAGATATTTTTAGGCAAGAAAAATAAAAAAGACTGGTATAATCAATATATACTATTGAATTATTAATTTTTTGGAAATATTGATTGTTTCGTTTTGAACAGAAACATTATAAACACCTTTTTCATAACCCCTAACATCAATCACTAGCTTCATATCCCCAACATTAAGTGTATAATTATAAATAACCTTTCCAACTAAATCCATAATCCTAACCTCTGCCTTAGACTTTAAACCCTCAATCTCTAATACTGCTTGATCACTTGTTGGATTCGGATAAATCTTAACAAAAGTACTATTGTCATTAATGTCATTTAAGCCTACTAGTTGAATACATGTATCTATACTAGCTTCAGAATAGCAATATATATTGCTGCGGATATTTACACCACTAAACTTGTAGCAATAATTTGTCGAGCCTATGATGGTATCTAAAAAATTATTTGTTGTAGAACGTCCAATAATACTATCATTACGATATATATTATAGTAAGAAGAATTTCCTTGCCATGAAATCAATAGATTATTACCTATTATTTGAAAAGTAGGAAAATAAGGAACATCAGGAACATCAACCACTCTAAGATATAAACAATCAATACTATCGCATCCAGTATTATTTGTATAATTATGATAATACAATCCCTCAGAATTAATTAATGTATCCACAAAGAAAAAGCTTTCTCCATTACAAATTAATCCTAAGCTATTAGTTGTTATTGGCAAAGAGGGTTGAATATTAGTAAAATCATCCCACTCATTTGAAGCTCTATATAATGAATCAGAGCCACAAGGAACAAAAATATCAATAGTATCTCTAACCACAAGAAATGCTTCCGACAAAACTACCGGAGGGATATGAGAATAGGAATAAATTGAATTCAAACCATAACAACCAGTAAAAGCACCCGAGCCGATTGAATCAATAGTACTTGGTAATACTATCGAAGACATGATTTCACAACCATAAAAAGCATTTCTACTTATTGATGTAACGGCATAATCCTGAGAATTAAAAAATACATAAGCAGGTATTTTTATAGTATCCTTATAAGTATTAAGATAATAGAAACAATTAATCCCCCTATATGTTACTTCAACACTATTTGGAGAAGTAATATTGTAGTAAATGGTATCTCCATCGCTGTTTACCGAGGAAAAATCTTGGGCATAAATTATTGGGCATAAACCCAAAAGAAATAAATAAAAAACCAGTAAAGACTTTTTCATAAGCATAGATTTTAAAATGTATAGAACAAAATAATAAGCACTAAGAAATATTTTCAAATATCTAAACATAAAAAAACGTAAAAAGTAAGTAAAAAGTAAGTAAAACAAAAAGGCTACCTTTTGGGTAGCCTTTTTTAGTTTATTTGATTTTGGATTGGGATTATTTTATAAATCCTGATCTTTTTAGTAATGCATCATTTGTTGGTTCTTGTCCACGGAATGCTTTGTAAAGTTCCATTGGGTGTTTCTTACCTCCTTGTGAAAGGATGTTTTTACGGAACGATGTAGCTACTTCTTTGTTGAAGATACCTCTTGCTTTGAACACTGAGAATGCATCTGCATCAAGAACTTCAGCCCATTTGTAACCATAGTAACCTGAAGCGTAACCACCTGAGAAAATATGTCCAAATTGTGTTGACATTACAGAACCAGCAACTATTGGTAATAATTCTGCTTTTGAGCTATTCCTTCTTTCTATTGTTTCAACATCTCCACTTACTGGTGCTGTAATATTATGCCATCCCATATCAACTAAGCCTAAGTATAATTGACGAGCAGATGTATAACCTTGAAGATATTTCTCGCTATCGATTATCTTTTGCACTAATTCTTGAGGTATTTTTTCACCAGTTTTGTAGTGTACTGCAAACATATCTAAGAATTCTTTTTCTGTTGCAAAGTTTTCCATAAATTGTGATGGTAACTCAACGAAGTCTCTGTAAACAGAAGTTCCAGCAACACTTTCGTATGTACATTCTGATGATAAGCCATGAAGAACGTGACCAAATTCATGCAAGAATGTGTTATATTCATCGAAAGTAAGCAAAGAAGGTTCAGTCTTTGTTGGTTTTGTGAAGTTACAAACCATTTGGATAAGAGGACGAATATCTTCACCATCTACAACTTTTTGTTCTCTGAACGATGTCATCCAAGCACCTGAACGTTTGCTAGCTCTAGGGAAGAAGTCCATATAGATAATACCCATAAATTTATTCTTAGCCTTGTCCTTAACTTCGTAAACAGTTACATCTGGGTGATATTTTTCGATAGTAGTGTTTTCAGTAAACTCATAACCATATAATTTTTCTGCAAGAGCAAAGATTCCATTTCTAACTTTTTCTAGTTGGAAATATGGTTTTGTCATCTCAGGAGAGATAGAGTATTTTTCATTTTTAAGTTTTTCTGACCAATAAGAAAAGTCCCAACGTTGAAGAGCATCTTCGTTAAATCCTTTTGATTTAGCATAGTCGGTAACTTGTTTTAGGTCATTCTTTGCAAAAGGCATAGATGCATCTAAAAGGTTATTGATAAAACCTAAAACCTTAGTAGGGTTTTCTGCCATACGGTCTGTTAATACATATTCAGAATATGATTTATAACCTAGAAGTTGAGCCATTCTAAGACGAAGGTTAGCTATCTTGATAACATTATCCTTATTATCATTAGCGTTATTGTTATTTCCCTTTGTGTTAGATGCCATCCATATTTGTTTTCTTAGTTCTCTGTTTTCAGAATAAGTAATAAATGGAATATAGCTTGGATAATCTAAAGTGAAAACCCATCCCTTAACCTTACGAGCCTTAGCAGTCTCAGCTGCTGCATCGATAGCATATTTTGGTAAACCAACTAAATCTTTTTTGTTTGTAAGAACTAATGAATAAGCATTGTTTTCAGCTAAGTTATTCTTGTTATATTTCAAAGATAGAAGAGATAATTCTTGAGATATTTTTTTATACTCTTCTTTTGCACCGCCTTGAAGTAAAGCTCCGTTTTTGATAAAACCTTTATAAGTCTTGTCTAAAACCATTCTTTGTTCAGCAGTCAATGCAATATCGTCTCTCATATCATAAACCTGTTTTACTTTTGCAAATAATTCAGGGTTCATATTTAGGTCGTTTGAATATGAAGTTAAGTCTGGAGTAATATCTTCTGCTATTTTTTGTAACTCATCGGATGTGTTTGATTCGTTTATATTAAAAAATACTCCCGTTACTCTACTTAATAAACCACCTGCTCTTTCCAAAGCAATAATAGTGTTCTCGAAAGTTGGTGTTGCTCTGTTAACGATGATAGCATTCACATCTTTTTTAGCCTCCTCTAAGGCATACATAATTGCTGGTTTGTAATGCTCATTCTTAATTGAATTAAAAGGAGCTGTTTGATAAGGAGTGTTCCAAGACTTAACCAATGGGTTTGTAGCCTTAATTTGAGCAGCCTCCTCTGGCTTCATCTGAGCCACTAAAATTGTTGAAAAAGCTGTCATAACCAATGTAAATAAAGTTAATTTGTTCATTTGATATTATTATAATTTGTTCTTTTGTACTTTAAGGTCTTTAATATGCTAGTTGTGATTGTTAAAAAAGACAAGCTGCAAAGATAAAATATTTATTTTACTAGACAAAAAATAGAGCATATAGGGCTAAGTTTTTTATCCTTTGAACAAAATGTTTTATCTTTGCATCTTGATATTTTTATTCATTAATATTAAATAGATATGAAAAAAGCTTACGTGTTCCCTGGACAAGGGGCTCAATTTGTTGGTATGGGCAAAGAACTATACGACAATAATACTCAAGCAAAAGAAATGTTTGAAAAGGCTAACGATATATTAGGCTTCCGTATAACCGACCTTATGTTTAATGGTACAGACGAAGACCTTCGTCAAACTAAGGTTACTCAACCAGCTATCTTCCTTCACTCTGTAATACTTGCTCATTCTTTAGGAGAAGGCTTCACACCAGATATGGTTGCAGGTCACTCTCTTGGTGAATTCTCAGCACTTGTTGCTGCAAAAGCTATGAGCTTTGAAGATGGACTAAGACTTGTTGCTGCTCGTGCAAATGCAATGCAAAAGGCATGTGAGGCAGAACCATCAACAATGGCTGCTGTTCTTGGCTTAGATGACGCTAAGGTAGAAGAAGTTTGTGCCGCAATCGAAGGTGAGGTTGTTGTTCCAGCAAACTATAACTGCCCAGGACAATTAGTAATCTCTGGTTCTATAAAAGGAATTGAGACAGCTTGTGAAAATCTAAAAGCTGCTGGGGCAAAGAGAGCTCTTCCTTTAAAGGTTGGTGGCGCTTTCCACTCTCCTCTTATGATGCCAGCTCAAGAAGAACTTGCTGCTGCAATAAAGAATACTAAATTCAACACACCTATATGCCCTGTTTACCAAAATGTAAACGCTAAACCAATGACAGACCCTGAAGAAATAAAATTAAACCTTATTGAACAATTGACTGCTCCTGTTCGTTGGACTCAAATTGCTGAGGCAATGGTTAACGATGGTGCAACAATATTTACTGAGGTTGGTCCAGGAACAGTGCTTCAAGGATTAATCAAAAAAGTAAAAGCTGACGGAGAATTTTATTCTGCATAATAAAATATAAATGGATTTTTTCACTCTTATCAATAAAAGACAAAGCGACAGAAAGTTTTCTTCCAAACCAATAGAAGAAGATAAATTAATGCGATGTATTGAGGCTGCAAGAATTTCTCCTTCGGCTTGCAATGCACAACCTTGGACCTTTGTTGTTGTTGATGATGTATCAAAAAAAGAAAAAGTTGCAAAATGTGCTGTAAGCCTAGTAATGAATAAATTTGTTACCCAGGCTCCAGTTATTATTGCAATTGTATTGGAAAAACCAAATCTAACTTCAAAGATAGGCTCTGTTGTAAAAGACAAAGAATATCCTTTAATAGATATTGGTATTGCTGCAAATCAGTTTTGCCTTCAAGCCTCTGAGTTAGACTTAGGTACATGTATTATTGGGTGGTTTGACGAAAAAGAAGTCAAGGCACAATTAAATATACCTGATAACAAGAGAGTGCCACTACTAATTGCAGTTGGATACTCCGAAGCAAACCAAAGAACAAAAATCCGTAAACCATTAGAAAAAATGTATAGACGCAATTCTTATTAAAGGATTGCGTTCTTTCGTAAGAACATATTAGATTTAAAAACAAATAAATAATTAAATGATAACAAATAATTTCGCTCCAAGACATAACGGACCTCAAGATGAAGATGTCCAAAAAATGCTAAAAGTTATTGGACTTAACTCTATCGATGAAGTTGTTGATAAAACAATTCCTGCTTCAATTAGAATGAAGACTCCTTTAAACCTTGAAAATGGCATGAATGAGTTTGAATACCTTAACCATATGAAGGCTCTTGCAAGCAAGAACAAAATCTATACTTCATTTATTGGTATGGGATATTATAACACCATCACTCCTGCTGTTTTACAAAGAAACATTCTTGAAAACCCAGGTTGGTATACATCTTATACTCCTTACCAAGCAGAGATTTCTCAAGGTAGACTAGAAGCTCTTTTCACATTCCAAACTCTTATCACAGATATGACAGGAATGGCTCTAGCAAATGCTTCTATGTTAGATGAGGCTACATCGGCTGCTGAAAGTATGTTAATGTTCTTTGGCTCTCGTTCAAGAGAACAAGTAAAAAATAATGTAGTAAAATTCTTCGTTGCAGAAGATTTATTCCCTCAAACAATAAGCGTTATCAATACAAGAGCTCTTCCAAGAGGAATTGAAATTGTTATAGGTAACCCTGATAATTTTGAGTTTGACTCTTCTTTCTTCGGAGCAATAATCCAATACTCAAACGCTCATGGTTTAGTTAGAGATTTCTCTGGCTTTATGGCTAAGGCTAAAGCAAACAAGATTTATGTTTCTGTTGTTGCAGACCTATTATCTTTAGCTCTCTTAGAAGCTCCTGGTGCTTGGGGTGCTGATGCTGTTTGCGGAACAACTCAACGTTTTGGTTGTCCAATGGGCTATGGTGGTCCTCACGCAGGATACTTTGCTTGTACAGACGAGTTCAAGAGAAGCATCCCTGGACGTATTATTGGTAGAACAGTAGACGCTCAAGGCAATGAGGCTTATCGTTTAGCTCTTCAAACTCGTGAACAACACATAAAGAGAGAAAAAGCTACTTCAAATATATGTACTGCATCTGCAATGGTTGCAATCGTTGCAGGACAATATGCTGCTTGGCATGGTCATAATGGTATTAAAGCCATTGCTCAAGATATTAACTGCCACGCAGGATTACTTGCTAAAGAAGGTGGAAAATATGGTTTCAAACAATTAAACCAAAATTATTTCGATACAGTTAAGTTTGAAACTCCAGAAGGAATTTCTGCTGAGCAAGTATGCGCTGAGGCTGTTAAGAACAAAATGAACTTCAACCTAATAGATGCTAAGCATTTTTCAATAAGTGTTGACGAAACAACAACAAAAGAAAATGCAGAAACAATACTAACAATATTCGCAAACCTTGCTGGAAAGAATTTTGAAGCAGGCGTATGTAAGGGCGATTGCGGAAAAGGTTCAATACCTACTTCTTTAGAAAGAAAAACAGGCTTCCTTTCTCATGAGTCATTCAATAAGTATCATAGCGAAACAGAGATGATGCGTTATTTAAAGAAATTGGAAGTAAAAGACCTTTCTCTAAACAGAGCAATGATTCCACTTGGAAGCTGCACAATGAAGCTTAACGCTGCAATGGAAATGATTCCTTTCACATGGCCTGAGTTCTGCTCAATACACCCATTTGTTCCAAAAGACCAAGCAGAGGGTTATTTAGAGATGATAGAAGATATGGATAGAATTCTTTCTGTTGTTACAGGATTCGAAAAAATGTCTCTTCAACCAAACTCTGGTGCTGCTGGAGAATATGCAGGATTAATGACAATACGTAACTACCAAATAAAAAATGGTATGGAAAACCGTAAGATATGTTTAATCCCTTCTTCTGCTCACGGAACAAATCCTGCTTCTGCTGCAATGGCAGGTATGGATATTATTGTTGTTAAGGCAACAGACCACGGTGAAATAGATATTGAAGACCTAAGACAAAAAGCTGAGGCTAACAAAGATAACCTATCATGTTTAATGATAACCTATCCTTCTACTCACGGAGTATTTGAAGAGGCTATCCTTGAAATCATTAAGATTATCCACGATAATGGTGGTTTAGTATATATGGATGGTGCTAATATGAATGCTCAAGTAGGGTTAACAAGCCCTGGATATATGGGTGCTGATGTTTGTCACTTAAACCTACATAAGACCTTCGCAATGCCTCATGGTGGTGGTGGTCCTGGTGTTGGACCAATAGGTGTAACAAAACAATTAGTAGACTTCCTTCCTTCTCATTCTGAGGTTGAAGTAGGTGGTAAGTTTGGTTCAGCAGTTGCTGCATCTCCTTATGGCTCTGCTCAATTATTGGTAATCACTTATGGTTACCTAAAGATGTTAGGTGGAGATGGAATGACTGAGGCTACAAAATATGCAATCCTAAATGCAAACTATATGAAGACTCGTCTAAGCGAGGCTTATGATATTCTTTATGTAGGAAAACAAGGAATGGTAGCTCACGAAATGATATTAGATTGTAATTCATTCTCTCTATCTTCAGGCATTCAATGTGGAGACGTTGCAAAACGTTTAATGGACTATGGCTTCCATGCTCCAACGGTTGCCTTCCCTGTTCATGGCACTCTTATGGTTGAGCCAACAGAGAGCGAACCACTAGAGGAAATGGATCGTCTATGCGATGCACTTATCAAGATTCGTCAAGAAATTCGTGATATTGAAGAAGGCAAGGCAGACAAGGCAAACAACCTAATAAAGAATGCACCACATACAATGCAAGTTATTTGTGCAGACACTTGGGACAAACCATACTCTCGTCAAGAGGCTGCTTTCCCACTTCCTCATGATGACAAATACTGGCCTTCATGTGGAAAGGTAGATGATGCCTTTGGCGACAGAAACCTAGTTTGTTGTTGGATACAAGAATAAATTTCCTACCAAGAATAAACAAATTCTTAAAGCAGGCTATCTCAAAATAAAAGAGATAGCCTCTTTTTTTTATATAAAATATTTTGCCATATCAGTATTATTATATAATTTTACACCAAATTTACAGCTAAACAATATTAAATAAAGAAAGATTATGAAGAAAATTTTAATTTCAATGCTTTGCCTTTTGGTATCCCTTATCTCTTTTTCACAAGAAAAACATCTAATTGAAGGGAATATTAATATTATCAACCAATCAGGTAATAACACTAAAACTATCACAGGATATGGATTAACAGCAGGGTATTATTACAAAACAAAGTTAGGCTATATTGGACTTTCTACAACTTATGAATTTTCTGATATTTCAACTATAAATAAGAGTATATATCTAAAACCAACTATAATGCCTTGTTATACAATTACAGATAGACTTAGATATACTCCAAAACTATATGTTGCTTTTGGCTATGGTACTACACAATCAGATAATTACTATATTGGAATACAACGTTTTTTAAATTATGGAGCTGGTATCAATCCATTTGTATTTGATTTCAAAATCTTTAAAAACCTAGCAGTGAGTTTTGAGTTTGGGCAATTTGGATTTACAATGATTGAAAACACGTCTAATGATAACAGAGTCAATTTATTAGAGGTAAATCTCTTTGATAATGTCAAGGGAGGAATTAGACTAATATTCTAAGGTGAAGGCTCTTCGACTTGCTTTTCTATTATTTACATTAAACCTAATAGGTTGTGCTAGTGGTGAATTTGCTCTACAAAGTGGAGATTTATTATTCCAAGCAAACCCACCCTCCGAAAAGACAAAGGCAATAAAAGGAGCAGGAAAAGGATATAATGGCTTAGAGTTCTCTCATGTAGGCATTGTGGATATTCAAGGCATAGACACTATAGTAATTGAGGCAACAACACAAGGTGTAAGGTCAATTCCTATAGCAATATTTCTAAAAAAATCCGACAAAATAAAGGGCAAGCCCTATGTCTTTGTAGGAAGGCTATTACCAAAATATCATTATCTAATTCCCTCTTCAATCGAGAGAGCGAAGAAAGAAATTGGGAAAGTCTACGACTCGGTATTCTTACCCAACAATTACGCCTTATACTGCACGGAACTAGTCTATGAAAGCTATAGAGATAAGGACAACAAACCAATATTCGAAAGCAAGCCAATGAGCTTTAAGGACAAAAAAACAGGCAAATATTATCAAGTATGGATTGACTTCTACAATAAAGTAGGAATACCAATACCCGAAGGCATAATAGGAACCAATCCCAACGACATGTCGAACTCCAAGGCAATAAAGTGCTATAAATATTTTTAGTGTCTATATCTATATAAAAAAAGCGACAAATCTTTCGAAATGTCGCTTTATTTTTATTTTGAGGAGAAATACTAGTATCTTCTTTCTTTGATACGAGCTTTCTTTCCTGTAAGTCCTCTTAAGTAGAAGATTCTTGCTCTACGAACTACACCACGTTTGTTCACAATAATTTCATCAATAAATGGTGAAGAGAAAGGAAAAATTCTTTCTACTCCAACACCTCCAGAAATCTTACGAACTGTAAATGTTTCAGTAACTCCACTGCTAGAACGTTGAATAACGTCGCCACGGAATTGTTGAATACGTTCTTTATTTCCTTCTACGATTTTATATGATACAGTTACTGTATCACCAGCTTTGAATGCAGGAAATTCCTTGCGCTCTGTTAAGCTGTCAACATATTGCATTAATTCTGTCTTACCCATGTCTTTTTATCTCTTTTTAAGGATTATAAAATCTAATTAATTATTCTTCACTCTATTTACAACAGCAGTGAAAGCCTCTGGATGATTCATTGCTAAATCTGCAAGAACCTTACGGTTTAACTCGATGTTGTTTTTGTGAAGTAGTCCTATGAATACTGAGTAAGAAACATTGTTCAAACGACAACCTGCATTGATACGGTTGATCCATAATGCACGGAACTCTCTTTTTTTAACTTTTCTATCGCGATAAGCGTATTGTTGACCTTTTTCCCATTTGTTTTTAGCAACGGTCCATACATTCTTACCTCTGCCCCAAAAACCTTTTGTACGTTTTAGGATTTTTTTTCTGCGTTGACGTGATGCAACGTGATTGACTGATCTTGGCATAAATTTTAATTTTTTTTCGTACTAGCGTTCTCTTTCAAGAATCTTTTAGGCTAGTGACAATGGTTAATAACTCCTTTTCGGCATTAATTATTTTATGAGCATCTCTAAGATACGAGGTGTATCAGCTACACTTACTGTACCAGTGTGTGTAAGATTTCTCTTTTGCTTAGTCGTCTTCTTTGTAAGAATATGACTATGGTACGCATGCTTTCTTTTAATTTTGCCTGTTCCAGTTAGCGTGAAACGCTTTTTTGCACTGGATTTAGTTTTCATTTTTGGCATTTTACGTCCTTTTTTTATTTTAGTTTATAAATATTCTACTTTCACAAGTAGAGATTATTTCAAATTATTTTTTTGGTGCAATTATCATTATCATTCGCTTTCCTTCTAGCTTTGGCATCATTTCTGGCTTGCCATATTCTAGCAAAGCTTCTGCAAACTTCAATAATTGAGTTTCGCCTTGTTCTTTGTAGATAATTGTACGACCTTTAAAAAATACGTCAACTTTAACCTTATTCCCATCTTGAAGAAAACGAATAGCATGTTTAAGCTTAAATTCAAAATCGTGTTGGTCTGTTTGAGGTCCTAAGCGAATCTCTTTTACAACGATTTTGGCACTCTTTGCCTTCATCTCTTTTTGTTTCTTCTTTTGTTCGTAAAGGAATTTTTGATAATCAATTACTCTACAAACAGGTGGATTAGCAGAAGGAGATATCTCGACTAGATCTAATGCTTGATCGTTCGCGACTTTTAAAGCATCTTTAATATTATAGATACCTGTTTCTATATTTTCTCCAACCACACGAACAACTGGAGCATCAATTCTGCCATTGATTTTATGTAGTTCTTCTTTTTGTTGTGGCCCTCTTCTGTTCTTGTTGAAAGGAATTTGTGTTGCTATAATTAAATTCTCCTATTTTAGTTATACAATAAATTGACTAAATGTATTTTTATATTATTTTAACTCTTCTTTAACTGCTTGATTTACTAAATTAGCAAACTCTTCAATCTTCATTGAGCCTAAATCACCCTCACCATGCTTACGAACTGACACAGAAAGTTCTCCTTCTTCTTTCTCTCCAACTATCAGCATATAAGGGATTTTAGCTATTTCAGCATCTCTGATTTTCTTCCCAGTTTTTTCACTTCGACTATCAATAGAGCCTCTTAGATCTAAATTAGCGAGCAAAGATAATACTTTTTTTGAATATTCTTCATATTTTTCACTGATAGGTAGGATTATAAATTGTTCTGGAGTCAACCAAAGAGGGAATTTACCTCCTGTATGCTCAATTAAAACAGCTACAAATCTTTCCATTGAACCGAATGGTGCACGGTGAATCATAATTGGACGATGCTTTTGGTTATCTGCACCTGTATACTCAAGTTCAAATCTTTCAGGAAGATTATAATCGACCTGAATTGTTCCTAATTGCCATTTTCTTCCAATAGCATCTTTAACCATGAAGTCAAGTTTAGGACCATAGAATGCAGCTTCTCCAATTTCTGTTGTTGTATTTAATCCTCTTTCTTTTGAAGCCTCAATAATTGCATTTTCTGCCTTTTCCCATATCTCATCAGAACCTATATATTTCTCAGTATTATTAGGGTCTCTAAGTGATATTTGAGCAGTGAAGTTTTCAAATTTTAAAGTCTTGAATATATAAAGAACAATATCAATTACTTTACAGAATTCTTCTTTTAATTGTTCTGGAGTACAGAATATATGAGCATCGTCTTGAGTAAATGAACGAACTCTTGTTAGTCCATGTAGCTCTCCACTTTGTTCGTAACGATAAACTGTTCCAAATTCGGCTAAACGAACAGGAAGGTCTTTATATGAACGAGGTTTGAATTTATAAATTTCAACATGATGAGGACAATTCATAGGTTTTAGGAAGTATTCTTCTCCTTCGAATGGAGTAGTTATAGTTCTAAATGAGTCTTGACCATATTTTTGATAGTGACCTGAGCATTTATAAAGTCCAACATCCCCAATATGAGGAGTTAAAACTTGATCATAACCATATTCCTTTTGAACCTTTTTAAGGAAGTTTTCCAATCTTTCTCTAAGCGCAGCACCCTTAGGTAACCACATAGGTAGACCTTGACCAACTGTTTGAGAGAACATAAAAAGCTCCAATTCTTTACCTAATTTTCTATGGTCTCGCTTTTTTGCTTCCTCTAAAAATAGCAAGTATTCATCAAGCTCTTTTTTCTTAGGGAAGGTAATACCATAAACTCTTGTTAGTTGTTTACGAGAATCATCACCTCTCCAATATGCTCCAGCTAGTGAAAGTATCTTTATTGCTTTTATTGAAGAGAAATCACTTAAATGAGGTCCTCTACATAAATCTGTGAATTTACCACTCTCATAAAGAGTTATTGTTCCATCCTCAAGCTCATTTATAAGCTCAACTTTATAGTTTTCTTCTCTTTTATTGAACAACTCTAATGCATCTGACTTAGAAATATCTTTTCTTGTAACAGGTATTCCAGCTTTAACAAGCTCCTGCATTTTACCTTCAATTTTTTCGAAATCCTCGGAAGAAAGTACACTATCTCCAAAGTCTATATCGTAATAAAATCCATTTTCGATAGAAGGTCCAATTCCAAATTTAGCATTTGGATAAAGTTCGCTGATTGCAGAGGCAAGTAAGTGAGCCGATGTATGCCAGAACGTTTCCTTTCCTTCTTGGTCATTCCAAGTATATAGTTTTATATTTGAATCGTTGTTGATTGGGCGGTTAGCATCCCAAATTTCTCCGTTAATATTTGCAGACAAGACATTGCGAGCTAAGCCCTCACTAATGCTTTTTGCTATATCCATTGATGATGAACCTTTTGGATATTGTTTAATAGAGCCATCAGGTAAAGTTATATTTATCATATTTGTATTTTTTGCTTTATTATTTTGATGTGCAAAGGTATAAAAAGAATTATAATAATTAAAATAGAAAATTATTATAAGGGTATTGAAAGAATTGAAAGATGAAATTATACCTTAGGAATTGTAAAATAAAATTTTGTGCCAACTCCTTCTTCTGATTCAAACCATAGCCTGCCTCCAAGTTTGGTTACAAATTCATTACATAGATTTAATCCTAAACCACTTCCTTCTTCATTATTGGTACCAAAGGTTGTGTAGGAATTTTCTTTGGATAAAATTTTATCTTTATTTGCTTCAGAAATTCCACACCCATTGTCAATAATTCCAATAATAATTTCATTATTAATAACCTCGACTGTGATTTTTATTTCACCTCCAGTATAACTAAACTTTATAGCATTAACAATAAGATTTCTAAGTATTGTTTTGATTAAATCCGTATCGGAGAACGTTTCAATCTGATTTGAATCACTTATCAATGATATTTTTATTCCTTTGCTCTTTGTCATCATTGTATATAAATCTTCAAGTCCATTTATGATACCGATAATGTCAATTTTTTGTCTTATAATGTTCAATCTTCCTGTTTGAGTTTTTGTCCATTTGAGCAGATTATCAAGTAATAAAAATAATTCTTCAGATGTTCTATTAGCCTCTTTCAACATGCTATATAACTCATTGTCAATCTTGCTTTCTTCTAATTCTGTGGTCAATAAGTTAAGAATCATCTTAATACTACTTAGGGGAGAACGAAGGTCATGAGCAATAACAGAATATAATCTATCTCTATTTTTAATTGTTGATAATAGACTGATTGTTTTTTCTTCAATTTCTCTTTTTGCCGCAATCAATGATATTTGATGATTAACTCTAACAACAAGTTCGTTGTTGTTGAATGGTTTTGTTACATAATCATTTGCGCCAGATTTAAAGCCCTTTACCACATCTTTTTTATCATCTAAAGCACTTAAGAAAATAATTGGAATATCAGGATATACCTCTGCGTTTCGAATAATCTCCAATGTTTCTAACCCATTAATCTCAGGCATCATAATATCGAGTAAAATAATATCTGGATTATCGGTTTTCAGCTTTTCAATGCACTCATAGCCATTGTTAGCTTCAAGAATTTGATATCCCTCTTTTCCAAGTATTGCTTTTAATAAAATAATATTAGATTGCACATCGTCAACTACTAATATTTTATATTCAGAATTATTAATTGCCTCCATATTTACCTCGAACCCTATCGTTAATATTTAGAATTATTTTTAGATATAGTTGCAAAGATAATAAAATTAATGAAAAAGAGTATGATTGAATATAATTTTTATTGTTAATATTTGGAAATGCTATTTTGACCAATACTAAAAAATATTATTTTTGGGTAAAAAAATAGGGGGCGAAAAATGTTTCGCCCCTACCTTTTCACTCTTCACTCTTACCTTTTCACTCTTCACTCTTACCTTTTCACTCCTTACGGAATAACCGGTGGTGCAGCGTTTGGATCGACATAACCCTTAGGTATAACCTCTTTGTAGGTATAACCCACAGTCTTAAGGCGGTTCTTGAACCTTTGGTTAGGAACAAAGTTAATCTTCGTACGCTTGATTGTTGTAACGTCAGCCTCTTCTGCTGTTTCCACTGCCTTAACATTCAAGTAAGGTGTAAATAATCCAAGTTGGTCAAGCTGTACACTCTGACCACTAAGACAAGCCTCTACTATCTCCATCTGAAGCGCAGCAATTGCCGAAAGCACGTCATTGTAAGCCAAGGACGAAGCAGCAGCAACACGGTCACACAATTGCTCTTGAGAGATAGGAGCAGAACGAACAATAGCGCAAAGAAATTTTTGCCCTGGATTGTACCCAACAGGTACA
>JAFNAQ010000057.1 GCA_017860275.1 Bacteroidota bacterium
TATCATAACGGCGATCGCAGAATATGGCTCCGCCGAGTTTTCTAATTTTATCAGGAGTTTTTACCCAGCTTGAAGTTTTAAGATCAAACTCGCCAATCTTTTGTAATTCGCGGTATTGTTCTTCTGTTAAGAGTTCAATGCCCATAGAAGTGGCAACATCAACTGCATTATCTTTTGGTTTGTTTTCTTTCCTTACATCAAGCGCTGCACGATCATAACAAAAACTTCTTCGTCTATTTGGACTTTCTGCTGAGCAATCATAAAAAACGTATTCGCCCGTCTTTTTATCATAACCAATAACATCCGGTTCACCGCTGGTTCTTTCCATTTCGTTTAAAGACCAGAGCTTTTCATTATTCTTTTTCAGTTTCGCTAGCATACTGACCCATTTAATATTTTTATGACGATTCATATTTTTTTCAAAACGAGTATTTAAAATGTTAAGTAGTTCTTCACGTTGTTTGGGAGATAATTCCCCTTTGTTGTTTTTTGTTTTGCCCATACTTTTCTTGCCTCCTTTGAATAGTAACCATCTTGTGGGCAAAGATATATTAATAGTGTAAAATACACAATGTAGTATGGATAATATTAGTCAGCAGTCTTCAATGGGCAGTCGGCAAATGGCACGAATGATTCTCAAGCCTTTGTAATCTTCAGAGTTTTTCAAACACTTTTCTTCATTATAATTAATGATATATCATCGGCGGCAGGATAATCACCAATAAATTGTTCAAGCTGAGAAACAATATATTCTCCTATTTGTTTCGGAGAATTGTTAGATGAGTTTTTTATTAATTTCTGAAATCTATCTATTCCAAAGAATTGACCATATTCATTTTTTGCTTCAAACACTCCATCTGAATATGCAATCAATATTTCGTATTGTTCAAGCACCATTGTTTGCTCACTGTATTCAGCATTTGAAACAAGTCCAAGAGCAATATCGCCTTTGGAAAGTTCTTTAATCTCTTTGTCGTTAACAATAAGCGGAGGAAAGTGCCCTGCATTTATAAAATCTATTTTGCCTGAATCGGAATCAATCTGAATCAAAAGCATTGATGCAAATAAATTCGGCAAACTATCACGATGAAAAATTTTATTAATCTTTTTACCAAAATCTGAAAGACCATTAATTTCTGTTGCAAGAGCACGGATTGTTGCCTGCAATTTTGAAGTCATAAGCGCGGCCTGAAGTCCTTTGCCCGCAACATCTGCAATAGTTAAAATAGTTTTATTTTCATCCAGCCGTAAATAATCAACAAGATCACCGCCCACTTCATTTGCAGGACGAGTAAACAGCCAGATATTCCATCCGGCAATTTCCGGATTTTCTTTAGGCATTAATGCACGCTGAACTTTTCTGCCAGCTTCAAGTTCATTTTTAGCAAGAAGTTTATCTTTTAACTCGAGAAATAAAACAAATACAACCAGCAGTCCACCGAAGAATCCCCAGTTACTGGAAACCGATGCATTATTAATTGTGATGCTGCTGCTTATAAACAATAAAAAAACACCGAGTAGAACCAGAATACGTCTTAACGGAGTTAAATGTAGAAACATACTTTTCGTTAACCACGCAAATTTATGCACCCATCTTTCAATAAAGTTCATAGATTCGAGCTGGGATTGTTTCTCAGAGTCTAAATAAAAATGGCTTAGATTTTTATATTCGTTACTAAAATCTTTTCTGAAATTAATATTTTTAAAATCATTCTGGATAGTATGA
The DNA here is from genome assembly GCA_017860275.1 of Bacteroidota bacterium. Classification (GTDB taxonomy): domain Bacteria; phylum Bacteroidota; class Bacteroidia; order Bacteroidales; family P3; genus UBA10566. The sequence continues at coordinate 1,727 of JAFNAQ010000057.1, forward strand.
CGGAATTTCGGTTCTGCTTTTTTTGTAGAGTTTACTTGATTCATTTTATCTGTATGTAGAATATTTGCATCAAAACATAGATAAATGGATTGATAACAGCAAGAAAGAATTGATGAGTGGTAACCCCTAGAATAATGACCTGTAATAATTTTGAAAACTATAGAATAATTATTTAATCTCCTTTATACTTACTCAAACCGCCCTCATAAGTAGAAATCCATTTGTTACCCGCTTGATCCAACGTAATTGATGATATTCTATCACTGGGAATTCTACTGTTTAATTTTGTATAATGTTTCCAACCAGCACCGTTATACTTAGATAGGCCATTTTCTGAATTAGCGAACCACTTATTATTGTTAACATCCACGGCAATTGCTTTAACATCTATACTTGGTGTGCCAACCCAGTTCGTCCAGTTAAACTCATCTGCTGAGAAAGTCGTTCCGCCAGCAATTTGATTTCTAAAAGCTACACCAAGCCAAATAGTTCCTGTTTTGTCAATTTCTATTCCACCTGCAACATTTTTAGGAAACTCAGTTCTACTGCTATTATATATTGTCCAGGAACTACCATTAAACTTTGCCATTCCCTGGTTAGCGGTTCCAATCCATTTATTGCCTTGTTCATCAATAGTTATACTCTCAATAATATCTGAAACAAGCGGAGAATTTGTATCATCATAAACAATCCAATTTGCCCCATCGTATTTTACAACACCCAGTGAAGTACCAATCCAGGCATCACCATTTAGATCAAAATCAACACAACTTATCCAATCTGTAGGCAAACCTGAATTTTGACTATTGTAAACGGTCCAACATATATCATCAAAAACTATTAGTCCAGCTTGAGTGCAAATCCATTTTCTGTTTTGTAAATCTACCCCTACAAACTTAATATTATCCATGGGGAGCGGGGAGTTATTGGAGTTATAAATTGTCCATATTTTATCATCAAATCTAACAAGCCCTCTTGATAAAGTGCTTATCCATTTAACATTATATTTATCAATTGCAGTATGATTAATATAAAGGTCGGGTAAACCGGAATTAGATAAATTATAATTTACCCAGACTAAAGAATCTATCATGTTTATGTATGGATAAATCGTTTTGCCGCTTTCTATTGGAAGAATGGTTTTAGAATCCCAGTAACCCTCAAATTTTAATTTTATTTCGTGCTCTCCTGGAAAAATATTTGATAAAATATTGGGTGTAACTTTACCGGTTGCAGAATCATCTAAAAAAATCTGAGCTCCCCTTGGTTTTGAATCAATATTTATATTGCCTAAAACACCGGAATAATTTCTATAATCAATATATATTGATGATAAACTATGTTTGGTGATAGTTACAGAAGTGCTAATATCTTTAAAGTACGTTTTTTTAAGTGTTAAATTAAAAACGCCTTCTTCTAAAAATAATATTGTATCAGGTGTAAGGCTGCCCGTAAACTTACTATTTAAAAAAATTAATGCTTCTTCAGGATATGAAGCTACAAAAAGTTTTCCAGTGGGAAGGGGAGGTTCTGGAGCAGTAACAGAGACTTCCTTTTCACAACTAATTGTAAAAATTAAGACCGATATTATAATTAATAGAAAAATTCTTTTCATATTATTTTTAATGCTTTAAAACTTAAAACTCAATTTAGACCAGGTGTATAGCCAAATGATTGAATATACTCTTCTGTGAAAATAGCACCCGTTAGTTGTTGCCTATATATACCAAAGACCCCTAATCCTCCCTCTATATTAGTATAATCGCTCTCATCCAAGATTATTGTAAAATCATCTAAAAATCCATTTGTAGTGGAATAGTAATTTGAAAGTGATTCGTTAAAAACTAAAAGAGACAATTTTGCGCCAAGAATTTCATAATCTGATTTATTGGGGTCCCCTTCAGATATTTGTTTGAACACAGAATCAAGAGCAGCCACAGTAAAATTTACATAATTAGAGTTGCTGATTGCAGGATATACTGGATTCCAGAAGCCATTTTCAAGTTTGTATGTAACTGGGATCTCTTTACTTTTTGTAACTCCATTTAATATGTAATAAAATTCCAGCTTAGGCCGATACCATCTTGTTGATGTGGGGCCATCCCATAAAAAAGTAAACAAGTCTTTTTCTTCAGGAGGTAAAATCCTATCGCTCATTCCATCAAATGTAATTCTTTCTGGTGCCTTTGCAATTCCAGATAGTTTTTTACCAGTTGGTAAAGTTGCAATAATTTCAATTGAATCGTTTATCAAAGATGAAAAATTATCTAAGTAATAAAAGTCAATAGGAGATCTATACCTTGAAACACCTTCAATAATAGCACTGGTATCCCTCATAAAAAAAACTTGATTTTTCTGCCTAATCATAATCTCTGCACCGGAAACAAATGAACTCTCAGTATTTATGTAGGGATTATATCCGTCAACATCATAGCTTTTTAATAATGTAGCAGTTTGTCTTGAAGAATCTATATTGAGAATACAGTAAAGAATGTATTTTTCTTTAAAGTCAGCTTTAGGACTAAAACTGTCTTCACAAGAATTATTCAGAAACGTTGTTACTATTAGTATAGCAATGTAAAATGCTTTTTTCATAATTCTATTCTCACCGTTGCAGTCGGAAGCATTGGTAACATATTAACCTGTTCTCCGGTTTTTCGATCGAAATAAAAAATATTTTCTCGATTATATACATTTAAAACATTAAAGCTAAGTGTTATATCCGCAAAAGATAATCTAAATTTTTTCGAAAGATTAAAGTCCAATCTGTGATAATCAGGCAAGCGCCCAAGATTGTTATCACCAAGCAAAGTAAAAGGAATGTAGCTTCCATATAATCCACCAAGGTTAAACAGATCACCTATGTAAAGCTTGTCATAATATCCAACAATTTGAGTAAATGGTAGACCAGAATTGTAAAACCAACTAACACTGGTCTGCCAATCATCCCAAAAACTATATGTAAAATTAAATGTAACACTATGACGAATATCATATTTGGGATACGAAACCCAATCATCGACTGTCCTGTAAACCCAACTTAAAGTATAAGATGCAGTGGTTTGTATGTTGGAAGTTAAATATCTCACCAAGTATTCAGAACCATATGCTTCACCACTTCCTTGTACAAAATCTGGATCTGTCGAGAGGATTTTCTCCTCATTGATTTCTGCTGTGTTGTGTAATGCCTTATAATATGCCTCTACAGAAAAAGTAAAATTCCGAATACCATCAAACTCAATTCCTGCAATATAATGAATAGCTTCAAGCGGTTCTAAATAATTTGGTACAATTACCCAGGGTTCAAATATAGAGATAACTTCATTTTCATTCGTGAGAGTGATCAGATCTTGTGTATATATTCCCCAGGCACCCTTAAGTGCTAACGATGGGAAAAGTCTGTAAGTTAAACTAATTCTTGGTTCTAAAATGGGGCCTCTCTGCTCACTAAGAGTAAGCACATTTATTCTGGAGCCGATATCAATTCCAAGATCCTCCCACCTTAAAAATCTATACTTACCATATAATGCAATTTGTAATGACTTTTTAGTTAGACTTGTTTTTGCCCCCATAAGGTTTTCAAATTGTAAATCTGTTTCAACAGATTTTAAGCTGTAG
>JAFNAQ010000030.1 GCA_017860275.1 Bacteroidota bacterium
AAAATAACTTCAAAAACTTTTAATGGTTTTTGAAGTTATTTATTAACTTTGCCCAAGAAAATAAGTGTAAAATCTGTAACGCTTATTTAGGACTAGTCAAATGAATAAAAGATTAAGGAGCAGGAGTGATAGGGACAAATACTCTGGTAGCAAGTTCCTTATCTAGTTGATAAAGTCCAAAACCATTATCTCCAATCATCTTCAAGGCATCAATAATAGCTTGGTCGTTTTCTTCTTCCTCAACTTGTTCGTCGATAAACCATTTCATAAAAGACTGAGTTGCATAGTCTTTCTCTTCTCCAGCCAATGCATTAAGATTATTAATAAGACTTGTAACTGTATGTTCGTGCTCAAGTGTATCTTTAAATGCCTCAAGTGGGCTTGCCCATTCTGTTTGTACTTTTTCGATTGGTCTGAGTTCAGGTTTTCCTCCTCTAGAAATTACATAGTTTAGGAATTTCAATGCATGAGCTTGTTCTTCTTGAAATTGTATATTCATCCAATTTGCAAAACCAGGCATTCCCTTAGAGGCAAAATCTGCGCTCATAGCAAGATATAAATAAGCCGACCATAATTCTGCATTAATCTGAGCATTCAATGCTTCTTCTAATTTTTTACTTAACATAATAATATCGTATTTATAATTACTAATAAGAATCTAACATTGCAAAGATACAATCAAAGTAAAGAAATATCAAGCAAATATTTAATAATAACACTAGTTATAGTGATTAAGCCTTTTTGATTATCCGCTCATTCGTTAAATGACCTAACTTAATATCTTTTTCATCGATTTTAAAGCTAAATATCTGTATCCAATTTTTTATATAGAAAAGCCATTAGGATATATATCACGTAGGACTCTTTCTTTGTATTCATACATTCTTATCATCCTTATCATCATAATAAAGTATAAATTTAAAATCAAAAATATTAGAACATTAATTATTATCTCTGCGAGGGAACTTAAATCTATTATATCATAAGTATGGATAAGAGAATATATTAGTATAAAGAAAATATTATATATTCCAGTTATCCACCAAAGTTTTATTATTTTCTCACCATCGTGAGGTTTTAGATTATAATTATTTGATACAAATATTAGATTTGCCTTATTATTCATCTCTGCCATTATTTTATAAGGTAAATAAAGGTTAATAAAAGGAATAAACCAGCCATAAATTGAAGCCGACTTGTTGTATGTTAGCATTTTTATCCTTTGGTGCATATTTTTGTAAGCTCTATTGAACCAAAGAATAAATAAAGTAATAGTTATTATTGCTAAAGATAAAAGGATTAGATATAAAATTAAATTGATATTTTTTGTGAATTGAATATCAATTGAATAAATACGACTTCCAAAATTATCTGCCTCAATCATATTAAGATAGAATAATTTGAATGTGAAATATAAAATACTTACAATAATAATTATCCATGTAAAAACTATTGTATTTCTCGCCATAAATAGATTATTCTTAATCATAAAATACTAATATAAAGTTTTGACAAAATCAGTTATAAGTCTACTCCTTTATATAAACAACAAATGTTTTTAATTGTTTTAAGAAATTAGTAATTAATGATTAATTTAACAAATGAATTGTCGATAACTACGCATTCTCTCTATATATTCTATAGAGTTCATTAAGGTTTAAAATTTTAAATTCTTTTTTATTGGAGAGGATTAAACCTTCGTCTGTCATCTGACCAATTGTTTTGGCAAGTGCTGGGCGAGTCACTCCAAACATATCAGCAAGTTCTTGTTGTGAATGTTTAATTTCAAATCTAAGATTGTCCTTTTTTGAATATATTTCTATAAGATACCCAGCAATCTTGCTTTTTATTGTTCCAAATCTAAGCAATCTAACCTTATCGGTCAAAAAACGACTCCTATCTGAGATTAATTGAAGAAAGTTATTAAGAAGCTTAATATTTTTTTGTAACATATAAGTAAAGTCTTCTCTGGAAATAGGAAGAATTGTAACTTGAGTTAGTGCAATAACATTAACAGGTATCCTATTATTTTCTGCAAAAATTATCGCCGGAGCTAATACATTTGGAGCAGGAATATTTTCAATAATAACATTTTTACCACTCAAATCTGTCATTTCTCCAGATACTTCTCCATCAATAACTATTAGCAAGGTTGAATATTCATCCCCTTGTTTTATTATAGTTCTTCCTTGTTCAAATTTTCTTATACCAAACTTTTCTCCGATTATTTTGTTTACTTCTTCAGAGGAAATTCCTTTGAAAAGAGGGCATTTAATTATATTTTCCATGGTGCAAATATAAAAAAAAATTGATGTTTGTAATCTTTATTACAATTATGAGGCTAAAAATGGTTGTTACTTTGCATCAGAAATCAAAATAATAACAATATGAAAAGAACAGTTATAAAAATAGATGAACAAAAGTGTAACGGATGTGGATTATGCGTTACTGGATGCCATGAAGGTGCTTTACAGTTGATAGATGGAAAAGCTGTAATGATTAGCGATATGTTTTGCGATGGTTTAGGTGCTTGCATAGGAGAATGTCCTGTTGGAGCAATTGAACTAATAGAAAGAGAAGCAGAAAAATATGATGAGATTGCGGTGATGGAGAGGTTAGTACATAAGGGAACAAATGTAATTCTAGCTCATTTAAAACACATGAAAGATCATAATGAGACAGAATACCTAAGACAGGGAATAGAGTATATTAAGAAAAATAATATTGACGTGGATGTAACTAAATTAGAACAAAAACAAGAAGAACCAAAAATGGCTTGTGGATGCCCAGGTTCAATGGCAAAAAGTTTTGCTAAGAAAGAGGAAAATAATGATATGATTGGAAATGTTGCTCAAAAATCAGAGCTTACACATTGGCCAATACAATTGCATTTGCAAAACCCAATGGCTCCTTATTTCCAAAATGCTAATGTTTTGATTGCAGCAGATTGTACTGCATTCTCCCTTGGAGCATTTCATTCCCAACTTTTAAAGAATAAGATACTATCTATTGCTTGTCCAAAGTTGGATGCAAATAAAGAGATATATGTAGAAAAAATTGTTTCAATGATTGATGATTCGAAAATTGATACTCTTACTATAGCGATTATGGAAGTGCCTTGTTGTGGTGGATTATTAGAACTTGCTAAGCTTGCTCGTCAGAATGCAAGTAGGAATATTCCTATCAAACAAATTGTAATTTCCGTTCAAGGAGAAATAATATCAGAAAATTGGATATAAAAATAACTAAATAATAAACCATTAAAAAATAAAGATTATGGACAACAAAATGTTTTGTTTTCAATGCCAAGAGGCAGCAGGCAACAAAGGCTGTACAATTAAAGGTGTATGTGGGAAAGAACCACAAACTTCAGCTATCATGGATATGCTACTTTACTCTACAAGAGGATTAGCAATAGTAAATAAATACTTAAGAGAGAATAAGCTTTCTAAACCAGAAACTGATCATGTGATATTAGATGCACTATTCTGCACAATTACAAATGCAAATTTCGATAACGCAGCATTAGGTGTGAAGTTGAGAAAGTCTATTGAATTAAAAGCAGAGTTGATTCAAGTAGCAAAGACAAATAATATAGTATTGCCTAATTTCCCAGAAATTAGTTTTGCTCCTCAACCAAGTCAATACGATGAGGTAGCTATTACAACAGGTGTATTAATTGAATCTAATGAAGATGTTCGCTCATTAAAACAACTTATTATCTATGGTCTTAAGGGACTTGCAGCTTATGCTCACCATGCACTCAATCTAGGATATGAAAATGAAGAAATATATATCAATATAGAGGATTCTCTTTTTGCAGTTGCATCAAAAGATATGGATGCAGGTCAATTAACTGCTGCAGTTTTAGCAGTAGGGGCAGCAGGAGTTAAGGGTATGGCTTTATTAGATAAGGCAAATACTTCAACATATGGTAATCCAGAGATTACAAAAGTAAATATTGGTGTAGGAACTAGACCAGGAATCTTAGTAAGTGGTCACGATTTAAAAGATTTTGAAGAACTTTTGATTCAATCTGAAGGTAAAGGAATAGACATTTACACTCATAGTGAAATGTTACCAGCTCATTATTACCCAGCTTTCAAAAAATATTCTCATTTTGTTGGAAACTATGGTAATGCTTGGTGGAAGCAAAAAGAAGAATTTGCAACATTTAATGGACCTATTTTATTTACAACAAATTGTATTGTACCTCCAGCAAAAGACGCTGTATATAAAGACAAAATCTATACAACAGGAAGTGCAGGACTTGAAGGAGCAATTCATATTGCACCAAGAGCAGATGGCGGACAAAAAGATTTCTCTCAAATAATTGAACATGCAAAGAAATGTGCTGCTCCAATTGAGATTGAAAATGGAGAATTAATTGGAGGTTTTGCACATAACCAAGTTCTTGCTCTTGCCGATAAGGTTGTAGATGCAGTAAAACAAGGATTGATTAAGAAATTTATTGTTATGGCGGGTTGTGATGGTAGAATGAAGGGAAGAGATTACTATACTGAATTTGCAAAGCAATTACCTAATGACACAGTTATTCTAACTGCTGGTTGTGCAAAATATAGATATAATAAATTACAATTAGGTGATATTGGTGGAATTCCAAGAGTGCTAGATGCAGGACAATGTAATGATAGCTACTCATTAGTGGTAATAGCTCTAGCATTAAAAGAAGCATTTGGTTTAGACGATGTTAATAAATTACCAATCGTTTATAATATTGCATGGTACGAACAAAAGGCAGTAATTGTATTATTAGCTCTACTTTCATTAGGAGTTAAGAACATCCATTTAGGACCAACTCTTCCTGCATTCCTTTCTCCAAATGTAGTAAATGTTTTAGTAGAAAACTTCAATATTGGAGGTATTTCAACCGTTGAAGAAGATATCAAAAACTGGATTTTATAATAAATAAAGTATTAATTATCTTAATTAGAGACTGCATTGAATCATTGTATTCAATGTAGTCTTTTTTTTACCAAAAAAACTAACAGAAATCCAACCATTTTTCGTATATTTGCATATATAAGACGCGAAACATCATTCGCCCAATAAATCAAAATATAAAATTCCTTAAATAAAAATGATGCACATCTTTCATAGTAAATGATGTGCATCTTTTGTATCAAATGATGTGCATCATTTGCATATTAAATCGCCGATTTAATAGTACAAATCAGCTATTTCTTAGAACAAAATAAGGATTTAGGAGATTTAAATCAAATAAAAATCCCCTCCCTTTCTCTATCTGATTAATCTTACGTCGCCTTTCTTTTCAAATATTTTATTTCCTGTATATTTTGTCTTATAATGGAGTAACCATACAAACAAATCGGAATTTAGATATTTCCCTTCATAGGTTCCATCCCAAAATTTATCAATATCATTTGTCTCAAAAACTATTGTTCCCCAGCGGTTATATATTTTAAATGATATTATTTCGATTTTATCTTTGTAATCAGTGTAAATCCCAAATGAATTATTTGTCATTTGAGAAGTAATAAATGTATTTGGCAGATATAAAGCTATTTCAGGAGTTAGGATTAATAATGAGTCATATGTTATACCACAAATATTTGATGCTTTTACGTAATATTTCCCTTGATTATACACATTAATTATTGAAGTTGTTTCTCCTGTACTCCAATAGTATTCCGAACAATTTTCGCATGAAGCATCTAATGTTATTGGGAATTCATCGACAACCTGCTCATCATTTAAGAATAAATCTAATTTAGGATATTCAATAACACTCAAATTCAAATAGGTAATACTATCACAGCCAAAGAATGAATTATTATGTTGGATGTATAAGCCTGTTTGATTCTCATTAAATCCATATTCGTTATATATTTGTCCATTACAGATTACTGCATCAATAGTATCTGAGTAAATAGGTTTTGCCTTTAGATTTAATATAACAAGGCTATCACAACCATACATACAGTTTAGGTCTAGCTTATAGATTCCTGAAGAATCTGCATAAAATCCGTTTTCATGATATACTTCTCCTTTGCATATAGACGCAAAAATAGTGTCTTTATAATTTGGATTTATTGTAAGGTTTATTGTAAGTATACTATCACATCCATAAATATTTTGTAGAGTTCTAGAATATATTCCTTCTTCACTTATTATAAATCCATTTTGATTATAAGTTTCCCCTTTGCAAATAGAGGCTTCAATAGTGTCGTTATAAATTGGATTAACATGAAGATTCAGAAATATTGTGCTATCACAACCATTAATAGATTGTAACGCTCTATAATAAATCCCGTTATTCATTACATCAAATCCATTCAGAGTATACATTTCTCCTTGACATATAGAAGCATAAATGGTGTCACTATAACTTGGACTGTGAAGTTTTAATGTTATAATACTATCACAACCATTAATTGTTTTCAATTGCCTAGTATAGGTTCCTGCAATATTTTCGTTAAATCCGTTCTGATTATAGCTTTGCCCATTACAAGTGACAGCTGTAATTGTATCATTATATGTAGGATTAACTGTAAGATTTAAAGTAATTGTGCTATCACAGCCATTAATAGATTTTAATTTTTGAATATATATACCAGTATTTTTTTCGTTAAATCCATTTTGATTGTATATCTCACCTTTACATATAGATGCATTTATTGTATCATTGTATAATCTTGAAAATAAATTAAGATTAACAGTGCTATCACAACCTAAGTAAGTCTTGAGATAAAGAGTATATATTCCTGTCGCATTTACATTAAATCCGTTAAGATTATAAGACGAATTATTACAAATCGTATCAAAAATTTCAGTTACGTGGGAAGGATTAACCGTAAGATTTAAAGAAACAATACTATCACAACCAAGATAAGAATTTAGATTTTGAGTATAGAACCCTGCATTACTTTCATTAAAGCCATTTAGATTATAAGAAGTACCCTTACAAATACTCGCAAAAATAGTATCGTTGTAAACAGGATTAACCGTAAGGCTAAGGTTTACAATACTATCGCAACCTTTAGAAGTATAAAGATGCTGAGAAAATAACCCACTAACACTTTGATTAAACCCGTTCAAAATATAAGAATCCCCTTTGCAAATCTCCGCAACAATAGTATCGTTGTAAACAGGATTAACCGTCAGACTAAGGTTTACAATACTATCACAACCTTTAGAAGTATAAAGATGCTGAGAGTAGAATCCTGCTATACTTTGGTTAAACCCGTTCAGCGTATAAGAATCCCCTTTGCAAATCTCCGCAACAATAGTATCGTTGTAAACAGGATTAACCGTCAGACTAAGATTCACAATACTGTCGCAACCTTTAGAAGTATAAAGATGCTGAGAAAATAACCCACTAACACTTTGATTAAACCCGTTCAGCGTATAAGAATCCCCTTTGCAAATCTCCGCAACAATAGTATCGTTGAAAACAGGATTAAATCCCCCTGACAAATCTCCGCAACAATAGTATCGTTGAAAACGGGATTAACCTTAACACTAAGGTTTACTATACTGTCACAACCTTTAGAAGTATAAAGATGCTGAGAGTAGAATCCAGCATTACTTTCATTAAACCCATTCAAAGAATAAGTAGTACCCTTACAAATACTCGCAAAAATAGTATCATTATAAATAGGATTAACAGTAAGGCTAAGGTTTACAATACTATCACATCCCAGATAAGACAAAAGACTTTGAGTATAGAACCCAGCATTACTTTCATTAAATCCGTTTAGATTATAAGAAGTTCCTTTACAAATACTCGCAAAAATAGTATCGTTATAAATAGGATTAACCGTAAGGCTAAGGTTTACTATACTATCACAACCAAGATAAGAATTTAGATTTTGAGTATAGAACCCAGTACTACTTTCATTAAATCCATTTAGATTATAAGAAGTACCTTTGCAAATACTAGCATTAATAGTATCATTATAAATAGGATTAACCTTAAGACTAAGATTTACAATACTATCACAACCAAGATAAGAATTTAGATTTTGAGTATAGAATCCTGCATTACTTTCATTAAACCCATTCAAAGAATATGTTTGTCCCTTACAAATACTCGCAAAAATAGTATCGTTATAAAATGGATTAACCGTAAGATTTAAAGAAACTATACTATCACAACCAAGAATAGACTTTAGATTTTGAGTATAGAATCCTGCATTACTTTCATTAAACCCATTTAAAGAATACACCTGTCCTTTGCAAATACTAGCAAAAATAGTATCATTATAAATAGGATTCACCTTAAGACTAAGGTTCACAATACTGTCACAACCTTTAGAAGTATAAAGATGCTGAGAAAATAACCCGCTAACACTTTGGTTAAACCCATTCAAAATATAAGAATCCCCTTTACAAATCTCCGCAACAATAGTATCGTTGTAAACAGGATTAACTTTAAGACTAAGATTGACAATACTATCGCAACCAAGATAAGTTTTAAGATTAAGAGTATATAGCCCAGATGTATCGGCATTTAAGTTATATCCATATCTATTATAAACAATACCCTTGCAAATAGTATCGGAGATAGAAGTGAACTTATCCGGATTTACGATAAGATTTATTGACCTGTTATAAGTACAACCATTTGTATCAGTAGTGTTTAAATTTAATAATGTTGAAGAGTTTGGAGATAGGGTAATATGATTTGTTGTGTCACTTGTGCTCCAAAGATAGGTAAGGAAATCATTTGAATATAATGTTGTAGTGTCACCTGCGCAAATAATGGTATCTCCCGAAATTATTATATCATTTCTAAAGTCTGAAAGATAAATTGTATCAACTATGGTATCTTGACAAGTGAAATTATTTATACCTGCGATTAACATAACTGGAAAAGCTCCGAATGAATTATATGTTTTTGTAGGATTGGCTAATGTTGAAGTATCTCCATCATGAAAATACCAGAGATAGGTTTCGCATTTTTCTAGAGGTATTATTGGATTAGTGCCATCACTAGAAACGAAGCTCGTATTATTAAATGCAACATTATATTTACAGTTGCTAATAGAATAATTATAATTAAAATCTGCAATAGGCTCTCTCACTTGAGAAAGAACAGAAATATTAAAAATGCAATTGGAATCCTCAATAAAGCTGCATTCGCAATTATAAATACTATTATCTGCTACCAAAGATACTATTCTTTGAGTTGAGACAATGTTTGATGGATTAGATATTTTATACCATTTATAGTTGAATCCTTCAGGAGCACGAAAAGTATTAACAGAATTATTATTGCAACCAGCAACATTGATGTTTTTAGTATCGCATTTAAGAGAGAAATAAGCATATCCATAATGTGCCCCCAAGGAACAATCATATGAAGTTAATCGAACCTTGATATTCATACCATGATATTGTGATAAATCAAATCCTATGGTAGTCCAATCCTTATACGTAATAGTATCTATGCTAATATTGATTAATGTGTCTCCGTTACCCTTAATTTTTATAGAAGTATCAGCTACAACACAATAATTCCACCCATTTGTAGTATACCCAGCACTAAAGTCTGCAAAACCACAATTAGGAGAGATTAAAGAATCAAATTGATTTAATATCTCAAGTTTAAATCGTGGTTGTTGAGATATTGTATGACTGGGATCTTGTAAGACTACTGCATATTTTAATAGAAGAATACTAAAATTATTTGTATCAACACTAATATTATATGATATGGCTTCGGCTTCGGCTCCAATAGATTCATTGCCTAACCTAACACTAGAACTATCCCCATTGGGGATATGCATTAAATTGTGACAAGTATTTTTATCAGTTCCTTGAGTCGTTATTGCAGAATGCCTATTTGGAACTAATCCAACATTTTGATATGGGTTAGAATTAGTCCCATAATAGCATGTAACATTGCTTGATGATAAATTTGTGAAGTTTAAACAATTGGTTTGAGAATATATCGTATTCACGCAAAATATAAACAAGCAAAATTGTAAAATTTTCTTCATAATTCCAGTTCAGAGAATAAAGTTTACTCCTTTTATGATTGTAAAGTTACAATTAAAAAGTTAAAGGAGAAAGGAATTCTGAGTAAATAAATTTGTTTTTTGATTAATAATCTAAGGTGTAGATATATAAAAAAAAGAGACTTCATTTTTGAAGTCTCTTTGTGCGGATGAAGGGACTCGAACCCCCACGCCTCACGGCACTAGATCCTAAGTCTAGCGCGGCTACCAATTACGCCACATCCGCATTTGCGAGTGCAAAGGTAAATATTTTTTTGTTATTAGCAAACTTTTATTCAATAAAAGTTCAATTTACCTTTGCAATTGCTTATTTATTTCTTTATTATATTCAATTTCTTTAAAATTAAAGGGGAAATATCTTCACTTTCCTCAGCATACCAAAGTATCCCTGTGCTTTCGAAAATATAAGTGTATTTATTTTCTTTTGCTATTTCTGTAACAGCAGCTTTAATTTTATCTGTGATTTTAGACATCAATTCTTCTCTTTTCTTTTGAATTTCTTGCTCAGCATTTTGTTGAAATTCTTGGAAACGTTCTCCTACAGATTGAATCTCTTTTTGTTTGCTCGATTTTAGAAGATCTGATAATTGTGCTTCTTTTGCTTGATATTCTGCTGCTAATCGTTGATATTCTTTTTGCATTGACTCAGCTTCAGTTTGGAGTTCTTCCATATATTTTTTCATTTCAGCTTGTGCAGAATCTCCTTCAGGCATTTTTTTTATCAATTCTGAAGAATTAAAATGGCCTAATTTAATAGCTTTCTGTGCAAATACATTACCTGTTAGCGAAATAGCCATAACAAGTACAAATAGTTGAATTGTTCTTTTCATTCTTTTTATTTATTATAAATTGTTTTTCTCTGTTTTAAGCGTGCAAAAATACACAAATAATTATTATTTAGATTTTTTTGGATTAACTTTATATCCTAGTTCGGCTAAAATTAATTCGCTAATATCAGTCTTGGCATCAACATAAAGTATTGTTGCTCCACTTGATTTATCAAAAACCATAGCATAACTTTTTTCTTGGGCTATTTTTTCGATGGCGTTATATATTTTATCTTGAATAGGTTTTACCAATTCTGATCTTTTCTTTGCAAGGTCACCATTGTTACCAAATTTTTGTTTTTGAAGTTCTTTTGCTTCTTTTTCTGAAGCAATGATTTCGTTTTCCTTTTTTGATTTTAGTTCATCAGGGAGCAAAACGCTTTCAGCTTGAAATGCTTTATACAATTTATCAACGGCAAGAAATTTCGATTCAACTTCTTTCTGCCATTGAATAGAAATGTCTTCCAATTCCTTTTGAGCTTGTTTATACTCCGGCATATTATTTAGAATATATTCAGAATCTACACAAGCAAATTTTTGAGCAAAAATAACACTAGTGCTCAAAAGGCAAACTAATAATAAAACTATCTTTTTCATAATATATTAATTTATCGGTTATTAATCAATAGATTGGTTAATTGAGAAATGGATTTGAGAGCCTCCTGCGGTTGGACTACCATTGATTTTGTCAAATCCATATCCCCAGTCAATTCCTATCATTCCAAACATTGGCATAAATAATCTTAACCCTACACCAGCAGAACGATACATTTTAAATGGGGCAAAGCCCTCGAAATTGGACCATGAGTTACCTCCTTCAAAGAAACCTAAAACATATATTGATGCATTAGGATTAAGAGATATAGGGTACCTCATATCTATAGTGAATTTATCAAATACTGTTGCTCCATTAGTAGGAGATAGGGCAGCCGTAGTATAACCTCTTAAGGCAACAACTTCTCTACCATCTAATGCCCATCCAGAAAGCCCATCACCTCCGACGTAGAATCTTTCGAAAGGAGAATATCCAACTTTGCTATTATATTGTCCCAAGAAACCAAATCTTGCTCTTGTGCTTAATACTAAATCATCAACCAAATTAAAATACCATCCAGCCTTTACATTAACCTTATAATACTCTAGCCATTTATATTTTTCAGCAGCACTTATTTTTGAGTAATCTTTATTATTAAGCAATGAATAAGGTAAGGTTAGTTGAGTTGAAGCAGATATTTCAGAACCAACTCTTGGATATATAGGTTGGTCTATAGAGTTTCTTCCAATGGTGAAATTATAATTAATATTGTTTGATTTACCATTTGAAAAAATAAAACTAGTATAGTTCTTTACACTATATTGTTGGTAAGCTATTCCTTGAGAGAATGTAAAATAATCATCAGGCCATTTTAATCTTTTACCCAAAGAAACAGAAGCACCAAGGATACTTAAGTAATAATTAGGTTTCCCTGTGTTCCAATAACCATCATCTTGATAAGAATAATAGATTGATGTACTCAAAGCATTAGGTTTCTTTCCGCCAAGCCAAGGTTCGGTAAATGACGCACTAAGTGAATAATAATAAGTGCCATTTGTCTGAGCTCTAAGAGCTAACTGTTGACCATCCCCAGAAGGGAGAGGTTTCCAAGCATCTTTATTAAATATATTTCTTGCAGAGAAATTGTTGAATGACACACCTACAGTCCCAATCACCATTCCACCTCCCCAGCCTCCTGAGAGTTCGAATTGGTCAGTAGAAACTTCTTCTACCTGATAAGTAATATCAACAGTACCATTCTCTTGGTCGGGTTGAATGTCTGGCATTATCTTTTCTTGATTGAAATATTTTAATTGTTGAAGTTCTCTCATTGAACGATAAACTGCATCACGAGAATAAAGTTGCCCAGGCATAGTCTTCAACTCACGCATAATCACGTGATCATTAGTTCTAGTGTTTCCACTAAGAGCAACTTTCCCAATTCTTGCTTGCTTACCCTCATAGACTCTCATTTCAATATCTATTGAGTCATTTTGAATATTTATCTCCACAGGAATAATTCTAAAGAATAGGTAACCATCATCTTGATAAAGAGCATTAATATCTGTTCCTGTTGGATCGTAGTTTAGATTCTTATCCAGTAGAGCCTTATTGTAAGGAGAGCCCTTAGGTATTCTTAGACGTTTGCTTAAATCCTCAGAAGTATATTTAGTATTTCCAACCCAAGTAATATTTCTAAAGTAAAACTTTGGCCCCTCATGGATATTTAATTGAACGATTAAATTTTTCTTGCCTTTTTTCTCTACAATATAAACGCTATCTGATACAATTCTTGCATCACGAAAACCCTCTTCATTATATTTTTCAATAATAGCTTCTTTATCTTTTTGGAAGTCTTTTTCAATAAAACGAGAAGATTTCCAAATCTTCCACCATTTATGTTCAATGATTTCACTCATTTGGCTCTTGACAACCTCTTCGGAGGTCTTATCCCAAATACCTAAAAATTTGCTTGACAAAGATTTACTATTTAAAACTACTATCTTGTCAATCTTAATTTTTTCACCCTTTGTTATTTTGAAGATTAGATTAACATCATTTCTAGTTGTGTTTGTATCTTTGTTTTCAACAATATTTACCTCAGAATCATAATAACCCTTTTCCTTCAAGTAGTCCATTATAGTATTCTCGCAGTTAATCTTGAGGTTTTCAGTAACCACATCACCCGCCATTATCTTTATCTCTTCCCTTATTTTATCAGCCTCACTTCTCTTAATACCTTCGAATTTAAAACTTGATAGACGAGGTTTTGTTCTTAAAACAATATTCAAATTTATAGTCCTTCCCACAATTTTGTCAATCTTAACCTCTACATTGTCAAAAATGCCTTGTTTCCAAAGTTTATCTATAGCAGTAGTAATCTTGTCACTAGGTATAAATATTTTTTCACCAACAGTTAAGCCAGATAGTAAAATAATTGAAGGGTGATCCAAGTGATCTGCTCCAGAAATTTTTATGTTTCCTATTTCATATTCCTTTGGAGAATAGTAATCTAATTCAATAGAATTATTAATAGAATCTTCTTGAGCCACAACAAAACTTGTGATGCTCAAGCAAAAGAATAGAATTATTAAAGATTTTGATGCCTTCATTAGCCAATGTGTAAATTTAAATGCGTTCAAACTAAACGTAAATATTTTAAAATAATTTTATAAGAGAGATTATTTTATGCAAACCTGCTCACTCGTTTTCCCAAACCTTCTCTCTCTTGATTGAAAATCTATGATAGCTTCGTAGAAACTTTCCTTATCAAATTCAGGCCATAGAGTATTAGTAAAATATAGCTCCGAATAGGCGATTTGCCATAATAAATAGTTGCTAATTCTATATTCTCCAGAGGTTCTAATAAGTAAATCAGGATCAGGGTATTTTTTTGTATTTAAATGACAAGAAATAGTCTCTTGAGTAATATCTTCAGGCTTTAATTCATTATTTGCAATCTTTAATGCTATTTCTTTTACCGCATTAGTAATTTCCCATCTCGAGCTATAACTTAAGGCAAGCACCATAGTCATCCTACTATTATCCTTAGTCTTTTCAATAACATTCTTAAGAGCCTCTTGATTTTCTTTTGCCATTTGAGCAATATCACCAATAACCTCAAGTTTTATATTATTCTTCATCAAAGTAGGAGTCTCTTGGGCAATAGCATCAATCAACAAAGCCATAATAGCATCAACTTCCTCTTTAGGACGATTCCAATTCTCGGTAGAAAAAGCATAAAGAGTAATATACTCAACCCCCAACTCAGCAGCAGCCTCAGCTACCTTCTTTACAGATTGAACACCAACTTGGTGCCCATAGTATCTTTCTTTGCCTTGCTTCTTTGCCCAACGACCATTACCATCCATAATAATAGCAACATGCTTAGGCAAACGAGAAATATCAATCCTATCAATTAATGTCATAAAATAATCAAACTTTATTATTTGAATCTACAAATATACATGTTTTTTTAGGAATACACATATGTACAGTAAAAAAGGAATAAATCATTTATATAAAATGAAGCTCAAAAGTCTTTTGCATGAAAACCCTAGGAGTAAATATAAATTTGCCCCGAAAAATGCTTTTTATTAAGTTGATTTGAGTGACTACAATTTGAGGAATTTTAGTAACTCGTAAACTAAAAATGCAGGCCAAACTAAGGCTTTTAGGAAACCTATTAATCCAGCCCCAAATGATGCAGCTTGCGAAATAAAATAAATTGCCGCTCCAATAAATCCTAACCCATAAAAACCTCCACAACCTGCGGCAGTATTTACGTTGTTATTTCTCTTGCAATTTTTTGTTTCTTCTTCCATAATACTATTATTTAATAGAATAATCAGCAAATCTATAAATAAAAAAAATATCATGGTATGTTTTTTTGGTTAAATATCTGGTGTCCTCTTTTTTATTTGTTTGAATTGACTAATCTTATCTCTACTAAAATATATTTTTGTACCTTTGCACTTTTTTAAATCAACTAAAAAACAAATCAAACTAAATGAGGAAGTTAGTAGTATCTTTGCTTGCTATTGGATTGGTTATTTCCAATTCATTGTTTGCACAAGACCAACACAAAAAGATTACATTAAAATTTGATACGAGATTTGATGCTCAATATCAGAGTTCAACAGAGGATTCAATAAATGATGCTTCGGGGATAAATGGAAAGTATCTTAAGATTATTGTAAATGGAGAGATTAATGATAAGTTTTCATACAATTTTCGTCAAAGATTATACCTAAATGCTTACGAAGGTTATAAAGGCTATTTCAATGCAACCGATTGGGCATACTTGAATTACAATATTAATGAGAATTTTACTCTATCGGCAGGTAAGCAGGTTGTTGCAATAGGTGGTTTTGAGTATGACTATGCTCCAATAGATATGTATTTTTGGTCTGATTTCTGGGAAAATGTAGTGTGCTATCAGTTGGGAGCTTCAATCAACTTTAAGTCGTTAAACAAAAAGCATAATCTTGGATTTCAAATAACAAATTCTCCTTTTGCTCAAGAGGCAATGTCAAACATATATTCTTATAATTTGATATGGTATGGCGACTTTGATTGGTTTAAAACAATCTATTCAACAAATATGGTAGAATATCAAAAAGGACATTTCATTAACTATATTGCACTTGGGAATCAGTTTAAGGTTGATCGCTTTACCCTAGAGGTAGATTATATGAATAGAGCCTCAGCAAAACAAGATAACTTTTTTTCAGACTTTTCGCTAATTGGCAATCTTATCTTTAAGGTTAATAATAAGATAAATATCTTTTCAAAAGGAGGATACGATCAAAATAAGGCACAAGATAGAGGAGTGAGTTTTGCATACGACAGATTTGTTAAACCTGGAGTAAAATATTGTTTCTATGGTTTAGGGGCAGAGTATTTCCCTATCAAGGACAGTAAAGATGTTAGGCTACATGCTTATTGGGCAACAAATAATGCTAATCCTAAATATAACAATTTCAATTTAGGGATTCGCTGGCAAATGAAAGTATTAGAAAGATAGAATATACAAACTAATTATCATTAAAATGAATTGGAAATCATTAAAATTTTTGACTAAAAGAAGAATTGAAGCAGGGATATTCTTGTTAGTCTTTTTCGGTGTTTTTGGATTTGTGGGTAGCAGAATGGGACTCCCTAATATGCTTAATACAATAATGAAAACTTCTTATGGTTTATTAATGGAAACGGTATTTTACATTATGGGTATTACTGTTTTGTCAGGAGCCTTAGGTAAACTACTTACTGAGTTTGGAGTTGTTAGATTATTAGAGGTAATGCTTAAGCCATTAATGAAACCTTTGTTTGGATTGCCTGGAGTGGCAGCTCTTGGTGGAGTATTGACCTTCTTGTCGGATAACCCAGCAATCATTAGTTTAGCTAAGGATCAAAATTTCAGCAAATATTTCAAGAAACACCAATTAATTTCTCTTACGAATTTTGGTACTGCATTTGGAATGGGCTTAGTTGTGATAGTTTTTATGGCAGGTAAAGGTTATGCAACAGCTGCAATCTATGGCCTACTTGGAGCTATTGTTGGAGCCATTGTTTCTACAAGAATCATGCAAAAATTAGTTCTTAAGTCATTCCCAAAGTATAAAACAGAATATGTAGGTCAGGGTGACGAACAAAAAATTTCTTTTAAGACAGAGGGAAATGTTTTTCTAAGAGTGCTTAACGCAATTCTTGACGGAGGAAAGACAGGGGTAGACTTAGGTCTTGCAATTATACCTGGGGTTTTAGTTATTTCTACAATAGTAATGATGTTGACCTTTGGTCCATCGGCAAATGGTTATACAGGAGAAGCATATGAAGGGATAGCGATATTACCATATTTAGCAGGGAAGATAGACTTCGTTTTTGAATTTCTTTTTGGTTTCCACCACCCAGAGCTTGTAGCCTTTCCAATAACATCACTCGGGGCAGTAGGTGCTGCATTAGGTCTAGTACCAAAGTTTCAAGCAGCAGGATTTATCGACGGCAATGCCATAGCAGTATTCACATCAATGGGAATGTGTTGGAGTGGTTACCTAAGCACACATACAGCAATGATGGATTCATTAGGCTATAGAGAATTAACCTCAAAGGCAATCGTATCTCATACAATAGGAGGATTGATAGCAGGTATAGCAGCCCATTGGTTCTTTGTATTAGGTTCAATGATATTCTAATATTTCGTAGGGGCGAACCTATGTGTTCGCCCAATAATAAAATTAGGGGGCGAAAATCAATCCGCCCCCTATTTTTTGCCCACATATTAGTGATATTTATTAGATTTATTATTTACAATTCAATCCGTGTAATCTGTGAATTATCGGCTTGTCGCTTGCAAAGCAAGAATCTATGGGGAAATTCCCTTTACAGTTTGAGAATATTTCAGTAATAATAAAACTACTAGAATAACCTAAAAACTATCTTCTTCTAATAAATGGCAATTTATAATTTAGAATACTATACTGACTTTTCTTTGGAAATATATTAGGCGCTAAACGATGATCCGTAATAGCGATATAAGTCCAAGAATGATTCAAATTACTTGCAAAATCTTGATAACCTGTAAAATGATAAATACTGTCTTTTCGATATGTTTCTCCGCAAAACATCAAAGTATCTTTCTTTAATTGAAAATGTATTTTATATTCATTTCTATCTGATGTAAAATATTCTGTTTTGTCCTTGGCATATATTTCCCCGGTATAATTATTGTCTAGGGGCAGAGTTTTGGAAAGTTCATTTGAATACCTCTCACAAATCTTTATCAGTGTGTCGTGATCTAGCCAATGATAAAATACTATGCAATATACCTTGCCTAACACTATATTAGTAAAAACCTCATAAACATATTCCTTTGGATATGGACAATCATAATATGATATTTTTTTCCCAGCATAAATATCGAAAACATCCTCTACCAAGCCTAATGAGTCGGTCATTATTGCTTTGAATGCTGAATCTGAGATGCCTACATAGCTTCTTAGTTCATTAATTTTGTTTTTGTACATAGGGTTTTCGGTAGGTGTAGGAGGAGTGGGTTTATTGTTATTATCCTTATCATCGTCTTTGCACGATGTTGCCATTAAAATTGAACCAAGAACCAAGAATGATATAATATAGAATACGTTTCTCTTTTTCATAAAAAATATACATTATAGATTAATACTGCAAATGTAAATATTTTATTTAATAAATTTAGTCCTTTATTTGCATATAACAAAAATTAATTTACCTTTGTGGTGTTATATTTTGATAATAATACTATTTGTGTGCAAAATAACTAATAATAAATACTACTTTACTTTTAATTCATGGTATATATTAATTAATAGAAATAATAATGAAAAAAGTATCAACAATATTACTCGCTCTTATTACAATTGCCAGTCTCTTTTTCGCCTCTTGTGGTGATGAAGAATATGAGGATTTAGAATTTTATCCTTATGCTCTGCATGGATATATTAAAGATTATCATACTGGGCAACCAGTTGCAAATGTCTCTTTTAATATAAGCTGTGGGTCAAAAACAGTAGGAATGCAACTCCCATCCACTTCTTATTCATATGAGGGCGTAGCAAAAACTGATTCAAAGGGTTATTATAGGATAAGAATTCCCAAAGGAAATAAGAATTTTTCTTTTGAAGTTATAAATATACGACCAATGGATAATGCCAATTATAATTTTACAGTAGAAGAATTTGATTGTAAATCCTTTGACACTTCCTCAAAAAGAATAGATATATATCCAATTAGCTATGGATTCGTAAAAATAGTTATGCCCAAAGAAGCTAGTTGGAATATGGGGGGCATTACAGATAGCTATGATTTCCCAAGGTATAAAACTAAATTTATCGGCTCGTTTGGTATTAATTACACAATGAAATACGATTTTTATAAGGTTGCCGCAACTGAAGGTTGGGGTAGTTGCTACTACAATAATACAAGTGAGGTTTATGACTTTATTGTTGAGAAACCTAGAGATACTATAGTTATAAATTTAGTAAAAAAATAAACAACAAAAAGGGCGCAGATAATTTGCACCCATTTTCACTTTTCACTTTTCACTTTTCACTTTTATTTTATTTCACCTCAATATACCGTGAATATTCAAATTCTGTGTTTGGGTTTTTGGAGATTATTGTTTGGTTGAAGCCTTTTGTTCCGTAGTGGATAAACCACCACTTCTTTGGGACTCTTGAAACAATTTGCACAAGGGTATCTTGGCTTTTGTAGGATAGTAGGATGGTATCTTTTCTTATGCAACCATTTGCCTTAAGCCAAGGGTCTTGATAGTTAAAACATTTTATTGTGTCTATATATACCACGCTATCCCTAATCTTGGTCACTATCTCATATCTTGTCGTTGTTGCAAAGTCTGAGATTGATTTTATCCTTCTTGGCTTAATCCCTGCATCCTTTGCAGTTTCGATAAGGTTTGGATAATAGGTTTTTAAATCATCCCTATCCATAACAAGCCTCTGCGTCTTAATGGCGTTAAGCCTCTTCTTTGTCTTATAGGTTTCAAAGCTATTCAAAAGAGTTTCGTTGGACTCCTCCAAGAGTTTATTTATTGCCCTATCCCTACCAAAACGGATAATTAGGAAGGCGATAATAATTATTAGTATTGCAATTATTCTGATTAATATTTTTTCCATTTTTGTTTTTTTTTCTTTTTTTATCCACTAATTACTCTAATTACACTAATTTATAATTCGTTTAATTCGGGTAATTCGTGGACGGTTATTTAATAAAATAAGGGGCGAAAAATGTTTCGCCCCTACCTTTTCACTTTTCACTCTTACCTTTTCACTCCTTACGGAATAACCGGTTCCGCAGGAGGATTGATTGGCTGGTATCCCTTAACTTCTATATCTCTTAATACAAATGAAGACTTAGAAAGGTCTTGCATAAATATTGGAGAAGGGTAGAAACGACACTTAGCCTTCTGAATCGTGGTTATATCTACTTCCTCTAGGGTTTCCATAGCCTTCGCTTTTATAGAAGGTATAAAAGAACCTAAGAGATTGAACTTAACAGCCTGTCCGTTTAGGATATGCCTTGAAACATTAATCTCAAGAGCCTTTAAACAAGCCAAAACATCAGGGTAACCAACAGTCGTTGATTGCGAAATCTCGATACAAAGATCATTCATAGAGACATCCCCGTTTCTAAAAATCTTAGCAAAAAACTTCTCGCCAGGGTTATAACCAGTGACGATATTCTTCTTTACTCTTACATAAGAAATTGCCATTTTTTTATGGGTTTTAATTTAACACTATTGTTAATTCACAAAATAGGAGAAACACTCAAATAATATCGCGAATCTATCAAAATATTCATCCATATTTTCTATCA
>JAFNAQ010000058.1 GCA_017860275.1 Bacteroidota bacterium
TGAGATATTAAAATCGGTAAGTCAGGGCGTTGGAACAAAATGGAGTATTGTTTACGATATTACTAATATGAAAATATATTTCAAGATTTTCGAAACGCCTGCTATTGTTGGTGAGCAAAAGATATTTATGAAACAACCCGGACAAGCAGAAATGAAATTCGTTGATTTTAAGCATTTCGATTTTAACTGTTCCAAAAATGTAAAAGTTTTAAATCTAAATGAAAATTCTTCTGGTGCAGTTGATAATCAGTTCATAAATTACTCTACCGAAATAAATAAAGAAATCCAGAATCATTCATATGTAAAGAAAAAGAATAAACGCCACATAACACGCAATATAAAAAATTGGACAGATAGTGCTAAATATAAGTATTTTAACATTAAATAATCATCGTGAAAATTGAAAGATTGGAGTTTCAAATGCCCAACTTTTCATATTGTTAACCGTTACCCGTCATTGAATTGCAAAGGACAAATCAGAAGTTATAAAAAACTCAAAATATGGCGTTAAACAGAATAATTCAGGTATAAGGGAAAGAAATAACGGTTATACTTGATAACAATCAGGAATATATATATCATTGACCGATATGCTTAAAGCAAAGGATGGTGATTTTTTCATTGCAGACTGGTTGCTTAATCGTAATACCATTGAGTATCTCGGTATTTGGGAGTCGGTTTATAATCATAATTTTAATTATGGCGAATTCGTCATAATTAAAGGTTAGGCAGGGTTAAACAGCTACAAATTAAGCGTGAAAGAATGAGACAGAGACAAACCAACTGGTCACAAATTGTGACCGCTTATCTTCACTCAAGCATTCATCGTTTATTCAATAGCGTTTACAGAGCATTTTTGGTGTAAAACGTGGATATCAATAAAAGGATTGAAGGATGGTAAGATTTAAAGAGGATATCGCAAAATGCGACGCTGCAGGTAACAACAACAAGACAAAAATTATCATAACTTTAGACGAATAATTACTGAGTGACATAATATATTACATTAAAACTATGAGTAAGACAAGAATATCCATTCGTTTTTTTGACGACCGCGAAGTGCGTGCTGTTTGGGACGAAGAAAACGCCAAGTAGTGGTTTTCGGTGTTGGATATTGTTGCCGTGCTTACCGACCAAAACGACTATACAAAAACTCGCAACTATTGGAAATATCTTAAAGCAAAATTAAAGAAAGAAAACAGCCAAGTGGTTAGTGCTACTACCCAGTTGAAATTTCTTGCGCCGGACGGCAAGAAGCGTTTAGCCGACACATTAAAGCAAATAGAAGCAATGCCCGAAACTACATTTGACGAAATCGTAAACAAATATGTAGAAATGAACATTGCGCACCCATTTATGGAAGGTAACGGCAGAAGCGCCCGAATATGGTTGGATTTGATACTAAAAAAACGTCTCGAAAAATGCGTAGATTGGAGTAAAATAGGCAAAAGCGATTATATGAATGCAATGATGCAAAGCCCAAGAAACAGCAAGGTTCTGAAGAAACACTTGGAAAACGCTTTAACCGACAAAATCAACGACCGCGAAATGTTTATGAAGGGAATCGACTATTCGTATTACTACGAAGAAAATGACTAAGACAAAAATGGTTCGCTAAGACAGAAACGCAGAAACGCCAACTCACAAAAAGAGACAATGATAATTAGAGCCACTAATAAAATTCTTAACATTGCGAGAATAGAGCCTGTTAAAAATGAATCAATCATTTTAAGTTCTTTGCCGGGAGAATGGTATGCATCTTTGTTGTCAACTGGAAGAGAAGTAGGGTTAGCAATACATTTTCTGCACAATCCCACAATGATGACCGTCGTTACGATGGGAAAGTCACTTAATAGGGCTATCAAAGAGTTGCCAACAAGGGCAACTTCGTTATTGATGAGAAACGGGTATACAGAATTGGTTCCACATTTTAAATTAGGCACAATGCCCGAGATTTATTCTACAAATAGTCGCAGTATATTGGCAAATATGAATCAGATTAAATTTAGTCTGGAATATAGTTTTGCGCTGTCGGACGGATTTGAAGAAGTTGATATTGCCAGAATCGAAGATACATATTTGACTTATCTTGTTGGAGGAAAAATAGCTAAGGGGAAATATATAAGCCCGGTTGAAATCTTAAAGGAATTATTAGAAAAACAGGCAGCCGCTAACACGCAGTAGATCCCATTAAATCTGGTTATCCCGCAAACTTTTATTTGCTACTATTAATCGTTAGAGAAAACAATATTATAAATAAAAACTAACTAAAATATGCTATATGAAAGCTTTAGACTTAAAAAAAATATTTAGACTCTATATACCTTCAACTGTTTTTATAGTGGTTTTCGCTACATACGCAATAGCATCAAACATGACCATAGTTAATATAATAGCAGGCAGTGTAGCTTTGTTAATCTTTGCGAATTTGTTTCTCAAGAATGTACTTATAAATAGAATTCTCGGGACGATTTTTCTTTTAGGCTCTTTTTATATGATATTGGCATTACTTGATGATATTGTTGATGGAGAAGCAACAATAGAATACCTGTTTGGATTCTTTATGATACTATTAAGTATTGCGATGTCGGTATTATTAATAATTGGATATAATAAGCAACATAACATCGGCTTGCATTCACGCTAACGCGCATACTGCAAGCCATGGGTGTTACCTCCAATCTTTTCAATAAGACAACTAAGTGCATAAATTTTATCATTTTCTATGCATATAGATTTTTAAATGTATAGATTTTTAAATGTATAGATTTTGTTGTTTTCTATATAAAAGGGATTATCTTTGAATAGATTTTTAGAAATTCTTTACATATGACAACTTGGGAATTAACAGATTTGCCTTTAAATGTTGACTTAGAAACAAAAAAGGTATTAAAAGCTTTGCCTACTGCACATGCTGCTTTAGCTGAACTTAAGGGAATTGCATCTACAATCCCAAATCAAAACATCTTGATTAATACGCTTGGATTACAAGAAGCAAAAGACAGTTCCGCAATTGAAAATATTATTACAACACATGATGATTTATATAAATCAGGACTTAACCTTGATGCTTTCAAATCTCTTCAAGCCAAAGAAGTTCAAAACTATATTTCAGCACTAAAGAAAGGATTCGAATTAATTACAAGAACGGAGTTGTTGACAAATAAGAGTATTTTACAAATTCAAGAAGTACTGGAAGACAACAAAGCTGGATTCAGGAAGTTACCAGGTACTGCTTTGAAAAATGCAGCGACAGGTGAAACAATTTATACGCCACCGCAAGATTATGATGAAATATTACGATTAATGGCAAATCTTGAACGATATATCAATGACTCAAAATTGCAAGACTGTGACCCATTAATAAAAATGGCAATTATACATTTTCAATTTGAAAGTATTCATCCATTTTATGACGGGAACGGTAGAACTGGCAGAATTATTAATATACTCTATTTGATTTTAGAGGAGCTTCAAACTTTGCCAATTTTATATTTGAGCAATTATATCATTAATAACAAATCGGATTATTATCATTTTTTACAAAAAGTCAGAGACGAAAATTTGTGGGAAGATTGGGTATTGTTTATGATAAGAGGTATTGAACAAACATCGAGAGAAACAATTGAGTTAATCATTAAGATTAAAGAGTTAATGCTTGACTACAAACATCGGCTTCGTGATAATTATAAGTTCTACAGTCAGGATTTACTAAATAACTTGTTCAAACACCCTTATACCAAGATTGAATTTGTTGTCAATGATTTAGGCGTTTCAAGACTAACAGCAGCTAATTATCTTAATAAACTGGCTAAAGATAAAATGCTTCGCAAAGAAAAATTGGGAACCGGAAACTATTATATCAACGAAGCATTATTTGACTTATTGACAAAACGATAAATACACAGGTGGTAACACGCGTTAAATCTCATTAAAACGGGAATTTACCGCAAGAACTTTGTTCCGCATGCAAAAAAGAAACGCTTCGATGAAAAAATATCAAGATAATATAGATAAGCAATTTGAATTTAATCAAGGAAAAAACCTTTTTTATAATGGGATACTTAATTCATTAAGATTTAGCCCTGAGACATTGAATGCAATTGAAAAGATAGATTTAATTGATTCAGATTCTGAAAATTTGCTGATTGATTATTTAACTAATAGAGCTGTTCAAGAGTTTTGTAAGATTAATCAATATTACACATTTGATAAACAAGCCCAATTGTTTTTAAGGAGCTTGTATGTTGATTTATTTACAAACATAAAAAAACACAAATCCTCAATTGAGTCTATAGCTGAAAATCATTATGATAATTTAATAAAATGGTTGCAGGAGACAAATTCATTTGCAGAAAAGAATTATACTTCTAAAGGTGAAATTATAGAATCGGTTGCATGTTCTGAATATAGTCCTGACTTGCAAATTGAAATTCTACAAATTGACATAGACCAAATAATCGAACCTGTTTTGGATATTGGATGTGGAAAACAAGGTAACCTGGTATTGTTTTTACGTCAAAATGGTATTGATGCTTATGGATTTGATAGATTTGCATATAACAACTTAGCCCTAATTAATTCGGATTGGTTTGAATATAAATTTGAAAAAGATAAGTGGGGTACAATAATCAGTAATCTTGGATTTTCAAATCATTTTCGAAATCATCATTTTCGGAATGATGGTAATTTTATTGACTATGCAAAGAAATATATGGACATTTTGAGTTCGTTGAAAATTGGAGGGAGTTTTCATTATGCTCCAGATTTGCCATTTGTTGAACAGTATTTGGATAAGGATAAATATCAATTGACAAAGCATAGTATTGGAAATTACGAATTTAAATCAACCAGAATAAATCGGTTAAAATAATACACGACGGTATTAGGGTTTGCTTTGCTAATCATAGGACTTCATTGGAGGACATTGATATTTTGTATGAGACATTGACATCGATTACCAAAAATATAGAACGTTGACAAAATTATGAAATTAGAAGTTTTTGGATACAACGACAAACTCCAGGAATTAAGAGTTGAAAATAACCTTTCTGGGTTTGAAATTGGAAGAGTTATTGCGGAACACAGGGAAAGATATATTGTAAAAACCGAAAACGGGGAATATGAAGCCGAAATATCAGGAAATTTACGATTTTCGGCAAAAAACCGTATAGATTTCCCGGCTGTTGGCGATTGGGTTGCGTTAACAACGTATGATACTGAATTTTCGGTAATCCATAAAACACTACCGAGATTATCAATGATTACAAGACAGGCCGTTGGTCAATTTGGAGAGATCCAAATAATAGGAACAAATATTGATTATGCATTTCTGATTCAAGCCATTGACAGAGACTTTAATATCAACAGACTTGAAAGATACCTGACAATTTGTTATTCGTCTAAAGT
>JAFNAQ010000059.1 GCA_017860275.1 Bacteroidota bacterium
AAATATAATAAAGAAATGTGTATATGTGTCACTTGCACTATTGTTATATTCATGTGACAATTATATGGATATCAACACAAATCCCAATTACCCAGGAAACGCAGATGTAGATATGCTGTTGCCTTCCGGACAGATTGCTCTTGCTGGGATTGTCGGTGGTGATATGGAACTTGTTGGTGGTTTGTGGAGTCAACACTACACTCAGAATGCATCTTCCAACCAATATAATACTACTGTGAACTATACTATAAACAATTCAAGTTATTCCAGAATGTGGACAATTCCCTATACTTTGGCCTTACCTGATTTAAACCTTGTAATTAAAAAAGCAGATGCTGCAAACTATGCCAATTATTCTCTTGTTGCAGATGTGATGACATGCTTCGGATTTCACATACTGGCAAGCTGGTATGAGAACATCCCTTATTCGGAAGCTCTTTTGGGAGCAGAGAACCTTTACCCGAAATATGACGAGGGAAGAGCTATCAACACTGCTTTGATTGCAAGGTTGGATGCTGCAATAGCCAAGAGAACAGCTGCAGAGAGTTCTACAAAAAAAATTCAGAGCCAGGATTTAGTTTTCGGTGGTGATCTTGATAAATGGGTAGCTTTTGCAAAAACTCTAAAACTCAAATTATTGATGAGAGACTTCGCCACAAACAGAACCGCAATACAATCTGCTTTATCTGCAGGTGGATTCCTGACAGTAGATGCAAAGATTGATCAGTTCAGTGATTCGGAAAATAACTCAAATCCATTGTACGAGAATGACCGGAGAAAACTTAATACACAGAACAACATCGCAGCAAGTGCTACTCTTGTTAATTATCTTTTAGCAAATTCCGATCCAAGAATATCTGTTTTCTTTGAGAAGAATCAAGATGGGGAATATTTTGGTCTTAATTGTGGTGACAGACCTGCAACTGGTGAAATTCCTGCCGGCAAGATCAGTCGTGCCATGTTAGCACCTGTCGATCCTGTATATTTTACATCTCTTGCTGAATCTTTCTTCTTGCAAGCAGAGGCTTATGCTCGGTTAGGAGATGCAATTGCCGCCAAAACTGCTTACAATAATGGCGTAACTGCAGCATTTAGCCGTTGGGATCTAAATGCCTCAACCTTTATTGCCCCCGGGGGAGTATATGAGTTTAACAGTAATTCTACCGATTCTATGCTAAAATGCATCTTAACTCAAAAATGGGTAGCAGCTACTCGTTGTCAGGCATGGGATTCATTTTTCGATATTAACAGAATGGGCATTCCTGCATTAGGTTCCAAATTACCTACAGAAGAGGGGTACGTTCTAGGTGAACTGAGTCCGGTAATTGAATCATCATTACCAGCAAATGAATTTCCTAAAAGGATGATTTTTCCCAAACTCTCTGCTGACAATAATCCTAATGCTCCCGAACCTACTGAACTATCTGTTAAACAATGGTGGCATAAATAATTATTTAAACTACTTAAAATGAAAAGAATTATACAATTTATACTAGTATTGTGTATTGCTGTTACAGGCTTGAGCTCATGTGAAACCTATTCTGAAGATTATGATCAGGATTTCTCTCCTATTTTTCCATTATGTGGGGAGTGGAGAGTAGATATTTTTGATGCTGCCACAAATGTCAAAGTAATCAGGACAAGTATATACACATATGATACTGCAGATAAATCCAGTACCTCAATGTGGCTATGGGTAAATAACGCAACATTTGGAACAAAATGTAAAATTACTTGTGATCCTGTTGCAAAGACATTCTCCGGTACAGATGTTACAAATAAACTTTATCTGGGCTTAAATTCAGTAACAGGCGGTAAGGTAACGGTTAATGGTTCCACTACTCCATCCGGCGGTAAATCTGACTCTATAGATTTTACTTACTACTCATCAATAAGTAACAAAACCTACAGAATAAGCGGATATCGTAGAACAGCATGGCCTGAAGATGAATAGCACACCTCTATGATAATTGAACTTATCATTAGTTTAAAACATATAAGGGCAGAAAATCGTTTTCTGCCCTTATTTGTTTTATGGAACTATAAAACTCCCGCAAATTCAGGCCACTGGGTAAATTTAATACAATGATTAATTTTATTCGTATGAACACAAGCAGGAAAAAACACAGTGCCACATTCAAGGAACAAGTAGCCATTGAGGCAATTAAGGAGCAGGAGACTTTTGATGAGTTGGCAAAATACATTCATTCTTATTAACTCATAGGGTTAGACATAACACATTCAAATCAGGTTTGGTGCATTGATACAGGTTATAATTATCAAATATTGACGCCATTTTCTTGCCCTATAACAAATATATTATATACTAATAAGTATCAAAATTAATTTTACGAATGAATATTTAATGGGGCTGAAAGGGCTAATTTGACAATTGTATCTCTATCGAGAAGTATAAAAAATCAATCCGGATTCAAATAATACTCTTTCAGACACAAAAACGCACGTTCAACATTATTTTATTTAATATATTTTCTAAATATCGGATCTTGATTGAATATTGCCACTTGCATTCTAAACTCTCAGAACTTAATTTAGATTGATTCGCGATTATATCCAAATTTGATAAAATCGCAACCGTAATTATGAATAATAACCGTAAGCAATCACTTATATTTATTCTCTTTGTAACAGCATTAAGTTATTTTATATTTTGGGGACCAATTGCTATATTAAAATTAAGAACAGCTAATCTTGTTGAGGGCAAGATATATAGTTTACCCGCGCTCATTCTCTTTTTAATTGGTGGATTTGTTCCTTCAATTGTAGGAATAATCTTAACTTCATTATATGAGGGGAGAAGAGGATTAAAGAACCTTCTTTTTTCTGCCATAAACACTAAGATTGGCATCTCTTCTTTATCCATAATCCTTGTTTATGTGGTTGTGTTAGGCTCTACACAACTAATACTATACATTTTATTTGAAGGCTTTTTCGATTTTTATCAGTTTATAAATCAGTTACCAACGATTTTACCATTAATAATACTTGGACCTCTATCAGAGGAGTTTGGTTGGAGAGGGTTTCTTCAAAAGAGAATAAATTTAGAATTTTCACCAATATCGGGAAGTATAATAATTGGTTTGGTTTGGTCGTTGTGGCATTTACCACTGTTCTTTATGATTGGTACATCACAATATGATTTTAACATTCCTTTCTTCTCCTTTATGATTTCAGTAATTAGCTCGGCATTCGTTTATACTTACGTATATATTAAATCTAATGGAAGTTTATTTGCTGCAATATTATTACACTGGATATCTACCTATATCCTTCAAATTGTAACTAGCCAGGTCATTAGGACAACAGCCTACAACTTAATGGAATGTTTGCCCGCACTGATTATCGGATGTGTATTCATAGTTTTATTGAAGAATCAGGGAATGGAAAAAGAGCGGTTATATAATTAAAACCCAAATTTTGGGCGCAAGCTATACTTGGAATAATTAATCGTCTTATAGTGCCTTAGCATAGGTTATCCACTATATAATCGACTTTGCAACATTTTAAATTTTTTTACGTCTAATAGAGAAAGCATAAATATGAAAAAGACATTATTAAGATTGATACTAATGTTAGTTATGAATTATACTACTTTACAGGTATTCAGCCAGAATATTTTTGAGAATTATCAATCAAAAGAAATATTGGGACATCAGGCAGTAACAATGATTAATAAGTTTGATATATTTATGAAAAACAATGGTATAACACCTCCATTAGTCCCGGGTGCAAAAATAGCTACTTCATATGCCTTAATCTATTGGGAAGGAGATAGTAACAATGTAGTTTTACCATACTGGGAAGAATTGTATCCAACGCAAAAAGAGATATTTGTCAGATGGAAAGGTAATGATGCTGAAGAATTTTTTACCTCTTTATTTAATTGGTTTTTTATTCCTCATGAATTAGGCCATTTTATTTTATTAACTAATCCAGACTTAAATTTAACACCATATGAGAGTGAGCGAAGAGCAAATATGTTTGCTTTATCTTTTTTATTAAACGAGAATGGAAACGAAGAAAAAATCAGATATATAGAAAAATCATTGGAAGAGATATTGAAAAGGTTACCTAAAATTGACTTTGAAAATATGTCTGAAAAAGATTATTTTAATGCAAACTATAATAAGTTAGGCAATAACCCTGATGCTTATGGATATTTTCAATTCAAGTTTATCCTTGATTTGTTAAAGACGAAAGAAAAAATTACAATTAAAAATTTGTTAAGGAATTAATAAAGAAAAATATTATGAAAAAATTGGTTTTATTATTCCTGTTTATCGTTTTCGCAATTGAATCTCATGCTCAGGTAAAACATATCATTACATCTGATAGTGTAGATTTGTATGTTACTATAAAAGGTAAAGGAACTCCATGTTTATATATTCATGGTGGACCTGGGATGGGAAGTTATTCGCTTGAAAAATTTGCAGGAGACTCTTTAGAGACCCATTTTCAAATGATTTATTTAGATCAAAGGGGAGTCGGTAGGTCCTCAAGTCCTAAAGATAAAAATTATTCCATGGATAGAATGATAAAAGATTTTGAAGAAGTTAGAGAGGCATTGGGTATTGAACAATGGATCACTTTGGGGCATTCCTTCGGAGGAATCCTGCAGATGGCTTATATTCTACATTTTCCAAAGGCAATTAATGGAATGATTATGATTAATTGTACGTTGAATCTCAATGAAACATATAAAACGAGTTGGTGTCCAAAAGCTTGCGAATTTCTAAATATATCAAATCGACAATATTTTGAAAATGATAAAATTCCTTTGATAGAGCGCTGGGATAGCTTGTCTTATGCTTTAAGCGAGAAAGATTTAATGTGGAAGATGATGTTTGCCAATCGTAAGGAAATGGAACCCATGAGGAAAACCTATAGTGAAATAAAAAATTGGAATTGGGAATTCGCAGAGACAGCAATGACTATAAATGATTATTTAGGCAATTTTCTAAATGAAACTAGCAAAATAAACGTTCCGGTACTGTTTTTTTATGGCAAAAAAGATTGGATGATTGGGCAACATTACAAAGAAGTTAAATTTTCTAATTGTATGTTTTGGGGAAGCGATGTGGGGCATATGCCGTTTGTAGAAAATAAAGGCGATATGTTGAAAGCGATTAGATGTTATATGCCGTTTGTAGAAAATAAAGGCGATATGTTGAAAGCGATTAGATGTTATAAAATTAAATATAAATTTTAAAACTAAAATGCTCTTTAGTAGGCAATTCTGTTGTTTTTTCGAGCATCTCCTCTTAGTGTTTTCTGGGCAGCTTGCGATGGTTACAACGGTACTCTGCTCTTCGTTGTGTTTGTTACGACATGTAGGTACGGTATCTATACAACCCATTCATACCAATAATAATCACCTTCAGTGATTTTAAATTCTTGAGATTCAAGATAATTTTTATTTTGGCGCACTAGAAATCGGAAGTTTAATATGTAGATTAATTCAAGAAAAAAATACATTGTCGATGTAACGTTCAGATTAATAATGCTTAGATATACTTATAAACTTTAACAAAGAAAAAATCATGAATAATGAACGACTAAAAGCCAAAATTCAACTAATTAATAATGGAATTAAATTTTCTTGTACATCCAATGGTAATCCCGAATTAATTACTGATTATTACCCGCCGCTGGGGAATAATGAAGGATATAAGCCTTTGGAATTATTT
>JAFNAQ010000006.1 GCA_017860275.1 Bacteroidota bacterium
TATAAGAATAATCTTGTGCATAGGTTGTTAAACCGCTTATTAATAATAATACAAATACTAATTGCTTCATACTTATAGTTTTTTAAACAAATCCTATGGGTAAATATTTTATTCTAACACTTTTATTTAACAACAAAATTAAATAAAAGTTTGATAAGAATATTTATTCATTAAGTCTTTCCATATTTTTACTTTGTTTCAATCTCCTTAATCCTTATCTTGTTCTAAGAAATAGCTGATTTGTACTATTAAATAGGCGATTTAATATGCAAATGATGCGCATCATTTGATACAAAAGATGCACATCATTTACTATGAAAGATGCACATCATTTTTATTTAAGGAATTTTATATTTTGATTTGTTGGGCGCAGGCAAGCGGCGCCCGCAGGATGAATTTGTATTGCAAATATACGGAAAAATTATTGGATATTGGTTTGAATTATGGATATAATTATAAAGAAAAAAGGGGCAAACACATAGGTTTGCCCCAAAGAGGGCGAATTTATATTCGCCCTTAATTTAATCTATTATTCTATCCTTAATTGGTTTGAAGTGGCTGCTTGTTTTGAAGAATTCTTCGTCTTTAAATAAGATTTTAGAGGTCTCGAAAGGTAGGTACTCCATCTTTGTTTTAGTAGGGTCTAACTGAAGAGCCTTAATCTTATTTACAAGTATTTGTTTTAAGAAATAGAAATAGTTCATAAGAATAAGATGCCCTAATTTAAAGTCATAGTCAGGGTTCTTTACTTGATTCATTACAACAAACCTCATATCTGAAAGAATATTATGTTCTCGTAGTGAAGGGTAGCGGCTTACAAAATCAACCCTATTTTCTTTAACCAGTTGTGTCGCTATTTCTCTAAAGTAAAGGTTAATCTTTGGTTGAACCTTGAATCCAATATTTAAATCTATTCTGATTATCTTATTTGGAACAATCTCAGTTACATTATAGGTTAATTGTTTTGGGTCTTCTGTGTTGTTAACGTGAATAAACCAATAAACATCTGCTCTTTTAACCTTGTTTCTAAGGATTGAGAATACAATATGATGTTCAAGTCTCCTTGGGCTATTGCTTTTCGTTAGGTAGATTAGATTGGTTGCGTATTTAGGTATTGTTTGATCGTTCGAAATAGAAACCAATATATCTTTAAATTTATCTAAACTAAGGTATTTCACAAATGAGTTTTCTATTAGTGAAGCCTTGTCCCAAGTGTACATTATTGAGATAAACAATAACATTAGGGTCAATGAAACCCAACCACCTTCTGTAAACTTTGTTAAGTTTGCAAATAGGAATAAGGACTCAATGGAAAGAAAAGTAATACCTAAGACAACTGCTGCTGCTGTAGAATATTTGTTTTTAATATATATTGTCAATAGTATTGAGGTCATAAGCATAGCAATTGTAATTGACAATCCGTAAGCTGACTCCATTTTTGCAGAAGATTGGAAGAATAATACCACTGCAATACATAATACCCAAAGAGTTTTATTTACCCAAGGAATATACATTTGTCCTTTAATATTTGTTGGGTAGTTTATCTTTAGTTTTGGGAAAAAGTTAAGAG
Organism: Bacteroidota bacterium; assembly: GCA_017860275.1. Classification (GTDB taxonomy): domain Bacteria; phylum Bacteroidota; class Bacteroidia; order Bacteroidales; family P3; genus UBA10566. Next base: position 1,571 of record JAFNAQ010000006.1, read on the forward strand.
AAATTGCTTCTGCAACAATTGTAAAGGAACCAGATATTAATGCTTGAGAAGCAATAATTGCAGCAAGTGTTGCTAGGATAACTCCATAAGGAAGTAACCATTGAGGCATTATTGCAAAAAATGGATTGATACTAGGGTTCCATTCAGAAGCATGACTTAATACCCAAGCTCCTTGTCCAAAATAGTTAAGAACAAGGCTTAGCTTTACAAATACCCATGTAATTCTAATATTTCTTAATCCACAATGTCCTAAGTCGGAATATAAAGCCTCAGCTCCTGTTGTAACAAGAAATACAGCTCCAAGCAAAAATAAAGTATTAGGATAGGATGCAATTAATCTTATTGCATACATTGGGTTTAAAGCATTTAATATCTGAGGATAATCACCTAATGAATTTATCCCTAGCACTAATAGCATAGTAAACCAAAGTAACATAATAGGACCAAAATATGAGCCTAATAATGCAGTTCCAAACTGTTGAGAGAAGAATAGTACAGATAATATTGCAATAACCACTAAAACAACATTAATATGAGGAAAGAACCTCCCTAAACCTTCAACCGCAGAGGTTACGGTAATAGCAGGAGTAATAATACCATCACCTAACAATGCGCAAGCTCCAATAATAGCAATAATATATGACCATTTATGATTCTTTTTTATTAGGGTAAATAATAAGAATATACCACCTTCGCCCTTATTATTGGCACGAAGAGTTATTAATACATACTTAATTGTTGTCTGTAGAGTAAGAGTCCAAAATAATGCACTCAAACCTCCAAGAACAAAATCTGAGAAACCAATGGTTGCACCATTGAATGTTCTTAGGATTGCTTGCATTGTATATAAAGGAGATGTACCTAAGTCTCCATATACAATTCCAAGAGTAATTACTAAACCAACAATAGATAAATCTGTGCCTTTTTCTTTTTTCCAGCTAATCATTTCTTTGATAATTATTTGATTAACGGTCTAATTCCGTTTGAAATATATGTAAATAATTCGTTAATATGAATACGGTCTTGTTTCATAGTATCTCTCTCACGAATAGTAACTGTATTATCTTCTAAGGTTTGAGTGTCTACTGTTATACAATAAGGTGTTCCAATAGCATCTTGACGACGGTAACGTTTTCCAATTGCATCTTTTTCGTCATATTGCATCATAAAGTCTTGCTTAAGCATATCCATAATCTCTCTTGCTTTTTCAGGCATACCATCTTTTTTCACAAGAGGAAGTACAGCTGCTTTTATTGGAGCAAGTACCTTTGGAAGATTAAGAACAACTCTTTCAGAACCATCCTCAAGTTTTTCTTCTTTTAGTGCGTTTGAGAATATTGCTAAAAATGTTCTGTCGAGCCCAATAGAAGTTTCAACAACATAAGGCACATAGCTTTCGTTTAGCTCTGGGTCGAAGTATTGTAGTTTCTTTCCAGAAAACTCTTGATGACGTTTTAGGTCGAAATCGGTACGAGAATGTATTCCTTCCAATTCTTTGAAACCAAAAGGAAATTCAAATTCAATATCAGTTGCAGCATTTGCATAATGTGCAAGTTTAATATGGTCATGAAAACGATATTTGCTTTCTGCAATGCCAAGCGATAAATGCCATTTCTTACGTGTTTCTTTCCAATACTCAAACCACTGAAGTTCTGTGCCAGGGCGTACAAAAAATTGCATCTCCATTTGTTCAAATTCTCTCATACGGAAGATAAACTGACGAGCAACAATTTCATTACGAAAGGCTTTACCTATTTGTGCAATACCGAAAGGAATTTTCATCCTACCAGTCTTTTGAACATTAAGATAGTTAACAAATATTCCTTGAGCAGTCTCTGGGCGAAGATAAACAACATTAGAGTCTTCGGATAATGAACCCATTTGAGTAGAGAACATTAAGTTGAACTGACGAACATCTGTCCAGTTTCTTGTTCCAGATATTGGGCAAACTATACCAAGTTCTTCAATAAGTTCTTTTACTCCCACAAGGTTATTGTCATTCATTAATTGAGCAAAACGTTCGGTGATAGAGTCAATCTTTGCTTGATTTTCCATTACTCTTGGGTTGGTAGAAATAAATTGAGCCTTATCGAAGCTTTCTCCAAAACGTTTTTCTGCCTTTTCAACCTCTTTATTAATCTTATCTTCAATCTTTGCAATATGGTCTTCAACAAGTACATCGGCACGATAACGTTTCTTTGAGTCTTTATTGTCAATCAAAGGATCATTAAAGGCATCAACGTGACCAGATGCCTTCCATATTGTAGGATGCATAAATATTGCAGTATCTATTCCCACAATATTTTCATGCATTTGAGTCATTGATTTCCACCAATACTGTTTTATATTATTTTTTAGCTCAACACCATATTGGCCATAATCATACACAGCTGCCATACCATCATATATTTCTGATGACGGGAAGATGAAGCCATACTCTTTTGCGTGAGAGATAATTTTCTTAAATAAGTCTTCGTTTTGTGCCATTGTTTTCTATTTATTTTTCTTTATTTCTTTTATATCTATTATTAAGTGTTTTAGACCATATTCATTAATTGCCTTATCATAATTATCTTTTGTGATATCATAAACAATTATCTTGTCTAAAAGATTTTTTTCTTTGTAAAAATTCATCTGCTCCTCACTCGTATTGTAGAAGAAAGAGGAGTAGAAGTTTGGACGTAATTTCTTAGGAATATAGTTTATCCACTTTTCTTTACCTGCATTAAATCCCTCTAGTGCATTAGCAATCATGGGATGTTGTAACTTTAGTAAGAGATGAGGTAAGAGTTTAGCATGAGCAATAATTACTCTCGACTGCATCTTATATTTTAATATCAAATCATATAATTGCTGAATATTCTTATATGAAGGATTCTTTATATCAAGATAATAATACATATTAGGGAAGTCTTTAAAAATGGTTTCGAGCTCAACAACTTTTTGATTGGTTGGCATTCTTTTCCAAATTATATTATGCTTTTGTAAATCATTAAAAGAAATTTCATTTATTTCTCCATTAATACCAAGCATTCTATTTAAAGCTTTGTCATGGAAAAGTACAAGCTTATCATCTATAGTGCTGCTTATATCTATCTCAATGCCATTGAATCCTTTATTATATGCTTTTTCTACCGAAGAATAGCTATTCTCAGGAGCATCAAAAATATATCCTCTATGAGCAAAGTAGATAATATCCTTTTCGTTATGAATAAAGCTAGATGGCTTTGGTTCTTGATTCAAATAGATAAGGAGAAAACCAATTAAAACTAAAAATACACCAATAATTATTGGTGTAATTTTTAAGTGTTTAAAAAATCTATAACGCTTATTCATCTATAAAGATTCAATTTCTTTTATTATAGTTGTTGTCATTGCTTTCATTGGTTTAAGCTCACCAATTTTACTATCATCCATTAGTGATAATGTATATAAAATAATTTCAGCTTCTTCCTTTGCAAGAGTTATTTTTTCTTTCATCTCTTTCGATGTTTCCACTTCCATTGCAAGCTCTATTGTAAGACGTAGATCAGCCTCTGAGCTTAGCAATTGTCTTACTTGGCTTCTAAACTCTACACTTAGCATTAAAGGTTTGCAGAAACTACAAATCAAAGACGAAAGTTCATCACATTGTTTTTGTAAATCTAATATCCTCTTCATTAGACAATATCTAAGAGTTCATATTTAGAAGAAATTCTTCGTTGGAACGAGTATTTTTCATTTGTTTTCTAATAAAGTCCATTGCTTCGATTGAATTCATATCAGCAATATAATTTCTCAAGATAAGCATCCTGTTCAAGATTCCATCTTCAAGTAGTAAATCTTCTCTTCTTGTTGAAGAAGCAACAAGGTCGATAGCAGGGAATACTCTCTTATTAGAAATTTTTCTATCTAATTGAAGTTCCATATTACCTGTACCTTTGAATTCTTCGAAGATAACCTCATCCATCTTAGAACCTGTTTCAATTAAGGCAGTTGCTATAATTGTTAGAGAACCTCCATTTTCAATATTTCTTGCAGCACCAAAGAAACGTTTTGGTTTTTGAAGAGCATTTGCTTCAACACCACCAGAAAGCACCTTGCCAGAAGAAGGAGCAACTGTGTTATAAGCTCTTGCCAAACGAGTGATAGAGTCTAATACGATAACAACATCATGTCCACATTCTGTCATACGTCTAGCCTTTTCTAAAACAAGATTAGCTATCTTCACATGACGTTCTGCTGGTTCGTCAAATGTAGATGCGATAACCTCAGCATTTACCGTTCTTTGCATATCGGTAACCTCTTCAGGTCTTTCATCGATAAGTAAAACGATAAGATATGCCTCAGGGTGGTTAGAGGCAATGGCATTTGCAATCTCTTTTAATAGGGTAGTTTTTCCAGTCTTAGGAGGAGCAACAATAAGAGCTCTTTGACCTTTTCCTATTGGAGTAAATAAGTCAATAATTCTAGTCGAAAGACTTTCTAGTTTATGCCCAGTTAGTTTGAATTTTTCCTCAGGGAATAAAGGAGTAAGGTAATCGAAAGGAACTCTATCTCTAATTTGTTCTATTGTTCTACCATTTATTAGGTCAGCCTTAACCATAGGGAAATACTTTTCTCCATCCTTAGGAGGGCGAATAGTTCCTCTAACAGTATCTCCTGTTTTTAGACCAAAAAGTTTTATTTGAGAAAGTGATACATAAATATCATCTGGAGAGTTAAGGTAGTTATAATCCGATGAACGAAGAAAACCATAACCGTCTGGCATAATTTCTAAAACACCCTCTGCAGTAATTAAACCTTCGGTTTCAAAATTATATTCAGCTCGTTTTGGAATTGGTTTAGCTTCTTTTGGTTTTTTATCTTGATTTGGTTCAGTAATCTCAGATATAGTTTTAATATCGTCTACAATAGCAATATTAATTTCATCATTTATTGGCTCGTTATTAATTTCTTCAGTTGTAGGATTCTCTTTTTCCTTAAGTCCAATTTCTTTTTTAAATCTAATCTCCTCTTTTGTCTTTATTACCTTTAGATTTAATTCAGGAAGTTTCAATTCCTCAATAATTGGAGTCTCAGGAAGATTTAAAGCACCAAGGTCAGAAACCTCGAAAATATCTAAATCTTTTTTTACTTCAATTGAAATATTAGGTTTATTAGGTTTTTTATTTTGAGGTTTTTTGTTCTGTGGCTTACTATTCTGAGGTTTATTGGTCTGTGGTTTGTTGTTTAGAAGCTTATTAGAGTTTTCAATATTAGGAGCATTATTAGCCTCAACAACTACTGTTGGTGTTGCTTGTGTAGTCTTATTTACATTGCTTTCTGCAATAGGTTTTGGTTTGATACGAGTTCTTTTTTGAGCGTTATTGGTCTTTGATTCGGTTTCAGAATCCTCTGCCGTTGGATTGGCAGCTTGAAAATCAATGATTTTATATATCAATTCTTGCTCGTTAAGTTTGTTGATTTTTGAAATCTTCAAATCCTGAGCAATTGATTTTAATTCTTCAATTGATTTAGTTTCTAATTGTGATTTATTATACATATATATTGATTATTTTTTTCTGAATAAGATTTTCAGTTATTGATAAACTATAAACTAAGAAATAAGGGAAAAGTCTGAATGATGTTTAAATCCTCTTGAAAAACTTTCTCAGACTTTGCAAAAGTATAAATATTTAGTTTATCTGCAATAAAAAATGAAAAAAATATTATATTTGCTGATTATTTAACGAGTAAATACAGTTGATTATGAAAGGTTATATTAAAAATCTAAATGGATTAAATATTAAGTATATTATTGTAAATTCAGCAGTAATAGCAATTTCTTCAGCAGGAGAATTATTGTTTGGGAATGCTAATTTGAACTATAAGATGAATATGTATATTTCTTTTGTGATGATGCTAGCGATAATTTTCTTTATATTTAGAGGAAGGAGACAATATCAAAAGCATATTACAAATATCAAACAATTATCTTTTGGACAGAAATTAAATGCTTACCAAGCAGCATGCAAAAAGAGAGTAGAATCATTTACTGCGGTTTCTTTGGTTGCATGTTTAGGATTGATAATTTCAGGCAACTGGCTTTATTTAGCTTTCTCTGCATTTTCTTTAGTCTTAATAATCTTAAGTTGGTCTAACGCAACAAAAATTAAATTTGAACTTGGTCTTACTGAACAAGAATATAAGAGCCTTGAACAAAAAACAATAAACCCTATATATAAAAAGTAATATTATCTCTATGTTTAAAATTCAATCGAAAAGACAACTTACGGAAAACATCTTTTTAATGGATGTAGAATCTCCTTGGGTGGCTCGTGCTGCAAAACCAGGACAATTTATTATTGCAATCATTGATGAAAAAGGAGAAAGAATACCTCTAACAATTTGCGATTTTGATAAGGTTAAAGGAACAATAACATTGGTTTATCAAGTTGTAGGTAAATCTACAGAGAGAATGGCGAAATTAGATATTAGGGATAGCTTCAAGGATATAGTTGGACCACTAGGGAGAGAGAGTGAGTTTTTACATGAGAGTGAAGATAAATTAAACACGAAAAAATTTCTTTTTGTTGCAGGAGGAGTTGGTACTGCTCCAATATATCCACAAGTGAAGTGGATGAAACAAAACGGATATGATGTAGACGTAATAATAGGTACAAAGTCAAAGGACACTCTTATTCTAGAAGAGGAGATGAGGGCTGTTGCTAAGAACTTATATATATGTACCGACGATGGTTCATACCAAACAAAGGGATTGGTAACAGATCTTATAAAAGACCTTGTTGTAAATAAGGGAGTGAAATATGATGAGGTTATTGCAATTGGTCCAATGATAATGATGAAGTTTGTATGTCTATTAACAAAGGAGTTAGGTATTAAGACAGTTGTTAGTTTAAATACCCTTATGGTCGATGGAACGGGTATGTGTGGAGCTTGTAGAGTTAGCGTTGGTGGTAAGACAAAGTTTACCTGTGTCGATGGTCCTGAATTTGATGGTCATGATGTAAATTTCGAAGAGGCTATGCGTCGTCAAACAATGTATAAAACTTTCGAGATAGCAAAAGACACGCCTGAACATAAATGCAATCTAGCTCCAGAGGTAGATACCTCCATAAAGGCAGAGCTTGTTGTTGATAAGAAAAAACAATTAAAGGCTAGGGAACAAGCCCCAATTATTAGAGCACAAAACTTCGAAGAGGTTTGTTATGGTTATAATGAAATAGAGGCAATGCTTGAGGCCTCACGTTGCATTGAGTGTAAGAACCCAGGTTGCGTTACTCAATGTCCAGTTTCTGTTCAAATACCAAGCTTTATTTCTAAGGTAAAGAAAGGAGACTTCGAAGGAGCTGCTAGAATACTTGCTGAGGATACAGCACTTCCTGCTGTTTGTGGTAGGGTGTGCCCTCAAGAGGTTCAATGCGAGGAAAAATGTATTCTTGGAAAGAAAGGTGAGCCAGTTGCAATTGGTAAACTTGAACGTTTCGTTGCCGATTGGGCAAGAACAAATAATATTGAGCTTTCTAAACCTTCTCAAACTAAAATAGGAAAGAAGGTTGCCGTAGTTGGTGCAGGTCCTTCTGGATTAACATGTGCTGGTGATTTAGCTAAGATGGGATATGATGTTACAATATTCGAGGCTCTTCATGAGGCTGGTGGAGTATTGGTATATGGTATTCCAGAGTTTCGTCTTCCAAAGAAAGATGTAGTGCAATACGAGGTTGATAATGTTAGAAAGCTAGGTGTAGAGATAATAACCGACGTAATTGTCGGAAAGAGTATAACTATCGATGAACTCTTAGGCGAAAAAGGCTACTCAGCAGTCTTTATAGGTTCTGGTGCTGGTCTTCCTAAGTTTATGGGTATTCCTGGTGAGAATCTTAATGGAGTGCTTTCAGCAAATGAAATACTTACCCGTTCAAACCTTATGAAGGCATTTGAGGATGGTTACGATACACCCGTTTTCCCAGGTTCAACAACTGTTATTGTAGGAGGAGGAAATGTAGCAATGGATGCCGCAAGAACAGCAAAGCGCCTTGGTGCAGATACTCATATTGTATATAGAAGAAGTGAGGTGGAGATGCCAGCAAGGGTAGAGGAGGTTCATCATGCAAAAGAAGAGGGTATCCATTTCCACACAATGACCAACCCTACCGAGATACTTGCCGACGATAAAGGTTGGGTAAGAGGAATTAGATGTATTAAGATGGAGTTAGGAGAGCCTGATGCAAGTGGTCGTCGTCGCCCAATAGAATTAGAGGGTAGCGAGTTTGAAATTGCGGCCGATTGCGTAATAATGTCGTTAGGTACAAGTCCAAACCCATTAATAATCAATACAACCAAGGGATTAGACTCAGAACGTTGGGGAGGCATAATAGCCGACGAGAGAGGACAAACCTCAAGAGAAGGAATATTCGCAGGAGGAGATGCAGTAACTGGAGCCGCAACAGTAATCCTAGCAATGGGAGCAGGAAAAGAAGCCGCAAAAGCCATCCACGAATATATATCGAATAAGAAATAACGTAGGGGCGAATTAATATTCGCCACTTATTTAATTGGGCGAACACATAGGTTCGCCCCTACAATTCGTTGTTTTCTTCTAACCAGTAGGGGTCTTCGTCGGAGGGGTCATCATTGTCTTCTTCTTTTTGTTTTTGAATTCCTTTGTCTTTATATAGAATAGAAAGGACTACCCCCGTTATTGCTCCTGCAAGATGACCTTGCCAGCTAATATGTGCTGAGGGTTGAAACATTGGGAATATACCCCAGACTACTGAACCGTAAAGGAAGATTACTAGTAGTCCGAATGCTGCTTGTTGCTTGTTGCGCTTTATAAATCCACTAATTATATGAAACCATGCAAGGCAATATACTATTCCTGAGGCTCCAATATGCACTTCGCCTTCTGAACCAATTATCCATGTGGCAAATCCTGTGAATAAATAGAATTCGAGTACTAGGGTAGTGGCGAAGGATTTATAGAATAGATATAGCCCCGATAGTAGGACGAAGAATGCTAAGGAATTGGATGAAAGGTGAGAGAAATCGGCGTGTAGAAATGGCATTGTGAGTATTCCTATTAATCCCTCTATGGAGTGTGGTTTTAGTCCATAATTGGAGAATGAGACATTAAAGACTACCTCATAAATCTTTATTACCCATATTAATAATAATAGGGCAGTTGGGACGATTAATGCACTGTAAAATTCTCTCTTTTCCTTGCTCATACTTGATATGCAAAATTATATAAATTGATGAGATGTGCAAGTTTTATTTTAAGTTTTATTCAATTTTCGGAAAGAATCATTATATTTGCAAATCAAACATATTGTAACAGAAAGATATGAATAGAACTAATATTATTTCCATTTTGGCAGTGCTTTTATTGCTTGCTGCATCAATCGAAACAAGTGCTCAACGCCGAAACAAGGCTCCACAAACACGTTTTGGTCTGAAGTTCGGGCTAAATATGAGTGATTTAACCTCTGCTAGGGGGTTAGATATTTATAATGGTTTGGCTTATTTCGATGAGAATAAGAATTATGTTGGTTTTACAGATACCAAACCATGGAAGATGGGTTTTAATGCAGGTGTTACTATGCAGTCGGCTTTCGATGATACTTGGTACTTGCAAACATCTCTTCTTTTTACAACAAAGGGATATAAATTAAACACTCAAGATGTTGAAATTACTTGTAATGCATCGTATATTCAACTACCAGTGGACTTAGTATATAAATACGAGATATATAATAGTTTTAAATTTCTTGCACAAGCTGGAGCATTTGTTGGGGTAGGTGCTTATGGATATACCGATTTCTTTGACCATTATGGAGAAAATGAATTACCAAGAAGAATACATGAACAATCTCCAGACCCAAATATTGCTAATGGATATATTGGTTTTGACCCAACTGTTCACGGAAGTACTTTTTGGAAGGATAGCGATGATACCTTTGAAACAGATGGTACATATCGTATGGATGCAGGAGTTAGTTTAGGTATTGGTTTTGAGTTTTCTAAGTTTCAACTAATGCTTAACTATCAATATTCCTTGACTCCACTATATAACTACGACCATGATTTTTCTGGAAGATATGAACAAAAGGGAATGGATCAAAAGACCTCATTTGAGTACTTTAATTTAGAAACTCCAAGCTCTCCACATCAACATATGGTTTCTCTAACATTGTCATATTATTTCGATGCCTTCAAAAATAAATTGAAGTGGTAAAATAAAGGATAAGTTTTTCTCGTTAATAGAGATATGAAAAAAGCAATCGTTTTCTTTTTGTTTATTCTAAGTATTTCGTTTACTTATGCACAAGGGGATAGTATTTCTTCAAGGGATACTAATTATTTGCCCTCTAAGCAGGAAAATGATAAACAGTATAATTTAAGCATGGGAGCGAGTTTTGGAAGAGGATTCTTTGGAGAAAGCTTCACTTCGTCTTATATTGCCCCTTCTGCTATTTTTAAAGTAAATAAACAATCTTATTTAAGAGTAGGAGTCCTCAGTGGTGACCTTACAATAAGAGGAAATGATGATAAGACTCCATACGAGAATAGATATAAACATAACTCTGCTTACGTGGGTATGGATATAGATATTAATCCTAAGTTAATGCTTTCTGTGACTGCTTTCTTTGATAATTATTCTCCAAACGGTATGAGAGCTAATTTTGGTACAAGAAATCTTTATTCCTATGGGTTTAATGCAAATCTAAGCTATGAGCTTTCTAAAAATTCATTCTTAAATCTTAGCGTAACAGTTATTGAGTCGAACAATCCTTATTCATTATACACATCTAACCCATTATCAATGTATAGTCCAATGGGGATGATGCACTCTCCTGTAAATTCTCTAAACAGAGGTTTCTATGGAGGATTTGGCTGGTAAGATTATAATTTTCTTCCCATCATTAAACCGTCTCTAATAGGTATAATAACATTTTCAACCCTATCGTCTTGGGTAATTAGCTTGTTGAAATTATTGATAGCTATAGTCTCTTTGTCCTTTGGCATAGGGGCTAGTCCTACCTTACCATACCAAAGAATATTATCAGCAATTATTAATCCACCCTTATTCAATCTCTCAATACAAAGATTATAATACTCTGGGTAGTTAGCCTTGTCGGCATCAATAAATACAATATCGAAATTTCCTTCAATCTTAGGGATAATATCTAATGCCTTACCAATATGAACCCTTATCTTGTCGCCATATCCCTTTTCTTGGAAGTTTGAGTTTAAAAATTCTTCAAATTCCCCATCTTTCTCAATAGTATGAACTAGACCTCCCTCCCCAAGACCATCGGCAAGACATATTGTAGCATAACCAGTGAATGTTCCTATTTCAAGAATAGTCTTAGGATTTATCATCTTACTAATCATTCTTAGAAATGTTCCTTGCCAATTGCCACTAATCATATTTGGACGAACAAAACAAAGATGCGTTTTTCTGTCAAGTTCTTCTAAGGCCTTAGGCTCTTTGCTTACATTTTCTTCACAATAATTCTCTATCCTGCTATCAATAAATGGAAATATCTGTATCTCGCTCATATCTTTTCTATAACGATAAAATTTTAAACTCAACTCTTCTATTCTTTGCCCTTCCCTCATCGGTCTTATTATCCGCAATTGGTTGTTTAGCACCAAAACCCTTATATTCCAATCTTTTTTTCTCAATACCTTTAGATATAAGGAAATCATATACAGCCATTGCCCTTGTGTTGGATAAGTTTTGGTTATATTTATCAGTACCCTTATTATCCGTATGCCCCGAAAGTTCAATACTCATATTTGGATACTTATTTAATATCTCAAGAAGATTCTTTAGTTCAACATAGCTCTGAGGCAGAAGAACGCTCTTGTCAAATTCAAAGAATATGTTCTCAAGAATAATCACTTGTCCAACCTCAAATATTCTTTCGTCTTTCGTCTTTGTAATAGATATATCTCCTGCAATCTCATTAGTCTTCCCACATGTTAAGCAGGTAAGCTCCACGTCGTCTATATAGTAATATGCACCAGGGAGGAGATAGGTTAGGTAGCTTAGGTCAATAACATTCGATTGTTGAGATGGAAAAAAATTACCTATAGTAAGAAATCTCTCGCCACCCTCTGCAATAAACTCTCCTTCAATCTTTGTCCATTTATCCACGTCGGTTAAAGGTCTATCGTAAGGATTAACAACCTGTGGTTTAAGATAGGTAGAAAGTGATTGGCTAACTCCTTTAGTGTGTTTTGTGATTGTATTGTCCTTTAACATCTCACGAGTATCCTCTTCAATTCTTTTTTGTGTAAATAAGCCTCCAATTGTTGCCACTGAACCAGAGGAGTATTCAGATAAAGAGGTGTAGAAACTAAGTCTATACTCTTCTCCCTTTTGCAAAATATCCTTAAGCTCAGTTTGAATATATTCCCTATAATCTGTCTTAGAAGTATAAATTCCAACCATTCCCAAACCAGTCCTAGGCATCTGAACGCCTAATTTGTTTTTTGGAACATTGCATTGCTTACTACCACATTTATTATAGTAGTCGGCAGAGCCACCAGTAGGCTGCCACCAAGCCACAACCTCCGACATATAACCATAGGGCTCTATTTTCTGAGGACATTTCATATATTCCTCAAAAGAAGGATTATAAATTAGATTTTCCTGCGAAAACAAAATAAGAGGTAAAAGGTAAAAGGTAAAAGGTAAAAGGTATTTATATATTTTCATGCAAAACGCCCTCCCAGTTAATTTCTTTACTAGCATCAATCCAAATAATTTCCTTATCCTTGCGAAACCATGTCATTTGACGTTTGGCATAGCGACGAGTATTAGTCTTAATATCCTCAATAGCCTGCTCAAGGCTAATCTTTCCATCGAAATAATTAAACAATTCCTTATATCCAACGGTATTCAATGCACTTAGCCCCTTAAATGGATAAACTTCTCTTGCCTCCTCAATCAAACCCTCATTAATCATTATATCGACCCTAAGGTTAATTCTATCAATAAGTTCTTTTCTATCTCTTTGAAGAGCAAACTTCTTTATTTTAAATGGACGTTCTTGTTTGGTATTTGTTCTTAGAGAACTAAAGGTTTTACCGCTTTGACGAATAATCTCTAAGGCTCTAATTAGTCGTATATGATTGCTAGTGTCTACAATTGAATAATATTCAGGGTCTTTTTCCTTAAGTTCTTCTTGCAATGGAGTAATTCCTTTTTCTTTAAAGATTCTATTTAATTCTTCTCTAATATCATTATTCACATCGGGTAGGGTATCGATACCATTACAGACCACATCTACATACATTCCACTTCCACCTGTTAGCACAAGTTTATCATATTTCTTGAAAAGTTCTTCTATTTTTTGTAATGCATCCTTCTCATAAGAGCCTACATTATAAGAGTCTTGTATTGATTTATGACCAATAAAATGATGCTTAGCTAATGAGAGTTCCTCTGTTGTAGGTCTTGCAACACCAATATTTAGTTCATGGTAGAACTGACGTGAGTCGGCAGAGATTATGTCCGTCTTAAGAAAATTTGCAAGACGTATAGCCTCCGATGTCTTACCAACTGCTGTTGGACCTACTAATACTATTAATTCTTTATTGTTCATTTACGGTTTAGGTTTTAAACCACGTTTTTCTCCTTCTTGGTACATTATTTTTAGGGCTTCCTCTTTGTCGTTTTGTATTTTGCCATCGAGTATTGCATCTTTGATCACCGTCTTTATTTCTCCTATCTCTTTGCAAGGTTCAATGCCGAATATCTCCATTATATCTTCTCCACTAATTGGTGGTTGGAAGTTTCTTACCCTATCTTTTTCTTCTATCTCAATTAGTTTTTGTCGAACAATTTCAAAGTTTCTTTTAAACTTCTGCACCTTATGGAAGTTCTTTGAGGTTATATCTGCCTCACATAGAGTCATTAAATCCTCAATATCATTTCCTGCATCGAATAGTAGTCTTCTTACGGCTGAATCTGTAACAATATCTTCTGCCAAGATAATTGGTCTAAGGTGAAGCTCTACAAGCTTCTCTACATATTTCATATTTTCATTTAGAGGTAGCTTCATCCTTCTAAATATATGCTTTACCATCTTAGCTCCCTTAGCCTCATGACCATGAAAAGTGAAGCCAACCTTTGGTTCGTAGCGTTTTGTGAGGGGTTTTGCAATATCGTGAAGTATTGCAGCCCAACGTAGCCATAGGTTGTCGGTATTCTTAGATATATTGTCTAAAACTTCTAATGTGTGTTTGAAATTATCTTTGTGAGCCCTATCTCCAACTTGCTCCACTCCTTTGAGAGCAACCATTTCTGGGAATATTATCTTTAAAAGACCTGACTTCTCAAGGTGTCGAAATCCCATAGCAGCTCTTGGAGAGAGTATCATCTTGTTCAACTCCTCAATTATCCTTTCTCCTGAGACAATCTCTATCCTATGAGCGTTTCTTGTTATTGCGTCGAAGGTATCGTTATGTATTACAAAGTCGAGTTGTGAGGCAAAACGTATTGCCCTCATCATCCTTAGTGGGTCGTCGGAAAAGGTAATATCGGGATTGAGTGGGGTTTGAATAACTCCATAAGCTATGTCCTGTAGTCCTTCGAAAGGGTCAATAAGTTCTCCATAGTTATTACTATTTAGAGATATTGCCATAGCATTTATTGTAAAATCTCTCCTGTTTTGATCATCTTCAAGAGTCCCATCTTCAACAATTGGTTTCCTACTATCCCTATTATAACTTTCCTTTCTTGCTCCTACAAATTCTATCTGCCAATTATTACCATTATCCATATAGTTAATCATCGCCGTGCCGAAATTTTTGAAAACCGATACATTGCAATGCTTACCAATTTTATTGGCTGTTTGGTTTGCAAGCTCAATTCCTGAACCAATACAAACTATATCTATATCCTTGCTTGCTCTCTTTAATATTATATCTCTTACCCAGCCTCCCACAACATAAGCCTCGATGCCCATATTCTCTACAACCTCTTGAACAATCTTAAATATTGGATGAACTAAATGTTTCTCTAAATTCATAATAATGCAAAATTACTATATTTATTTAAAATAGACTTTATATCTTTTGAATTAAAGCCTGTCTTTTTAAGAGACGAGTTTTGTTTATTCAAAAATATGTCCTAATTTTGCCAACTAGAGTGTATAGTTATATCTGAAAATTTCGGATTAACGATTAAAAATAAACCCTTTAAAACAAAACACAGAATGAAAAAAGTACATAACTTTAACGCAGGTCCATGCGTTTTACCAAAACAAGCTGTAGAATCGGCTATTGAAGCTATCCGTGATTTCGATGGAACAGGAATAGGTTTATTAGAAATCTCTCACCGTACTCCAGGTTGGGAAAGAGTAATGGCTGAAACAGAACAATTATGGATTGAATTATTAGGTATACCAGCAGGTTACAAGGTATTATTCCTTGGTGGTGGTGCTTCTACTCAATTCTTTATGGTTGCAGCTAACCTTTTAAACAAAAAAGCAGCTTACCTTCAAACTGGTGTTTGGGCTAAGAAGGCTGTAAAAGAAGCTAAGATGTTTGGCGAGGTTGAAGTTGTTGCTTCTTCAGAAGACAGAACATATTGCTATATACCTAAAAACTACACTATCCCAACTGATGCTGATTATTTCCACATCACTACTAACAACACTATTTATGGAACAGAGATTAAATATGATATGGATTGCCCAATCAATTTAGTTGCTGATATGAGTTCTGATATCATGTCTCGTCCAGTTGATGTATCTAAATATGCTTTAATATATGGTGGAGCTCAAAAGAACGTAGGTCCTGCAGGTGTTACTTTCGTAATCGTTAGAGAAGATGTTTTAGGAAAGGTTGAACGTCAAATGTCTACAATGGTTGATTACCGTACACATATTCCAGAAAGCTCAATGTTTAACACACCTCCTGTATTCCCAATATTCGTTATGCACGAAACATTGAAATGGGTTAAAGAATTAGGTGGATTGGAAGTAATGCACAAAATGAACAATGATAAGGCAGATTTGTTATATAACGAAATCGACCGTAACAAGATGTTCGTAGGAACAGCAGATAAAGAAGACCGTTCAATTATGAACATCTGCTTCGTTATGGCTGAAGGATACAAAGACAAAGAAGCTGATTTCATGGCATTCGCTAAGGAAAGAGGTATGGTTGGTATAAAAGGACACCGCTCTGTTGGTGGATTCCGTGCTTCAACATACAATGCTTGTCCAAAAGAATCAGTTCAAGCTTTAGTTGATTGTATGCAAGAATTTGAAAAATTAAACGCATAACCTAAAACTTAAAGACATGGCAAAAGTATTAGTAGCAACCGACAAGCCATTTGCTAAGGCAGCGGTTGACGGAATAAAGACAATTGTTGATGGAGCTGGTTTTGAATTAGCTTTATTAGAAAAATATACCGACGTTAATGATTTCTATGCAGCAGTTGCTGATGTAGATGCTTTAATTGTTCGTTCAGATAAGGTTACAAAGGAAGTTATTGAAGCAGCAAAGAATCTAAAAATTGTTGTAAGAGCAGGAGCTGGTTATGACAATTTAGATCTTGAGGCTTGCACTGCAAAGAATATCGTTGCAATGAATACTCCTGGTCAAAATTCAAATGCTGTTGCAGAACTTGCAATAGGTATGATGATATTTATGGCTAGAAATGCTTTCAACCCTGGAACAGGTTCTGAACTTAAAGGAAAGAAATTAGGTATCCACGCTTACGGAAACGTAGGACGTATGGTAGCTAATATCGCTAAGGGATTCGGAATGGAAGTATATGCTTTCGACCCATTCGTTACAGAAGAACAAATGGAAAAAGAAGGAATACATTTCTGTAGAACAGCAGAGGATTTATATTCTACTTGCGCTTATGTTTCACTTCATATCCCTGCAACAGAAAAAACTAAGAACTCTATCAACTATGACCTATTATCAAAGATGCCTAAGGGTGGTTGTTTAATCAACACTGCTCGTAAAGAGGTTATCAATGAAGCAGAGTTGGTAAAGGTTTTAGAAGAAAGAACAGACCTTAAATATGCAACAGATATTGCAGCTTCTAACCAAGCAGAACTTAATGAGAAATTCTGCACAAGAGTTTTTGCAACATCTAAGAAGATGGGAGCAGAAACAGCTGAGGCTAACATTAACGCAGGTCTAGCAGCAGCAAAACAAATTGTATCATTCTTAAACGACGGAGTAACCAAATTCAAGGTTAACTAATTGGTTTATTTGATTAATACCTAGGGGCAAATATATATTTGCCCCTTTTTTTATTCAAAAAATCCATAAATAATTCAATTATTTTCAGTATATTTGCATTACAAGTTCATTGTACGTGCGCCGCTTGCCTACGCCCAACAAACAACAAAAACAATCCCAAAAAAATTAGATGCACATCTTAATAAATTATGGTAGGTACCCTAGCACGCCTAGGGTACCTACCATAACACCACTAGGGTAGCTACCACAGCAATAATTAATCCTTATAAAAATACTTCAAAACAAGGATTCCCCACAACAACACAAGGATTCAGGAGACAGAAACGAAGAAAAAAAGTTTTATATCATTATCCTTGACAAAAGGTCTAAAATATATTATCTTTGCAATCAAGAAAGTAAAAGCCAAGTCGTTTGGCTCAAAATCTAAGATTTAACCTAGAATTTTCTAATAAAAAAAGATGCACATCTTTCACACCAAAAGATGTGCATCTTTTATGTCATTAGATGTGCATCTTTCGCACATGAAAACAGCGTTTAAAAAGTTTTAATCAGTTATTAGAAATAATTTAAACGCCATTTAAAAAGATTAAATCAGGCATTAGAATTTCCGCAATCAAGGACATAATATTTTGTATAGCCTTTTGATGAAAATTAAATGCCCTTTCCCTAGAATTTTCTCTAAGAAAAATAAATTTATCTCTCGGATAATTTCAAAGATATGGAGTATAAATTAGAAAAGAAGGTGCAATATTTCCCATAAAATAATTTGCAGAACAAAAAAATATTTCTACATTTGCAATTATTCTAACACTTCAAAGCGTTGAAGAATTAGAATAACATTTAGAAAGCGTATTAGTATCTTCTAGAAACAAATGTGGAAATTTGCAACAAAGTAGAAGATAAATATAGTACTGCTTGCGCTAGTGTTATTACTCTGCCCTAAAGCTAAGGCGATGGGGCAGTTTATATAAACTATTGGCGTGGGTTTTATTATTTTATCTTACTTTGTAGGCCTCCACAGCCTGTTTCTAGGATAATCTTAATAAATTCCCACGCTTTTTTATTTAAAAATATTCCATTTTGGGGGTTTGGAAAAACAAAAAATAATAATCAATGAGAAAACATTCTTTTTTAATTGTATTTGCAATATTAATATTTGCCAATACATCAATTGCACAACTCCCACAGAATGTTCCTACAAATGGTTTAGTAGGATGGTGGGGATTTAATGGAAATGCCAACGATGGAAGTACCAATGGAAACAACGGTATTGTAAATGGAACAACATTAACTACAGATAGAAACGGTATGGCGAATAGCGCATATTATTTTAATGGGAACAGTAATATTACCATTGCACATAATAGTGGCTTTCTTTGTTCTAACTATAGCCTTTGTTTTTGGGCTAAATATAATACAAACTCAATTGATAATAATGGAGGTCAATTACCTGGATTGATAGGGAAAGGTGGGCAGACTACAAATGGGAAAGTGATAATATACGAAAGTCTTGGTGTTATTAATACTCAAAATGATTATTCAAGTGGGACAGTCGGCGTGGCATCAACTTCAATACCATATAATGATAATAATTGGCATTTTTTTGTTTTTACATATCAAAGTGGTGACACAATAAAAGCGTTTGTAGATGGTGTTTATAATGCGTCAGTAAATATTAATTCAACATTTGTATTCAATAATGTATCCCCATTGAAGTTTGGTAGAGTTGATGATTATTATTTTAAATCTTATACAGGATATTTGGATGATGTTGGTTTTTGGAATCGTTCTTTAACACAGCAAGAAGTTTTAAACTTGTATAATGGATGTACTTTGGCAACACCAATAATTAATCCTTTATCATCAACAAGTTTTTGTCAAGGAGGTAGTGTTCAATTGATGTCAAGTGAGCAAAATAGCTCTTATTCTTATAGTTGGTATTTGAATAACAATATAATAAATGGAGCAAACCAAACAGTTTATACTGCAAATACAGCAGGAAATTACACATTAAAGGTAGATGCAGCTAGTTGTTCAAAGATGTCTAATCCTGTAACAGTTTCGGTAAATAGTCTTCCAAGTGTTTCAGTTTATGTTTCTCCTTTTATAAATATCCAAAATTCACAAGTAAATATAATAGGTAATCCTTCAGGAGGAATAGCTTATGGTAATGGTGTCACAGGTATGCTTTTAAATCCTGAGACTGCTGGTCTGGGGAATAAAAGCATTTTATATACTTATGTTGATGCTAATGGTTGTAGTGCGACAGCTACGGCATCAACAATAATTTATGATACAATAAAGTGTTATGTATCTGTTGATGATACATTAATAATAAATACAAATGTTGGTTTTCAAGGAAATGCAAATATAACTAATCAAATAAAAATATATCCAAATCCAGCCAAAACAAACATTATAATAGATAATGGAAATTATAATTATATGAACGGTTATTCTATTCAAATATATAATACGGCAGGACAAATGGTTTATAATCAACCAATAAATCAACAATTATTTAATATCAATATTTCTACATTGACAGGTAAAGGGCTTTATTATCTAAAAATTATAGATTCAACAAATACAATAATTGAAACTAAAAAGATTGTAGTGCAGTAAAATGTAATTTAAAGAGTAGTTAAGTAAGCAAGGAAAAACTTTCTTGCTTACTTTTTTAGTAACAAAGAATAAAATATGGGGAAAATGAGAAATTATATAGGGAACTTATTTGAAATTGAAACAAAGGATGAAAATTCAAAAATATTATTATTTGATGGTTATTTAGGGAGTAGACAAGATTTACTTGATAATAATGAACAAGATGAGCTTAATAATAAAGGTATTGAAACAGGTTTTCTGAAAATAGATATTGAAAATAATCAAATTGAGAAATTATTTGGAGTTGCACCTGATAATGAACAAGAATTAATTGATAAATGGTTTGAAATTATATTAAGTAGTAATAGTGAAGACCCTTTAATCTGTATGATGTTTACTGATCTAGGAAATGAATTAGGAACGTTATCACATATTGCTAGTTTTTCAATAATTGGCACTGGATCAGATGACGATAAATTGTTAGAACATATAAATTCACTCCTTGATTTAACGGATATATATAATAATACTAGTAAAAAAATAAAAAGTACAATTAGAAGCTTTAAAGAAAAAATTAAAGGAATAGATTCGAAAAATATTAATGTTATTAGTTATAATGTTGGTCAAGGTAATGCAATAGGCATTTTCCATGGAAAAACTCCTCTTTTTTATTTTGATTTAGGCGGTGGAGCATATTGGAATAAGAAAACATATAGAGATGTTATAAGTTTCCCTATAGATAATAATCCATTTATTATTCTTTCACATTGGGATTTTGATCATTATGAATCGTTAAGATCTAAAATTGAACATTATAATGAATGTACAATAATTGCACCACTTCAGAAAATCACACCAAGTGCGAAAAAACTTGCCGATAAATTAAAAAACTTAATCCTAATTGATCAAGAATTTAATAATGGAATAAACTGTGGCTTTTTTGAAATTTTTAGATGTTCAGGATGGACAAAAAACGATACAGGAATTGGAATTTCTATTGATTTAAAAAAGGAAAATGATATTTCAAAAATACTTTTACCAGGTGATGCACAGTATTGTTTTATAGAAAAGAAATATAAAACTAATATAGATGCAATTTGCGTTTCTCATCATGGAGGAAAAATTTGTAATGAAGAAAATTTCCCAATTTCTACCGAAAAAGATAAGGGATTTTGTGTTTATAGTTATGGTAAAGGTAATGTTTATGGTCACCCATTAAATGAATCCAAAGAAACACATAAAGAAAAAGGATGGGGTAATAATAGTGAGAGTGAAAGTGAAGATGAATTCAATTCTAAAGATGGATTTGCTTATGATACAACTTTAGGTGATGTAATGTATCGTAAATATAATCCTCTTTTAAAGTGTAGATATGAAGATTTTTGTAGATCAAAAGAATGGAATGCAAAAATAGATAAACTATTAAAATGTACTGATGAATAATTATACTAAGAGTTTATAATTATTGACACTGTATAATATTGTTTGTAATAATTTAGTAATTAAATTTGAATACCGTACAATATTTTGTGTAAATGAGAAAGTACGGGGCTTCGGCTTCGTGCTTTTTTTATTCCGTGAAGATTAGCCAGTTGGTTTGGTTTTTAGTGTTGTAGGTTAGTTTTTCTATTTGGATATAGGGGGGCTCTTCACTTATATAGCATTGGATTTATGTTTTTATTCTAGGAATAAGGAAGTTTTCTTATAAACAAGAAATGGAGTCAATACAACTCCATTTCTTTTTTTATTCTATTTTTGGTTAGCTTTTCTTTTCTAGCTCTTTCTTTGTTGAATCTCTAAGCTTTATTAGTTTTTCAAGGTCAGAAGAATCTAATTTTGACTCTTGTATTACTGTGATTAAATCATTAAGTAGATAATAGTAGGCTTTTTGGACTTCAAGTTTATTTTGATTATCCATGTTATTGTATACTTCTAAAGATTCTCTATATAGTTTTTCAGCCTCTTTTGCTCTGTCAAGGTTTGCTTGGTAAAGGTCACCAAGAGCGTAAATTGTTCTAAAATAAGGGACTTCTCCTTCGCCTTTTTTTGTGGTGAAGAGTTTTTCGTAGTATTTCTTGGCTGCAAGATAGCTTTCTTCGGAAGAAATAAATAGTTCCAATTCTCTGTTTAAGTCTCCAATTACTCTATTTGTGTAACCAAGTTCGTCAAGCATCTCGTCGCCTTGTTCTGCATACATATATTCTCTTATTCTTAGGGATTCTTTAAATGCATCCTTTGCATTTCTTAAGCTTTCTAAGTCTTCTTCATCATTTCTATCATAATAATATGCTA
This sequence comes from Bacteroidota bacterium, assembly GCA_017860275.1. Taxonomy (GTDB): domain Bacteria; phylum Bacteroidota; class Bacteroidia; order Bacteroidales; family P3; genus UBA10566. The sequence continues at coordinate 23,690 of JAFNAQ010000006.1, forward strand.
ATCCCGCCTTGTTAGCTATTGCCTCTTTCAAGTCAATATTATTTACAGAATCCTCAAGCATCAAAACATTGTTAAGGCTGTTTGCCTCGGTGAAAGAATTTATTGCCTCATTATATATTTCCTTATCCATTAGATTGCATCCTTGATAGTATAATGCAACGATTAATCCTCTTCTGAATTCTTTTGGCTCAAACTTGTTGATAAAACGATATATATCAACTACTTCTGTATGCTCTTTCTCAGATAAATCGTATTTGCTCATGTTATTGTGAAGCTTAGCCAGTTCAAGATATTCCTTTACGTAAGGAACTATATAATTATTTGTATCTAATCTTGTGAAGTCCTTTAGGATTTCTACCTTTTTTATATAGGTTTGTTCGTATAAATTCCAATCCTTAGTTTCTTCTGCTATCTGTTTTAAGTAGTTTAGAGCGGTTAGGTAATTTTCATTTGTAAATCCTTTAATAACCTTTGAGTAGTTTTTAACAGCTTCTATTAATAAGTCTTTAGCCTTTTTCTGATTTTCAATGCCATAATTACAAAGAGCAAGTTCTACTTGTATGTTTGCAACATTATAAAATTTCTCAGCATTCTTCTTTGCTTTAGAGGATAAGATTTTTAATACCTTGTTATAATTATCAATTGCTTTGTCGAATTGTTTGATGTGACGTTGAGTATATCCAGTAGAATAAAGAGCATTTAGATAATCGCTTTCAGCCTCGGCTTTGTAATTTTTCTCAATTGTATTATACCAATTTATTGTTTCTTGATATGTATTCAATGCAAGTTCATCTTTGTCTTGTTTGAAATAAGCATTAGCTAGTTTGTTGTTAGCTTCTCCAAATCCAGCTTTGTATTCGTTATATCCCTTAGCCAGCATAAGTTTTAATGCATCAATTGATATTGCATAGTATTTTTCAGTTTCTGAGATGTTTTGGAAATTTGAAAGGTAATTTCCATAGCGGTATGTGTAAGTTGCTAGATTTTTTAGATAGTATAATGAGTCAAATATTATGTTTTCTTGACAAAGGCTTATAACATTATTCATTGTTTGTGTAAAGTATGATGAGTCCTCGGAATAGGCGCAATATGATATTTTTAAGTCAGAAAATGCAAAGTAATAATGATTATATACAATTGGTTCCTTGGTGTTTAGTATTGAGAAATCATTTTCAAAAGAATCGATAGTACTCTTTAATTCAGAAAGATCAGGAGTCTCTTTTTTGTCTATCTGAGCTTTTACTTTTTCGTCGATACCATAAAGAATATTTAATCTTGTTCTGCATACTCTGGAGTTAAAGAATAAAGGGTATTCAACGGCTAGAGCTTTCTCTGCTTTTACTATATTGTTCAGACCTTCAAAGTCGAATTTCTTATCATCAACATCGTGAAGAAGAAGTTGTTTTTTAGATAATATATATTCAATATTAAAAGCCTCTGGAGATAATTTGTAAGCTTCGTTAATGCAGTTGTAGTAATTCTTGTCTTCTTTTATTTGATTGTCTAGTTGTTCTAATTGACTGTATAGTTCTGCTAAATCTTTATGAATATCAGCTTTGTTAGCAAAATAACTAATACTATCGGTTAGCACTGTTTTGTTGAATGCTTCAAGTGCAAGCTTACGGTATTCAATAGCCTTATTAATATTATTTGTACTTCTATATAGGTTTGATAAGCTAACGTAAGCGTCAGATAGTAGGTCTTGGTAGAAATCGTTATCTGAAATGTTTAGCTTAATATAGCTATCTATTACCTCTTTGTATGTTTTCTCTGACTTTTTGAGATTGTTTTGGTTAAAGTAAATGGAAGCTAAAATATTATTCAATCTTGTAATGATTCTTTGGTCAGTGTTTTCTTTTATTGAAGATTTTGTCAAGTTTATAGCACTATCCATTTGGTTGATTGATGATAGATAATATATGTAGTTTCTTATAGCGTAATCTTTTGCGAAATTATTTGAAATAAGTGTCTCGTAATATGGCTTTAGTTCGTTTAGTTTTGGATATGTATTATATATATCTACGCAATTAAGATATAATATTACTGCCCTGAGTAATTCCTTCTTTTTTTCAGAGTCGTTCTCTTTTTCTATCTTATTGAGTAAGTCTGCATCCTCAAAAGTTTTTACACATTGATCTAAATCTCCTTCTAATAGGTATTTGAATGAATTGTTGGAAATTTCTCCATTTTCGCAATTGTAGTTGTTCGATACATTATTGGAAATGTTTCTTATCCTATTTGTGACATTTAGTAAATTAAAGTCCATATAGTTTAGGTATGATTGATACCACTGCGGTCTGTATTTTAGAGAGTCGGTGTATTCGCTTAGTCCTATTGAGTAATCGGAGTGTGTTTTTTTTAATATAGCATTGAATATCTTATTTACTCTTTCGTTATGCTCTTTTGTTACTGATATGTATAGATTCCATACTTTGTCAGGTGTGATTTTGCCTGTCGATTCATAGTCATATCCTAAGCAACTATAACCTTCTTTTTGAACATTTTCGACTGCAATACGATCTCCAGGTTTCTTGGTCTTGTAGTGGATTGTACAAATTCCATCTTTGTCGGAAATAGCTGTTTCTCCACCGGAACATTTAACACTTACACCGGCAATAGGTATTGAACCATTATCAATATTAATTACCTTAAAGGTTTGAGTCGTCTGGGCATTAATCCCTAGGAATGAGCTCAAAGTAACGATAGTGAGTAAACACTTGATCGATTTTAAATTTTTCATATCTTTCAAATTGGTAAATTAAGTTATTAATTTAAAATTATTGCGAAGATATGAAAACTTTTTATTTGAATTAATTCTTTTAGAAAATATTTATGTTTTTTTATAATATATTATTCCGTGAAGATTAGCCAGTTTGTTTGGTTTTTTGTGCTGGAGGTTAGTTTTCCTATTTGTGTATAGGAGTTTTCTTCTGTTCTTACCCAGCCGTGACTCCATGTTCCCATATCGAGGCATAGGGCTGTTCTTATTCCCATTCTTAGTAAGGCTTTCGAGAAGTCTTCAATCGTCATTCTTTGTTCAGACTCTATAATCCAAGGGGTTTTGTCTACCAATACTAAGGCTCTTCTAAAGGTTGATAGGTTCCCAAATATTGTACATGGAATAATTGTTGAATCGTAAACAAGTAACATTTGTCTAAATAGGTCGCCTTTCTTATTTATTGCCTTCTTTTGATAGTATTTTAGGTTCTTATTAATTGGATTAATTATTATATTATTACCTATAATTGCTGCATAACCTGTAGCAGGCTCTTTGTAACCCTTCTTTAACCTGCCGTTTATTACATGATTTCCCATAATACTCCTTAGGTTCTTACCAGTAAAGGCAGCTGCAACGGATAGTTTTATATTTGTATCACAAGAATCGGGGCGTGAGGTTGTAAAGCTTGGTATATGATTTATTGGTTTATATATTATTAGAGATATATTCAAGGTGTCTACTTGCTGGAATATTGTATCTATTTCCATTTTTGGAATCTTTATCTCTTGAATCTTTTTCTTCTTAGTGGGAGATGCAAATAAGGTAATATTTAGTAGAAGTACAAATATTAGAATTATATTTTTTCGCATGATATAATTATTTTCTCGTTGTCTTTATTGGTGGTGAAGAATAGATAGTTTTCTCCCCCCTCTTTTATCTTAGTCTTATTTCTTATCTCCGAAACAGTTAAAGGGAAGTTTCTTATTGTAATATTAGCCTTGTGAAATAGTGTGTTGATATGTTTTATTGTCTTATTATTATAAGGGAGAATGTCTTGAATGATAAACCTTCTTCCAGGAAAATCTATTATTTCCTTTTCAGAAATATATAAATGAGAATGGGGAGCTATTTTTTCTATGGGGAATGTTTTGCAAATTATATTAAAAGCACCGGCTTTGAGCACGGATGTATTTGGTTCGTAGAAATACTTCCCCTTTGTAATACTGTCTTTTGAGGCTAGCCTTGGAGAAATATCTTCCGAAAAATAAATAAAAGTATTGATATTTTCTTTAGAATCGAAATCTATGCAATGATATTCTATCTCACTATTGTAACCCTTTTCAAGAATCAGTAAAAGTTCTTTGCATTCATTCCTTATTGAGATTATGTGAATCTCTTTTATGTTCCCTAAGTCTCTTATTGCTTGTTTAATATCAAGCATTGGAGATAACTTAATACATATTTGTTTGGCTTTGCTTAGTAGTATTGGAAGTATTTCAATTATGTTTGGCTGACAATCTTGAATTAGGAATACCTTGTTATTATTATTATCTCTTCTCGAAGGGTCAATGTAAATAATATCTACCTCTTCTATATTATTAATATCAGAGGTTGAATCTCCTTTTCTTACCTCAATATTATTAATGCCTAATGCTTTAAAATTATATTCTGCTATTTCGGCAAGCTCAGTATCTCTTTCGTGATAATATACTTTCTTAAACTGCTTGGCAAAGAATATATCATCTATTCCAAAACCAGAGCTTAGGTCGCTAATTGTATTCTTATTTTCAAAGAGTGATGCTTTGTATTTTGCTGTTTGCTCCGAGGAGGTCTGTTCAAGATTTATTTTTCTTGGGAAAAGAAGAGAGTTTATACTCAACAATGATGGGAATTTATCCTTTGCCTTGTTGTATCCTTCTATTTGTTGAGCGCAAAACTTTATGTCAATTTCTTTGTTCTTACTCAAAAGAAGGCTTGTTAAGTCACTATTAATGTTTTGTTCAATAAATATTTTTTCTTCTTGAGATGGCAGTTTCATTATGCAAAAATAATGTTTTATATTATATTTGCACCTAATTTGAATGTATTAATATACAATTTATGAGGAAATTTTCAATCTGTTTAATCCTTATTATTATGACTTTTACTAATTTATTTGGGCAGGAAAAAAAGATAGGACTTGCTTTAAGTGGTGGTGGTGCACTGGGTTATGCTCATATTGGTTTTTTGCAAGCAATGTATGAGTATAAGGTAAATGTTGATGTTATTTCAGGAACTTCTATGGGGAGTATTATTGGAGTTTTATATTCTGCTGGATATAAACCTATGGAGATTTATGATCTTGTAGATAAAGAAAATATGACTAAGCTTTTTAATGTTGTCAAGTTAAATAAAAGTTTTGGGAAAGGTTTCTTTAATCATGAAAAACTTAAGAAGGTATTAGAGAAAAGTATTCCTCATAATAGTTTTGATAAGTTGAATAATAAATTCTATTGTTGTGTTACCGACTTTAATAATGCGACTTATAGATTGATTGGTTCTGGAGACCATCTCAAGGAATATGTTTGTGCCTCAGCATCTATTCCAATTGTTTATGAGGCTTATGAAGTTGAGGGAGAACAATATGTTGATGGAGGAGTTATGCAGAATCTTCCTGTTGAACCTTTGATAATGGAAAATTGTAGTATAATTATAGGTGTCGATGTTATATCTACAACAAAAAGACTTGAAATAACTGGGCTATCTAAGATTCTTGAAAGAACATTAACCCTTACTATTATGCAGAGTACAAAGCAATGGGCAGATAAATGTGATTTTGTTATAAAACCAGATTTACAAGATTATACAATTCTTGATTTTGACAAAGCACACGAATTATTTGATATAGGCTATGAGGCTGGTATTATTTTCTTCAAAAATTATAAGGGTAGCTTCTAAGATTTTCTTCTGAATTTTGGTGGTTTTGGGTCTCTAACCTTATAATTACTTCTGACTTTGTTTGTCCTCTTTAACTTATATTGATATAATCCAATAGGTTCATCTCCTGAACTTGATGCGCAGCTTGAGGATGTAATTGAAAGCCCACTTAAAGTAATTAATGCTAAGAGTAGCATACAGAAATTTCTTTTTATGTTTTTCATAATTATCTTATTTTCTTTTTTAAATTTCTTTCTTAATGTTGATGACTAGTTATGTTTGGTAATAATATTGACACATCAATAAATAAAGTCAATATTAAATATATACCAAATATTATGAGTATGGTTCCAATAACTCTGTTTATATAAGTTATTACTTTGTCTGTCATAAATCTTTTTAATTCATTAGCTATTGTGCATTTCAAAAGATCCATAGCTAGAACAGTTATCAGAATAGTAGCAAGAAATGTAATTTGCAGTTCAACAGTTGGGTGAGAACTTGCAACTCCAACGGGTAGTAACCAAAACATCCAAATGCTTGGATTGGCTATATTAAATACGAATCCTTTGGCGAAGTATTTGTAATGAAATTTTAATTTGGGTTCTATAGTTGTGGCATGAGGATGTGTTATGTGCTTTTTTAAGGCTGTGTACACTCCGAACCCAAGAAGTACAAATCCCCCAGAAACAGTTAGGATTTTTTGTGTTTCAGGAGTGTCAAAAAACGAACTTAAACCATACCAAGCAATAAATACCATTAAAATATCACTTAAAGATATTCCTAGAGCAAGCTGAGAGCCAACTCTAAATCCTTTTGAGATACTTGTTTGTATTAAAGAGAAGAAACCAGGACCTGCCATAAAGGATAGAGTAAACCCTAAAAGAATTGCCTGTGTTATTGTTTGGAAATATAGCATAAATATAATTGTTTTGTCTCTTCGAAATGCAAATATAGACATTTTCTCAAATATAATTACCAAAAATGTTGTTGTTTTATTGTATCTTTGCGCTCTAAATTTGAAAATAATGGAAACAAAATTAAATACGATAGAAGAAGCTATAGAGGATTTCAAACAGGGCAAATTGTTGATTTGTGTTGATGATGAGGATAGAGAAAATGAGGGAGATTTTATTTTCCCTGCTGAGAAAATAACTCCAGATATAGTTAATTTTATGATTACTCATGGTCGTGGACTTATGTGTACTCCAATAACAGAGGAAAGAGCTAAGGAACTTAATCTTGACATGATGGTTTCTGATAATACATCTTCTCACGAAACTCCATTTACTATTTCTGTTGATAAAATCGGAGATGGTTGTACAACTGGAATTTCGACTCATGATAGAGCAAAAACTATAAAGGCAATTGCAGATCCAAATACTCGCCCTGAAGAACTTGGAAGGCCAGGTCATATTTTTCCTCTAAGAGCAAAGGCTTCTGGCGTTTTGCAAAGAAGTGGACATACTGAGGCTTGTGTTGATTTATCTCGTTTGGCTGGTTTATATCCAGCGGCTGTTTTGGTAGAGATATTAAATGAAGATGGGACAATGGCTAGATTACCACAATTATTAGAAATGTCTAAGAAATATGGAATAAAAATTGTTTCAATCAAGGATTTAATTGCTTATAGAGTAGCTCATGAAACTTTAATTAAAAGAGAACAAGAAGTTTTCCTTCCAACTGAGTGGGGTGATTTTAAACTTATTGCATATACTCAACTAAATACTGGAGCAACTCACATGGTACTCAAAAAAGGAGAATGGGAAAAGGATGAACCAATAGTTGTTAGAGTACATTCTTCTTGTGCAACTGGAGATATTTTTGGATCATGTAAATGTGATTGTGGAGGTCAATTACATAAGGCGATGGAAATGATTGAAGGTATTGGAAAGGGTATGGTTGTTTATATGAGTCAAGAGGGTAGAGGAATTGGTTTAGTAAATAAACTTAAGGCTTATCACCTTCAAGAACAAGGAATGGATACCGTAGATGCTAATATTGCACTTGGATTTAGAGCAGATGAAAGAGATTATGGAGTAGGTGCTCAGATAATAAGAGACCAATATGCAACGAAGATTCGCTTACTAACAAATAACCCAATAAAAAGAAAAGGTCTTGAAGGTTATGGTATTGAAATTATCGAAACTCTACCTTTGGTTGTAGAGGCAAATGAACATAGCGAAAGATATTTGAAGACTAAGGCTGAAAAGATGGGTCACACAATAAAGATTGATTAATTGATACTTGTGTGAAAATATTGTATGTATTTTTTATCGGTTATTCTGTTTTTTTGAAAAATATTGAATAAACATTGGACTTTTCTAAAAAAATATACTATATTTGCACATCAAGTAAAACCTAAACTTATAAAATGAAAGACTTGCAGACACTAATATCTGGCATCGAATATAAGCTAAGAGTGCTTATTGAGCAGAAGAAGAAATTAGAAGAGTATGCCTTGGGTTTGGGTGAAGAGATTAATAAAAAAGATAGGATTGTTTTAGAACAATCCCAAAAAATAAATAAGTTAGAAGAACAAATTAAAATATATAAACTAGGAGAATCAATAAATAATAAGCGTTCAGATATAACAGAGGTTAAACTGAAAATAAATGAATTAGTGCGAAGAATTGATAAGTGCGTTGGGTTGATAAAAAAAAATGAACAATATTAGAGGTAAATTCGTTATATGGATGAAGATATATTAATAAGCGTAGATATCGCTGACAGAATTTACAAGGTTAAGGTTGCAAGAAAAGAGGAAGAGGTATTTAGAAAAGCCGTTAATGTTGTTAAAAATAAAACTAATGAGTATGCTAAGATGTATGCTTACAAAGACAAACAAGACTTATTGGCAATGGTCTTATTACAATATGTAACTTCTTATATTAAACTTGAAGATGAACATATTTTTAGTGATGGTGCTTTGTTAGGTAAATTAGAAGACATTGATAGTATATTAAAAGAAGAACTAAAAAATTAATTTAAGATATTCCCGCATCGATTCGAATCAGTTTGGAAACTCAACATTAAAACTGAAACGAGTTAGCTTGATTGGGATAAAACAGGCCTCAACTCTTCGGAGTTTCCTTTTAGGGACAGTGGACGTTTGACACCAATGGCGCTCAAAACTTTCTTATTAGGAGTTTTTCAATACTCCATTTTGGAAAGATGCGGGTTTTTTAGTTAACCCACTATATATTTAGCCGCGAATTATTTATTGATTAAAGAAAACCAAGTTTATACTCCTTTAAAAGGGAAGTATGGAATTGTTTTTTGATTCTATGTTTAGAGAGTATTAATATTAACTATATAAACAACACATTATTATTTTATGGGAACATTAGGAGTCATAATAGTATGTATAATTGTTGCAATTGTATTTTCCGCATTAGGAGTTTATATTACAGCAACAAAATTAAGAACAGCTTTAACTAAAGATGCTAAACAAGTACTAGAAGAAGCAGAAGAAAAAGCAGAAATGGTTAAGAAGGAAAAAATACTTCAAGCCAAAGAAAGATTTCTTCAATTAAAATCAGAACACGAAAAACAAGTTCAAGAGCGTAATAATCGTATTATGCAAGCTGAGACAAAGCTTAAGCAGAAAGAACAAGAGATAAGACTAAAAATTGAAGAATTTCAAAAGAAACATGCAGAGTTTACTCAAGCAAGAGAAAATCTTAATAAACAATTAGAAGTATTAGCATCTCGTCAAGCTGAAGTTGAAAAAGCATTCCAAAAGAGTGTTCAGAAATTAGAACAAATTGCAGGATTAAGTGCCGATGATGCTAAAAAAGAATTAGTAGAAGCCATGACAGCTGAGGCTCGTAATGAAGCTATGTCAAGAGTTATGGAAATTGTTGAAGAAGCTAAATTAACAGCTAATCAACAAGCTAAGAAAATCGTCGTTGAGTCGATCCAAAGAACAGCTACAGAAAATGCAATTGAAAATACAGTTTCAGTATTTAACTTAGAAAATGAAGAAGTAAAAGGACGTATCATTGGTCGTGAAGGTCGAAATATTCGTACCCTTGAAAACTTAACAGGAGTAGAGGTTATTATTGATGACTCTCCTGATGCAATCATCCTTTCATGTTTTGATCCAGTTCGTAGAGAGATAGCTCGTCTAGCACTACATAAATTAGTAACAGACGGACGTATTCACCCTGCAAGAATTGAAGAAGTTGTTTCGAAAACAAAGAAACAAATCGAACAAGAAATCATTGAAACAGGTAAGAGAACATGTATTGACTTAGGTATAGTAAATCTTCATCATGAGTTAGTAAGAATGATAGGTAAGATGAAATATCGTTCATCTTATGGTCAAAACCTTCTTCAACACTCACGTGAGGTAGCTAATCTATGTGCTACAATGGCGGCTGAACTAGGATTAAATCCAAAGATTGCAAAACGTGCAGGTCTTTTACACGATATAGGTAAGGTTCCAGACAACGAACCAGAACTTCCACACGCATTACATGGTATGAAGCTTGCAGAACGTTGCAAAGAAAAACCAGAGATTTGCAATGCTATAGGAGCTCACCATGATGAGATTGAAATGGATAGTCTTTATGCACCAATTGTTCAAGTTTGTGATGCAATATCAGGAGCAAGACCAGGAGCAAGACGAGAAGTTGTTGAGGCGTATATTAATCGTTTAAACAAACTTGAAGAAATTGCGATGTCATTCCCAGGAGTTGTTAAGACTTATGCAATTCAAGCAGGTCGTGAGTTACGTGTAATTGTTGCAGCAGAAAAGGTATCAGACTTAGATGCAAACCAAATATCAATGGACTTATCAAAACAAATTCAATCGGAAATGGTATTCCCAGGTATGATTAAGGTTACAGTAATTAGAGAAACAAGAGCCGTAAACTACGCAAAGTAACTAAATATTTATAGCAGAAAAAGGTGAAATTCATTTGGATTTCACCTTTTTTTATGTTTTTTTATATCTTCTTATCAATCGTTTTCGATTATCAATTGTTTTAGTTAAGTACTAGTTCTTGTCTTTGTGTTCTAACGTATTCTCTAAGATTCTATATAGAGTATAACTTAAACTCAATATATATGAAAAAATTAGTATTAATTCTTATTGCTATTATGCTTATTAGTATTGGTAATAAGGCAGCTGCACAGAGTTTTGGCGCTGTAAATGGTAATGGTGATACCATTATGTACAACATTATCTCTAATACCTCTCCTTTTGAAGTTGAAGTAACCCAAAGAGGAACTAATGGAGAGAAATATGTTGGCGCAATTTCAATTCCACCTTCTGTTGTGTATAACAGCACAACCTATTCTGTTACGAAGATTGGAGATTATGTATTTTATGATAATAATGGATTAACCTCTATATCTATACCTAATTCAATTGTAAATATTGGTCAAAGTGCCTTTGTTGGTTGTGTTTCTTTATCCACAATAAATATAGATAGTTCAAATCCAGCATTTACTTCTGAGGATAATTTTGTTTATAGCAAGCTTAAAGACACTCTTTTCTTTTGTCCAACTACTAAGACAGGATCAATTATTATTCCAAATACAGTTAAATCCATAGGTTATGGAGCTTTCTATTATTGTAATAGTATAACCTCAATAACTATTCCGAGTTCTGTTAAATCAATTGGATATGTTGCTTTTGAAGGATGTTCTTCTCTTAGTGCAATTACTCTTCCAAATTCAATAACTTCTATGGGGAATAATGCTTTTTGGAGTTGTACATCCTTGGTATCAATCACACTTTCTGATTCTTTAACTACTATCCCATGGAGTTGTTTTGCAGATTGCTCATCATTACAATCAATTACTATTCCTAATTCTGTTACAACTATTGAAGCTAGAGCATTTTGGGGCTGTACAAGTCTAAGCTCACTGATTATCCCTAATTCCGTTACTTCCATAGGGGGAGATGCTTTTTGGTCTTGCGCTGCCTTAACATCAATTACTATTCCAAGTTCTGTTACTTCGATTGGATATTTTGTTTTTGGATATAGTGGTATACAAAATATAATATTTAAATCAAATTCGCCTATTATTGAAGGTTGGTATTTAGGCTTAGATAATAATGATAATATATTTGTTCCTTGTGGTCAAAAGCAAGCTTATAGGTCAGCTACTGGCTGGGGTGATTTTTCAAATATTTATGGAGAGAATGATGTTTTCCTTCAAATTAGTGATACAATTAATGGAGGTCAATCCTACAATGATTTTGGATTTAATGAATATAAAACAGGTCAATATAGAAAAGAGTTAACAATGCAAAATAGTTGTGATTCTGTTATTTTCTTAGATCTTTTTGTTAGGCCTTTAATATCAATAATTGGAGGTGATACCCTATATTATAGTGTTACATCTAATGTTGCTCCTTATACACTTGAGGTTACTTATGCTGGAGAGTATTATCATTCTTTTAATGAATATATTGATACAATTACTATTCCTTCATCAGTAATAGTAGATAACATTACTTATTCCGTAACATCAATTGGAAACTATGCTTTTGCAAATTGTTTTGATTTGAAATTTCTTAATATACCTAATACTGTTACTTATATAGGAGATAATGCATTTTATAATTGTTATAATATTAGATCTTTGACAATTCCATCATCAGTCACTAATATAGGAAATTATGCTTTTCAATACTGTAGTTTTGATAGTATATATTTACCTCATTCTTCTCCGCCAACTATTACTTGGGGAACAGGTTTACCTTATAATGTAACTTTAATAGTGAGCTGTATAGCAAAACCATTGTATCTGGCTTCTGATTATTGGAATTGGATTAATGATATTAGGGGAAATGGAGATATAAGGATTACTATTTTTGATACTATTTCTTCTGGACAATCTTATAATAATAATGGTTTTAATGCTACAGAATCAGGTGTTTATACAGTAAAGAATCCAATGATTGGTGGTTGTGATTCTGTGATAATACTTAATTTGACAGTTGCTCCATTAGTAAGTATTTCAAATGGAGATACGATATACTATAAGGTTACTTCAAATACTTCTCCTTATACAGTTGAGACAACTTTCTCAGGAAATAGTTATTATGAGGTTGATGAATATAAAGATTCAATTATAATTCCTCCATCAATTACAGTAAATTCAATAACCTATGCAGTTACAGCTATTGGTTGTGGAACATTTGGTTCAAATTATGATTTAAGTAGTGTTGTAATACCAAATACTATTATTCAGATAAAGGATAATGCCTTTGCATCTTGCTATAATTTAAAATCCATGGTTATTCCAAGTTCAGTTCAGTCAATTGGACAATATGCTTTTGATAATACAGGTTTAGATTATATGTATCTTGAACCAATTAATCCTCCAATCTTAAGTTATGGATCAATTAATAGTTATCTCCCAATTTTTGTTTCATGTGCTGCTAAACCTCAATATTTATCTTCTCAATATTGGAGTGATTTCATTGATATTAGATCTTTAGGTGATTCAATAATCGATATTTATGATACTATAACTACAGGAAATACTTATACATTATATGGTTTTAATGAACATTTATCTGGGGATTATACAAGAAAAATCCCTATGGCTAATGGATGTGATAGTATTTTGAATCTTCATCTTAAGGTAAATCCGTGCTTTGATATTTCAGATGGAGATACTATCTATTATAATATAACCTCTAATGTTGAACCTTATAGTGTTGAGGTTACCTATTTTGGGAGTAATTATTCTGATTTTAATGAATATAGAGATTCTTTGATTATTCCATCTTCAGTGATAATTAATAATATCACATATTATGTAACAGCAATAGGAAATAATGCCTTTGCTGAGTGTAATAATTTAGAATCAATTATTCTTCCAAATACAATTACAAATATTGGAGATGGAGCATTTCAATATTGTTCATCATTAAATAATATTATAATTCCTTCTTCTGTTACTTACATTGGTTATTACCCATTTACATACTCGGGATTGAATCATATTAGTATGTTGCCATCAAATCCTCCAACTCTTACTTATGGTTTAGGTGTTAATAATCAGTGCCCAATTTATGTTTCTTGCTCTTCAAAGTCTTTGTATTTAAATGCTCCATATTGGTCGTGGTCTAGCAATATTAGAGGGGACAATGATATTTTAATAAATATTTATGATACAATCACAACGGGTCAAACATATACAAAGTATGGCTTTAATTTAAATTATTCTGGGAATTATTATAATAATCTTCCAATGACTAATGGTTGCGACAGCATTATTAATCTATATCTTACAGTAGAACCTATTAAATCAATTTATAATGGTGATACAATATATTATATTATTACTTCAAATGCGGAACCATTAACCCTTGAGGTTACATATTATGGAGAAAATTACTACACAATAAATGAGTATCGTGACACATTAACAATTCCTTCTTCTGTTATGATTGGTAACCTTAATTATTCAGTTACTTCAATTGGAGATAATTCATTTAGGGATTGTTATTACTTAAAATCATTGGAAATACCATCAACTGTTACAAGTATTGGCTATTCTGCTTTTTCAAACTCTGGATTAGAGAAGTTAACGCTGTTACCATCAACACCTCCGAATGTAATGTATTTAGGCATTAATTATAATACATCTATCTATGTTGATTGTAATTCTAAGCCTCAATACCTATCTTCAAATAATTGGAATTGGATGAACATAAATGGTTTGGGTGATACTATTGTTAATATTTATGATACAATAACAACAGGTAATATGTACTCAAATTTTGGTATTTCTGCTAATCAATCAGGGGAATATATTGGAAGAGTTACTATGTTAAATGGTTGTGATAGTGTTATTAACTTAAGCCTCGTTGTTCTTCCATTGAAATCAATAAATAACGGTGATACAATTTACTATAATATTACTTCAAATTACTCCCCTAAGACTGTTGAGGTAACATATTCTGGAGCTAATTATAATTCGGTTAAAGAGTATAGAGATACAATAATTATTCCTCCATCAATAATGATTGATTCAACTCTTTATTATGTTACGGCAATAGGAAATAATGCCTTTAGGGAATGTAATAATCTGACTTCTGTAATAATGCCTAACACAATATTACGTATAGGAGAAAGCGCATTTATGGATTGTTATATTATTAATAGAATAACAATTCCTTCATCTGTAACAATTATTGATTATGATGCCTTTTCAAATTCAGGAACAAATGAATTGAGATTAGAACCAATAATTCCTCCATCAATGCAGTGGGGAGGAGGACTTTGGAATCAAATTCCAATTCATGTTGTATGTCAGGCAAAACAAAATTATATGAATAGTCAGTATTGGAATTGGTTCACTAACATAATTGGAGACAATGATACTACAATTAATTTATTTGATACAATTAATACAGGACAAATATATAATCAATATGGATTATATGTAACGCGAACAGGTAGTTATTTTTCAAAGATTCAAATGATTGATGGATGTGACTCCATTTTGAATGTACACATCTATGTTAAACCTTTGATGGTTAATAATGGAATTAATAATATATACTACAATATTACAAATTATAATCCAAATACTGTTGAGGTTACATTTTTTGGAGAAGACCCTTATGATAATAATGAATATATTGGTGCAATAACTATTCCAGACTCAATTAATATTAATAATATGACATTCACTATTACATCTATAGGGCAAGGAGCCTTTGCAGGATGTAATCAATTGACATCTGTTAGTTTGCCAAATTCAGTATCATTAATTGGTGAAAATTCTTTTGAAAATTGCTCAACACTAAACTCAATTACCATCCCTTATTTGGTTTCAAATATCGGAAATTATGCATTCTCAGGTTCTGGTTTAAAAGAGATTAATATGCTTCCGACAATTCCTCCAACTATTGGATGGGATTTAGGAGTTGATTATAGTGTACCAATTTATGTTTCTTGTTCATCAAAGCCTCAATATAATTCTGTATCAAATTGGAGCTGGAATTATAATATTTCAGGAGTAGGTGATGTTAATATCCATATTTTTGACACAATCACAACAGGACAAGTCTATAATAAAAATGGATTTACAGAATATTATTCTGGAGATTATTCAATGAAGTTTCCAATGATTAATGGTTGTGATTCAGTTTTTAATCTGCATTTAATGGTAGAACCACTTAAAACAATTATTAATGGAGATACAATTTATTATAAT
The DNA here is from genome assembly GCA_017860275.1 of Bacteroidota bacterium. Classification (GTDB taxonomy): domain Bacteria; phylum Bacteroidota; class Bacteroidia; order Bacteroidales; family P3; genus UBA10566. The sequence continues at coordinate 39,519 of JAFNAQ010000006.1, forward strand.
ATTACTTCAAATCATTATCCTCGAACTGTTGAAGTAACATATCTAGGTAGAGATTTTTCTTCGGTACAAGAATATAGAGATACGATAGTTGTACCACCTTCTTTTATGATTGATACAATAACATATAATGTTACTTCAATTGGTAATGGAGCTTTTGCGGGTAATAATAGCTTAAAATATGTTGTACTTCCAAATACAGTTGTTTCACTTTACGAAAGCGCTTTCAATTATTGTCCAAATATTAAGTATTTGATAATACCTTCATCTGTTGGTTTTTTAGGATATGATGTATTTGGTCCAAGTCTTGAAGGTATTAGATTTGAACCACAAACTCCTCCTCATTTACATTGGGGTTCAGGGATGAATAACAATTTGCCAATAAATGTATCTTGTATTTCTAAGCAATCATATTTAACTTCTTCCGAATGGATGATGTTCAATAATATAATAGGAGATGGTGATACAATCATTAATATCTTTGATACAATAACTACGGGTCAAGTCTATACTCAATTTGGATTTAATGAAATGTTTTCTGGAGATTATTCAAGGAATGTTTCTATGATTAATGGCTGCGATAGTACATTGAATCTTCATCTTAATGTTATACCTTTAATGCATATAAATGATGGTGATAGTATTTATTATAATATTACTTCAAATGTTTCTCCATATACTGTTGAGGTTACCTATCTTGGTTCTTATTTCTACTCAACAAGAGAGTATAAAGACACAATAAATATACCAAATTATATTACAATAGATACAATTACCTATAATGTTGTTGGTATAGGACAAGAAGCATTTAGAGATTGTGTTGGATTGAAGGCCGTAATAATACCAAATTCTATTAGCTATATAAGGCAAGGAGCTTTCCAAAATTGTAGGGGAATAAAATCATTAACAATTCCAAGCTCAGTAAATTATATAGGTGAGTATGTGTTTAAAGATAATGGATTGAGTAATCTAAGATTTGAGCCAATTATTCCTCCAACTTTTGATAATGACCCTGGTTTTGATCAAAATGTATTATTAAATGTCACTTGTCCTGCAAAACCAAATTATGTTGCAATTACACCTTGGCCACAATCAGTAATTGGAGATGGAGATATTTCTTTACATTATTATGATACAATACCTACTGGTCAATTTTATACTCAATTTGGATTAAATGTTAACCGAACAGGAGATTATCGAATAACTAAACCAACTGGCAATGGATGTGACTCTGTTTTTAATATCCATTTGATAGTAAATCCATTAATTGCAGTTATCGATGGAGATACAATTTACTTTAATATAATTTCAAATGTATATCCGAGAACTGTAGAGGTTACATATTTTGGAGCTTATCCAGATTCTTATAATGAGTATAGAGATACTATATCAATACCACCATTCTTCATTATTGATACTATTCAATATAATGTTATTTCAATAGGCTCTGGTGCATTTGCTAACTCTAATAATCTTACCTGGGTAAATATTCCAAATTCAATCACTCATATTGGAGATATTTCATTTAATAATTGTCAAAGGTTGAGAAATCTTATAATCCCCTCATCTGTAATTATGATAGGTTACTCTGCTTTCGACAATGCAGGATTAATTAACCTATATGTTCAAGCGCAGACTCCTCCTTTTGTTCATTGGAACTCAGGAATAAATCAGTCGGTTAATTTATATGTTCCTTGTAATTCCAAGCAACAGTATTTATCATCTTTCTCTTGGAATCATATAAATAACATTATTGGAGAGGGCGATGTTGAAATACCAATATTTGACACAATTTCTTTAGGTCAAACATATTCCCAATATGGATTCAATGCTTCAACAACAGGTAGATATACAATCCCTCTTCCTACAATTAGTGGATGTGATAGTATTTTAGTACTAAATCTTGTTGTACTACTTCCTGTTGATACATTTAGTGTTGTAAATCAAGGAAAGCTTATTTATTATAGAACATCTCCAATCTATCCTAATGTTGCAGAAGTAACTTATAGAGGTAATGATGAAAATCAATATATTGATGAATACTCTGGAGATGTTGTAATTCCACCTACTGTTTCCCATAATAACATTAATTATTTTGTGAAAATCATTGGCAAATCAGCATTTATTAATTGTTCATCACTTACATCTGTAGAATTCCCTTATTCATTAAGAATGATAGATAACTATGCATTTAAGCATTGCACTGGATTGACCAAAATTAGAATTCCTGATTCAACAATGTATATTGGAGAGGGTGCTTTTGAACTTTGTACAAATATTGATTCTCTTATTATGCCAAGAAAACTTAGGATAATTGGAAATAATGCATTTAGTTCTTGTATGAGTGTAGATTTTCTAGTTTTCTTTGGAAATATTGAATATATAGGAGAGTTAGCTTTTTCTGGCTGTTCTGGTATAAACTCAATCTATTCAGTTGCAAACTTCCCTCCAATGATAAATACAAATACATTTGCACAGGTTCCTAATAATACACCATTATTTGTTCCTTGTGGAAGTAAATTTAATTATCAAGATTCATATTGGAATAGCTTTACTGATATTAGAAATATGTTTAGTGATACTATTAATATTTATGAGACAATAAACCAAGGAGAAATTTATGCCGATAATGGATTCTATGAATCAGCTACTGGATTGTATACTCATTACTTCAATAATATTCATGGTTGTGATAGTACAGTAAATTTATATTTGACTATTCTTCAGGACATAGATACCTTTAGTTCTGTTTATGCTGGTAATAATATCTATTATAGGGTAACATCATCAGTTAATCCATATACTGTTGAAGTAACATTTAGAGGTGATTCACCTTCTGCATATCCAAACGAATATTCTGGATTAGTATCTATACCTTCAACTGTTTTAAGGGATACAATAATCTATACAGTAACAGCTCTTGGAAATAATGCCTTTAATGGATGTACTAGTTTAACATCATTAAACTATACAAATTCTGTAACTAGGTTTGGAAACTACGTTTTTGCCCATTGCATTGGTTTAACCTCATTCAATATACAAGGTTCTACAGTAGATTTTGGATCAAATATTTTTGATAGTTGTATAGGATTGGTGAATATCACGGTTGACACTTCAAACACAGAAATATCCTCAGTTGATGGAATAATATATTCAAAGGACAAGGATGAAGTATATTTCTGCCCAATGGGTAAGACTGGAGTTGTTAGTTTACCAAATACAATTAATATGATTGATAAGGGGGCATTCAGTTCTTGTTCCAAAATTACTTCTCTAATAATACCTAGTTCTGTTAATGATATACGAGAATATGCATTTTATGGATGTAGTGGATTGACCTATTTGACAATAAAAACTATTGTCCCTCCAACAATTACTCCTACAAGTTTTGGAAATGTTCCAAAAACAATTCCTCTTTACGTTCCTTGTGGTTCAATCAATAATTATAAATCATCTCCAAATTGGAATAGTTTTACAAATATTCATTCTTCTGACTCGTTATTTACAATTCTAAACGCAACAATTTGTCAAGGTCAAAGCTATACTCTCAATGGATTTAATGAAGATTCCACAGGAGTATATACTAAAAACCTTCAATCAATAAATGGTTGCGATAGTATTGTAACATTAAATTTAATTACAAATCCATCTTATACTTTGAATATCTATGATACAATTTACCTTGGTGAAACCTATAATTCATATGGATTTAATAAGGATACAGCAGGAATTTTCACCCAAAATCTACAAACAATTAAGGGTTGTGATAGTATAATTATCTTAAATCTTGCAGTAAAACAATTAACTACAAATATTTCTGGTACCAATATCTACTACAGAATAACATCAAACGTCGTGCCATATACTGTTGAGGTTACATATAAGGGAAATCACTATGTTCAATATGAAAATGAATATGTTGGTGTAATAAATATTCCTTCATCATTTATTAATAATAGTAAAACTTATTCAGTAACTGCTATTGGAACTAATGCATTTAGAAATTGTGCTAATCTAACTCAAGTAACAATTCCAAATTCTGTGTATAGTATTGGTGATGCAGCCTTTGCATATTGTAATAATTTATCCAATGTATCGATTATTGATAGTACTCTAACAACAATATCTTCGAGTGCCTTCCAAGGTTGTACAAACTTAGTGTCTATTAATATTCCAAATTCAGTATCTGCCATTGGTTCTTTAGCATTTAAGGGTTGTAGTAGTTTGCCATCAATCAATATTCCTTCTTCTCTTACAACAATATCTTACGGTGCTTTCTCTGAGTGTAGTTCTTTAAACTATGCCATAATTCCTAACACTGTTACTTTTATTGGAACATATGCATTTGGCTGGTGTAGTAATTTGGATTCAATAAAGATGTCAAACAATGTTACTTGGTTTGATTATGGAGCATTTTATGAATGTACAAGTTTGTTGAAAATTGATATTCCAAGTACAATTAGCGTTTTAAATAATGCAGCATTCTATAATTGTACTAGTTTGTCTTCAATTAGATGTAATTCTGTAAATCCTCCTACTGCCTATACTAACACATTCTACAATGTACCAAAAAATATTCCTGTCTATGTACCATGTACGTCAAAGAATTTATACATTAATGCTCAATACTGGAATGCTTTTACAAATATTCAAGGTAATGGTAATGTAAATAAACAATTCACAGCAACAATCTGTCAAGGTCAAAGCTATACTCTCAATGGATTTAATGTGGACTCTACAGGAGTATATACTCAAAACCTTCAAACAATAAATGGTTGCGATAGTATTGTTACCTTAAATCTAACAGTTAACCCAACTTACTTCACACCATTTACAGCAACAATCTGTCAAGGTCAAAGCTATACTCTAAATGGATTTAACGAAGATTCCACAGGAGTATATACCCAAAACCTTCAAACAATAAATGGTTGCGATAGTATTGTTACCTTAAACTTAACCGTTAACCCAACTTACTTAACACCATTTACAACAACAATCTGTCAAGGTCAAAGTTATACTCTCAATGGATTTAATGAGGACTCCACAGGAGTATATACCCAAAACCTTCAAACAATAAATGGTTGCGATAGTATTGTTACCTTAAATCTAACCGTTACCCCAACGTACTTAACGCCATTTACAGCGACAATCTGTCAAGGTCAAAGCTATACTCTCAATGGATTTAATGAAGACTCCACAGGATTATATACTCATACCCTTCAAACAATAAATGGTTGCGATAGTATAGTAACATTAAACTTAACCGTTAACCCAACATACTTAACGCCATTTACAGCAACAATCTGTCAAGGTCAAAGCTATACTCTCAATGGATTTAATGAAGATTCCACAGGAGTATATACTCAAAACCTTCAAACAATAAATGGTTGTGATAGTATAGTAACTCTAAACTTAACCGTAAATCCATCTTATTCTGTACAAATATTTGATACAATATGTATGGGAGAAACTTATATAGATTATGGATTTAATGAAGATTCCACAGGGGTATATGTACAATCCTTACAAAGTACCAACGGATGTGATAGTATAATAACTCTAAACTTATATGTTGACGAGCTAATAGTACCAAATAACCTAACACTTGCAAATATTGCAAATTATATTGAGGTTAGTTGGGATGGAAGTTCCCCAAGCTATATCATATATAGGAATAACGATTCTTTAGCATACGTTTCAAGCAATGTATTTAAAGATAGTACAGTTGTTGATGGAGTAAACTACTGCTACAAGGTAAAGGCAATAAATGATAATTGTGAGAGTGCTCTTTCAATTGAAAATTGTTTGACCTTTGTTGGTTTGGAAGATGATATAAAGAATCCAATTTATATCCAAGTATATCCAAACCCAGCAAACAACAGGGTAAGAATTGAATTGGATGGAGTTACTAAATCTACTGAGTTAATTATCTATGATATGAATGGTAGGATAGTAAGAACAATTAATTTGAATCCTTATCAAAAACAATTAGAATTAGATATCAGTACTTATGCAAAGGGAATCTACAATGTTAAGTTACTAAATAATGAATATAGCATAAGCAAAAAGCTAATTATTCAATAGATAAGTAATAGTTTCTAATCTAAATCAAAGCCTCCCAATGTGGAGGCTTTTTTTTATTAAAGCATAATTCCCTATATTTGCAATCTAAAAAATAACAAAATGAATCTACTTTCAATTGTTTGGGACGTTAGTCCCGAAATCTTTAAACTTGGTTCCTTATCCGTGAGATGGTATGGGGTATTATTTGCAATGGCATTTGTAATATCTTATTTTCTTATGAAGAAGATGTTCGAAAAATCAAAGGTGCCTTCGGAATACTTAGAAAAGCTTTCGGTTTATATGTTCGTATCTGTACTTGTTGGAGCAAGACTTGGGCATTGCCTATTCTATGAGTTTTCATATTATATTTTCCACCCAATAGAGATGCTTTTACCAATAAAGATAACCACAGAGGGCTGGAAGTTTATAGGTTATCAAGGTTTAGCATCACATGGAGCTGCAATAGGAATATTCTTAGGAGTTGCATTATATGGCTTTAAGACAAAGATACCTCTTATGTGGACATTGGATAGATTAATAATTGCAATATGTTTTTCAGGAGCATCGATACGTTTAGGCAATTTAATGAATTCAGAGATTTATGGTTTCCAAACAGACCTACCTTGGGGATTTATTTTCGTAAGAGATGGGCAAACACTTGCCGCTCATCCAACACAGCTTTATGAAGCTTTGTCCTATACCATACTAGGATTTGTGATATATTTCCTAACCATGCAGAATAAGAAAGTATTTAAGCAAGGATTTCTTTTTGGGATATTCCTAATAGGGCTTTTCTCTGCAAGGTTTTTTATTGAGTTTTTAAAACATAACCAAGAATCGTGGGAAGATGCAATGGCAATAAATATGGGGCAATGGTTAAGCATTCCATTTATTCTTGCAGGTATTATTTTGTTATTTATCACTACCAAAAAAGATATTGGGAAGAAATTAGATATTAAGATACTAACAACTATAGAAAAGAAAAAGAAATGAAAAAACTAATTTTAGTTCGTCACGGAGAGAGCCAGTGGAATAAGCTAAATTTATTCACAGGTTGGACAGATGTTGATTTATCAGGAAAAGGATTAAAAGAAGCCTTTGAAGCAGGGAAAGCCTTAAAAGCAAATGGATTTAAGCCAGAGATTGTTTTTACTTCATATTTAAAGAGAGCAGTTAAGACCATGAATAATATTCTTGACGCAATGGATATGGATTATCTTCCAATTGAGAAGTCATGGCGTTTAAACGAGAAGCATTATGGAGCCTTGCAAGGATTAAACAAGACAGAGACTGTTGAAAAATATGGAGAAGAACAAGTGTTATTGTGGAGAAGGGGTTTTTCTGTTAAGTCTCCAGTATTAGAGCTTAATGACGAGCGCTGCCCACATAATGACCCTCGATATAAAGATGTAGACCCAAAAGAACTTCCTCTAACAGAATCTTTGGAAGATTGCATAAATCGTCTTTTACCATATTACAATAATAATATACTTAAGGCATTTGAAACTCACGATGAAATAATGGTTGTGGCTCATGGGAACTCGCTTAGAGGAATAGTAAAGACCTTAAAGGGAATGAGTGAGAGTGAAATATTAGAATTCAATATTCCTACAGGTATTCCTTATGTGTTTGAGCTAAACGATAAATTGGAAATGGTTAAGGATGAGTTTATAGGAGATCCAGAAACTATTAAACAATTAATGGATGCAGTAGCAAACCAAGGTAAAAAGAAGTAATAGATTTTATCTATACTGATATAAAAATAAAAATAGTATTTTTTTATTTCCTATTTAATAAAAAAATACTATTTTTGCATTCAATAAATGTGGAAAGATTTGACTTGCTTGCAACCACAGAAAAAAATGCTAAAAACAATAATCTTGTTTACATATTTTCTATTTTGTAAGTCAATTCCAATCATTCTTTTCATTTATGGTAATGTAATTTATTACTCATTAATAATTAAATAAAAAAGAATTATGGCTTATTTTTTTACTTCTGAGAGTGTATCAGAAGGACATCCAGACAAAGTAGCTGATCAAATTTCAGACGCATTATTAGACGAATTTCTACGCAATGACCCAAACTCAAAGGTAGCTTGTGAAACTCTTGTAACTACTGGTTTAGTAGTTCTAAGTGGAGAGGTAAAATGTAATGGTTATGTAGATGTTCAATCAACGGCAAGAGACGTTATTAGAAATATTGGATATACAAAGGGTGAATATATGTTCGAAGGTTCTTCATGTGGAGTTATCTCAACAATTCACGAACAATCAAGCGACATAAACCAAGGCGTTGAAAGAGCTAAGCCAGAGGATCAAGGTGCTGGAGACCAAGGTATGATGTTTGGTTATGCTTGTTCTGATACCGAAGACTATATGCCTTTATCACTTATCCTTTCTCATCAACTTGTTCATGAGCTTGCAGAGATTCGTCGTGAAGGAGAATTTATGACCTATCTTCGTCCAGATTCAAAGTCTCAAGTTACAATAGAATTTGAAGACGACACTAATCGCCCTCTTGCAATTGACACAATTGTTGTATCGACTCAACATGATGACTTTGATGAAGAAGGCAAGATGCTTACTAAGATTAAAGAAGATGTGAAAAACATCCTTATCCCAAGAGTTATTGCAAAACAACAACGTCAAGATGTAAAAGATTTATTCAAAAACGACTTCACTCTTCACGTTAACCCAACAGGAAAGTTTGTTATTGGTGGACCTCATGGCGACACTGGTCTAACAGGAAGAAAGATTATTGTTGATACTTATGGTGGTAGAGGTGCTCACGGTGGTGGTGCTTTCTCAGGTAAGGACTCTTCTAAGGTAGACCGTTCGGCTGCTTATGCTGTTCGTCATATTGCTAAGAATATGGTTGCATCTGGTCTTTGCTCTGAGGTTTTAGTTCAAGTTGCATACGCAATTGGTGTTGCAAAACCTGTTGGTCTATATGTAAATACTTATGGAACTGCAAAGGTTAAGGACGCTAGCGGTAATATTATGCAAGATGGTCAAATAGCAGAAAAGATTAATGAAATCTTCGACCTAAGACCTTATGCAATTGTTACAAGTTTCGGACTAAAGAACCCTATCTTTGCTCCAACAGCAAAATATGGTCACTTTGGTCGTACTCCATACAAACAACTAGTAACAATATTTGAAAACGGTAAAGAAACTCAAAAAGAAGTAGAATTCTACACATGGGAAAAATTAGACTATGTTGAAAAAATAAAATCAGCATTCAAAATCTAATCTCAAATCTCTAATTTACACAAATACAAGAGAAAATAACCAAGGGGCGAATATTAAATCGCTCCTTTTTTTGTTTCCAAATCCCAATATTTTTTTGTATATTTGCATATGTAACGGCGAATCATCATTCGACCAATAAATCAAAATATAAAATTCCTTAAATAAAAATGATGCACATCTTTCATAGTAAATGATGTGCATCTTTTATATCAAATGATGTGCATCATTTGCACATTAAATCGCCGATTTAATAGTATAAATCAGCTATTTCCCAGAACAAAATAAGGATTAATGAGATTAAAATCAAATAAAAATTCCCTACAATGGAAATAAAACAAAATTTACTTGCATTTGATAATTTGATTATCTACTTTTGTGGAAATATTTGATAGAGTGTTGAATAAAAAATATGACTATGAAAAAGATTATTTTCTTATTAGTTCAAATTGCTTTTATAGCAAGTGTTTATTCTCAAGGCTTTCTTAAGCAAGGGCTTACTTGGAACAATACTAATGGTGGTAGTTTTACTCAATATACAAACTTTACTTATAGGGTTAATGGTGATACTGCGATAAATAGTACTAATTACAAGATAATAAAAGAAAATTACCCAGATAGAGACTCAAATTGGAATACAAGCTTTTATGCAAGGGAGGAAAATAATAAATGGTATTTCCGTTTCCCTAATATAATAAATGAAGAAAAATTACTCTATGATTACAATGTAAATGTAGGAGATACGGTTTCTATGTATAATTTTATATCCAAAGAATACCTATACTATGCCGAGGTACAATCAATAGATTCAATCCAATTGTCTAATGGAGAGAAAAGAAAAAGGATACATTTTTATTTAGACCATGAGGTTTGGGTAGAGGGTATAGGCAGTATTATTACACATTTAGATAAACCTTGCTTCTATATCTATATGGTAGATATTGCATTTATTAACCTATGTGCAAAGCAAAATGACACTATCCTTTATTCCGCATACCCAGACTTGAACTGCTATGATACTGGTGCATTTACCGCTAGTTTAATTAGTATCGAAAAAGATAATAGTGTAAATCTTTACCCTAATCCTGCGAAGAATGACATAAACCTTTCTTCATCTTTTATGATTAAGGATATTGAGATATATGATATTATGGGCAAAAGGGTATATCAAAAAGAGGTTAAGGATTATTCAAAAACTATCAATATTTCGACTTTTAATAAAGGACTTTATATTGCAAAGCTAAACACAGAGCAAGGTCTGATCTCTAAAAAGTTTATTGTGGAGTAGATTTTTTTAGAATAATGCAGTATTTTTGTTCCTGCAACATTTGACAATTTTGAATTATGCCAATGAAGAAACTAATAATTATCACACTCATACTAGTATCAATAAACACAAAATCCTTTGCTCATGGGGGTGCACCATACTTTTCTTTTGATTATGGTCAAAGTATAATGAGTAATAATAAATTTGGATTTCGCTCTTTTAACCCATCAATTTCTACAGGATTTTTACTGCCAAGTTATGGTTTATTTGAAAGTAAATACGATGGAGTTGTATTATTGGGGGTAGGAACCGGATTGAATTATTCAAATTGGAATAGTAGTACCAATAAAAGTACTTCATTTAATAACTATCAAGTGCCGCTGTTCTTAAGGATAAGAGTTGCATATCCTAATTTTATTTTAACTCCATACTGTGGTTTAGATATAGGAGCAAATATAAATTTTGGCACAAATGTAAAAGGGGATTATCTAGAAACAGAATATTACTATAATAGAGGAGGCTTGTTGTTTAATCCTTCTATAGGGATATTGTATGTTTTCAAAAGGGATAAATTTGACGCTATTTTTGATACAAGCCATATTTTTGCCCAACTGAGTTGGAATAATAATGTTATGTATTACGGAGTAAAAGATTCTCCCCCTCATATTATTTCATACCTTGAATTAAAGGTTGGAATAACCGCTTCATTATGGTAATTTTGTTTATTAGAAAATAAAATACTATGAAAAAGAGTTTTATTTTATTATTACTGATTTTTGCTACTATAAATTCATTCGCTCAATTTTGGAAAGAGCCTAAAAATCTTAAGCAAGCTGTAGAGATACTTAATGAGAAAGCTAACGATTCAGATAAGGAAAAAATAAAAAATACTCCAGATGAAAAGCTTGACAATCTATATTTCACAAGTTATTATTGTAAAGAAATTACCAATTGGGTTAGAACAGAGGATAATACAAAATTATGCAAGTTTTTATATTCAAAAGGTCTAAATTATAATTTCTACAAAATAGTTCTCGTTTCATTCAAAACATATTTGAACGAGGGTAAGTTTGATCAAAAGTCTATTATTGAACAATTTAGAAGGATAGAAGAAAAACGGTCTTATGTATATGCAAATAGGTATACACTTGACTCAATATACAATGTGTATATACCAAGGGATATTAATGAGTGTATATCTGAAATAGGAGAAATGTTTAGTGATACGGTTAAGTACTCTATAATGGAAATGCCTGAATCCGAATTTACATCTAGGTATCATTTTGGATTTGGAAGGTATTTGAGAAATAGCTGGGCTTTATGGATGGGTTCAAGGCTTTCGAAATATTTTAATGATATGGGTATATTTCATCCAGATGATATGTCCGGAATTATTTTGAATTCCTATTATAGGTTTTTGACTAATGAAGATATAAAATTGGAATCACAAGTTGAATATTATAAGAATTACTGGAAGCAAGTAAAAGAAGAGGAGGATAAAGAAATTGATTCTCTGTTTGCCACTTATCACATCGGGGACACTGTATACTATAGATATTATGAGGGGTACATTAGTGAAAGACAAAAACAGAAAAAATATGATGATATTTGCGAAGCGAAAGGAATTGTTTTAGAGAAAAGAAATGAAGATAAGCATATTTTAATAAGGTTAATTGAGGCATGCGATAGGAAGGGGATAATAGTTTACAATCCTATGAGATATGGGAGAGATGAAAGAAGATATAGTAATAGAATAATATTAAAGAAAAACAAGACAGCTTGGTTTCACTTTGAAACATGGAGTGTGAGTCCTTTAATATATACAGGAAGTACAGATGAAGAATAATTCCACTGTAATATATGGTAAAACCCCATTCTGTAAACAGGATGGGGTTGTTTTAGAATATCTTTCTTTTATCTTTTCCGCCAGAAGAGGATGGCGTTTTGTTTTTGTTTCATAACTTTGCAGGATTAAAATTCTAATTGATGTTAAAGGTACTTATAATAGATGATGAGACTCAGATAAGAATGCTGTTATCGAGAATAATTTCATTAGAGGGATTTGAGGTAATCTTAGTCGAAAACTTAAAGATAGCACTAAGACAGGTTACTATAAATAAACCAGATATTATTATTTGTGATGTTTTTCTCCCAGATGGTAATGGAGTGGATTTTATTCCTAAGATAAAAGCTCTTGTTCCCGATTCAGAGATTATTTTACTTACAGCACATGGAAATATTGAAGATGGTGTTCAGGCTATAAAGAATGGGGCTTTTGATTATCTGACCAAAGGAGATGATAATAATAGAATAATACCTCTTATCTCCAATGCTGCTGAAAAGATTGAGCTCAAGAAGCGTCTTATTAAGCTAGAGTCATTAATTAATAAAAAATATACCTTTGATTCAATAATTGGAAAATCAAAACCTATTCTTTCTGCAATAGATATTGCGAAAAAGGTTTCTTCGACAGATACTTCCATCTTACTCTATGGAGAGACTGGAACAGGGAAGGAGATTTTTGCAAATGCGATACATGCCTCTAGTAAGCGTGCTGGGTTTTCTTTTGTTGCCGTAAATTGTTCTGCACTAAGCCATGAATTATTAGAATCTGAGATGTTTGGCTATAAGGCAGGGGCATTTACTGGTGCAATAAAAGATAAAAAAGGACTTTTTGAACAAGCCGATAATGGCACAATTTTCTTAGATGAGATAGGAGAGATGCCTTTAGATTTACAAGCAAAACTTCTTAGGACAATAGAGTGTGGTGAGTTTATTAAGGTTGGAGATTGTAAGGCAACGACTACCAATGTGCGTATAATTGCAGCAACAAATAAAAATTTAAAAGAGAGTATAAATAAAGGAGAATTTAGGGAGGATTTGTTTTATAGATTATCTGTTTTTACAATAGAGTTACCAGCTCTTAGGGAGCGTGGTAATGATATTATCTTAATTGCTCGTAATTTTATTGATGCCTTTTCTTCTAAGATGGGCAAGACAATTCTAAATGTTGAAGATGGATTTTATGATGCACTTATTAATTATAAATGGAATGGGAATATTAGAGAATTAAGAAATACAATAGAAAGGTGTCTTATTCTTTGTTCTGATAATATACTAAAATCAACTGATTTACCTTTGGAAATACAAATGGCAAAGGATGGAGATATAAATTCTATGGAGCTTGCAAATATTGAGAAACAGCATATATGTAAGGTCTTGGCTTTTACCTCAGGAAATAAAACAGAGGCATCAAGACTTTTGAAGATAGGATTAACTACATTATATAGAAAATTAGAAATATACGGAATAAATATTTAGTAAACTATATCAAAACGACAAATAACCCTTTCATTTTGGAAGGGTTATTTTTTTATCTAAAAATGTAAATAGCATTAGAACAGTAATTTGAATATAGTGGCATAGATTTTACATAATAGGATAAAAAATATACAAATGAATGATATAATATTATTTGCAACGCTTATTGTATTGGGTATTGCTTGTTTTGGCATCCTATATGCCAGTATTAAATGGTTTGAAAAAATTTAAAATTATGTTTACTGCACTATTTATTTTAAGTATAGCTGTATTTGGCTATTTGGTTTATGTTCTTATTAAACCAGAAAAATTTTAATCGAGATGAAAACAGAAATTATTGGACTTTTACTACAGATAGGGTTAACCATTATGTTAAGCTATCCACTAGGTTATTATATATCTAAGGTATATAAGGGGGAGAAAACATTTCTTGATTTTCTTTCTCCAATAGAAAATATGTTTTATCGCATATGTAGAATTGACCCCAAGGAGAAAATGAATTGGAAGATTTTTTTAATTACTCTATTGACCGTTAATTTTGTTTGGTTTTTTTGGGGTATAATTTTGCTTGTAGCACAAGGTGTTTTGCCTCTGAATCCTGATGGAAATCCTAGCCAAAGCATATCTCAGGCTTTTAATACTTCAATTAGTTTTATGGTTAATTGTAATCTGCAACACTATAGTGGAGAAAGTGGATTGACTTATTTTACTCAATTATTTGTTATTATGCTTTTCCAGTTTATTACTGCTGCGACAGGTATGTCCGCTTTTGCTGCAATGTTAAAAGGGATGTCAGCAAAAACTACACATAATCTTGGTAATTTCTGGGTTTATCTTATTAAGAGTGTAACTAGAATTTTACTTCCATTATCTTTAATAGTTGGGTTTTTGATTATTATTGGAGGTGTTCCTATGAGTTTTGAAGGAAAGCAAACTCTAACTACATTAGAAGGTCAAGAGCAAACTATTTCACAAGGACCTGTTGCAGCCGTGGTTGCAATTAAACAGTTAGGAACAAATGGTGGTGGATTTTATGGTGCAAACTCAGCTCATCCACTTGAGAATCCTTCTTATTTTACAAATATGATAGAAGGTATTGCAATTATGCTTCTACCAATGGCATTTATTTGGACTTTAGGTTTTTATATTAAAAAACATAGGTTTGCCTTGGGCATATTTCTGGTAATGCTATTGCCTTATCTTTCTTCTGTTTCTATTGCAGTAGGGCAAGAAATGAGGGGTAATCCGAAAATTGAAGAGATGGGGATTTCTCAACATTCGGGTAGTATGGAGGGAAAGGAAATAAGGATAGGAGCAGGAGCAACCGCTCTTTGGGCTATGTCAACAACTGTAACATCTAATGGTTCTGTAAATGGAATGCACGATAGTTTAACTCCTTTATCAGGAATGCTTGCTATCTTAAATATGCAAGTGAATTGTTGGTTTGGAGGAGTTGGTGTTGGGTTTATGAATTACTATATTTTCATCATTATTGCAGTTTTTCTCAGTGGACTCATGGTAGGACGAACCCCTGAATTTCTAGGAAAGAAAATTGAAGCAAAAGAAATGAAGATAGCCATCATTATTACACTACTTCATCCTTTCTTGATATTATGTGGAACTGCAATTGCAAGTTATTTAGCTGTTTCTGACCCGCAACTTGCATCGGCGTGGTTGGCAAATCCATCTTTTCATGGACTTAGTGAAATGTTTTATGAGTTTACTTCTTCTTCTGCCAATAATGGTTCGGGTTTTGAAGGACTGGGTGATAATACTAATTTTTGGAATATATCAACAGGGATAGTGTTGATTATTAGTAGATACCTCCCGATTATTGGGCAAATAGCTATAGTTGGTTTATTAGCATCAAAAAAATATATTCCCGAAAGTGCAGGTACTCTGAAAACAGATACATCAACATTTGCATTAATGACATTTGTAGTTATTATTATTATAGCGGCATTGGCGTTCTTTCCTGCACTTACATTAGGTCCTATTGCTGAGTATTTAAATTTATAATTCAATATGAAAAAGGAAAATCATTTTATCACTCCCGATCAACTAAAATTTTGTTTAAAAGAGTCATTAGTTAAGCTCAATCCAAAAACAATGGCTCGTAACCCAATAATGTTTACGGTACTTATTTCGACAAGTATCATGTTTATTATTTCAATTTTAGTCCTTTTTGGGTATAAGAATCAAGGTTCTTTTGTATATAATTTTTTAGTATTTAGTATCCTGCTTATTACCATTTTGTTTGCAAATTTTGCAGAAGCAATTGCAGAGGCTCGTGGAAAGGCTCAAGCTGAAAGTTTACGTAAGACGCGTGAGGAAACTCCAGCAAAAAAAATAGTTGATGGGAAAATTATAAATATTAGTAGCTCTTTATTGAAGAAGGGAGATATATTTGAATGTAGCATAGGTGATATTATCCCTTCAGATGGAGAGATTGTTGAAGGAATTGCATCAATAGATGAAAGTGCAATTACAGGGGAATCAGCACCAGTAATCAGAGAGGCAGGAGGAGATAAAACTTCAGTTACAGGAGGTACAAAAGTACTCTCAGATCATATAATAGTTAGGGTTACAGCTCAACCAGGAGAGAGTTTCTTAGATAAGATGATTGCACTTGTTGAAGGTGCATCTCGTCAAAAGAGTCCAAATGAGATTGCATTAACTATTTTGCTTTCAGGATTTACTCTAGTATTTGTTATTGTTTGCGTTACATTAAAGCCTTTTGCTGATTATACAGGAACTACGATTACCATTGCTTCGCTTGTCTCTTTGTTCGTATGTTTAATTCCAACAACTATAGGTGGACTATTATCTGCTATAGGTATTGCTGGTATGGATAGGGCACTTAGAGCAAATGTTATTACAAAGTCGGGCAAAGCAGTTGAAACAGCAGGCGATATAGATACATTATTATTGGATAAAACAGGAACTATTACTATTGGAAATAGAAAGGCTACAAATTTCTATGCTATTAATTCCAATAATCTAAATGAATTTATTGATGCTTGCATACTCGCTTCAATTTCAGACCAAACTCCAGAAGGAAAATCTATTGTTGAATTGGGTAGAAATCAGGGATTCATTGCCGATCAGAGTGCTTTGATAGGGTGTAAATGGATTGAGTTTTCAGCACAGACTAAGTGTTCAGGTGTAGAATTAAGAAATGGAGTAACCATAGTCAAAGGAGCAATGGAAGCAATATGCCAAATCATAGAATCTAATAATAAAGTTTTTCCAAATTATGCAAGGGAGATTTCACACAAAATAGCAGAAAATGGAGGAACTCCTCTTGTATTAGCAATGGATAACGATGTTATGGGTGTAATAGAATTGCAAGATATAATAAAACCTGGGATTCAAGATCGCTTTGAAAGACTTAGAAAAATGGGGGTTAAAACAGTTATGGTTACAGGAGATAATGCCCTAACAGCTCAATATATTGCAAATAAGGCTGGTGTTGATGATTTTATTGCCGAAGCAAAACCAGAAGATAAAATGGAATATATTCGCAATGAACAAAGTAACGGGAAATTGGTTGCTATGATGGGGGATGGGACAAATGATGCTCCTGCTTTAGCTCAGGCAGATGTTGGAGTTGCAATGAATAGTGGTACTCAAGCAGCAAAAGAAGCCGGAAATATGGTTGATTTGGATAATGACCCGACCAAACTTATTGAAATTGTAGAGATAGGAAAACAATTGCTAATGACAAGAGGTACGTTGACAACTTTCAGTATAGCCAATGACGTTGCTAAGTATTTTGCAATTGTTCCTGCACTTTTTATGAGTTCAATACCAGCATTAAAAGCATTGAATGTTATGAATTTAAGTTCACCTGAGTCAGCAATTCTTTCGGCAGTTATATTTAATGCATTAATTATTCCTGCACTTATCCCTCTTGCATTAAAGGGTGTTCAATATAAACCAATAGGAGCATCTGCAATATTACGTAGAAACCTATTTATCTATGGTTTAGGGGGAGCAATAGTTCCATTTATAGGTATAAAATTAATAGATATGGCAATTGCCACAATACTTTAATAATCATGAAAAATTTAATAATATCAATAAAAATAACGATTCTGTTCTGTATAACACTATTACTTGCATATGTATTAGTACTTTGGTTATTTGCAGGATTATCAACTCCTAATTTTGGTAAGGTAAATACTATCAAAGCAAATAATAAGATAGTAGGAGTAGAGAATATTGGACAGAACTTTAGTTCAGAAAAGTATTTTTGGTCTCGTCCTTCTGCCGTAAATTATAATGGTAGTGGTTCAGGAGGGAGTAATAAAGGGGTGACAAATCCTAACTATCTAAGAGATGTTTCATCAAGAATTGACAGCTTTCTTATCCATCACCCTTACCTTAAAAAATCTGAAGTTCCATCAGAAATGGTGACTGCAAGTGGTAGTGGATTAGACCCTCATATAACAATAGAATCTGCTTATTTGCAAGTAATACGAGTTGCTAAAGCAAGAAAAGTAAAACCTGATGAAATTAAGAATATCATAGACTCAGTGATTGAAACTCCAATAATTGGTATTTCAGTAATCAATGTCTTAAAGCTTAATATAGCAATGGATAGCAAATTAAATAAATAATGTAATAATGGAAGAATATCAACCTAATGTTCAGCACTTTTTAGATTTAATCAGAAAGTCTAGAAGAGGAAAATTTAAAGTATATATTGGAATGGTTGCAGGTGTGGGAAAAACATATAGAATGTTGCAAGAGGCTCATCAACTATCCGAAAATGGTGTAGATATTCAAATAGGTTATATAGAAACACATAATAGAATTGAAACAGAAAAGCTAACTGAAGGTCTTACAATAATTCCACGTCAAAAGATTTATTATAAAGGGAAAGAATTGGAGGAAATGGATTTGGAGACCATATTAAGGATAAGACCAGAAATTATTATTGTTGACGAACTTGCTCATACAAATGTTAGTGGAAGTAAAAATGAAAAACGATGGCAGGATGTTCAAGATATTCTTGACGCAGGAATAAATGTAATTAGTGCAATAAATATCCAACATATTGAAAGCTTAAATCAAGAAGTAGAGAGTATTACTGGAATTGAGGTTGCTGAGCGAATACCAGATAGCGTATTGGTTATGGCAGATGAAGTAGTCAATATTGACCTTACAGCAGATGAATTAATATCTCGATTAAAAAGTGGAAAGATATATCAAGCTGATAAAATAGATTTAGCCCTATCAAACTTTTTTAAGTCTGAAAATATTCTTCAACTTAGAGAATTGGCATTAAAGGAGGTTGCATTAAGGGTTGAAAAGAAAATTGAAATAGAAATTCCTCATAGTATTGGTCTGCGCCATGAAAGATTCCTTGCATGTATAAGTAGCAAACCTAAAAGCCCTAAAAGGATAATTCGTAAGACAGCAAGACTTTCAACACATTACAATTCGACATTTTCTGTTCTTTATGTAAAAACACCTAGAGAGAGTTCTGATAAAATTAGTCTTGCATCTCAACGTTATTTGATAAATCATTTTAAACTGGCAACAGAATTAGGAGGAGATATTATTCAGATTGATGCTCCTGATGTTATTACTGGAATTATAGAAGTATGTAAAACAAGACAGATAAGTACGGTATGTATAGGAAAACCAGAAATAAAGGTTTGGAATCTAATAGTATCAGCCTTTAGATACAGGTATCTTTTTAATTCATTAGCAAAATCAAATATTGACCTTATAATTTTATCATAAAAGTAATGAAAATAAAAAACAAACTAACATATTCAATTGGTTCCCTTTTTGTGGTAATAATCTTACTCGGATTATTTTCAGTATCATACATTATAAAGATGAAGCAGGATACGGAAAATATTTTAGTTGATAATTATAATTCTGTAAAATATGCACAACAAATGCAAGATGCATTAAATAATTATTTGCAAGATAGTAATTCTATTTTAGCCTTTGAAAAAAGTATGAAATTACAAGAAGATAATATTACAGAACCTTATGAAAAACAAGTTACAGAGAGTTTAGTTAATCAGTATAATTTATATAAGAAAAATCCCGACCAGACTAATTTTGTTCTTCTTAATAAGTCTATAAATACAATTATTCTAATAAATATATCTTCAATATCACGCAAGGCAGAGGTCGCAAAGACCACGGCTAATTCAGCAATGTTATGGATAGTTGTTTTATCCGTATTTAGTGCTATTGTGGCAATGGTTATGCTTGTCCGCTTTCCAAAGTCATTTACTCGTCCAATAAAAGAACTTACAGAGGGGATAATAAGTGTATCAAATCAAAATTACGATAGTCGATTAAATTTTGATAAAGATTCAGAATTTGGAGAAGTTGCTATTTCATTTAATAGTATGGCAGAACAAATAGCGACATTCAAAGAAAGTAGCCTCACAAAAATAATAGCGACAAAACTTTATTTGGAATTAATAATTAACTCAATAGATGAACCAATAATTTGTTTAGATAATCAAAAAAATGTCTTATTCGTAAATAATGAAGCTATAAAAATTTTAAATATTGATTATGATAAAATAATAAATCAGTCAGCTTTAGATATT
The DNA here is from genome assembly GCA_017860275.1 of Bacteroidota bacterium. Taxonomy (GTDB): domain Bacteria; phylum Bacteroidota; class Bacteroidia; order Bacteroidales; family P3; genus UBA10566. The sequence continues at coordinate 60,005 of JAFNAQ010000006.1, forward strand.
AGTTTAAAGAATGATTTATTTCGTAGACTTATTAGAGAATTGGATTCAGATTTAGTAAAAGATGAACCTTTAAAAATATATTCAAATAATAAGGAAAGCTATTTCCAAGTACGATATGTAACAACAACTAATAATACAGGGACAGTAATCCTTTTATCAAATATTACCAAATACAAGGAATTAGATAATGCTAAAACAAATTTTATTTCAATTATTTCACACGAATTAAAGACTCCTGTTTCTGCAATAATGATGAGTCTAAAATTACTTGAAGATAAAAGAATAGGAGAAATGAATGAAGAACAATTGTCATTATCTAAAAGTATTCGTGAAAATAGTGATAGATTATTGATAATAATTGGAGAATTATTAAAGATGACTCAGGTTGAAACGGGTAAACTTCAATTAAATCCTAAGGTAACAAAACCAATAGAATTAATAAATTATGCTGTAAATGCCACAAGAGTGTTGGCAGATAAATTTGGATGTAATATAGAAATAGAATATCCAGACAAATTACCAAAATTATTTGTTGATAGCGAAAAAATAGCATGGGTGGTAACGAACCTATTATCAAATGCAATACATTATTCCAACGAAAATGCACGAATAATTGTTGGAGCCCGACAAGTTGACAAAAATATAGAAATATATATTCAGGACTTTGGAAAAGGGATTGATTCAAGGTATCATCAGAGTATCTTTGATAGATATTTCCGTGTTCCAGGAACAAAGGTAAAAGGTAGTGGGCTAGGACTTGCAATTTCTAAAGATTTTATTGAAGCACATGGAGGCACAATTAGGGTTGAAAGTGAAGTAGGCAAAGGAAGTAAATTTATTGCCTCATTAAGTATCCCATAACTTTTATTTTTTCCACCAGAAGAAGGCGGCGTTTTGTTTTTGTTTGTCTTCTTTGGTTTTGGCTGAGTATATCTTTTTTGCTTCGGAGTTCTTGGCTTTTGGGTTTAGGGATATTATATCGTAGCCTGTGTAATAGGTTTCGGTTGCAATGGTCATTGGAGTAGGGGTGAAGTCTTGAACCTGCTCTAGGCGGTAGCCTAATTCCTTTGTCTTTTGCGCAAGAAGCTGCATATCCTTTGTTGTGCAAGAAGGGTGTGAGGAGATAAAATAAGGTATTAGCTGCTGCTTTAGATTATATTTCTTATTAAGAGAATCAAACCACTTCTTTAATTCAACGAATTGTGAGAATGAAGGCTTACGCATCTGCTTAAGTACAGAATCTTCGGTATGCTCTGGCGCAACCTTTAGTCTTCCACTAACATGATGCTCAAAAAGAGTTTCAAAATATTCCTTGCAATGATTATTATCCTTCTTATCCTTGCTAAGAAGTGAAGGGATAAACATATCGTATCTAACACCACTGCCAATAAAAGCCTTCTTAATATAGGGAAGAGAGCGAACCTTTGAATATAAATCGAGTAGAGGTTTATGATTATAGTTAAGGTTTGGACAAATTACTGGATAAATACACGAAGCCTTTGAACATTTCTGACATAAAGAAAGATCTTTACCCTGCATCTTATACATATTTGCAGAAGGACCACCAAGGTCGGAAAGATACCCCTTGAAGTCATTCATCTTTGAGATAATCTCTACTTCTTTTAATATTGAGCCCTCTGTTCTTGAGATAATCTGTTTCCCTTGATGAGCAACGATTGTGCAGAAGGCACAGCCTCCAAAACAACCTCTATGAATATTTACAGAATGTTTAATCATCTCAAAGGCAGGAATAGCTCCACGCTTAATATATTTTGGATGAGGAGCTCTCTCGTAGGGTAACTCGTAGCTATTGTCTAAATCTTTTGTAGAGAAATTTGGGTCAAAAGGATTGATGATAACATATTTCTCTGAGTGCTTTTGTATAAGCCTTTCTCCGATAATCTTATTGGAAGTGTTCTCAATAATCTTAATTGACCTTGCTTGGTTGAACTTATCTTCAAGACATTCCTCAAAGGAAGGAAGCTCGATTGTTGGGATATTTTCAAGCGGGCCTTTTATTTCTTTGGTTTTTGAAATAAAACCAGTCTGGTAAATATCGTTTATTTCGGAAATACTCTCTCCATTATTTAGTCTATTTGCTATTTCGACAATTGTTCTTTCACCCATTCCATAGACAAGCATATCTGCCTTGCTATCTATAAGAATTGAGGGTTTTAGACTTTCTGACCAATAATCATAATGGACATTCCTTCTCATGCTAGCCTCAATACCTCCAATAATTACTGGAGTATCGGGATAAATCTCTTTAAGAATTTGTGAATAAATTGTTGTTGCATAGTCGGGACGAAAGCCAGCCTCAGCCCCTGGAGTATATGCATCGTCGGAGCGAAGACGCTTGGAGGCAGTATAATGATTGACCATTGAATCCATGCAACCAGAACTAATTCCAAAGAACAGTCTTGGCTTGCCTAGTTTCTTGAAGTCTCTAAGGTCATCACGCCAATTTGGCTGAGCAAGAATTGCAACACGATAACCTTGCGCCTCTAATGTTCTTGCAATAACAGCGTGACCAAAACCAGGATGGTCAACATAGGCATCACCACTAACAATGATAACATCTACGTAGTCCCATCCTCTTTGATCAATCTCTTTTTTTGTTATGGGTAAAAACAATTATAACTCGATATTATATTTTTGTAAAAAGTCTACGGATTTATGCATAAGAGTGAACATAATCTCATCATCACCCACGAAGTTTACATCCTTTCTAAAATCTTGAACGAATTTCTCAATAATTGGAGAAGATTTTAAACCAGTCTTTTCTTTTCTAAAGTCAAAGGCTTGAGCAGCATTGAATAACTCAATTGCAAGAACTCTTTCTGTGTTATTTATTACACGATAAAGCTTTGTAGCAGCATTTGAACCAAAAGAAACATGGTCTTCTTGTCCTTGTGATGAATCTATTGTGTCAACAGAAGCAGGAGTACATAATTGTTTTGATTGAGAAACAATAGATGCTTGAGTATATTGAGGAATCATAAAACCTGAATTCAATCCTGGGTTTGCAACAAGGAATGAAGGTAGATCTCTCTTGCCTGCAATTAATTGATATGTTCTTCTTTCAGAAATTGAACCAAGCTCAGCAACGGCAATTGCTAAAAAGTCTAGGTTAATAGCCAAAGGTTGTCCGTGGAAATTACCAGCAGAAATCACCATGTCTAAATCAGGAAAAACTGTTGGATTATCTGTTGCAGAGTTTATCTCTGTTGTAACAACTGATGCAACCCAATTAATTGCATCCTTTGAAGCACCATGAACTTGAGGCACACAACGGAAAGAATATGGGTCTTGAACATGAGCCTTATATTGTTTAATTATTTCGCTACCATCTAGTAATTCTCTTAATCTTCTAGCTGTTTCAATTTGCCCAGCATGAGGTCTAACTTGATGAACTGCATCGGTAAAAGGTTCTGGTCTTCCATCATATCCTTCTAAAGATACTGTCATAATCATATCAGCAAGGTCAGAAAGTTTGTTTGCTTTAAGAACAGACCAAACAGAATAAGAAACCATAAATTGAGTACCATTCAAGAGGGCTAATCCTTCTTTTGATTGAAGCTCAATTGCGCTCCATCCAAACTTTTCATTAACCTTGGAAGCAGGCATCTTTTCACCTTTATAATATACTTCTCCAAGATTTAATAGAGGAAGACACATATGTGCAAGTGGAGCTAAGTCTCCAGAAGCTCCAAGAGAGCCTTGTTGGTAAACAACAGGGTAAACTCCTTCGTTATAGAAATCTATTAAACGATTTATTGTAACAAGTTGAACACCAGAGTTACCATAAGAAAGAGATTGTATCTTAGTTAAAAGCATTATCTTTACTATTTCGCAAGGTACTTCTTCGCCCATTCCACATGCGTGGCTCATTACTAGGTTCTTTTGTAATTGAGATAATTGTTCTCTCGAAACAGATATATTACATAGTGAACCGAATCCAGTAGTTATTCCGTAAATTGGTTCTTTTTGATTTTCCATTTTCTTGTCAAGGTATTCTCTACACTTAACAACACGATTCTTTGCATCTTCGGATAACTCGAGCTTTGTATCGCTATTTAATATTTTTGCTACTTGTTTTAATGTAAGTTTTTCAGCACTTATTTGATGTATGCTCATAATATATAATTGTTTATTTGTTTATTTTAAAATGGGTGGCAAAGATATGAATTATTCTCCAAATAGTTCTGCCATACCTTGTTTGAAATATTTTTTGCCAAGGTGTTGATATGCAAGTGGAGTTGCTTCTCTTCCTCTTGAAGTGCGCATAAGGAATCCTTCTTGAATAAGGAATGGTTCATATACCTCTTCAATAGTTCCAGCGTCTTCTCCAACTGCTGTTGCAATCGTTGTTATTCCAACAGGCCCACCTTTAAATTTATCGATAATTGCACTTAATATTCTATTATCCATTTCGTCCAAACCATTTTTATCTACATTCAAAGCCTTTAAGGCCATTTGTGCAATATCAATAGTTATTTTTCCATCTCCCTTTATTTGTGCAAAATCTCTTACTCTTCTTAAGAGTAGGTTTGCAATACGAGGAGTACCACGACTCCTTCTTGCAATTTCGAAAGATGCATCTTCATTTATTGGTGTATCAAGAATAGAAGCCGATCTTTCAACTATACTCTTTAGTGTTTCGTGATTATAATATTGAAGGCGACAAGTTATCCCAAAACGAGAACGAAGAGGTGCAGTTAATAATCCAGAGCGTGTTGTTGCACCAATAAGTGTGAATGGATTTAATGCAATTTGAACACTTCTTGCATTGGGACCAGACTCAATAAGAATATCTATCTTATAATCTTCCATTGCAGAATAAAGATATTCTTCAACAACAGGACTAAGGCGATGTATTTCGTCAATAAATAATACGTCGTTTTCATCTAGATTTGTAAGTATTCCTGCAAGTTCTCCAGGTTTGTCAAGAACAGGACCAGAGGTGAGTTTTAGATTTACTCCCAACTCATTTGAGATAATATGAGATAGTGTTGTTTTGCCAAGTCCAGGAGGTCCATGAAGTAAAACATGGTCAAGGCTTTCTTCTCTTTCTTTTGCAGCCTGAACAAAGATCTTAAGATTCTCAATTATTTGGGGTTGACCAGCAAAACTATCAAACTCGCTAGGGCGTAGAGCTCTCTCAAAGTCTTTTTCTTTGTTAGTTAAGCGAGAAGAATTAGGATCTAAATTTTCATTCATAAATTATATTTTAGCAAATATTTGGCTTTAATAAATTTATTGTTTACATTTGCCAAGAATATCTGTTTTATTCCTTGAATATAAAAAATATTCACTGCAAAATTACTAATATTAAACTATAAACTAATATAATTTGTTATATAAATAAAAACATATTTGTATTATGATGTCAGAAATAATAGTTGGAATAGATTTTTCTAACGCTTCATTAACAGCCTTACGTCTTGCGATAGACGTTGCAAACAGAACAGGAGCCGATATTTTATTAGCTTGGGTTCAAACAAAGGATATAGAAAGAGAGGATGCAGAAAAAGCATTGAATAAGATTGTAAAAGAATACACTCCCAAATTAAATGGTAAGGATTTTTCTTATACTATTTGTGAAGGAAGAGTATATCAAGCTTTATCTCTACTTGCAAAGAAAGAAAACCCAGATTTAATAGTTATTGGGGCGCATGGAGACGGAGGATTCGATGAAAAGTATGCAGGTCAAAATGCATATAAAATATCTGCCGAAATTAATTTCCCTGTTCTAACAGTTAGAGAAACATTTGATTTTGATAAGCCTTTGGAAAGAATAGTTCTCCCAATTGATTCATCAAGAGATACTCGTCAAAAGGTGCCTTGGACTATTGAGTTTGCAAAGATGTTTCCTCAATCAACAATTTGTGTATTGGGAGTTCAAACAACTCATGTTAAAACAGTTAGAGAAGAGGTTATAGGTTATGTTAAGAGTGTTGAATCATTCTTGAAAGAACATAAAATGCCTTATACTACAGAGTATGTGGATTCGGAAAATGTAACCCTCTCTACAATTGATTATGCAAAGAAGATTAAGGCCGATGTTATTATTATTATGACTGAGCAAGAAAAAACTATTTCAAACTTTTTCTTCTTAGGCACTTATGCTCAACAAATGCTTAATCTTTCTCCATTTCCAGTATTAACTGTCCCTACAATTCAATTGCACGGAGCAGCAAGATAATTTTTAAATGAAAAAGATATTATTATTACTTTCTATATTCTTTATAGGAGTTTGTAAGGTTGATGCTCAAATAGAGGTAATCGCAGATGGAAGATTACAAACTATTATTGAACAGCATATCACTTACAACGAAATAGCTCGTACCGTTCCTGGTTATAGGATTAGGGTGGGCGTTTTCACTGGAGCAGGATCTAAACAAAAGGCCTTTGATTTAAGAGATGAATTAATTAGTAATTTTCCAAATGTTAGGTCTTATGTTTTCTTTGATGAACCTAATTTCACAGTTAAATGTGGAGATTATCTTACAAAATTAGATGCATTCTCTTTCTTTAATAAGATAAAAGGAGCCTATTCTTCAGCCACTCTTATTCGTGATTATATTAATTTCCCCGTTATTTCAAACGACGATTTGGTATTACCAGAGTATTATGAAGAAGGTGATGATTCTGAAACGGAATAGATAAAATAAAAGCTAAATACTAAAAAATAAATAAAACAAAAAAATGGAAACTATAAAAAATTATATCCAAGATAACAAAGATAGGTTTTTGGATGAATTGTTTGGATTAATACGTATCCCATCAATTTCATCCATTGAGGCTCATAAACCAGATATGGTAAGATGTGCTGAATATTGGAAACAATTAATACTCCAAGCTGGAGCAGATAAATGTGAGATTATGCCAACAGGAGGTAATTCTGTTGTTTACGCAGAAAAGATTATAGACCCTTCTTTAAAAACAGTTATGATTTATGGCCATTATGATGTAATGCCTGTTGATCCAATTGATTTATGGAAATCTCAACCTTTCGAACCAGAAATTAGAGATGGTAAGATTTGGGCAAGAGGTGCTGACGATGATAAGGGACAAGCCTTTATGCATGCAAAAGCATTTGAATATATGGTTAAGACTAATCAACTGCCTTGTAATGTTAAGTTTATGTTAGAAGGAGAAGAAGAAATTGGTTCACCATCATTATATAAATTCTGTGAAGATAATAAAGAACTATTAAAGGCTGACATAATACTAGTATCAGATACAGGTATGATTGCTGAAGATGTACCTTCAATAACAACAGGCTTAAGAGGATTAGGATATGTTGAAGTGAAGGTTACTGGTCCATGTAGAGATCTACATTCTGGTCTTTATGGTGGAGCTGTTGCTAACCCAATTAATATCCTTTGTCAAATGATATCTAAATTGGCAGATGAAAATAATCATGTAACTGTTCCTGACTTTTACAAGGAAGTAGTTGTTGTTTCTCAAGAGGAAAGAGAATTGATGGCTCAAGCACCATTTGATGAGGAAAATTACAAAAAAGAACTTGATATAGTGGAACTTCATGGCGAAAAAGGATATTCTACAATAGAAAGAGTAGGAATTCGCCCATGTTTAGATGTTTGTGGTATTTGGGGAGGTTATACTGGAGAAGGAGCAAAGACTGTTATTCCTTCAACAGCTCATGCAAAGATATCTTTCCGTTTGGTACCTGACCAAGATTTCGAAGTAATTACAGAACGTTTCTGTAAATATTTTGAAAGCCTTGCACCTAAATCTGTAAAGGTAGAGGTAACACCACTACACGGAGGTTATGCTTACGTTTCTCCTATTGATATGCCAGCATATATTGCGGCAGATAAAGCATACGAAAAGACATACGGAAAACGTCCAGTTCCAACACGTTCTGGTGGTTCAATTCCAATTATTGCAGGTTTCGAAAGAATACTTGGAATAAAATCAATACTAATGGGATTTGGTTTGGGAACGGATGCAATACATTCTCCAAATGAAAACTATCCTTTACATCAATTCTTTAAAGGAATAGAAACAATTCCATCTTTCTACGAAGAGTTTGCAAAAATGTAAATATATTAAGGGGTTAAAAATAATTAGCCCCTTAATTATTTCTGTAAATATTGTTCTATATCTTTTTTTAGTATATTGAGAGCCGATTCAATATCGTAATTCTGTGGTTTAAGAATTGATGGATCGGAATCATCGTCCTCTAAAATTATTACAGTCTCTTCAATTTCGCGATATGTATTATTTTCATTTTCAATATCATTCAGATTGAGTGTAGACATTATTTTAGATGATAATTTTAGATTTGAATGAATTCTTTCTTGAGCTCTTCTAAGTAATTCGCTAGAAACAAAAGTCTTATATATACATAATGCAGGTTTGAAGTCTATTGATGGATATTGATCACATATTATTATACCCTTTTCTGTATAAGTGTATCTATACTTTTTTTTCCTAAATGAATATTCAGAACTTGCCTTATCTGTATCCTTCTCAGTTTTTAAAAAATCAATAATCAACTCTACTCCAGTTTTCTCTACCTTACACCTTTGTCTATATCTCGAAAATAGATGAGGAATATATATTATAATTCCATTTTGTATTTGAGCATCAGTATGATTATTTATATATTTAACAAATTTAAAAGCATGCCAAGCTTTTTTGTAAAGAAAAATGAAAATTAAATCAAATGTCGCAGTATGTTTGTTACTCTGGAATCCATATGGTAATATATATAAATTGTTCTCATATTGAAAATGAGGGAGAAATATCTTTTCGCCTTTTTGAGAATTTAAAAGCTGATTTTTATATTTCTTAATCCAGCCATATCTACGATCAATTATTTTTGTCTCTACTTTTCTAAAGTAATTGTAAATATCATAATAATCCATTGAATCTACTACCATAATATTCTCAGTTTTGAATTAAAAATAAAGGCCATTTCAAAGAGAAATAGCCTTTAATAGAATATTAATTTCCTAAACTACTATAAGTTTTTTGGGAAACAAAGTTTGAAACCTACACCGTGTTGGTTAGCGATTTCAACAGCAGGATCTTTCTTTAAGTATTTTCTAAGTTTTGTGATATAAACGTCCATGCTTCTTGCGTTGAAGTATGTGTCGTTTTTCCAAATCTTTTGAAGAACAATTCCTCTGTCTACTATTTGGTTTGAATTCAAAGTGAAAACTCTTAATAATTCGCTTTCTTTGCTTGTAAGTTTAATTTCTTCATATGGGAAATTATCGTTTCCACTGAAAGTAATTAATTGTTTGTTATAGTCAAAAGTGTAGTATTGTCCGATAGAGAATATATTATCTTCTGGTCTTTCTTCGTGAGTACGTCTTGTGATAGCTTGGATACGAAGTAATAATTCTTCCATTGAGAAAGGTTTAGTGATATAATCATCAGCACCTACCTCAAATCCTTTAATCTTATCAGCTTCTTGATTTTTAGCAGAAAGGAAAAGAATTGGAATTTTTTCGTTGAATTTTCTAATTTCTTTTGCAGCAGCATAACCATCAAGAACAGGCATCATAACGTCTAAGATAATAAAATCAAATTCATCAGTACGATACATGTTAACAGCCATTTCACCATCTGTTGCTAATTTTGTTGGGAAACCTTTTTGCTCTAAATAAGCTTTCAAAATTGGTCCAAGATTTAAATCATCCTCAGCCAATAAAATTTTAATTGTTGACATTTTCCTTAAGTATTAAGTTAATAATTTATTTTTAATTTATTTCTATTTCTATTTCTATTTCTAATTATACTACTATTAAGACAAATAATTTGTATAAAAGTTCAAAACGGTTTAAAATTATTTTATGATTCTAAATAATTTATCCCATCTAATTCTTTTTAAACCTCCTAAATCCTTGTTTAGACTTAACCATACAAATGATGCCTTTCCTACAACATGATCCTCAGGTACAAAGCCCCAGAACCTACTATCTGCTGAGTTATGTCTATTATCACCCATCATCCAATAGTAGTCCATTTTAAAGGTATAGCTCTTAGTCTCTTTACCGTTAATATAATATTTACCGTTTCTTTCTTCTAAAGTATTTTTTTCAAAAGCAGTAATTGCACGTTTGTAATATGCAAGATTATTTGAGTTTAAATCAATTGTCAATCCTTTCTTAGGTATTAAGATTGGACCATAATTATCAACGTTCCAATTTAAGTTCTCTACATAAGGGAATAACTGCTTTTCTTTATAACCCCTCATTGTGATTACAGGAGTAATTGAGGTTACAAAAGGGAATCTTTTTATCTTAGCTACAAGTTCACTAGACAGAGGAAGTGTAGGATAGTTGCTAAGAGTACTAATTTCTTTATCATCTACTCCAAACATTTTTAATACACTAGCCTTATCTGAAATTTCAGGGTGGAATATTACCTTACAAGGTATTTTGAATGTAGATTCAACAATAGATGTATAAGTTAGATTATCCTTCTTTATTGGTGTTACATTAACAACATAAGGAGTATTTGAAAGTCCTTCAATTTGAGTCTTAGTTAGATTGATATAGTGCGAAAGATACATCCACTCCATATCCTCTTTAGAAACACCAATATTTAATAGTTCATTTTCATTTAATGTACTACCATTTTCAGTGACAATCTTATATGTTACCTGGTAGTTCTCTGGAGTCTCAATAGCCTTACCATTAATATAAACAACTTGGTCTATTATTGATAATTTCTCTCCAGGAAGACCTATACATCTTTTTATAAAGTTTTCTCTTTTATCTACAGGACGAGTAATAATGTCTCCAAATTCTTGAGGAGAATTCCAAACTCTTTCTCTTCCATATTTTCTTACAAGAGAATAATAACTATCAGCACTTTGATAGGTTGTAGATAATGTGTCACCGTCAGGGAAATTAAATACAACAGCATCACCTCTTTCTACCTTACTAAATCCAGGGAAACGATAATAATCCAACTTCAACCAATCCAAATAAGATTTAGTATTTATAATTGGAATTGTATGATGAACAAGTGGGAATGCAATAGGTGTATTTGGCACTCTAGGACCATATGCAACCTTACTAACAAATAGGAAATCTCCAACAAGAAGAGATTTCTCCATAGATGAAGTAGGTATAGTGTATGCTTCAAAGAAGAACATTCTTATTATTGAGGCAGCAATTACAGCAAATAATATAGCATCAACCCATTCCCTTGTAGCCGATTTTTTAACCGCAGGAAGTTCTGATGGGTGTGTGTAAGTTTCTTTTTTAGAAAATCCTAACCAAGGAAGAATAACAAAAGGGAATAATACTCCTGCAAGTTGAATCCAAATGCCATTTTTCTTGAAGCATTTCATTATTTCAATTATCATCAACATCATAACAAATATGTTGACAAAAGGAATTAGGTAGTAAATAAACCACCAATAACTTTTTCCAATAATCTTTGCTCCAAACCATCCGTTAACTGGCGAAATAATACTCCACCAACCTTTTACACCTGCTTTCTCGAAAATTTTCCAAAGACCAGCGAAGCTTAAAACCAACGCAATTATTAATAAGATAACGTAAATACTCATTTTCTATAGTTTTTTTATTACTTTTGCAACCTGCATTATGTTAAAAAACGTACAAAGATATAAAAAAATTGCTATGAAGAGAATTATTTTTACATTATTAATTTTAATTTCAGCAAATAGTTTTGCTCAACAGCTTGATAAGACAGAGCTTCAGGCCTCTGAAAATAAAATGTCGTTTACTCTGTATATGATAAGAAATTACTACGCAGAGAAGCCTGATATGAAGAAAATTGTTGAAAAGGGGATAGTGAATATGCTAAAAGAACTTGACCCTCATTCTGTCTATATTAATAAGGATGACGTACAAAAAATGAATGAACCCCTTCAGGGTAATTTCGATGGCATAGGAGTTTCTTTTCAAATAATGAAGGATACTATATATGTAGTGGATGTTATTAGAGGCGGTCCTTCCGAAAAAGTTGGAGTAATGGCTGGTGACAAGATTATCAAGGTAGATGATTTTGTTGCAACAGGAGACACAATAAAAAATGATTGGGTTTTTAAACATCTTAGAGGAGAAAAAGGTTCAAAGGTTATTGTCACAATTGAAAGAAAAGGAAGAAAAGAACCAATAGTATTCAATATAACAAGAGATAAAATTCCTATCGTTAGTGTCGATACTTGGTTTATGTTAGATAAGACAACAGGTTATATTCGTCTTGACCGTTTTGCACAAAATTCTTTAGAAGAGGTTCAAAATGCCTTGAAAGATTTGCAAAAGCAAGGAATGAAGGATTTAGTATTTGACCTAAGAGGAAATGGTGGAGGATACTTAGATGTAGCTTTCAAACTTTGCGATGAATTTCTTTCTGATGATAAATTATTAGTATATACAGAAGGAGTTTCAAGCCCAAAACAAGAATATAAGGCTGAGGCAAAAGGAATATTTGAGAAGGGTAAATTAGTAGTACTAATTGACGAAGGCTCAGCATCGGCATCTGAAATCCTTTCTGGAGCAATTCAAGACTGGGATAGAGGAGTGGTTGTTGGAAGAAGAAGTTTTGGAAAGGGATTAGTTCAACGTCCTTTCAACTTGCCTGACGGTTCACAGATAAGACTAACAACATCTCGTTATTTCACACCAAGTGGTCGCTGTATTCAAAAACCATGGAACGATGGTTTAGATTCATACTTTAATGACTATATGAAACGCTACCAACACAAGGAACTAATAACACAAGATTCAATATCTTTCCCTGATTCATTGAAGTATTCAACAGCTAATGGAAGAGTAGTATATGGTGGTGGAGGTATTATGCCTGATATATTTGTGCCAATAGATACATCGAGAGCATCCGACTACTTAATAAACCTTCGTTCAAAGGGTGTATTCAATAACTTTGCAATGAAATGGGTAGACGAGAACAGAGTAGAGTTTTTAAAGAAATATCCAACATTCGAGGCATTCGATAAATCATATGATAGCCTAAAATTAATGGCATCTTTTGAAGTATATGCAAAACAAGAAGGAGTGGAGCGTAACGAGATAAAGAAAGAATGGGTAAATATTATGCTTATGGAGGCTCTTCAAAAGCAAGTAAAAGATACACTAGCACAATACACATCATATAAGACCTATGCAAATGATCTTCTATCAAAGTCCGAATTATTAAAAGAACTAATAGAAAAAGCAGAGGCAGAAGACAAAAAAATGTCAGAAATGATGGCAAAGTCAGACGTATATATCGAGGCATCACTAAAGGCAATAATAGCACGTAACCTTTATGGAGTAAGCTATTATTACCAATCCATTAAAAACACAGATGAAGGCCTAACAAAAGCCATGTCGGTAATAAACAACGAAAAACTATACAATAATCTTCTTTCCTCTCCAAAGACCAAAAAGAAGTAGTTTTTTCCTCTAAGAAAAATTTTAATTCCTCTGAGAAATCCAAAACTTTCTCAGAGGAATTTTTCTTTTTATTAGGGATAAAAATTAACAAGGATAATTTATGTTCAAAAATATTCAGTAGCGTACAATGAAACCATCATCCCCATAAATAAATCACATTTTCATCACTAAGGGTTAATGCAGGTTAAGGTAGGTTAGGGTAAAAAATAGAAATAAATCTTCTCTATAAAAATATTATTACACAAAAAATATTTTTGAAATTGAAAAATAAAAAACATATAAGACCTATAAAATCAAATTTAGCCTTAACCTACCTTAACCTACCTTAACCCACCTTAACTTGATTAATAATTATTTAGAAATATTGGCGATACTTAAGAATATCACAATAAAAAATAAGAACAAAATATCATCAATTTGGTAGATAATAAGTGGACAAGTGGAGGTAAGTGGGGCAAAAATGCAAATTAAAAGTATTCTTACAATATTTTTTATTTTGAAAAGTAAAAAATATATCGAATAAGAAAAAAAACATAAAGGACCTATAAAATCTCAATTTACCTCCACTTACCTCCACTTACCCCCACTTATTTAATAGATATTTAAAGGAATTGGCATAATTTAATACAATGAAAATGGATAAAAACAAGCAAAAAACCATCAAAAAAGCACCAAAAAAACAGCCCAAAAATGACCGATTTTGACCAAAAATGATCAATTTTGCCCCCAAAAAAGCAATTTTTAGAGCAAAAAATAGCCCCAAAATAGAATAAGGTTCTACGAAAATAGAATCTTATTCTATTTTTCTAGAATAAGGATCTATTTTTATGGAATAAGGAGATAGGAAAGGGGTAAAAATGGGTACGATAATTCAAAAACTAGTTTATTTTGAAATTTTTTATTTCTTTTCATAATTTCATTTCCTTGTTTAATAATAAATTATTATCTTTGAAAACTAATTGAATAGAAAATATATGGGCTTATTTCAAAAAAGTATTTTAGATAAATATATTGGTTCTTTGGATAAGGAAGCATTAACTTTAGGTTGGGAGAAATTTAAAAATCATTTTCACAGTAAGGAGATACAGGAGAATATACGTAACTCAAAAGAAGAGCAATATCAAGAAGGTTTTTTTAGAGATTTATTTGTTCATATTCTTGGATATACTTTGAATCCCAACGCAGGATTTAATCTTACTACAGAGAAAAAGAATGCAAAGGGGAGCAAAAAAGCAGATGGAGCAATAATTATTGGAGAAAAGATTATTGGTGTAATTGAACTTAAAGGAACAAATACCACAGACTTAACCAATGTAGAACAACAAGCATTTGGGTACATGAATAACCAAGAAGGGTGTGTTTATGTTATTACTTCCAACTTTGAGAAACTAAGATTTTATATTGGTAATGCAATTGAGCATATAGAATTCAATCTTTTTTCATTAACTGAACAGGAATTTAAGGTATTATTTCTTTGTCTTTCTTATCGAAGTATAGAAAGCGCAATACCTAAGAAGATTAAGGAAGAATCTTTAAGTCAAGAGGACACTATTACAAAAAAACTTTATAAAGATTATTCCCTTTTTAAACGTGAATTATATAGTAACCTAATAGAACTCAATCCAAGTTATGATAAACTACTTCTTTTTAAAAAGTCTCAAAAGTTATTAGATAGATTTTTATTTATTCTTTTTGGAGAAGATAGAAATTTATTGCCTCCTAATTCTGTTCGTGATATATTAAAACAATGGAATGATTTAAGGGATTTAGATGAGTATAAACCTCTTTATTCAAGGTATCAAAAATACTTTAGTTATTTAAATACAGGTTTTAAAGGAAAGTATCATAATATTTTTGCTTATAATGGAGGTTTATTTAAGCCTGATGAAGTATTGGATAATATATTAATCAATGATGATATTCTTTATCTTCATACTTTGAAGCTTTCGGAATATGATTTTGATTCAGAGATTGATGTTAATATTTTAGGTCATATCTTTGAAAACTCCCTTAATGAACTTGATGAAATTAAATCGCAATTAGAGGGGCAAGAGATTGAAAAGAATAAGACCAAGAGAAAGAAAGACGGTGTATTTTATACTCCTAAGTATATTACAAAATATATTGTTGAAAATACTGTAGGTCATCTTTGTAATGAAAAGAAGATAGAATTATCCATTAATGAAGATGATTACTTTTCAGATAGAAAACAAATAAAGGCTACTAAAGAAAAACATTTAAACAAATTAAAAGTATATAGGGATTGGTTATTACATATAACTATTATTGATCCTGCTTGTGGTTCTGGTGCTTTTTTAAATGAGGCTTTGAATTTCTTGATAGAGGAACATAGTTATATTGATGAATTAGAAACAAAATTATTAGGTGGTAGTATTCAATTTCAGAGCTATGAAAACTTTATCCTAGAGAATAATCTATTTGGAGTAGATATTAATGAGGAGAGTGTCGAGATTGCAAAGCTCTCATTATGGTTACGCACTGCACAACCTAATAGAAAACTAAATAATTTAAACCAAAATATTAAATGTGGTAATTCGCTAATTGATGATATTTCAGTTGCAGGAGAAAAAGCCTTTGATTGGCAAAAGGAATTTCCACAAGTATTTTATAATGGTGGTTTCGATATAGTAATAGGCAACCCTCCTTATGTACAAGTAAATGATTCAGATTATTTTAATTACGAAACTCAAAAGTGTTCAGATTTATATGCATACTTTTTTGAGAAAGGATTAACAATATTAAAACCAAGTGGATACTTCTCATATATAACTCCAAGTTTATTTATTAAAGGAATGAAATTTGATTCTTTGAGAAATTATATATTAAACAATACTACAATATTAGAAATATCAGATAAAGGAGATAAAGTATTTGAAGAAGTGCAAATGCCAACAGCCATTACAATTTTATGTAATAATAAAAAAGTGGGTCAAATTTGGAATTGTTTTTTGCCAAATAATATTATTATAGACAAAATCAATAATAATTCTATTCAATTAAATGGTATTTCAAAAATAATGAGAGGTTTAGAAATTGGAAAGGATAAAGTTTTAGATGAAAAAGATGAAATACAATTTTTAACAGGAGAAGATATATATAGATATGGTGTAAAACACATTAGTTATATAGATAAGAATATATATAATGAATATAAAAAGGATAATTATTATTTTACTGGCAAAAGAGTCATAATAAGAGAAACAGGAAATAGATTAACTTCTATTTATTTAGATGATTTAATTACACAACAGAATAGGAGTTTATATTCAATAAAAATATTAGATGAAAATATATATCATCCATTATATATATTATCATTAATAAATTCAAATATCATCCAATTTTATTACCAAAGTAGATTTGCAGCAGATACCGATATCTTTCCAAAAATCAGAATAGGACAAGTAAAAGAATTACCAATAAAACAAATTCCTCTTGATAATCAAAAGCCATATATTGATAAAGTTGATTTTATGTTGGGTTTAAATAAAGAATTGCAGGAGTTAATAAATAGTTTTATTAGGAGTTTGGAAAGAAGATTTGAGGGTTTTGAGTTAAGTAATAAATTAAAGGATTGGTATTTGTTGGAATACAAAGAATTTGTAAAAGAATTAGGCAAAAAGAAGATTCAACTTACACTCTCTCAAGAAGCTGAATGGGAGGGTTATTTTAATGCAGAGAAAGTTAAGGCTTTGGAGATTAAGAATAAGATTGATTTAACTGATAAAGAAATTGATAAAATGGTTTATGAACTTTATGGGTTGAATGAAGAAGAAATTGCAATTATAGAAGGAGAATAAAAACAATTAATTATGGATACGAAAAATAAAACACAAATATTTATTTCTTATTCTTGGTCGTCACAAGATGTTGCTGAAAAAATTTATAATGATTTAAGTTTAATTGGTTTAGATGTAATAAAAGATAGTCATGATATAAAATATACTGACAAAATATCTGATTTTATGAAAAAAATTAGATGTGCAAATTTTGCATTACTAATAATTAATGATGAATATTTAAAGTCGAAAAATTGTATGATTGAGGTCTTGGAATTATTAAAAGATGAGACAGCGTGGGAAAAAGTTCTGCCAATAGTATGTAGTAATACAAAAATTTATAATGCATCTGATAGGGTAAATTATGTAGTCTATTGGGAAAAAATAGTTCGAGAATTAGAGGAGAAAACTAAGGTAATATCACCATTAAATGCGGGAGAAATATATAAGGAACAAAAGAAACTTAATGATATTGCATCAAACATTGACTTGTTTCTAAATAATTTGTCAGATACATTACATGTAAGCCCTGAAAAATTATTTGAAGATAAATATGAACAAATTATTAATAGAATAGGAATAGAAGATAGTCAAGAACCATTAATAAAATTATTCGAAATACTATCTATTACAAATATGGAAAAAAGACAAATTGAGTTGGATATATATATAACAAAATATCCTGAGAGTACATATTATTATTCAGTGAAAGCTAGTACTGCATCATCATTGGGGAATAATGTTTTAGCAAAACATTACTATGAAAAAGCATTAGAATTTGATAGTTTTAATTATGAGGCTTTGAATAACTTAGGTCAATTAGTAGAAATTGTATTTAAAGACTATTATAAGGCTAGAGAATATTACGAAAGGGCAATTAAATCAAAACCTGAACTAGATATTCCAAGACTAAATTTAGGTGTACTACTATCCCGCTATTTAGATGATATTTACGGTGCGAAGAAAGTATATGAAGATTTACTAAAAATAGATCCAGAAAATGCAAAAGCTCACAATAATATTGCAGGAATTTATAGATCAGAGAAAATTAATGACTATAAAAAAGTTGAATATCATTTTAAAAAGGCATTAGAAATAAATCCAAATTATCTTGATGCTTATATTAATTATGGAAATTTCTTAAAAATGACCAAAAAGCAAAAAGAAGAAGGAAATTCATATTATATGAAGGCACTATCTATATGTAAAAATGTTGAAACAATTAAATTTCTTGAAATGCTAATTAATTCAGATAAAGCTTAGGATTTGATTTTTGAGTTTAACCAAGTTAATATTATATGAAGGTAGATGAGAGGAAAATTAAACAAAGGAGTGATAGTAATTAATTAGTTTATGTAAAAAGAATTGAGATTGGCGTGTGGTTGGGTTTTGTTATTGAGCTTTTGGATTTAGACGCTGTTTTGTTGGGTGAAAAAGGTCTTTTTATATGTAGAAAAAGGACTTGTTTCTGCTAAAAAAAGACTTTTTCTAGTTGAAAAAAGTCTTTTTTTTGGTTATAAAAGGACTTTTTTTGACCTCTAGTTCTTTGTGTAAATTCTTTTATTTGGCTTGAGGGTTTAAGAAAAGAAGGTTTTGTGTTTTTTTACTTTCTTGTTTTGTAGTGTAGGATGTGTAGGGTTACTGCTATTGCTATTGCTAATAAGAGGATTTTTAGCCATAGTAGTTTTACTATAAATAATGCGCTATAGGATATTGTTAGCCATAATAGTGTTAGGCTTGTTATCTTTACTTTTAGGGGAATGGATTTTTCTTGTTCGAAGTCTTTTATGTATTTACCAAGATATTTATTGTTTAAAAGCCATAGATGAAGTTTTGATGAACTCTTGAGAAAAAGAAAAGAGGACAGAAGTAGAAAAGGAGTTGTTGGGAGTAGGGGAATGATTACACCTAAAATACCTAAGATAAGGGATAATATTCCAATAGAAGTAAGTAGTGTCTTTTTCATAGGTATTGTTAGATTCTTTGTGGATTATTCTTGATAAAAGACCCTCTTAACCCTCGTAGATATTGAGGTAAATACTTCGTAGGCTATTGTGTCAAGTTCCTTTGCAATATTATTAACTGTATATTCTTCACCAAAGATAATTACATCGTCTCTCTCCGAACATTCAATGCCACTAAGGTCAATCATACACATATCCATACATACATTCCCAATAATTGGCGCAAGAGAGCCGTTAACCCAAACTTTTCCGTTGCCATTTCCTCTTCTGCGAGAAAGACCATCGGCATAACCAATAGGGATAACTCCAACCTTAATATTTTCTTTTGCCAAAAAGTTTCTGTTATAACCCACGCTATCATTAGCCTTAACCTCACGAATTTGAGTGATAGTAGTCTTTAGCTTGTGTACAAACCTAAGCTCCTCTTGCTCTTTATCATTAACGCCAACACCATACATCCCAATTCCAAGACGAACCATGTCATAATGAGCCTCTGGAAAACGAGTAATACCAGCAGAATTGTCGATATGACGCATAATCTTATAGTCAAACTCATTGATAATCCTATTGCTCATTTTCTCAAAAAGAGAAATCTGCTCTAAGGTGAAATAGTCCAGCTCAGGATTGTCTGCACCTGCAAGGTGAGAGAATATTGATTTTACTTTTACTTCGGGATTTTCTTTCAAGATACTTATTAGAGAATCTAATTCCTCATCCTGCATACCAAGTCGATGCATTCCTGTATCGAGTTTTATATGTACAAACAAGGGTTTATCTTCTCCAATAATTGCGTATTCTTTTCTTGCAATAATGAGTTTATTTAGAATCCCAATAGAATAAACCTCAGGTTCAAGGTCATAATGAATAATCTTAGATATGCTTTCTTTCTCAGGACTCATAACCATAATAGGTAACTTTATGCCATTGGTGCGAAGTTCCACACCTTCATCGGCAAAAGCAACAGCAAGGTAGTCTAAGTTTTGGTTTGCGAGCATTGAAGCTATCTCAAAACCTCCACATCCATAACTATGAGCCTTGACCATAGCCATTAGTTTTACATCCTTGCCCAGTTTAGCCTTAAAGTAATTGGCATTATGAGCAATTGCAGTAAGATTAATCTCAAGAACGGTCTCATGTGCCTTCTTCTCAAAGAAACGTCCTATCTTCTCAAACTCAAAGCTTCTTGCACCCTTGATAAGGATGTTTTGATCCTTAAAGCTCTTAAGAGAACACTTCTTTAGAAATTCTTCAGTAGAGGCATATATATCTTTATCAATACTAATAAGATCTTTGTTTCTCTTGAAACCATTACCAATGCCAATAAGCTTATTGATTTTCTTATCAATCAAAAGCCTATTTATCGACATATAAAGCTGACTTTCGTCGGTAAAAGACTGTGTTATATCTGAAAGAATAACAGTATTGCTTAAATCATTGCTTTGTTGGTTGAGGAAGTTCATTGCCATCTCTAACGACATGAGGTCGGAAGAGTAGGAGTCATTAATTATAATTGTACCATTTATACCTTCCTTCATCTCTAGTCGCATCTCAAGAGATTGGAGTTTTGCCGCCCTTTTAATAAGTTTATCTCTATCAAGACCAATAACAAGGCAGGCAATAAATGCATTTATTGAGTTTTCTATACTCGCTTGGTCGATAAATGGTATTGAAAAGGAAGATTCCTTACTATTATATATATAATGTATGGTTGAAGTATTTTCTTTGCTCGAAATATCAATAATATGAAATTTACTTTCAGGATTAAAACCCCAACTGATTAACTCAGTATCTTTATTAGAAAAGTTTTTAATTATACCTTTATGAATATCTTCTTTGTCTATGCAATAGATTATCTGTTTGCAATCTTTGAAAAGGATGAGTTTTTCATCAATTTTCTCTTCAATAGATGAAAAGTTTGTTTGGTGAGCATCTCCAATATTTGTGAAAATTCCAATAGAAGGTTTAATTATCTTTTCGAGTCTTTGCATTTCTCCTTTTTGAGATATACCCGCCTCAAAGATTCCTATCTCATCGCCTAAGCTTAGGTTCCACACAGAAAGTCCAACCCCAATTTGAGAATTAAAACTTCTAGGAGAATAACAAATCTTTCTCTGACCATCAATCATTTGTACCAACCAATCCTTTACGATGGTTTTTCCATTTGAACCCGTAATTGCAATAACAGGAATATTGAACTTGTTTCGTTTTGAAATGGCAAACAATTGCAATATCTCAACTACATCTTCCACAATGACAAAACATGCGTTCTTGTATTGGGAAATATCGGAATGAATATTATACTCTTGGCTTTCTTTTACTATAAAAACTCTAACGCCTTTATGATAAAGTTCATTAATATATTTCTCTCCATTATTAGAAGGAGTCTTTATTGCAAAGAAAACTGTTGAGTCGATATTATTTAGTCTTCTACTATCAAACAAAAGAGACCTTATCTCTAAGTCTTTAGGTATTTTACCTAATATAGTACAAGGAATATTTGATATAATATTTTCTAGTGTAAATTCCATAAAATCTAAATAGAGATGCAAAGGTAAATAAAAATGTTGTTGAAATTTCATTTTCTTATTTTAAGCATAAAATTATTAACTAAGTCTTTATATTACAGTGGATTGAAAATTCTAATTAAATTTTTTCTCAAATTATTTCTTTATTAGAAGAATACTAGCTAATTTTGTGGCTCCAAACCATAGGTTTAGGAAAAAGGTAAAAATTTTTTAACAACCATTATTAAAAAACATAAAACATTATGGACGTAAAAAAGATTTTAGCTGATGTTGAAGCTAAAAACCCAGGACAACCATTGTTCTTACAAGCAGTTACTGAAGTTCTAGAAACTATCGAAGAGTACGTTGCTGCTAATCCAAAATATGATCACAATAAAATTATTGAAAGAATGGTCGAACCAGATCGTATCTTCCAATTTAGAGTTGAATGGGTTGACGATAAAGGAGAAATCCAAGTTAACCGTGGATACAGAGTACAATTCAATAACGCTATCGGACCTTACAAAGGTGGTCTTCGTTTCCACCCAGCAGTTACTGTTGATACATTGAAGTTCTTAGGTTTTGAACAAACTTTCAAAAACTCTTTAACTACATTACCTATGGGTGGTGGTAAGGGAGGTTCTGACTTCAATCCACAAGGAAAATCAGCTAATGAAGTTATGCGTTTCTGCCAAGCTTTCATGACTGAATTATACAAATATATCGGACCTGATACTGATGTTCCTGCAGGAGATATCGGTGTTGGTGGACGTGAAATTGGTTTCATGTACGGAATGTACAAGAAATTAGCTCGTGAAAACACTGGAGTATTGACAGGTAAAGGACGTAACTGGGGTGGATCTATCCTTCGTCCAGAAGCTACTGGTTTTGGTGGTGTTTACTTTGTTGACTATATGTTGAAAAAAGCTGGAAAAGATATTAAAGGAAAAACTGTTGCAGTATCAGGATTTGGTAATGTAGCATGGGGAGCAGCAATCAAAGCTACTGAATTAGGAGCTAAGGTTGTTTGTATTTCTGGACCTGACGGATATATCTATGACGAAGCAGGTATCTCTGGAGAAAAAATCGACTATATGGATACATTATTACAAACACGTAATAACGTAGTTGCACCATTTGCTGATAAATATCCAACTGCTAAATTCTTCGCTGGTAAAAAACCATGGGAAGCTAAGGTTGATATCGCTATGCCATGTGCTATCCAAAACGAATTAACAGGAGAAGATGCTAAATTACTTATCTCTAATGGAGTTCAATTAGTATGTGAAGTTTCTAACATGGGATGTACTGCTGAAGCAATTCACGAATTACAAAAAGCTGGTATTCCTTTCGCTCCAGGAAAAGCTGCTAACGCTGGTGGTGTTGCAGTTTCTGGTTTAGAAATGTCACAAAATGCTTACCACTTAGGATGGACTGCTGAAGAAGTTGACACTAAATTAAAACAAATCATGTTAGATATCCACGAAAACTGTGTAAAATACGGTGAAGCTAACGGATATGTTAACTATGTAAAGGGTGCTAACATCGCTGGATTTATCAAAGTTGCTGATTCAATGTTAGAATTAGGAGTTTGCTAATCCAAAAGATTTAACAACTTAATATACAAAAGCGTCTCAGAAATGAGACGCTTTTTTTGTTTATGCTTGTGCTTATATTACTTAATTTGATTGTATGATAATAAAATATTATATTTGCACTTGATATAAAATTCTTTTAATTGACTATTAACTTTTAGAAATATCAGATGAAAATTATTAAATCTCTTGTAAAAAATATTCTTTGGAAAATTTGGACTAGCAAAACATTGAAATACCTTGACTCATTAGAACAAGAAAGCAACCCAAAAGCTAAAAGACTAGCAATATTACTCCGTCAAACAATAAAAGGAGAGTTCTCAAAAGAAGAGATGCAGTGGATTGAAAAGATAGAAAATCTTAGAGCTGACATCGAAAAAAATACATCTAAGGTTAATGTTATTGACTATGGTGCAGGCAATCCTCAGGATAATAGATCTGAGAGAGAAATGTATAATGGAACCATCAACACCTCAAGAGTCTGCGATATAAATATTGCAAGCAAAAGACCTTTTTGGGCAAAGGTTCTCTTTAAAATAATCAGAGAATTTAAACCACAAACAGCAATAGAACTTGGCACTTGCCTAGGAATATCATCTGCTTATCAGTCCTCGGCAATGATTCTAAACAATAGTGGAAGACTTATCACTATGGAGGGCTCACCAGAGCTTGTCAAGATAGCCGATAGTCATATCAAAGGGCTTGGAATATCAAATGTTGAGATAATAGAAGGGCGTTTTCAAGATAACCTAGAGAGAATACTCGAAGAAAACAAACCAATAGACTATGTATTTATCGACGGACATCACGACGAAAATGCCACAATAGATTACTATAATCTCTTTATCCCATATCTAAAAGATGGTGCAGTCTTAGTTTTTGACGATATATCATGGTCAAAGGGGATGAAAAACGCTTGGAAGATAATTCAAAAGGATAAAAATATCCAGTTAGCTGTGAACTTTAAAGAGGTGGGTATATGTATTTTTGAAAATAAGAATAAATAAAATATTTATTGGTTATGATTAAACTTAATATTGACGATAAAGGAGTTCTTCCTTTTATTGAAGAAAAAGATATAAATGATTTATTGCCTTTGGTTGAGAAGGCTCACGATGATTTGGTTAATTATACTGGCATGGGAAAAGAATTTCTTGGCTGGGTTGATTTACCTAATGAGATTGATAATGCTTTTTTAGAGGATATTATTGTTCAGGCTAACAAGATAAAAGAAAAGGCAGAGGTATATGTAGTTATTGGAATAGGAGGTAGTTATCTTGGAGCAAGAGCCGTCATAGAAAGTCTTCAACATAATTTTAATAACCTTAAAAGCGACAGAAATTATACATTTATTATCTATGCAGGACAAACCCTTAGCGAGGATTATATTTCAGACCTATTAGAGATTTTAGATAAAAAAGACTATTGCCTAA
The DNA here is from genome assembly GCA_017860275.1 of Bacteroidota bacterium. Classification (GTDB taxonomy): domain Bacteria; phylum Bacteroidota; class Bacteroidia; order Bacteroidales; family P3; genus UBA10566. Next base: position 84,716 of record JAFNAQ010000006.1, read on the forward strand.
GCGTAATCTCAAAATCGGGAACAACAACAGAACCTGCAATAGCCTTTAGGATACTTAAGGCACATCTTGAAAATAAATATGGAAAAGAAGAGGCAAGAGACAGAATAATTGCAATAACAGATAAGGAAAGAGGAGCATTAAAAACTCTTGCCATTGAAGAGGGATATAAGACTTTTATTGTGCCAGATAATGTAGGTGGAAGATATTCTGTTCTTACTCCAGTTGGCTTACTACCTATTGCAGTGGCAGGTCTCGATATAAAGAAGCTTATAGAAGGAGCAAAGGCTATGAGAAAACATCTCTTAGAAAATAAAGATATTCAAACAAACCCAGCTTGGAAGTATGCCATGCTTAGGAATGCCCTTTTGAGAAAAGGAAAGACAGTTGAGATAATGGTGAATTACCTCCCATCGCTTGTTTACTTTAGCGAGTGGTGGAAGCAACTTTATGGTGAGAGTGAAGGAAAAGATGGCAAAGGCTTATTCACAGCTAGCGTTTCCAACACAACTGATCTTCATTCAATGGGACAGTATATCCAAGAAGGGATGCGAAATATCTTTGAGACCGTGCTTCATGTAGAAAACTCTTCAAAGAAAGTAGAGATACCTTTCGATAAGGAAGATAAGGACGGATTAAATTATTTACTTAATAAGAGTCTTACAGAGATAAACCATAAGGCAGAAGAGGGAACAATTATGGCACATATAGAAGGAAACGTCCCAAATATTCATATATCAATTGAAAGGCTTGACGAATATTCTCTTGGTGAGTTGATATACTTCTATGAGTTTGCTTGTGGAATAAGTGGATATGTTTTGGGAGTAAATCCATTTGACCAACCAGGGGTAGAGTTTTATAAGAGGAATATGTTTAAACTTTTAGGAAAGTAGGAGATGAGGATAATTATTTTGTTTATTATTTTAATAATTATCGTATCAAAGCTTTATGCTCAAGAAGATTCATTGCAAACTGAGAAGAAGCCTGAGTTTTTCGACAAGGAGTTTTCAAGAGCAGCGCAGGCATCAACAAGTCTATTCTTAGCTAGCTTTTGTGCAATGCCCTTCGATAAAGATATTAGATATTTTAGAACAGATAAGTTTTTAGATTTTCAAAAATCCTACGATAACTATTTGCAGTTTGCCCCACTTGGACTTATGTATGGAATGAAAGCCTTTGGTGTAAAGAGTAGGAGTTCTTGGGCAGAAATGGCAGTAGCCAACGCTTCGTCTTTGGTAATAATGGAAGTAATTGTTTACCCAATGAAGACGATAATTGCAAGAGAAAGACCAGATGGAAGTGCAAATAACTCATTCCCCTCTGGACATACAGCCACAGCTTTTGCATGTGCACATATGTTTCATAAAGAATATGGAAATATAAGCCCATGGATTTCCATTGCTGGCTATTCAATGGCGAGTGTGACAGGTTTAACTCGAGTTATGAACAACCGTCATTGGCTTAGCGATGTTCTATTTGGTGCAGGCATAGGAATATTATCTACCGAGCTAGGTTATAAGGTCAAAGACCTAGCCTTCAAGAAGAAGAAAAAAAGAAAAATATTACCCGATAGTATTTAAACCAATAATTCTGTTATTATTAAGGTCATCTTATTAAAATAAAATATGAATAATCAGGAAATTGTGGATTTATTTCTCTCTCAGAGGGAGTTTTATCTTAAGGATAATACACTTAGTTTGGACTTTCGATTAAATAGTCTTAAGAGATTAAAAGAAGAGATTATTAAAAGTCAAGATGAAATTGCAAAAGCCTTGTTCTTCGATTTGCATAAATCTTATGCTGAAGCATATTTGACAGAGATTGGATTTGTAATTAAGGAGATTAATCATGCAATAAAAAACCTTAAGAAATGGGCAAAAGATAAAAGAGTTTCCCCATCATTACTAACCTTTCCTTCAAAGGGCTATATCCAAAATATTCCCCTAGGTCAAGTATTAATAATCTCGCCTTGGAACTATCCCTTTCAATTAGCAATAAGCCCACTAGTAGGAGCAATCTCTGCTGGTAATACAGCAATAATCAAACCTGCTGAGCTAAGCCCTAATACTTCTAAGGTCATTAAGAGTATAATAGAAAAAGTATTTCCAAGCAATTATATAAGTACAGTAATAGGAGGTAAGGAAGAAAATCTAAGCCTTTTAGATTTGGATTTCAATCATATATTCTTTACTGGTAGCCCAGTTTTAGGCAAGATAGTTATGGAGAAGGCATCAAAAAACCTTGTGCCTATCACCCTTGAATTAGGTGGTAAAAGCCCATGTATTGTAGATAAAACATCTGATTTGGAACTTTCAGCCAAAAGAATTGTGTTTGGAAAATTCCTCAATAGCGGTCAAACCTGTATTGCACCAGATTATATCTTAGTTGATAAGCAAGTAAAGGATAAATTGATTGAGTGTTTAATCAATTCAATTAATTGTCTTTATAATGATTCTCAAAATGCCGATGATTATGGAAGGATAATAAGCGAGTCACATTTCGATAGGCTTGTTTCTATGCTAATGGATGGAAAAATCCTATATGGAGGAAGCATCTCAAGAGAAGAAAAATATATTTCACCAACATTAATTACGGATATACATTCTAATTCAAATCTTCTAAGCCAAGAGATATTTGGACCAATTCTTCCAATTATTGCTTACGAAGATTTAGATATTATGCTTGAGGAATTAAGACGCAAGCCAAAGCCTTTAGCGCTCTATATATTTTCGAAAAACAAATCCACACAAAATAAAATCCTCTCAAAAATATCCTCAGGAGGAGTATGTATAAATGATACTATTATGCATATAACACCCGATAATCTACCTTTTGGAGGAGTTGGAAACAGCGGTATGGGCTCATATCACGGAAAGAAAAGCTTCGAAACCTTCTCACATCAGCGTTCAGTCCTAGACAGAAAAACCTATCTAGACATTCCCCTTCGCTATCCCCCCTTCACCCAAACCACAAAAAAGATAGTAAAGAAGATAATGTAAGGCTTAAAATAATATTATTTTTAACCCAATATTTCAATATTTTTTTTGTACCTTTGTACGTAAGTAGAATAAAGCCAAGTTATTTGGTGTAAAACTCAGATTCCACGATAAAATTCCTTAAAATAAAATGATGCACATCTTTTAGCCCAAATGATGTGCATCATTTCTATTAAACGATGTGCATCTTTCGCACATTTAAACGCCGTTTAAATAGTTCAAAACGCCATTTAAAAAGTTTTAAACAGCGTTTCGGTAGATTAAATCAGGCATTAGAAATTCTGTAATCAAGCATCTAATTTTTTGTATAGCCTTTTGTTGAAAATTAAACGCCGTTTCTTTGGTTGTTTCTCTGAGAAAAATAAATTTATCTCTCAGATAATTCAAAAGATATGGAGTTTAAATTCAGCTCAATTTGAAAAGTTCCATTTATAACTTGAACTTAGAAAATAGAGCTTGTTTTTTGCTGAAAAATTGTAAGTAATTTAATTATTTTTATTTACTTTGCAGCATCTATTATAATAAATATATTGCATTTGCAGTTTATTACTTATTGTAATTAATAATTTAAAAACACCTTTGTTATGGATGATGCTAAGTATATCGAAGAACTACTTTCTCTTTCAATAAAAGAGAAGATTAAAAAACATTCTTATCCCATTAAGGATGAGATTTCTTCCGAAGAATTAATCAAGATAATAGCAAAGAATCTTAATTTCACCGAAGAAAAGGTTCGTACAATTCTTGATCTATATGTTGATGAATTGGCAGACATGAGACTGAATGAACCTGAAAAGTTTAAGAGGTTTATAAAGGAAAGATTTAATGCTGAAGAGGAAAATGATGAGGCATAAAAAGTTTTGCTATGATTTTTATGTAAAATAGCTTGGGTAAATACCAATATTGATAAAAACTATTGTTTATTTTTGAATAAAATTATAGTTTTGCATTATTATATTGATTTGGTTGTGAAAATTAATTATATTTGCCTATTCATTAATTACATTATTGTATGAGAAAGTTTTCTGTTTTATTTATTATTCTTTTCTTGGGTTTTAATCTTTGTGCTCAAGATTCTATTTCTGTTAAAATTGATAGTCTTTCTAGTTCGGAAAGTATATCGGATTCTACAGTAGTAGAGGATTTACTTCCTTCTCGCTATTTATTTACTCAAAGATTATTATGGGCAGATAAGGGTTTGCTACGAAATATAGATTATTTCAAACTTTCTCAAGAGGAAAGAGAGAGAGAAATGGATATTCGTGCTGCTATGAATACAGTGCATAGATATACTGGTTACCTTGCGCTTGCAGGAATGATAGGAGCAGGGATAAGTGGTCAGATGTCTGCAAATGGTAATGATAAAGCTAAAGATGCCCATGAGTTTATGGTGGGTGTTACCAATGCTTCATATTTTACTAGTCTTGGTTTTGCTCTTTTCTCGCCTCCTCCAATGAAGAATAGAGAGACTGGTTTCACAAAATTAAATCTACATAGGGCATTTTCTATTGTGCATATTGCCTCTATGATAACTACTAATGTACTTGCGGGGATGTTAGAAGACAATAAGTCTTTAGTACCTTACCATAGAGCAGCTGCAATAACGGCCTTTTCTTCTCTACTAACGGCGACAATAATTATAAACTATTAAAAATATAAGTATATGGATTTTTTAGAAATTCTTTGGGAGATAGCAATTTATTTTAGTTTGATAAGTTTGCTAATATTTATCTTTTCTATGCTAACTGGGTTAAGGATAATCAAACCTAAGCCGAAATTGCGTTTGCATAAAAAACTTAGCCTTATTGGATTTGTTTTGGTATCTATCCATGGACTAATAATGATTTATTTCTATTATTTTGCATAACAAATAAAATATTAATTCTTATGAAAAAATTATCATTAACAATTCTAGCAGTAATCTTAGCTAGTCAAATAGTAAGTGCCGATCCACCTAAAAAAGTAAACCTTGTTTATAATAATAATGTTCTTAGTATTGAATCTCTTCATCCAGTTAAAGATGTAAAGACTCATTATATTGATCAGATTATTATTAGTGTTGATGGAAAAGACGTGAAAACCATTAAACCAAAACAACAAAGCTCTACAAATAGTCATGTAGAGCAAGTATCTCTACCCAATATAGCAAAGGGAGCCAAAATCAAAGTTTCATGTAGATGCAATGAGTTTGGAAATAAAAGCAATTCAATTAAAGTGAAATAACAAAAAGCTGCCTAAAATTATTTAGGCAGCTTTTTATTATTATATAGCTTTTAGCTTTTCACTTTTAGCTTTTCACTTTTAAAACTATCTTCCTTCTTCCGAAAGCACGTTTGTTTTGTATTTTAGGTAGTTTAGGATTAGATACAAAAGCATGGAAAAAATACATAGACCTGTGAAAACATAGTTGAATTTATAGTATCCGTTAATTATTTGTCCTAATATATCGAACATTGCAAATAATAATGTTAGAGCAGCTAGAGAGTTTTTCTCTCTGCGAAGAATTTTCTTCCAGCTGAATTTTAAAGATGGTTTTCTAAAAGTCTTGAAATTTGGAATAAAGGCAGGGGTTACGCTAGCCCACTGAGTGTATTTTTCTCCAAACTTACTTATCATATAAGCTTCCTCTGCATACATAATTCTTTCATAATATACCCAGTAAGCAAGGCAGAAGGCAATTATAAACCAGAAATTAGCAACAAGCATTGCAACGCCTAACCACATAAAGAAGTTACCAAGATATAAAGGATGGCGAACAATTGAATAAATACCTGAGGAGTTAACCTCATCGGCTTCTTGTTGTGCTGTATTTCTACCAGAAGTATTTGCAGGAGTATGACCAACGGCATAAACTCTAATATATAATCCTAAAAGACCAATAGCTAAACATATATAGTCATAAACCAATTCGTATATTGTGCCATGCCCAAGAATAAAGTCAGGGTTAGATTCTCTTTGAATATAAAGGATTAAACCAAATACTAATATCACTAGTGGTAGAGTTCCTCTGTATTTGAAAAGCCAATTTCCTTGGCTTTGCATTTCTTCTTTTAGTGCCATAATATTTTTTAATTATTAAATTTTATTCTTTGCAAAGATAATTTATTTTTTCGTCTATTTATACAATTGTTCTCTATGCCTTCTTCTTTTGGTTAAGCACAATTAGTATAACGGCTAATATAATTATTATTACACCAGTAAAAATCTGGATATTAATATTCTCATTAAATACAATTATTCCAATAATTATTGCAGTAACAGGTTCAAGAGGAGAGAGTAGGGCCGTAATTGTTGAACCTATTGACTTGATGGCAAGTATTAGTGTTAGGTTTGCAATAATCGTTGACAGTAGAGACATAAATAATATGCTCCCTGCGGCTTCAAACGAAGGAATAGGAATAAGTGTTCCTCTAATAAGGCTTAGCCCTAGGCAGAGTATCATAGATATTGTAATAACATAGAAGGTGAGAACGCTTGAATCAATTTCTCTCATCGAAGATTTATTTACTCCAATAATATACATACTATACATAAGGTTGGTTATTGTCAAAAGGAATATCCCATAACCACTAACCATTCCATGCTCTGGGGAATAGGAGAGAAGGAATACTCCAAGAAGTGAGAGGGCAAGAGAAATATAGATTGACCGTTGAAGTCTTTCCTTATAGAATAACCACATAAATATTGAAATCATTACAGGGAATTGAAAACCTATCGTTGTGCCAATACCTGATGGAATATAATCATAGGAAGAAACAAGGGTAAGACCAGTTAATCCATAACCAGCTCCACCAATAAGTATAATATCTCTGATGTTCTTCTTGCTTATCCTAAAGTTAGCCTTGCGAAACAGTAGATAAAGACCATAGATAATAATTGAGAAAAGGAACCTATAGAACATAAGGGTTTCTGAACTCATACCCTGCGCCTTTACAGGTATAGAAAAGAAGGGGAGTAATCCAAAGGTTATCGATGAGATAAGAGCATAGATTATTCCCCTAATTATTTTGTTGTTTGCCTTAGCAGACAATATTGATGATTTTTTTAGGTACAAATATTACCTTCTTTGCTGGTTTTGACTCCATATATCGAATAACCTCTGAGTTTTCAAGAACAATCTTCTCAATTTCCTTTGAGTCCATACCTAAATCAAACTCCATGGTTAGACGAGTCTTTCCATTAATAGAGATAGGATAGTTATAAGAGTTTTCTACAAGTACACTCTCATCAACCTCTGGGAATGATGCAAAGGTAATTGTGTCCTTATGACCAAGAAGCGACCAAAGCTCTTCAGCAATATGTGGAGCAAAAGGAGCAATAAGAATAGCAAGAGGTTCTAGTATCTCTCTCTTATTACACTTAAGATCGGTTAGTTCATTAACGCAAATCATAAATGTAGATACAGAGGTATTGAAACTAAAGCGTTCAATATCTTCCTGAACCTTTTTAACTGCCTTATAAAGAGCCTTGTATTCTTCCTTGGTAGGCTTTTCTTCAGATATTAAAAGGTTATTATCCTTGTCATGGTATAGTTTCCAAAGCTTTCTCATAAAACGAAAGACACCTTCAATACCCTTAGTGTCCCAAGGCTTAGACTGTTCAAGTGGTCCAAGGAACATTTCGTAAAGACGAAGAGTATCTGCACCATATTTCTCAACAAGGTCATCTGGGTTTTGAACATTATAAAGACTCTTAGACATCTTCTCAACCTCGTAACCACAAATATACTTACCATCTTCAAGAATAAACTCGCTACTTGCAAACTCCTCTCTCCAATTCTTAAAGGCATCAATATCCAAGACATCATTGTCCACAATATTTATATCAACATGTATTGGGTCAGTGTCGTAGTCTGCCTTTAGGTTATGAGAAACGAATTTATTTGTTCCCTTAATTCTATAAACAAAGCTTGAACGACCTTGAATCATTCCTTGGTTGATAAGCTTTTGATAAGGCTCGTCCTTGCAGCAAAGCCCAAGGTCGAAAAGGAATTTAGTCCAAAAACGAGAATATAATAAGTGACCCGTTGCGTGTTCGCTTCCTCCAATATAAAGGTCTACATTTTGCCAATACTCATTTGCTTCCTTAGAGAAGTATTCTTCATTATTATGTGGGTCCATATATCTTAGAGAATAGGCATTTGAACCGGCAAAGCCAGGCATTGTATTGCAATCAAGAGGGAATGTTTCCCCATTAATTGTTACATTCCAGTTCTTAGCTCTTGCTATCGGTGGCTCTCCACTCTCTGTTGGAAGATATACATCAATTTCTGGTAGTTCAAGAGGTAGTTTATCCTCATCTATATTATAAGGAATACCCTCCTTATAATAAATAGGGAATGGTTCTCCCCAATATCTTTGACGAGAGAATATAGCATCTCTTAGTCTATAATTAATTGTTCCGTATCCAATGCCCTTTTCCTTGACATAAGCAATAACTTTCTTCATCGCCTCCTTAACCTCAAGACCTGTTATAAAGCCTGAGTTTATGCAGTGACCATTCTTAGAATCCTTAGACTCAGTCCAATCTTCTGGGTTTTCTTCCTCTTCTCCAAGAGGCACAACAACTTGCTTTATTGGGATATTGAAATGGCGTGCAAATGCAAAGTCTCTTGAGTCGTGAGCAGGAACAGCCATAATTGCACCTGTGCCATAACCTGCAAGAACGTATTCAGATATCCAAATAGGCACTCTTTCTCCATTCATTGGGTTAATTGCATAAGAGCCGGTGAAGATTCCAGATATAGACTTTACCTCGCTTTGACGCTCTCTCTCACTTCTATTCTTAGTCCAAGCAATATAGTCTTCAATATCTTTCTTCTTATCATCGGTTGTAAGCTTAGATATTAGTTCATGCTCTGGACAAAGAACCATAAAGCTTACTCCCCAAAGCGTATCTGGTCTTGTTGTAAATACTTCTAGCTTATCTCCTTGTTCTGTCTCAAAGAAAACGGCAGCTCCTTGGCTCTTACCAATCCAGTTTCTTTGTATTTCCTTTATTGAATCGCTCCAATCAACCTTATTTAGTCCTTCTAGCAATCTTTCGGCATAGGCTGTGATTCTAAGACTCCATTGACGCATCGACTTTCTCTCAACAGGATAACCTCCACGTACAGATACTCCATTTACTACCTCGTCGTTTGCAAGAACAGTACCCAGCTTTGCACACCAGTTAACCATAGAATTTGAGATAAAGGCAAGGCGGTAGTTCATAAGTGTATCGCTCTTTTCTTTCTCGGAGTAATTATTCCAATCTTCCTTCGAAAAATCTAGTTTTTCACTTTGTGCTGCATCTATACCTTCTGAACCATTGCTCTCGAAATGCTTAATTAGGTTTTCAATAGGATTAGCCTTTTGAAGTTTATTGTCGTAATATGAGTTGAAGAGTTGAATAAAACCCCATTGAGTCCATTTATAATATTTAGAATCGCAGGTTCTAATCTCTCTATCCCAATCGAAGCTTAGACCTATCTTGTCTAATTGCTCATGGTAGCGTTTAATATTTATTTCAGTAGTAATTGCTGGGTGTTGACCTGTTTGAATAGCGTATTGCTCAGCAGGAAGTCCATAGGCATCGAAGCCCATAGGGTGAAGAACATTGAAGCCCTTAAGTCTCTTGTAGCGAGAAAAAATATCGGAGGCAATATATCCAAGAGGGTGACCAACATGTAGCCCTGCTCCCGAAGGATAAGGAAACATATCCAATACATAGTATTTAGGTCTTGACTTATCAATCTCTACATGAAAGGTCTTATTCTCTTTCCAAAACCCTTGCCATTTAGGCTCAACTTCTCTAAAATTATAGTCCATAGGTATAAGTATATCTTTATTATTTATTAGCGATTTGCAAAGATAAGAATTTCTACTAAAAGTTCTTATTTCGTTTTGATAATAGCTCCTTTTGGAGGTGCAGGTTCTTTTACAAAATCTATCTCCTGAAGCCTTTGAACAAGTTCTGGGTCTGCCCTAAAACATATTTTGCTTACCTTGATTGAACGAGCATCAATTTTTTCAGGGTCATCTGAGGGATTACTTGTAATGGAAATGCTAAAAGTCCCGATGCCGTCGAGTTTGACGCTATGTCCCAAGGACAAATGACTCCTTAGGACGTCGCTCAAAGAGGATAAAGAATTGAGAACGTCTCCCTTGCTTAAACTACTTAAATCCATAATATCGCTAGCAACCCTTTTGGTCTTGATTTGAGAAAATCTAGTAGCACATGCGTAATATTTCTCCTGAACTTGACCATCTTTGGTCTTGAATAATTTTCTGTTAGGGCGATAAAAATGGCTCATAATCCTTGCATTTTGTTATAAATATAGTATCTTTTATTTCAAAAGATGGCATCTTTGAGGCTCAAACATGCCATCTTTGACATCAAAACATGGTATGTTCGATAAGCAAACATGCCATGTTTAAAACATTTCGACAAAGATAAAATATTTTTTGACAGCAGAAAAATAATTTTTAATGAAGTTTTACACGCATTCAGCTACCGTGAAAGTGCTGCCTCCTACGAAGACTAGATCGTTTTGTTTTGCATTTTTTTGCGCAGAGTCTAGGGCAGCCTTAACAGATTGGTATTTTGAATAGTTTAGGTTATGAGCCTTAACCTTTTCTTCTAATATTTCTACTCTAAGTCCTCTTGGAATATCTGCCTTGCAAAGATAATAATGAGCATGGCTAGGCAACATCGAAAGAACCTTGTCCACGTCCTTATCGTCTACCATTCCAAGAACGAAATGTAGCGATTCATAAGGCGTTTGATTAATCTGCTCAATCACATAGCTAAGCCCATCTTCATTATGTCCCGTATCGGCAATTGTCAAAGGGTTTTCGCAAAGCCTCTGCCAACGTCCCATTAGAGGAGCATTCTTTGGAAGGTTAAGAATTCCATTTAAAATTACTTCCTCTGATATAGAAAAACCTTGATTATTTAGCTCGTCTATTGCCGCAAGGACTGTTGCAATATTCTTTAATTGGTAGTTTCCACAAAGAGTCGAGACGAAATCCTTATATTTCAACTCCCCATTCTTATATACATCTGCAATAAGCCTTGCATTTTCTTGTTTAGTGTTTTGCAGAGAATATATATTATCGGCAAAGAGGATAGGGGAGTTCATTTCCCTTGCCTTATTGATAAATACTTCTTTAGTCTCCTCTTGAGTCTGCCCAATAATCAAAGGAGTATTCTCCTTAATTATCCCAGCCTTTTCCCCAGCGATAGAGACAAGGTCTTTGCCAAGAAAGGCAGTATGGTCAAGACTAATATTTGTAATAATGCTAAGAAGTGGAGATATAACATTGGTAGAGTCGAGCCTTCCACCCATACCAACTTCAATGATTGCGACATCTACCTCCATATCGGCGAAATATTTAAAAGCCATACCAACAGCCACCTCAAAGAATGAAGGTTTTATACTTTCAATATCCTCCTTATACTTTTCAACGAAGTTAACTACCCAAGCCTCCTCAACCAATATTCCATCAATCCTAATCCTTTCTCGAAAATCCCTAAGATGAGGTGAAGTATGAAGCCCAACCTTAAGCCCCTTCTGCGAAAGAACAGATGCAAGCATATGAGAGGTAGAGCCCTTACCATTAGTTCCTGCAACATGAATAGAGCGAAAACGGTGCTGAGGATTGTCGAGTGCCTCCATTAAAGCAACAGTATTTCCCAAATCTGCCTTATAAGCCGCCGCACCAATACGTTGAAACATAGGTAAAAAAGTAAAAAGATAATCAATAGTCTCTTGGTAATTCATAATATCCTCCCTTAAAATTAAGCCGCAAAATTAGTATTTATTTATTCTTTAACCAAGTCATTTAGCATATACACTTTTAGGGATACTAGATTTCGTTTTGTAAAAAATAGAGGATAAACCATAAATATTTCAGACTAAAGTTTTAAATTTGCACATTCTTTTGGAAATACATATTAATTAATCAATAATAAACATACTATAATACTATGGGAAGAGCTTTTGAATACCGCAAGGCAACGAAAATGAAACGTTGGGGAAACATGGCTAGAGTCTTTACTCGTCTTGGTCGTGAAATTGAAATGGCAGTTAAGGCAGGTGGGGGTGATCCAGATACTAATTCTCGTCTTCGTCTTTTGATAAAGAATGCAAAGACAGAGAATATGCCTAAAGAAAACGTTGAACGTGCAATTAAGCGTGCAATATCGAAGGATACTACAGATTATAAGGAAGCTGTTTACGAAGGATATGCTCCTCATGGAATTGCTATTGTTGTAGAAACTGCAACAGATAATCCTACTCGTACGGTTGCTAATGTTAGAAGCTATTTCAATAAATTTAATGGTTCACTTGGCACAACAGGAATGTGTGACTTTCTTTTTGAAAGAAAATGTAGTTTTATTGTTGTGGCGAAAGAGGGTATTGAGATTGAAGAATTGGAATTAGAACTTATTGACTTTGGGGTAGAGGAATGTGTTTTGGATGGTGAGGAAATAATTATCTATGCTGAGTTTGCAAATTTTGGACCTATTCAAAAATACTTAGAAGAGAACGGTTTTGAAATAAAGACCTTCAAATTTGAAAGGATTCCAAATGAATTAAAGGAATTGAATGAAGAACAACAAAAAGAGGTTGAAAAACTTATCGATAAACTAGAAGAAGATGATGACGTGACAAGCGTATATCACAATATGAAGTAATTGAATTATATCATTAATAATAAACGCCGTAAGTTTTCTTGCGGCGTTTATTGTTTTCACTCTTACTTTTTCACTTTTCACTTTTATCTTTAAGAAGGTCTCTTATCTCTGTTAATAGTTGTTCTTCTTTTGAAGGACCTGTTTTTTCAGCAGGTTTTGCTTCTTCTTTTTTCTTTGCTGCATTTAATACTTTAATTACAAGAAAAATAGAAAAAGCAACGATTAAGAAGTCAAAAATAACTTGAATAAAATTCCCATAATTTAAAGTTACAGCAGGATTTGCTCCAACTGCTTCTTTCATTACAAATTTTAAATCCGAGAAGTTTACTCCTCCAATTACAAGACCTAAAGGAGGCATAATAATATCAGTAACTATAGATGTTACAATCTTCCCAAAGGCAGCTCCAATAATTATACCGACTGCCATGTCGATTACGTTCCCTTTAATTGCAAAGGCTTTAAATTCATCAATTATTTTCATATTACTTATGTATTTAATTAATACTTTTAGCAATTCTAAATCCAGTTCCGTATCCTACTGTCTCGGAACCAGAACCTCTACGATGTGTTGTGCGCATTAGTTTGTAGTCAAAATTAAAACATCCACCTCTATTACATTTTCCAATACCTTGTTTTGGACCTTGAGGATTATCTGATGGACTCTTTTCGTAGTAAAATATCTCGTAGTTGTCATTTACCCACTCCCAAACATTTCCACTCATATCATATATTCCAAGCTCATTTGGCTTTTTAAGTCCTATTGGTTGGGTTGAAGAATTTGAATTTTCGTAGCTCCAACCTACCTCGTCGTAATTATTACTACCAGAAAACTCATATCCCTTGCTTAATTTTCCTCCTTTAGCAGCATATTCCCATTCTGCCTCAGTTGGAAGGCGAGCTCCCATCCATTTTGCATAGTCAACTGCATCTTGCCAAGAGATATAAACCATTGGATGATTATCTATCCAACCCCAAGAAGGAGCAGGAGGCATGGTGCGCTTAGTTGCCTGGCAAAATGACTTGTATTCTTTAACTGTAACCTCATATTTACTTATCAAAAAACTATTAATTTTTACCTTATGTAAGGGTTGTTCATCTGGATAACAATCTTTGTCGGTCTTTTCACAGCCCATCATAAAATAACCACCTTCAACTTTTACCCAATCTACATTAGGTTTTGATTGAGAATAGGCTAAAGATATATTTAATGATAAAAATACTAGAATAAATATATGTTTGATGCAAATTTTCATGCTTTATTTTCTTTTTGTTGATGAATAGTTAATGGTATTTGATTTTGTTGTTTTCCTACCACCAATAAACCCATATCCATTCTTAAGTCCATCTATTATTATTACAGGCTCAGAGCCCATACCAATGTCATTACCAGAATATGCCTTGCCTAGAGTATAAAGATATTGATATACTTGCTTTTCAATAGTAGAAGCAAATATATTTCCACTTACTACAAAACTTGTAGCTTTTAAATTCTTTTTATAATACGTCTCTCTATCAATAATAAATTTTGCTTTGTATGTTTTCCCTTTAAATCTTTTGTTAGAAAATACTTTGTATTTGTTTTCGGAGTCACTATCAGTTGAAGATAATGCTTCTTCATTATATACTCCAACAATATTTTCCCAAATAAGTTCAAAATTACTACAATCAATTTTTTCTTCGTATTGAGCTTGTCCTTCTGTTGTTGTCTTAATAAACAATCCATCTAATTGATAGTAATTATCATTTATTCCATTGTCTATTATTTCAATATATAAAACAAGATCTTTTGAAAAATATTCTTGAGATGAGTCAATTACTATATCAATGCTTGTAGAATCAATTATTGGTTTGTATAGATTTAAAATTGCATTTCCACTAACCTGATCAAATCCATTGTAATCTACCTTTATCTCTACCTTATCGTTAATGTTGGGAATATAATTGAAAGAATATTTATTGTTAATTAATGCGCTATTTTTTGTTTCTTTAAGCTCTCCGTTAATATATAAAGATACTAATGCATTTTTGACGTATGATGTTTCTATATTTGACGAAGATTTAAACATATCATAGTAATTATTATATGTACCTGGTCTAGCACTCTTGCTAACTTTTACATATATTACACTATCTGCTTCAATAAATGAGGTAACTACCAGTTTATCTTTAGGTAATTTGTCATTGAATTCTATATCGTATTCACATGATGCTAATGAGAATGTTGAAATGATTAGAAATATTAATTTTATTGTTTTCATAATATCAAATTTTAAAGTTTGTTTGTTTATCTAAAACTATATGTATAAGAAAGCGTAGGGATAAAAGGCATAATACTATATGCTTTAAGAGTTGTAGGAGAGTCTCCTGTACTTATAAACATAGCATTTTTTCGATTATATGCATTGTAAATGTTTATACTCCATGTTGATTTCCCATATTTCTTTTTCTTATGGAAATTAAGACTCAAATCTAATCTATGATAGTTTGGCATTTTAAAATTATTTCTATCGCCATAAACATTTAATATTTCGCTGTAATCATTGTCTTCTTCATTATCCATAGGGTTGTAATAACTAGCAATTGGAATAGATACTCTTGAACCAGTATTAAATACCCATGATGCAGCAATATCAAATTTCTCACTAAATTTATGAATTAATGTTATATTGATTTGGTGACGAGAATCATATTTGTCAAAATATCTTCTTCCCCCATTGATTCCTCCATTAGGGAATTCTCTATATGCCCAAGATAATGTATATGAAATCCATCCTGTGGTGTTTCCTTTATTTCTTTGAGCCATAAATTCCATACCATATGCTTCTCCGAATCCTTGGTCTACCTTAGATTCCCAATTTTCAGATGTAGAAAAAGAAGAAATTCCATCCTTATAATCTATGACATTATTAAGCTTTTTGTAGTATACTTCGGCACTAATATTTACCCAATCTTTTAATGAATAAAATAAACCTCCACTTAATTGGTGAGTAGTAATAGGTTTAATTTTTTCTGTTACAGGAACCCATAAATCCGTAGGCATACTTACTATCCCATTTGCTAGTAGATGGATATTTTGATTCATCATAGCATACCCCCCTTTGAAGGATAGGTTTTTAAATATTGAATAGCGCATACCAAATCTAGGTTGTAATGATAAATATGTTTGATCTCCAACATTAAAAATATTGAAATGTATACCAGGATTTATGCTGAATTTTTCTGTGAAATTCATCTCATCTTCTACATATGCAATAACTTCATTTCCAATAACTCTATTTGTCATTTTGTAATACTCTTCATACACATTGTTGTTGCTTCCAGAGACAGAGGTTACCTCAGGTGAATAGGTGTGGAAGGTGTATGATAAACCACAATTTATAGAGTTCCACCCATTAATATAAATATTGTAATCATTTTTTAAAGAGAAATCTTCGATTCCAGAAAAGAAGTTTAGTTCAAATTCTTTATTAATATCAGTTGAGTTATATGAGGAACTTGTAATCATTTTGGTATTGATGTTTGATCTATAACGATTATATGAAAATGATAAATTCCCAAAAACAATATTACTTAATTCATATGCCCAATTTATATTACTTATTAAATTTCCCCACTTAACACCTGCCTCTATTTTATCTTCAGATGAATATTCTTCACTTTCAGATGTGTAATTATTCTTCTCATTTACTGAGAATTTATATTTATCTTCTCCCCAATATAAACTTGCAGTTAAACGGTTCTTTGGATTAAATACATGGTTGATTTTAAAGTTGACATCTGTAAAATAATACCCAAAATCTACGTCTTCTGATTCATAGAGAGAGTTTTGATATGCAATAACTGGTCTTAATAGAAGGTCGAGATATGTTCTTCTTGCAGAAATATTAAATGTAGTTTTATCTTTATAAATAGGTCCTTCAATATTAAATTTTGCGGAAATTAATCCAATACTTGCATCCCCTTGAACCTTATCCATATTCCCATCTTTCATTCTGATATCAACAACCGATGAGGCTCTACCTCCATATCTTGCAGGGAAGGAACCTTTATAAAACTCTATATTCTTAATTGCATCTGTGTTAAATGTAGAGATAAATCCCATTAAATGGTTTGGATTATATATTGGTATGCCATCGACAAGATATAAATTTTGATCAATATTGCCTCCTCTGACATATAATCCTGTTGTGCCTTCTGTTCCACTCTTAACTCCAGGAAGGAGTTGTAAAGATTTTAATAGATCACTCTCCCCAGTAAGAGATGGTAATGCTGTTATTGTCGATGGATTTATAACTATTTTCCCTGGTGTTGCTTCTTCAATAAATCTTTTGGATTCAGACTTACCCTCTATAGTTACTTCTTCAAGAGTAGTGGATTGCTTTAAATATATTAATAAGCTTGTATCCTTGGTTATTCGGGCTTTAATAATTTGTTTTTCATACCCGACATAAGAGAAAACTACTTCAGAATTACCCTCAGGAATTGAAATACTATAAAATCCATAATTATTTGTAGTTGTTCCGACTTTGCTTTTTAAATCGTAAACTGTTGCTCCAATCAATGTTTCTTTTGATTTAGAATCATAAATATAACCACTAATTCTAACCTTTTTAGATTTAATTGGTTGATTTTGAGAAAAGATGTTTATTGAAAATACTAACAATAAAAATAGGACAGATAACCTTTTAACCATATTATATTTTTTTATATTTTATTTGTGAAATTATTATTTATTATTCATCGAACATTAGATTCATAAAACTATCTCCAAATATTTGTTTCGTTAACAAAATATCATCTTCGGTGTTAGATATTGGCTCAGCTTTTGGATTATGTTTATAATATAAATCAATGGCTTTGGATTTGTCAAGAATCTTTATCATACCCTTATTATGGGGAGTTAATTCAGATATATTATATCCTAGTTCTTTATATAGGTCAAATGTTTTTTGATGATGAATTATAGCTTTATTATTATCTGGGGATTGAATATTTGTAAAGCAACTTACAAAGTCATACCTTTCATATGTGCTTTTTAGTAAATCGTTTGCTGGAATTAAGCATGCTAAATAAATACCTCTGTCATTTAATTTTTTAAAAACAGCATTGAGGTTCTCTTTCATAAGACCTTGATTTCTATATTTAGGATTCGTTGATATGGCAGTTAGATATGCAATGCTAATAATCTTATCGAAATACTTATAATCGTATTGAATAATTAAAGTCATATATTTTACTTCTTGACTCTCATTATCAAAGCCAATAATCAAATTATCTTTTTCGAAATAAGTTTCGAAATACTTATCCAGAAAATCAAAATCATCTCCAAATATATAGTTCCAAAATTCTTTAGCTTTTTGTTCGATATTGTCCATATTGCCTTGTTTATTATTGACCAATATATGTTGCAATTTGTTTTTCTATCAATTTAATTGGATTGTAAGAAAGTTTTGCTTTTCTCAAGCCCTCAAGACCTAAATCTTCTTCTCTATTAATATATAGGTATTGCTTTGGGAGTCTTTTTGCAAATTCTCTATTGATAATTGCATAAGCACCATCATAATCTTTATTAGCTTTCTCAATATGTGTACAAAAAGTGTTATCATTTATTTTAGAACCTAGAGTAAAGGCGACAATATCATCATCAACCATTATTGCCCCAGCAATTAACTCTAATTGTTCAAAGTTTTCAGCAAAATATTCAATTACCTTAAACTCGTTTTCATAACTTTCTTTCTCCTCTGAGTTTATTTCCAAAGTCTTCGTTAACCATTGCTTTGCAAAATCAATACATGAATAAATATTATCCGAAGTAATATCTACATACTTATAATCGTATAGTTTCTCAAATTTATTGCAATGATTTCTCTTGGCTTGGAGTTTTTTCCCAGAAAGAGTCTCAAGACTTTCTCTCAAATACAAATAATCATAAAACTCTCTTTTGTCTTCAATTTCAAATACATCACTAAAATGAACCTGTATTACTTCCTTGCAATCAAGAATAAGTTTTAGCTTGTAATTGTTTTCTATTGAGTCCTTAATAAGCATATTTACCAATTCAACCTTGTCTCCAAGACCAATTGGGCAATGATAACATATCTCTTTATTGTAATCGTAATGTACCCTAGTAATAAGTAAATCATTAACTATTGCATACTCTCCATGAAACAAAAAGCTATAAGAACAAAGGTTAGCAAAAGCTGTTTCGCAGTTTTGAATTGTTTTGTAACTATAGTATAAATCAAATATATTCCTACTTTGAGGAGTGATTTTAGTAAACTCGATCATAAAATAAAATCATAAATTATCCTGCAAAGATATTGTTTTTTAAATATGTTTTCATACCTTTGCGGTTAAGTTTAGATAAATAAATTATAAATAACAATTTAAATGAAAAAACTAGCCACTATTTCAGTTCTTGTTGCTTGTTTGCTAGCAACATCTTTCACTCCAGCATTAGCTGAGAATGAGAACGATATCCTATTTGGAAAGAATTATCCATTCGGAAAATCAAACCTATTAGCAAATTCAAATATGCTTTCAAATTCAAACTCTTCAGAAGATTCATATTCAATTATGAAGCCAAAAAGAAGAAAGTCATCAAAAAGAAAAGGTAGAAGAGGAGGAAGAGGCGGCTCTGATGTCAAACAAATACAATTTGGTATTGAAGTAGGTGGAAACATGTCAAGCTCTGTAATTTCTGATGATTATTCTAAATTAATGTTACTATCACTAGGTGAAAATGGCAAGTATGAACTTACTCCTGGTGTTGGTTTCCAAGCTGGCGCTTATGTTGATTATAATTTTTCAGAATTACTATTTGTTGAAGGAGGATTATATCTTATTCAAAGAACATATAATGAATCACTTGCCGGACTTGGAACTATGACTGTACAGGGAATGACTGTTACGATGCCAATGACAGCTGTATCAGTAAATAAACCGCTTTATTTGCAAATTCCAATCCAAATTGGATTGAATTTAAATGTATCTGAATCTTTTAAGTTTAATTTAAAAGCAGGAGGATATTTTGGGTTTGGTATTTCAGGAAAATCACTTACAACAACCACTGCAACAATTATGGGTATAACTTCGAAACCAGAGGAGACAGAATCTGATTTCTTCGGTGAAGGAATCAGTACGAGTGATTATGGTCTTAGATTTGGTCTTGGTGCAGAAATTTCAAAAATTACTGTAGGCTTCTTTATGGATTATTCTATGGGTAATTTATTTAAAGAAGTTCCTGAAGGAATTGATTTGAAACAATCGATAAATTCCTTTGGTGTTAATGTAGGCTATAAATTCTAAGTTGGGTCTTTTATTTAAGAACTTTATTGCGTTATTACGCCACAATTATGAGTTAAATTCTTGATATTTATCAATTAATTTGACTGAAATTATAAATATGAAATTGCATTTCGTCGCTACGAGATGCCATTTCGTATTTACCAAATGCCATTTCGTCGCTACGAGATGGCATTTCGTTATTATAAAATCAAAGCTTTTTTATGGTAAAAGCTTTATTATTTAGTGATAAATTCTTTATATTTATGTCAACATTACTTGATGTTGATGGAACATTGCTTGATATTGATACTAAATTTGCTTGATAATAGAGCTAATTATTTAGCGCTTCTTATGGGCTTTCTTATCTCTTTTCTATTTTTTTCTTATATTTGCAAACCATGCCAAAGAAAGTAAAATATATATTTGACCCTCACTCTTTGTCTTTTAAGATAAAAACTACTCCTCTGAAAGAGAAAATTAAAAATTTATCTTTTAGTATGGCTTTTGGTTTGGTTTTTGCCGTCGTTTTTTCTTTTGTTATTTACTATTTTGTTGATTCTCCTAAGGAAAAGATTTTAAAAAGTCAACTTCAAGGTTATGAGATTGAGTATGATAGATTAGAGAAAAAGGTTGATTTGATGTCTGATGTTTTGGAGGATATCGAATATAGAGATAATAATGTTTATAGGGTTATTTTTATGGCAGAACCTCTTGATGATGGCAAACGCAAGGGGGTAGGTTCTAATGAAAAGTATCAGCAGATATTGAATTCTACTAAAAGTGAGCTTATTGTTGGTACTGCTAAAAAGGTTGATGAACTTACTAGAAGGCTTTATTCGCAAACAAAGTCTATTGATGAATTATTCAATATGGCTAAGACTAAGAAGGAAAGATTTATTTGTATGCCTGCAATACTGCCTTTAGCAAAGGATGTTTCTAGTCTTAGTTCTGGTTTTGGTCTACGTTATCATCCTATTTTACAGATTAAAAGAATGCATACTGGTATAGATTTTACTGCTCCAACAGGTACTCCTATTCATGCTACGGCTGATGGTGTTGTTGTTGAGGCTGATCGTTCTGGATCGGGTTATGGTAATGCTATTAAGATAAATCATGGTTTTGGTTTTGAGACTTTGTATGCTCATCTTCAAAAAATTAATGTGGCAGCAGGGAAGAAGGTTAAAAGGGGAGATATTATTGGTTTAGTTGGGAGTACAGGTTTGAGTCAGGCTCCGCATCTTCATTATGAGGTTCATCAAAATGGAAAGCAAGTTAATCCCGTGTTCTTCTTCTTTAATGATTTGTCTGCGGAGGAATATGAACAAGTGCTTGAACTTGCAAATAAAGAAAATCAAAGTTTATCATAATATGGAAGTAAGAATTGAAAGTACTGCTGGTTTTTGTTTTGGTGTTGTTTCTGCTATAGATTTAGTGGAAAAGGAATTGAAAGAATCCAAATCTTTATATTGCTTGGGTGATATTGTCCATAATGATATGGAGGTAGAGCGTTTGTCAAAATTAGGTTTAAAGATAATTAATCTTGAGCAGATGAAATCTTTATCTAATTGTAAGGTTATGATTAGAGCTCATGGTGAGCCGCCATCTACTTACGAGATTGCTAAGAAAAATAATATAGAGATTATAGATGCAACATGTCCTATTGTTCTTAAACTTCAAAAAGATGTTTTAAGTGGCTTTAATGAGATGAAAGAGAATGATGGACAGGTAGTAATATTTGGCAAAAAGGGTCATGCAGAGGTTGTTGGTTTGGTGGGGCAAACTCAGGGTAATGCTATTGTGATAAGTAACAGAGATGATATTAATTTGATTGATTTTTCGAGACCTATTCATATTTTTTCTCAGACAACAATGAGTAAAGATGATTATGAGTATCTGTGTAACGAGATTAAATTAAGGGCTAATATCCTAAAGATAAAGGATTCTATTTGTACAAAGGTTTCTTCTCGTAGCAAGGATTTGATTAAGTTTGCTGATGAAGTAGATGTGTTGTTATTTGTTAGTGGTGTAAATAGTTCAAACGGTATATACTTGTATAATCATTGCAAGAACCACAAAGAAAAGACTTATTTGGTTTCTAGTATAGATGAAATTGATTTTAATTGGTTTAAAGGTGCTAATATTGTGGGAATAAGTGGGGCAACATCTACTCCAATGTGGTTAATGAAAGAGATTGAGCAGCTAATAATTAATAATCATCAAGAAGAGAAATAATGTATCTACATAAGCTCAAGCTAAATAACTTTAAAAATATCTCTGAGGCTGATTTGACATTTTGTCCAAATGTTAATTGTTTAGTTGGCTTGAATGGTGTGGGTAAAACAAATATTTTAGATTCTATTCATTATCTTTCTTTTTGTAAAAGTTATTTTAGTGTTATTGATAGTAATAATATAAAGCATGATGAAGAGTTTTTTTCTATTCATGGTTTTTATAATTACAAAGATGATATTGAGGAAAAGTATTCATGTAGTTTAAAAAAAGGGAATAGAAAACAATTTAAAAATAGAGACAAGGAATATAATAAGTTATCTGAGCATATTGGGAAGATACCTCTTGTAATGATTACACCTTCAGACCAAGAACTAATAGTAGGGAGTAGTGAAATAAGAAGAAAATTTATTGATTTAGTTATTTCTCAAGCCGATATTGTTTACTTAGATTCTTTGATTCAATACAACAAGGCTTTAGAACAAAGAAATAAATTATTAAAATATTTTTCTGAGAGTAAATCTTTCGACTCCATTTCTCTTAGTCTATGGGATGAACAATTAATTCATTTTGGGAAGGAAATAAATAGGAAAAGAAAAGAGTTTATTGATAATTTCTCAGAACCTTTTCAAGATTATTATACTTTAATTACTTCAGGAAAAGAGATAGTTTCATTGGATTATTTGACTAAGGATTATGAAAATGATTTTGAGAATATTTTATTGGGAAATAGGGAAAGAGATAGGATTTTAAATTATACTTCATCTGGAATACATAAGGATGATTTGGGATTAATGCTAAATGGGTATAATGTTAGGAAATATGCATCGCAAGGTCAGCAGAAATCTTTTCTGTTGGCATTGAAATTAGCTCAATTTGAATACTTGTTTAATCGAAAGGGCATAAAGCCAATTCTTCTTCTTGATGATGTTTTCGATAAATTAGATTTGGAGAGAATAGAACAGCTAATTTATTTAGTTGGGAGTGATAGATTTGGACAAGTTTTTCTTTCAGATACACAAATAGGTAGAGTGGAGAGTATTTTTAAGAAAATTGACATTGAACATAAAATATTCTGTTATGACAAATCGTGGTAGTTATATTTCTAAAATATATTCGAAAAAAAGAGAGACAAAGGAACAAAAGATTGTTGATGTTTTAAGGGATTTTCTTTCATATTATCATTTAGATTCATCTGTCAATGAAGAAGATATTATTAATGCATGGAAAGAGATAACTGGTGAATTGATTTTTAAGTTAACTACAAAAATATATATTGAAAATTCATGCTTATAT
Organism: Bacteroidota bacterium; assembly: GCA_017860275.1. GTDB lineage: Bacteria > Bacteroidota > Bacteroidia > Bacteroidales > P3 > UBA10566. Next base: position 108,202 of record JAFNAQ010000006.1, read on the forward strand.
GTAAGCGTAAATTCTCCTGCTCTAAAGAACGAGTTAATGTTAGTAAGAACTAATATACTTAAGAAGATAAAGGAAAAGCTACCAGAGTGTGGTTTAAATAATATATATATCAAATAAATTTATACCTCAATATAAAAGTATAATGACATATTTTACAGAAATAACAAACAAGTACATAAAAAATAACGAGATGTTTTCTCGTTTTATGAAGGTTTTTTCCGTAGATTTTCTAGTTAGAGGTGCTAATTTCTTATTGATTTATGTTTTTCTTTATTTAATGACAAAAGATGAATTTGGGGTCTATGGATACCTTTATTCTTTTGCAATGACTGTATCTGGAATCCTTAATTTTGGATTTTATATTTCAATGACAAAGCTATATGCTGATACTAATAGTGACAGTAATAAGCAATCTTCAATGCTTTTTACAGTTACAACGGCTCTGATTTCTTTAGTTACAATTTCTATGCTTATTGTATATTTTCTAAAGATTGATGTCGATTTTTTCTCTCTTTTAAATAAAACAAATGGGATTGACGCTTCAACATATTTAAATTACCGGGGATATGTTTTTGTTGCTATCCTTTCAATGATTTTTACAAACTTTCTTTCTTTTTATTTTGTTTCTTCAGAGCAAATAAAAAAACTTCAGTTATTTAATCTAATTAGATTCTTTTTATCGAATGGTATTTCGGTATTGATTTTGTATTATTCCAATGGAGATAATGTATTGCAGCGTCTTGCAATAACATACTCGATGGAGCTATTGCTAACAATTATATTTGGGGTGTTTTTGTTCAAGCGTTTTATTTTTAGATTTGATAATTATTACTTAAGAAAGTCTTTCAAAATTGGTATGCCAATTATGGTTTCTTCACTTATGTATTCTGTGGTTAATTTCGGAGATAAATTTTTTGTTGTAAAGTATTCTGGTATCAATGATTTTGCAGTGTACAACTTAGGTTTTTTACTTGCTACAATTGTTTTGATAGTTTATCAGTCTTTTAATTTTGTTTGGATACCATTGTTTCTAAAAGAAAAAGATCTTGTTGTTTTGAGAAGGAAGACAAGACGATATATAATATTGATTTTTTTTAGTTTTCTCCTTTTAGGTGTTCTATTATGGTTTTTTACTCTTTTTGCTCTGAAAATAAACATAATTCCTGCTACATATAACACTATTCTTTATCTGTTACCAATTCTTATACTATCACAGATATTTGCTGCTTTAATTGGTATTCTGGTAAATTTCATGACATATTTTGAAAAGACATATATTCAGGTCTTTGTTGGTGCTGGCTTAAGTCTTGTTGGGTATTTTTTATTTGATTTTTTAGGTAAAAATTATTTTACAATTGGTGTAGCAGTAGGTTTATTAATTCTAAATATTATTTCATTCGTCTTTTATTATTTTAGAGTTGAATATTACATAAATAATAGATTAAAAGAATAATTTACTAACTTTGTGCGGAAATATTAATACAAATATATGAAGAAAATACTTGTTACAGGAGGTGCTGGCTTTATTGGCTCTCATCTTTGTGAAAGACTACTTAAAGAAGGAAATGATGTTATTTGTTTAGATAATTATTTTACTGGTTCTAAGAAGAATATTATTCATCTTTTAGATAATCCATATTTTGAAATTGTTCGCCATGATATATGTTCGCCATATTTTGCAGAGGTAGATGAGATATATAATCTTGCTTGTCCAGCGTCACCTATTCATTATCAATATAATGCTATTAAGACTGTTAAGACATCAGTAATGGGAGCTTTAAATATGCTAGGTTTAGCTAAACGTGTGAATGCAACTATTCTACAAGCATCAACATCCGAAGTATATGGTGATCCAATAATACATCCTCAAGTTGAAACTTATTGGGGTAATGTTAATCCCATAGGAGAAAGAAGTTGTTATGATGAGGGTAAACGTTGTGCAGAAACATTATTTGTAAATTACAATAAGCAAAATAATGTCAACGTAAAAATAATTAGAATATTCAATACTTATGGTCCTAAAATGCATCCAAATGATGGACGAGTAGTAAGTAATTTTATTGTTCAGGCCTTAAAAGGGGAGGATATAACGGTAGCAGGAGATGGATCTCAAACAAGAAGTTTTCAGTATGTTGATGATCTTTTGGAGGCTATGACAAGAATGATGGCTACAAGAATGGATTTTATTGGACCAGTAAACACTGGTAATCCTAATGAATTTACAATTTTAGAGCTAGCAAAGAAAGTTATTGAGCTAACAAACTCTAAATCAAAAATTGTATTTATTCCATTACCATCTGACGATCCAATGCAAAGACAGCCAAATATAGATTTAGCAAAGAAAGAGCTAGGTTGGGAACCAAAGATTCAACTTAATGAAGGATTAATAAAAACAATTGAATATTTCGATAATCAAATGAAATGTGACATTTATGGAAGGATTTAATACCCCAATTTTATTTATAATATTCAATAGATTAGATACAACAGAAAAAGTTTTTGACGAGATTAGAAAACAAAAACCAAAGTATTTGTATGTAGCTGCTGATGGCCCAAGAAAAAATAGAGAAGATGATATTATTAATTGCAAGAAAACTAGGGCTATTATAGAAAAGATAGACTGGGAATGTGAATTAAAGACATTATTTAGAGAAGAGAATCTAGGATGTGGTAAGGCTGTAAGTGGGGCTATAACTTGGTTCTTCGAAAATGTAGAAATGGGGATTATTCTTGAAGATGATTGTTTGCCTCATCAAGATTTTTTCCCATATTGTGAGGATTTGCTTGAAAGATATAAGAACAATGAAAAAATAAAAATTATTAGTGGAGATAATTTTCAAAATGGAATAAAAAGAGGGGATGCTTCCTATTATTTTTCTGCCTATGCTCATATATGGGGATGGGCTTCTTGGAGCAGGGTTTGGAAAGAATATGACTATACTCTTGATTCAATTTCTGAACATGAGTTTAAATTGATTTTGAAAAAATATTTTTCAAACTTCACTGAGCAACAAGTATGGTTGGATAAATTTATTTTATCAAAGAAAGGCTTTTTTAATACATGGGATTTTCAATTAAGTTTTTGTATATGGAAAAATAATGGTTTGTCTATTATTCCAAACGAAAATCTAATTTCAAATATAGGATTTGGAGATAGTTCAACTCATACATATGACAAAAATAATAAGCTTTCAAACCTACCTACTAATAAAATTTTACCTATTCAATATTCAAATGAAATAGTTAGAAATAATGATGCTGATATGTATTTTTATAAATACTATTGGTATAAATCTTTTTCTAAAATATTGTTTAGGAAAATAAGAAGATATTGTTTAATTCATAAACTAATAAAATGAGTTTAATTAATAATATAGCTAGCAAAATAATTAATACTTTGGCTACACCTCTAATTAGAAAACAAGAAATTACCCTTTTAGCACTGGGCAAGCTTCTTTCTAATCAACAGAATAGTATTGATTCCGATAATATAAATGATTTTGAGTTTAAAATTTTTTCTCAAAGGGGTGAAGATGGTATTATTCAATACTTAGTTAAAAATATATATATTAAAAATAATACTTTTATTGAATTTGGTGTTGAAAATTATTTAGAGTCAAATACCCGCTTTTTGATGATGAATAATAATTGGAGTGGGTATGTAATTGATGGTTCGAAAAAAGCCATGAATAACTTAAAAAAAAGAGAATGGTTTTGGGCTTATGATTTAAGGGTTAAAGATGCTTTTATTGATAAGGATAATATTAATAGTTTAATGAATGAAACTGGGTTTGAAGAGGTAGGGATTTTAAGTATTGATATTGACGGTAACGATTATTGGATATTTGAGGAATTAGATTTTTCTAGGTTAAATCCATCAATTATTATTGCCGAGTATAATGCTGTTTTTGGCAAAGAAAGACCAATTTCTGTTCCTTATGATAAGAAGTTTTATAGAACGGAGGCTCACTATAGTAATTTGTATTTTGGAGCTTCTTTGATGTCCTTGAATCACATTGCACAAGAAAAAGGCTATGAATTAGTTGGATGTAATGATGCTGGTACTAATGCTTTTTTTGTAAGAAAAGATTTACTCAATAATATAATAAAACCTATTTCTGTTTCAGATGCATTTAGGGAGGATAAGTGCCGACAAAGTAGAGATAAAAATTATAATTTATCTCTACTTTCAGGGGAAGATAGATTGAAAATTATTAAAGGGATGGATGTTATAAATGTTATTTCCATGAAAAAAGAAGAATTATAGATTATAAAATGAATATAATTATCTTGTATTTTATTCTTGTTTATTTTAAAATTGAATTTCTCTTTTCTAGGCTGATAGCTTCTAGAAAAGAGGACAGTATATTGATTATTAAGATGGACGCTATTGGAGATATGGTTATTTGGTTAGACTCAGCTCAAGAAATTAGAAAAAACTTTGCACACAAGAAGATTATACTCCTTTGTGACAAATCTTTTTATGAATTAGCTAATAGAATAACTTATTTTGACCAAGTAATAGGCATAGATAAAAAGAGATTATTCAATGTGTTTTATAGACTGAGATTAATTAATACAATATGTAGGAAGAGATTTGAACTGCTTATCAATCCAGTCTATTCAAGAGATTATTTTTTTCAAGATATACTTGTTAGTTTAATTAAGGCAGGAAGAAAGATAGGCTGTGTTGGGGAATACACCAATAATGACAATATCTTAAATGGACTTATTAACGATAAATCAAGAATTAAAGCCTTCTCAAAATATCTAAAACTTAAATCAGATAAATATTATTCTGAATTAATACCATCTACCGATGGAGTATTGATGGAAAAGAAAAGAAATGCAGAATTTATTAGAGGATCAATAAATCCAGAATTTAAGTCAAATATTCCAACACTACCATTCGAGTTACCTATTTTAAGTGAATTCTTAAGTTTAAAAGAAAAATCATATGTAGTTTTGTTTATAGGTGCAAGTACAAAGAGGAAACTTTGGAGTAAAGATAACTATGTAAAACTATTATCCGAATTATGTGATAATGATATTGTAGTTTGTGGTGGTAAAGGAGAGGAAAAGATTTGGAATGATATTAGTAATAGTTATAATTTCCCCACAATAAAAATGACTATAAACTTAATTGGGAAAACTAGTCTAGTTCAATTGTTTTCAGTAATTAGTGGAGCAAGATATATGATCACTAATGACACATCTGCTTCTCATATAACAGTAATAACGAGAACACCATCTGTGTGCTTATTAGGAGGAGCTCATTTTGGGCGATTTCATCCATACGAAATTGAGGATATTAAAGAAGTAGATTTACCATTTTTGCCTAAGGTAGTATATAATAAGTTGGATTGCTATTATTGTAATTTAGACTGTAAATATATTAAAGACAAGGAAACAATATGGCCTTGTATTGAGAAAATTACACCAGAGCAAGTTTTAGAAAAAATTTTTGAGATAGAAAAAGAAATTAATTCATATGAATCCAAAGATATCAATAATAACAGTAACATTTAATGCAGAAAAAGTTTTACCAATTACATTAGATAGTATTCGTAATCAAAATTATAATAATATTGAGTATATTGTAGTTGACGGAGCTTCTAAGGATGGGACTTTAGATGTGATTAAAAGTAATTTAGATATTATTACAAAGTGGATATCCGAACCAGATGATGGACTTTATTTTGCTATGAATAAGGGATTAAAGATAGCAACAGGTGATTATGTTTGGTTTTTAAATGCAGGTGATAGTATTAATGATAAGAATATTCTTAATTATCTTTTTGACAAGGAATCAACGTTAAGAGATGTTTATTATGGAGATACTTTAATAGTCGATGAAAATGGAAATAAATTAGGGAGGCGAAGACTTCAGCCACCCTCTGATTTAACGTGGAAGAGTTTTAGATGGGGTATGCTAGTTTGCCACCAATCAGTTTTGGTTAAAAGAACTTTAGCTCCAGAATTTAATACTAAATATAGAATAGCTGCTGATTATGAATGGGTACTTGAGTCTCTAAGAAGGGCTAGGTATATATTAGGTACAAGGCAAAATATTTCAGCATTCTTGCGAGGAGGTTTTTCTAGTAATAATTACCTTAAGGCAAATAAGGAAAGGTTTAAAATAATGACTAAATACTATGGCTATTTTCCAGCAGTATTCTATAATATTCTTATGCTTTTCCGTTTTTCATTTACTGTTATTCGCTTAGGTAGAATTTAGCTTCTATTTTGGATAAATGAATTATTTATGTACTTTTGCAACCTAAAATAATTATTTTTAAATATATTTGATTATGAAATTACTTGAAGGCAAAGTTGCTATAATAACTGGCGCATCTCGTGGAATTGGAAAGGCAATTGCAATACGTTACGCCCAAGAAGGATGTAACGTGGCATTCACAGATGTACGACGTGATGAAAACATGGAAAAAACTGAATCTGAATTGATAGCCTTAGGCGTTAAGGCTTTTGGATATGCTTCTAATGCTGCTTCTTTCGAAGAAAGTGCAAAACTAATAGAAGAAGTTGCAAATGAATTTGGGAGAATAGATATATTAATAAATAATGCAGGTATAACACGTGATAATTTATTAATGAGGATGAGTGAACAAGATTGGGATTTGATTATGAATATAAATCTTAAATCCGTATTTAATCTAACTCATGCTTGCCAAAAGATAATGTTAAAGCAACGTTCAGGTTCAATTATTAATATGAGTTCTGTTGTTGGAGTAAGTGGTAACGCAGGACAATCGAATTATTCAGCAACAAAGGCAGGAATAATTGGTTTTACTAAATCAATTGCTCAAGAATTAGGATCTAGAAATATCCGTTGTAATGCAGTTGCACCAGGATTTATTGTCACAGAAATGACTGGTCAATTGCCAGAGGATGTTCGTAAAGCTTGGGAGCAAAAGATTCCTCTTCGTCGTGGAGGAAGTCCTGACGAAGTTGCAAAAGTATGTGTATTCTTAGGTTCAGACATGGCTAGTTATGTTAGTGGACAAGTCCTAAACGTATGCGGAGCAATGAACTGCTAATAAACAAAAAAACAAAAAAACATGAAAAAATTTGATCCAGCTATGGCTATTAATGCTGTTGCTGAAACTTCAACAGAAAGAGGAGTTAACCCTTCAATAAATGACTCTGCAACATTTTGTTTTCCTTATGGACAAACAATGACAGATACCTTCCATGGAGAAACAGAAGGATTTTTTTTATACTCAAGACATTGGAATCCTTCTAACCTTGCTCTTTCTAAGGCTTTAGCAGCAATGGAAGGTACAGAGGCTGCATGGGTTACCGCTTCTGGAATGGGCGCAATAACATGTGCTCTACTTCATTGTGCTAAGAAAGGTGATCATATTGTTGCTTCTACAACAGTATACGGCGGTACATATGCTTTTTTAAAAAACTATGTTGGTCGTTTTGGAATAGATGTAACATTTGTAGATACTACTAATTTAGAGCAAGTAAAGGAAGCTTGCAAACCAAACACAACTGTTATTTACACAGAAACAATGTCTAATCCATTATTAAGAATTGCTAATGTTCCAGGACTAAGAAAAATTGCAGATTCATTAGGTGCAAAACTTATAATAGATAATACATTTACCCCAATGATATTTCCTGCTTATCATTTAGGTGCCCATATTGTTGTTTACTCAATGACAAAATTTATTAATGGTAAGAATGATTGCGTTGCAGGAGCAATATGTGCAGACTCTGAATTTATCAACTCAATGATAGATGTAAATAACGGTACAGCAATGTTATTAGGACCAGTTCTTGATTCATTCCGTTCGACTTCAATTCTAAAGAATCTGTATACTCTACATATACGTATGCAACAACATAGCAAAAATGCAATGTATTTAGCTGAGAAATTTAACTCGATTGGAATTAAGGCTAACTATCCTGGACTTGAAGATCATATTGATCATAAATTGATGAAGAGTCAAATGAATGAGAAATTTGGTTTTGGAGGAATGATTGCAATAGACCTTATCACAACAGAAAGAGCTAATCAATTTATGGAAATTATGCAAAATAAAGGTGTAGGCTATCTAGCAGTATCTTTAGGATATTTCCGTACTTTATTCTCTTGTTCAGGAAAATCTACTTCATCAGAACTTCCTGAAGATGTGCAAAAGGAGATGGGAATGAGTGAAGGCTTAGTTCGTTATTCAGTTGGTTTAGATAATGATATTGAATACACATTTGAACAAATAAAAGATGCTTTGAAAGAAGTTGACTTTATATAGTTAATACAAAAGCCACATAATAATGATTTCTAATAATTTCGGTAATTTTGTGGTTGAAAATATCCTTATCCAAAAATTGGATAGGGATATTTTTTATTTTAACAATTTACATTATGTTATTAATAGCTGATAGTGGATCAACAAAAACAGATTGGTGTTTAGTTGATAAAGAAAATAGAAGAAAGAATTTTTCTTCATCAGGAATGAATCCATATAATACTTCTGAAGAATCAATGAGACAAGAAATAGAATCTGTTGTATGTTCAAATATTGATCCAAATATTGTAACTCAGATTGTTTTTTATGGAGCTGGTTGTAGTAGCGACGATAAAAAGAGATCTATGAAGCAAATTTTATCTACATATTTTGTTAATGCAAAAATAGAAATAAATCATGATTTACTTGGTGCAGCAAGGGCTTTATGTGGTAACCAAAAGGGAATTTGTGCTATTTTAGGGACAGGGTCTAATTCTTGTTTATATGATGGTATTGACATAATTGAAAATATTCCAGCTTTGGGATATGTTTTATGCGATGAAGGGGCAGGGACAAATATTGGAAAGATAGTCCTTAGAGATTATTTAAGGAATTTATTGCCAATTGATTTAAGTGAAAAATTTTCAATTCAATATCCTGGCGAAGAATCTGACTTTTTGAATAGATTATATAAGGGGTCTGTGCCAAATTATTATCTTGCTTCTTTTGCTAAATTTGCCATTGAAAATAAAGAACATGAATATATAAAAAAAATAATTACTAATTCGTTTGCTTCATTCTTTGATAATCAAATAGTTTTGTATTCAGAATATAAAACAATGAAAATAAATGTAATTGGAAGTATTGGATATTTGTGTCGAGATATATTTTGCGAAGTTGCTAAAAATTATGGGATGAAGGTTGGGAAAATTATCAAGGCACCATTGACAGATTTAGTATATTTCCATACAAATTTAATATAAAGTGTATTGGATTGAAAAATTATTTGTAAATTCGCAGTTAGTTTGTGTATTAAACACAATTTACTAATAAATAAAAGATTTTTTATTGAACTATGAATAAGATAGATGTACTTTTAGGATTACAATGGGGGGATGAAGGCAAAGGCAAAATAGTTGACGTTCTTACTCCAAGATATGATATTATTGCTAGATTTCAAGGAGGGCCAAATGCTGGTCATACTTTAGAATTTAATGGAATAAAACACGTTTTACATATTATACCTTCAGGCATTTTTCATAAAGAGAAACAAAATGTAATAGGTAATGGAGTATTAATTGAACCATATATTTTCGAAAAAGAAATATTAGCATTAAGAGAAAAAGGTGTTGATGTAAAAGAAAATCTTTTTGTTTCTAAAAAAGCTCATTTAATTCTACCTTCACATAGGATGTTGGATGCTGCAAACGAAACCTACAAGGGAGTTTCAAAGATAGGTTCAACATTAAAGGGAATTGGACCTACATATACAGATAAAATTGCAAGATTAGGTTTAAGAGTTGGTGATGTAAATTCAAAGGATTGGAGTAAAAAGTATATAGCACTTAAAGACTCTCATTTAAGATTGTTAAATTCATTGGGCTTTACTTATAATTCATTTCAAATAGATGGATTAAATTTTGATGACTATGAGAGAAAATGGCTAAGAGCTTTGGACACTTTAGCTAAGATAAACCTTATAGATAGTGAGTATTTTTTAAATGAAGCATTAAAAGATGGTAAAAAAATCTTAGCTGAAGGAGCGCAAGGTTCTATGCTTGATATTGATTTTGGATCATATCCTTTTGTTACATCTTCTAATACTATAACAGCAGGAGTTTGCTCAGGTCTAGGAGTTTCTCCATCTAAGATAGGTAATGTGTTTGGAGTATGTAAAGCATATTGCACAAGGGTAGGAAGCGGACCATTTCCAACTGAATTATTTGATAAAGATGGAGATAAAATGCGTGATGTTGGTAGAGAATTTGGATCTACAACAGGAAGACCTAGAAGATGTGGTTGGATGGATATTCCGGCACTAAATTACGCCTGTATGTTAAATGGTGTTACTCATTTAATCCTAATGAAAATCGATGTTTTGAACGCATTTAAAGAGATAAAAATGTGTTTGAATTATAGTATAGATGGTGTTGAAACTAATAAAATACCATATGACTTAAATTCAGTTGAAATAAGTCCAGTACTCAAGAATTATGAGGGATGGAAGAAAAATTTAGAAGGAATTGATACTTATGACAAATTACCATCACAAGTAAAATTGTATATTGATACGATCGAAGAAATAACAGGAGTTCCAGTTGCTTTTATTTCAACAAGCCCAGATAGAAAAGATACAATATGTAAGATTCAAATATAAACATAATCAATATAGTAAAATGAAAAAGTTGTTTTTAGTAATATTGTTATTATCTGCTGTATTTACATTACAAGCTCAAAAGTTGAGAAATTCAGATGTTCCTCAAGAAGTAAGATTAGGTCTTGAAAATACATATACTGATTACAAGCTTCAAGGATGGTTTTTTGAAACAGGTCAGTATGTTGCAGAAATTAGTATTGATAATCAAATAGGCAGAGCTTTTTTTACTGCTACAGGTAATTGGCAATTTACAATATTTAATATTGCAGAACAAGAATTACCTACCTTAGTGGCTAATTATTTTATTAATAACTATCCTGGTTATAGAATAAAAAAATCAGAATATGTAGAGGATTTTGGAGGGGATAACTATTATCGTTTAATAATTGCAATGAAGGGTCTCGGTCAAACAGAGTATGAAATGATTTTTGACCCAAGAGGTAAAATGATAAAAACAAATGCTCCTGATCCAGATTTTGTAAAAAAAGATTACATAGCAAGATTAAATCCAGAGGATATAGAACGTCAGCAAAAGAAAATGGCTGATCGTACAGCCTTACCAGGTGAAGGGATTAAAATAGTGGCTGCAAATGATGATAAAGAATCAGAGAATTCGTCAAAGAAAGATAAAAAGGTAGATATTGAAACTCCTGAAGCTATTGAAAAAGTAAAAATACCTGAAATTATTACAAAAGCTTTTGATAAAAAATACCCAAGAATCCCTGTCGATGAATGGAAATCTGAGGATACTTGTTTTAGAGCATTCTTCTCTAATCGTCAAGGAACTCCACTTGAAGCTCTATTTATGCCTGATGGTAGTGTAGTATCTGTTACATCGGAAGTAGATCCTACTCGTTACCCTCGTTTAATTGTGAAAGATTTAGAAGAAAGATATCCAAATGCTCAAATAGATAAGGTAAATAAGATTGATTTCGATGCGAAATACAAAAGGAGCATCACTGATAGAAAACTTGAACAATACTTTTATGTTGAGCTATCAGAAAAGATTAAAGGAAGAAAAGAAAGTAAAGTCATTAAATTGACTTATGATAAATCATTTAAATATCAAGGTCTAGCTGGTAGTGGTGATGACTATGAGGATTAATCAACTAAATGAAAATAAATATTTTATTTCTCTTATTTATTAGTATTACATCTTTTTCTTACTCACAAGCCTCTAAAAAAATAAACTATAAAGCAAATTGGAGTGAAACTCGACCTTCTTACCCTGATGAAATAATTATGGTGGAGAAGGTCGAGTTTGAGCATGAAGGAATGAGGATGTATTGCGATTCAGCGATTTTCAATGAAAAAGAAAATCGCTTTAATGCTTTTGGTAATATTCATATTGTTCAAAAAGATACCCTACATATCTGGGGAGACGAATTGTATTATGAAGGTCAAACAAAAACTGCGGAAATGTTTGGTGAGAGGATTGTGATGAAGGATAAGCAAATGACAATGCATACCACATACCTAATATTAGAAAGAGAACAAAATACAATAAAATATACACGTTGGGCAGATATTTTCGATGAAAAATCAAAACTAAGGAGTCAAAAGGCTACATACAATATGTCCACAAAAGATATTCTTTTCAATTCCAATGTAGAAATTACATCCGATAGCACTAAAGTATATTCGGATACGATGAATTACAATACTAAAACAAATATTTCAACTTTTTTTGGACCTACAAATATTATAACTAATGATAGTACATTTATTTATACTGAGTTAGGTTGGTACAATACAAAAACAGAAGAATCAATGTCGGTAAAGCAATCTCAAATGATTAATAAAGAGAGATTATTACAAGCCGATACTTTATTTTATAATTCTCAAACAAAGATAGGTGAAGGAATAAGTAATATTTATATTGAGGATACAACAAAGAAACTTGTTGTAACTGGGAATAAAGCCTATATTAACAACAAGGACAGTTTGTCATATACATTTATTACTAATATGGCAATGGTTAAACAGGTAGATTCTAAGGATACATTATATCTCCATTCTGATACAATATGGCTTGATCATGATACATCAATGAATATCAAATTCATCAAGGCTTATTATCATGCAAAATTTTTCAGAAATGATATACAAGGAGCAGCAGAGTATATTAAATATTCATTGGAGGATTCAATATTATTAATGACGAACAATCCTGTATTTTGGAATGAACAGAATCAGATTACTGCAGACACAATATTAATGAATATAGGTAAGAATAATATATATGGTTTTCAAACTTATTATAACTCATTAGTTGTTCAGAACTCCGATACATTGACTGAATATAGATTTAATCAAATTGGAGGGAAGAGAATGGTAGGTTATTTTGAAAATAATAAGCTTTACTTAGTAAATGTATTTGGAAATGCACAAAGCATATACTATATTTGGGAAGAAAACAAGGATACAACTTCAAGTCTAATGGGTGTGAATATTGGTAGTGGTTCAGAGATGAAAGTATATATTGACGATAAAAAGATTAAGAAAATAACGACAATTACAAGTCCAGTTTTTTATACTGATGACGAGGAGAAGATAATTGCAGAAGAAAAGACACTAAAAGGATTTATGTGGATGAAAAAGGATCGTCCGAAGACGCCATTGGATATATTTATTGAAAGATGACAATATGTCATCAATATATTATAAGGAATAAAAATTGAACAAGAGGATTGATAAAAATGTTTAAACGTAAAAAAATGAGCAAGGATAATTTAGAAAATCAAGAATTGACAAACCACGAAGATAATAAGGAAAACAACGAACAAATAAAATCCGAAGACGAAGGAGCTAATGAAGAAAAAATTAGTGAAACAGAGGAGATAGGGAAGAAGTTAGTAGAAATAAACGACAAATATCTAAGACTATATTCCGATTTTGAAAACTATCGCAAACGTACATCTAAAGAGAAAATAGATATGATTAAGTTTGCGGCTGAAGATACAATTAAAGACCTACTACCAGTTGTTGATGACTACGAAAGAGCTTTGGAGGATATAGAAAAACAAGACAATATCCCTGCTACTTCAAAAGAAGGTTTACAACTTGTGTATACAAAATTAATCAATATACTAACTCAAAAGGGAGTAAAACCTATAGATGCAAAAGGGCAAAAGTTTGATGAAAGTAAACATGAAGCAATAACTCAATTCCCAGCATCATCGGAAGAAGAAAAGGGAATAGTAATTGAAGAAGTAATCAAAGGTTACTATATGTATGAGAAGGTCATTAGATTTTCAAAGGTTGTAGTAGCAATATAATAGATAAACATTTATAATGGCAACAAAAAGGGATTATTACGAAATACTTGGTGTAAGTAAATCTGCCTCTGATGAAGAGTTGAAAAAAGCCTATCGTAAACTAGCATTGAAGTTTCATCCAGATAGAAATCCAGATGATAAGGAAGCTGAGGAAAAGTTTAAGGAGGCAGCAGAGGCTTACGAAGTATTATCAAACAAAGATAAGAGAGCAAGATACGATCAATTTGGTCATGCAGGAGTAGATGGTCAACCGGGATTTGGTGGTGGAAATATGAATATGGATGACATATTCAGTATGTTTGGAGATATATTTGGAGGTGGAGGCTTCGGAGGTTTTAGTGGTTTCGGCGGAGGCGGTTCACGTTCAAGAGGAGGAAAAAGAGTAAACAAAGGTAGTTCTTTAAGAATAAAAGTAAAGCTAACTCTTGAAGATATAGAAAAAGGTGTTGAGAAGAAAATAAAAGTAAACAAATTCGTTACCTGTAATTCTTGCCATGGTTCTGGTGCAAAGTCAGGATCGGACATGATTAATTGTACTCAATGTCATGGTTCAGGATATATTACCCAAGTTCAAAGAACAATATTAGGTAATATGCAAACACAATCCGTGTGTCCAAGTTGCCAAGGAGAAGGGAAAATAATAAAGGATAAATGTCCAACATGTCATGGTGAGGGAATTGTAAAGGCTGAGGAGGTATTGACAATAAATATACCAGCAGGGGTTTCTGATGGAATGCAATTATCTTTCTCAGGAAAGGGAAATGCAGGAGTTAGAAATGGAATCAATGGTGATTTAATTGTATCCATCGAAGAACTTCCACACGAACATTTCGAAAGAGACGGAAACAATATATGTCATCAAACCTATATCACAGTAACCGATGCAATCATTGGTACAACAATCGAGGTTCCAACACTAGGAGGGCAGGCTAAGTTTAAGATTGAGCAAGGAATGTCCTCAGGAAAGGTTTATCGTTTAAGAGGAAAGGGACTTCCAGATGTAAACGGTTATGGTAGAGGAGACCTATTAGTAAGAGTAGATGTTTGGATTCCAAAAGAATATACAAAAGAAGAAAAGAAGATTTTGGAAGGATTAAAAGATTCTCCAAACTTCAAACCAAACCCATCAGCAAAAGACAGAAGTTTCTTTGAGAAAATGAAGAATATGTTCTCATAAGTAAAAGGGAATAAATATAAAAAATAATTAACCTCGCAAACCATTGCGAGGTTTTTTTGTTTCTATATCTCAACGAAAGTAACGATAAATCAATATAATAGAATTATTACTTAGTAAGCCTCTTTTCTTTTCTTTTAACTAAAACGCCCTCTTTTTGCAATTTTTCTAACATTGTGCAAGTTTTGGTGTTAATTATCGCTAATACGATTAAGCTAAATGCTGAGGATATTTGCTGGGTGTTGTT
>JAFNAQ010000060.1 GCA_017860275.1 Bacteroidota bacterium
ATATTGCGTAGAGTAAGGCTTAATTAAATAATTACCTACATTAAGAGGCATAACTAAAGTGCCGTCCCATTCAGGAGTTACTTCATAAATAGGTGTGTCCTTATCCTCTAAAGAGTAGATTGTTACCGTCAGATCTGTGGGATGATTATAAAAAGTCATTTTCAGATTTCCTTGTAATGATAATATATCTTTTTCACAACTAGTATTTAAACAACAGACAAATAGAATAATAAAGATCCTTTTCATCAAGGACATAAGCTTAGTTTTTTGCATTTCAATTTTTAATTTTAGCGATTAATTATACATACAATAGTTTTCTGTTATGCTCTTTATTAAGACAATTACAATTAAGAGTTTCTCATGAGATCCTAGTTTATGTATTACGAGAAAGGATGACTACTAACCTCACAATCAATATTAAATCCTTCTTGATCAATTGCTTTCTTAAATATTTCTACACTTTCTGTTTTAGGTGCAAAATAGATCTTTTCTACATACTCAGTAATAGGCTGGTATTCTATATACATTTGCGCATAATCAGGCGTGAATTTTACGTCTCTATTGTCTTTGTCTTTAAGTTTCTCTTCTTGCAAATCCTTTATATCAAAGATCCGGCATTCTTGTTCTTCTTTATAAGCTACATGCTTAACTAAATAACGTAACGGTAGGAGTAATTCACAAATAATATCCCTACCAAGTTCCTTATTTATTGCATCTTCAATGCATTTGGATAATTTATCGAAACATTCATTTACTTTGTTTTTTATCCCATCAAGACTTATGTTATAATCTTCTATGTCTTTCTTAATTCTCTCATCTGCTATATTCTTATATTCTTTAAATTCTCTATAAAAAGAATATTCTTCTTTGTGTCCTAATGAAATTATTTTATGTGTTTCTGGATCAACATAAATACATCGATATAAAGCATATTTTTGTGATTGATTATCATTAATATTTGCATTCTCTTTATTATCATCTTTTAAAATGCAATTCGACAATAAGCCGATATCCATTTTTTCATTAAAGAAATTCTTATTTAAAACAAGACTTATACCAGTAGCCTCTTTATCTGATTCTTTACCGTAAAGCCTGAATTGATTTAAGCTTTCATGATTAAATGTAAAACAACCAATAAAGGCTTGGTAATCATGCTTAAGCTCTTTGTTTTGAGACTCTTTATCTTTATTTATTCTTTCGAGCTTTAAATATTTAAGAAGTGTTTCACCTTCTTGTGGGTCATTTGCTGTGATTGTTGAATTAAGTCTAAATTTAGAGTCCTTAAAAAATAGCAATGTAGTTGCTGTAGCTCTTTTGGTATAGTGTGCAGCTGTAGATTCATTTTTAACATGTAATAATGCTATTATTTTCAACGTTTCAATATAAATATCTTTATATATTTTTTTATCATCTATTAAAACAGTCTGAGAATTAATTGTTTTATTAAAAAAGTCGTCATATTCTACCATAAATTTTATAACCTCATCTATTTTTTTAGATTTTCTAAACATAGACAATATATGCAGTATATCTTTGTTTGCAGCGTTAAAAAATTCAGCAGATTTTTCCCATTCTTTTTGAGAAAAAAAAACTTTTCCTTTACTATAATATGCTCGTTCATAATTAGGATTTAATTCAATCGCTCTGTCATACTCCTGAATAGCTTTATCATACAGCTTTTGTTTATAATAAGCATTTCCTTTATTATTATATACTAAAGTCAAATTAGGATTTAATTCAATTGCTTTGTCATACTCTTGAATAGCTTTATCGTACAGCTTTTGTTTATAATAAGCATTTCCTCTATTATTATATGCTAAAGTCAAATTAGGATTTAATTTAATTGCTTTGTTGAAATCCTGAATAGCTTTGTCGTACTGTCCTAGATCACTAAACGCGGTACCTCTATTATTATATGCTTTATAATAATTACAGTCTAGTTCAATTGCTTTATCATAATCTAATATTGCCTCATTATATTTCTTAAGGTCACATAAAACATTTCCTCTATTAAAATAAAATGTTAGGTCTTTAGGATCTAAATTAATTGCTTTGGTGTAATCCTGAATAGCTTCTTCATATCTTTTCAGATTGTAATATAAATTCCCTCTATTATAGTATCCTAAAGTATAATTAAAATTTAATTCAATGGATCTGTCATAATCTTGAATAGCTCTGTCGTACTGCCCCAACTTATTAAAAGTTATTCCTCTATTAGAATATGCCTTAGAATAATTACAGTCTAGTTCAATTGCTTTGTCATAATCTAATATTGCCTCATTATATTTCTTAAGGTCACTAAAAAGATTTCCCCTATTATTATATATAGTTTTATCATTAGGATCTAATTCAATAGCTTTGGTGTAATCCTGAATAGCTTCTTCATGTCTTTTTAGATTGTAATATAGATTTCCTCTATCAAAATATGCATCTGCATCTTTAGGATTTTCCTCAATGTTCCTTGTTAGTTTTTCAATTTCCTCTTCAGGTTTCAATTCTTCTGCCATATCTTAATGTGTGTTTTATGCCTTTATTCTGAATTTTACATGAGTGCCAGAGCATCCAATTTTCCCTTACCAATTACTCCCGTTAACAAGTCCTTAATAGTTTCTATCTTATCTTTACTTAGTCTAAGATCAGCAATAGGAAACTTGAAGTTACCATTCTTTATAAGATTCTATATATAACCTAATAACAGCTGCACATTCAATTTTTTCATTAGGTTTTGCATTTTGCTGTTCAACTACCACTAATTGAATATAACGTATTAGCTCTTAAAGTTTCACTAGTCAAATATCCTAAACGTTAGGAAATATCAATTAATTCATCTTTAATCAGTAAGTTTTCCTTATTAGTAGTATTTTTAGTTACAATTGATTTAGTAGCTTTAATTCCCTCTACAGCCATCTAGCAACTCCACCATGATGTGAACATGTACCTCTTCGGCTTTGGCTAAAGCTATATGATCCATCTCGACATAAGGCTGTTGCCCCTTCAGGTGCAGAATTGTAGCGGGTAGGAGATTGAACTCTGTTTCCTCTGGAATTTGTATAATGCTTTATATGAGCTTTTGATGTGATTCCAGAATAACTAATTCTATTCTTTGTTAGGTATTTGGTAGATACATATCCTATTTGTCCATCATATCGGATTGGGATCCATTTACAGTTACAATCTTCATCAATGGTGACAGGAGTACCTTGAGGGATAACCATTATAACATGAGAAGACTTATTCGGGGCTGTACGTAAATTAAGATCTACAGTAGCATATTTTACGCTACTTTGAGCATTTATAGCTAATACAAAAATAAGCTGGATAAATAATATTATAAATTTCCTCATTGGTTTTGATTTAATGATTAATCGGTATAATCCTTAAATTATACCGATTAGCTCAAGTTAGTTAATATGCCAGCTTCTATTTAGTATGACATTCACGAGAACAATAATAACAACCATCAACATTTGTATAGTACTTCTTAGCTTCACGAACTGCATCTTTGCAATTTGTAAAATTTCCCAAGTAAATTCGATTGTTTTCATCGGGTAAATAACTACAACTACTGTTGTGTACTTCATGCTCACCAGTTGGTTGAGCATTTTTATTAACATAGTAATTCATAATAAAAGATTTTTATTAATTATTTCAATTCTTTTTCTATAGCAAAGGAAATATCCTTTGTCTTGTTCATGGAATTGATGGAATGAACAATTATATATAAAATCGTAATACTATATAGTTGATTATATCTACTAAACAAAAGTAATCTTTTTTTCTAAAAAAAACATAAATCAAGTAATATTTATTTAATCACCATATTTTCTCAACATCTTGAATTATAAGAGAATTAACGATCTTAATAATGAAATAATAGACATTGTCCAGCTCAAAAAAGCAGTAAAAGCTCATTTTAATGAACCTAATAAAAATAATCGATAATTAATATTATAGAAGATGTAGACTGATCAATACTATTTTCATTAAAGAATAAATTCTTTAACAGCAAATTCTGTTCAACAGATATTTTACGATCAGATAACAAAAAAGCTTGATAATATATAAATAGAAAATGTCTGCATCAAAATAGAAAAAAATCTAATATCTAATATTTATCCTTTAGAATTTAGAAAATATTATATATTTTTGTCTTACTAAATTTTATAAGAAAATGAAAAAGAAGACTGTTATAAGAATTTGTATTATAATTGCTTACTGCATATTTATAAAAATGATGTTCAGTATAGGAGCAGTAAAGAAATACGATGACTTATTTGCGATATTATTTGTATTACTACCTTTATTTTTCAATTTCTTGATCAAAAGAAGCAAGATTTAAAGATCAATATTCTTTCATAAATTACAAGAAAATACAGCTTTTCATGTATCTTTAAGCAAAGTAAGAAAGAAAAGTAATGAAGTAATGTGTACCCAAAATCAAACTTTTGGGTACACATCAAATCTATAACAGATTATTACCTCTCAGCCATATACTTAAACTCACTAAAATCTCCATAAGCTTTAGACTTATTACTACCAGACACAGCATACAAGCCTAGGTAAACACCAGTAAAACCACCTACAGTTTCAGAGCTCAGGTACCTTACATTCATCTTTCCTAATGGCTTGAAGTTCTTGCCATCTGTTGCGTAAAAAAATGAATAGAGCTCTTTGCTTCCTTTGACTTGCAACCTAATTTTGCCTTTCGGTACTGCGATCTCACATTCTGTGTGGTTCAATTCGCCCATACGATACTGCAATATCACTGTTTGTTTGCCTTCGGATGTTTGTTTAAGGTATAAATCGTAATGTGCATCGTTGTTCATGAATACTGTCAATCCGGCTTTATCGCCTGATTGTGCATCGTTAAGGGTCAGCATGGTTTCTGCTGTAAAGTTTATATGTTCCTGTCTGCGTCCTACAAAAGTGGGGGAATCGGTATCATCTAATGAAATTGGAGTTGCTTTAAGGCGCAAAACTCCTTTCTTCTCCTTCAATGAGTAGTTTTCCATAAAAGGATTGCGAAGGTAGTTCCACTCGAAACCTAAAGCTGATTCTTTGAAATCTGTAATACCGGACTTTTCTTTAACCGGGTACAAAGGCAAAGTGGGTACATCCATATCCAGATTTACTGTTCCA
>JAFNAQ010000031.1 GCA_017860275.1 Bacteroidota bacterium
GGAGTTGGAGTGTTAAAGATAACATCTGCTTTAGAATGGTTCCCTATTCCCCATCCATCAAGAATCATTAAAAGAGCTTTCTTAGCCATACTATTAATTATTTAATTACGCATCATTTTACGAGCGCAAAGGTACGAAAAAAAGCAATAAGATGGCGAGTTTTAGTACTCATTCACATTATAATACAAGAATATGGCAAATGAAATACATCTAAGCATTAAACAAAAAATTAACATTTATTATCCTATTATTCATTTAGTCCTAAATATAAAATGAATCATCACTTTCTAATAAGCAAAATTGCAATCTCTTTTATATCTAAAGATAAAGTGATTATCACGATAATTATATGTCCACGACATTATAGTATTAACAAATGTTTCAATATCCCCCCTGTCTTTACTTGGATAATAATTAAACAAGAGTTTCTTTTTTTGAGGAGAAAAAAACTCCTCAAAAGGATAGCCACCTAAGACAAACAATCGATTTTTGTATCGAAAACAACCCCAATTGCTCGAAGAAGCAAAATTTTTACTGCGAAATGATTTTATTGTTATTTCCCAATAAAAATCATTTCGACATATCTTTTCTGTATTCTTAACTAAATCGTTGTCATTTTTTGTTAGTGGGTAAGTATCTATTCCCAAGTATACAGGTTCATAACAATGCGATTTTTCCCATTCACCTATTATTGAGTCAAGGACTAATATCAGATCTCTATTATTGATCTCATAGAATGAGACTTCTACTGAGTCCTTTAAGCTTCTTTTAACATCACTATCATACAATTGCAATATCTTCTGAGCAAACAAAGACTGCGAATTAATGTATAATAACAGGCATGTAAAACATGCTAATACTAGCTTGAGAACATTTCTTATTTTATCCATAGTATATGTGGTCTATTATCTCTTCTTTTGCGTTGAAATCATCATTCCTAGTAGTATCAATATTTTCTTCATTCAAACATTTATTTAAATACTCTTAAAGTTCTATTAATCAGTTGAAATCCATTGCTACATCATTCTTTAATCTATTCATCACTTATTGTGAAAGATATTTCTTTGTTTCCTCGTTTACACCCGATTTGAACAATATAGTAGAAGTTGATGTATTGCAATTCCCCGTGTTTTCTCCTAATCCTGTGAGGCCATATTCAAAATTCGGATTATCCCCAAAGCTACTCGCTGTAAAAATTACTTTTTTATCAAATTTTTCACTTGTCATTCCTTATGGGATAGGTATTTGCATTCTCGCTTTTAAATTAGAATTCGTCTTACCTGCTTCTTTATCCCTATATACTTGAAATCCTGATTATATTCTTGCCTAGGCAGTTTATTATTCTATAACGATTTTAATATAACCTCTACACAATTTGACAACTTATTATTTACATCTTTTATCAAGTTTCATTTTCCACATAACACTTTTGCCATTTTTAGGGTCAAATTCCCCTAAACTATTAAAAACTATTACATCATCTAAACAGACCAACTTATAATTATTCTTTCCGTCATTTTCATACAAAAAAACAGAATCTCCCTTTACTATTTTAGTATAGTAAGTATAATTTTTATCGCGGTGATTTATTTTGCCATCATCATACGGGAAATTATTCCTAAATCCATTTATTATATGTTTTAATTCCTCAAAACGATTATTCTTTGATATATGAAAACTTGTTGACAAAGTAAGACGTATTTCATTATTTCTAGTTTTGAAAGTTAAACTCTGCAATGACTTATCACGATTCTCTTCTATATAATAATTATATTCCATAATCGTATCATTATAAAGATACCTCTCTGTAAATATTGGAAGTGTATCAGATAATGTTGTATAATAAAGCTTTGGATCTATCTGTTCCTTCTTAACATTATACCAGTACTTTCCTTTATTGTGATAAATTAAAAAATTGTCTTGTTCTTTTCCTTCATAACAGATTCTCACAACAATAGTGCTATCATTTCTTTTGATTGCAACATATGGCCTTTTTAACTCTTCCGTGTTTTTATCTACACCCATCATACGGTATTCATCAAAAGTCTGATAAACAGCATACTCAAGAGAAGCTTTTGAGCTATGTGAATTACAACTAATCAATAGTATAAAAAATAAAAAAACGCTAACAAAAACTTTCATTATTCTTATTATTAAAATTAATAATTCCAGTAAAAAGTCCCATTTCTCCCGACACTAAAATCTATTATGTCTTTTGGTTTCTGATTTTGCATCTGTATAACATAACCATTACCATATGAAGTATTAAGAGTATAACCTTTCTGGTAATCAGCATTTGCATTCATTATATGATCTGAAGCAACGATAGATTTTGCGTTAGTCTCTTTAGCAAAATTTTCTATCATTTTTATTCCTTCTCTATTTCCATCTTTAACGACATTACAGGCATTAATTAAAACATTTTTACCCTCAAGCCCTTCTTTCAAAGAAGAAAAATCAGTTTTGCTATTAATCATTTCATCGCCAATTTTAGTTTGACCAGGCCGTCCATGTTGAGTAATCAAATAAGCATTCACTGAAAAGCCAATGTCCTTTAAATGTTGCATTCCGTCTTTCATATCTTTGATATTGTCAACAGTCATGACTGGAACCCCATTTGCCTTTGCTGATTTAAAAGCATCTTTCAAATTATCACTACTTCGCCAGCTATTTGGCAAAACCAACATAATCCCATTTTTTTGCTTATTATTTAGACCGTAATAATCGGGATCTTTGCCATCAGGATCAACAAATCGAACAGGATTATTCATACAATATGCATACGGTGAAATAGAATAATACTTCTCCGCCAAAGGATCCATCACTCCCCATCTTCCGATTGCCGGGTCGTAATATCTGGCACCATAATCATACAAATCCAATCCATGCATCCGATCAAGTTCTTTTCCATTATATTTATATGAAATGCCTTTATCATTAAGTCTATCACCAAATTTAAGCCCAAAAGGATAAAAATCGTTGCAAGAAGAAAAGGTATTAGCAGAAATAATATCAGCCACATTGCTACCTAAGTAATCTTTTTGATAAAAAATATAACTCGGTTTAGAAGAGTTAAAACTTACATAGCCATTATCAGTGAGAAGCATACTAATTTTATTATTCTCATAAATTATATTCCCACAATAATCAGTATTTGTTACTGATAAAACATTACTAGCCGGAACATCAACACACCCTCCTAAAGGGACATACAAATTCTCATTTGAAGTTACATATTTAACTTTTCTTTTTATGCCATCAGCACTATAAAAGTAATTAATCATGTGCCCATATGAAAGTTGTATTATACTTGGCAAATTTAAAACATTAAATTTTATTGTAGATACATTTTTGTTTAAATCAGAAATTGTATTACCATTTTTATCGTAATAGTACTCTGTATCTAAATGAGCACCATCTTTAAAGTCATATGCTCCGTAATAATGTAGAGAACCAGCTACATCACCTAAGCATTTTAGATGATTACCGTCATATCGATACGTTAAGTTGTCAATTATACCAAATACCTTTTCACCTGTATTTATCAGTCCTCCAGTATGAAAACCTGAAAAATTATAAAGTCCTTCACGATAAAGGCTTGTAATATTACCTTGTTTATCATAAGTTTCTTTTTCTGAAAATAAAGGAACATTTTTTAGTCCATCTTTATTTAAATAATCAGCAGCTAACAACCTGTTTAATTCATCATAACTATAACAATAGCTATTATTATATAATGAATAACAATCCATGCTACTTATATTTCCATTATAACAGAGAATATTGGGATGTTCCTGATTTTTGGTATTATAATAAAATGTCGCTTCATAACCATCCGGATTACTTATTCCTGCAATCCATCCTCTTACATTATAAGTATAATTACAAGTGCTAAGCCCTCCTATTATTTCCTCTTTTAACTGCCCTAAATCATTATATTTTTTTTCTAATAACGTTACCGGAGTAGCATCATTCAGCGAATGAGTTGTTTTAATTAACCGTTCTGCCTGATCGTAATAATTCTTAGACACCTCCTTTAAATTTATAAACCCAGAGTGATCGTGCCGATGCTTATCTACTTTTCCCGTAAAAGTATAAGAGTACCAGTCAGATTCATAACCACCTAAATGGTTTGTACTCCTACTTTGAGCTAATCGTCCTCTACAATCATAGTACATTGCAGTAATAATTGTCTTTGAATTATCCTCAAGTACAAAAACCTTACTTCCTGTATGCATTCCTTTTGCTGAAATACTAGAGTTCGCATTTACGTATTGTTGAGAGTAATCGTTTAAAGAAACATAACTAAGTTTGGGCTGTAATGTATCAGGTAATAAATGCATATAATTATAGTTATCATAATATTCCACCTTTAACAAACGTATAGCGGAATTAATTTGGCTAGATAACTGATAGCCTGTATTCAAAAATCCACCTATACCATCAACAAAATTACAACTAACAACCTGATTTTTCACAGAAATAGTATCTGAGCAAAGACCTGTAATAACAGTTCTATTAAGCATATCAGGTATATTAAAAGTCCACTCCCCACGTTTACTTTGTTCACCATCCTGGGTATAAATCAAATGATCTGCTTTATCATATACCATATTAATGCCTTCAGCCCCAGGAAGCTTTTTCCAGACACACCGGTTACGAAAATCATATTTATAAATATAAGCATATCTATTTAAAACACCATCTAAATTTGAATATATTTTACTTTCTGTCAATGAATCGGCAGCTATAGGAGGCAAGACAAAACACTTATTTCCAAAATCATCATAAACATAATAGGTGTCATGGTTCTGTTTGTTATTTATTTGACGGGTAAGAATAAGCTGCCCTAATTTATCTTTAAATTCAAATGTTTTATGATAGTCTTCATCCATAATTCGGGTAACATAAAGTTGAGAGTCATCATAATAATCTGATTTCACCAACTTATTATCAGACGTGACGTGATAATATGCGCATCGTAGTGTATCAGAACTATTATTTGTATAAAATGTATCTCTTACGCATCTTCTTGCATCCCGCCAACTATCACCCGGTCCATATTTCTGCATTGTTCTGTTTAATGGTGAATTTTCATATACAACAGACGAGTAAGGGGAATTATCCGCATAAAAACTTTTTGATTCTGAAAATATTATGGCAGGGTCTATATAATTACCATTACCAGAATATGGAGTAGAAAGCCAAAGATTGCTTTCTCTTCCACAATTATCATATTCTTGTATCGTTACTAAATCTTTTCCTGGAGTAAAATCTTTTTGCACTTTCTGAACCGGGCGACCTAAACCATCATAATATTGAATTATATCCATCGATTTTGCACCGGTTGAATCTGTCATGGTACGAGAAAGAATATAATTTTGAGTATTTGACTGGGCATAAGAGCATTCTGTTACAACAAAGAATAAAAACAAAGAAAATACTACATATATTCTATATTCCGATAATTTTATAGTTAGTTTGTCTGACCTCATAAAGCATTCATTTTAGTTTTGTTTGGCTATTTTTTCTCCATATACTTTATCATTAACCACAATTCGAAGCAAGTACTCACCTAATTGAAAACCATCCAAGGCAATAGCTTCCTGATAAAAACCTTCAGGCTGCTTCGTTTTAGGGTAATTAACCAATAATCGTCCTTGCATATCATATAATGAAATAGTTACATCTGCCTGCCAGTTAAGATTGTATTCTATAGAAATACTATTACTTCCCTTCTCTATATAAACATTATAATTAATTATTTCTTTATTGGGATTATTCCCTGAAGAATTATCATTACCGCCTGATGAATCTTTTCCATTTTTATTTTCCTTTTCAATTTCTTCCAATCTTGCCAGATTTTTAGGATCATCATTCAGGTAGTTATGTTTATCAGGCGAATAGAAAAAGGCTGTATTAAAATATTTAAGAGGTTTTTGATTCTTGCAGGTAATGCTTTCTACTGTTTCAAAAATTGGATAACGGTAGCCATCCGCATACCATCTGTAAGTTTCAACCTGCATATACACACTGTCATTGTTTAAATGATAATCGATGCTATCAATATTCACTATAGGCCGGATAACAGAATCTATTTGTACATAGGGGATCATCTTTTCTGCAATCTTTTTCAGAGAACGAACTCGCAGCACATGCTGCAAAGTGTCTCCATTGGGAAGGATAATCATACCATAAGCATCTCCCCACGTTAAAGTCTTTCCATATGATTTCAAATCAAGGCGAAAACAATAATTACCTGTGCCATAAAAATAGCCTTCAATTCTTTTCTGATAAGAGAAAGGGAAAGTAAGAAGCAGTTCCGGCTTCTGATTATTTATTAACGTTGTAGGATTCTCGTAGCCTAAAGAATAAAGTGAGTCATTTCTTAACAGATAATGATAAAGCGTGTTATGTTCACAACCAGTAACAACAGAATCTCCTTCAGACTGCTCATAAGACAATTCATATTTTTCATTTACAGCTTCTTGCTTACTAAAATTCCAGAGTACATTAGCTCCAGCTCTACCGGGATGTTTATACTTAACCTGTTGTTTGGTTATTACATCTTCACCACGAAACATATTATATTCTTTATTTAATACATTCTGAGCAGACAATGACGACGTATTGACTAAGAATATAACTCCCAATAATAAAAGTGATATAATTTTCATTTTTCCAGAATTAATTTTATAATATCAAATTCTTTTTCAAGCGACAACTGCGCGAAAGCAATAATAAGAACAGGAAAATAGCATAAAAATAATTTAAGAAGCCGTATTTTCATGTAATTTTATATTTTTAATACTCTTTTTTATTTCATCAGTGCAAATTAAAACAAAAAAAATAATATAACAACAAAAAGTATTGGACAATTTACAATTATATTAATTTACTAATAAACAACATATCAATATATCTTTTTACTCTATTCATGATCGTTACATATTTCAAATTTTAATTTCAAACGTCAAAAACAAGGCACAATAATACATTATTTATAGATTTAGATATTCAACAAAAAGGATAATACCAATTTGCTACACATTACATTAATACATAAATATTAATAATAAATTGTTCATAAATCTAAATGCGCAAAGAATAACAAATAAAAAAAACGTCAAGAGGAGGGGAACATGTAGTAGAAAAAAACTTTTTACCTTTCCCGAAATAAAAAATTGAATAAAACGAAAATTGCAGAATTATCGGTTTTTTTGGGAGATAAAAAATTGATTATTACCAAACAACTAAGCCAAGATAACATTTTTGCAAAATCACATTCTTTTTAGCAAAAAAATATTGTAATAAAATTTAATGTAAAAGTATTTCATGTTTGTAAAAAAAATAAAGTACATTTGCATTTGTAATGTTTCTATCCTCATATAAGTAAAGAAAGATCAACTTAAGAAACAATCGATATGAAGGCACATTAGAAAACTATTGATTATTCATAAAGACAAGGAAAAGGTCTGTACATGAGAGTTCATGCAGAGTTGTCTTATTAAACAAGTTTTTTTAATGTGTAAAAACCGAAAAGTAAACAAGTAATAATATTAAATAATTATGAAAAAACGAAAAATTATCATATTATGTCTTACCTTTTTTGCCGGACTGAATATTTTATTTATTAGCGATAAAAATGCAAATTATCAAAATTTAGCAACGACAGTTGTAGAAAAGTTAAATGACAAGATAGCTCTTACCGATAGTCGAAAAACTATTCTACTAAAAGTTGCAAAAACGTATTTTAAGAACAGAAACACGGCGGCAAAAAAAACAAAGGACAGGTTACAATAGAAAGAAAGCAGGCAGAGGAATCGTATAAAGCTGCACTAAACGACATTCTTACTTCCGAGCAAAAAATATATTTGAAGACGGAAAAACTCAAGGAAAGACAAAACCATAAATAGCAGAAAGGCAGCAATTCAAGAAAGAAAGCACGACTCAAAAAAAGAACTAATAAAAAAATAAGAAAATGAAAAACTCTTATTCGAT
Source organism: Bacteroidota bacterium (assembly GCA_017860275.1). Lineage (GTDB taxonomy): Bacteria > Bacteroidota > Bacteroidia > Bacteroidales > P3 > UBA10566. Next base: position 8,002 of record JAFNAQ010000031.1, read on the forward strand.
TTAACCACCGGAATTATGAATCTACAGACAACAGAATTGATAAAAACATTAATTTATAAAAATTATATTCCATGAAAATATACACATCTATTATCTCATCGCTATTATTTTTCTGTTCATTTACAACAATAAAGGCAGAAAGTAACGATCCGTTTAAAATACCGGAATATACGATACCTTCACCCGAAGTGGCATCATTTATCAAATATGGTGATATTCCGGTAAGTGAATATTCAGGCACACCAAATATATCAATTCCCATATACACTGTAAAATCAGGATCTTTATCCCTGCCTATTGAGTTAAGCTATGGCGCATCCGGCATTCAGGTAAGTCAGGAAGCAACATGGGTAGGATTAGGATGGAACTTGATTGCGGGAGGTTGTATTACCTATTTGCCAGTTGGCGGGAATGACCAGTCTAATGTTCCAAGTTTATTGGTTTCCGAAAGAAAAGAGCTAATAGACTATATCAACACTTGTTCAAATATTTACACTCCAAATGGAAAGAATATCTTTCATCAAGGATACAACGATGATCCGTCTTTGGGATGGGATGCTAACTGTTCTTTTTCTGGTGGAGATTATAAAGTAAACTATGCTTCTTTAACTGCGGGGTTAAATGGACTTGGACAAGTGGACTTATACAGTGCCAGTTTTTTAGGTTACTCTTTTAAATTTTATATTGATCCCTTAACAAGTCAGCCTGTAATCATTGGGAAAAAAAATAAATGCCGAATAGAAAAAAATGGAAATAATGCTTTTTTTGTAACAGGGGAAGACGGAACAATATATATATTCTCAAAGGTGGAATTTGATATAGAGAAGCAATACAGGAATGCCTGGAACCTTACACAAATTATTGATCTCAATGGTGGTATAATAAAATTAAATTATCAAGAATATGGTTTTATTTCAAATTTACCTACTTTAAGCGAAAAATGTGGGTATAATTTTCCTGACAACATGCCTGATAACCAGTCCGTAAGAAAATTAAGTCCTTCATGCAAAACAACATCTATATACCTTTCTTCGATTGAAACTCCTTATGAAACAGTTTTTTTTGATGTTGACGACAATAGGGTTGATGTCCAAAATGCACGAAAACTGTTACAAATCAGATTTGTAAGTAAATATACTAATCAAGAGATCAAAAAATATAAATTTGATTATGATTATTTTATTGGTTCAAGTACTATCGGTGGAGATTATACTGCAGATGATAATTTTAATACATATCCTTATTCCGACGACTTAAAACGGAAACGTCTAAAATTAAAAAAAATAACCCGATATGATATATATTCAGCTAAAGGAGAAGAATACGCATTCGATTATAACGATGCGGTACAATTGCCTCTAAAAACTTCGTTTTCACGTGATTATTGGGGATATTACAATGGAAGAGAAAATTGGGGTGCTTTAATGCCGAATAATGCACAACATACGTTAATACCTAATCTTCTTGACTTGACTTTATCATATAAAGGCTATCTTAATATCCCTAGCAAATTCTTATCTAAAAAAGCTGCTAACAGGGGAGCTAGTGCAAGTTACATTACTGCAGGGATGTTGAAAACGGTTCATTATCCGACCGGAGGGAAAAGTGAATTTATATTTGAACCACATACTTTTGAAAATCTGAAATACGCATCTGCCGATGAATATTATAGTTTTTTTAACAGAAAATGCTATGAAATATACTGCTACAAGCAACCACACGGAAACGTCCCGTCAGTGCCATTTACACTTAACAGTAAAACGTATGTTACGTTTAAAGGATCAATTGACGGAAGAGGCTGTCCTTCATTGATAAGCTCATCTATTCAAATGAAAGACGTAGGAATCTCAATAGTTGGTCCAATAGGACAAAGTTATGTTCCATCAAGAAATTATAATATAACTAGTGCGGACTCAGTGATTACCAAATCATGGAATGAGTCATTCTATTTAGAACCAGGAAAGTATTATTTTACATCTGGTATTCCTTCATCAATGCAAGATACGACTGCGCCATCATGTGTTGGGCTCCGTATCGTGAGTGCAACGCTTGAGTATACTGAATTTAACGACTCTGCATACTTAAATATAAAATCTCTAGGAGGCGGAATAAGAATAAAGAAAATTATCAACTATGATGCAAACAATACGGTTGTCAATCAAAAGCAATATTCCTATTATGGTGGGAAATTATTAGTGCCATTAAAATATCTTCAAAAAGATCAATATAGATATGGACAAAAAGTTGAAACTCCAGGATCTCATGATATCATTATTCCGGAAGACAGACAAACTTATTTATTATCAAGTGATAGTTATAACCCGTTGGCAAGTTCTGTATGTGGAAATAATGTGGGTTACGATAGGGTCGAAATAAAAAATATAGGAAACGGAAATGCAAACGGAACTACAATTAAATATTTTGAAAACAAGGCTGCGGAAGAACTTGTTACTGATAATGCTATTTTTGCACCCAATTATACCAATGGAGATTTATTATCGCAAACACTTTTAAATGCAAAAGGAGATACTGTGCAAATTATTAAAAACGAATATGCAGTGGATCAACCCCAAATGAATGTGATAAATTATATAGCAAAAGATACCTACATCGGAGATAATAATTGTGAATTTCATTCTACTTTATCACGGCCACGATTTATAATTTATACTTATCCAAATTTTTCTTTATGGTCACACCAAACCAAGCAAACACAAACCGATTATCTGAATGGATCGAAAGTCACTAAAACTACCGAGTTTTCATATAATCCGAATAATTATTGCATTAATGAACAAAAAGAAACTAATAGCGATAAAAAAACATATTACACAAAATTTACATATCCGGTTGATTATACGGAAACACCGTATGCTGCAATGCGATCACATAATATATTGAATCCGGTAGTAGAGAAATCGGAATATAACGGCACTACGTTAAAAAAAGCAGTCAAGAATATTTATGCCTATTTCGGAAGCAGTGTACTGGGATATCCTATTTTCAAGCCTTCTATTATGCAAGCAAAAATCGGCACAAACGCTTATGAAAGTCGTATTTATTTTAATGATTATGATAATATGGGAAATCCTCTCTATTTGACAAATGGCGATACCGAGAAAGTGGTCTATATTTGGGGCTACAACAAGCAATACCCAATAGCAAAAATTGAAGGACTTAGCTATACTGATATTATATCAGCTATGGGAGAAACTTTAATCAATACTTTGGCAGATAAACTTGTACCGACATCTACGGAGATTGAACAAATAAGAAGTCTTGCTGAGACATATGCAAGTTCAAATAATAAACTAGCCTTTATCACCACCTACACCTACAAGCCTCTTGTTGGGATACTAACCACTACCACCCCCAATGGTACTACCACTTACTATGAATACGATACTTCTAATCGCTTGAAGCGAACCTATATTATCGAAAATGGTACTGAAAAGACTATACAAAGCTATAATTATCATTACCAAGGACAGTAAATCAGTTAACAGTTCAAAAAAGCAACTTATGAAAAAAATATTTTTAAATATAACCGAATTAATGTATCCCACTTTGATTTCTGCCCAGATAAATATTACTTTATTCTCGGCAGCAATGTGTCAGATTAGGTGATAAGTTCGTAAAGTACCAATAATAAGTATTAAATTATAGAAAATCGAGTAAAAGCTAAGAAATATAGATCAATAACAAATTCTCATTTGGTGGCAGCAGTGGCTGGAAAAAAGTCTTTTTTACCTTTCCAGAAATTTAATTTTGAAAATTCTGCAAATTGCGGAGTTATCAAAATTTATTTTTCAGAACCGGAAAAAGTATTATTTTGCTGCCACTGCTACCACCAACAAAAATATATACATCTACTATTCAATGCATTACAAAACGCATTAAGCCTATCAGGGTGGAGAGGGTGGAGTAAAAAAGAGTTTTTTCGGCTTCCAGAAATTTAATTTTCAAAATTCCGCAATTTGCAGAATTTTCAAAATTTTATTTCTCAGAACTAAAAAAGCATAAATTCTCTCCACCCTCTCCACCCCAGAAATATGGATTAATCTGATAATCAATATTATACTAAAGTAACTACAGAAAAGCTAACTAAAAACATTATCCATTTTCACATTAAACCGACATCTATATAGCGATTATTAATAAAGAAAAACAGAACAATATCAATAATATTATTTAGGGTTAAAGTATAAAGTAGGAATAAATTGCTGATTAAAATTGACATGATTTAAAACTTCCTTCCACTATGACCTACTACAGAATCTCTTTTGAATGAACAATCATGTAACTCATCAAAACTTTTCAGTTCTTTGTCACCAATCCATGAATAATAACCTATACTGCTTTTTATAAGATACAACAATCTGTTATTTTTATTTTGAGGAATTCCACAATAATCAATGCAATCGGCTAATACTCCACCAATGCACAATCGTTCTTTTTTCCCACTTCTATATTTAATTGTACATGAAATGCGAGCATCAGCATCAAACATAATTGAATCATTTGGTCTGAGATTCTTCAATTCAATTGCAATATTTTCTAATAATGATAAATCTGTTAACGTTGTATCTAAAATTCCACGATTATTTACTATAGTTCCAACTGAATCTCCTCTTTCATTAAAAATTTTAGATTCAGTCATCGGTGGAATATTTTTTTTCATATCACTGCATATGATAGGAACTATAGGGTCGAAAGTATAATTATAATACAACACATAAATAGATTCGATCGAATTCTCATTATGTTTCTTACAGCTAATGCAGCAACAAGTACAAAGAAACAATATCCCCAATATAGCTTTTAGAACGTTTTTCATAACTCAGACCATTTTACTTTTAGAAGATTATAATATGATTATACAACAAATATAAACAACTATATTTATTAATACATCTCTCAGCAAACATTAATCATTTATTGGCGGGAGGTTGAGATAAACATGTACAAGTTTGGGACCAATCATGTACAAGATTGAACTCAAACATGTACATGATTGGAAAAAGGTAACCTTTTGTTTTTATTAGTTTACGGCGGGATATTTGTTAA
>JAFNAQ010000007.1 GCA_017860275.1 Bacteroidota bacterium
ATTGTCTTATACTGAAAAAAGTTTACACATTTATAAACTTAATGAGTAAACAAAAATGATTGAAAAGAGAAAAGTCACAGATTCCTTTAGACTAGAGGTTATAGAAGATTATCTATCCTCAGGTCAAAGCAAAAGTTCTATAGCAAGAAAATACAATTTAGGAGGCGCAGACACAATAAGACAGTGGATGCAACGTATGAAGATACAAGACCCGTATAAGAGGGAAGTAGTATCAACAACACTTATCGGTATGAATCACAAAAGCTATAGCAAAGTAAAGAAAGAAAAAGAAGTTCAATCGTTGGAAAAGCGAATAACCGAACTAGAAAAAGAGCTATATAAAGCAAAGATGGGCGAAGACTTCTATCGCACCATGGTAGATATTGCAGAGAAAGAGTTTAAGATTGAAATAAGAAAAAAATCTGGCACCAAACAGTAAGAACGCTTCACAGTAATGGCTATAAGATAAGTCCATTATGTGAGCTGTTTGGTGTTAGCCGTCAGGCGTTCTATCAAAAACATATCAACTTTGCACAGGAGACAATAAAGCATTTAGTGTTAGACTTTGTAAGAGAAGAAAGAGTTTATGCCCCACGCATAGGAGGAACTAAGCTTTATTATATGGCACAAGAAAACTTTGGAGAAAGTCTAGCCATGGGTAGAGATGCATTCCATAAGTTGCTAGATGATTATAATTTAAAACTCAGAAAGAAGAAACGTAGAGTGAGTACAACAAACTCTAAGCATAACTTCTTACTCTATCCAAATCTAATAATAAACTACAAGCCAATAAAGCCCAATATGTTATGGGTAAGTGATATAACATACATAAGAACAGAACAAGGCTTTGGTTATCTATCTCTAATAACTGATGCTTACTCAAGAAAGATAGTGGGTTATAAATATGCTCCAACCTTACAATACCATCACACCGAAGAAGCCCTAAGACAAGCTATAACTGAAGCAAATAATGATCTAACAGGACTAATACATCATTCAGATAGAGGCTTTCAATACTGTTACCCTAAATACACAAATATCCTCAAAGAGAACAATATAAAGATAAGTATGACTCAAAGTGGAGACCCTTTGGAGAATGCAATTGCTGAAAGAATGAATGGAGTATTAAAACAAGAATGGATAAACGATGAAGAGTACCAAACACATGAGCAAGCTAGAGATAGAATAGATATAATAATATCCTATTATAACAATCGCAGACCACATTCTAGTATAGGTTATCTTACGCCTGCTCAGGCAAGTAGCAAAGAAGGAGAGCTTAAAAGATTCTGGAAAACAAGAAGAGAAAGAAAGGAAGATGAAAGACAAAGAGTAAATTTATTAAATTTGCAGTTGCAAACAAACGAAGCTAGGTTTAATATACCGAAGTAAAGTCTTATAAATAGAAGGACATCGAGTCCTTCTATTTATAGCAAACAAACTTCTGCAAGGGAGTAATGCCCGATGTAAAAAATAAGTGTAAACAGTTTTTAGAAATAAAAATATAAACGTAAACACTATTCAGTAATAACACAAAAAGTGTAAACCTATTTCAGGAAAAGACAGAAAAAGAGTTTGATTTTATTACAAAACTCCCTGATTTTTTGAGAAAAGTCCTTGATTTTAGAAAAAAATACGCCGATTTTTTTTCTAAAATCAGGGATTTTTTTCAAAGAGATAAAACATCAAGAATTCTTCTCGAAATATCTGAAATTTATTATGGATAATTAACGAGTCTTTTTCTCCTAGCAGGCAACGCTCTTCAAATATTCAACCCACAAAGCCTTTTTCCGTTACGAACAATTAACATCAAAGCTTGCATAATGTTATAGAAATGGGTTGTTTTGAGGATTTCTGTTAAAATTCTTTTTTCTCTTGTATTTATTGATAAGCCAATGGAATTGGAAGGCTATTTCTTGCTTGTGGTTTCTGTTTATTTCATCGTTAGATGAGTGGATTGAGGTCTTGTCTTGATAGCGGGTTAGGGAGTATTTGCCTGCTAATGTCATTGACTCGTTTATTTTGAAGTTCACAACTATATATGTTCTTAATCCCTTGTCGTAGAGTTGGGAGGAATAGAAGTTTAGGGGCATGGAGTATTCGTATATTGAGAAACGATTATCGTAATCATCTGTATTAAATAACGCAAGTCGAAGGTTTATACTAAGAGGGAAATCTTCTGGTTTAATTATTACGTCTTGAGAAATAAATCCTCCATTATTTCCAGATAAAGAATAGGTTTTTGTCTCAGAATACCCAAGCCTAAGGTTAAGAATAAGCCAGCTAAGACCATTATTTGAGTATCTTATTTGAATCTGTTTAAGGATATTGTCCTCTGGGTATTTCTCTCCATTAGTATGCACCTCATCGTAGGGACGGTTATTATATTTTGCTAATAGGGTTAGAGTATTTGTTTTGTTTATATCATAGTTTATCTCGCTCTTGAACTTAATTCCTGTAACTGAGCGTGAAGCCGAATAACTTATATCTGGGAAATTGAATAAATCTCCTGCTACAAAGAAAGAAAGCGAGTTATTTATTAGATAGGCAAGACCAATATACAAACCCCTTTCGTTAGCATTACGGCTCTGAGCGCCTATGGCAGAGGAGAAATAGTTCTGATATTTATTTTGGTAATACCTATAAGCAATACTTAGATTTGTCTTGTAACCTAGATTTATCTCCACTCCTGCGAGAGCGGCCTTGCCTTTATTCTTACTTATTGAGAACTCTCCATATAACCTAGCCTTTCTAAATAGAGGCATTGAACCATTAAGACTATAAATATTATTATTGAGTCCCTCGAAATAGTACTTCATATAAGCAGAGTTTTGGTGAGTTATTGGATATTTATACTCATATCTAAATAATGTTGCGGCTAGTTCATACCCCCATCTTTTCCAAGATATGTGAGTGCCATATACTTTCTCTGTATTGCTATCCTTCTTGCTTATCTCTGATTCTGTTCTATGAAGACCTGTGGTTAGGATACTCCCCGAATAGTCAATATTCTTATATGAACCAAAAAGATATATGCTAAAATCCTTTAGCTTAATCTTTGTTGCTATTCCTCTGAGATAATTATATTCTGTTATAGAGCGGTTGGGTTTAATGCCTGAGAAACTTTTCTTTATCCTTGCATCGTTTGAAAAGTATCCGAAGTTAAGGTTTTGGTTTATTGAAAGCCCTTCTCCAAATCCAAGACGATAGTCACCTATTGTTATCTGCTCAATTATCGATATATTTTTTATTGTAAGCTGTGAGCTAAGGAAATCATATCCTTTCTTAAAATTTTTCGCAAAGAAGGGTTCTCCAGCATCATTATCGGCAACTAATGAAAAAGATAACCTATCGTAATAATTGAAATTATACCTTAGATTTGTTGAAAAATTATCTCCTAAGAATCCTTTCCCATCATCTCTACAGTATCCCCAAGCCTTTTCCAAGACTTTTTTGTATTGAAGACGAATCTCGTGAAACCCTTTTGAAAATATTGAATCCATTCTTAGGGAAGGCTTTATTTTTATTGGGGCTACGTAGATAAAAGGGAGTATTTGTTTTAGCACATCATCCGAGAAACCATTTATTAATGGAATTTCATATACGCTAAGAAGGGGATGAGTCTCTTTGATATATCTTTTTAGACAAAGAATCTGAAAGTCATTTAGTCCAATTGTCTTAAGAGAATTATCATCGGCAGTGTTGATATTTATTGGGTTATGATATAGATAAAACAAATCCTCTATCAAAGTCTGTTTTTCTTCGTCAGAAATTTCAGAATCTTCAATAGAGGATATATAATCTTTAATGTCTTTATCTATTTGTGCATTTAGGCTTAAGCACGAAAAAAAAACTAGGAATAATAGAATTATCCTTTTTCTTATATTATTCCTAGTTTTTTGTGGACTATCCACAATATCTTAACTACATTTGCTCCATCCACAAGCTGTGCAGTTCTTACATCCGCCTGTAAATATTATTGCCTCTTCACCGCAGCTTGGGCATTTTTCTCCTTCCGATTTTGTGCCATCTTGAACATATTTCTTTAATGCTCTTGCTACACCACTCTTCCAAGTGTTTATTGTATCATTATCGAAAGTTAGCTTGGAGACTAATTCAATTACATGATTTAATGGCATTCCATGACGAAGGATACCTGATATAAGCTTTGCATAGTTCCAATATTCCTTATTAAATAATCTTGACAATCCTTCATAAGTTATATTATAACCATCCTTATCTTTAAATTGAAAGTCATATCTTGTTAGATCTGTTTCTTCATCCTTAGCCTTGATTACAAAACCTCTTGTTACAAAATCTGGAATAATAAAACTTTCTGCAAGACCCGTGAATATTTCATATGGTCTGCCTTCAATGATTCCAACTATTGCAATCCACTTTTCTTTTTCATTTTGGAAACGAATAACATCAGCCTCTAATTTCTTTGGTCTCTTAGGTGCTTTTGTTTCTATGAATAATGGTGTTTCCTTTTTTACTCCTTCAGAGTGAGATACTAGAACTCCATCTCGTGAACCCTCACGATAAATTGTCATCCCTTTACAACCAGATTCCCATGCCGTTTGGTATATTTGACTTACAATGTCTTCCGAAGTTTCTTTTGGAATATTTACTGTTACACTTATTGAGTGATCAACCCATTTCTGAACAGCTCCCTGCATCTTAACCTTTTGAACCCAGTCAATGTCATTTGCAGTAGCTTTATGATATGGACTCTTAGCAATAAGCTCGTCTAATTGTTCTTGAGTATATTTGTGCTTGATTTCATCTAAATCATAACCATTTATTACTGCCCAATCTGCAAACTTATGATGTAGTACATTATACTCTTCCCAAAGTTGCCCTTCGTGATCTGTAAATGTTCCTTTTGTTGAGCTGTCATTATGATTTATTTTTCTTCTACGTTTGTATGCAACCTGAAATGCAGGCTCTATACCTGAAGATGTTTGGGTACAAATACTAACACTTCCTGTTGGAGCAATTGTTAGTAACGCAATGTTTCTTCTACCATTGGCAACCATATCTGAATAAAGCTCTGGCTCTACTTCTTTAATACGACTGATTAATGGATTATTCTCTTCTAATTTTGAGTCATAAATAGGGAAGGCTCCTCTTTCTTTAGCCATTTCAACACTTGATGAATATGCTGCACAAGCTAAGGCTTGTTGAACTTTTACTGCAAACTCTGTTGCCTTATCTGTTCCATAACGTAGACCCATCGCCGCTATCATATCTCCTTCTGCCGTGATTCCAAATCCTGTTCTACGACCTTCTAGGCATTTTAATTTTATGTTTAACCAAAGGTTCTTTTCTACTCTTTTTATTTCTTCTTCTTCTGGATCATTATCTATCTTCTCTAATACCCTCTCTATCTTTTCAAGCTCTAAATCAATCAAGTCATCCATTAGACGCTGACCTTTTCTTGCATGCTGTTTAAATAATTCAAAATCAAATTCAGCATTAGCTGTAAATGGATTTTTCACGTAAGAGTAAAGATTGATCGCAAGTAAACGACAACTATCATAAGGACAGAGTGGAATTTCCCCACAAGGGTTCGTTGATACTGTTTTGAATCCAAAAGAATCATAACAATCTGGAACTGATTCTTTAATTATTGTATCCCAGAATAATATTCCTGGTTCTGCGCTTTGCCAAGCATTATGAATTATCTTCTTCCAAAGTTTTCTTGCATCAATTTGCTTTACTACTCTTGGGTTATCACTATCTATTGGAAATTGTTGTGTGTATGGTTTTCCACTTGCTACACATCGCATGAACTCATCATCAATCTTTACAGAAACATTAGCACCTGTAATTTTCCCTTGTTCCATTTTTGCATCAATGAATTCTTCTACATCTGGATGTTTTATTGAAATTGAAAGCATCAAGGCGCCTCTTCTGCCTCCTTGAGCAACCTCTCTTGTTGTATTTGAGTATCTTTCCATAAATGGAACTATCCCTGTAGAAGTTAGGGCAGAGTTTTTTACTGAAGAAGATTTTGGACGAATATGAGAAAGATCGTGACCAACACCTCCTCTGCGCTTCATTAACTGAACTTGTTCTTGATCTATTTTTAATATTCCCCCATAAGAATCTGAATTGCCAGAGTTTCCAATCACAAAGCAATTTGACAAAGAAACTATCTGAAAATTATTACCAATACCAGACATAGGACTCCCTTGAGGAATAATATATTTGAAATCTTTCATAAGGTCAAATATTTCATCCTCATTCATAGAGTTTGGATATTTTTTTTCTATGCGTGCAAATTCATTTGCCAAACGCATATGCATATCATCTGGATTTACTTCATAAATATCAGAACCATCTCTTAAAGCATATTTATTCATCCATACATCAGCAGCTAATGAATCTCCTTTGAAATATTCTGTTGATGATTTCAAAATTTCCTCCGTGTTATATACTTTCAGCTTAGATGATTCCATATTCGTATTTATTTTATTATCATTGTTATTACATTTCATAATAGCTATATCCATAGATTTTCCTTCTCGATTTTCTTTCGATTGTAAACTCCTAGAAATAATTCCAGAAGGAGCTTCGGTCTGAGTTTCAAAAACAGAGAATAAATCCAGTTCCATATTATGATTTATTATTCGGTTCTGCGAAATTACAAACAAGTATTAAATAAAGAGAGAAAGAATTGTGAAAAAAAAACTAAGTTTTCAACAATGGTTGTTATTAAACTGCGAACTATCTTATTTTCCAAGTGTTCGAATAATGTTAGAAAAAGGTTGCATTAGAAAAAATATGTTATATTTGCTTGAAGACCTCTCCATTTAAAATTTGAATTATAGGTTATATTTTGAAGCCCAAAATAATAGTTAGCACCGATTTCCCAGCGATTATTGATGTCGTATCCTATTGCTAATTGGAAGCCTAAATCAAGATTAGTCATCCCAACATCTGAAAAAGTATTCTCTTCTTTGATTCCATAATTCAACGTATCATTTACTCTCAAGTCTTCAAATCTTGATTTTCCTCCTATACCATAAGCTATGTATGGAGCAACTCCTATAAAAAGCCCACTCCCTTTTCTTTCATCACCAAATTTAATTAAGAGGTTTGCGACAACCTCAATCACATATGCATTAATATCTCCTTTATCAGAAAATGGTCTCTCATATTTATACCCCTTATTTTGAAAAGATAAAGAAGGCTGAAAGTAAAGATTATAAACCAATCTCTTCTCTCCAACTAATCCAAACTTGTACCCTAACTTATAGTCGGAGCCTTGTTGTAAAGTAATTCCATCATAATTAATTCCTGCTCTCAAACCAAATTTCCATGGTTCTTTACTAGAAATTACATCATAAACTTTTTGGGCTCTTAGGTTATTGTTTACTAAGCCTACAAATATCAATCCTAAAATAACAAATATTATTTTTTTCTTCATATATTATCGTTTAAATACCCTCTACTTGACGAATCGTTTTTATTATATTTTCTCCAACCCCTATTATATATCCCTCTGAAAGATAAACTATCTCCCCCTTTTTCGTTATTAACAATAATAATGGAAAATTATTTTTAAAGTCTAGTTTAGTTTCCTTAATAATCTGATTTAAAACCTTTCTATCTTTATCTACTGCAAAAATAGATTGATAAGGTAGATTATTGTATTTGTTCTCCGAGAGATCTGAGCTTATCTTATCATCTGGAACTAAAAAAAGGATACCACCTCCCCAGTTCTCAAATTCACTTTTCAGTAAAGGTAAATCAACCATGACATGCCTAGTAGGCTCTCTCTGAGGATCGAGAATTGCAACAACCAATCCTTTATTATTTGAAATAGAATCGAAACTGATTTTCAATCCATTATTTAATTGAACCTTTGTATTCATACTTACAGATCCATAAATATCAATTTTCTTATCTATCTCTCTTATTTCAACAAAAATATCCGATATTGTCCCAGGTTTAAGCTCAAAATAATTTGTTTTTACAAAAACACTCCCATCATTAGCTCTGTTTCCTGTCATTAATCTATAATAACCAGGTTCTAATTCCAACTCTTCAGGAAATATTTTGAATTTTGGATCATACTCATAATCAAGAGTTATAAATCTGCCTTCAATAAATTTTGCAATAGTGAAGTGAGTATAGTATTCAGGTTTAATTTTATTTGTTGAAGAATTATTGTGAACTCTTAACTTACAAAATTCTTTTATTTGACTTGTTTTTTCTGATAATGCGGTAATCCATTTCCCATCGGAATAGAATTGAGCCTTATTCGTTGCCCAATCATATTTTGCCGCAAAACCATAAGTTCTAGCTATTGCAACAAATAAAATTTCTCTTGAAACATTATCTGCTTCTCTTAATCTTAATACTCCTAATGGAGATATTTGACAACCATAATAATTATCAGTATTATTTATCTTAATATTATTATTTATCCAAATTGCAATATCTTCAGGGGTACTTAAAACTTCGTTTTTTAAAATCAATAGTATTGATTCTCTCCAAGGAGTAATTATTTCCAATTGTATTCTTGGGTTGAGAATATTATTTAATAAAATATCCAGTGGATACATAGCTATTTTATTGTTTTGTTTTGCTTTTAGGAATTCATCTAAATGACTTTGAAGTATTTTTGCTGGAGTATCCCTTAGATCCTTATCAAATATCACTTTCAATATTTGTATTGCTTCTTGTTTATCACTATTTGATAGGAGAAAGTTTTCTATTTCTTTATAATTACCACTGCTTCTTTTGATTACATTCTCAATATCTTTTGAATCAAAGTTTGGAAGTCTTTTTGATAAATCTATAATGCCTTTTTCATTGGGAAATGATGCGATATATGCATTTCTAATCGAATCCTCAAATAATAACCTCTTTGAATTTATTTCTCCTTTACCTGATTCAATAGAAGCAACAGATCTAGATATTGGAGGTGTAATTTCTAATAACTCTTCAAATTCTTTATTTTTATTTGGTTGTAGAGTTAAAAAAATAGTGTCTACCTTCGATACAGATATTTTCTTATATGCATAATCATTTCCTTTATTAGCCCATATCATTAAATCTCCTAAACCTGTAGTTAAATATGTAATCCCATTTTTATCTGTTTTCCTATCAGCAATTGGGTAATATTCTGCATAATTATATAATCCAAATGCTACATTTGCATCTCCAACTAAATTATTTGCTTTATCTCTGACTAACACATATATTTTCTTTGTTGGGGTATAATTTGAAAGTAAGTTTATCTTCGTATAAAGTTCTGTTTCATGGTTCACTTCCTCAATTCCCTTGTATTTCCCAAATACTGTTGAATGAACCATCATTGCTCTTTTTGCTGGAGCCGTAAACCAAGCTATATTTAGCTCTGGCTCTGGCTCGCAAGCACCAAGAAAATACCATTTCCCATCTACCCAAACTTCTACCCATGCATGGTTATCATCTGTATGAGCCCAACGTGGAGTATAACATTGACGAGCAGGGATTCCTACTGCTCTTAATGCAGTAACAGTAAACGTACTTTCTTCTCCACAACGACCATGTGATGTTCTTAAAGTTGAAAGAGGAGCTGACGTTCTTCCATCTGCAGCCTTATAGTTCACATATTCATGACACCAATGATTGACTTCCAAAACAGCTTCATACATTGTCATATTTTTGATTCTATCCTTTATTTTGTCAAAGAATACAAGTCTAGCTGTGTCTAAATTTTCATTATTAACCCTATAAACTAATACAAAATGCTTAAAAATATCTTCCGGTATATTCTTTCCCCATGTAAAGAAATCTCTTGCCCTTATCGAACTTCTTACTTGTTTGAGAAAAAAATCCCCATCATAGTCTGCAATATCTGATAGGGGCATGTAAGAATATAGAAACTCTAAATAATCTTTTTCTTTTGAAGTTAAATCGCTTTTGAAAATATTTAGTATTGTATCTGATCTCTGATTAATCCATTCTGCTCTTTTGGAGAATTGACAATTAATTACATTGCTAAATAAAAGACATAATAAAAAAGATAAAAGAAGTTTTTTCATTTGATTATTTATTTAATATTTTCTTATACTCCAACTGATTAATTAATAACTCCGTAGCCCTTTTTACATCTTTATCACTTTGCAATAAAGCCTCTATCCTCCCTTTTTGATTGTAATATCTTACAACTATTTCTGAAAGAAGAATATCCTTAATTTCATCTTTATACTTAATAAGATCGTTTTTTTTATCTGATTCTAATTTAGATTTCAGATTCTTTATCTCATTTAAAATATCTTCTCCATACTTTTCCTTATTTGAAGTCTCTTGTAAATCATTAACTATTCTTTCTGCAATTGTAGAATAGGTATAATCTTTATTCTTAATAAATTCTACAAAATCATTGTAAATCTCATCTGTTATCTTAAAATCTCTCGGAGAAGGAATTGATGAATTTTTCTTCACAAATTCTGAAGCAAAATCAAATGCCAGAAATTTAGTTATTATTGATATTGCAATAGGGCTTGCATAAACTGACTCTAAATTAATATCTGGCTCAATTCCAAAACCATCGTAAACAACTCTTCCTCCTTTTGTTTTGAATGCGGTCTTCAACGAATCTGGAATTTTATTTGCTCTTCCATTATCATCTCTATGAGAATAGTCAATAGCCTGAATGCAACGACCACTAGGAATATAATATTTTGAAACAGTTACTTTCATCTGAGCATTATAAGTAAGTGGAATAATATTTTGAACTAAACCTTTGCCATAGGTTCTTTCTCCCATAATAACTGCTCTATCTAAATCTTGCAAACTACCTGCTACAATTTCAGATGCAGATGCAGAAGATCCATCAACTAAAACTACAATCGGAATATTTAAGTCCGTTGGAGAAAACATTGTCTTAAAAGTTTGATTTTTCTCCGTTATTTTACCTTTTGTGCTAACTATTGTTTGTCCTTTTTCAACAAAAATATTTACAATGTTGACAGCTTCATTCAAAAGACCACCTCCATTTCCTCTCAAATCAATCACAAGTCCCTTCAAGTCCTTATTTTTGTTTTTCAAATCTTTATATGCATTTAATACATTATTGCCAGCATCCTTTGTAAACTCATTTAGTTTTATATATCCAATATTATTTTTAACTATACCATAGTAAGGTACATTCTGAAGTGTTATTTCTTCTCTATGAAATTTTTTCTCTAACTCTTTACCATCTCTTAAAACCTTAATATTTATTTCAGATCCAGCTTGTCCTCTAAGATACTCTCTTACCTGATCTGAATTTTTATCTTTAGCATTTTGTCCATTTACCTCAATAATAATATCGCCAGCTTTTAGACCAGCTTTATATGCAGGCAATCCTTCATATGGCTCTGAGATAATTACTTTTCCATCTTTTTGATGAATTAGAGCTCCAATTCCTCCGTACTGCCCCATTAATTGTAGTTTAACATCTTCAATATCAGATTCAGGAATATAATTTGTATAAGGGTCAAGTTTACTTAACATCGCATCTATTGCGGTCTTCATTAATTGACCTGGGTTTATTTCATCAACATAATTAAGATGAAGATTTCTATATACAGAAGTAAATATTTCTAAATTTTTAGACAGTTCAAAACCATTGTCTTCTTTTTGTGCATTTAGCACTGTATAGGAAAATAATAATGATATTAAAGCTAATAATATTATTTTTTTTGACATACTTTAGAGTATTAAATTCGTAGCAAAGATAATTCTTTCAAACAAATTTTAGCTACTATTTATTGTATAATGTAAAGATTTTTAATTAAAATGTTTCTAAATCTTGAATTTCTTATTATTTTTGCAAGCTATTAGGCAAGAGACAAGAAATTAAACAATAATAAATTAACAATTTAAGTAATGGCAATCATTGGTAAAATTAGAAAAAGAGCAGGCTTGGCCGTTGCAATCATTGCAATAGCAATATTAGCATTTATCTTTAACGACTTATTCACAAAATCAAAAACTATGCCTGGCAGTATTGCTAAAATTAATGGGATAGAGATTACACGTGCTGAGTTTGAAGAAGTTTCTCAAACGATTGAGAAAAACATGAAACAACAGTATCAGGTTGAAAACCTAACTCCTGAACAAAGTTTTATAGTACGCCAACAAGCCTACAGCGAATTATTAAACGAAAAATTATTAACAGGCGAATATGAATTAATTGGTATTTCGGTTGGACAAGAAGAAATGAATGATATGTTCTTTGGTAACTTCATTCACCCGATGGTTATGCAAAACTTCGCTGATAAAAAAACTGGTCAGTACAACAAGCAAGCAGTATCTCAATATATTGCTCAATTTGACAAACTTCCTGCAGAAGAGCAAACTAGTTGGAGAAATTTTGAAAAGTATATCAAGAAAACTCGACTACAAGAAAAATATGAGAAGCTTTTATCAAAGAGCATGTATATGCCAAAAGCCTTGGCATCTCACTTAAGTAATATATATGATCAAGTAACAAATTCAAGATACACATTGTTAAACTTTGCATCTGTTGCTGATAATACAATCAAACTTAATGATGCAGATTATAAAAAATATTATGAAGAGCACAAAAACGAATTTAAACTTAATGAAACAGTTAGAGATATTGAGTTTGTAAAATTTGCTATGGCTCCATCACCAGAAGACATTAAATATATTAATGACACTGTTGCTAAAACATTTGAAGCATTTAAGGTTGTTCCTAACGAGGAATTAGCAAGTTTTGTTTCTACAGTTTCAGATAGAAATTTTGATAGTACTTTCCATAAAAAAGATGCATTAAGCCAAATCGTTCCTGATTCAATTCTTTCAAAAGTGAGTGTTGGTGGGTTCATTGCTCCATTTGTGAATGGACAAAATTGGGTTATGGCTAAGTTAAATGCAGTTCAAGCTCGACCTGACTCTGTTCGTTTCTCAAGTATATTAATCCTTAATAATAAAGCAGGAGGAGAGATAAAAAGAAGCGAAGAAATGGCAAATAAGTTAAAAGATAGTGTGTTTGCTATAGTAAAGGCTGACCCAACTGTGTTTGAAGCAAATGTAGCAAAATTCTCCGACGATCCTCAAGCTAAAAATAATATGGGAGATGCAGGATGGTTACTAGATGGAAACTTTCAATCTGATTTAAACAATATAGTAAATCAAACTCCTGTAAACGGAATATTTGTTCATAGTTTACCTAACGATGTTGGATATTGGATTGTAAAAGTTACTGGGAAGACAGAACCTGTTAACAAGATACAACTTGCTGCAATTATTATGGAAATTCGTCCTAGTGAGAAAACAATCAATAGCATTAGAGATAAAGCCAACACTTTCTTAGGAGCAGCGACCAATATGACTGCCTTTACAGCCGCTGCACAAAAACAAAATCTTAATATTCTTACTTCTCCTAACTTGAGAGACATGGATTATCAATTAAATGGTACTCCATACGCAAGAGAAATAGTTCGTTGGGCTTTCAATGAGGATACAAAAAAAGGAGATGTTGCTCCTGAAGTTTACGAATTACCTGATATGTTCATCGTTGTAGGATTAAAAGATATTAAAGAAAAAGGGATTCTTCCTCTAGAGCAAGTTAAGCCATATATTGAAAACATGGTAAGAATGGAAAAGAAGGCTGAGGTATTAATAAAGAAAGCTCAAGGATTAATCGCTTCTGATAAAACAATAGATGCGATTGCATTAAAAATTGGTACTAAAGTAGATACTGCGGCTAATGTTTCATTTGGAGATCCATACTTCGTTCAAGCTGGTCCAGAAATGAGAGTTCTTGGAACACTTGCATCAGTAAAGAAAACTGGAATTCAAAAACCTATTAAAGGATATAACGGAATATACATCTTAGAAGTAGATTCAATATCAAAGAAAGCAATTAAAGAAGATCCAAAAATGATCCAACAATCTTTTGATATGAAGAATATTCAAAAAACATCTCAACTAAGATTACCATTACAAGTTCTGCAAGAAAAAGCTGATATTACAAATAACTTTAGTTTCTTCTATTAAACTACAAAATCAAACATAATAAAAATACGGTCTATCTAGTTACTAGATAGACCGTATTTTTATTATAGATAAGTAGCTATTAGTCTCCTACAATTTCCATTAGTTTTTTTCTCGCTAGGAATATCCTACTTTTTACTGTTCCTATACTAAGACTATAAGTATCTGCTATCTCCTGATACTTATATCCACTATTTACCATTTCAAAAGGAATTCTTTGTTCTGGATTTATAGAATTTATCGCGAAATTTATATCCTTTACATTAACGTCTTCATCGGTTCTTCTATACTCATTTGTAAATATATTCCCCAAAGCACTCAAATCCAGATTTGAATCAATTAAAGTATTAACTCTTTGTTTACGACGATAATTATTAATAAAAGTATTTTTTAATATTGTGAACAACCAAGCCTTAATATTTGTTTCCTCTTGGTATCGATCTTTATTCACCAATGCCTTTAATATTGTATCTTGAACCAAATCCTTAGCATCTTCACGATTTGCAGTAAGAGAGATCGCAAAATATTCCAAACTATCTTTGAAATTTAAAATCAATTTTTCGAATTCTAGTGTTTTCATAGTATTATAATTTGTTTGGTACATAAAAATAATCACTTAATTCTATAACTACAATTAACATGCTAAGCAATAATTTATATTTTATTTAGTTTTTATTTAATTCCATATTAACACCTCTTTATTGCTTGTTTATAAGGGATTGTCAAAAAATATCTAAATAAACAATATTGACATATATAAAATCAATATACAATTAATGAGTCCTGACTCTGGACTATATTAATATTTTTAGTGTATTTTAGATAAATTATAATTAATAAATAATAGATATTATCATTATTTGGTTGTTTTTAGTATACTTGGCTCTCTGTCTGCTTTTCGGACTGACTAAAATCATGGCGTTCTTTTTTTTGGACAGCAAATTAAGTTTTTTGATTAATGATATTCTTTGTAGATTTGCAAACAAATAATTTGATTTAGGATAAATGACTTATTAAACATAAACAATTACAATCATGGTAAAGAAAATTATAATTTATTTCATGCTTAGCACTTTGTTTCTGCCTTTAACATCAATAGCGGACGAAGGGATGTGGCTGCCAATTCTACTTAAAAAGAGAGAGGCTGACATGCAAAAGAATGGTATGAAGATAACCACACAAGATATATATAATGTAAACAACTCTTCTCTAAAAGACGCTGTAATGATGTTTGGAAGAGGATGTACAGGAGAATTTATTTCAAACGAAGGTCTCTTGATTACAAATCATCATTGTGGTTATTCAAATATTGTGGCTCAAAGTACTGTTGAAAGAGATTATCTTACAAATGGATTCTGGGCATATAACAAAGGTGAAGAATTGCCATGCGCTGGACTTACAATTACTCTTTTAGCCTATATGGAAGATGTCACTTCAAAAGTATTAGAAGGAGTAAATAACAAATTGTCTGAAAAGGAAAGGTCATTGATAATAGATAAAAATATCAAGACAATATGTGAGGCGGCAACAAAAGACAATCATTACAAAGCCGAGATCAAGCCTTTTTATTATGGCAACCAATACTTCCTATATGTAAATGAAGTCTTCACAGATATTAGATTAGTTGGAGCTCCTCCTTCAAACATAGGAAAATTTGGTGGAGACACAGACAACTGGATGTGGCCTCGTCATACTGGAGACTTCTCCATGTTTAGAGTTTATGCTAACAAGGACAACAAACCTTCGAAATACTCTAAAGACAATATACCTTATACACCTAAGAAATTTCTAAAAATAAATGGAAAAGGAGTTAGTGAAGGAGATTTCACTTTTGTATTTGGTTACCCAGGAACAACACAACAATTCCTTACATCTCATGCAGTAAATCAAATTGCAAAGAATGAAAATCCTGCAAGGATTAAACTACGCTCTGCAAGATTAGATGTGTACAATAATGCTATGAATGAAAGTCCTGCTCAACGTCTTAGATATGCATCAGGTGTTGCAGGTATTGCCAACGGATGGAAGAAATGGATTGGAGAAACTAAAGGTATCAATAGACTTGATGTTGTAAGCAAGAAACAAGAATTTGAAAGAAAATTCGAGATTTGGTCAAATGTGACTGAGCAAAGAAAAGAAGAATACTCAGGGATTATAAGTAGCTTTGAGAAAACATATTCCGAAATTGCTCCTTTAGAGATGTCTTATCTTTACCTAAACGAAGCGGTATTGGCTTCCGATTTCATGAAGAACACAAAAGATGTACTTTCCATGATTAAAAGAGCAACGAAAAATAACTACACAAAGCAAACCTCGCAAAAAGAGGCTGATTTACTACTAGAAAAATTAGAGAAATACTTCAACAATGATTACGACAAACATAATATTGTAGATAGAACAATATTTATTCAAACAATGAAGATTTTCTATGAAGATTTTGCAAACAAAAAATATAATTGGATTAAGGAAAGAATAGATTTTAATTTCAAATCATCTCCTGAGGCTTATTTTTCATATGTTTACGACAATTCATTCCTTTCTTCAAAAAAGAAAGCTGAAAAGGCGCTAAAGAAATTCAAGGTAGAAAAGTCTTTATCAGACCCAGCAGTGGAATTACTTTCTGCATTATGGGGAGATGTTATAGAAAAAGATATGCCTAGACTTACTGAGTTAGAGAGTAGAATCGACAGCCTATACAGAGTATATGTAAAAGGGCAGATGGAAATGGAATCGGCAAAGGAATTTTATCCAGATGCTAACCTAACGCTTAGAGTTGCTTATGGTAATGTAAAACCTTATAAACCAAAAGACGGAGTTAGTTATAAATCATATACAACAATAGAAGGAATTATGGAGAAAGAAAATCCAGATATTTACGACTATGTTGTTGTTCCAAAGCTAAAGGAACTTTATAACAAAAAGGATTATGGTCGTTACACCAATGAAAAAGGCGAGATGCCTGTTGCCTTTATTGCATCAAACCACACAACAGGAGGGAATTCAGGTTCTCCAGTAATGGATGCAAATGGAAATCTTGTTGGTATTAACTTCGACCGCTGTTGGGAAGGAACTATGAGCGATATCGCCTACGACTTAGACCAATGCCGCAATATTTCTCTAGATATACGTTATTGCTTATTTATAATAGAAAAACTCGCAGGAGCAAACAATCTAATAAAAGAAATGAGTATTATAGAGTAAATCAAACTAAAGATTACACACTTAATTTTTTACGATTAGGCAGCAATCAAAAAACAATGCCTTATTTTCAAATTTAAACGCCGAAACTTTGAACCTTTCTCTGAGAAAAAATAATTTTTATCTCACAAAGTCCCAAAGTTCCGGCGTTTAAATTATCATCAAAGCCATATATTTTATTAGCAAAGCAGTCTATTCTATCAATAAATCCATTTATTTTAGTAGTAAAATAGATTAAAGAGATAGCAACACTACCATTTGATTCTACTAACACTATCTCTAAGAGACATCACCCCTCTTTCTTCAATCCACCCCACCCAATCTTAAATCCCTCTCCTCCAAACCAAACCCAACCCACTATCTCTAAGCAAAAAAAGAGAAGTATAGAATATTACTCTATACTTCTCAAAATAATATTAATTATTACTGAATTTCAAACTATTAATCTAAAAACCCTAATCTTATACATTAACACCTTTACGGATCCAATAATACTGTTTTATCTTTTTTTCCTAAAACTGTACCTATCGTACTTGTGCGAAAACCAAAACTGTATTTATTTTTTTTATAATTAGTGAACTCTAATATACAATAACTGTCTAATAAGTTTACTACTTCTATATCTCCCTTATATTTTTTTCTATCTTCTCCTTGAACATACTGTTCAAAAGATATTGTAGCTTTTTTATCTTTATTTTTCAACAATAACTGATAATCCGAACTATCTACAATAAAATCTCCCAGAACATATTCAAATTTTACTTTTGCACTATCTTCATTATTTATAACTAAATATAAATTTGAAATAATGCTAGAACAAGGAATCTTCCCATCTATAGATATAATACAATTCATTTTTTTTGTTTGAGAAAACAAATTCGCTTGTATAAAAAAACATATTAATAGCAATAATATTTTATTCATCTTAATTTCCTCCGCTGAGCATCTTATTATCTCTTTATTCAAGATTGATTCTTGCGTCAAAGGTAGAAATATATTTTGATATATTGTTGAGTTTTGGGTTTGATTTTAACATAAATGATTAAAAAGGGGTGTTTTGATAACATTTTGCAGGTTTTAGGGTTAATTAGTCTTAATTTTTTGTTGGAGTTTTGAAGGGTTTTGGAGAGGGTATTTGCGGGGAGTTGTGGGAGTGGAGAAATCCTCACGTTAATTTCTCGTAATAGATTTGTTAAATCTAGGGGAATTTTCAGGGAAATTTGAGTTGATTTTGAAAAGATGCTGATTTTTTGGAAAAAGAGCTTGATTTTTTGGAAAAAATCAGGGAGTTTCTTGGAAAAGTCGGCGAGTTTTTGGGGAAAATCGGCGTAAAATTTTGAATAATCAGCTTAAAATCAGAATAGAATCTTATTCTACAAAAATATATCCTTATTCTACAAAAATATAATAAGATTCTGGAGCACCAAAATAAGGATTTCGAGAACAAAAACGAAGATTTTTGTTGCCAAAATCATATTTTCATTTCTTAATATTAACATTCACATTTGAGCCTTAAAGAATAGCTTGTGGAGCAAGAGAATGCTTCTTTATTCTTTAATCTACTAGTAAAATAACGTTTTATGGGGTTTTATAATAATTGTTACCTCTAATTTTTATATCTTTGTTGATTGATTTTAAATAAAGTGGAAATATGAAAATATCTTATAATTGGCTTAAGGACTATGTTCCTACAAATCTTAGTGCGGAAAAGGTAGCTGAATTGCTTACATTTTGTGGTTTAGAGGTTGAATCAATAGAAATTGAAGAGACGGTTAAGGGTGGATTAAAGAATTTCTTTGTCGGAGAAGTCCTAACTTGCGAGCTTCATCCTGATTCTGATCACTTACATATAACAACAGTAGATGTTGGAGCAGAGGCTCCACTAAATATTGTTTGCGGAGCGCCAAATGTTGATAAAGGACAGAAGGTAATTGTTGCAACAATTGGAGCAAGAGTTTATGAGGGAGATGAATATTTCGAGATAAAGAAGTCTAAACTTCGTGGAGTACCATCAGAAGGGATGATTTGCTCAGAGAGTGAACTTCAAATAAGCCATAACCACGATGGAATTATGGTTTTAGACCCTAGCGCAAAGGTTGGCTCGCCAGCAAAGGAATATCTAAAGATTGAAGAGGATTATATTTTCGAAATAGGACTAACCCCAAACCGAAGCGATGCAACATCTCATATTGGAGTAGGAAGAGACCTTGTGGCAATACTTCAAACCCAACTAAAAGAAAACATCTCACTTACATTACCTAATATAGATAATTTCAAGGTCGATAATAATTCTCTTCCAATAGAGATAATAACTAATTCAGAGATATGCCCACGCTATAGTGGAATTACAATAAATAATATTCAGGTAAAAGACTCTCCAGAATGGTTGGCAAATCGCCTAAAGCTAATTGGGCTAAGACCAATAAATAATATTGTTGACGTAACCAATTATGTTTTATTTGAAATAGGGCAACCACTTCACGCCTTCGACCTTTCTAAGATTAAAGGAAATAAGATCGAGGTTAAGACCTTGGCAAAGGGGACTAAGTTTACAACACTTGATGGAGTTGAAAGAGAACTTAACGGAAATGAGGCAATGATTTGCAACTCCGAAGAAGGAATGTGCATGGGAGGTATTTATGGAGGACTAGACTCAGGAGTTAGCAATGAAACAAAATCAATATTCCTTGAATCTGCCTACTTCAATCCAGTAACAATAAGAAAGGCATCGAAACATCATAACCTAAAGACAGACTCTTCATTCCGTTTCGAAAGAGGAACAGACCCTAATATTACTATCTATGCACTTAAACGTGCAGCAATGCTGATTAAGGAAGTAGCAGGCGGAGAGATAAGTTCTGAAATAATGGATGTTTATCCAAATGAGGTAAAGCAACCAGAGGTTGAGCTTAACTTCGAAAGAATGAATAGCCTTATTGGAAAGACAATAGAACCTTCAACGGTTAGAACAATTCTCACAAGCCTTGGAATAACAATACTTGAAGAGACAAATGAAGGAATGAGGCTAAGCGTTCCAACAAATAAGGTTGATGTATTAAGAGAATGTGATATTATTGAGGAAGTATTAAGGATTTACGGATATAATAATATTGAAATATCTGAGGATGTTAAGAGCTGTTTGTCTTATCAGTCTAAGCCTAATACAGAAAAGATACAAAACCTAGTATCCGACCTTCTTGCAGCAAATGGTTTCAATGAGATAATGAATAACTCATTGACAAAGACTGCATACTTTGAGGAGAATATAGACTTCCCAATAGAGAAATCAGTAAATATATTAAATGCTCTAAGTAAAGACTTAGGAGTAATGCGTCAAACCTTAGTATATGGTGGGCTTGAGACTCTTTCTTATAATATAAACAGAAAGACAACAAATATTAAAGCATTTGAATTTGGAAATACCTATTCAAAGAATCTTGAGCAATTCGATAACGATAATATCACAAAGAGATATAACGAAGAAAAGCATCTTTTAATCCTAACCACAGGAAACAAGACTGCTGAGAGCTGGCAACAAAAGGAAGAAAAAACAGACTTCTTCTATATTAAGAATATTGTAATGAATCTATTCGAAAGACTTAGAATAGATATTTCAAGATTTATTCTTCAAGATGCTAGCCTTTCAATTATGGAGGAAGGACTTGAACTTGTAAACCGTGATAATAAGAGGGTAATTGCATACTTCGGAAGACTTAACAAGAAAACTTCTAAACAATTCGATATTAAACAAGATGTATATGTTGCTGACTTTAACTGGAATCTTGTTATTAAGGCAATATCGACTAAGGACGTAAAATATCAAGAGGTATCTAAGTTCCCAGAGGTTAGAAGAGACCTTGCCTTAGTAATTGACAAGAGCCTAAGGTTCTCAGATATGCAGACTCTTGCCTTCCAAAGCGAAAAGAAACTACTTAAGGAAGTGTCTTTGTTCGATGTTTATGAGGGAGACAAGCTACCTGAGGGCAAGAAACAATATGCACTTAGCTTTATTCTTCAAGACAAGGAGAAGACGCTTAATGATAATCAAATAGAGTCAATAATGTCTAAGCTCTTGAAGTCTTTTGAAGACAAACTTGGAGCTAAACTAAGATAATTAATATATAAAGTAAAATGAAAGAGGAAATCCCCTTGTATAAATATGATGTAAAGGTATTACTTGCACTCGTAAAGACATTGCGAGGGGATAAACTTTTCTTTAAATTTCTTCTCGAGAATGGATTTACTGAGCTTGCTGCTTGGTCTAATGCAATTAGAGGAGATGTTGAAGCCCTTAAATGGCTATTAACCCAAGGTCATCCTACGCTAGGAGTATTGTCTAACGCAATAGATGGAGACAAGAAGGCAGTTGAGTGGATTGGAGACACTAAGGATGAGTTTTTAATCAACTTTGCCTCTGCTTGTAGGGGAGAGAAACAAGGGTATATATGGTTAAAGCAAAAAAATCTAACAATATTCGTATATATGGTTACGGAGATTAGGGAGATATTAAAGGTTCAGATGAAGGAAAACACTTTTTGGTATAAATGGAGATAAAATGAAAAACACAAAATTCTACAATAACGGGCACTTCAACGACACAATCAGTAGCACATTATTATTCTTCCTTGCTTATTTAGTTGTACTTTACATATCTATAGCTGGAACAGCATTTATTTCATTTACAAGTAATATATCTATACCAATTGATATATTTCATATCGATTTCGAAAGAGCTGTATCTTCAACAGATCATATTTGGAGTTCTTCGGATAATATTTTTATTATCTTCTCATTCTCTCCCTTGATATTATTTTGTTTTGGGTTAGTGTCGTTGATTCTTAATAAGAAGAGCAAAATACAATCAGTGTCAATATTTGCTTTTTGGTGCATATTTCATTCAATAATAAGAATATGTGGAGACTATATTGCAGGGCATATCTTTTCTCAATGGGGTCCAAACCTTGTAACAGATTTTATGGGCATAACCTACCCAAGCAATATAATGAGAGTTATCTTTATTATAATTTTTATCGCAATTGCCTTATTCCTCCCTTTAATAACAACCATGCTAATAAAAGGCTTCTTTAACCCTTATAATAATAAACTTCTGCAAGGTCTAAGAAATAATATAATTATTCCAGCTATATTTGGATTATTACTTACTCAGATATGGTTTATTCCTAGTTTTAGTGCAAATGAGATTAGTATTGCTATTCTATCTATCCTCTCTCTTTCGATTTTTTGTTTGAACATTATTAGAATATATAAACCGATTAATCAAGTAACAGAGATTGTTGAAAATGATTATTTCAATCATAAATTTCATGTTACTTCTTTTGTCGTCATGCTTGTAATTCTTATTCCTTTAAAAATAGTCTTAACTAAGGGAATATATATTGTTAGCTCAAGCTTTTCACTTTGGCAGTTGGATGCAATTTTTATCACTACACTACTTTCCTTGCTTACTGTTTTCATCTTTATTGTTGTGATGTATTATACCAATAAGAACTTCCTAACTAATCTTAGGAAGAATAATTATACTAAGCATCATCCTGAATTAGATTTCGATGATAAATTGATGGAAGAAGACCTTCTAAAAGGTACAAAATGGGAATATCAAACTAAGATGCGTGATATTGCAGAAGATATAGAAAACAATAAGACTCAGGAAACGGACTAACTATTTCTTTGACTTAATAAACATTAGATCCATTACAACTATCAATAATGTTGTTGCAATTGTGCTAAGAAATATTCTAAGAAGTGTAAAGAAAAACTCTTTTAAAGAGAAGATTTCGAAAGTGAAATAAAGAAAATGGTGAACAAATACAAAGATAAAAGCAAAAGGCAAGAATCTCGTTATACCCATTTCTGCAATTGTTACCCTAGTATCTAAATCGCTATCCTTATTTTCGAAGAAGACTTTTATAAATAAAGGTCTAATAAAGCCCATAAATACTGTTACTGCTGCATGGAATCCCATCTGACCTTCGAATACATCAACAACAAAGCCCATCGTAAAACAAGAGAGCAAAACAAGCCATGCTGGAGAGCTAATTGGAAGTAATAAAATAAACCATATATATAATAATGGATTAATATATCCGAATAACTGAAGTCCATTCAAGATTAATATCTGAATAAGTGCTATTACAATAAAATGAAATATCCCCAAAAATATACTCTTACTCATTCTTAATATCTTTTGTTAGTTCAACCTGCTCTTCCTTAAAGAAACTCTTAACAATATATACGTATTCTAGTTTATTATAGTCGGTAGAGAATTTAACAGTAACATTATAGAACCCATTACCAGAGTCTTTGGTAAAACTTTCTATAGTACCAATCATAATGCCCTCAGGGAAATCTTGAGAGAAACCACTAGTTGTTATTGTATCTCCCTTCTTAAGTGGAATTGAAGATGGAATATCTATTATCTTTCCTTTGGCGTAAGAGCCTCCCTCCCAAATCAAAGTTCCTGTTATCTTTGTTCTTGTATTCTTGACATTAGGTCTTGAGTCTTGATGAAGAACACTCATAACAAGAGAAAAGTTATTTGTAACATTTACAACTACCCCAACAATTCCATTAGGACAAATAACTGCCATATTCTTCTTTACTCCATTAATCTTGCCCTTATTAAGCATAAAGTAGTTATTCCTCTTGTTGATTGTCTTCTGAATAACCTTTGCATCTTCGTACTCGAACTGTTGTTTGTAGACAGTATCCTGTATTTGGAATACTTTCTTTTCATATTTCACATAAGAACTTTGAATCTTTGCCCTAAGCATAGCATTTTCCTTAACCAAGGCCTCATTTGAGGATGCTAAGTTGAAATAATGAGTAATGTTATAGGTCTGTGTGTTGAATTTACCTGAAATGTTGTTTGCAAAAGCAGTTATTGCAGAGCCTTGATAATATGAATTCTGAGAGATAATATATATTGAAAACCCTTCTAATAAAAGAAAAAGAAAGATAAAATAGTATCGTCTAAGGAACCTTATTAAATTATGCATAACTACTTTTTTGTTATGCAAAAGTAACAATAATTTACAAGATAATGGAGTAAAGACCAAAAAGTAGACTAAAATTATTCAATTAATGTGATTCCGGTTAAATCGGCTTTTCCACTTTTCAGAAAGGCATAGGTTATATTATCTGCCTTGCAGTTAATAAACTTTACCTTCTTTAGGTTCTTATTGTTCTTGAAGAAATTGTTGATTAGTATAGAATTTTGAAAGACTACCTTTTTGAAGTTGCAGCTCTCGAACGAACAATCCTTCAGCTTGCCTTCAAAAACAATATCAACAATATACATAGAACTAAAGCTAGTGCTATTAAAAACAGAACCATTTACTATATTATCTTGAAATCCTCCCAATTTAAATTCCGCCTCGGAAAAATCTGCTCCAGAGAAATCACAGCCCATAATATAGCTTGATGTGATTTCTACACCATTCAAATTACACTCTTTAAATCCATTATTCAATAGATTAGAAGTCTGAATATGACTACTACTAATATCAGAACTAGAGAAGTCGCACCTATCAATATTATTAGATTTTAGAAGAATGCCCGATAAATCTGAACCAATAAATTTGCAATTCTGCATATTAGAAGAGCTAAACTTTTCTTTAAGATTCTTTAGTCCTGAGAAATCAGAATCAACCCAATTGCCACAAGACATATCCCAATTAAGCTTTTTCTTAATATTTTTGGATGGTAATTCATCCAATTTTTCAACCATTGAATCTTCTAAATCGATTTCCGACTGGATTGAGTGAAAATCCTCCGAAAAATAATTAAGGTCAACACCGAAAATTACCGCAAGACTATTTAGAGTGATTATATCTGGCAGAGATTCTCCTCTCTCCCATTTTCCTACTGCCTGCGAACTAATAAACAATTTCTCTGCAAGCTGAGCCTGCGAAATATTAAGTTTTTTTCTTGCCTGTGCAATTCTATTGCCAATAAACTTTGCTTCCATAGTTACTTTTTTTTTGATTATTTTTATGCTGCAAAGATATTTCAATTCTTATCTACAGTCAATAGAAATTCATCCACTTTTAGTTGTAATAAAGTTATTTATTGTTGCTTTCAACAACTGATAGTAGTATTTATTGAGTTTTAGGGTTATAATGTAGAGAGTTGGCTTTATTCCTCCGAAAGCAAAATGGTTTTTATAGTTAGCTTTCCTTTGTTTTGACCTTGTTTTAGTATACAGTCCTTTATTCTTTTGCGAAACTTCCAGCACGTCATTTGATTTAAACCTAAAAGGCTTGAATAATCATAAGATGAGATTTCTTTTCCCTCAACACATACATTATATGCTATATAGAATGCCTTATTTATTGGAAACTTAATATTATGGAATATGGTATGTGAAGTCGCAGATTCTTCGCTCTTGCAACGTGTGCAACGACGTGAAGCCGTTGTTTTACCCTCACAATAATTGGTATTTCCACATTTTCTACAAACAAAACCGTCCTTCCATTTCACATCGGCGATAAACTTCAAGGTCTTATCCTTATCGTTAAATAATTCATTAGCATACTTTTGAGGAATATCTTCTTTAAATATCATGGAAAGGGTTGTCAATTATTTAGTTTGTAATTATGCGACAAATATACAAGTTTTCTTCTAAAAAAAGGATTTTACAAAAAAAAATAGTGATAATAAAATAATTTATTAGTGATACTATAATAATTCATTTATTTGATATATCTTTGCAGCGTCAAATTTAAATACTAAAAGAAAATGATTGAAACAATAAAAAGATTATTAGGAATTACACCAAAAATTGATCTGGGAGAGCTAATAAGAAATGGTGCAACAATAGTTGATGTTCGCACAAAGGGCGAATACTCCGAAGGTCATATAAGAGGCTCTATTAATATTTCTGTTGATAGATTAGCACAAAACATAGGTAAATTAAAGGGAAAGAATAATCCTATTATTACTTGTTGCGCCTCTGGAATGAGATCGGCTTCAGCTAAGGGCATCCTTCGTTCTAACGGGTTTACCAATGTGCATAATGGAGGAAGTTGGATGAGTTTAAAACGTAAATACAATTTATAAGTGATGAAAGATTTAAAAGAACTATATTCGGAAGAGGACTTAAAGACAATGCTTGCTGCCGAAAAAGGACGTTTGCCTGGGAAAAATAGAGTGGAAGAATTAATTAGTTTTGCAGAGAAATCAGGGATAAAAAGAATAGGAATTGCAAATTGCATTAGTCTTCAAAAGGAAACTACCGATTTAATTGAAAGATTGAAAGATAAATTTGAGGTATATTCTGTGGATTGCAAGATTGGGAAGATAACTGGAGCAGAACTTCTTAATGACGAAACTGTTAAAGGATTATCTTGCAACCCTTCTGCTCAAGCAGATTATTTAATGGAGAATAATACAGAGCTTAATGTTTCATTTGGGCTATGTGTTGGACACGATATTGTTTTTAATACGAAGTCTAAGGCTCCTGTGACTACCTTGGTAGTTAAGGATAGGGAGCACAAACACAACCCATTTCAAGAATTTATAAAATAAATATTGTTAATACTTAAAACAAAAAAGCACTTACAGATTAATGTAAGTGCTTTTTTTGTGATTCAGGCGGGATTCGAACCCACGACCTACTGCTTAGAAGGCAGTTGCTCTATCCAACTGAGCTACTGAACCATCCCTTAGAAAAAAAGGAATCTCCGATTTGATTCCCTTCTTTGTCGGGGTGGCAGGATTCGAACCTGCGACCTCCAGTTCCCAAAACTGGCGCGATAACCGGACTACGCTACACCCCGAGTGTTCATTCCAATTCCTCAATTAAAAAAGCTTTGCGGAGAAAGGGGGATTCGAACCCCCGGTACCTAAATCGGTACGACAGTTTAGCAAACTGTTGGTTTCAGCCACTCACCCATCTCTCCTTTTCCCTTCGGAATTGGTCGTGCAAAATTACAACTATTTTTCAAACTACAAAATTTTTTCACCGTTTTTTTAGTAATTTCTATATTTCGCAACAATTTGAATTTATCAAACGTAAAACTAAAATATTTTCTACTAAGCTATTAGCAAGTATATTTTTTAACTAATTTGCCTTGAGTATAAATTTATAAACCATGCCATTATCAGAAGAGAATAACAAATATCAGCTATTTGACGATAATCTTGACCTTTTTAGCTCTATGCTAAAAGATATTTCGCTTGCTAAAAAAACAATATTTCTAGAAATTTATCGCTTTGGGCAAGATTCAATGGGAGAAAAATTCCGCCAAGCTCTACTAATAAGAGCAAAAGAAGGGGTAAAAATAAAAATCCTTATTGACGCATGGGGAAGTGGTTCTGATGTTAGCTTTTTTGGAAGTTTGATTAACGAGGGAGTTAGCCTTAGAGTATACAAGAAAATGAACTTCGAAAAGACTTATTTTGTAAAAAACCACTGTCGAAATCATAGAAAATTACTTTTGATAGATGGAGAGATTGCATATATTGGATCTTCGAATATCACTGCATATTCTTTAAATTGGCGAGAGTTAAATTTTAGAATAGAGGAATTAGGGTTAATAAAACTATTCACTCGCTCCTTTAACGACAGCTTCCGTTCCTATAATAAATATTCATTTGTAAATATTGGCTATAAGAGAGACCTCCACTTTGGCTCTTGGGTATTTATACAAGATATCCCTAACTCTTACAGACAAAGAATCAAGAAGAGATACGAGAATTTACTTGAATCTGCAAAAAAAGAAATAATTATTGAGACTCCTTATTTCTTACCTGGACATAAACTCAGGAAAAAACTATGTGAGGCTGCGGAAAAGGGACTGACGGTTAGGATTATGACACCATTTCATTCCGATGTAAGATTGGTCGATATATTAAGAAGGAAATATCTCGGAGAACTTCACTTATCAGGAGTAAAGCTATGTTTCTACGATCAAGGCAACCTTCATGCAAAGGGGCTTATGATTGACAACGAATTATTCTCTGTAAGTTCTGCTAACTTTGACTACAGAAGCTTTAGATACCAATACGAAATAGCATTAATTGGAAAAGAAAAAATAGTTGTTGAACTACTAAAAGAACACTTCGACAAAACCTATACAAATTGTGTAAACTTCAATTACGAAAATTGGCAAAAGCGTCCAAGAGTCGAAAAGTTCTTCGAATGGTTGCTTTTGCCAATTAGATATTTATTTTAGAAGAAAAACTAAAGTGTTTGAAGTTTGACTAAATCTGAATAAGCACCTTTTTGAGATAATAGTTCTTGATGAGTTCCTTGCTCAATAATTTGTCCCTTATCCATTACTAAAATCTTGTCTGCATTAATAATTGTAGAAAGACGATGAGCGATAACCAAAGTTGTCCTTCCCCTCATAAGGTTTTCAAGAGAGTTCTGAACCAATCTTTCACTCTCTGTATCTAAGGCCGAAGTAGCCTCGTCTAAAAGAAGAATAGAAGGGTTTTTAAGTATTGCTCTTGCTATACATATTCTCTGACGCTCTCCTCCTGATAGATTAAGCCCTCTATCTCCAATATTTGTATAATAACCCTTTGGAAGTTTGGAAATAAAATCATGAGCATTTGCTGCTCTAGCTGCTTCTATAACATCATTAATATTTACATCCTTACCAAAGGCAATATTCCCAAAAATAGTATCATTGAATAATATACTTTCTTGAGAAACAATACCAACTACAGACCTAAGCATATTAATATCTAGATCTTTAATAGAAACCTCATCAATTAGGATATCTCCAGAGGAACAATCTTGAAATCGTGGAAGAAGATCTATTAGAGTTGACTTCCCTGCACCTGATTTTCCAACAATTGCTATAGTCTGACCCTTGTTTATATCAAGGCTGACATTATTAAGAACGAGTTCTTGTTTCCCTTCTTCTTCAATATATGTGAAACTCACATTCTTGTACTCAATTTTTGTATTTAGAGTATTAATTGGTTGAGGATTTTCCTTTTCAATAATCTTCTCCTTAGCATCTAAGACTTCATATAATCTCGACGCTGCCGCAGAACCTTTTTGAAGATTATAGTATGCATTTGTTACACTTTGCATTGGAGCAATTATTCTAGCAAAAAGAATTACAAAACCAATAAGAATACTAGGGTGCAATTCTCCTCTTATTACCATATTACCACCAAATAGGACAATCAATACCATAGCCAAGATTGCAAATATCTCTGTTAAAGGAGTAGCTAATTCTCGTCTTCTGTATATCTTTGTCATTAGCCTTGTAAACTCTGAATTTTGATTTACAAACTTCTTCTTTACTATATCTTCAGCATTATAGGCTCTAATTACCCTTGTCCCTCCTAAGGCTTCTTCTGTTGTTGAGAGAATAGTTCCTATCTGATTCTGCCCCTTTTCTGAATTTCTTTTTAAACTCGCCCCTATTCGCCTTATCAAAAGTGCTGAAAGTGGTAATACTAGGAGAGTAAACAAAACTAGTTTATAGCTTGCAATAACCAAGGCTATTACAAAGACAATAACCATAATGGGGTCTTTAACTAACATCTGGAGACTACTAACAACACTAAACTCAATATCAGCAAGGTCAGAACTCATTCTGGAGATTAAATCGCCCTTCCTCTTGTTGGAGAAGAATGATAAAGGAAGTATTGTTATCTTAAAATATATATCATTCCTTAAATCCTTTATTACTCCATTGCGTACTGGGGCAAGAAAATACATACCCAAGTATCTGAACAATGCAGAAAGAAAAGCAAAGAATATATATAGTATACTAAGAATACCCAAGCAATAAAACAAACCATATGTTTCCTTAAATGAATTCAAATGCCAAGAAAGATAATCTATTAGAACATCCTTATTAATTGCAAACTCAGGACATAGCTCTGGTGCTTTAATTATTCCAAATAGCACTGTAACAAAAGGAATAATCATAGTGAATGAAAAAAGAGATGCAAAAACATATAATAGATTAAAAAATATGTTTAATGCAATCTCTCTCTTATACCCTTTCAGATATGAAAATACTCTGAAAATATCTTTCATTAATATCTATAATGTTCAGGTTTATATGGTCCATTTTTATCAACACCAATATAATCTGCTTGTTCGTCTGTTAAGATAGTAAGCTTTACCCCTATTCTTTCAAGATGTAAACGAGCAACTTCTTCATCTAAAGCCTTAGCTAAACGATAAACACCTACTTCGTACACGTCTTTATTCTTCCATAAGTCTAGTTGAGCAAGAGTTTGGTTTGTAAAAGAATTACTCATTACAAATGAAGGGTGACCTGTTGCACATCCAAGGTTTACTAATCGACCTTCAGCTAACATATATATACAATGTCCATCAGCATAAACATATTTATCTACCTGTGGTTTGATGTTAATCTTCTTAATTCCTTCCCATTTCTCTAATCTCTCAACTTGGATTTCATTATCGAAATGACCAATATTACAAACAATAGCTTCGTCCTTCATCGCTGCCATATCCTCAGCAGTAATAACGTCTCTATTTCCTGTAGTTGTAACAAATATATTACCTTCTTTTAATGCATCTTTCAAAGTTGTAACTTCAAAGCCTTCCATTGCTGCTTGTAAAGCACAAATTGGGTCTATTTCTGTAACAATTACTCTTGCACCATAAGAACGCATACTGTGAGCACATCCCTTACCAACATCACCATATCCACAAACTACACAAACTTTACCAGCAATCATTACGTCTGTTGCTCTCTTTATACCATCGGCTAAAGATTCACGGCAACCATAAAGATTATCAAATTTAGACTTTGTTACAGAATCGTTTACATTAATTGCAGGAATCAAAAGCTCTCCTCTTTCCATCATTTGGTAAAGACGATGAACACCTGTTGTTGTTTCTTCTGAAACTCCCTTCAATTCTTCAAGAGTACGATGCCATTTCTTATTATCTTCAGCAAGAATAGCCTTAAGAGTCTTAAGAACGATAGCCTCTTCTGTTGAAGAAGGAGTTACATCAAGAACTGAAGCATCTTTTTCAGCAGCAAATCCTTTATGAACCATCATTGTTGCATCGCCTCCATCATCAACTATCAATTGTGGACCCTTTCCTTCAGGGAAAGAAAGTGCTTGATTTGTACACCACCAATATTCTTCTAAGCTTTCACCCTTCCATGCAAATACAGGAACACCTGCCTTAGCAATAGCAGCAGCAGCATGGTCTTGAGTAGAGAATATATTACATGAGCACCAACGAACATTTGCTCCAAGTGCAGTAAGTGTTTCGATAAGAACAGCAGTTTGAATAGTCATATGTAAAGAACCCATAATTCTTACTCCTGCAAGAGGTTTTTCTTTACCATATTTAGCTCTTAATGCCATAAGACCTGGCATTTCTTTTTCTGCAATTTCAATTTCTTTTCTACCAAAATCTGCTAAATTAATATCAGCAACTTTGTAATTTAATGTGTAATCAGTCATTTATATTATTTATTATATTAATTATCAATGTTAATTTTAGGGTGCAAAGGTACAACTTATAAATTTAATAGTCGTTTGATTTTCTCAAAAACATCTGTATTCTCCATCACTCCCGTAAAGTTTTCTGCTCCTTTGCCAAAAGCATAAATTGGCACCATAACTCCAGTATGATTTAAAGAACTCCATTTATCTTTTACCTCTGCATTGAGAATATTTCCATCATTTAGTGTTAATCCTCCCGTTTCGTGGTCTGCAATAACAATAACAAGAGTATTACCATCTCTTTTTGCAAACTCTATAGCAATTCCTACTGCCTTGTCAAAGTCCAATACCTCATCTACCATATAATCAAACTTATTCAGATGAGCCTCAAAGTCGATTTGAGAACCCTCCAACATCATAAAGAAACCCTTATCTTCTTTATCCAAGACATCAAGAGTTTTTGCTAGAGATAGACATAACATATCTTTCCTCTGCCTAGCCTTTGGAGGATGAGAAGGATACATTATTGCTGCTGTCTTATTATTTATTTGAGATATATTATCTAATGAATAAATCATCTTGTATCCACTTTTTACTAAAGAATCTGTCAGGGAAAGCTTATCTTTTCTCTTTGTGGAAAGAAAATTATCTAAACCTCCTCCAATAAAAATATCAACATTCTTCTCTAAATATGCTAAGGCAATCTTTTCTGCCTCCTCCCTATTCTTCACATTTGCTACAAATGCAGCAGGAGTTGCGTGAGTAAGGTCACAAGTTGTAATTATTGAAGTTGAAAGACCCTTCCTCTTTGCCAATTTAATAAGACTTGGATGAGGATTTCCAAGAGAATCCAGACCTATAGATTGGTAATTTGCCTTATGCCCTATTGCCAAAGCTGTTGCTCCAGCTCCCGAATCAGTAACATATTTATCTGCACAATAGGTCTTAGAGAAACCAGTAAAAGGCATGGTAAAAATATTTAATCTACCCTGATTTACAGTATATGCAGAATAAGCCTGAGCAAGTCCCATCCCATCACCTATCATTAGAATAACATTCTTTGGCTGGGAGAAAGAAAGTGAAGAGTGAAGAGTGAAGAGTGAAAACAGGATAAAACCTATATGTGACGGTATTCTTTTTCTTGCTTTTATCATCATTACTTGTTATTAAAAGATTTCTTCAAGCATATTGGAGTAAAGATCCTTAGTTGACCATCCCATTGTTATGACCTGTTGAGGAACAATACTCTGAGCAGATTGTCCTGGTATAGTATTGACTTCTAAGAAAAATAACTCCCCTTTGTCTGTGTCGTAAATAAAATCTATCCTACAAACACCCTTGCAGTTTAATCCTTTATATATTAGCTTAGCCGTAGCTTGAACCTTATCTCTAATATCATCATCTACTTGTGCTGGAGTAACCTCATCGGAAAGACCTTGGTACTTTGCCTCATAGTCAAAGAACTCCTTCTTGCTTATTATCTCAGTTATTGGGAAAGCAATAATATCTCCCTTTGTCTCCATCACTCCACAAGTAAGCTCTCTCCCCTTAATAAACTCCTCAATTATTACCCTATTATGTTCATGGAAAGCCATCTCGAGAGCCTTTTTCATCTCTGATTTTTCCTTGATCTTGCTCATGCCTATACTTGAGCCTCCTTCAGAAGGCTTTACAAATAAAGGAAGCGAAAGTCTTGAGAATATCTCTTGCTCACTCATTGGGCTATCCTTATAAAAGGATACATTCCTTGCTACATTGACAATACCTAACTCTCTTACTACTGAATTACACACAACTTTATCGAAGGTAATTGCAGAAACTAAGGCAGAACAAGAACAGAAAGGAATATTCATCATCTCGAAATAGCCTTGCAAGAGACCATTCTCTCCTGGTGTTCCGTGGATAATAATAAATACTCCGTCGAAGTTTATCTTATTATTGCCAAGAGTCAGAGAGAAATCATTCTTATCAACAAGGGTCTTAACTCCCTCCATCTCGTAATACCAATCCCTACCCTTAAGGATTATCTTATATACATTATAAATTGATTTATCTATATTTTTTTCTACTTGGAGAGCAGAACGCAACGAAACTGCTGCCTCTTCGGAGTTTCCTCCAGCCATTAAGGCAATATTCTTTTTCATAGTATATTATTTTGAACAGTTAGAACAAGAACAACCCGTAGAGTTACAGCCTGGATTAGGATTCTTGAAAACCACATCATTCATAAAAAACATCGTATGGTTAATGTCTAAGCTTACTCTTTTATACTCCGACAAGATAAATTCTTCATCACCCTCAGCCTTAGTAGGGTCATCGAATACATAATGAATCCTATTCTTAACCTCTGCCATAAACTCTGGCAAATTCTCCTTCGCAAAATCTGATATTGTCATTATATAATCCCAATCCTCATTTATATAATTATTTACATGAGTTGGTTTACGATTAGAAATATCTATCCCTAGCTCCATCATAGCCTTAACTGCTAAAGGGTTCATCTCCTCTTTTGGAGAAACCCCAGAGGAATGAACATTTATTTCTGGGTTAATATTTTTTAGCCATGCCTCTGCCATCTGGCTTGCGCAGCTATTCGTTGTGCAAACAATTAGTACGTTCATAATGTTTCCTTAAGTTCTAATAGAAATCCTTTTATATCTTCCAATGTCCTTACTATCTCAATTTCTGATTGAGAGTTTGTTTTCATCTGTGCTTTTGCTCCTTCCAAGGTAAAGCCACATGTCTTTGTAAGGTAATGTATTTGTTTAATTATCTCAATATCTTCTTTCTTATAGTATCTAACACCTCTCTTATTCTTAAAGGGTTTTACCTGAGGAAACTCCGATTCCCAAAACCTAAGTGTTGCAAGCGTTAGATCTAAATCCTTTGCAACCTCTCCAATACTATAATATAATCTCTCTGTCTTTTCCATTTTTCAATTTATTTAGAATGGCATAGGCTCAAAAGCCCTCTCAATATGATTTATCTCCTTAGTATTTTCATTTGATATTATTGAAATTATATCAAATCTTG
The DNA here is from genome assembly GCA_017860275.1 of Bacteroidota bacterium. Taxonomy (GTDB): domain Bacteria; phylum Bacteroidota; class Bacteroidia; order Bacteroidales; family P3; genus UBA10566. The sequence continues at coordinate 34,666 of JAFNAQ010000007.1, forward strand.
CTTCCTCGTTTATTCTATGACGAAGGATATAAGAATTGGCAACCTTAATAATTGCTCTTTGCTTATCTCTTTTCACAGCATATTCTGGGTCGCAGAACCAATCGGTTGAACGTGTCTTTACCTCAATAAAGACTATCTCTCCCTTATCTCTTGCAATAATATCTACCTCGTTCTTTCCGCTCTTATAGTTTGTATCCAAGATAATATAGCCCTTATCGATTAAATAATCTAAGGCAGCTCTTTCTCCCTTCTTGCCAAAATCTACATTCGATTCCATATTATTGTTCTATTATTACCTCTTCTTCTCTTGAGATTAACCTTGTCTTGCGACCAATTATCCTCGAAATATTATCGCTACCAATATGTCCTGAAGGTACATCAAAGACTATTGGATAATCATACTCTCTTACGCTCTCAAGAATAATCTCCTGAGCACTCTTACCAAAAGGGATAGTGTTATCGTGCATATCTGTAAAGGCTCCAACAATTAGCCCCCTAAGCCCTGAAAGCTTCCCTGCTCTCTTAAGGCATTGCATAATCCTATCAATATGGTAAAGGTATTCGTCCAAGTCTTCAATAAAAAGTATCTTGTCCTTTGTATCCCCAAAGCTCTTTGAGCCAACCAAGCTATAAAGCACAGAGAGATTTCCTCCAATTAACTCTCCTTCTATATCTCCAAACCTATTTAAATTACTTGCCTTATGCTCGGTTCTTATGCTTCCATTAAACAAACACTCTCTTAGACTTTCTATGGCTGGAGTATTTAGATTATCCTTATCTATATTCAAGGGCATAATCCCATGAATTGTTTGAATATTATAATTGAAATAAATATGTGAAAGGATAACCGTTGGGTCGGAATAACCTATTATCCATTTTGGATTCTTCTCAAAGGCAGAAAAGTCTAACTTATCAATTATCCTTACCGAGCCATAACCTCCTCTTGCGCAGAAAATAGCCTTAATCGTATTATCGTCAAGAAATCTCTGAAAGTCCTTAGCTCTTAGACTGTCGGAGCCAGCAAACTGGTCTTCCTCTTTGCCAATTGTCTCTCCTAAAACAACCTCTAAGCACCAAGACTCAAACAACTTAACTGCCCCCTCAAGCTCCGACAAACCTATCTTTCTTGCCGTTGCAACAATAGCAACCCTATCCCCTTGAATTAAATTATTTGGCTTTACAGACATATCCATCTATTCTTAAAACGCAAAGATAAATAATTTTGAAAACAAAACCCCACAAAACCACTCGAAAATTTGCAATACAATGCTTCTTCTTCTTACACAAAACCCCACAAAATGGATTAAAGAGATAGCGACACTCTCTTTTGATTCCACTAACACTACCTCTAAGAGACAGCAACCCTATCTCTTTAATCCACGCCAGCGAATCTTCAATCCCTCTCCCCCAAACCAAACCCCACCCCACTATCTCTAAGCATAAAAGAAAAGGGAAGAACATTATCTCCCCTCTCATAAAAATCACTTTTCACTTTTAGTTTATACCTCTTAACTCTATAAGTCTCCCAATCTGATACATTACCATACTCCCAATTGGTAGTTAGGGTAAATGGAGCCGAACTGTTCGGCAATTTTGATTGAATTATATGTATATCGTTTGTTTCCAATGCCCAAAGGTAGAGATTTTATTTTAATAATTAAGACTATTTTGGTTTATATTTAATATTTTTGGCAGGTGTATTGGTATTTTAAAAGAGGGTACATTTAAGGAGTAATCAAAAAACTATGCTTTCTTTCCAAATTTATACGCCGCATCGCTAAACTTTTCTCTGAAAAAAATAATTTTTCTCTCACAAAGTTCCTGAGATACGGCGATTAAATTCCACCGAATCCATATCACTTATACCTCTTAGTGTTTAACTCTTCACTTAAAAAGACTCCTTTTCCAATACATTACCTCCTTTTCTGATACGCTACCAATTACTCCTTATAAGCTATCACTGTAACTATTTTTTTCCTCCAAACCCATATTTGCAACCCTAACTCATCAAAATCATGGACAATCTGATTTTGCCCTCTGCCATTTACTAAGAGATATATACTTTCTGTTTTATTCGGTTTATTATTGCATATTGATAAAAAGTCATCAAAACACATTCTTACCAAATTTTTATTTCCCCAAATACATTCTATTATACAACTGATTGATTCTATTTTATGGTCTTCAACCCATATAGTAATCCCTAACTCATCAAAAATATAACTATCATAAGGAAGTTCATCCTCGTCATGATGCACAACTCTATGGGGGATATATAAATAATTACTAATATTATCTCCAAAAATAAAGTTTCCTACTGAAATCTTTGGAATTAAAGTGATGTTATACATAATTTATCTTTTATTTGTTCTACTATGTTCTTCTCCTTTTTCTTTTCTCTGTGCATTTTCTCTCACATTCCTAATTTTTCTATCTATTGCTTTTCTGTCTGATTTATTAGCCCCTTCTTTTTGTTTCTCCAACTCTTTAATTTGTTTTTCTGCTTTTGTTTTTGCTTTAACATCTCCATGCTTCTCATTTTTACTACTGTCGTTCGCCTTAGTGTTATTCGCCTTAGTGTTATTCGTTTTTTTTGCAAATTTAGATATTAGATAGACTATCCCCCCCATTACAGCCGGTTTTATTACAGTTTCCTGAACTGTTTCTTTTACTATTGCCAATGCCACTAAATCAGCTGGTCCTGGAGCAGGGGAATCTGATATGGCAACTGATACAGCCGTAGCTAATCCTTCTTTTAATTTTTGACTATTTGACGTTGGGGGATCTTCCATCTGCATCCCATCTGGGTCGATGAGCATTATTGGGCTGTTTGCGCAGTAGTTGTATGGGGTTAGGCTTGGGTATTTGTCGCTTAGGGGGTCGACGGAGAGCCAGAATGGTCCGTTGGAGTTGTAGTAGCGGGCGCCGTAGTAGTGGTAGCCGCTTTCTTCGTCCTTTTCCTTACCGTTGAATTTGTATGGTGCGATATATTTTGGGTTGAGGTTAGGGTTGATGATGTTGACCCAGTCTTCTCCATATGGTAGGTAGGCGAGGGTTTGGGTGTTGTCGCCATCGTCGTCGGTGATATAACTGCTGCTGCCTAAGTGGTCGCTGTGGTAGAAGTATGCTGGTTCGTCGGGTGTGATTTTTGGGTGTTCGTATAGGGAGATGATTGGGTAAAGGTCGTTGGTTGAGATGTAAGGGGTGGCTCCTATACAGTTTTCGAAGGTGAAATTTACAGCGTCTGTCATCTTTCCTATTTGGTCTATGTATGAAATATCCGTGTTTGCTGGGGTGTTGATGTCGATTAGTCCGCCGTTGCCTATCTTGCTACAGATACGCTTGCCTTCTTCGAAGTAGTGCTTGGTATAGCCTTTGTCGGAAAGGGTGATTAAGGCGGAGGCATAGAGGGTTTGGTTTTGTAGGATTGGAACGTTGATATTGGTACCGTTTTGGTTGATGCTTATGGTTGAGCCGGTGAGTTTATAGGCTCTCTCGCCTGAGGCATCATAGCCATAGTACGCACCGTTGTATTGGTCGGTGAAGCCTTGTAAACGGTTGTCTTCCGTCCAACAGAGGTTGCGCTCGCCTATGTGCTTGGTTTGATGAAATATCATATTGCCTTTGTCGTCCCATCGGAATTTTTCTGATTCGCCTAGGGCTTGATTGTATAAGTCTTCTAATTGTTGGGGTTTATTGGTATTATAGTTGTATTGGTTGTCAATGCTTATTTGTTGGGGACCATTATTATCATAGCCGTAGCCACTGGTAGTCTTGTTTAGTATCTTTCCTGATGGGGAATAGGTCATACCGTAGGTATAGCTTATTGGGGTATAGTCAAAGGTGCCACTACCTAGTGTTGTGATTAGGCGATAGTCATTATCATAGGTGTAGGTGTGATTATAAGGGTTTATGACTTGGTTGCCTTGGTTTGATATGTTTGATATGTTGCCTACGGCATCATAGCTATAGGTGATATTTTGTAATTGTTTGTTGTATTGTTGCGTGCTAATAGTACTGAGGGTGGTCATTCGCCTTGTTACTCCATTATAATTATAGTTTGTGACAACTCCATTGCCGTATTCTACTTTGGTACGTTGTTCGTATGCGTCATAGTCGATATTATTGATATATGGGATTTTAGATCCGTCTTTATAGCCTTCTATCTTACTTAATAGTCCTCCGTTATTGTAGGTATATTGCAGATATTCGCCATCAGGATAGGTAATATTCTTAACCCTATTCCAACTGTCATACTCCCACTCCGTCGTTAATGTGAGAGGATTAGATATATTTGGTAATACGTATGTATGACGATTCTTTATTAATTCGCCCATATTGCCATATTCAAATTCCTGAGAGCCATTAGCATCTCTTTGTATTATTAGCTTTCCTGTATTATTACCACTTCCTACTGTGCCATATTCATACAAGACGTCATTCCATGGTCTATCTGAATAGTTGATATTAGTTAGTTGATTATAGTGATAGTTGTAGGTAATGTTATCCCCCATTGCTGGATGACTTTCTGTTATTAGATTTCCTGCTGGATCATATTCCCAATCGGTTATGCCTGCACTTGGGTGGTTGCGACTTATTCTTCTTCCTAACATATCATAGTAATAATAGGTTTTTTCAAGTTCTGGGTCTATACTTTCTATAAGTTGTCCTATTGCATCGTATTTGAAGTTCGTTTCATATCCAAGTGGGCTTTTTATGGTTGTCTTTAATCCCTTCTCATCAGAATATACTATACTTACCTTACTATTTTGATCTGTAATAATGGTCTTAAATCTATTTTTGCTGAAAGCGTCATTACCAAATTCATAACTTTGTGTACTTGTTGTTTGGTCTGGGTAGGTGGTTGTGGTTACTCTATCTAGTATATCGTATGCTGTTAGTGTTGACGATACTCCTGTGGTATTTTTATTAATTATTGTATCAGTACTTGTCAAATCTTCAGTGAATATATTGTATTGCTTTATTGCTCTCGAATATTTATCAAAATCTGTTTTGATAATGGCTCGCTTCATCGTGCCTGACATATCAACATCTTTCTTCGTTTCTATAATATTCCCAAATCCGTCCGCAAATGTAATAATTTTTATCGGTTTACTTGGGTCACTTGGGTTGTAATTAATGGTTTTTGCCCAAGGCTTGATTACTTTCTCATATTTTAAATTATACTTTGCTTGATCCCAATATTCATATTCTACTGTATTGTACCCTGTTCCTACCTCTTTAGGTGCAATTATATTTTTTAGTCTTCCTTTTGCATCGTATGTGTAATATATCGTATTTAGTGATACATCTGTTATTTCTGTTGGTTTCCCCCAACGATAATCGTATACTGCATTGGATTTATACCCTAAACTATTTGATGTCTCTATTGGATAGGTGTTATTATCTCCATCGTAAGTGTAGTTTATCTCTAGTGTCTGATTTGATCCATTTTGTGGTAATGTTACTTTTTCAATATTTCCATAATCATCGTATATATAGTTATATTTTGTGCGTACATCCCCATTGCTATTTTCATATATCAGTTCTTGAATCTCTCCTTTCGCTCCAATGGTTGCTTGTCGCTTTCTTAGCAAGTTGGAACCATCAGAGACTACTTGTGTCATCGGGATACCTACAATATAATTGCTGAGATCTTCTTTATATGTCATATATACTGTAACTGCATTACTAGAGCTTGCCTGACCTAAATCTGTGAAGGACTCTACATTACCATATTTCCCATATATGAAACTCTTTTCTGTTGTTAACTTTGGAGTTGGTGTACTAGCTAAATAATAATTTTGTATTTCTCCATATATTGCAGGAAAACCATCTCCAAAGCAATACGATCTTGAAGGATCTATTGGCACCCCTGTTGTTATTTCATGTAGTGCATAATTATAATAGACTTCTACTAATTTTTTGTCGTTTGCATCAAAGGTAGCATTGTATTTCATTATTCCTTTGAACATATAGTTTTCATTGTGATATTGCGAAATATTCTTCCTATATACGACACCAAAATTATCTAATTCTTTTGCGATTATTTCATCATATCCATAGTCATCTCTTTCAAATCTGTTATATTTTCTGTTTTTGTATTCGTATTCAACGTGACTTTGCTTACCTTCCACTCCTTCATTGATGATAACAGATTTCATCTCCCAATGCCTTGTTGGACATTCTACACTACTTTGTGATAAATTATAATCTATTTCATATGTTTTCAATGCCGGTGTATGCACCTTCTTTAATAGATTCGTTTTACCAACCCTTGAGTAGTGCACATTTAATTTACCATCACCATCATCGACAACATAATCTAAACAACCATCATTATCCATATCTATCCATCTGATATCTTTCAGACTTATCTCTCTTGAAAATCCTCCTTTTGGATTAGCTACTACTTTTAATGGAAAAGGAGGGAATGTTATTCCAAAAGTAAATGCTGCTGATAAATTAGCATAATACGCCTGACTTTTGTCAATAGAATTGGGTAAAGTCATTTTACCGCTAAAAGAATCTCCCAAATTAAACATTACTGTATTATCTGAAAGAATTTTATCAGGTAGTCCATCTCCATTTACATCTACATACGCAGTTTCCATTGTATTTGAGGAGCCTCCTCCTCCCAAACCTAATGATACGCTGAATGCTTTTATATTCTTGTACTTTATTTTATCAAGTACCATTTTAAAGGCATGTGTTATAATAGAACCTGATGACGACAATCCTACACCTAAACCCCATGACATATTATTTTGGATATTATTGATGATCGGATATTTATCAGGCATCATAAATTTATATCCTAAATTCATATAAATATTATCTCCAACTAATTTATCCGGCAAGCCATCTCCATTGATATCTAACCATGTAGCATCTTTGCTCCCTGTACAATAGTTCCCACTTAAATCTCCTCCAAAACCAAGACTCGTCGATGATAATGTCATTCTTGCAGCATTTCCAACCACAGGCTTATTTATTGAATAGCTCCCTGAGATATTGCCTCCGATAGACGTACTTTCTGAATAATCTAATTGATTAGTTGATGAATGCCAATAAATTTTATTGCCCAAGCCTCCTGTTGGTTTTGAGTACTGAACCTTGACTTGTGATACAGCATCGGGATATCCATCTCCATTGACATCGAACATATCTGCTAATAATATCGATTTCCCGTCCGTTCTATTTCCCCCAAAATCAAGGAACGGAATATTAACATTACCTGATACTCCAAAACTTTTATTTTGACGCTTTTTAGCCTTAACTTTGTTTGGATTTCCAGCCGAAATTGATGTTCTCTCTACTATTTTTTCCTTATTAGTTTGGTATTCTTCCATTCCTAATAAATAATTAGAAATAACGTCTTTCTGAGTATATACTATGTTTCCGTATCCTTGCCAACTTTTATTCTTAAAATCTGGTAACATAATAAAGAATGAAGATTCTAAAGGATTATATAGTTGACCTATATTTGATGTCTCTGGATTATCAAAATCACTTCCCGTGAAATTTAGTGTCATTGGATCAAATTCTCCATCTGTATTATTAACAGGCATGGATGTTGAGTTATAATATTGATGTAAAACTAGCAATGTTGTATCTATTGGACAATTACATGTCCCATCTGAACATTTGTTCTTATATCCAAATTGTCCCCATCCTCTATACATCTTACCATATTTAATATTTGTTTCATTAGAATAGCTAGTATATAATCCCGACTGAATATCTCCTCCTGCAATTTTTGATGTTATTGAGTTTATGTAATTTGAACCATCATTACTCACGTAATAATCTATATAATAATCCCCAGTGGTAAATTGATGCGAGTTATTATATGTTTTTATTAAACAGTGACAATTATTTGAATTTAACAGGTAAAAATCTGTATTTCCACTTGTAATATTCTTGACAGACATCATTACCTTAGCGTCATTATTCATGGTGCCATAAAAATTGATGTTTGACTCAATATTATATATACCAGCCGATGTTATTGAAATTTTCTTGCTCGGTTGTCTCTGATATGAATATACACTCTTATTAATGGCAGGATAATAAACAAAATTATATTTTGGATTATTTGGATCTGTAAGAGTGTCTATAGCGTCAAAATCAGGACTATTAGTATTTGTGATAATCATCTCGCATTTCGCATCTATTGCTGACCAATTAACTTGTCCTCCACTGGAAATCATTACAACCTTGAATTTATCTCCTGCAATTATTGGAATGGTTGATACATACTCTGGAGTTGTATTATTGTTTAAAATATATGGTGTGCCTAAAGGATTATTATTTTTAAATATAATTAAAGCTGTTATTTCAGAAAGGGTCAGCCCAGTTGGCAAACTAGTGGTTATTTGAAGTGTACCATCTACTGGCATCTCTATCTCTTGTTCTCCTGAGATAAGAAAATCATCAGTATAATTAAATTTATATACATTCAAACCATTTGCATCTTTTTCATCTAAATTTGGATTTGTGATATTTGTTAAGGATGTATATTCTATTATAGGATTCCAAACAACCTTGTCATATTTTCTACTACTTAGAGATTGCATCCTAAAGTATATCTCTTCTCCTGCAGTGACCGAAACAGACATATTAAATGATGCTATTGGATCTGAAGGATATAGATATAAAGATTGGAGGTATGTGGCACCACTTCCTTTTTGTATACTGAGCTTCACACTGTCTTCCTCTGTCCTTAAATCGAAATAATCATCCGATAATTTCGCTAATCCTGTTATATTAACAACTCCCGAATATGGTGCTTTCCACACTCTCACATTGTCAATATCCGGTTCATATAACTTTGGTTCTGTATAGGTATATGGTGTTTTTACCTCATAACAAGTGTCTCGAATACACACTTCGTTTCTATCAAGTATACACTTACATTTGATTTCCACTATTGTATCAGAATCGGATTTATATATTGATTCATCTATATATCCGTCTGTACTAATTTTTTCCTCTTCACAACTACCAGAAATAGTAATTTGATTTTCTGTGTTTGTTTTAAATCCTATTCCATCTTTCACTCGATTATAATAGATATTAGTTTCATCATTTTTATCATCAATATCAACTATATCAACTATTCCATCTCCATCGAGGTCCATCATATATGTCTTTGTCTCTTCTTCTCCGCTTGTCCAATTCACTCCTACACTGCCTCCTAACTTTTCAAAACCTAAATAACCTTCTATACCCCAATTATTTAAATAACTCTCTGATCTGAGAAAATTCTCAATACCACTAATTTTGTTCCAAGAACCATAATTGCTTGTCCCCGGAATTCTTAGCCTATAAAAAACCTCATGATCACTCCATTCATTATCCCTTTTATACAATTTATCTGGGTATCCATCTCCATTGATATCCACTAAATCAACTAAACCTTGTGTTTTTGACGAATTATATGCATAATTTCCTCCAATAGAGTTTGATTTGGACGTAATTATATTATCAAATCCTAATAATAGTCCTCCCCCTAAGTTCCAAGCTTTTGTAACAGTTCCATCTAACGAACCAACAAATGGCCCCATTTTAAGTGCTGATAAAAATGGGAGAATATTCCCAATTACCTCATCATCTTTTGTATCTATTGTTTCGTCTTTTTCTGAACTATACAGATTCCCTCCTAAAGTATTATACTCAAATTTATGTTCAACAAAAGGGAAGAAAGGAATATCTGAATTAATATCACATCTATCCATTAGTTTGTCATCTAGTTTAGATAGTATATCTGAAGAAAAATTTTGGTCTTTTGAAAATTCATCTAATTCAATAATATTACATAATAATGTTTTACCGAACTCTCCAGTTTTATATCCAAAGAGGTAATCCTTGATCATAGCTCCATCATATGTGATATTAATCTTATTTAGTAACCATGCATTTATCTCCTTCAGTCCATATCTCCCCGATATTGTAATATCTCCTCTTTCGGTAGTGCTTAATTGAAAATCTATATTATATTTGCCCGGTAAATATGTTATCGTTCCCGACTGATCTGTGTATTTACCTGTATAATTTATATTTGATATATACTTTTGCTTACCAAGTGTGGTAATTGAAGTATTACTACTATGTCCTACTGAATTTTTCAATTGATAATTATACCTAACAACATTACCATATAAGTCAACTACCTCTTTTAAATACCATTTTGCAATATTGTAATCAGCGGATTTCAACGTACTGTTTTCATCAACTGAGGATCCATTGTAAATCTTTCCATAGATATATTTTGTTCCACTCTTATCTGTAACTTCCCACCAGTAATTTTGTGGAGTGGTTCCGTATCTGATAATCTTTCTAAATGCTCCTTCTACTCTTGGATAAAATTGTTTCAACGTATCATTGGGGTCTGATTGCCCATTTCTATCTATCCATGCTTTTCTGTATGTTGGCTTATCTAATCTAAATTCCCCATTTGGATCTTGGTAACTTGTTACCAATGTCTCACCATCTAATAGGTAGGTCTCTGATTCTTTGTTTGGGTCAAAGTATGGTACTCCCCATCTTGTTTCTACTGTTATACTTGAGATATTCATATCCCAGCCTAGGCCTAAGAAGCTGTTGCCGCCTGCGCTGTTATAGGTGATGTTTAGGTCTGGCTGCATGCCATGTCGTCCTGCTGGGATGCTTATCGGGTAGCTTAGGTTGGCGGTGCCTTTGTTGTTGGCTTGTGGTGGTGACATCATGGTGATGCCTTCAAGTGGTTGCGCTGCCTTGAGGTCTTTGATGCTGGTTGGAGTGAAGGCCATAGCATCGGAGGTTTCTGGGGTTTTGAGGATGCCATTGATGTAGTCGGTGAAGTGGTTGGTTCGTGAGTAAACTATGCTTCGTTCTTCGTCTATGCTGTCTCTTTCTACTTTTATCCATCGTTTCTCTGTCTCATTGTAGTAGTAGGTGTAGATGTCTTGTGCTGTGTAACCGCTTGGTATCTTGGTTTTGTCGTATTCTATGGCTATGGTTAATTCTTTTTCAAAGGTGGTGCCATCGGGTAAGAATCTGTATCCATTATGTCCTTGGGTGACGTTGGACATGGTGTTGCTTACTACTGCCATGTCTTCTTTTTTTAGTCCACTAACACTGATGGCTTTGGTTTCTTTGACGGAGCCTGGGGTTATATAGAGTTTGGCGCCTGAGAGTGCTAGGGTGCTAGTGGTGGTGGTGGTGATTTCTTTGACTTGGCTTACTAGGGTGCGTTTGTCGTCTCCTATGTAGTTGCTGTCTTGTCCTGACTCAAATTGGGCTAGGGTCTTGAGGATTTGACCGTCTGGGTATCTTGCCTGGACTTCTACTGTCCACTTGTCGCCTTTTTCTCCTTTTGGTCTAGCGGCTATGGTCTCAAAGTTTCCTTTGGCGTTTTTTATCTTCTTGCCTGAGATATAGATATCGGCTGTTTCTTTGTCTTTGCCTCTGACTTCGCCTTTAAGGTATCCGTAGTCTTGGTATTGGTATTTTACAGTGGGTTGGTAGATGATGATTTGGCGGTCGTTGTTCTTTGCTTGTTTGCCGTTTATTTTATTTTTGCCTTCTTCGCCTTGGTCTAGTGTTATCTTTCCCAAGTCTTTGAGGGATTTGGTAGCGATATGTGAGGTGGTATTAGTGTTTGTTGTGGTTTGGTTGTCTTGATTGGTACTTTTTTTGGTGCATTGGTATAGGGTAATGCTTAGTATTAGTACTGCTATCGATAATATGATGCGCGTTCTTGTTTTCATATCGGTACCTGTTATTTGTTGATAATTAGTTTTATGGTTTTCTTGCCTTTATTGTATTCTAGGTTGACTAGGTAACTGCCATTTTGTTCTATGTGTCCTGTATAGATATGGGTATTGTTTGACTCTAGCGTGTTTTCTTGTAGGGTCTTGCCGGCTACGTTGGTGATGCGTATCTTGACTGGGCTCTTTTCTTCTAGGCTGGCTTCTAGGGTGTAGCTGCCGGTGCTTGGGTTGGGATAGAGAGTGAACTGGTCTTGTGGGTTATTTTGGTCTTGGTTGTCACTGATGGTGCCCTTGGTGTCTTTGGTGTCTTGGCTAGGGGTGGTAAGATAAGCTAGGCTGAACTCAAAGCCTTGTTTGTAGGGGCTTGTCCAATTGATGTTATTGAAGTAGATGGTGGTTGCAGTGATGCTGTCGGGTGTGTATTTGTCAGCTGTGTAGATGTCTAAGAGGCTGTCGGTGGTGCGGTTGATTAATAGTCGTAGTCTGCTTGGGTCGTAGTCTTGTGGGTAGTCAAATTGTAGGGTGGTCAGGGGCTGGGTTGGGTGGTTTTTATAGTGGTTTTCTAGTTTCCATTCTCTGCTAAAGAGGTCGTACTTGATGGTGTCTATGTATTGGGGCTCGCCTCGGCGTTCTATGGCTTTGCCGTTGTGTCCCCAGACTAGGTAGTGGTCTTGGATGGGGGTTTGGGTTGGGATGAGGCTTAGGGTGAGGTTGTCGCCATAGATGGTGGATTGGCTTTGGCTTAGTCCTCGTAGGGTGTCTTGTCCTAGGCCTGCGATGGCGGCGGAGTAGAGACTGTCGGTTTTATGGTTCCAGAGGGTGTCGCCTTGGCTAGAGAGGTAGTGACTCTTGATCATTGTCGAGCTATACTTAAGGCTTAGGGCGCTTTGCCATTTGAGACGCTCTTTTACGCTCATGCGGCCTTCGAAGATGAGAAGCTCGCCAAAGTTGCCTTTGAAGGTGTTTTCGTGTGACTTGAGGATATAGAGGGTATCTATGGTTGAGGCGGTGCCTTTCTTGCCTAGGTTTTGGACTGTGGTGTTGACTACGGGGATTTGGTAGTTGGTGTCGCTATAGCTGATGGGTAGCTTGCCTAGTATGAGCTTGCGGCTGTTGAGCGAAAGGAGGGTATTGGTGTCTTTGGTGATTTGCCATAGCCCTTGTAGGGTGTCTTGTCCTATTGCATGGTAGGCGGTGATGATGGTGTAGTCGGTTTTTCTAAAGAGACTGTCGCTAGTGAGGTAGTAGTAGTTGCCATATTGGGTGCTGCGAATGCATGGGTGGTTATTGATTTTTCCTTGCTTGCCGCCGGTGCTGTCTTGGTGTTGGTGTATGACTTGGCTAGGGTTGTTGTATAGCTGGAGCCCTGCACTGCTGTCACTGGTGGATACGGATTTGATCCATAGTTTGGGCTGGATGGTGTCTTGGCTATACAAGGGGCTTTGACTTAGGCTTATGCATAAGATTAAGATGAAAAATAGGAAAAATCGTCTCATAATCGTATTTTATTTTTTTGATTTTAGGGTGTAAAGGTAGAAAAATATTTTTCATCTGATTATTGTTTTTATGCATTAATTTAACTTTAATAGCGTAAGTAATTTACTTTTAAAGGGATAGATTGATAGGTTTTTATTCTTATTATCATTAATTTTTCGCTTTTTTATTAAATGTACTCGCTTTAATGTTAATTTGAGTCTCTTGTTTGGGTAGTTTTATAGATTTCAATATTGATGGCTTATTAGGATTGTTGATTGATTTTTTACAGATATTGATTTGCGTATTTTTAGTAATAATTATATTTATACTGCTATTTTTTATGCTTTTTTATATTTTGGTTGCATGGGAGCTTGGCTTAATGTGTGTTAAGCTTAGTTAATTATTTTAAGCTCTTTTAAGAATATTGCAGGTTTTGAAGTTTTTTTTCTGAAATAAGGTTTGATTTTTTTCAAACAAGGACTTAATTTTTTCTGTTAGGTAACAAAAAAAATTCTGTTAGGTAACAGAATTTTTTTAAACAGCGTTTAAATTTGCTTTTTCAACAAAAAAAGACCGCCTTTTGTGGGCGATCTTTCGTTTGATTGGGGGTTGGGAGATTGTTTTTGTATTCTCTTTTCCCTCTTCTTTTGGGGTTAGTTTTGAGCCTTTGTCAAAACTTGGTTTGGTAGTTCTTTGTTTTTAGACGAAAAAACCTACGTCTTTTTGTTGCTATGGGGTTGGAACTGGATCGTCTCCTAATTGAAGGCCTTTGATATCTAAGTCCATGATATGTGTCTTGGTGTCTTTTAGCCTTTTGCTGAAGGCTACTGATGGTCGGAAGCTAACCCATACTCGTTTGATTGTACTGGCTGTAACTTCTTCTTTGGTTGCACAAGCGGTTGCATTTACTACGGAATAGAAGGTTCCTAAGGCGCCTAACTTTACTGTGGTACCATCTAGGATATGTAAGGTCAAGACTTTTTCTAGTTGACGTAAAACACCTATTACGTCGCCTGAACTCATGGTGGAACTCTCTGATATCTCTTCGGCTATTCTTTCAAAATCTACTGGTTCATTTCTTAAGATACGTGCCAAGTACTTTTCTCCTGGGCTATAGCCTACTATGATGGTTCTTTTAACTACAACGAATCTCATAATCGTAAGTATTAAATGGTTTAGAAACTAAATGAACTTTTAAACGTGTGTTTTACTTGCAAGTGTGTTTATCGCGTTTATGTTATTTAAACGACATTTATAACTTATTATTTTGTAAATTATAAAAATATATTTTAATAGCTTAAAATAATATTCTTACTGCTTTTTCGTTGAATGGGTTTTAATTGCACCTTTCTGATGTTTTGTTATTGGATAGAAAGTCTTATCTTTGCAAGGAATTAAATTATAGATTGATATATGGAAAAGATACAAATGGTTGACCTTAAGTCACAATATAATAAGATTAAGACTGAGATTGATTCTGCAATTAGCGATGTAATTAACTCAACGGCTTTTATAAATGGCGATAAGGTTAAGGAATTTTCTAAGAATTTATCTGCCTATATGGGCGTTAAGCATACCATTCCTTGTGGAAATGGGACAGATGCCTTACAGATTGCACTTATGGCACTTGACCTAAAACCTAATGACGAGATTATTGTTCCTGCCTTTACCTTTATTGCTTCGGCTGAGGTTATTGGACTATTAGGATTCAAACCCGTTATGGTTGATGTTGATTATAATAGTTTTAATGCAACGGCTAAGAATATTGAGCAAGCTATTACTTCAAATACTAAGGCAATTATTCCTGTCCATCTTTTTGGTCAAGGTGCAGAGATGGAAGCCATAATGAATATTGCTAAGAAATATGACCTATATGTTATTGAAGACAATGCCCAAGCAATTGGTGCAGACTATAAATTCTCTGATGGCAGAAAACAAAAGCTTGGAACAATAGGTCATATTGGTTGCACTTCTTTCTTCCCTTCAAAGAACCTTGGATGCTATGGAGATGGCGGAGCAATATTTACTAATGATGATGCAATTGCAGAAAAGATTAGAATGATTTGTAATCACGGTATGAAGGTGCGTTATCATCACGAAGTTCTTGGAGTAAACTCTCGTTTAGATACAATTCAGGCAGCAGTATTAGATATTAAACTAAAACATTTAGATGCTTATTGTAAGGCACGCTATGATGCTGCACAGAAATATTCTTATACACTAAGAGATATTAAGGAACTTATCACACCAGAAGAATCTGCCTTTTCTACCCATGTCTATCATCAATATACATTAAAGGTGTTGAATGGAAAACGTGATGCATTAAGAGACTATCTTGAGGCAAATGGTATTTCAGCAATGGTATATTATCCAATTCCTTTGAATAAGCAAGAAGCATTTATGAAGATTGCTTCTCAAGCAGGAGATATGAGCATATCTGATAAACTATCCGATGAGGTACTTTCTCTCCCAATTCATACTGAGCTTGACTTTAAGACAATACATTATATAACTTCTAAAATAAGAGAATTCTTCTCTAAATAATATATGAAAACAATTCTTGTAACAGGAGGAACGGGTTTTATTGGAACCCATACCGTAGTAGCACTTCAAGAAAAAGGCTATAAGGCTATTATTGCCGACAATCTTTCTAACTCAAACATTGATTCCTTAGATAGAATTGAGAAGATAACTGGTATAAGACCAGATTTTATGAAGGTAGACCTAAGCAACGAGAAAGAATGTAATCTCCTTTTTGATACCTATGAAAACATTGACGGAGTAATTAACTTCGCTGCCTTTAAGGCTGTGGGTGAGAGTTGCGAGAAGCCTATTGAGTATTACAAGAATAATATGGGCATCTTGCTTAATGTGCTTGCTAATATGAAGAGAAAGGATATTAAGTATATTGTTCACTCATCTTCTTGCACTGTTTATGGAGAGCCTGATTCATTGCCTATAAAGGAATCTACACCTACGAAGTTTGCAGTCTCTCCTTATGGAAATACTAAACAGATGGCTGAGGATATTCTTCATTTCACAACAAATACTACTGGGATTAAAGCCATTGCACTAAGATATTTTAATCCTATTGGAGCACATGAGAGTGCACTTATTGGAGAATTGCCAAATGGTACTCCTAATAATCTAATGCCTTTTATTACTCAGACGGCTATTGGACTAAGAAAGGCTCTTACTGTTTTTGGTGATGATTATGATACTCCTGATGGAACTTGCATTAGGGATTATATCCATGTTGTTGACCTTGCCGAGGCTCATGTTATCTCTATGGATAGGTTCTTTGCTAATAAGAATAAGGCTAATCTTGAATTCTTCAATATTGGGACAGGAAATGGTTTCTCTGTCTTGGATGTTATTAAGAGCTTTGAGAGATCGACAGGCGTAAAACTAAATTATACTATTGGACCAAGACGTGAGGGAGATGTTATTAAGATATGGGCAGATACTAGCTTTGCTGAAAAGGAATTAGGTTGGAAGGCTCAAAAGACCTTGGACGAAATGACTCTTAGCGCATGGAACTGGCAAAAGGCCCTTTAAGAGACCTTTTACTTTTTATTTCTGTAACCGTTTGCTTTCATTTCCTTTATTGGAATACTAATATGAACCAATGGTTATTTGGGATATATACTAATGATGTCTTTGACTTCTTTACAAGGATTGCCTATAAGGGCACGACTATTCTTTCAGATTTATTTATTGGTAAAGACTTCGACAAAGAGGGGCTTAGCCTTAATTTCTACGATATTAATTCTCTCGGCAAAAAAGATTATATATGTAGGATGAGGATTGTTGAGGATTGTTCTGGTATTAAGCAGATTTTTCAGGTACTTTTAATAATGATGGTTGCTCCCAATAAACTTTGGAAAAGACTTATATACTTCCTAATATCTATTCCTGTGGTTATATTCTTTAATATCGTTAGGATATCCTCTCTTACCGCTATCTTGGTTTACTATCCTAATAATTATACTTTTATCCATGACTGGATTGGAAGACCCTTTCATTATGTAATCATTTTCTTTATATGGGTAATTTGGATGGAGTTCTTTGTTAGAGGTAAAGAAAAGATTAGGGCAAAAAAAGAAAGCTGCTAAGAATATTAATTCAAAGCAGCTTTCTTTTTAGTAATATAACTAAACTATACTGGAGATATTCTTGAGCTTTGCAAGCAAACGCTTACTCCTTCAAGCTTTCCTCCAAGTGGTGGGTTCTTCTTTGTAACCTTAATGCTGCAATACTCAATAGTTGGATAGTCATTCATTATTCTATCTAATATTCTTCTTGCAACATGTTCTAAAAGGTGTGAAGGTGTCTCAAACTCCTTCTTTATTGTTTGGTAAACATCCAAATAACTTATAGTATCTGAAATATCATCACTCAACTCTGCCTTAATGGTATCGCATTCAAACTCTAGGTCTACCCTAAAATGAGTTCCTATCTTAGACTCTTCTTCGAAGCATCCATGATAGGCGTAGAAACTCATATCGTTTAATTCTATTACTGCCATAATTCTTGGTATTATAATACTGAAGTAAATTGTTTTAAGAACCTCATATCGTTTTCGAAATATAGTCTCAAATCTTTTACATTATACTTAAGCATAGTTATTCTTTCTATACCCATTCCGAAAGCAAATCCTGAATAGACCTTTGAATCTATTCCCGATGCCTCAAGTACATTTGGGTCTACCATTCCGCATCCCATAATCTCTAACCATCCTGTTCCCTTGCAAATATTACATCCTTCACCTCCGCAAAGATTACAAGAAACATCTACCTCTGCACTTGGCTCTGTAAATGGAAAATAAGAAGGGCGTAAACGGATTTGTGTGTTTTCTCCAAACATCTCCTTTGCAAAGTATAGAAGACTTTGCTTTAGGTCTGCAAAAGAAACTCCCTTATCTATATATAATCCTTCAATTTGATGAAATATACAGTGAGCTCTTGCAGATATTGCCTCGTTACGGAATACTCTTCCAGGTGCAATTATCCTTATTGGAGGTTTCTGCGATGCCATTGTACGAACTTGAACTGAAGAGGTGTGAGTTCTAAGTATTGCATGATTATTATCTTCTCTGTTTTCCACAAAGAATGTATCTTGCATATCTCTTGCTGGGTGCTCTGGTGGGAAGTTTAAGGCTGAAAACACATGCCAATCATCTTCTATCTCTGGTCCCTCTGCTACAACATAACCTACTCTTGAGAATATATCTATTATTTCATTCCTTACCATTGAAAGAGGATGACGAGAACCTAAAGAAAATAAATTAGATGGCTTTGTCAAATCATCCTTATCTCCTTTTTGTTCATCAGAAGATTCAAGAGACTCTTTTAGCGTCTCTATTGTTCCCTCTGCCAAAGTTTTTAGGTCATTTAAAAGTAGACCTATCTCCTTCTTATCTTCCTTTGGTACATTCTTAAACTCAGCAAACATGTCATTAAGAAGACCTTTCTTCCCTAAATACTTAATACGTATTTCCTCAACATCGTTTAGATTCGATGCTGTTAGTTTCTTAATTACCTCTATCTCTGATAATATTCTTTCTCTCATTTATTATTTTTCTCCTATAATAGTAATCTTCATCTTAATGTCTTGAGTTGGACGATCTGAACGATCTTTTGCTGCTTTTGCAATCTTATCAATTACATCAAGACCTTCAACTACTTCTCCGAATACGGTATATTCATAGTCTAAGAAAGGAACTCCTCCTACTGTTGTATATGTTTTCTTTTGAATTTCATTGAATGATTTTCCCATTCTCATCTCAAAATTACTTAATTCTTCTTGAGAATAAACCTTTCCTTGAGCTATATAGAATTGAGAACCTGAAGAAGCCTTTTGTGGATTCATTTGGTCTCCCATTCTTGCTGCTGCTAAAGCTCCCTTCTTATGAATTAATTCTTGGTTAAACTCAGCAGGAACAGTATATCCTGGACCACCTTGACCTAGTTGTTGTCCTGGTTTTGCAGTCTTTGAATCGGGGTCTCCTCCTTGAATCATAAAACCATCAATAATTCTATGAAATAAAGTTCCGTCAAAATAGCTTTCTTTTATTAATTTGATAAAATTATCTCTGTGTTGAGGCGTCTCATTATATAAAACAGCCTTCATGTCTCCGTAATTTGTACTAATTAAAATCATAGTTTGTTTTTGTTTTGTTTTTGATGTACTTGAATCATTTTCCGATTTAACTTGTTCTGTTTGTGTTGTTTTGTTTGCACAACTCGCCATAAAAAATCCTGCTACAAGGACTAAAATTGAAAAAACTTTTGCTCTCATAAATAAATTTATTAGATTTGCACTTTGGAATTAATCCGCAATATTACAAAAAATCAGCCTTATGAAGAAGAATATAATTAGATTTTTTTGCTTTGCATTACTTTTATTGGTCTCTGTACCTTTCCTAAGTGGTTGTAAAGAGGAAGATAATAGTTGTAAATTAAAAGTTATGGTGAAACAAGCTGCAAACCCTGCGGTTCGTGTTCCAGGTGCAAAAATAGTAATAGCAAAAGAATCGAGTTATATTAAAAGAGAAGGCGTTACCGATTCTCAAGGTGAAGCATTTTTCTCTTTTGATAACGAAGCAATTTTCGATATAAACGTAAATTATCAAGTATTTGACACAACAGGTGCGCTTGTAAGCACAAGCACAGGAAAGTCTACTGTTAGATTAGTTCCTGGAGAAACTGTTGAAAAAGAAGTTTTGATTCAACCAGTTAAGTAAAGAAATTCTACTCTATTGATTTAAAACAATATCCCTTTGCTGAAAAAAAACTTAGGGTGTTGTTCAATGCGTGGAGCATATTTTCTTTAGCCTTAATATTATCATGAAAAAGGACAATATCATTATCGGTGATATTATTCCTTACATTTTTCCATACTCGTCGCTTGGATAATAAGCTATTATAATCGTAGCTAATAACAGACCATAATATTATTCTATATTTTTTTCTCAAAAATAAGAATTGTTGTGGTTTTATTCTTCCATAGGGCGGTCTGAAAAGGTTTGAACATACTAATTCGTCAGCCATTTTTATATCACTGAAGTACTCTTCATCTTTTGTTTTCCATCCTTTTAGATGATGAAAGGTGTGATTGCCTAATCTATGACCTCTTTTCTTTATTTCCTCAAATACTTCGGGATGTTTTATTATGTTTTGGGCAACACAAAAGAATGTAGCCTTAGCATTATATTTGTCTAATAGATTTAAAACCTCTATTGTAACATCAGGAACAGGTCCGTCATCGAATGTAAGATATATTGTCTTTAGTGAATCTTTGATTTTAAACTCACAATTAATAAATATGTTTTGTATAAATTTTGGAATCTTAGATATCATCTATTTTGTAGTCAAATTCTCGATTATATTATTTATTATCTCGTATTCAAATCCTTTAGAATTCAAAAATGAAATAGTTTTCTGTTTTTTTGAAACATATCCTTCTCCTTTTAAATCCCCCCACTTTTTTTGAGCAAGTTTTTCGCATAGAGAATAATATTTTTCTTGATTGATTTCTTCCAAGGCCTCTCTAATACATATATCTGAAATTCCTTTCTGTCTTAAAGAATACTTTATCTTTATTTTTCCCCAATGATTTTGATTAAACTTACTTCTTGCGTAAATACTTGCGAATCTTGACTCGTTAATAAATCCTTCGAGAATTAAGCTTGAAACTACGTCTTCTGCTTGTTCTAAATCAAGCCCCCAAGAAATCAATTTTGAACAAACCTCAGCCTGTGAACGTTCTTGAACCGAACAATAACCTCTTGCAAGGTCTAAACCTTGTTTTATTGTGTACGCTTGTTTCTTTGCCATTTAATACTTAAATCATTTGCAAATGTAATAAAATAGAGTATTTTTGCAAACAAATATTGTAAATAAATAATTTATGAGGACACAAAGATGGTCTTTTATAGTCTTAATAATTTTATTATTAGTGATTATTTCTTGCAATAAAAAAAGCTCCGATAGTAATTATGGAGTATCAATTTCTGCTCCTAAAATGCTCAATTCTCCATCTGTAGAATTAAATGAGGATAATTTAAATACTTTAAAAGCAGCAAATAACATTAATTTCAAGTTGTTATCTAACATCCTAAGTAACTCCGATTCCTGTTTTAGTTTTTCTATATCTTCCCTAAACTTTCTTCAGTATATTTCTCAAATAAATGCTGATCCAAAATTTCTAAGCTCTTTCAATGAATCATTTGATATAATATCAGAAGAGAAACTAATGAAAGATGTTGCTGATGTATACGGAATAATAAAATCTATAGATTCAACAATAAAAATTGATGGTTATATAGAGACAAATAACTTAAGGAAAAAGCAACAAATATATCAGAGTATTAGCTTCCCAATTATTGAAGAGAATATCCTCAAACCTAAAAAGATTGATTTCATTACTCTAAATAATACTAAGAAAAATATTGAATTTTACTCCATTAAAAGAAATATTGGAGTTTTTAATAGCACAAATTTTCTCGCTATCGATATGCCTATTGGTAATGAAAACTACTCATTAATGCTTATTCAACCCCAAGAAGAATTTATTTCATTTTGTAAATCATTTTCAGAAAATGATTACAAAAAAATTCTTGACAATATTAATGAACAAATATCAACCGTAGTATTTCCTGACATAAGTGGGAAAAGCAATTTCAATTTAAGGCTCCCTAATTTCTCCTTAGATACAAGTCTAGATCTAGGGACGATATTAATAGAATCAAAAATCGAAATAATAAAACCAACAAGAGCAGAATTAAAAATTAAAAACTCCAATATAAAGGATAAGCTAGAAACCTCTGGCAAAACAGAGAAATTCCTTTTCAACAAACCTTTTATCTTTATTTTAAGGAGCAGAATTTCTAATGGAATATTGCTATCTGGAGCATTTCTTGGGTGCTAATTATTAAAAAAGCCTCTTTTTTTATTAATATTTTCTTTTTTCTTTGGAACTTATATCCAAATTACTATCTTTGCCCATGAATATTTCCGAATAAATATTAATTTAACACGCTAAGAGATATGAAAATTTATCAATCATCTGAAATTAAAAACATCGCATTAGTTGGCGGGGCCAAATCTGGCAAAACGACTTTAGCAGAAGCAATGGCTTTTGAAGGTGGAATTATTAGTCGTAAAGGTAGTGTTGAAGATAAGAACACTATTTCTGATTATCGTGAAATTGAAATCGACAGAAGGAATTCTGTTGTATCAACAATCATGCACACAGAATATAATAATAAGAAAATTAATATTATTGATGTTCCTGGTTATTCTGACTTTCAAGGAGAATTAGTTGCCGCATTGCATGCTGTTGAAGCTGCAGTTGTTGTTATTAACTCTCAAATTGGGATTGAGGTAGGGACAGAATTGGCATTTAAACATACAGCAAAATTAAATACTCCTCTTTTATTTGCTATTAATCAACTTGACCATGAAAAAGCAAACTTCGATGAACAAATTCGTGAAATGAAGGAGTTCTTTGGAGACAAAATAACTATAGTACAATATCCTATAAATGCTGGAGTGGGTTTTGATTCTTTCATCGACCTTGTTATGCAAAAGATGTATAAGTATCCAAAAGGTGGTGGCAAACCTGAAATATTAGATATTCCTGCATCCGAAAAAGATAAGGCAGAAGAATTACGTCTTTCTTTAGTAGAAAATGCTGCATCTGGTGCCGATGATTTGATGGAGAAATACTTTGATGAGGGAGATTTATCTATTGACGAAGTAAGAAGAGGCCTTCGTTTAGGATTAGCAGCACGTAATATATTCCCTGTGCTTTGCTGTTCTGCAAAAGAAAATATAGGTGTAGGAAGACTTATGGAATTTATCACATTCAATGCTCCTAGCCCTACAGAAGCTAATATAACTAAGACTTTAGTAACTGGAGAAAAGATATGTTATGATACTGCTGCCCCAACTTTATTATTTGTCTTCAAGACAGCAAATGAACATCATTTAGGCGAAATTGCATATATGAAAGTTATGCAAGGAGAAGTTGTTGAAGGGATGGAAGTAATTAACTCTGACAACCAAAATAAGGAAAGAATTGCCCAGATTTTTGTAAACTCTGGGAAAAACAGAATAAAAATAGAGAGAGCATCAGCTGGAGATATAGTAAGTACTATTAAACTTAGAGATGCTAAAACAAACTC
Source organism: Bacteroidota bacterium (assembly GCA_017860275.1). GTDB lineage: Bacteria > Bacteroidota > Bacteroidia > Bacteroidales > P3 > UBA10566. The sequence goes on from JAFNAQ010000007.1 coordinate 58,087, forward strand.
TACTCTTACATCAGTAAAGAATGCTGGCGATAAGATTAATCCTATTGCTTTCCCTGAACCAATTTACACAACAGCAATAAGAGCAATATCTAATACTGATGATGAAAAGGTTGGTGCATTATTAAATGAATATTGCCAACATGATCGTTCTATGAGAGTTGAGTACTCAAGAGAGACAAAACAATCTTTAATTAAAGGGATGGGAGAACTTCATATCAATACTTTGAAATGGTATTTTGATAACCAACACAAGATTGCAATTGAACTATTCGCACCAAAGATTCCTTATAGAGAAACAATTACTAAGAACGCAGAAGCTTCATACAAGCACAAGAAACAATCAGGTGGTGCTGGACAATTTGGAGAAGTATTTATGCTTATTGAACCTTATGTAGAAGGAATGACACCACAAAAGAAATACCCTATAAGAGGAACAGAAACTCATGAATTGCCTTGGGGAGGAAAGCTTGTTTTCAATAACTGTATAGTTGGAGGAGCAATCGACACAAGATTCTTACCAGCTATCCTTAAGGGTATTATGGAAAAAATGGAGGAAGGTCCCCTTACTGGTTCATATGCTCGTGATATAGTTGTAAATATATATGACGGAAAGATGCACCCTGTAGATTCAAACGAATTGGCATTTAAGCTTGCTGGTCGTCAAGCATTCAAAGAAGCATTTAAACTTGCTGGTCCTAAGATTCTTGAACCAATCTATGATATGTCAGTCGAAGTTCCATCCGAAATGATGGGAGGAGTGATGACAGACCTTCAAGGACGTCGTGCAATTGTTATGGGTATGGATGCTGAAGGAAGGAATCAGGTGATTAAGGCTCAAGTTCCTCTTTTGGAAATGTATCGCTACTCAACTTCACTTTCTTCTTTAACCTCTGGTAGAGGAACTTATTCAATGAAGTACAAAGAGTATCAACAAGTACCTACTGATGTTCAAACAAAATTACTAAAAGAATACGAAGAAGCTTCAAAAGACGAAGAATAGTCAAAATAAGTTTCAATAAAACTATAAGGAGAGCTCAATTACGAACTCTCCTTATTTTTTGTAGCCCTTATTTTTATGCATTCATCGGTTAAATTGTATATTTTCGTCGGTTTTAACTTGGTTAGATGGATTATAAATCAATACTTTTGCAAAAAGATTTAACCACAAAAAAATATATTATGACAACACAACCCAACAAAAGAAACAAATCCTATTTTGGATTATTCTTAGGAATTGCATTAGTAGTATGCGGATTGATTTATCTGCTTTATAATTTTGGTATAGTAGATATCAAACTAGTATCCGTAATAGTATCCTTTCCAATGCTATTATTTGCATTATCTACATATCTTTTAATTAGGAATCATTTCCTAACAGGATTAGTTGGAATATTGGTATCCTCTATCTTTTTAATCCCAAGAATAGATACTTATTACAAAGGAATATTCCCTTTTGATGTCGACAATCTAGGAAGTATATTATTCCCTCTTATATTTATCTGCATAGGATTGCTGATAATATATAAGGTTTTCAGAAGAAAGGATAATGAAGAAATTGAGAAGCAGATATTCGAAAATATTAGAAAGACAAACTTCGCAACCAAACTTAAAGCTGGAAAGAATGTAGTATTTGGTTCTTCAACCAATGTTGTGCTTTCTCCAATGTTTGAAGGCTCTGAATTAAATATTATATTCGGAGGCGCTCTCATTGACCTAAGAAAAACTGATATTATTGAGGGCAAAACAATTCTCGAAGCAAATGTATTGTTTGGAGGATGTGAAATATATCTCCCTTCTAACTGGGAAGTAGAAATCAATTCAACTTGTATATTCGGAGGCGTTGATGACAAGAGATTCTATGTTCAAGAAAAGGATAAATCGAATAAGAAATTAGTAATTAATGGAGTTTGTATCTTTGGAGGTATCGAAATAAAAAATTAGATCCATGCTGAAATCTAAAAACGATATTTTTATTTTATTAGGTTTTTTAATCCTTTGGTCATTAATAATATCAATTATCACAAGGCTATTTATAGAATATAGCCTTGTGATAATATTCTCTTTTAGTTTTCTGGGCTTTGGAATCTTTGCATATATTCTGATTAGAATAATAAACATCACTCATAGCCTTCAAGAACTAGAAAATACAGAAATTATACCCGAAGACAAACCAAATGAATCTATTGATAGAATAAGCGTAAAGACAGGCAGTAAGGTAGAGGTGATTCAGACAAAGGATATAATGTTCTTACAATCTAATGGAGATTATGTTTCGATTTATTCAAAAGACAAGGTATATCTTAAAGAGCAGACAATGAAATATTTTGAAGAGAATCTAAGCTCTAAGCAATTTATTAGGATTCATAGAACCTATATTGTAAATATTGATTTCATTGATTCAATAAGTTCTTACAAGAAGAGTCAATTCATCATTACTCTTAAGAACAATTACGAGCTAAAGGCTTCCCTCTCTGGTTATAAAATATTAAAGGAAACCTTATCTATTTAGTGGGTTTATAGTAATCATATACTATCTGACCTATCTTCCCAATTAAATCCTCTGCAACAGGATAGTCTAGGCTTATATTCTTCATAAATACTGAGATAATTACATGATTATTCTCATCTATCTCCATTACTCCAACATCATTTACCGCCATAACTACTCCCTTAGGATTCCTTGGCCCCGTTCCGCTCTTATGCCAAAGGTTTACATTTTCAGGCAAGTATTTACCTAGTCTTAATGGTGATTTACCATTCATTATCGATTTCAAATATATCTTTGTTTCTTGGTTAAGACTCTGGGTAAAAAAGGTTTTATACAGAAGTTCTGTCATAGAGAGTGGATAGCAATAATTATCATAAGCCAAATCAACATTCTCATGCATCTGTTTCTCTGTATTAATTATCTCAATTCCTTTTACTCCTAAAGATTTTACATAAGCGTTAACCTTCTTTGGTGAAACAATCTTATTAAATAATATATCACAAGTATTATTATCAGACTCCTTAACTGTCTTTTCAAGTAAAAATGAAAGCAATGCGATGGAGTCTTTAGACTTAATCTTATCATCAAGTTTATACTTTCCTTTCTCAACCTTATTCATCACAGCCAAAGCAAGAGGAAACTTATATACACTTTGCATAGGATACTTGATATTATTATTAAACAACATTGTATCCTTCTTTTCAACATGAATAATTGCAATACCAACATCCATAGGAGGATGTTTCATAAGACTAAGAATAATCTTTTTCTTCATTCCAAGAAGTCCTTCTTGTGCAAATAGACCTTGGCTAAGCAATATAACCAGACTAAAAAATAAAATAATCTTTTTCATATCAATAATAAATCACAAATAATTAACTTAATAACCCTGCAAAGATAAATATTTATTCCCTACCTTCGCAAAAAAATATGCCTTATGGAAGACAATAGAATGCCTGTACTTTTTCTTGGACACGGAAGTCCAATGAATGCAATAGAAGAAAATCAGTTTGTTCAAGGATTTAGGGATATTGAAAAAGAAATTCCTCGACCTAGGGCAATATTATGTATATCTGCTCATTGGTTTATCAAAGGGACTAAGGTTACTGCTATGGCTTTGCCAAAAACTATTCACGACTTCTATGGTTTTCCTCACGAGCTGTATCATATTAAGTACCCAGCAAAGGGAAATCCTGAACTTGCAAACAAAGTAAAGGACTTACTATCTCCCTATGAGGTAGAACTAGATTATGATTGGGGCATAGACCATGGAGCATGGTCTGTAATTAAACATCTATATCCAAATGCAGATATTCCTCTTATTCAACTAAGCATTGATATTTCCAAAGATGCACAATCCCATTTCGAAATGGCTGCAAAACTTTCCTCTCTAAGAGACGAAGGAGTATTGATTATTGGAAGTGGTAATATTGTCCATAACCTTTCAATGGTTGACTATGATAATTTCAGCAAGGATAATTATGGCTTTGAATGGGCAAAAGAGGTAAGGGAAAGAGTAAACTCTTGCCTATTAAATAATGATTTTACTCCACTAATTGAATACCAAAAAGAGTCAAAAGCCTTCTCTATGGCAATACCAACTCCAGAACATTATCTGCCATTAATCTATATTATAGCACAGAAACAAGAAGGAGAAAATATTAGATTATTTAACGACAAAATGGTTGCAGGAAGCCTAAGCATGACAAGTCTAATAATTTCATTTCGTTAATTTTAAGAAACGTATTCTTCTATTATTCACAAAAATCCTTGTTTTCTCGCTCTAGAATCTTATTCTAAATTCATAGAATAAGATTCTATTTTCGTAGAATAAGGAGTTATTCCCATAAAATCTTTATTTCCATGAAAATATACTTCGTTTCTGTAAATGTTTATCAGAGAAAAATCCAAAAAGATGAGGTTTCCTTGGAAAAAGAGGAGATAAAATTTCCCGTAGAGACGCGATGAATCGCGTCTCAGCAAATTCACCTTCAAAAAATCCAAAATCCAAGAAATTAATTATAAAGAATTAACGAATCTTTCTTCCCATCCCAACAACCCTCCTCAAATTTTAAATCCTAGACCCCTAATCTCATTACAAATAATTAACATGAAAGCTTGCATAATGTTATCATAAACCCAAAAATACCCCAGAAATGTTAAATACATTCTCAACACCTTTTAATTCAACAATAAAGTACTAATTTTGAGGACGGATAATAAACTATCATTTATGATCAAACATTTTTTTATTCTTTTATTGCCTATATTCTGTTATTCACAAGGAAAGAATAATGACTCTTTATTGTTTTGTAATAAAGTTGTGGGCTTAACTAATTCTATTGGAGTTATTGAATTAAGAAATGACCACTTACCTAATATAGATTGTTATTCTATCTTGGATTTAAAAGACAATACTCTTATTAAATTCTCTGCACAAAAAGACTATTTTATTTACAATGAACAAGAAAGCAAATTTTCCAAATTCATAATAAGTGATACATCTAAATACTTCAATCCTTTTAATTATTATATCGAACCAACATTTATCCAATTTGAATGCAAGTCAGAAGAGCAAGGATATTATTTGGTCTATCTAAATAAAGAAAGAACGAATATTGGCAAAATAATTAAGGATACTTTGAAGTTCAAATTAATTAATTGGTATGATTATTATAGAGAGAATTATCCAATAATTGATACAAATTCAATTATAAAATCAAACCTTGATGATAAATTAAATTTATCTCCAAATATTGATGAAGTTTGCGTTTATAGAATAACTAAGATAAAAGATGAATGGATGGAGTTAAGGTCTATAAAAGAGGTCAGCGAGAGTTGCACCTATAATAGATTATGGGTAAAGTGGATTGATAATAACAAAATCATTTTGAAGCTAGCACTTGACTTATAAAAAACGAAAAAAAGGCTGAAAGAATTTCTTCTTTACAGCCTTCTTGCGGAGAGTAAGAGATTCGAACTCTTGAAACCCTTTAGAGGTTTACGCACTTTCCAGGCGCGCTCCTTCAACCACTCGGACAACTCTCCTATTTTGTCTTCTTATTCTGATTTATCTTGTTCTAATATTTCTTCTTCTATTATCTCTGGTTGAGCTTCTTTTCTCTCAAGTATTTTTGATGAGTTATCTTTGTACTGCGACGGATCCAAAAAGATTGGAAGATTTACCTTTGAAAAGGTATTTGGCAGAGATGTCTCTATCTTAAATTGCTTACCACTTGCTGGGTGTTGCAACTGTATTGAAGTACAGTAAAGCTTTAACCAGTTATCTGATTCTTGTCTTAATCCAAAACGATGATCTCCTACTACAGGATTCCCAATATTACTTAAATGGAAACGTACTTGAAGAGGAAAATAGGTCAAAGGATTAACAAGCAAGTGGGAATACGTTTCAAAGGTCTCTAAGGTTACATATTGAGTAGAGGTAAGGACAGCTCCATCTGTTTCTGGTTTTTCAAGAAATATCCTATTGTTCGAGCCTGCCTTAAGCCAAAGGTTAATCTTGTCCTTCTTGTGTTTTGGCACTCCTGCAACTATTGCGTGGTACTCAAATTTAAATTGGTTTAATGTTCTCTTTAATATATCTTGAGCCTTTTTATTCTTTGCAAAAATACAAACTCCCGCCTCGTCGGTTTCTGGGAAATGTACAATAAATAGATTTTGTCTTTCTCCCCACTTGCGACGAACATAAGATTTTGTTAGTGCATATAAAGATTTTGTTTTCTCATTTGGTCTTGCGTCAACATGAATACCTGCGGCTTTGATAACAGCTATTATAAATTCATCTTCGAAAAGAATTGGTACATCTGTTTTCTCTCTCGCAATATGTCGTCCCCCACTGTACTTAGAGTATTCGATTTCATCGCCTTTTCTTATAATAAGCTCAGGGCTCTTTATCACTGCTCCTCTGTACGAAATGCAACCATAAATAATCATCTTTTTGGCTTTAGATACAGACACTTCTGGGAAAGTCTGCATTACTAAATTCAATAAAGGTGTATTCTCTTTTGCTGTTATTTTCATCTTGATAAATGTAATTAGTTTGCAAAAGTACATTTTTTTCTTTAATTTCGCAGATTATTAATTTCAAAGAGTATGTCAATTTCTATACAAAACCTTACAAAAGTATACGGTCAACAAAAAGCACTAGATAATGTTTCATTGGAAATCAACAAGGGAGAGATTGTAGGATTACTTGGACCTAACGGGGCAGGTAAATCAACCATGATGAAGATAATAACCTGCTTTATTCCTCCAACTGAAGGAGTTGTGAAAGTTTGTGGTGAGGATATTTTTGACAATCCTATGGGAGTTAGATCAAAAATCGGCTACCTTCCTGAACATAATCCTCTTTATCTTGACATGTACGTTAGAGAGTTTCTTCAATTTATCGCTGGAGTTCATAAACTTGGGAAAAATTCTAAGGAAAGGACTGAAATGATGATTGAAATGACAGGTTTGACTAAAGAAGTTAATAAAAAGATAGGTGCCTTGTCTAAGGGTTACCGACAAAGAGTTGGAATTGCTCAAGCAATGATTCACGACCCTGAGGTCTTAATTCTTGATGAGCCAACCTCTGGTCTTGACCCTAACCAATTAGTTGAAATTAGAGACTTAATCAAGAATGCAGGGAAAAACAAAACAGTACTCCTCTCAACACATATTATGCAAGAGGTAGAGGCTGTTTGTGGTAGGACAATAATTATTAATAACGGTATTGTAGTGGCTGATGATGACACAAAACATCTTTCAGCAGGACAAAGTCTTGAATCATTATTTAGAAAAATCACAAATAATATCTAACATAGAATGAAATTATTTGTTAGAATTATCTTCGTTTATTGCTCCATACTATTTATTCAAATTTCTCAATCCACTTCTTATGCTCAGCTTGTAAAAACAGAGGATTATTCTTTTATCAATAATAAAGAAAATAGAATAGAATATTATGGCAAATCCGAGGATCTGCTAAACCCTTTTTATGCTCAGATAAGGCAAATGATTTTATTCGGGAAATCGCAGATAAAGATTCTTCATATTGGAGATTCTCAAATTGAATCAAATACTTCCACAGAAAGATTTCGCCAACATCTTCAAAACATTATGCCAGGGCTTATTTCTGCAAGAGGAATGGTTTCTTTAAACACAGAAAATGATTTTTACAGAATAAATGGGTACAAGATAAACCTATCTGAGAATTGGAAGATAAACAATATTACATCTAAGGAAGATTACTCTGACCAAGGATTATGGGCAACAACAATCTCCAGCAAAGAAAAAGAGTCAAATATTGATGTCTTGATTGACTACAAAAGTAATATTAAAAGTGAGTTAAAGACCTTTAGAATATATCATAGTCCTATCAATAATGATTCTGCAAGTATAATTATTGACGATTTGAACTTCTACTACAAGAGTACATATTTCCCAAATGAAGGCTACACACGCTTTGAACTTAAAGAGTATTCTGACGAGATAAAGATTAGGGTAATAAATAATTCTAATAGGAGTATCGATGTATATGGATTATATTTCGAAACATCGGATGATGGATTTATATATAATTCATCCGCCATTTATAATTTATCTTCAATAGATATTCTAAATGCTGAAAAATACTTTAGCCAATATTCTACCTTAGATTTTGATTTGATTATCCTCTCCTTAGGCAAGGATGAGGCATATAATACCTATTATAATTCAGAATCTTTCAAGAAAAATATATCTGAAATAATACTTCGCTTAAGAGCAAAGAACAATAAACTCCCAATAATACTAACAACACCTATTGATTCTTACTATCAGAAGAAAACAATTAATCCTAGAATAAAACAGGCCGACGACGATATTATTGATATTGCGAAGAGTCAAAACTGTGCAATTTGGGATATAAATAAAATAATGGGAGGGAAGGGTTCTTCGAAGAAATGGAAGGAGAAAAACCTAATGTCATCCGACTTATTACATCTTACAATTAAGGGAGAATTACTTCAAGGCGATTTGTTTTATAATGCTTTTTGGAAGAGTCTTGAAAACTACGTTGATAACAGAAAATAACCTTTAAAACCTTTGCTACTCGAAAATAAGTAATAACTTTGCAGAACGTTTTAATATAATATCAACCTTATAAAAATAAAAAAATATGGTAAAAATAGCTATTAACGGATTCGGACGTATCGGAAGAATCTCCTTTAGAAATATACAATCTAAAAGCAACCTTGAAGTTGTAGCTATAAACGATTTAACAAACGCTGCTACTCTTGCACACTTACTTAAATACGATTCAGTTCATGGACGTTTTAATGGTGAAGTATATGCAGAAGGAGACTATTTAGTAGTTAACGGAAAGAAAATAAGAGTATATGCAGAAAGAGACCCTGAAGCGCTTCCTTGGGGAGAATTAGGAATAGATATAGTTATCGAATCAACGGGTATATTCCGTACAAAAGAAAAAATGAGCAAACATATCAAGGCTGGAGCAAAGAAAGTTATATTAACTGTACCTGCTGATAAGGCTGAAGATGTTGATGCTACTGTTGTATTGGGTGTTAACGATGAGATATTAACTAAGGAAATGACTTGTATCTCTAATGCATCTTGCACAACTAACTGTTTAGCTCCACTTGCAAAGGTTCTTCACGAAAAATTCGGAATAGTTAGAGGATTAATGAACACTATTCACTCTTATACTAATGATCAACAAATCTTAGACCTTCCTCACTCAGACCTTCGTCGTGCTCGCGCTGCTGCTGTTTCAATCATTCCAACAAGTACTGGAGCTGCAAAGGCAGTGGGTTTAGTTATCCCTGAATTAAAAGGAAAGCTAGATGGTCTTTCAATGCGTGTTCCTACTCCTGATGGCTCTGTTGTTGACTTAACTGTTGAGTTAGAAAAAACAGTAACAAAAGAAGAAATTAATGCTGCTGTAAAAGAAGCTGCTGAAGGAAAACTAAAAGGAATATTAGAATATACTGAAGACCCAATCGTAAGCTGCGATATATTAGGAAACCCTCACTCATCTATCTTCGATTCAAAACTTACAATGGTTATGGAAGGAAATATGGTTAAGGTTGTTTCTTGGTACGACAACGAAAACGGATACTCAAACCGTGTTTGTGACCTAGCAGAAAAACTTGCAAAGCTAATCTAATAGTAAGATTTACAAATATATCGAAAGGCTATCTTTAATTAGGTAGCCTTTTTTACTATTCTAAATCTCCATCAATTATTATTGAATCGCTTTTTATCTTTATCCAGCAATAAGTTCCTTGACCTTCTTCTGATTCTACTGCGATTTCTGCTTTCATGGCATTAATTATTGATTTACAAATCGACAAACCTAATCCAGTTCCTTGTTCAAAGGAGTCAAATTTCTCAAATCTATCATATATTTTCGATAGGTTTTCTTTCTTAATACCCTTGCCTGTATCTTTAACGTAGAATAATATATTGTCATCTTCTATTTTATAACCTAGAGTAATGCTACCTTGGTGAGTGAATTTTATCGCATTTTCCATAAACTCATTAATTACTTGAGTTATTTTTGCTTTATCCAAGTACACAATACAACTCTTATATGGACTTTCAATAATTAAATCAATTTCTTTTCTTAGTTTATACCTAAAAGTACTTTCTAATTCATCAAAATACTGATGTAAATCGAATTGTATTTTCTCAAACTTAATATATCCAGATTCTAATTCCGATAAATTGATAATATCATTAATAAGCTTAAGTAGATTTTCATTGTTTTGAAGTATTATATCCTCATATTGTAATTGTTCTTCCTTATTATCGCTTTGTATAATTAGGTTTGTAAATCCAATAATCGCATTTAAAGGCGTTCTAATTTCATGACTAATATTAGCAATAAAATTAGCCTTAAGCTTATCACTTTGAATGGCCTTTTCCAATGCATAATTTAGTTTTGCTTCGTTTTCTTTGAATTTCTCAATATTGAAAATAATCCCATAAACTACTCTATGTTTTCCTTTTTTATCATTAAAAATTTCAACGACACCTCTTGTTTCCCACCAAGAGAAAGGTTCATCTTCAGAAATTGTTGCTTTAAATTCGTAGTTGAACTCCAAATGTTCTTCAGCCCTAAGCAAAGATTGCAAATAATCCCAAAACTTCTCTCTGAAACTAGGTTCTACAAAATGAAGAATATTAGTTAAGTCGTTAAATTCAGTAACTTTATTCTTCCCAGCATCATCATTTACTCCTATAAGAAATTTCTTCTCTCTATCATCATATTTCCAAGTAACAGTTTGAAGAGAAGGCATTGCAAAAGAAAGAAGTTTAATATTTAGTTCTAATTCCTTTTCATGTTTTTCCCTTTCATTTATCAATTTTAAAAGGTTTAGATTCTTAAACCTCTGAAATAGTAATATCAGCAAAGTAATTATTATGATAACAAAAAGACTTACTAGAATTTTATGTGCATTAAAGAAAGCTTTAATTTGATTAAGTAAAATACTATTTTTTGGAATTACTCTAAATTCACCGTTCTTTTTAATAATATTATCAACATCATACATAGGTACAGGAGGAATATTATCGATATTCATCTTCTCTGGTATTTCACCATTGAATATTCTAATTGCTTTTTGAGTAATAGCCCTTGCATTATTCTCAGCCATTTGCACATAACCTCCTGCAAACCCCTTCCCTATAAAGCCATCAAAAACAGTAAATATTGGGATTTTTGCTGTTTTAATAAATTGTGGATAGAAATCTTTCGCCAAGTATTGATTTCCATTATCGTCTACTTGCCACGTACCAAAAATCATAAAAGAATGGTTATCGAGAGAACTCACTTTACGTAGAAACTCTTTTCCATTATTTGCATCTACTCCATACTCAATATCAATTCCTGCATCTTTATATCCACTTAAAATATTCTTAGCTTTAGACATAAAAAAAACACCTGTTGGAGATTTATCTGCCCAAACATAAACTTTATGAACATTAGGGAATATTTTTAGCCCAGTCTTATAAACCTGCCCTATTCCATAATCACTCACAATACCTGTAATATTCTTAAACTCAATCTTCCTATTAGATTCAAGTTCTGAAACAAAGATTATTGGGATTTTATTAACTATGGAATCAGAATACCTTAGAAACAAGTCTGTAGCACCATAGTCAAATGCAAGAATTACATCAATTTTCTCCTTATTAGTATTTAAAAAGCTCTTTAGTTTTTCAATTCTGTTTTCTAATTTGGGAAATCTTTTCTCATCCAAGTAGATCTCCTTTAGATTTACATTATAACCATTGACCTTAAAGGTCTTAAGCATTGTCTCTTTGGAGAGCTTAGCCCAATGATTATCAATTGTAAAAGAGCTTACATATAAAACATTCCTACTAACCTCTTTCTTTGAGAATACTAAAAGAGGAATGATTAATAATAAAAAGAGTAATAATCGAGATACCAAAGATTTACCTGAAGGAGTTTTCATAAGCATATATTTACAACTAACAAACGAACTAGCCATCTTGTTTTGTATCCTACTAAAATACTTTGTATATCCTACTTAAATATACTATGATAAATTATCTTCTTAGCTGGGTTTGAAAAAAATGATGTAAATTTGCATACGAAAATATTATCAAATGGATACACAAAAATACAATTTAAGAGGGGTTTCTGCTTCTAAAGAAGATGTTCACCAAGCTATTAAAAATATTGATAAAGGTTTATTTCCAAATGCTTTCTGCAAGGTTATTGAAGATAAGCTAACAAACGATAAGGAATACTGTATGATTATGCACGCTGATGGTGCTGGCACAAAATCTTCTCTTGCATATATGTATTGGAAGGAAACTGGTGATATTTCTGTTTGGAAGGGTATAGCTATTGACGCAATTGTTATGAACCTCGACGATTTACTATGCGTTGGTGTAACAGATAATATTCTTCTTTCTTCTACAATTGGAAGAAACAAAAACCTAATACCAGGAGAGGTTATCTCTGCAATAATTAATGGCACTGAAGAATTTCTTCAGGAGATGAGAGAATTAGGTATTGGTATTTATTCAACAGGAGGAGAAACTGCCGATGTTGGAGACCTTGTTCGCACAATAATTGTAGATAGCACTGTATCTGCAAGGGCAAAACGCAGCGATATTATCTCAAATCATAATATAAAATCAGGAAACGTAATCGTTGGGCTTTCATCATTTGGGCAAGCTAGCTACGAGAAATCATATAATGGAGGAATGGGTAGTAATGGCTTAACATCTGCTCGTCACGATGTTTTTTTAAAAGATCTAGCAAAGAAATATCCAGAAAGCTATGATAACTCACTCCCAGAGAGTGTTGTTTATTGTGGAGGACTTTCTCTTACCGACAAGACAGAGGTCGAAGGCATAGATGCAGGAAAGATGGTACTTTCTCCAACAAGAACCTACGCTCCAATCATCAAGAAAATACTCGATACATATCGTTCAAAGATTGATGGTTTAGTACATTGCAGCGGTGGAGCTCAGACAAAGGTTCTTCATTTTGTTGATAATGTTCATGTAATTAAGGATAACCTTTTCCCTATACCACCACTGTTTAAAATGATTCAAGCACAATCACATACCGATTGGCAAGAGATGTACAAGGTATTTAATATGGGGCATAGAATGGAGGTATATACCGATGAAGAGACTGCAAAGGCAGTAATCGAAATAAGTAAATCCTTTAACGTTGATGCAAGAATAATAGGAAGAGTTGAAGCCTTTGAAGGCAAAAAAGTAACCGTAAAATCAGAATTCGGAGAATTTACATACTAATCCTAGTTCAACACTTCAAAAACAAAAGTAAGAAATCTCAACGTTAATTTTAAGAAATGGATTTAAGCGTTTACTTCAATAAAACCTTGTTTTAGCGCTCTGGAATCAAATTCTACGAGAATAGAATTTGATTCTATTCTCGTAGAATCTTATTCTATTTCCATAAAATCTTTATTTCCACGAAAATATACTTAGTTTCCATAAATTTTTATCAGAGAAAAATCCAAAAAGATCAAGTTTCTTTAGAAAAAATCGAAGTCTTTTTCTGAAAAATCGCCGATTTTCCCCAAAAACATCAAATTCCAAGAATTTTTCTCCAAAATTCAAGGATTTATTATAAAGAATTAACGAACCATTTCCCAAACCTCAACACCTTCCTTCAAATATCCAACCCACAACCCACAATAATATTACCAATAATTAACATCAAAGTTTGCATAATGTTAGAAAAACCACCAAAATACTCCTATTTAGTTAAAATATAAAAGGACTATCATCCAAGAGGATGAATATCTTAATATTAAAACAATTATTCGTTTTTTGCGTTTTATTACAATATATATCTAAAACTGTATTTTATGAAAAAGACCTTCGTTATTTTATTTGTTTTTATCTTTTCTGCCTTCTTAGGTTATTCACAAGACAATAAGAAATCAGACCTTGAAAAGGATAATATTAAAGGAAAGGTAAAGTATATAGAAGAAAGTACTTATTACCCAAAAGGGCTGTTTTGTAATGGAAAAGAAATGGATATTCATAGAGAATACAAGATAACTAAGTTTAATCGTGATGGGAATATTGAACATGAGATTATTAGAGGTTATCATGATTATCATAGAAGAATTACACCATTAAAAACTAATATCTATAAGTATAATTCAAGAGGTCAGAAACAAGAATGCTATGAAATAAAAGATAGTATTGTAATTAATGATAAGTATATCTATGATTCAATTGGTAATTTAATCGAAAAGGCTAGTTATGATGATAGATTAGAAGAATTGTTTTTAAGGATTAAATATAGATATGACTCTAAAAATAATTTGGTTGAAATATATAGATATTGGAATAAAAGTGATAGTTTAACAAGGAGATATAGATATAAGTTTAATGATAGTATAGCTGAGAAAGTACACTATGTATATAATGATAAGGGGCAGGTTATTATGAAGAGTTATAATTATTTTTTTACGGAAGCAGATTGCGACCATTATCATTATGATTCAAAGGGTAATCAGATTAGTTTAATTTCATGTTCTGATAATAAGATTTATTATAGGTCTGAGCGTAAGTATGATGATAATAATAATCTTATTGAAAAAAGGAGTAGTTATGATTGGAAGGACAGTTTATCTTCCAAACAAACTATGGAATATAAATACGACAAAAGGTCTAATTGGATATGGCAGAAATTTCTAGCTGGGGACAAAAATAATGAAGATAGAATTATTGAAAGGCGTATAGTTTACTATGGAGATAAGGATGAGAATAACTATCCATTATGGGATAATCCCAACTATAAAGCAGAAGAGATAGAAACAGAAAATATGAAAGTCAAGTTTTAGTTTATTGCTTTTTTATTCCTTTAAATAGTTTTCGAGGCGGAAGGTGTAGGCGGAGTGGGATTTTTTCTTTGCTCATCTTTTTAGTATCACAAACTATAAAGCATAAGATATAATAAGATACTATATTTTGGCAGTAAATCGTTTTTATTGTCAGTAATTTGAATATCTTTGCATTATTATTTAATGATATGGATACTGATAGTAAAGTAAATATTATGGATTTCTTTATAAATAACTCTGTAGTTAGTACAGATGATATTTATTTATATTTTAAATCTATTGATCCAAATATTAATAGAACTACAATTAATTGGAGGGTATATAATTGGACAAAAAAAGGTATTCTGAAAAGAGTTGGTAGGGGCGTTTATGAACTTGGTAAAACTAAAGAGTTTAATATAGTTCTCTCTACTAAAGCAAGCAAGCTTGGATTATATTTAAAAAAACATTTTCCCTATATAGATTTTTGTATATGGGAGAATAGTGTTATTAATCAATTTGCGCATTATTTGACTAATAATAATAATATATTTATTGATGTAGAAGCCTCTGCCAAAGAATCTGTAATATTATATTTAAAAGAAAGGTATAACTCTGTTTATGATGTCAAGGATATAAGAAATAATATTGAGGATTATACTAATTCTATCATCGTAAGGAGATTGGTTTCAGCATCTCCCATAGTGAAAAATAATAAAATATATATTCCTTCCATTGAGAAAATATTAGTAGATATTCTAATTGATAAGGAGTTTTTTTACTATCAGAATAATGACTTTTATAGTATATTTGAAATAGTTTTTAATAACTACACAATTAATGTGAATAGTATGCTAAGGTATGCTAGTAGAAAGGGTAAAAAGGAAGAAATTAAAAATAAATTACATCTATATATCGACAAAAAACAATAATTATTGTCAGTAATTTGGAATTATGATAAGTATTGAAAGTATATCAAAGGAAAATATTGAGCTAGTAGCAAATAAAAATAAAGCAGATAAGATATTAGTAGAAAAAGTTATTCGTGCTTTATTGTTATTAGAAATACTGTCAGGGAGTAAACTATATTTTGTTTTTAAGGGAGGTACAGCTTTAATGTTGTTATTGAATTCAACAAGAAGGCTCTCGATAGATATTGATATTATTGTGCCAGATAAGAAAATAGATATAGGTTCCATTTTAAATTCAGTTATTCAGGATAAAGGATTTATACGATTTGAAAAACATAATAGGGAGGTTGAATCAGAAATAATTAAGGAACATTATAAGTTATTCTATAAGTCATCAATAGATGGTAATGAATCCAATATTCTTTTGGATGTATTATTTGAAGAAGTTCATTATACAAATGTAATAGAACTACAAATAAGTTCTCCATTTTGCATAATTGAAAACGATCCCAACATAGTTAAAGTGCCTAACTTTAATAATATTATTGCTGATAAGTTAACAGCATTTGCACCTAATACAACAGGTATTCCTTATTTCAAAAAAGATAAAGAAATGGGGATGGAAATTATAAAACAGATGTATGATATTGGAACATTATTCGATAGAGTAGATAATATTCTAATGGTGAGAGAAGTTTTTAATTTGTTTGTTAGTACTGAAGCAAAATATCGTAATATAAAGATAGATAGTGTTGATGTATTGAAAGATATTTATTACAATTCATTATCAATTTGTTTAAGAGCCCCAGTTGAAAATTGCAGGTTCGAAATATTGAATAAAGGAATTAAGCAAATAAAGTCTTTTATCTTTTCCGAACAATTTCATATTGAAAAAGCAATAACTCTCGCTTCAAGGGTGGCATACCTTTCTGTATTGATAGACAAGGGAAAGAATGAAAAAATAGATTTTTTTAATCATAATTTAAATATGTCAGATTGGGAGATAAAACAACCTTTTGAAACCAAACTCAATAAATTAAAGAAAACCAATATTGAAGCATTTTATTATTGGTATAGGATATATGAACTTTTACAATTCAATAAACACTAATATTTCTTTTGTCTTACTCTCTTAAATAGTTTTCGAGGCGGAAGGTGTAGGCTGAGTGGGATTTGAGGTCTCTTGGGTGTATTGATGAGGTGTTTATCTTTAGCTTTCCTTTTTGGTATTCCCAAGGCATTGCTTTGTGGTTGTCAAGGAATATTATCTTCATATCTTTCTTTGGTGCCTTATCTAGGTTTAGAGTAATTTCTCTGTCTGAAATTTCATATACGATAGCGTATAGATTCCCATTATTTGTGGTATAACATAGAAAGGGTTGCTTCCAAAAAGTTTCTTCACCCCATATTGTTTTTATTGGTTCTTCTTTCTGAGAAAGGCTTTTCCAGCTTAGACGAATGCTTGCATTATGAGTTGTCTCGAAATATTTCACCTCAATATTATAATCCTTATCCTTCTTTAGTTTAATATTTTTAGAATTAGTTTTATCCCTAGTATCGATAATTAGTCTGTTGTCAAGATATACCTTTGCATAATCATCAGCCTTGCATGTAATGGTATATTCCTCATCGTAGCTAGGTTTAATCCTGCTAGTCCAGATTATTGAGAAATTATCTTCTGGAATATCAACAGAAGGAGAATTTCTAACCCAGTCAAAATCTATTGTGGACTCAAAATCTCTTTCCTTGTCTACACGATTTACATCCCACTGCTCATATTGTTTGGTAAATGGCTTTGAACCATATATTGCCTCACCATTAATCTTTAACCAATTACCTAAATCCAAAAGTCTTTCTTGTTGGAGTAGAGGAATCTTCCCGTCGGCAGAAGGACCAACGTTTAGTGTAAGTCCCCCGCCACCTGCAACAAGCTTAACAAAATGACGGATTATTTCTTCGGAGCTTTTATAGCTTTCAATACTTTCATTTCTATTTAATCCAAAACTTCTTCCTATGCCTCTACACTCTGCCCAAGGACGAGAGGTCTCAATAATACCAGCACTATATTCAGGAGTGATAAAGCCATGATTAAATCCCCCGCCCCAACGGTCATTCACAATAGCCTTTTCTCCAACTGTCTTATAATACCAATCAACAAGCTCATCTGAACCAAAGGCTTTGGCAGAATGATCCCAGTCTCCGTCAGAGAAAATGATTGAGGGTCTAAACTTAGTAACCAATTCTTTGAACTGAGGGTGCATGTGTTGGCGAACATAGTTTTCGATAGAGATATTTGTGTCAATAGTCCAACGATATAAAGGATTTGTCCATTCTGTAAGAGAATAATATAATCCCATTTCTAGACCTTTTGCACGAACAGCATCGGTAAGCTCTTGACAAAAATCTCTCTTTGGAGCAGTCTCATAGGAGTTCCACTCCTTTGAATAGGCAGAGTTCCACATCGCATAGCCATCATGATGCTTCGAAGTAAAAAGCACATACTTAGCACCAGAGCGCTTAAAGAGATTTGCCCACTCATTAGCATCGAAAAGCTCGGCCTTAAATATATTCTTATAGTCCTCGTACTTAAAATTCTCCCCAAATACTCTCTTCTGGAAATTTATCCTTGCGCTATCTCCAGAGATTAATCCCTTATAGAACCATTCAGCATATTGTTCAGGAGCAGACCACGAAGGGACTGAGTATAAACCAAAATGGATAAATATACCAAGCTTTGCATCGGAAAACCATTTTGGATAAACTCTTTCGGTTATTGATTTTGGTCTTTCCACTTGAGAAAAACAGGAAAGAGAAAATAGCAATGCAATAATTAAGACTAAGGATTTTGATTTCATAATTATATCTTTTATGAGGCTGATAAACTAAAAATTATTCCACAACAATATCATATACCCTTCCTTCAATGTCTTTCTTTGGATAAGGTAAAAGGTTTTGGTCAAAGATTACTGGAGGCCAGAACTCTGAATAATGATATTCTTGAGTTACTACTCCAACCATTTGGTTATTTGGGATAGATGTGAACTTATCGCTCATATAACCTACAACATACATCTTATCGGGCGAAGCGCCAATCCTCCAAATTATCTCATTAGGCTTCCATTCAATCTCGAAGTAATAGAAGTCATTCTTAAAAATATTGTTCTCAATGGCAGAGCGTATTGTTAGAGCACGATATGCCTCTGACCAACGATGATATGAGAAGTCTTGGTTATTGTATTTATACTTATGAATACCTTGTTTGAAATAATCTTTAGGTGTTTGACAAGCCAAATCCCAATTAGTGCAAGCAAGAACACATTCATTTTTATCATATGGGTTATAGTTCTTTTCCTTATGTTCTTGGTCTGGCCAGTATTTTGATGTTTTTATTATCTCAATATCTATCTCAGAGTAGTTAGTATTTGGACTTCTTCCCGCATCTTCTCCCACACCTTGACCAGCCTTTACGTATCCCTTGTCTGGACATATTCTACGTTTATTCCAATCGAAATCGGATTGATATATTAGCCAAAAAGCATTTGTTAGACCACTCCATACACCATGAGAGTTTAATTGAGCCGGAAACTTTATCTTTCCTCTAAACTTTCCGTAAGTGAAGCCAACCCTTGTGCTTATACCAACACTTTCTTTTCTTGGCTTATTCATTCTATTCTCGTTGCCAGGATTAATTAAAGAAATAAATCTTCCCTTATCATCAACCCTAACTGTCTTCCCTGGGCAATCAGTTATATGAGGGAAATCTATAATCCTTGTCTTAATATCGGAGTATTTCTTTTCATTTGCTCTATATTTTTCCACGGTATATGAATCGTCAAGAATATCTTCTACCACAGGTAGATTCTTAAGCTTGAAATGTTTACTTATACTATGGAAGAATTGTTCATAAAGAGCATTATTAAATAGACTATCGTCGTTACCAACCTTACCATTGTTTGGGAATATTTTAAAGTCATTTAATGGATATTTTAGAATATCTACAAAGACTCCTCTTTCAGGAGAAATTACTGCTCGAAGATTTAGATTTTGCTTAGCAATATTGTAGCTCACTCCCTTTAGCTCCTTTCCCTTTCCATATTTGAAATATTGGTAAGGATTGATAAACCCATTAATAGAATCAGATACAGAAATATTCTTTACCCCTTTTGGTAATTGATTTAGGGCATCTTGAGTAACTACAACGAGCATAAAACTATATTTCCCTGTTCTTGGATTACGTTTCCAACGGTTGTTTGTTTCTCCAACTTGTGTGTTGTAGTTTAATATCCAACACATATCAAGATAGAGCTGAGTTTCAACGGAGTTTTTATTAACCTTGGCTTTCTCTTTAATTGCATTATACCATTTAATATCTTTCTTTATTGACTCAACACCCTTTAGAATCTCTTGCTCAGTAACATTAGTCCTTGGTTTAGAGCCAAAATATTGTTTTTCATTTCTTGGGTTTCCAAGTATTCTAAAGGCATCCTTTATCTCTCCACTGCTAGGGACTTCTTTAAATTCAATGTCTGTGTCTTCCCAAGAACCATAGAAGTTCTCATTTGCAAATTCTGAGTCTTCCTCATATTTATAAGATTCATTTTGGTAGTATATCTTATAAAAATACTTTTGCCCTTGTTCTTTTTCTATTTTTGCTGCAAAATGAAATAGAGAATCTCCCGTTTGTTTTGGAGTAGGTATGGAAATGCCATTAAGGACAGAGTTAGATAAATCCATATCCATAGAAATTGAGTCTTGACCTGAGAATTCAGTAATTGGAGTGAACTCAGTTATGATATTATCTTGCTTATTACATGAAGTAATAAAGATGATAAGGGATAAAAATCCTGAAAATAAAATTATTCTTTTCATATTATAAAATGTATCCTATTTTGATAAACTTATTTATTGGTCTTGTTGGTCCATAAGGACTATCTAGAATATTATAATAACCATATTTTGCCTCATATCCAATTATATATCTCTTGTATCTAATCCCAAAATTATAGTTCAGACCAATAGTGTTTTTATTTATTTTTGGAGAAAGAGTTTCCTCTTTTAAGTCATATTTATGTCCAATATTATAGGAATAAAACATTCCAAGACCAAGACTAAAATCAAACTCGTTATTTATTGTAGTATATTTTACAACAAAGCTGACAGGTAGACTTAGAGAATGATAGGTCATTGTGCCAAATACTCTTGAGGCTTGTTTATATTCGTAGTCAAACTCAGCTTTTATTGCAAAGAGTTCCGAAAGATTATATCGATAGAATGTTCCAACTGATGCCCCATTTGAAATTTTTCCTGTCATTGTTCCATTCTTGTAATAGTGTTCATTATTTCCAAAGCCAATAGAAACTCCAAAATAATTCTTTCTTACAGGTATAAGACCATATTGTGAACGACCTGAAGGAAGAATTAATCTTGTGTTTGCAAACTTATTAATAAGAGAAAAACTATAATTTGTAATGTCCTCTATTCCTTGAAAGTCAATATATTTAGCATCGTCCCAAATCTTATGATAGTGATGTTTAATTCCTGTGCTAATAAGTATGGAAGGAATACCCATTCTAGCATAAGGTTCATTATCTGAAACCATTGAGTTATTTATGTCAAACTCTTTTAGGATTATTCTATTGGGTTTGCTAATGCTTAAGCCTTCGAAGTATTTTTTATATTTATAAAGCATACCACAGCCAATAACCATTAGCTCATTATTGGCTTTTAAGTGTCCAACCATATCAATACTCATCATAAACTTAACATCGTATTCTCCAAAATATGGAGCCATTCCATTATTAGCAATATAGGTCGAACCATTCCTCCCTGTCTCATTAGCATCAAAAGCTATAATTGCTATACTTCTTTTGAGTATTTGTCGATTAGAGTAAAGCATTCTTGCAAGTTCAATCAATGAGCTTATGCCTGAGGCATTGTCGTCTGCTCCATTATATATTAAAGTATCGGAATCGAATATTGGAGTCTTTGCAGTAATTGTTACTGAACGAATCTTGCCAAGGGAATCGTTTAGACTATAAGTTCTTGAATTCCCTGTCTGAAATCCTAAATGGTCGTAATGAGCACCAATAACTATCCATTCTTTTCTTAATCTTTCATCTGAACCTTCAATTATTCCTACAACATTCTTAAGATTGGGATTATTATATATTGTTTGATAAAAGGTTTTTATCCCTATACTTTCAAGTTCAGCTTTAATATACTCAGCAGATTTATTGGCATATATACTCCCTGAATATCTACCCATCATAGAACTGCTTGAAAGAGTTTCAATATGTTTTTCAATATTCAGCTTAATGGAATCTTGAGAATAAGTTAATTGAGCCAAAGAGATTAAGACTAACGTTGAGATAATAAAGACTACCCTTTGTTTCATATTATTTTCCCCATGCATCTCTATCCAAACTTCTATAGTTTATTGCTTCAGCTAGATGATGATTTTGAATATTTTCGCTCCCCTCTAAATCTGCAATTGTCCTAGAAACTTTTAGTATTCTATCGTATGCTCTTGCACTTAAGCCAAGACGTTCCATAGCATTCTTTAGTAAGTTAATACCTTGAGGCTCTAGCTTACAATATTCTTTCAACATCTTTGGAGTCATTTGGGCATTGCAATGTATATCATCTCTTTCTTTGTATCTTTCTTCTTGAACCTTTCTTGCCTTTATTACTCTTTCTCTAATTGCACTACTTCCTTCTCCATCTCGCATTGAAGATAAATCTTTAAAAGGAACTGGGACTACCTCAATCTGAATATCTATTCTATCTAATAATGGTCCTGATATCTTATTAAGGTATCTACTAACTGTTCCATTTGAACATGTGCATGCTTGGTCGGGATGGTTATAATATCCACAAGGACAAGGGTTCATTGCTGCAACAAGCATAAAGCTTGCTGGATATTCAACAGATTGTTTTGTACGAGAAATATTAATTGTTCTGTCTTCCATAGGTTGGCGAAGAACTTCTAGCACAGAACGCTTAAACTCAGGTAACTCGTCTAAAAATAAAACTCCATTATGTGAAAGAGATATTTCTCCAGGTTGTGGCCAAGCGCCACCACCTACCAAGGCAGTATCTGATATTGTATGATGAGGGTTTCGAAATGGACGAACGGCTACGAGAGGAGAATTCTTAGTCATTTTTCCTGCAACAGAATGTATCTTGGTTGTCTCAAGCGATTCATCTAAGGTTAATGGAGGGAGTATTGAGGGAAGACGCTTTGCAAGCATTGTCTTTCCACTACCAGGAGGTCCAATAAGAATTACATTATGACTACCTGCTGCTGCAATCTCCATCGCTCTTTTAATATTTTCCTGACCTTTGACATCGGAAAAATCATATTCGTATTGGTTTAAGCTGCGAGAGAATTCTTCATTAGTATCCACAACCACCTGCTCTAACTCTCCAACTCCATTTAGGAAGTTTATTACCTCAAGAATGTTTTCTGCTCCATAAACATCAATTCCATAGACTATTGCTGCCTCAGGAGCATTAGTTTTTGGGAGAATGAAACCTTTAAATCCTTGTTTCTTTGCCTCAAGTGCAATAGGTAAGGCTCCTTTTATTGGTTGAAGGCTTCCATCTAAGGAAAGCTCTCCCATAATAAGATAATCCGAAAGTTTATCCGCAATTATTTGTTCCGAAGCAGCAAGAATACCCATTGCCAAGGTCAAATCGTATGAAGAGCCCTCCTTGCGAATATCGGCAGGAGCCATATTTATTATTATCTTCTTGCCGGGAATCTTGTATCCATATTGTCCAAGGGCTGATGAGATTCTTTGATGAGATTCTTTGACGGCATTGTCTGGCAAGCCGACTAAGAAAAAGTTTATCCCTTGCTCAACGCAAACCTCTACTGTAATTGTGGTAGCATTAATTCCTTGAATTGCACTACCGTAAGTTTTAACTAGCATCCTTATCAAGTTTTTTTAGAACATCATTCATCAACTTATCTAAACTATCTGGTACAGAAGAATAGTACTCAATACTTTCGTTATACTGATTTTCTGTGATTTTATACTTCTTAAAAACTTCTTCCCTAAAGGCTTTCTTCTTTTGCATAGTGTTTTGGGAAAGAGTATCAGGGACAATATCTATATAGGATTGGGATTTCTCAATATCGCAAATAACGTTGACTAATTTTGCTCTAGGAATAATGGTTTTATCTTTGTCCTGATTGCTTGAACAGCCAAGAAATAGAAAGATAATTAGGACGTAAAGAAGGGAATGCTTTCTAAACATAGAAAAAGTATATATTATATAGTAGCAAAAGTAGATAAAAAATCTTAAATTGCAAAATAACTGCAAAATAACTGCATGTTTGTATGGGGGTGATGTTAATATTAAGAAACTGAAATCAGGCTTTATTGAAAAAAGTCTTCGCTTTTGTACTTAAAATCCTTATTTCCTCGTGCCATAACCTTATTATATTTTCGTAGAATAAGGATATATTTTTGTAGAATAAGATTCTATTCTGATTTTAAGCTGATTATTCAAAATTTTACGCCGATTTTTTCCAAAAACTCGCCGACTTTTCCAAGAAACTCCCTGATTTTTCCCGAAAAATCAAGCTCTTTTTCCGAAAAATCAGCATCTTTTCAAAATCAACTCAAATTCCCATGAAAATCCCCTGCAATTTAACAATTCTATTGTGAGAAATTAACGTGTAGATCTCTCCACCCCAAGAACTCTCCGCAAATACCGCCCTCAAAACCCCTCAAAACCCCAAGAACAAATTACGAACATTTAACGTCAAAACTTGCATAATGTTAGCAAAACAAGCGTTTTAAAACAAAATAGTTAAAATCCTCTAGCAAAGAATTGGTAATGTATCAGAAAAGAAGCCTTTTTGAGTGAAGAGATAATAGTTAAGCGTTTTTGGTTGGGTGGATTTTTGTGGTTTATCTTTGGAGAGAAGGGGTTTGTTTGACCTATTTCAATTTTTCAACAAGCCAAATGAAATCATTCAGCATAGGAGAGAATGATTTATAAGTTTTTTCTTTATCTATTGGAGAACCATCCTCTGCAAATACCTTATCAATACTTGTTACTGCGTGTTTTGTTGGACTTATAATGGCTCCAAGTTTAGATAAGATATTTTCCAATTGAAATAGGGTTGAGATTCCAGCACTTGGTGCAACTGTTGATGAAACAAGTCCTACAACCTTCCTCTTCCACTCACTATTTAGAACGTCAATCACATTCTTTAACGATGCAGGGAAACTTTGATTATATACAGAGGAAACAATAATTACTCCATCTGCCTTATTAAATTTCTCTACATAATCTAGCAATTCTGGAGATGGGTTCTTTTGGAACATTAGTCTTTCCTCAAAAATTGGGAAGTTATACTCCTTAAGGTCTAGTATCTCACATCTTATATCTTGTTTATTCTGAAGATAGTTTTTGATATATGGAGCAACTCTATTGCTCAATCTCCCTTGTCTTATGCTGGAAGTTATTATTATTATGTTTTTCATTAGTTATTTTATCTGTAAGTTATTATTATGTGTTTTATTTATTGCATTGCAACCTCAAAGAAGATAATTTCTGAGTCTTCCAAAGCAGTTATATCTATCTTATCTACCTCAGTAACGCCTATTCCATCTCTTCTTGAAAGTATATCATCTCCAATCTTTACCAAACCTTCGACAATAAATATATATACTCCTGTGTTTTGTCCATAAAGCTTGTACTCTTTCGACACAGATTTATCTAAATTAGCCCATGACAACCAAGCATCTTGTGCAATAGAAGCCTCACTATTAGGAGAAAGGAATAAAGAAATATCGTTCTTTTTCAACAAATCTGTTATCTGGTAACTATTATACCTAGGTGCAAGGTCTTTTTCTCTTGGGAATATCCAAATCTGAAGAAGTTCAAGCTCCTGAGTCTCGCTACCGTTATACTCAAGATGATATATTCCTGTACCTGCACTCATAACCTGAATCTCTCCACGAGTTATAACTTGTGAATTATCTAAGCTATCTCCATGTCTAACATATCCCTTTAGGGGAATTGTTACTATCTCCATATCTTGGTGAGGGTGAAGGTCAAATCCTTCTGAGGGAGCAATCTTGTCATCATTTATTACTCTTAGAGTTCCGAAATGTATTCTTTCTGGGTTATAATACTGAGAAAAACTGAATGTATGCTTAGTCTTTAACCAACCGTGGTCGAAACCCCCTCTTGAATCGGCTTTATCAATTATCTTTTTCATAGAAACTTAAATTTATTGTTTAATAAATATATTAATAATCTCTTTTGCAAAGAAACAACCAATTAGGAAACTAACCTAAAGTATTTTTATATAGCCATATAATAAAAATCTATTTTGTTTTAATGCAAATTGAGCCTTGAAAGTCAAGAAGATTGCTTTTGCTATAGTAATTTGATTTTAAATTAGTATTTTTGCAAGCTCAAAAATCTCGAATAAAAAATAATAATAAGATATGGCATTAAAATGTGGTATTGTAGGATTGCCAAATGTTGGAAAGTCTACACTCTTTAACTGTTTGTCCAATGCAAAGGCTCAGGCAGCAAACTTTCCTTTCTGTACAATTGAACCAAATTTAGGAGTTATAACCGTTCCTGACGAAAGATTAAATGCACTTGCAGAGCTGGTTAAACCTCACAGAATACTCCCAACAACAGTAGATATTGTAGATATAGCAGGTTTGGTAAAGGGTGCAAGCAAGGGTGAAGGCCTTGGGAATAAATTCTTAGGCAATATACGCGAATGTGATGCTGTGTTACATGTTCTTCGATGCTTCGATGACGACAATGTAGTCCATGTTGATGGCTCTGTAAACCCTATAAGAGATAAAGAAATTATCGATATGGAGTTGCAATTAAAGGACCTGGAAACAATTGAAAGCAGGATACAAAAGGTTGCAAAGCAAGCAAAAACAGGTGGAGACAGAGAGGCGAAGATTCAACTGGATGTTATGACTCGTTTCAAAGAAGTTCTTGAACAAGGAAAGAATGCAAGAGAGATTGAATTCGACTCAAAGGACGAACAAAAGGCAGCTGATGAGTTATTTCTTCTAACTACAAAACCAGTTCTTTATGTATGTAATGTTGATGAGGCATCGGCGAAAAGTGGTAACAAATACACAGAACTTGTTCAAGAAGTAGCAAAGAGAGAAAAAGCAGGAATTATAATAGTAGCAGCAAAGATAGAGGCAGATATTGCAGAGCTAGAAACTTTTGAAGAGAAACAAATGTTCTTAGAAGAGCTTGGACTTGAAGAAAGTGGAGTAAATAGACTGATTAAAGAAGCTTATCGCTTACTAAACCTTAAGACCTATTTTACAGCGGGAGTACAAGAAGTTAGGGCTTGGACATATATTAATGGATGGAAGGCTCCACAATGTGCAGGAGTAATTCACACAGACTTCGAAAAAGGCTTTATCAGAGCCGAAGTAATAAAATATAACGACTTTATAACCTTAGGCTCCGAAGCTGCTTGCAAGGAAGCAGGCAAGATGGGAGTAGAGGGTAAGGAATACGTAGTAAACGACGGAGATATAATGCACTTTAGATTTAATGTGTAAACATAATAAATAAAACAATGAAAAAAACAATCTTTCTTTCAATTGCCTTAGTATTGGTTTTTACTATGACCAAGGCTCAAACAATTCCTAACTTCAGTTTTGAAAATTGGACAAGTTATGGTAATTATGAAAATCCTGACCAATGGGGAACGATGAATAATACCACAGCAAGCAGTGGAATATTCACAGCAACACAAGGCGTTCCAGGAGCTGAAGGTTATTTTGGCTTAAAGTTAGTTTCAAAAACCGTAGGCTCAAGTATAGTAAATGGAGTAGCAGTAAGTGGCGTTTTAGACTCCATTACCCTAGAACCAATTTCGGGATTTGCTTTTTCAAGCCGACCAGCAAGCCTTGGAGGCAAATGGCAGCATATGATTTATGGCTCAAGCCAAGGTTCTATCAAAGTTACCCTTACAAGATGGGACACAAACCTAGGTGAAAGAGTGCAAGTAGCAAGCGGAATAAAGAACCTATCAGGTATGGCAATGAGCTGGGCAAATTTCAGCATCCCTTTGACCTATACAGATGGCAATAATCCAGACACATGTATCATCATAATGAAGGCAAGTGGCATTTACCCAGCAGACAACGACTATTTATTTGTAGATAATCTTGCTTTTACAGGAGAAGTTTCGGGGCTAAAAGAAATAAGCCAAGAGCTTTTAAACTTAAATATATATCCAAATCCAGCCTCAGATTACATAAACCTTAACTTCCAATCTCCAAAAGGCGAAAACTACTCAGTTGAGTTAAGAGACGTTTTAGGAAAAACTATCAAAACCCAAACTATCAATACTCAAGAGGAAGAAGTATCAACAAGAATGGATATAAACAATATTCCACAAGGGATTTACTTTATAACCCTAAGAACAAACACCAATACAATCACTAAGAAAATCACAATAAAATAGTGTAAAAAGATTTTGTTTTCAGTCAAAACAAATAACAAGCCTGTTAATTTTAAGAAACAGATTTAAGCATTTACTTCAATAAAACCTTGTTTTAGCGCTCTGGAATCAAATTCTACGAGAATAGAATTTGATTCTATTTTCGTAGAATCTTATTCTATTTCCCTAAAATCTTTATTTCCACGAAAATATACTTCGTTTCTCTGAAATTATATCAGATAAAAATCCAAAAAGACTTCGTTTTTATGGGAAAAGACAAAGTCTTTTTCTAAAATATCGCTGAATTTCCCCAAAAACATCAAATTCTAAGAATTTCTATCCAAAATTCAAGAATTTATTATAAGAAATTAACGAACCATTCCCCAAACCCCAAACCCTCTCCTCAAATATCCAACCCACAACCCCTAATAGAATTAATAACAATTAACCACAAAACTTGCATAATGTTAGAAAAACCACCACAAACCGCTATTTTAGTTAAAACAATCCAAATATTCCAACCCGAACACGTAGGCTCGCAACTCCTAGTGTCCACAAAAAAAGAATAATCTACAATTTTATCCCACCCTATCAACCATAATTCAAATAATTTCTCTACTTTTGAAAGGTAAATATCATGAATAAGATATACATAATAAGTTCCATATTGTTGCTATTGCTACTTTATTTATTGATTTCATTATCATACAATGATAACAATTATAAATTAAGTGGCGGGTATAATTTTGATAAAGAACATAAGCATATTACAGGAAGAATAGATATTCCGCCTAATGTTATTAACTATAAATATAATGATGATTATATTATTGTGAAACAACGACCAACAGAAATTCATAATGCTATTTATGATAAAATGAATTACGTTTATAAATATGGAAAAGATAATATATATTACTGGATAATAATACACAAAGATAGTATAGTGTTAGGTCCTATTGATAGTTTAGAATACATTAAAGCAAGAGAAAAATATCACATACCTGAAAAATTGAATTTACAATAATAATGAAAGTTATAAATATACCCCAAAGAGTTATTATCCTGATAATTATTTTAATTTCATCTTATGCTCTTAGTGCTCAGGAGAATTTCACGCAAATTGATAGTGCGAAAGTTACTTATAAAGATTACCTCTCAGACACATACTATACCTATATAATCAATGGTGAATTTATTCAAATTATAGGAAAAGAACGTTTTGCAAAACAAATAATTGAGGATAAAGAAAGAAGATTGTTTTCTTCTTATGAGGAAATTAAAGAGAGGAAATATAGAGTACTAAATAAATCGATTCTAGATAGTCTGAATTATATTTTAAGATATTTTCTTCTTGAAAATAATGAGGTAATAATTAAAAAAACCTTGACACAAATTGAAACGGATAAGCTAATAATAAATATGTACATATACAGCAATGGCAATATATATAGTAAAGAAGTTATCAAAGAAGAAGATGAAAGTTATGATGATAAATTCTATGAAATGATGAAAATTCTTGATGATTTAAGAAAAATGTATAGAGATATTGGATTCGCACCAAAATAAGATTTATTTAGATGAATAAATAAAAGCCAGTGATATTTTAGATTGAACGTTAATTACTAACAACAATGATTACATTCAAAAAGACATTCAAATTTCAGAATACAATCCGATTAATCTTGGGTTTTGTTTTTGTTATTTTGATTTCAAGCGACTTATATTATTCCTTTGAAAAGCAAAATACATATGAACAAGTCTACATTGGGATTGCCCATTTTTGGCAATTTAATAATATTTTGACGTTAAGATTATGTTTATTACTTGAATGTATTTTGGCTTTGTGTTACTCCATTTTTGTATCAATATGTTTATTCAGAAATAAATTTAATAATACTATTTTCTTTTCTTTAATAGCAATAGATATTTTTATAGTAGTATACTTTATATTTCTTTATTACTATAATATCAACAACGTATAGTTATAACAGTACTACTTGCTAAGAGATAGAAAGCGATGAATATAAATATTGTTCTACTTATAATATTTGCAATTTGTAATATTGTTTTAGATTTTATTACAAACCTATTGACAAAGGATTACAGAAAGAATCCATTTTTGAGGAGTTCTCGAATGATATTTGTTCTACTTAAAATTTACAGAAAGAAAGGGGATAAGAAATACTTGTATTTATTTATACTAGATGTTTTATTCATTATTGGCTTTATAGCTATGGCATTATTATCAATTATATAATTTGATTATCTCCCAGAAGTTTGGGAAGGATTTGGTTGTGCAGATTGGGTTATCTAGTTTTAGGGTGGGTTCTATTTTCGAAAGTATTCCAAAGGACATGGCTACTCTGTGGTCGTCGAAGGTTTTTATCAGGATGTTTTTCTTTATTTCTTTTATACTCTCTTCTGCTTTTGGATTAATTATAAAACTATTCTCTTCTTCTATGCAATCAACTCCTAAAGCCTCTAAGTTTTGTCTTGCTGCCTCATTTCTATTGCATTCTTTATAGCGAAGAGTCTTAGTATTATTAAAAACCACTCTTCTTGCACTAAAAGCTGCCACAAGAGCAAGCGGAAGGAATAAGTCGGGGCAACTGCCTATATCGAAGACTAGGTCTTTTTGAGAATGGTTAATATTGAGTTTTATTCTTGCCCCATTGTTTTCGAATATAGTCTCTATACCAAATTCTCCAAAATAGTTCTCGGCAATTGAATCACCTTGAAGGGAATCTTTCTTTAGATTAGGAACAAATACCTCCTCCTTTGTGAAAAATGCAAGCTCGTATGCAAAGGCTGCGCTTGACCAATCGGCCTCAACTTCAATATCAGAGAATTTATATTTTGAAGGAAAGACTCTAATACTATTATTAATGATACTAATATTTGCACCAAATAATCTCATAAGCGAGATAGTCATATCAATATATGGCTTTGAAACAATTTCTTTTTCTAATTCAATACTTATACCCTCTTTAAAATAAGGAGAAACGAGCAAGAGAGCAGAAATGAATTGAGAGCTAATACTTGTATCTACTCTAATTTTCTTATGCCCGAGAATCTCTCTGCCTATAATATTAATTGGTAAATAATCTTTCCTTTCAATATAGTTAATCTCTACTCCTAAATCTATTAAGACATCAACCAATGGTTTAATTGGTCTTTGCCTCATATTCTTGTCTCCATCAACAATCCAATCGCCTTTTTTTATTGATAGTAAAGCAATAAGAAAACGAGTAACTGTTCCTGCATTTTGGCAAAAGAAACTATTTGATTTATTATTTGATAGATTTTCTAAAAGCTCATTCATTAAAAGAGTATCATCAGCCTTTGAGATATTTATTATTTCTCCATTGCTTTGACTTAGATATTTAATTATAAGAAGTCTATTGCTTATACTCTTTGAGCTAGGTATGGGAAAATTAATCATTACATATCAATTTCAAAATCGTTTATCTTTCTATATAAAGTGCGTTCAGAAATGCCAAGCTCTCTTGAGGCAACACTTCTTTTCCCCTTAGCTCTTTCAAGTGCTGAGATTATTGCCCTTTTCTCCATCTCTGCCAAGGTAATAGGAGTATCGTCTACCTCATCATAGTCATTATCTATTATATGATTCTCCTCTGCCTCTTCATGCTTGTGAGTTGGATATATTATATTATTCTTGTTTTGTGGTAAATATATTGGCTCCGAATCTCTATCGTTTATATATGATTTTACAAAATTCTTTAGCTCATCAAGCTCACTCTGGAGTTTTATTATTTGCTGATTATTACTAAGTATTGTAAGAATAAGTTCTCTTTGATTTCCTAAACCTTCATCGAATGAACTTGTATCGACAACCATTGGCAAAGAAGATACTGGAGGTATATATTGTTTTAGAGTATCGAGCGAAATTTCTTTATTAGTTTCAACAATTGATATTTGATCAGTTACATTCTTTAACTGACGTATATTTCCTTGCCAACAATAATTTATTAGATATTCTTTTGCTTGATTGGTTAGAGTAATTACGGGCATCTTATATTTCTCTGCCTGCTCAACTGCAAAACGTCTAAAAAGTAAATAAATATCATCCTTTCTATCTCGTAATGGAGGAACAATAATAGATATTTGGCTTAGGCGATAATATAAATCTTCTCTAAAACGACCTTTCCTTATTGCATCTAATAGATTAACATTTGTTGCTGCAACTATCCTAACATCAACTTTTATTACCTTTGATGTACCAACTGGCATAAACTCTCCGCTTTCTAATACCCTTAAAAGCTTTGCCTGCATTGAGAGAGGCAACTCCCCTACCTCATCCAGAAATATTGTCCCCTTATCAGCCTCGGAGAAATAACCCTTTCTATCTTTATCGGCACTTGTGAAGGAACCTTTTATATGACCAAAAAGCTCACTCTCTATTGTCCCACTAGGTATTGCGCCACAGTTTACTGCTATATAATTATTATGTTTTCTTGGACTGTTTTGATGAATGATTTTTGAGAAAACTTCCTTACCTACACCACTCTCTCCTGTTACTAATACACTCATTGTCGTAGGTGCAACTTGTAAAGCTATCTCCAAAGCTCTTTTCAGCTGTGGATCATTCCCCATTATTCCAAACTTTGTCTTTACAGATTGTATATCTATCATGGTCTTGTATTATTGTTTCAATTAGCAAAAATACAAAACTATTGACAAAATGTCAGAGAAATATGAATGAAAAAATTATAGAAGAAATTCTGAGACCAAATTCTTATACTCATTTGTATAAGAATTATCCTTATTTCTTATTGTAAGAATGGTCTCATTAAGATTAATATCCTTGTTAAGAGATAGGTAATTAACAACTCTTTCATGAATCCTTCCCTCTATTGAAACAATATCAACTTTGCCTGATATATAGAACCCATTTTCCTTTGCAATTTGAACAAAAATTTCTGATTCTACTCTTGGAAGAATTAAGCATAATATTCCTTTTTCTGAAAGCAAAAGTTTAGAACACGAGATTAATTGCTCGAAACTTAATGAGTCTGTGTGTCTAGCCTTTGAGCGTTTTTCTTTTGGGCTTTTAAGGCTATCAATAAAAAAAGGAGGATTACTTATTATTAGATCATAGTTTTTCTCTTCTATAGTTGAAAAATCAGTTAAATCTATGTGTTTTGCAGAAAGTCTGCTTGAGAATTGTGATTGACAGAAATTCGATTCTGCCTGCTCCACGGAATCTTTATCAATATCTATTGCTATAATATTTGCCTTGCTATATTTCTGAGCCATACATAGCGATATTATACCACAGCCAGTGCCAATATCCAAAATATTTAATGGGGAAAAATCAATGTTTTCTTTTGGGGATAGGGCAGAAACTAAAATTGCATCTGTTCCTATCTTCATTGAGGAAAGTGAATGATTTAATGAAAATTGTTTGCAATGAAATTCCATAATATAAAAAAAGCTGCCCATTGACTGGGCAGCTTAAAAATTAAATAATTATTTTTTAGTATGTGTTTTTTACTCTTCTAGAAGATGCATACATGATACGTAATGCTCCAACTTTTCTAAGTTCTTGCTTTACATCAGTAACATCGCCCATCTTAACTTCTTTATCACATTTAATTGTGCTTGTTAAGAAAGGAACGTCAACTTCATTTCTTGCTGCTCTTTCTGCTTCAATAAATGAAGATATATCACTTACTTCTGATATTTGATCATTCAATTGAATACGAGTACCTGTACCATATTTCTTATCTTCTAATGGCGAACCAATATAAATATTACTTGATAAAGATTTTTTTTCTAACTTTTGGATTTCAGAAGCCTGAGGAACGTTTATTCTTACTAAGACTGAACTCTCTCTCATGTTTGAAATAACCATAAAGAAGAATAAAAACATAAAGATAATATCCGACATCGATCCTGCATTAAATCCAGGTACCTTTTTTGAACCTCTTTGTTTAAATTTCCCCATAATTATTTCCCTCCTGTTTTTGCTGCTGGTGTGCCTCCAATATTCTTTGGTTCAGCTTCAGAAATTGCAATTGGAATTGCCTTATCTACTGCCTCCATCTGAGTATTGTTGCAATCAACGTACTTTCTTCCAAACTTAGTTACAGCCAACTCATTTCTAAGTTCATTTATTGCTGATGTTAACTCGTTTTGCACTTTAATATACATATCATAAGAAGTTCCTCTATCGTTTTGCAACGAAATTACTCCTTTTGATACCTCAACTTTTCCTAATAGAGGAAGTTCTTTAACTTCTTTTTCTGGAAGATTTTCTTTGTTTGATGGATTAGCCAAAAATTCTTTAGCTCTATCCTTCAACATATTAATATCTCCTAGTTCTCCATTGAAAAGCAATTTATCGTCTTTGTTAACTAGAACTATGAATGTATTTCTTCTATGAATATCTGGTGGTTTAACACTTGGGTCAGACATTGGAGGTAGTCGTCTTTGAATCCCTTTATCTGTGTTGATTGATGAGGTCAACAAGAAAAAAGTAAGGAGCAAAAACGAGATATCCGCCATTGACGAAGAATTTAACTCAGGTAGCTCTTTCTTTTGTCTTCCCATATTATTTTATTTTTTTTGCTATTTCAGTAGCTAATACTGTCAATACAACTCCAATTATTAATACGTAGCAAGTGTAAAGACTTCCTCCAATTAATTTTGAAAACTTCATATCAGAGCCTGTTTTTTCAAACAATTGTGCTGGAATATCGGTTCCTGAAGCAAGTATCCATGAAACTATAAAGACTAGGACTAATAACCCTACAGCCATTAGAATTTCTATTTGTCCCTTAGGACTTTCAATAAGACCTTTTACGATTTGAGAGAACGCAAAATAAAGAGCCATTATTATACCTACTACCATAAAGGCAACAGTAGCCCAATACGATACATTCCATAAAATTGTGGCAAAACCTTGTTCTTCAATTGCAATATCTTGTTTGAAGAATATTCCATAGCCTAATGCAAAGATACTTGCTAAAATAGCAGTAATCATTATTATAGGCCAATATATATTTCTTAAATTATTTTTCATTTATTTACCTCCTGGATGATTATAAGTAATTATTAAATATTTTTTTAGTAAACCTATTGGTTTATCTAGATTTAATTACTTTCTATTTTTTACCAAGATATCCATGAAAGAAATTGAAGAGTCTTCCATTGTAGTAACAAGACTTTCAATTTTTGCTAATAAATAGTTATAGAAAACTTGTAGAATAAGAGCTGTTATCAAACCAAAGATTGTTGTGATAAGAGCCACTTTCATACCTCCTGCTACAACTGTTGGAGAAATATCACCTGCTTTTTCGATATCATCGAAAGCTTGAACCATACCAACAACTGTTCCTAAGAATCCTAAAGATGGAGCTAATCCAATAAAAAGAGATATCCAAACCATATTGCTTTCTAGACGAGCCATTTGAACTCCACCATAAGATGTAAGTGATTTCTCAACATCTTCCAAGCCATTATCAATTCTTTCTAAACCTTGGAAAAAGATTGATGCAACAGGACCACGAGTGTTACGACAAATTTCTTTTGCTCCTTCATAATCATTAGCTTGAACTTTTTCTTCAATACTTTTCAAAAGTTTATCAGTATTTGTTGTAGCAAGATTAACATAAAGGATACGTTCAATACATAATGCTACCCCAATAATCATACATAATAAAATTGGAGTCATCCAAGGCACACCACCCTCAATATACTTAGTCTTTAATGCTTGGTGAAATGATTGTGTTTCTTCTGCTTGAGCAGTAACTGTTTCTGTAGAAGCGGTTTCTGCAGCAGCAGTTTCGGTTGCTGACATTGTTGAAGTTTCGGTTTTTGCAGGTTCTTTAACTTGTTTTGCATCCTTCTTTTGTGCAAAAACAACATTTGATAAACCCAAAGTCAATAAAAGAACTATTGACAAATAAGCACATACTTTTTTCATAGCGTTTGTTATTGTGTTATTAATTATAAATTGATAAAAACATTACATCTTAAGTTTGCAAAAGTATTAAAGAAAAATTACTTTACCAAAGTATTAAAGATTTTTTTATCCAGCTTTATTTATTTTTTGTTACTAGAACTTTGTCTATTCTGGCAATGTCCATGTCAACTATCTCGAAACAAAAATCTTCCCAAGTAATCTTATCTCCAGTTTTTGGGATTCTTCCCGTTAATTCCAAGATTAATCCACTTAATGTGTTATATGATAATTCTTGATATTTATCTTCAATCTCATAGTAGCTAAGAAAATCAAAGAAGGGGTATTGACCATCGACTAACCATGAGCCATCTTCCCTTTCAAATAATTCATATTCTTGAGCTGTTGTATCTAATTCTTCTGCTGTGCCTACTAATGATTCAAGAATATCATTCATTGTAATAAGCCCATTTATTACCCCAAATTCATCAATTACTAAAGCATAATGGATTTTTTTTAGCTTAAATACTTCTAAAGCATGGTATACACTTGCACTTTCTGGAATAAATTGAGGTTCTTTTATAATTGAATCTAAGTTCTTAAATTTGCTGTTGAATAGATCCTTCAAATAAATCACACCAACAATATTATCCAATGACTTATCTGCAACTGGATAAATATAGTGCATGCTCTCTTCTATCTGTGTCCTTATTTCTTCAATACTACCATTAATATCTATCCATTCAAAATCATTCCTATGTGTCATTAGTGATGAAATATCCCTATCTCCCAAGCTGAATACTCTCTCTACAATATCTTGTTCTACTTCCTTTATCTCTCCTACTTCTGCACTTTCACTAATAATTGCTTTGATTTCATCCTCTGTTATTGCCGAATCCTCATTCTTTTTAAATCCGAATAATTTCATAAGCAAATTAGTAGTAGCAGACAAAAACCAAACAAAAGGATATGTTGTCCTTGTAATTAAATTCATAGGTGAAATTATCAAGCTAGCAATTTTCTCAGGATTATTTAATCCAATCTTCTTAGGGAATAACTCACCCAAGACCAATGTAAAGAAGGTTACAATTAGTATAACAGAAAAATTAGAGATAAATAAAGATAAACTTATAGATAAACCTAAAGAAACAAAAATAGCTTTTACTGGCTCAACAAGACTTGTACCTGAATATAAACCTGTAACTAAACCTATCACTGTTATCGCAATTTGAACAGTTGAGAGAAATTTTTCTGGATGCTCAGATACTTTTAGAATTTTACTTGCTTTTTCGTCTCCTTTTTTGTGGAGTGACTCAAGTTTTGATTTTCTAGATGAGACAACAGCAATCTCGGCCATTGAAAATAGCCCATTAATTAAAATAAGAATGAGAATAATAAGAATTTCCACAATATTATTTCTCCGTAATATCTACTTCTTGTTTTTCGATAGAATTATCTATCTTCTCTTCATTTGCTTTATCATTCTTTTTTGGGAAAAATATCAATGATATAACCAATAAACAAACTCCAACAGATATAGAAATATCTGCAATATTAAAAATTGCATTAAAGAAACTAAAGGGTTCTCCTCCTACAAAGGGGAACCAGCTAGGATATGTTGTATCGATTATTGGGAGATAAAACATATCTACCACTTTGCCGTGAAAAAATGTACCATAAGCACCTTCTGAAGGAAAAATCTGGGCTATATTAAAGAATGTGCTTTCAGAAAAAATAACTCCATAAAAAATTGAGTCTATAATATTTCCTACAGCTCCAGCAAAAATCAAAGTCATGCTATATACTGTAAGCATTGAATCCTTCCTAGCAATTATTCTTTTTAGATAAACAAAAATAAGAATTGATGCAATTACCCTAAACAGGGTGAGTAAGAATTTTCCAATATCTCCACCAAAAGCCATTCCGAAGGCCATTCCCTTATTCTCTATAAAATGGATCTTACACCAATTGCCAATAATTGAGAACTCTTCTCCAAGATACATATTGGTCTTAATCCAAATTTTTAAAGTTTGGTCAAGAAAAAGAATAATAAAAATTAATATAAGTGATTTTTTCATCTACCTTTATTTCTTTTTACCTTGTTGTTGAAGTTTAGCTTCAACGCTCATAGTTGCATGAGGAACAATACGAAGTCTTTCCTTTGGAATCAACTCACCTGTAACTCTACAAATACCATAAGTTTTATTTTCAATTCTTATCAAAGCAGCTTCTAAATCTTTAATGAATTTTTGCTGCCTTGCTGCCATATTTGCGTTGTCTTCTTTTGATTGAACACTGCTTCCTTCTTCTAATACCTTAAAAGTTGGGGATGTGTCTCCAAGGTCATTTGCGTCATTTGAAAATGCTTCCAACAACATTTCAAGATTCTCTCTCGCTTGAGCAAGCTTATTCATAATGATTTCTTTAAACTCATTTAATTCTTCATCAGAATATCTTTTCGCATTTTTATTTTCGTCCATAGCGCATTAATTTTAGTAGTGTAAAAATCGTATAACTTTTATTTCGGATGCAAATATAAATAATTATTTTTAATTGTTGTATTTTTAAACCATTACAGCTAAATATTGTTGAATTGTTCTTCTTTAAGATATTCTTCGTATTTTTGCTCACTATTTTATATTAAATCCAATGAGATTAAAAAAAATCAATTTATCTTCAATCCATATTAGGACTATTGTTTTTACTAGTCTCTTAATTGTTTTATGTCTTTCAACCTCTGCTCAAGATAGAAAGAAACTTGAAGCAGAAAAAGCTAAGATTGAGAAAGAAATTGAGGCAATCAATGCAATTTTGAACGAGACTAAAAATACTAAGAGAATGTCCTCATCTGAATTACACATACTAAAAAAGAAAATTAGTGATCGTCAGAAGCTTATCAATAATATTTCTTCTCAAATGAATATATTAAAGGGAGAAATTCGAACTACACAAAAATCAATCACTCAACTTTGTCAAGAAATTGATTTTCTAAAAAAAGACTATGCTCAAATGCTTCGTCACGCTCAAAAAAATCAAACTGCAACAGAGAGGATGCTTTTTATATTTTCTGCAAAAGATTATCGTGAAGCATACCAAAGATATGCTTTCTTTAATCAGTACGGAGACATGCAAAAAAATAAGATGTTTCTTATTCACCAAAAAACAAATGAGCTAGAGAAGAAAACAGATGAATTAGAGATTAAAAAAACAAATCAACAAAATTTACTAAGCCAAGAGGAAAAAAATAAATCCGCACTTACAAAAGAACAATCCATAAAACAAAAAACAGTAACTCTGTTACAAAAAAAGGAAAAGCAACTTGCAAAACAAATAAAGGAAAAACAAGAAAGAAGAAGAAAATTACAAAATCAGATAAATTCTGTAATTGCATCTGAAGTTAAAAAGCAGACAAACATTGCCTCAAAGAAACATTCGTCTGAAACAAAATCTTCCTCTAGTTCATCCTCTACTAGCAAGGTAACATATGTAATGTCATCTACTCCAGAAGAAGTCACTCTATCCAACAATTTCACTTCAAATAAAGGGAAACTGCCTTGGCCAACTGAACAAGGAGTAATAACAAGTAACTATGGTACTCACTCTCATCCTGAGATAAAGGGAGTAATGATTGAAAATCTAGGAATAGATATTAGAACAAAAAGGGGTTCAAATATTCGAGCTGTTTTTGAAGGAGAAGTTGTAAAAGTATTTACGGGACCAAATGGACAAAAGGTAGTAATTCTTCGTCACGGAGAATATATGACAGTTTACACTAATTTAGAAAGCGTAAATGTTTCAAACGGCTCAAAGGTTTCTACAAAACAAAAAATAGGGACAATACATACAAACGAAGACAATATATCTGAGACTAATTTCCAAGTATGGAAAGGAAACTCTCGTCAAAATCCATCTAGTTGGATAAAATTATAATATACAAATCAATAAAATAAATTATTCTTTATGAGAAAATTAACCTTAAGTTTACTATTTGTTTTGATTAGTTCAATTTTTGGCAATTCCTTTGCGCAATCGCCAGCAAAATGGAGCTTTAAAACAAATAAGATCAATGATTCTATTTCAGAATTAGAGTTGACAGTAAATCTATCGCCAGGCTGGCATATCTATTCTCAAAAAACCAAAGGGACAGAATTACCTATTGTATTTTCGTTCGACAAAAACAGCAAGTATGATAGAATAGGAGGAGTTGCAGAACCAAGATACCATGCCGAGTATGACAAATTTGAGAAAGATTCATCTAGATACTTTGAAGGAAAGGCTGTCTTTCGTCAAAAAATAAAGGTGAAGACAAATATTGATTTCCAAATAAAGGGTTCTGTAAATTTCCAATTATGCGAAAAGGGAAGCTGTATACCACCAGATGATGTTGAATATACATTTAATGTAAAAGGAAACCCTAAAGCTGGGGCAGTAGTTGAAACAGAAGAATCCTTAGTAGAAACATCTACCCTAACAAGTGCAGAAACACAAATATCACAATCTGAAACTGGAGCAACAAACCAAGCAATAGGAAAAGACAATTCATTCCTAATGGTATTCCTTATTTCTTTTGGTGCAGGTCTATTAGCACTTCTTACACCTTGTGTATTCCCAATGATACCTATGACAATATCTTTCTTTATGAAAGGCAACAAAGATAAAAAACAAGGTCTTAAGCAAGCATATTTCTTTGGAGGTTCAATAATATTCATTTTCGCAATACTTGGTCTTGCACTTACCTTATTATTAGGAAAAGATGCAATGTATATTATCTCTACCCACTGGGTTCCAAACCTATTATTCTTCGTAATCTTCATGATATTTGCATTCTCATTCTTCGGAATGTTTGAAATAACAATGCCTTCATCATGGATAAATAAATCGGATCAAAACGCAGACAAAGGAGGATACCTAGGTTCATTCTTTATTGCATTAACAACAGTACTTGTTTCATTCTCTTGTACCGGTCCAATTCTTGGAGCAGCACTTATTGAGATGGCTTCAGGTTCAAGCAATAGTTTTGTATTCTTTATTTCAATGATAGGATTCGCAGTTGGTTTTGCACTACCATTTACTTTACTAGCTATGTTCCCATCTGCAATGAGTAAGATGAAATCAGGAGGATGGTTAAACACAGTAAAGATAGTATTTGGTTTCTTAGAAATAGCATTAGGTTTAAAGTTCTTATCGATGGCAGACCTAAGTGCAGGCTGGGGAATATTGGATAGAGAAGTCTACTTAGCTTTATGGATTGTAGTATTTGCACTACTTGGACTCTATTTCTTAGGAAAATTGAAATTCAAGGGCGATAAGGAATTAGAAAAGATTTCTGTTATAAGATTATTCTTTGCTATCATCTCCTTCTCTTTCGTTGTGTATATGTTCCCAGGAATGTTTGGAGCTCCATTAAAGGCAATATCAGGATATATCCCTCCTCCAACAACTCAAGACTTTGATCTTGAAAGATCAATATTTGAAAATGCTGGAAAGGGTGGCGGAACAATATCTGCTGATGAAATTCCTGCTACAAGAAAATATGCAGATAAACTACATATGCCAACAGGTTTCCAAGGGTTCTATGATCTTGAAGAGGCTAAGGCTTATGCTAAGAAGGTTGGAAAACCAATATTTATTGACTTCACAGGAAAAACTTGTGCAAACTGTCGTGAGATGGAAAACTATGTATGGGTTGATAGTGGAGTAAAGAAAATACTTACTGAGGACTACGTAATGGTTGCACTTTACTGCGACGTAAACAATATTGAATTACCAGAGAGCGATTGGGTAAAAACAAAAGACGGTAAGACAATAAAAACACTAGGAAAGAAAAACCATAACTACCAAATTGAACATTTCAAGGCTAATGCTCAACCTTTATATGTATTAATGGATGCTGATGGAAAACTACTAACAAAAGAACCTAAAAGTTACGATAAGAACATCCCTAACTTCGTAAAGTTCCTTGAAGAAGGTAAATCAAACTTCAAAAAATAGATTATTCATGGGGCAGGTTTGACTTGCCCCTTTTTTTATACTTTAAATCTCAAAACAAATGTTTGACTTTGTAGCAATAGACTTTGAAACTGCCGACAAGCATAACCCTTGTTCCTTAGGCATTGCTGTGGTAGAAAACTCACAAGTAGTACTTGTGAAGCAGTGGCTAATAAAACCTATATGCTTCCCATACTTCCATTACTATGCACAAAAGGTTCATGGCATAAAAAAAGAAGATGTGATGTATGAACCAGAGTTCGAGGAACTTTGGGATGAGATAAAACCCTATCTATTAGGTAAACAAATAATAGCACATAATGCTTCCTTCGACCTAACTGTTCTTCGAAAAACATTAAAGGATTATAGGATTGAGGTGCCTCAGTTTTATTATTATTGCTCTTGCCAAATAGCAAGAAAGGTTTGGGTAGAGAACACAAAATCCTCACTTGATTTTCTTTGTAACCAAGAGGGAATAGAATTAGAACACCATAGAGCTGACTCCGATGCAAGAGCCTGTGCAATGATTTTCCTAAGAGAGATGGAATTATTAGAGGTAGGCGATTTCAATGAGTTAAGAGAGAAACATAAGATTTCAGGAAAGAAACTTCTTACTCATCTACGATAACACCCGAGCCAAGGCATAGCCTAGCATCATTATCGTAAATCACTCCGAACTGTCCAGAGGCAATACCTTGTATCTTATCCTCAGAGACTATTCTATATATATCATTTATCTTTCTAAGCTTACCCTTAGTGAAGTCGGGAGTATGTCTTATCTTAAATAATACATCTTTCTCATCATTAAAGTCTCCAAAACAATCCTCGGTAATAAATTCAAATCCCGAAAGGTTTACAACCTTTCCATATTGAGTCTCTGGATCATAGCCTTGAGAAACATAAAGAACATTCTCCTGCATATCTTTCTTAACAACAAACCAAGGACCTCCACTTAGTCCTAGTCCTCTTCTTTGACCTATTGTGTGAAACCAGTAGCCATTGTGTTTGCCCACAACCTTACCCGTTTCAAGCTCAACAATATTACCCTGCGTTTCTCCAAGATAGCGGCGAAGAAAATCATTATAATTTATCTTTCCTAAGAAACAAATACCCTGACTATCCTTCCTGTCTGCCGAAGGAAGCCTCATATCTCTTGCTATTGTTCTAACCTCGCTCTTAAGCAAATCACCTATAGGAAACATTAGCTTAGAGACCTGCATATAATTAATCTGTCCTAGAAAATAGGTTTGGTCTTTAACCTTATCTTTAGCCGTAGAAAGATAGGTCTTGCCGTCAATCTCCGTTGTTGTGCAATAATGTCCTGTTGCTATCTTATCAAAATCGTGTCCCCACTTCTTTTCAAAGCTTCCAAACTTAATCATCTTATTACACATCATATCTGGATTTGGAGTAAGCCCCCTACGAACAGCCTCAATAGTATAACTAACAACATCGTCCCAATACTCATCATGCAAAGAAACGATCTCGAACCTACAACCATATTTTTTGGCAATATAAGAGGTTATCTCAATATCCTCCTCAGAAGGACAGTCAATATAACCATGCTCATCCTCCAT
The DNA here is from genome assembly GCA_017860275.1 of Bacteroidota bacterium. GTDB lineage: Bacteria > Bacteroidota > Bacteroidia > Bacteroidales > P3 > UBA10566. The sequence goes on from JAFNAQ010000007.1 coordinate 101,788, forward strand.
ACCAATCTTAATATAAAATATTGTAGGGTCATAACCCATTTCCTTTAACTGATGTACAGTTACCGAACTATCAACCCCACCCGAAACTAATGCTGCTATTTCCATGCTGCAAAATTACTACTATTTCGTAATAACAACAAATTATACCCTTAAAGAGAATAAAATCAAGTATTAAAACAATTAAGGTTTAGAAAAGAAGTAAATAAACCCCTAAAATAGATTAAAGAGATAACCTCACTCTCTTTTGATTACACTAGCACTACTTCAAAGAGACAGCACCCCTGTATCTTTAATCCACCCCACCCAATCTTCAATCCCTCCTCTCCAAACCAAACCCCACCTCACTATCTCTAAACAAAAAAATAAAAAAAGAGAAGAATATCATCCCTCTCTTTCTTAAAATTAATTTGTATTATTACTGAATCTCAAAAGATTATCCAATCATCTCCTATTCTGATACATTACCTAGTATCGCTCATCGATCTATTCCTTTACTCTTCAAAAAATCAATTATTAGCATTTTATATTTATACTCATCTGTATCGGTATCCGATACGTTTTCTTTTAATACATCTGCCAAATACATCGGTTTTCCCTTGTCGTTCGGGTCTTGTTTCTCCACTGGAATAGAATAATCGGGTCTGTAAAAAATCGGTCGTTCATAATCCGCTCCGTTTTCAAGTAAGTAATATGATATTTCATACTTTCTTACCATTACAGACTCACTTAATGCTGATTGCCCATACTCATTTTGATAATTTACATTTGCTCCATTTTTCACAAGCAATTTAACCAAATCTAATTTACCTGTTTTAGACGCTTTCATCAAAACAGACTTTACTTTGTTTGGCTCAGTTTTATCAGTTTGTATATCATTTACATTAGCCCCATTTTGTAAAAGAATTTGAGCGAATTTTGTATCATATTGCTTAAAAGAACAAGCCTCTATTAGAGCCGATGTTCCTTCATAAAAATTATGAATATTTACATCTGCTTTATCATTTAATAAAACTTTGAAAGGCTTAATTTGTTGGTTCATTATTGTAAGCATCAAAAGTGTATTCCCAAATATTGGTTCTTGGTAATTTATTAGCTTAGGGTCTTTTGATACTATTTCATTTATCTTCTTTTCGTCTTCATCTTGTACTGCTTTAGCTAAGTCCCAAACTGGTGTATTTTGAAAAAGGCGGTAATCATCACCCGTTAAATCCTTTTTATCCACCGGTTTATCTCTATCGATGTTTGAGCAATAAAGTAACAAACAAGAGAATGCTAATTGTATAATCATTGCTTTCATTATTTATTGTATTCTTCTGGATTTTTAACCCCAAAATTCTTTAATACGTTATCCATACTATGTCCATTATAAATAGATGATGCTCCCGTCGAGCGGGATTTGTACTCCCGATCTATTTTATCATTAAGATTTGCAATCTGATAAATCATTCAACATCTCTTCCTTAAAATTAATTTGTATTATTACTGGATTTCAAACAATTAACAGAACAACTCCCAATCTGATACATTACCATTTAATTTGTATTGTTATGGAATTTCAAATTATTAATTATATAACTCCTAATCTGATACATTCTCATCCCAATTACCACCAACTAAATAAAATTTTCTCTTATTTAGTTTTTTCCTCTTAAAAAAATAAAATGTCTGCATCTCTTTTTCTTGAATAATCAATTTTATGTATATAAGATTCTCTTGTATTGGTTCATTAAAATATATTTTATATAAACACTTTTCTCCATTTTTCATTTTTTTCATTTTTACCAAAAAAGATACTCCCTTATAATACAATGTGTCGGGTGTAGGAATATATATATTATATATTAAAGAATCATTCTTCGTTTCATAATTAATTATTTCTTGAAATCCCATATTAATTTTAGGGTAAAACAAATCCTTTGTTATTGTTTTATTGTGAAATATAAGAGTTAAGCTATCCTTTATCGTCTGAGATTGAAGCTTCGATATAGATATTAATATAAATATAAATATTATTGCATGCCTTCTGCTAATGATCATTTCTAGTCTCCGTCGTGAGGGATTTGTAATCCCTCGCTTGTATATTATTAGGATTTGAAATCCTTTGTTTATTCTTATTTAGTAATATCATCTTTATTATTTCTTCTTTCAAGATTGATTTGTGCGTCAAAGATATATATATTTTTTGATATATTATTAGGTTTTGGGTTTGATTTTAACAGAAAAGGGTAAAAAGGGGTGTTTTTCTAACATTATGCAAAGTTTCACGTTAATTATTCCAAACAAGATAAGGCTAAATCCTTGCGATATTTGAAGCTAGTTGTCCAAGAGGGAATAAGGATTCGTTAATTCTTTATAATTATTTTTGCATATTTCGAAGAAAATCGCCAATATTTGACCTTTTTGAAAATAAACTTAGTCTTTTTCTATTTTTATTTGATCTTTTTCTATTTTTTTCTGATATAATTTTGCAGAAACGAAGTTTATTTTCAAGTAAATAGCGGTTTTATTGGAATAGAATTTGATTCTAGGAAAATAGAATCAAATTCTATTGGCGTAGAATCTTATTCCAGAGCACAAAAACAAGGTTTTTTCGACTTAAATCCCAATTTTCATTTCTTAATTTTAAGAGTTGGCGGAATTTCCTTTAGTTAATAAGGAATTTTCTGAGGTTAATGGTTTTTTAGTATCTTTGTCCATTAAAGATTTTGATTATGAATAGAAGTAGGATAGTTTTTGTTTTGGCTTTGTTTGGGGTTATCTTTGGTAATGGCTTTTTCTTTGGCAATAGGGTTTTTGCACAGGATTATAGTAAGGAGGATATTGAGCTTAGAAAAAAGATTGCTCAAATGCTTATTATTGGATTTAGAGGCATGGAGCTTAAGACCTCTGACCCAATCTACAAACTTATCACTAAGGAAAGAATTGGTGGAGTAATTCTCTTTGACTATGACGTTCCTTCTAAGAAGTCTGTTAGAAATATTGAAAGCCCCGACCAATTAAGAAAGCTTTGCTCCGATTTGCAAAAGGCATCGAATAATACTCTGTTTATTTCCATTGACCAAGAGGGAGGAAAGGTTAGTAGATTAAAGGAGAAATATGGTTTTCCGCCAACAGTTTCTCAGGCTTATCTTGGAGAGAACGATAGCCAAAAGATAACCTCTGAGTGGGCTGCAAGAACAGCTTTTACACTAAAGTCCTTGGGGATAAATCTAAACTTCGCTCCTTCTGTGGATGTAAACATAAACCCAGACTGCCCAATAATTGGGAAACTTGAAAGAAGTTTCTCTGACAATCCTGAAAAGGTAATAAAGCATGCAAAGATAATTATTCAAGAGCATAACAAACTAGGAATTGCTACTGCAATTAAGCATTTCCCTGGTCACGGTAGCTCAAACTCAGACACACATAAGGGAATTGTTGATGTTACTAATACATATAATATAAGTGAGATTATTCCTTTCAAAGAGCTTATCAAGCAAGGAGTAGTAGATATGGTTATGACCTCACATGTATTTAATTCGAATTTCGACGAAAAGTATCCAGCAACAATGTCTTATAATACTTTGACAAATATGCTTAGAGTTCAGATGGATTATAGAGGGATTATTGTTTCGGACGATATGGCAATGGGAGCAATTGCCAATCAATATGAATTAAAGACTTGTTTGGAAAAGGCAATCAATGCAGGAGTAGATATATTTATCTTATCGAATAATATTGTAAAATACGACGACTCTATTGGATACAAGGCAATTGACGCTATATTCGACCTAATAAAAGAAGGTAAAGTCTCAGAGAAAAAGATAATTGATTCGTACGTAAAAATAGAGAAATTAAAATCCAAAATGGAGCTAAGACAGAATTAGATAACTATAAATTCTTGGTTTTTATTTTTTTTTCTTACTTTTGCAGCTTGTATTTTTTATTATTAAGCATAAAATCATGACAACTATTATTTACGCTATTTTAGTATTAGTCTTAACGGGAGGTGTCTCTGCTGTTATTCTGTATTTCGTTGCACAAAAATTTAAAGTATATGAAGATCCTCGAATAGATCTTGTTGCAGAAAAACTTCCAGGAGCAAATTGTGGAGGCTGTGGACTAACTGGATGTCGTGCTCTTGCAGAATTTATTGTAAAACAAGAAAGCCTTGAGGGGCTAAGATGTCCTGTTGGAGGAGATGATGCTATGGCTGAAATTGCTAATGTTTTAGGATTAGAAGCAAGCACCGCTGCACCTCAGATAGCAGTAATTCGTTGTAATGGAGGAAAAATAAATACTCAAGCAAAGTTTGAATATGAAGGAGCAAAGGATTGTTTGTATGCTCACATGAATATTTCTTCTCAAGGGGGGTGTCCAAACGCTTGTTTAGGGTTAGGTAATTGTGTTGCAGTATGTCAATTCGATGCCATATATATTAATGAAGAAACTGGATTACCTGTAGTAGATGAAGAAAAATGCGTAGCTTGTGGAGCATGTGTGAAGACATGTCCTAGAAAAGTTATCGAATTAAGAAATAAGGGTATAAAAAATAGAAGAATATTTGTTAGCTGTATAAATAAAGAAAAGGGAGCAGTAGCTAAGAAAAACTGTGCTGTGGCTTGTATTGGTTGTGGCAAATGTCAAAAAGTATGTGCTTTCGATGCAATTACAGTTGAAAAAAGCCTTGCTTACATTGATTACTCAAAATGTAAACTATGTCGCAAATGTTTTGCAGAATGTCCTACTGGAGCAATACAAGAGATTAACTTCCCTGCAAAGAAAGTTGCAGAGGTTAAAGAGGAAACAACAGAGGCTTAACAAATTTAAACGAGAAAGAAAGCAATGAAAACATTCAGTATTGGTGGAACTCACCCAGAAGAAAATAAATTAGCTAAGAATAGTGGGATAGAAAATTTCCCTCTACCAACTCAAGGTATTGTATTTGTTAGTCAACATTTGGGAGCACCCTCAACTGTGGTTGTTGAAAAAGGACAAAAGGTAAAAGTGGGAGAATTACTTGCTAAGGTCGATGCTTTTATTTGTGCAAATGTTCACTCTCCATATTCTGGAACAATTTCAAAAATTGACCTTGCTTCTGATATATCTGGTTATAAAAAACCTGCTATTTATATAGATGTTGAAGGAGATGAGTGGATGGAAGATATTGATACATCAACAGAGCTTGTTAGAGATATAAAATTAGATTCAAAAGAAATTATAGATAAGATAAAAGAAAAAGGTATTGTTGGTTTAGGAGGAGCAGCCTTCCCGACTCATGTAAAATACATGATTCCTGAAGGTAAGAAAGCAGAATATCTTATCATTAATGCTGTTGAGTGCGAACCTTATCTTACTTCTGATTATAGAACAATGCTTGAATTAGCAGAAGAGGCATTTATTGGCATTGAAATAATGAAGAAGGCTTTGAATGTAAAGACTGCATTGATAGGTATTGAGGATAATAAGCCTGATGCTATTAAATTGATGAAGGAAATTTCAACAAGATATAGCGGGACAGAGGTACATGCTCTAAAAACAAAATACCCTCAAGGAGCAGAAAAGCAACTTATTTATGCATTGACAAAACGTCAAGTTCCATCCGGCAAACTTCCTATCGAAGTTGGGTGTGTTGTAAATAATTTAGGTACATCTGTTGCAATATATCAAGCCGTTCAAAAAAATCGCCCTCTTATTGATAATGTAATGACAATTACAGGAAAGAGCGTAAAAGACCATAAAAATATTTTAGTAAGAGTAGGAACTCCATTACAATCAATCATTGATTTCTATGGAGGGCTACCTGAAGATACTGGCAAGATTATAAGCGGAGGACCTATGATGGGGAAAGCCGTTGCTGACCTTTCTGCTCCAACAACAAAGACCACTTCAAGTATTCTTGTAATGAATAAGAAGGAATCAAAACGCAAGGAAGAAACAAATTGTTTGCGTTGCGGGAAATGTGTAACTGTTTGTCCTATGGGATTAGAACCCATATTTATATCTCAACTAGCTGAAAACTATCGTTGGGAAGATGCAGAAAAAGAATGCACGATGGACTGTATTGAATGTGGATGTTGTTTATTCACATGCCCAGCAGGAAGACCATTGCTTGATATGATAAGAGTTGCAAAAAACAATATTGGAGAAATAAGAAGACAAAGAGCATTAAAATAGATTACAATTTATGAAGATAGGTAAATTAATCTTTTTTATTTCAATGATTTCTTTCCTTGCCTCTGCCTACGGACAGCCATCAGGAAAGGGTACATATATTGATGTTTCAAATGATTTCTTTATCGAATATCCAGATCAGTGGGAATTAGAAGAGGGAGAAGAAGGTGTTGTTACACTATACTCTCCATATGAGGCAAATGACAATGGGGATGATATTAGTGATTTTGAAGAGAAAATTCAGATAACTCCAAGTCAGTGGGACGAAGGAACTCTTGATGAATTTGTTGATGCAAACTTCAATCCCATTGAATGGGAAGAGTCGTTTTCTGAAATAAAAATAACAAAGAAGGGTAAAGAGACTATAAATGGGAAAGATAGCAGATGGGTAATTTTCACCTATTCAATTGATGAGATACCAATGACTGCTATACTTTATTTTATTAAGAATAGTAATAAAATAGTTTCAATACTTGCCGTTTCAAAAACAGATGATTTTGAAATGATATATAAAAAGATATATTTAGAAGTAATTCGTTCGACTAGGTCTTATATTGACTCAAAAACACCGAACTTAAAAAAATAATAAACAAAAATAAATATGGCATTACTTACTGTTTCAGGATCACCTCACATCCAAAGTCAAGAAACCACTAAATCTGTGATGTGGACTGTCGTTATTGCTCTTTTACCTGCACTATTGGTAGGTATTTATTATTTTGGCATAGATGCATTAATGGTTACCCTAACTGCTGTTGCTTCTTGCATAATATTTGAATGGGCAATTCAGAAATACCTCCTTAAAGGCAAGCAATCCATAAATGATGGATCTGCAATAATTACAGGGATGCTACTTGCATTTAATCTTCCTTCTAGTGTGCCTTTATGGATAGTTGCAATCGGTTCATTAGTTGCAATTGGTATTGGGAAAATGTCTTATGGTGGGCTAGGAAAGAACCCATTTAATCCAGCCTTGGTTGGTCGTGTTTTTCTTTTCTTATCTTTTCCAACAAAGGTAGCTATCTCAGAATGGCCTCTTCCAAAGCCAATATTTGGAGGTAGCACAATCACAGATGCTTTAACTGGACCAACCCCACTTATGGCAATAAAAAATCATCAAGCTTTAGACCTTTGGAATATGTTTATTGGTGCAACAGGAGGTTCTTTAGGAGAAGTTTCTGCAATAGCAATAATTCTTGGAGGATTGTTTATGTTATTAAGAAAAGTCATAACATGGCATATTCCTGTAGCTTATTTAGGCAGTGCAGGTATATTTGCATGGATACTTTGGTTAGCTAATCCTTCTGAATTTGTTAATCCACTATATCACCTTTTAGCTGGAGGTATTATGCTTGGAGCTGTATTTATGGCAACAGATATGGTTACTTCTCCAATATCAAGAAAAGGACAATTAATCTTTGGTGCAGGCTGCGGACTTCTAACTATAACTTTCCGTCAATTTGGACCAATGCCAGAGGGTGCTTCATTTGCAATTCTTATTATGAATGCAATCACCCCATTAATCAATAAGGCTTTTAAACCAAAACGTTTTGGATATTAATATCATTTCATATGGCACAATTAAAATCATCATTAAAGAATATGCTCATTTCGTTAACCGTAATTCCATTAATTGCAGCAGCTGCTCTTGGTGGGGTTTACCAAATGACAAAAGAGCCTATTGAACTGGCTCAAAAAGAAAAACAAAACTCAGCTATCAAGGAAGTATTGAAAGATAAGACTGCAAAAATTGGTAAAGAGGTAGAGATAACCCTCGATGGAAAACCATTTCCTTATATAATTTTCCCTGCTCAAAAAGATGGGAAATTAGTTGGAGCAGCCATACAAACCTATACAATGGATGGTTATGCAGGAAGAATTGATGTAATGGTAGGTGTGGATGCTGAAGGCACAATTTCTAATTACACTATTCTATCTTCTGGTGAAACTCCTGGTCTTGGATCTAAACTTGCAGATTGGTTTAAAACAGAAAGAAATAACCAAAGTATCAATGGAAAGAATCCAGAGAAAAACAAATTCAGTGTTAAGAAAGATGGAGGAGATTTCGATGCAATAACAGCATCAACAATATCTTCACGTGCATTCTTAGGCTCTATTCAATCGGCATTCGATGCATTCAAAAAATATAAAGAACAAAAATAATCCATTGCTATGAGTAAATATAAATTAATATTCAACGGTTTAATAAAGGAAAACCCTGTATTTGTACTATTGATTGGTATGTGTCCTACTCTAGGGACAACAACATCGGCAGGGAATGGGTTAGGAATGGGATTATCTACCGCATTCGTACTAATATGTTCTAATATTGCAATCTCTGCCGTTAAGAACTTTATCCCAGAGAAAGTACGTATTCCAGCCTTTGTAGTAATTATTGCATCATTTGTAACCGTAGTTGACCTTGTAATGAAAGCTTATGTTCCTTCATTATATGCTAGCCTTGGATTATATATTCCTCTTATCGTTGTTAACTGCTTAATCCTTGCTCGTGCCGAAGCTTATGCAAGCAAGAATAATGTGATAAGCTCTATGCTTGATGGAGTAGGAATGGGACTTGGTTTTACTTTTGCTTTGACAATACTTGGAGGAGTTAGAGAAATACTTGGTTCTGGTTCAATATTCGGATTAAAATTTATTGGAGATAATGATGGAATGTTAGTATTCGTTTTAGCTCCAGGTGCCTTTATTGTATTAGGTTACCTAATTGCAATAGTAAATATACTTAAGAAGAAAGCATAAGTAGATATATATTTAATCAAGCCCATAGGTATTTTTATCTATGGGCTTTTTTTGTGCCTAATAATAGCGATGAGGATAAATAAATATCCCTATTATTAGGGATTTCACAGCCTTTAGACTCATTGTAATTTTGCATCAGAAATTATAAATGCAAAATACAATGAAAAAAAGATTAAGTTTTAGAGTAAAGTCAATACTATTGATTGCACTTGTCCTTATGGGCTTTACTTCTTTAGCACAAGAGGGAGCCCAAAATACATTTATTGGTGGATATGCCGAAGGTTCATATTCTCAGCCTTTGCAAAAAGGAGTAAGATATAATGGTAAAGCTGACTTCCAAAGGATGGTCCTATACCTTGGACATAATTTCAACGATAGGTTAAGTTTCTTTAGCGAAATTGAGGTAGAACACTCAAAAGAGATTTGGCTTGAACAAGCCTTTCTACAATATAAGGTTATACCTCAATTATCACTTAAGGCTGGGAACTTATTAATTCCTATGGGAATAGTTAATCAAACTCACGAACCAAATACATTTAATGGTGTATTTAGACCAACTGTTGATAATCTCATTATTCCAACAACATGGAGAGAGATGGGATTTGGAGCAAACGGAAGATTAGATTGCTTAGGTATAGATTATCAGGTTTATATGGTTAATAGCCCTCTAAGCTATAGCGACAAGGGTTTGTTTTCTGCAAATAAGTTTATGCGAGACGCCAGACAAAAGGCAGCTGAAGCAATTACAAGTAATTTTAATTATACTGCAAGGTTAGAATGGAATAAGGTACCTAACCTAAAACTTGGTTTATCTGGTTATTTTGGTAAAACCTCATCATCCTTATATAATGGATTAAAAGAAGACCAAAGTTCATCTAAGGCAGATAGCTCAGTGCTTGGAATATCTATGATTGAAATTGATGCACAATATAAGATTGGGGCATTAAGCCTAAGAGCTCAAGGAGTAAAGAGTTGGATAGATAACACATCAGAATACAATAAACTCACAAATCAAAAAGTCGGCTCTCAAAACTATGGAGCATATTTCGAGGCCTCTGTTGATATTCTTAAACTTGCAAGCATAGACACAGAGAAAGAATTAAATATATTTTCAAGATATGAGATTTATGACACTCAAAGCAAGGTCATAGCAAACATAGTAAAAGATGATAAGCTAACAAGAAATGACCTAACCTTTGGACTTGGGCTTAAACTTTCAAGCAATGCAGTAGTAAAAGCAGATTATACAATAACAAACAATAAAGCAAAAACAGATATTCCTGACCTATTGAACTTCGGGATAGGATTAAGTTTCTAAACAAATAAATGATTTTAGCCATGAAAACCAGCCTAATTTACTTTATTCTTACAATTACCTCACTTCTTTCTTTTGCACAAGGCTCCTTAACTCAGCCTCAAGAGAAGAAATGTAAGAATATTATTGAAAAGGTCTTTAATAAAACAGGTTTACAATACAATACAACACAAGACAAAGATATTCAAAGAATAGTTTCGAATAATAAAACTATTGGATACTATTCTCTAATGAATGCCAAGGGTAAAATAGGCTGGTTTAAAATCATTATAATATATTCCTCTGACCTAACAATTAAAAAGGTATATATTGCTGAATATAACGAAACAAGAGGAGGAGAAATAACAAACCCTAAATACCTTTCAAAGTACGAGGGGCTTAACGCCAAAACACAAAAACCAAAGGTAGATGCAATTAGTGGAGCAACCATATCATCTAATTCATTGAAGAAAGCAATAGAGTTATCAAACAAAAAACTTATATTTGCAACCTAGAAAAATCATTATTTATTGATTATGAATCACTATCTATTTTCATCGAATATGAAGCTTGCAGACATAATAATGTCTAATTATAGATTGCTATCTGTTCTTAGCAGGTTTAATATCAATCTTGGCTTCGGAGATAAAACAATAAATGAGATCTGCGAACAAAAACATATCTCTGAAGATTTATTTCTAATGATTTGTAATGTATATAACTTCAAAGACTATCTCCCTACTATTGAAGAAATAAAGACAATTGAGATAAATGAGCTTATTAGTTTTTTAAAGAAATCACATAATCTATTCATAAATCAAGATATTAAAGAGATTGAAAACAGCCTAAATAAAATGTGCTCTTGTTGTAGTGGAAATCACCTAAGTCTTCTGATGAAATTCTTCGAAGATTATAAGAAAGAAGTCATCAACCACTTAAACTATGAAGAAACAGTAGTATTTCCATATATCGACTCCTTGACCAAAAACAAAGAGGTTAATAATTATCATATTAATCAATTTGAGGAAAATCATACTAATATAGAAGACAAGCTTAGCGACTTAAAGAATATCATAATAAAATACCTTCCAGAGATTTGTTCACCAGAGCAAAGAACAATGTTATTACAAAGATTGTTTCTCTTCCAAGAGGAATTATTCACTCACTCAATAATAGAAGATAAAATATTAATCCCCTTAGTCGAAGAAATAGAAAAAGGATATGATGCAAAATAAACAATATAGAGTTGTAGTTATTGAGCCCTCTCCAATTATTATTTCTGGCATTAAGCATCTGATTGAAAACAGCAAAGACTTTCTATATGTGGGAAGCATTGCCGATATGGAGTTTCTTATTCAAAGACTAACTCCCCTGCGTCCAGAGATTATTATTATTAATCCTTCTATCATAGATTTTCACAAAAGAAGTTCCGTTCATAGTTTATTTCAGAATTTCAGCGATGCCTCCATCGTTGCACTTTGTTATAATTTTATCGATAGCAATATTCTTAAACAATTCGATGGAATTATTGAAATAAACGACGAAAAGCTTAAAATAGAGAATACCCTTATAAACTCTGTAAATAAAAACAAAAACTCCGAAACTCCAGACTCTTCGGAGCTTTCGGACAGAGAAAAAGAGATATTAATCTCCATAGCCAAAGGCTTTCAAAACAAAGAGATTGCCGATATACATAATATCTCCATCCACACAGTTATCTCACATAGAAAGAACATCACAAGGAAAACAGGCATAAAATCAGTCTCAGGACTAACCATCTACGCCCTACTAAACAACCTAATAAACCAAAACGAATTCTCCTAAAATAGATTAAAGAGATTCCTCCAATCAAGCGAAATTTGCACTACTTGCCTTTTTATTCTATTGATAAAACAAAAAACAACAATCCTCATAAATCGAGATTTCTTCACAAGCAAAGCAGCAAGCCAATAAGCAATCTGACAAATAACTTTTCACTTTTAATTTATCACTTTTAACTTCATAAGGCTTCTAATCTGATACATTACATACCTATTTTACTGTATATTTTTGATTAAAAGGGAATACTGTCTCTTCTCCATTTTTAGTGTAAATTAATTCTCCCTTTAATTCCTTTTCTCCTCTACTATTTGATGGTCTTACATATCTAACCTTTAGTAAATATGGATCTAAAGTATATTCCTTCTTATCTCCTTCAATTCTTACCTTGATTGGGTTTTTAGTATTATTAGCTACAAAAACAATATTAGTCACATAATCTTCTCCAAGCATTATAGTTTTGTCTTTATTTATTTCAGGAAAACACTTAACTCCGACTTGATCAACTTGATAATTTGACGATATCATATCAATAATAATCTGATTTGAGATGATATATTTTATAAAAGCAAAAGACTTCTTTCTCGTTTCTAAATCTTCTGAACAAAGATTATCATAAATTCCTGAATATTTATCATCAAATTTAGGCAAGAATGCACTTGCAGTTCTTCTCAATTTATCTATTGAATCTTTATTATTGTCTTTACTACAAAATTCAATTAGATTATTGAACTCATTAAATTTTGATGAATAAGCTTCTCCATATCCTGAGATATTTACTCCTTTATTTAATATTCCTTCATTATTTATGTTCAGTTTATTCAATAACTCAATTGAAATCATTTCTTTATACTTTGTTTTATAGATTATATATTGAGAAACAATAATCAATAAAGCTAATATCAATGTTATATTTTTTATCTTATTAATCGTAATCTTTTGGATTATTTTATTTTCCATACTTTCTTCTTCGTTGGGGTTTGAAATTTATTACTTGTATATTATTTGGATTTCTAATCTTATACATTGGGTTTAATATTAGAGTTCAAAGATATAGTTTTTATTTTATTATTGGAAAGGAGTTTGAGGATTTTTATGTAGAGACGGAGCATGCTCCGTCTCATATTCAATTTTTTTTCTTCCTTTTTTTCTTGTTTCTTTAATGTTTTGAGACGGAGCATGCTCCGTCTCTACGAGTGGGGTATTCTTATTTGCTTTATAAGACCTTGGTTTTGTTTTTAACTAAAACATTGTTTTTCTGTGATTTTTGTAACATTATGCAAGTTTTAGTCTTAATTGTTATTAATTTTATTGTGGGTTGTGGGTTGGATATTTGAAGGCAGGTGTTGGAGTTTGGGAAATGGTTCGTTAATTCTTTATAATAAATTTATGGGGTTTTGGATTTTTTGGGGGTGAATTTGCTGAGACGCGATAAATCGCGTCTCTACGGGGAATTTTATCTCCTCTTTTTCCAAAGAAACCTCATCTTTTTGGATTTTTATCTGATATAATTTCAGAGAAACGAAGTATATTTTCGTGGAAATAAAGATTTTAGAGAAATAGAATAAGATTCTACTAAAATAGAATCAAATTCTGTTTCGCTAGAATTTGATTCTAGAGCGACAAAATGCGGTTTTGTTGAAGAAAATGCTTAATTCTATTTCTTAAAATTAACAGGCTTATTTAGAAATAAAGGTAGGCGTAGTAGATTCCTACTAGGATAAAGACTGAAGAGACTACATATCTTACCGCTTTTTCGAAGGTCTTCATATTGTTGTAGAACTTACCTACCGAAGAAACGGAGTATGCAAGTATCCACGCAACTATTACTACGGGAAGACCAGTGCCTATTGCAAAGACTATTGCTAATAAATACCCTGCTGGTTGCACAACCGCCATAGGGATTAAGCCTGTGAAGTAAAATATACTTGAAGAAGGGCAGAAACATAGTGAGAATAATATTCCCAACCAAAAAGCCCCAAATCCTCCTTTTTTACTTAGCTTGTCCTGTGATGGATTGATTCCAAGATTAGGCAAGAAACTCAGCTTCTCATAAAACATCATAAATAGTCCGATAAGAATTAGAGAAGGTGGTATAAGAATTCCTGCATAATTGGCTAAGAACTTTTTTATGGTATATATGCTTGCACCTTGTTTTATTATAGCTACAAGGATAATTGTTAGAAAAGTATAGACCACTATACGCCCAAGAGTATAGTAGATGCCGCCTAAGAATACCTTTCTTTTGTTTTCAATATCCTTGCTTAGAAAGCCAATTGCTGTAATGTTTGTCGCTAAGGGGCAAGGACTAATTGCTGTTAGAAGGCCAAGAAGAAAGGCGGTGAGAATTGGGATATTGCTACTATGCAATATTGAATCAATAAATTCCATCATAGGAGTGATTTTATCTTTTCTGTGATTACTCTCTTAAAGGTTTCTTCGTTTGTGTTAGTATGGTCAAAACTAAAAGCTGTCATATCATTGATAGTCTCTACTCCATTCTGCCATTTATTAATTAGAAGGCTTGACCATGCAACCTCATATTTCTCTGCAATCCTCTCGTTTTCTTTTAGAGTATAATCAATCATCTTGTAGACAATCTTCCCCTCTTTTATCTCCTTAGAAAAGTTTTCATCTAAGACCTCCTTGGTATATCTCTCAATGTTCATACATGAAATACACCTATTCTTGCCAAAGAAATAGAGTACCTCTATCCTATCTCCATTTATATCCTTCACCTTTGGCTGGGAAGCCTTTGGAGATTCTTTAGAACATCCAAAAAATGCAAGAATGATTACTAGGAAAACTAAAGCCTTTTTCATTGCTGGGAGAATAAGATTATTTTGTCAAAAGCTCTTTAATCTTATCAACTGGAAGTTTTGCCCCTGAGCTTACAACCTTTCCGTCAATAACTAAGGCTGGAGTACGTAATACATTAAACTGCATTATCTCCATCATATCTTCTATTTTTTCAACCTTTGTGTCTAGTCCTAATTCCTCAACAGCCTTTACAACGTTATTATAAAGAGCCATGCATGTAGAACATCCTGTTCCTAAAACTTTAATTTCCATATTGTAAATGTATAATCTATTAATATTATTCTTCTATTTTATTCTTAGACTTCTCAGGAATGACAACTGAGGCTAATACGCTAACTCCTAATATACCTATAATGATAAATAAAGAATGAATTGTTTCGAAGCCAATTGTTTCAAGCCAAGTGTGGGCAAGCATCTTTACACCAATAAATGTCAGCAAAACAGCTAGTCCAATCTTTAGGAATCTAAACATATTCATAACATTACTTACAAGGAAGAATAGGGAACGAAGACCAAGAATAGCAAATATGTTTGAGAAGAAAACCACAAATGGGTCTTTTGTAACCGAAAAGATTGCAGGAATAGAATCAACTGCAAAGATTAGATCTGTGAACTCAACAACTACCAAACATACAAAAAGGATTGTCATATATCGTTTACCGTCAATCTTTTTAAAGAAAGTATGATCATCCACATCGTGAGAGATAGGCATAAACCTTGAAAGGAATTTCACTATCATATTATCCTCTGTCTTTACCGACTCCTCTTCATTTCTATTTATAAACATCGATATTCCGGTATAAACAAGGAATCCTCCAAAGAGATAAAGCACCCATTCATATTTCTGGATAATGGCTGCACTGAGGAAGATAAAGATAAATCTCATAACTATTGCCCCAAGTACACCCCACATTAAAACTCTTTTATAGTATTTTCTTTCGATTCCGAAAGATGCAAAGATTAGAATTATGACGAAGATATTGTCAATTGATAATGAATACTCAATTAAATAACCCGTGATATACTCAATACTCATTTGTCCACGATACTTTTCTACAGCTTGTTCATAAGGTATATCGTTATAAGTTGCGCCATTATGATACTTGGCAGATATTTCATTTAGACCATTAAGATCAGATACCCCATGTATCTTTTCTCCGTGAAATCGAATAAAAAGGAAGAAGGCGAGGGCTAAAGTTACCCATACAGCAGTACTAACACTTGCTTTTTTCATTGTTACTATCTTGTCTTCTTTCTCGAAAACACCAAGGTCAAGAATCAAAATCGCAGCAATAATAATAGTGAAACCTGCGAAAAATAATACTTCAAAAAGAGATGAGTCCATAATAATTACTTCGTTATTTTATTTATTCAACTTGCGAAATTACATAAAATAAGCGTTAGTTATGCTCTTTTTTAGTACTTTTGTATATTCTATTATTTCATAAAAGATGAATGTAAACGTATTTATTCCTTGCTGCATCGACCAATTCACACCTCAAACAGGCTTGAATCTAATAGCACTTTTGGAGAAATTGGGTCATAATGTCACCTATAATGAAGAGCAAACCTGCTGCGGGCGAGTCTTATATGACAATGGAAATTGGGCTGAGGCAAAGGAAGTCGGAGAGAAATTCATCGGAATGTATAATATAAGAGACTATATTGTTGGTTGCTCAACCTCATGTGTGGGCTATATCAAGAACAATATGGGTAGGCTTTTCTTCAATACCTCTAACCATAACCTTTATAAAAACATCAACGATAAGATAGTTGACATCACAGAGTTCTTGGTTGACATAGCACAAACCTTAGATGTTGGGGCTTATTTCCCTTATAAGGTATCTGTACATTATAACTGTCATGCACTAAACGAGTACAATTTGGTCGAAGAAACAAAGCTTTTGCTTCAGAATGTTAAGGGTTTAGAGATTGTTTCAGCCAATACTAATAACTTCTGTTGCGGTTATGGAGGCATGTTTACCTTGTTTAACGACCCTGTTTCTATGGCTTTGGCAAAACAAAAGATTGATCAGGTGCTTGCAGAAGGCGCAGAATATATCGTAAGTAGCGACCAGACATGTCTACTTCACTTGCAATCCTATATCGATAAGCACGCAATCAACCTTAAAACCATTCATCTTGTCGACCTATTAATGTGGGAAGAAGACCTTGATAACTAATGAAAGACACCACGATATTCCCATGGGGCGATACAAGACCCTACAATTCTTATTCTAATTATTTTCGTAAAGAGTTCGGACATAGGGTGCAAAAGCTATCCATTGACGCAGGATTCACATGCCCAAACCGAGATGGTAGCGTTTCAATTGGGGGATGTTCCTTCTGCGATAACGACGCTTTTAACCCATCATACTGCCAAGCAGAGAAGTCAATTACCCAACAATTAAACGAAGGAATAGAGTTTCACCAGTGGAGATATAAGAAAGCAATGGACTATTTAGCCTATTTTCAACCTCACTCAAACACATATGCACCACTCGAAACCCTCAAAAAACTATACGAAGAAGCTCTTAATCACGATAAGATTGTCGGACTAGTCATAGGCACAAGACCCGATTGCGTGGACGAAGAAAAGCTTGACTACATAGCAGAACTCTCAAAAAAGCACTATATTATCCTCGAATTTGGGATAGAAAGTCTTTACGACAAGACCCTAAAAAGGATAAATCGAGGGCATGATTCTGCGCAAACACTATGGGCAATAGAAGAGTCTGTCAAGCGAGGAATAAGAACTGGAGGTCATATAATCTTCGGTCTGCCATCGGAGACGAGGTCTGAGATGCTAAAGGAGGCGGAAATCTTATCCAATCTTGGGCTAACATCGGTTAAATTCCACCAACTTCAGATATTTAAGAATACGAAAATGGAGGAAGATTTCAAGGAAAACCCACAAGACTACGACCTTTTCTCCTTCGAGGATTACAAGGAATTCATAATCGATTTCCTCGAAAGACTAAACCCAAGCATCGTAATTGAACGTTTCGCAGGAGAAGTTCCACCTAGGTTTAGGGCGAATGAAGGGTGGGGAAACCTCAGAAATGAGGAAGTAGTATCAAGAATTGAACAAAGAATGAGAGATAGAAACACATACCAAGGGAGGTTATATGAATAGTTTATTCGGAAAAACATTAGATGAATTGCAAGAAATTTGCCTTTACACAGGGCTTCCTAAGTTCGCAGCAAAGCAGATTGCAGACTGGATTTACGCCAAAGGAGTAACGGAAATTGACCAGATGACCAACCTATCTTTGAAGGCAAGAGAGTCATTAAAGAAAGAATATAATATCGGAAGATCTCTTCCTGTGGATTGTCAAACCTCGATTGACGGCACAAAGAAGTACCTTTTCCACTACCAAAACAACGATTACGTAGAAGCAGTCTTTATTCCTGAGGACGAAAGAGCAACACTTTGCGTCTCAACACAGGTAGGATGCAAGATGAATTGCAGCTTTTGCGCAACAGGAAAGCAAGGATTTACGAGAAATTTAAGCAGTCTTGAGATAGTAAATATGGTCAGAAGCCTACCCGAATACGAGAAGCTGACGAACATAGTCTACATGGGAATGGGCGAACCTTTTGACAATTACTATAATGTAATGAAGTCTCTGGAAGTCCTAACCTCATCATGGGGCTTAGCCATGAGCCCTCGAAGGATAACAGTCTCGACAGTTGGGTTGCATGAGAGGACAATTGAGTTCCTAAGAGACTCGAATTGTCATCTAGCACTAAGCCTTCACAACCCATTTCACTCAGAAAGAGCACGCATAATGCCCGTTGAGAGCAGCAATTATCTTGAAGAAATCATCGAAGAAATCAAGCAATACGACTGGAAAGGTCAAAGAAGAGTGAGCTTTGAGTACATCTTGTGGAAGGGACTTAACGATACTCCGGTGCATTCTCGAGGTTTGGTAAAACTATTACGAGGACTTGAATGTCGAGTTAACCTCATTCGCTTCCACACAATCCCCGATACTCTATTCCAAACTGCCGATGAAGAAACCATGATTCGCTTTAGAGATAGCCTCAATGAGCAAGGAATTATATGCACAATACGCTCCTCTCGAGGTGAAGACATCCTAGCTGCATGCGGACTTCTCTCAACAAAACACCTAAAAGACGAAGAATAAAGACCCAAAAAGCAAAGCAATTATCATATAAAAGCAAAGCAATTGCAATAAAAAAAAGCTGTTTCAAACCTCTGAAACAGCTTTTTTTATATCTAAAAACCTTATTCTACAATTATCTTTTTGGTGGTTTCACCCTCAGAAGTTTTGATTTTGAGGATATAATTCCCCTTTTCAAAACCACTAACATCAAGCCTTAGACTCTCAGAACCTACCTTTTTAGAGTAGACTTTCTGCCCAATTGCATTGTAAATATCTAGGTTAATAATCTTCGAAGAGCAGTTTATATTAACAAAATCCTTAGTTGGGTTAGGATAAGCCAGCGCAATAACCTTCTTAGGGTCAAGAGATCTAAGCCCAACAATGCCACCATTGAAATCTAATTTAAGAAGATAGTTATTCTTAAAACAAGTATTAAAGTAACCATTTATATAGGAAACAGAGTCAGTAATCAAGGTTATTATTATCCCACCATCTTGTGTGCAGACTATACCTCGAGGTATTTTACGATCGTTAGGTTCGAATTCATTAAATATATACGAGAAATTTTGATCTCCATCTCGATTAAAATTAGCTATCTTTATCCCAAGATTCTCATATGGATATCCGCTTTCTGCATCTGGATTGTAGTGAAATATCATATAACAATAGAAGATTGAGTCTAAATTTCTGAAGTTTAAGTCCCATTCATCCTGCATAATGCTATAGCTCAAATAACGAGCTGTGCTAGCACTTCCTGAGTTAATTAAGTAGTGTTTCTCTGTTTTTGAAATAGTATTGTAAATACCTACAAAATCAGAACAGCCACTTAGAATGATGATACTGTCGTTTACAACCTTAATTCTTCCGAATTCAACGACACTGATACTGTCAAATATATCAAGAGAAGTGCTATTTATATAGTATAATTTCCTATCAATATTCTGCGTAAGTGGCTCAATCAGTATATTATTTCCCTGTTCTGCAATACATAAATCGTGAGCCTCGTTTTCATATTCCTTATAATTCAATAAATTTCCTGAAGTATCTATTATCGAAAGACAAAGTTTCTTAATTGGATTTGCTTGAGTTGAAGCACTATCCATTCGATTTGAAGCAATAGCAAAGGCGTTTTTCGACTTCAAATATGTCATTCTACATTCAGTATACACGTCTTTGTTAGGTAAATTCTTATGACTTAGAGTTTGAGAAGCAATATCATAACATAGCAAATACGCAGAATCTATAATGTTTTTCGCAAGATTTATGCCATTAATTTCATAGTATGTAGTGTGATAATCATACTTAAGTGAATAGAGTTTATTGTCTAATTTAATCTCAAACTCTTCGTTGTGAGCTACAGTACTCAAGATATTTAGGTCGTCATCGTAGTTAATATAGAATGTATCTAGGCGTGACCAGAACCCATCTTCGTCGTAATTGACTAGTTTATACGCAGGTTTGTCACTGACAATCCCAAAAGTGCTAATCTGAGCAAATGCCACTGCACTTAGAAAGAAAGCGAGAACGAAAAACGAAACATTCTTAATCATAATACTTCGATATTAATTTATGAATTATAAAGAAATAAACCTCCTTAGCGGCTTTTTCTTTATCTAAAAACCTTATTTCTATAATTATTTTTTAAGAGATTTGACCTTAGAGATGTTGCCTTTTGGGTCAAACTTAAGCAAATAAGAACTCATATCCTTATTATCTACGCTCGAAACTACCGTTATTATTATCCCACCATCTCGTGTGCAGGCTATGCCTCGAGGTAATTTCACTGCATTTGGCTCGAAATCATTAAAGACATACGAGAAGTTTGCATCTCCATTATGGCTGAAATTGACTATCTTTATGCCTAATGGCTGACTATTAAACTTATCATCTGAGACTTGAATATAGCGAGATATATTATAACAAGTGAAGATTGAGTCCAGAGTTCTAAGGTTTAAGAAATAGTCTTGCTGCACAAATCTACCCGAATATTGAAATGATATAGAACAAGTATCTTTCCTTATCTTATGTGATTCCATTGTTTTTGCGTTTGTATTAAGATAGGTTACATATTCAGATAAGCCACTTGCAAGTACAATACTGTCATTAATTACTCTATAAGATGAAGCAGAAGAGATATTCATAGAGTCGATTATATCCAAAGAAACGTTGTCTATGATGTATAATCTGCTAATATTACCATATAAATATGCGTTAATCAATATCTTATTACCTTGTTCTACAATGCCAAAATCGGAGGATAACTTATTAAGATCCTTAATCTTCAATATATTTCCCGCAGTATCTAGAGTTGTAAGACTAAGATTTCGTGCATGATATATGCTTGTTTTACTGAAATCTTTTCGACCTGAGATAATAGCAAAGACGTTTTTAGACTTAAGATAAGTCATCCTACAATCGTCAAAAACAGGTATTTTTGATAGGTTTCTTGAAGTTAGCGTATGAGTTTTAAGGTTATAGCATAACAAATAGACCGAATCCAAAATCGTAATCGAAGAACTTGAGTCTGTTGGATCGTCATATTTCTCATGCGTAGCCTTCTTAAGTGAATATAATTTACCGTCTAATTTAATCTCAAACTCTTCTTTATGACTTACAGTACTCAAGATATTTAAGTCGTCATCGTAGTTAATATAGAATGTATCTAGGCGTGACCAGAACCCATCTTCGTCGTAATTGACTAGTTTATACGCAGGTTTGTCACTGACAATCCC